>NZ_OZ032144.1:0-1529368 GCF_964026415.1 Candidatus Tisiphia endosymbiont of Piscicola geometra
TTGGCTATATAGCTAAACATGATCTAGGTAATCTTAGGCTTGCCCTTGCAATATCTATGATTTTGACTGTACTGCATACCATTGCTGTTTTTCCCTTGTCGTATATCTATGTACTTATAGTAGTTATATTTGGAGTTTTGCAATATATATTTATGGTTGCAAGAAATTTTGAGCAAAAAATTACTATAAATTTACGGATTATAAGCCATAATGCTTTATATATCTATGCTATACATCTAGCAATTTTACAATTTTTATTTTTCAAATTCTACTTATAGAATTGATAAATCAGTGAATAAATTGTGCTAAAATATCTATGTTTCAAAGAAAAATATAGAATCTACACATAATTGTCTTATCCCTTGTTGACAATTATTAAGAAAAAGAGTAACATGCTTGCTTGAGTTTAATAATTAACTCTTTAATAGCATGAAAACCTTGTATCTGTCAATTTATTTGGTTTAATTTCTACGGAAGAGTTGTGAATTAAGTTCAAATAAGTAACTCTATACTAAAAGGTTTTTATGGCTACTAAAGTAGGTAAGGTTAAATGGTTTAATACAACCAAAGGTTTCGGTTTCATCCAGCCAGACGATGGGGGGAGTGATGTTTTTGTTCACATCTCGGCTGTAGAGCGTGCCGGTATCCGTAATCTTAATGAAGGTCAAAGTGTTGGCTTTGATCTAGAAGATAATAAGGGGAAAATTTCTGCTGTTAATCTACAAATAAAATAATATTTATTTAAAACTACAAGCAACTACTCAAAATTTATGAGTGGTTATTAAACTAGTGAATTTTGGGTAGTATCATCTTTTTATACACTTCATGGATTATTTTTTGTAATTCAGTGTTTCACTGTAAGTTAAAGTTATAATTTTGTTGGGTCATGTGAGTATATTTTGTTACATCATAATATAATAGTTTTTTACTACACAATTAATTGACAACTCACATTATAACGTAAGAACTTAATCATACACTTATTCTTTTAAAGTATAGAATATATGTTTACTCAAATGCTTTGACTAACCTGAATTCGATGTAAGACATTGGTTTAATAGCCTAGGGTGTCTCAATTTTGGATAAGAATTAACTAATTCTTATTAAAAAATCGTCTATTAGCGAAGTGCCGTTAGGCACTGTGGCAATCTTCATAAAGTATAAGGTCTCCTTCACAAGATTGCCACATCGCACGCAAATTCGGGATAAGAATTTGTCAATTCTTATCCCGAATTTGCGTGTCGCTGCTTACAGCGGTTTCTTGCTAATAGACGGTTAAAATCCCGAATTGGGGTAAAGCATTTGAGCATTTTTAATTTAAGATAAATAATATTGGACTTATATAATGAAAAGTTTTAATTTACCAAATGAAGTGATTATATCACTTGAACGCATGAACATAACCTCTCCGACGGAAATTCAAAGAAAGGCCATACCGGTTGCTATGCAAGGTAATGATGTTCTAGCTTCTAGTCAAACTGGTTCGGGTAAGACCCTTGCCTATTTGCTACCAATAATCAATTCTTTTATACAGACTAAATCAATGTCTTTGGTACTTGTTCCAACTCGGGAATTAGCTACTCAAGTGCGTGATACTTTAACTAAGGTAACTACTCAAATAAAACTTCCTAGTGCGGTTTTGATAGGCGGTGAACCAATGCATAAACAATTTACACAACTAAAAGTAAATCCTAAAGTTATAATTGGCACACCAGGTCGTATCATAGATCATTTACTTCGTGGTACTTTAAAATTAAATACTATCCAACTGGTAGTACTTGATGAAATGGACAGAATGCTTGATATGGGTATGAAAGAACAATTAGAAGAGATAAATAAATATATACCTGCAAAACGCCAGGTTTTAATGTTTTCAGCTACTATGCCAAAACATATTATTGCATTATCGCAAAAATACGTGGTTAATCCTCATCGTATTACTGTTGGATCAACTACTAAGGCTGCATCTCAAATAAAACAAGAAACTTTGCGTGTTTCTGATAAAGAGAAATTTCCTGAGCTTATAAAGCAATTAAATGAACGTGATGGTTCTATAATTATTTTTGTAAAAACTAAGCGTGGTGCTGATCAGCTTGCAAAAATGTTGAAATTTGAAGATCACAAAGCTGAAGCTATACATGGTGATTTAACACAAGGTAGACGTGATCGTGTAATTTCATCATTTCGCTCTTCTCGTCATAGGATCATGGTGGCAACAGATGTTGCAGCTCGTGGCTTAGATATACCTCATACACAGCATGTTATCAATTATGACTTACCAATGGCTCCAGAAGATTATTTGCATAGAATAGGTAGAACTGGTAGAGCTGGTCTCTCAGGTTGTGCATTATCATTCATTTCGCCAGAAGATAATATCAGATGGAAAGCTATTGACCGCCTAATAAATCAAGGTGAAACTACTTCAAGAGCAGATATGAGGGAAAGTAAGGATCGCAGGAAACCATTTAATGGTCATAATGGCAAAAAAAGTTATTTTCCTCGTAATAATAATGATAGGAAACCTTATGCTGGTCCTGCTAGAAATAATAAAGCATTCTAATATACTCAGGTAGAACTTCAAGAATTAAGGTCGTCGTGTCTAAAGCACAATTATTGAAAGTTAAAAAACCGTCTATTAGCGAAGTGCTGTTGTAAGGCTTAAACAATAGTACCCTACATTTTTCTATAATCGTCATAGCAAGGCTCTTTAGATGTCGTGGCGATCTAGGTAAACAGCGAAGCTGTTTTTTTAGAGTAACGCTTCGCGTATCCTAGATTGCCTTGTCGCCGCTTCCAGCGACTCCTTACTAATAGACGAACAGCAGCTATTTTAATAGTAGACCTCCTTCGAAACTCTACTTCTGCTGGTGATTTGGACAATGATGCGGTACTCGAATCCGTAACTGAATTAGTAGAGTACGCTGCGGTTCGAGGTGAAGCGTCTCCTTCAAATCCCTCAGCATAAGCGAGTTTCGAAGGAGGTCTAGTGGTTATATAAAAAATGTAGGGTACTATGGCTAATAGCTCTCAACTATCGAAACCAATTTTTTAAATCATTTGAGTATATGAAGATTTGAGTATACTTATTTACCCAAAGTTTTCTGAGATTGGGAATATGCTTGTTGTTCAATGCTTGCAACCCTTGATATAGCCTGTTGTTTGATACCAAGATCTACTACATGCTCATATCTCATTCCATTATCTAGCAGGATATGACCAAGTTTATTTACTAACTCTACATCCTTTTTAGAAAATTTACTAATAATTAATTCTGTAATTTCATATAAAAACTTCCAAGATAGCTCGACTCTATCATTGAGAGAGAGGTTCTTTTTATTATTTTCTTTATTAAATGGTTCTGCATTATTAGGATCATCAACAAGCGTTCTAACCGATGTTTTCTTGCTCTTTTTATAAATAAAGAATGTGACAAACACTAGAAATAAACCTACTACAGCGATTATCAAATTAGTATTTTGCATAAAACCCTCCAAATATATCTTACTGATAATGCCCTGCTACTTGACTCTATACCACACGATCTTCTTCTTGTGCTAAAAATTCTTCAAGCTTTTCTTTCGTATAATTTTTTTCCTCTAAGATCACTTCATTGTCAAAAATATGTTGTACTGTTTTTTCTTCTAATAACGGACCTTTTAAGCGTTCAAGAGCATTAGGATTTTTTTTATAAAAATCAAATATTGCTGTTTCTTGACCTGGAAAATTCTTTGCTTGAGCCATAATAGCACTTATAAGATCTTTCTGCTCGATATGTAAATTCTTAATTTTCATATATTCGGATAACATTAAACCTATTCTAACACGACGTAAGACTATCTTATTATAATACTCACTAATTTCTGCTTCTGATTTATCCTTAAATATCGAATTTGAGTCACTATTGCCCTCCATTTGAGATTTCAGAATACTTATCTCTTGGTCTATTAAAGATTTAGGAACATTAAACATTAATAGCTTTTCTAATTGATCAAATAAGCTCATTTTCATTAAAGTGCGTATAGGCTCACTATATTCATTTTCTATGCTTTTAGAAATATTATCACGTAACTCTTCTAGTGTTTCACAATTAAATTTCTTAGCAAACTCATCATCAATAACTACCTCATCAGCAGAATGTACTGCCTTTACTTGTACAATAAACTTAGCCGGTTGACCTGCGACTTGCTCCATATTATAATCTTCAGGAAATTTAACGTTGACTTCTACCTCGTCCCCAGTCTTAGTTCCAATAAGCTGATCTTCAAACCCCTCAATAAAAGTTCCACTACCAATTACTAGCTTATAATCTGTAACCTTACCACCTTCAAAAGCCTCATTATTGACATAACCAATCGCATCAATAGTAACTTCCTGCCCCTTTTTTACTTTCCCTTTACTTTCTTTATTATAAATTTTTGATATAGATGCAAGCTTATCTATTTGCTTATTAACATCATCTTCTTTAATTACTAACTTTGGATGAGTAATTTTCATTTTTTTAAAATCTGGCAATTCAATATCAGGTAATAATTCAAATTTTAGAGTAAATTCTATATCCTCATTCTCTTCATTACGTAAATTTTCTAACTGTGGATCACCTATTGTTTTTAGTTTATGATCTTTAATAACATGCTGTACTGCATGATTAATTTCATGGTTTACCACATCAGACCTAACAGATTGCTTATATTTTTTATTAACAATGCTGATTGGCACTTTACCAACACGAAATCCATCAAGCTTAACTTTTTTTGCTAAACTAGCTAATTCTTTTTGTACTTCATTGGTAATTTTAGAAGAAGGAAGGACTACTTTAACTTCAAAATCTAGACCTTCATTTTTAAGTTCTGTGACTTGCATACTAAAAAACTCATTAGCAATATTAAAACCTTACGAAAACTTGAAGAGCTACTAAATTAAATCAAGCTCTTCAGTTTTTGTATTATTATTTTGTGGTGCGGATGGAGGGACTTGAACCCCCAAGCCTTGCGGCGCTAGAACCTAAATCTAGTACGTCTCCCAATTTCGTCACACCCGCATAGCTGTATCCCTAACCTTAACATAGATTGTTTTAACAACTTGAATTAAATAGGTTCAGTTAGGAATTTTATCAGAGAATTATAATACACATGATACAGACTTTGTAAATCGTTAATTTCTGTGTATTCATTAATTTTATGAGCTGTATTAGATTGTAAACCAAATTCCACAACAGGACAATAATTTTGGATAAACCTCGCATCAGAAGTACCACCACTAGTAGATAATTTTGTATATACTCCTGTTGTATTAGATACTACCCGAACAAAATCGGCAATTAACCCTACTGGTTCTTGGATAAAACAATTAGCTGAAGTTACACTACTTAATTCATATTTAAAGTTATATTTCGCACAATATTTATTAATTATCTGATCTATCAAATCTGTTATGCTCGATGATGAATGAAGATCATTAAAACGAATATTAAACTTTGTTGTAATTTTTGAAGGAATTACATTAGTAACATCATTACCTACATCAATAGACGTAACTTCTAGATTCGACTGTTGAAAAAATTCACTTCCTTCATCCAGTCGATAATTAACCAACTCATTGAGTATCTGAACTAAAGGAGTAATCGGATTACTGGCTTGTAATGGATATGCCACATGCCCCATTGTACCATATAGAACTAAGTTAAAGTTAATACTTCCTCGCCGACCAATTTTTATGGTATCGCCTATTTGATGCTCATTTGTTGGTTCACCTACAATAGCAAGATCGATCAAATTATTACCACCCTTATGCAAATATTTTAACATTTCCACAGTGCCATATTTGGCGTTTCCTTCCTCATCGCTAGTAATTAGAAAACTAATTGAACCATGCGGAGTTGGATTTAACTTAATAAAATCTAAGCTAGCAGCTAGGAAACATGCTATCGCTCCCTTCATGTCAACAACTCCCCTACCATAAATTTTATCACCTACGGTAGTTGCTATAAAAGGGGCGTTAAGCCATAATGCCTTATCACCTGTTGGCACGACATCAACATGTCCAGCAAAACAAATATTAGGTCTTGCATTACCATAAACAGCATAAAGATTGGTTACTTTATAATTATCCTCTCCAAATATTTTGATTTCAGTCTTAAAACCATTTTCTTCTAATAAATCATTAATATATTCAATACAACCACTACTCTCAGGAGTTACTGATTGAAAACTAATTAAGTCTTCAAGAAATTTTATCAAGATAACCTCCAGTAGTCATCAATTTATAGTTTTTCCTAAAAATTCTTCTTTCATATCTAGCCAATGTTTTATTCTCTGACAACCAAAACAGACACACCCGAGTGCCGCACAATCTTGGAAGCATTAGGACCTAACATATAGTCTCTAAGCTGTGGTCTGACTGCTGAAATAATGATTAAGTCAGCTTTCACTTCATTGGCATATTGTATTATTTCATCATATACTGCCCCTCGACCAATATGCAATTCAACTTCGATCTCCTCCGGCACATATTGTCTAATTAATTCTGTTACTTGTACCCGATATTTTTCTTTTTGATCTTTTGCCCAACTTTTAGGCAAATAATCCTCAACCATTTTCATACCGAAATCTGAAATGATATAAAGAAAATGTAATTTGGCACTAAAGATAGTAGCAAAACTTAAAGCCTTTGGTAATATCACCTTAACTGATTGTTTATCCGACAAATCTATCGGTATTATTATATTTTTAAACACAATTAACACTACTCCGGTGCATTTATATTATTATCTATTTCTTACTACTGAATGTTTTGGCAAAACAAAATTATTAGTATCAGCAAAATGCTCAATATCTATATTATATAACATATAATTAGAATGTTTAAAATGTTTTACGTTTTTGTGAAACATTCCGATAAATTTATCCAATAGTTTAGAATCCATATTACTATTAGTAACTAAAATTGCTGTTACTGCTACTGTATTCTGATCGAGAGTGATCCCAGGATATAATCTTTTATCCAGTAATGCCTTATGAAAAGCTTTATTAGTGGCAATTAATTGTGCAGTTTTATTATCTTCAATAGGTACAAAATCAACTTTACAGCTATTAGCAGTAAATCCCATCAAGGCATTAGGATGACCTACCGTCATCATTATCACATCAATTTTACCACTGCAAAATTCTTTTATTGACTCTTTATAATTAATTTCATCAACATCTATTGGTTCTTTAGTAAAATTATATAACTTCCTTATAGCATTATAGGTAATAGTATTACTAGAGAATGGCAAGCCATTTGATATTCTCTTACCCTCAATATCTGAAAAAGTCTTTATCTCATCCTGATTTTTTACAACAACAGTAAAAAACTCATCATATAGATTAAGTACCTGACGCATTTCTTGCATTTTTTCTGTATTAGAGTAATATCCAGTACCTTCAAAAGCCTCAAGTGCTACATTAGATTGAACTAAAGCTAAATCTATCTTACCTTCTTTTAACAAAGCTAAATTTTCAACCCCTCCACTGGTAGGTACTACTTCACAATTCACACTTTTATCAGCTAAAGTAAAGGTTTTACACAAATCCAATCCGATAGAGTAATACCCCTTTAAAATAGAACCAGACCCAATTTTCACAGTTCTTTGCGAAGCAAAAACACAATTACTAGTAAAAAACAGGCAAAAAACTACCAATATAACTCTGAAATTATTCATAAATAACACTATACACTAAAAATAATTGACCACTAATACTTAAAGACTTAAAATTTAATAAATCATTTTCCCTATCCAAAGTACCTTTACTATTATTGATAATCAAGATAATTATTACAATTCATGTGTAAAAAAAATCCTTATGCCTTATAATATTCTTCTCCAATTTCAATTTCACTGCGGTTATTTAACTTACGCCAATTATTGGTGTCCCTAAGTGAGTAGATGCAGCCACAATATTCTTGCTTATAAAAATTTTCACGTTTAGCTATTTCGTACATTCTACTGCTACCTCCATTTTTACGCCAATTATAAGTCCAGTAAGTTATTCCATCGTAATTAGAAGCAGCCTTGATCCCTGATTCATTAATTTGATCCATATCTTTCCAACGGGAAAGACCAAGAGAACTGGTAATAACTTTAAAATCATTCTCATAGGCATAAAGAGCTGTCCGTTCAAAACGCATATCAAAACACATAGAACAGCGTTTACCTCTTTCTGGTTCATATTCCATACCTTTGCTTCTTGCAAACCAATTTTGTACGTCATAATCTGCGTCAATAAAATTAATACCCATTTTTTCAGCAAAACGAATATTTTCATTTTTACGAATTTCATACTCTTTTTTAGGATGAATATTAGGGTTATAGAAAAAAATAGTTAAATTAATACCAGACATTAACATTTTTTCCATCAGCTCTCCTGAACATTGAGCGCAACAGGAGTGTAGTAATACTTTACTTTCACCATTTGGTATTTCTAGAATTTCATTCATAATTATCTGCTAAATTTTTTCTGTAAGTTTCTTTATAAAATCTTAAAATAACAGACAATATAGCTAACTCGATTAGTATTTATCCACAGTTGATCTAGGGCAATGTTGTCATCCCCGCGTAGGCGGTGATCTAAAATAGTGTTCAAAAAACCCTGAAATATTATAGATTTCCGCCTTTATGGGAATGACATCCTTTTCGTTGAAACAAATGGATAAATGTTAGTCGGGTTAGCTATATTATCACAAGGACAATTCAATAAATTAAGATATTGTATTGTAGAAAAAAGTATAATAAATTATTATTTTTTATTAACAATAATTTTGTTACTAAATATTGAATATTAGTTTAATTGAGAGATATATTATGTTGAATGAAACAGTCAATGTACCGGAAGGTTTTGTGTATTTGGATCAAATAGATCCTACTATAATTCAACAGATGATGTATTATGATACTAGAAATTTTGTAGGAAAGCAGATCGATGGCTATAAAGCTAATAGAGCTATACTAACTAAAGAAGCGGCTACTGCCTTAAAAAATCTTCAGCAAGATATAAAAAATGATAACTACTCTTTGGTAATTTATGATGCTTATAGACCTAATAAAGCTGTACAACATTTCGTTAGATGGGGAGAAGATGTTGCTGATCAAAAAATGAAAGACTCTTATTATCCATACATTAATAAGGCTGAAATTTTTCAATTAGGTTATGTTGCTAAACGATCACCTCATAGTCGTGGAAGTACTGTAGATTTAACTATTATCGAACTTGGAAAACAATTAAATCCAAACCCTAAAATGATAAAAAGACCTCTAAAAGATGGTCGTCTAATTCCTTATTTTGATGATAATACGGTTGACATGTATAGCTCTGTAGATATTATGGATATAGTATCCTCCCATGATAGTAAACTAATTGATGAACTTTACTTACAAAATCGTAATTATCTACGTAAGAAAATGAAAAAACATAATTTTAAGGAATATTCGGTTGAGTGGTGGCATTATACCTTGCAAGACGAACCTTATAAGGATCAGTATTTTAATTTTGATGTTAAATAGACTTTTTGCATTAAGTATAATAACTTAAAAAAAAGTAATAATTATTTAAGGAGAAATTAAAATGAGTAAAGATAGAATTACGGGACGTAATAAAGAACTATTACAAGATGCAGCTCAGAGATTAGGGATTTCTGAAGATTAAGTTCTCAGTAAAGTTCCAAACGGAATATTATTAATGGCTACATTCAACGACAAAGCCCTTGGAGGTTTTCTAAAGAGAATGCAACCAGATATGTCTCAAGCAGCAGTATTAGAGAAGCAAATAGCCGACGATAAAGTTGGTGGTGGAGTCCTAAAAGTTGGGGCTGGAGTCCTAGATTTTCTTAATAAAACACAAGAAAACTCTTCTCAACAACAGGAGGAAATGTCTAGTGCTGTTAGCTATCAGAATTGGGATAAAATGAATCAAATGCACTTAAAACACGTAGCTACACTATCAGAAAAGTCTGAAAATGAAGTTTTAAAGGAAATTTCACGAGACCTAGGGGAAGCTTTATCTAACCCTGAAGAGCTTGAAAACTATCTAACAGCAGTGCTAGATAGCCACCTAACAATTAATGATTCTCGCACAAACGACAATCCCCCTATTGATGTAGCAGCTGGCTATAATGCCTCTAGCTGTGCTTTAACGGGTGAAAATCCAACCATTAACGAGGACTGCAATTAAGTAAAAATGTCCTAAATTTCACCGAATTCGGGATAAGGATTAACTAATTCTTATCCCGAATAGGGGTAGGTTACATTAATGGGCTTGGTAAATTAGATAGATAATTCCCCTTCCAAAGCTCCTGATAAAGAGCAGGATCAATGTTTCCACCTGATATAAGTACTAAAACTCTCTTAGGTTTTGATTGTCTCTTTAACCAATCAACTACTCCAAGCATATTTAAAGCACATGATGGTTCACAAGCAATTTTTAGTAAATGCGTTAACCAAGCGGTCCAGTAATATATAGAATATTCATCAGCAAGAAAGAAATCATCAAGTTTATTTAGATAATTAAATGTACGTGGTGAAACTGCTAAAGTACGCAAGCCATCTGCTATAGTATGTGGTGAATTAGCAAATCTGTATATTGAACCTTGCTGAATAGATAAAAAAGCATCATTCGCATTAACCGGCTCTGAACCTATAAGCAAGCTGGATGGAGACAGTAATTTTTTTGCTAAATATGATCCAGAAAGTAATCCACCTCCTCCACAAGAAGCAAAAATAGCATCTGGGCTAAACCCTAGCTGTTGCAAGGCTTCATAACACATAGTACCAGCCCCAGCTATACTCGAATCGCTATCAGAAGGATGCAAATAGTAGAAACCATTTTCTATATCACCTTTTGCCCTATCTTCTGCCACTTGCCTAGTATCGGTCAGTATAACCTCTGCTCCGTAATATCTTGCTGCTTGTTGCTTAATTGGAGAAGTATCTTTGGGCAAATAAATTCTTGCATTTAGATTAAGAATTTTTGCTACCCAAGCAAGACCAATTCCATGATTACCTGTACTATATGCAACAATTTTATCTAGTAAACGATTTCGTTCTTGTAACTCTAATAAATGGTTTAATACCCCTCTAACCTTGAATGCTCCAGTTTTTTGCAACGATTCTATTTTAAAGAAAATTTTATGTCCCAGCATTTCATTTAAAGTTTCAGACTGGACTATTGGAGTCAAATGAAGATATTGTTTTACCCTATTACTTGCTATTGATATTATATTTGGAGATTGAGGTGATAAATGCATATACAAAATAAATGTAGCTTGAAATCCCAGCACGGCAACATTATATAGTTAACAATCCCTTTAGTATATAAATTTTTCAAGGTTTTAGTATGACAAATAAAGAAAAATTACCCCTACTCGCATTAAAAGACATGGTGATATTTCCCGGCATGGTTGCTCCCATATTTGTCGGTAGGACAAAGTCTCTAAAAGCCTTACTGAATACTAAATCTACAGATACTAATAGATATATATTATTGGTGTTACAAAAACAACAAGATCAAGACACTCCAGATATTCAAGATCTTCATTCTACAGGAGTAATTGCTAAAATTATACAAACAGTAAGATTACAAAATAATGCAAAAATTCTTGTTGAAGCAATGCAGAAGGTTAAACTTCATAACATAACTAATAAAGAAATGTTTGAAGCTGAATATAGCATACTACAAGATGAAGAGGTAATTGATGTGGAAGCTTTAAAAGTTTCTACGTCAATTGTCATTGAGTTATTTATGAAATATACCAAGAATCATAAAAAAATTAATCCAGAAATAATAGAAACAATAGCTGATGAAATAACCAAAGATCCGACAAATTTTAGTTATATTACTAATGTGCTAGCCTCTTATCTGACTGCACCATTACTAATAAAACAAACCTTATTAGAAGAAACAAAACCTCAAACACGAATTAAAACTATAATAGATACATTGACATCTAGTATGGCTCAAATGGAAGCAGAACAAGCTTTACAACTACGAGTAAAAAAACAAATTGAAAAAACTCAGCGTGATTATTACTTGCACGAACAAATGAAAGCTATACAAAAAGAACTCGAGCAGGATAAATCTGACTTTTCTGATATAGAAAAAAAGATTAAGACCTTAAAACTTTCAAAAGAAGCAAAAGAAAAAGCCGAATCAGAACTGAAAAAGTTAAAGCTTATGAATCAAATGTCAGGTGAATCCTCAGTTGTTCGTAACTATCTTGATACAATATTAGCTATGCCATGGGGAAAATTTGATAATAGTAAAACTGATATAAATAAAACTAGAGAAATTTTGGATCGGGATCATTTTGGTCTTGAGAAAGTCAAGGATCGCATCATTGAATATTTAGCAGTATTACAACGCTCTAAAAAAATTAAAGGACCTATACTATGCTTAATTGGTCCTCCAGGAGTGGGGAAAACATCACTGGTCAAGTCAATTGCTGAAGCAATGGGTAGGAAATATACTAAATTCGCTCTTGGCGGCATTAGAGATGAATCGGAAATTAGAGGTCATAGAAAAACATATCTTGGTTCTATGCCAGGAAAAATCATAAACTTAATTAAAAAAGTTAAAACTAATAACCCTGTTATGTTATTAGATGAAATTGATAAAATGGGTTCTGATTTCCGAGGCGATCCAGCATCTGCTTTACTTGAAGTTTTGGATCCTGAACAAAACAGCCATTTCGTTGATCATTATTTAGAAGTAGAATATGATTTATCAGAAGTAATGTTTATTGCAACAGCCAATTCTTATAATTTGCCAAGAGCTTTACTAGATCGTATGGAGATCATTAATGTTTCTGGTTATGTTGAAGAAGAAAAATCACAGATTGCTAAAAACTATTTAATACCAAAGCAATTGAAACTACATCAAATGAAGAAAAATGAGCTAATTATTGATGATGGAGCAATCTTAGAGTTAATCAGATATTATACCAAAGAATCAGGGGTAAGATCGCTTGAAAGAGAAATTAGCTCTGTTACAAGAAAAGTATTGCAAAGGATTCTGAGTAACAAAGAAGTAAAAAGCATATCAATATCATCTGAAAATCTTGAAGAATATTTAGGTGCTAGAAAACATAATTTTGGTTTAGCTGAGAAAGAAGACCAAATAGGCAGTACCACAGGGCTTGCTTATACAGAAGTTGGCGGAGAACTATTAACCATTGAAGCATTGTCATTCCCTGGAAAGGGAGATATTAAAACTACAGGCAAGCTTGGGGATGTAATGAAAGAATCCGCTCAAGCAGCTTATAGTTGTTTCCGCTCTAGAGCTAATAATTTTGGACTGAAGTACGAAGATTACAAAGACCTTGATATCCATTTGCATGTACCGGCTGGTGCAATTCCAAAAGATGGACCATCTGCTGGATGTGCAATATTTACCACTATTGTTTCACTTATGACCAAAATACCAGTCAAAAGAACTGTGGCAATGACTGGAGAAATTACCCTAAGGGGTACAGTGTTACCAATTGGAGGACTAAAAGAAAAATTATTGGCTGCTAGCCGAGGTGGTATACAAACAGTATTAATACCTGAAGAGAATATCAAGGACTTAAAAGATATTCCACCGAATATAAAGAATAGCTTGGAAATTTTATCAGTGTCAAATATAGATCAAGTACTAAAATTAGCTTTAGTGAATAATAATTTTACAGTTGCTAACTAAAAAAATATTAACATTAAGATAGAAACTTGAATATACTTAAAATTATTTAGCTATGTTGTAGGTTTGAATATGACTATTAAAAACACTGAAAATTCCTATGGTTTAGTTACAAAACTTCTACATTGGATAGTTGGAGTTATGATAGTGTCAATGATTATAGTTGGTTTTTCTATGCAAAACATAGAATATCCTGTTATAAAACAGCAAATTTACGCCTATCACAAGGCTACAGGCGTGATGGTATTATTACTAGTATCCATAAGATTGCTATGGCGTTTAATTAATATCAGAGTAATCTTACCAAGTGATTTACCAAGATGGCAAAGAAATGTTTCTACCTTAAATATCAATATACTCTATCTTTTAATGTTTATAATGCCAATCAGTGGTGTGTTAATGACCATTCTGTCAGGTCGTAACATTGATATATATGGACTGTTTACTATCACTTCATTCATTCAGAATGCATCATTTGCCAAAATATTTTACAAAATGCATGAATTTTCAGCATTTATTCTCTGTGTTTTAATTGCTCTGCATACTTTAGCTGCCTTTTATCACCATTTTGTAAGAAAAGATGATGTATTGAAGAGAATGTGGTTCAATAACAGGCATAATTGAAAATGTAAGGAATTAGGCAACTTTTGGAATTGCTGCATATAACTATGTATAGTCCTCTATAATATAAAAGCATTGTGGATAAGTTTGTGAATAAAAAATGAATGATCATTTTGTAAAATCCATGTTCAACTTAATTTTACATCTTATTAACAAGCAAATATATTGCTATAATTGCTTAAAGTATAGATTAAATCTTATTAATATCTTAATTGTAAATAGAAAAAATATTAATGCCATTGACTAATTTTTACTTAGTGCATAACTTTTATCGTGTATAATCAAATTAATTAATCAATGATAAAATTCAGACTATAATAGAAAACCATCCATATCATAAATAGGCTATGCTCGATGAGAAGTAATATTTGTATAATACTCCTACCAGTTGTTTTTATGTTATTATCAGCATTTTCGAATCTAGACTTTAACAAAAATAATAAGGAATTTATTAGTTTATTGAAAGATACAAAAATTACTGTTGTTGCTCCTGCCTCAGGGGTAAGCAGTGAATTATTATCTAATTTAAAAAATATTACTTCATTGAAACTAGATATTTCAAATAGTTGCTTTGGAGGAAAAAGCTTATTCCATTCTACCGACGATAAAACAAGGTTATCGTGTTTAGAAAACGCGTTACTGGATCAATCAAATGACGTAATATGGACACTTCGTGGGGGATATGGTTCAGCAAAATTGATTCCTGACTTACAACGCATGAAAAAACCTATAAAGGAAAAGTTTTTTATAGGGTTTAGTGATATGACTGCTTTACATATTTTCTTTTCTCAAGAATGGGGATGGAAGACAATTCATGGTAACGGAATCATTGAAATATTTAATCCAACAAGAGATCATCAGAATTTTATAAAAATAGCAAAAATAATTTCTGGTAAAGAAACTCTAGCTAAAATTAAAGGGTTATCAGCAATCAACCATGCTGCAAAATCTAGCAAAATTGTTACAGGTAATCTTACTGGCGGTAATCTAACCATTGTACAAACATCTATAGGTACATCATGGCAAATAAAAACAGCAGATAAGATTCTTTTTTTGGAAGATGTTGACATAAAACCATATCAGCTAGATCGCATTTTATATCATTTAAAACAAGCAAGGCTGCTAGATCATGTAAATGCTATAATATTTGGGACTTGTGGAGGTGATGGTAAGAGTATCATTACTGTTCTTACTGATTTTGCAGCAACCTTAAAAATTCCAGTATTTAAGACTAATAGGTTTGGTCACGAGCAAATTAATGATCCAATTATTTACAATACTAGTACAAAAATTATTTCTTCTAATGATAACCAGTTCGAATTAATAATGAAATGCTATTAAGAATAATTCTAAGTGAACCCAAGAAGGTTTTAGCCTATAGTCAATTGAAGAGAATTGAGTAGCAGGAGCGATGGAGCGACACCTATATGTAATAGGCGAAGGATCGAAGACGACGTTACCAAATTTTCCTCAATTCACTATAGCTAACATCAAAGTTTTTGCAGCCTGTATGCCAGAATTTTTGCAATCTTTTGAATTAGAAATGTCACTATGAAAAACTATTTTACTACCGTCAAAATCAGAAAGCATAAACTCTGTATGAATATCATTACCTATATACGTTGAATAAGCAGCTATAGGAGTTTTACAATCTGCATCTAAATGTTCCAAAAATGCCCTTCCAGCTTGCATTAGCTCCCATGTTTCAAGATGGTTAATTTTATTACATATTTCTTGCATTTTATTATCATTTCTTCTTATCTCTATCGCTGTAACTCCCTGACCTACAGATGGTAACATCTCTTTTGTCTCTATTAAGTGGCAATATTGTGTATTAAATAGTCCTAATCTTTTTAAACCACTATAAGCTAAAATGGTTGCATCAACATCACCTTGCATTAATTTTTTTATTCTTGAATCAACATTTCCTCTAAAAGTAACAATTTTTAAATCAGGTCTTTTTCTTTGTATTAGGATTTTTCTACGAGCTGAAGATGTACCTACCTTACTAGCAAAAGGCAGTTCTTCTATTGATTTATAATCTAAGCAGACAAATACATCTCGTGCATCTTCTCTCTCAAGTACAGCACATATCATCAATTCTGACGGTAGTTTGCAAGGTACGTCTTTTAAGGAATGTACAGCTAAGTCAATTTCGCCATTTATAAGAGCATTTTCTATTTCTTTTAAAAATAAAGCTTTGCCACCTATATCATACAGATTTTTATCCTTAATCAAATCACCAGAGGTAATTATTGGAACTATTTCATAAATTATGTTTGGATAATGAATTTTAATTTGGTCTACTACTAAATTTGTCTGTATTAAAGCCAAAGGACTTCTTCTTGTACCTATTTTTATTACTTTCTTCATAGAACCTAGCTATTTTCTCAAATGCAGATCTTTTTATTACTGTTAATCTACAAAACTCATTATCTCCAAAATCTTGTAATTACATATATTAAATGATAAAGATTATTTTTATCATCATGATCATTTATTGTAGGTTACACAAGAGCTTTAATATAGAAATTACTTCTATGTCCTAATTTTTGCTATTCATAACATTGTTTAGTTATGCCTGTAATCTGTAAGTACTTCATCAATAACACGCCATGATTGTGTGACTTCTGCAGTATTTGTACCCGGGAGGTCTGCTGCGATAATTAAGGCCTTCCATAATGTCCATGCACGACCGCGACTCCAAGTGCCGGCGTCTAATGGAAGCATTATCCGAAAGATTTCCCGACTTCTTCCTTGAAATAACGTCCAAGTAATCGCCAAATCACAGGCTGGGTCGCCGATCCCTAGCCCTCCAAAATCAATTACAGCACTCAACTTTCCTTCTTGTACTAGCAGGTTGCCGGTGCTGATGTCACCATGAATCCATATTGGCGAAGCTTGCCAAGTAGTAGTCAGAGCTTCTTCCCAAATTTTAGTAGCAGTGCTGATATCGATCTTGTTACTTAATGCAGAGATTGCTTGTCGTGTCTCAGTGTCGTAGATCGTTAGAGGTCCACCACGATAGAAGTTATGTAAGCCTGGTAGAGGTCCGTCCGTGGGATCAATGCTTTGCAGAGCGATAAGAAATTGTGCGAGATTGGTTGCGAAGTCACCTAGGTCGGCTATGTGTGCAGATGTAGCAGTTTCGCCCTCAATCCAGCGGTAAATGGACCATCGCCATGGGTAGCCTTCACCAGCTTCTCCCATTGCTACAGGCAGTGGAATTGGAAGTGGCAGCAAAGATGCCAATCTAGGCAACCACTTTTGCTCTTTTTCTACCTGTATTGCATACCTCTCGCTACTAGGCATGCGTACAAGCATGTGCTTACCCAAGCGAAATGTTCTGTTGTCCCAACCACTGAGTTCGACCGGCTGAACAGGCAAATCTCTAAATTGTGGAAACTGGGTGGCTACTAAGCAACTCACAAGTTGACTGTCTATCATTAAATTGCACTGCTTATTCATTACTTCCGTGACAATATTTATATTTCTTGCTAGAACCACAGGGACATAACTCATTTCTAGCCACTTTTCCCCAACTTGATGGGTCTGATTGTACTCTATCCTGTGGATTGACTTGAGTTTTAATGGTTTTAAGTTGAGTTTCAATACTAACACCAGCATTATATTTATTAAAAGCTGAGTCCTCCCTAGTTTCTCGCATTGTCTTTTGAAGTTTTTTATTTTCCAAAGACATTGACTCTTTTTTAATATGGCTAGTATCCATATGGAGATGACAAACTCTTTGGATAAATAATTCCTTCAAATTATCGAGCATTTGTTCAAATAAATTGAAAGCTTCTCTTTTATACTCGTTAAGAGGATCTTTTTGGGCATAAGCCCTTAGTGATATACCTTGTCGTAAATGATCTAAATTATGTAGGTGATCTTTCCAT
Organism: Candidatus Tisiphia endosymbiont of Piscicola geometra; assembly: GCF_964026415.1. Taxonomy (NCBI): domain Bacteria; kingdom Pseudomonadati; phylum Pseudomonadota; class Alphaproteobacteria; order Rickettsiales; family Rickettsiaceae; genus Candidatus Tisiphia; species Candidatus Tisiphia endosymbiont of Piscicola geometra. Next base: position 18,224 of record NZ_OZ032144.1, read on the forward strand.
ACTTGATCTAAAGTTGTTAGTAAAATATACTTAATTGCGTCATTCATCAAGTTAACGCTATATGCTTCCTCTTTTGCTTGGTACAAATCATTTACCATTTGTACAACGTTAGATACCACCTGTACTTCGGTAACATCAGCTTTTGTTATAGATTCATGCTGTAGTTTTATAGCAAAAATACGCTGCAACTCTCCTGTTAGAGCATTTATATCCCAGTCTTCTCTATAAGAACTAGGTGGAATAAAAGTTAATACCACTTTTCCCACTAGTTCTTTTGTCATGTTAGTTAAAAAATCATGTGCATCTTTTGACTTAATGATGTCACTGCGCTGTTCATAAACTATCTTACGTTGATCATTCATAACATCATCAAAACGTAATAAATTTTTACGTATTTCGTAATTATGTCCTTCAACTTTCTGTTGAGCTTTTTCAAGTGAACGACTAATCATAGGGTGATGGATTGCTTCACCATCTTTTAAACCTAACGTTCTTAAAACTCCGGAGATACGGTCTGAGGCAAAAATACGCATCAGATCATCTTCTAAAGACAAGAAAAATTTTGTATTGCCTAGATCACCTTGTCTACCAGCTCTTCCTCGTAACTGGTTATCTATCCTACGACTCTCATGCCTTTCAGTACCTATAACAAATAATCCTCCAGCCTCTATTACACGCTGCTTCTCTTCAGCTATCTGCTCTTTTATTTTTACTATTTCTAATTCATATTGCTCTTTTGCTAGGTTCTTTAGAGATAGTTGTTCTATTAGCATTTCCGGGTTACCGCCAAGCATAATATCTGTACCACGACCTGCCATATTTGTGGCAATAGTCACAGCCTTAAATCGTCCAGCTTGAGCTATAATAAATGCTTCCTGCTGATGAAATTTTGCATTTAAAACATTATGAGTTATTTTATTTTTGGTAAGTAAGTTAGAAATTTCTTCAGACTTCTCTATACTAACCGTTCCAACCAAAACAGGTTGACCACGATCATGACATTCTTTTATTAATTTTAGGATAGCTTCATATTTATCTTGTTTACTGCCATAAATCTCGTCATCATAATCAACTCTAGTAATTGGATTATGGGTAGGAACAGCAAGAACATCAAGATTGTATATGTCTTTTAGCTCTGCAGCTTCGGTCATTGCTGTACCAGTCATACCTGATAATTTGGGATAATTCCTAAAATAGTTTTGGAAAGTAATAGAAGCTAAGGTTTGATTCTCATTTTGAATTTGTACATGCTCTTTTGCCTCTAGTGACTGGTGTAACCCTTCAGAATACCGTCTACCTTCCATAACGCGTCCAGTAAATTCATCAATAATCATAACTTTTCCATCGCGTACTAAATAATCAACATCACGATTGAAGAGGATATGAGCCCTTAATGATTGATTGATATAATGAACTAAACTTAAATTTTCAAAATCGTAAAGGCTTGAATCTTTTTCAATAAGACTATTAGCTACAAGCATTGATTCTACATGAGTTATACCATTCTCAGTAAGATTAACTGTCCGTAATTTCTCATCTTTTTCGTAATCTTCATCTTTAAACTGACGAACTAATTTATCAATTGTGCTGTATAAATCCGAGCGATCGTCTACTGGACCTGATATAATTAGCGGAGTTCTTGCTTCATCAATTAAAATTGAGTCAACTTCATCAATAATAGCGAATTTAAAAGGTCGAAGTACCTTAGAATCTTCACTATATTTCATGTTATCTCTGAGGAAGTCAAATCCAAGCTCGTTATTAGTTGTATAAGTAATATCTGCTCTATAAGCGTTACGTCTATCATCATCACTGATATTAGCAACTATACAACCAACAGATAACCCTAGGAAATTATGAATTCTTCCCATCCACTCAGAATCACGTTTTACTAAATAATCATTTACCGTAACAACATGCACCCCTTCACCAGTAAGAGCATTCAAATATGCAGGTAATGTGGCAACTAAAGTTTTTCCTTCTCCTGTACGCATTTCAGTAATCATACCACGGTGCAATATCAATCCACCAATTAGCTGAACATCAAAATGCCTCATCCCATAGACTCTTTTTGAAGCTTCCCGTACAACAGCAAAAGCTTCATAAGTTAAGTCATCTAATGACTCACCATCTTTTAATCTTTGCCTAAATTGCTCTGTTTTATTTCTCAAATCATCATCAGAAAGTTTTTGTATTGAAGGCTCGAGCAAATTAATTTTTTCAATTTCTAAAGATAGTTTTTTTATACTTCTATCATTTGCTGTGCCGAATAATTTTTTAAGTAAAGAAAGCATTTATATCCTAGATTTAAATAACGCGAATTTGGGATAAGAATTTGTCAATTCTTATCCCAAATTCGGTGAAATTATCGAAACAATCAGATTTGAGACGGCTCTGCATCTGATTGTTAAATTAATATTTTGCTAAAAACATGATTTTAAAAGATTAAAATCATGTTTTTAGCTTTAGAAAGGTTTAAAATGCATTCGTAGAATCGCTTCAAGAATGCATTTTTCCTTATAACAAGCCAATTCGATATAAGAATTAACAATTCTTATATCGAATTGAGGTTAGTAAATATCCTGTAAAATATGATATTTTATGATATTTATCAAACAAATTGTAAATAGCTGTTGACGTAGAAGGGTTATCCTTATAAAATCCAGCTGTCATAAACAATATATAATAATGGATAACAAATGAAAAGAACAACTATAATTTTTTTAGCTGCTAGTTTACTTGCGAGTAGTGCTTTTGCTGATGAAGATAAAATTGTTGCTACTTATAAAGGTGGTGAAGTAAAAGAATCGCAGGTTATGCAACAATTCCAACCTTCTTTAGATACCCAACCAAGTGCTAAAGGAAAAAAGTTTACTGATTTTGACGCGAATATACAGGAAATGTTAGTAAAGGGCTATATCGATGCAAAATTGCTTGATCAAGAAGCCAAGAATTCTAATATTGAATCTTCAAAAGAATTCCAATCTAAGTTGAATATAGTAAAAAACCAATTGGTTCAGCAAGAATTGATGGAGCGTTATGTAAAATCTCATGTTGATGAGAAAATGATTAATGCTGAATATGATAAATTAGTTGCTAGCCTAAAAGGAAAAGAGGAAGTAAAAGTAAGTCATATTTTAGTTGCAAATGAAAAAGACGCAATAAATGTACAAAATAGACTTAAAAAAGGGGAAAAATTTGCTAAGCTTGCTAAGGATTTCTCAAAAGATGAAGGGTCTAAAGCAAATGGTGGAGAAATAGGCTATATTACTTCTGGACAGCTAGTGCCTGAATTTGAAGATAAAGCATTATCAATGAAAGTAAATGAAATCTCTTCTCCAGTTAAAACCCAATTTGGTTGGCATATAATTACTGTACTTGATAAAAGACCTGCACAAATACCTTCTAAGGAGGAAGCTATTGCTAGTATAACCAATCAACTTAGTAGAGATGTTATATTAAAGTATGTTGCTGATCTTGAAAGTAAAGCTGATATCAAAATAATGTTACCGAAGTCACAAATAACAAATGAGACTAAAAAATAATCTAGTATGACCTAATAACCTGAATTTGATGTAACTTGTTACGTTGAATTCAGGCTACTACAGTTGTAGTTACTACACAGAGCTGTCATTCCCGCTTCGGTGCGGAATCTAAAAAAATAAACCAAGATGGTTTGTTAGACTTTTTTAGACCCCGCACTGAAGCAGGGGTGACAGTCCTTCTCTTATTATAGCAAAAATCTTCTTTGGTTATAGTCAATTCAGGAGGATTTGGTGCTAGGAGCGATGGAGCGACGCCTTGTAATAGGCGAGCGACGAGTGACGACGTCACCAACTTCTCCTGAATTGACTATAACTATAAAGATAGCTCCGGACACTAATGAACCCACGCAGGGAATCAATATCTGCCTTGGTAATATTATTTTATCCTCAACGTGTTCTTGACCCCTCGAATGTTTTGCTAATCGCTTTACCTAGAGCTTCTGCTGATTTGGTAAAGTTATCATATGCTTTTCCACGTTCTGTTGCAGATTTACCAATAGATCCGATTAAAGCAATAGTAGATTTTAAAAAATCACCGAATTGAGTGATAACTTTTGGGGTTTTCATATCTTTCATAAAATTATCTTTGATATTATTTAAGTCATCAACTATTTCAGCAAGATTTTGTGGATTTGTCTTAACCCCTATTTTTCCTTCTATCTTCCGCAAGATTTTTGCACTTTCTGGGCTTACTTGAGCAACTTTAGAGTTAACTTTTTTTAATCCATCTCGGAGTTTGTCTATTATCTCATCATCATTTGGTACAGCATTAACAAATTGCTCCACTTTTTTCTCTGCCTTATCTGCTAATTTTGCTGCCCCTTTTTTTAATTGTTCTACAAAACTTTTTGGCATTTTATCCTCCATTTATTGGTTATTATTAAAAATTTTCATGATGTTCTGTTATAATAATATAATTAAACTGCTTGAATAGTTATCTTTTTTAAACATAGATCTAATAAGTTAAAATTACTTAACTACTACCAAATAATTGCTGTAAATTTTTCCATTCTAAGTAAGTTGTAGGATCGCTAGGACACATGCCAAAACCACATTCAAAATAAGTTGCAAACACATTAACAAGAGTGATAATTATCAAGCTAATCTCAATTAATGTAGGTACAAAACTAGGATAAAATTGTAGTATACTAAATTTACTTAGAATAAGGCTAATTATAGGAATTATAGACATTAATAGGATTAAAGAAAAAGAAATTATTGCTGACCATGTATAAAAATGTAACCCAAGGAAAGTATTACCATATCCTAAATCATGGGGTAAAATATGCAGCAAAACCTGCCTAAGCCCTACCATCAACGTATAAACACTAGAGATGAATATAATCATATCATATTTCCAAGAAGGATTATATATTATGCTAAGTAGTGCTCCAAGTCCGATAGCAATAAAACCGAATCTTTGTAATAAACATAAAGGGCAGGGTAGTTCATAATAAAAAAATTGGAAAATAAAGGCTACGACATTTGTTACTATGCATAAAATAGCAATAGCAATATATATAATTGTAGGTTGGCTTGAAACTGGGTTCATAACAAATTAAAAAGAGATATTTAAGTGGTCAGTAGCATGTAAGTAAAAATAGATACTAGCTATTAAAAAATTAATATAAAATAATGCTATGATGAAATTATAGCTCTTTTGACTATCTCTATGCCTATTAATTGTAAAAACATAAAACATTAAAATAAATATCAAGATCATAATTACCATTACTGTTGCCTGTTAAAGCTTAGTTTGCCTCTAGGCAAAGAAAATGTCAAGATATAATTTCGTATATGCTTAGTGCTAATATTATTTATGATATAATTAAAATGATGGACTCTACTTTTTAAGGAAGTTGCCTTAAAAATAAAACAAATTAGTTGCTTTAAAGAAGAATATTATCTAGCATCAAATATAGCTAGAATTTAAGAATAGGGTGGTAAAAATGAGTGACGGAGAAAATCCTAGAGAATCTTTTGATTATTATACAGATTTGATGATTGAAATAGATGAAGCTGGAAAGAAAGTAGCCAGTGATGGAGAAGATAGTCTAGTTAAAAATCAGGTCATTAATTCTCTATTTGACTATCTACTTGAAATTCCAAATAGAGTTTTGCTAGATCCTTCGATTCCACAAAAAAGCAACAAGGTTGTTGTAATAAATGATGTATTAGACGGCTTGGCTGAAACAATCAAGACTAATGCTGATGAATGTACAAAGATAGGAGAAAATACTGAACAATATGAGTTCGCATTGAAGAAAGCTATAGTGTTTGAGAAACTAGCTGACAAATTGGCACAATCCATACAGCAAGAGGAAATGCCTGATAGTTGGCAAGGATATGAAGATAAGTTGCAGACAATCATTGCTTCTACTAAAATAGCAGAACCTGCTCAAGAAGAACTTGCTCAGGACGTCTTTGTGTTGCAAGATATTGCTGAGGAAAATCTTAGAGCATTAGAAGACTATTCTTTTGACACTATCCGTTCCTCTTCTTTTTCTGCTGCCGATCGAGATGTTGACCCTATAACCAAAGCAATTAGAACCCAAATCTTAACCAAGCAGAGGGAGCTAATAGTTGAAACTCTAGTAAAGAATAATATAGTAGAACTAGAAGAAGTTGGAGATTTAACTAAATTTCGTGCGTACTGTGAAAATGAAGAAAACAAAGAGAAAATCAGTGAAGTTCTTAAAGGATCTGAGTTAAAAAGAGCTTTAGAACAAGTAGAAATTGCCGGTTACAAAAATGTTCATACCCAGTTTACAGATAGATTTAGTCCTATGGAATGGAAGGATGGAGCTGGAGAAAGTGGGAATGGTATTACTACTAAAACGCAGATAGTACGAGATGCAAGTGGTAACGAGATTTCTACATTAACAGAAGCAACACATCAAATAAATCCTCCTCAAACAGTGCAAAAAAGTGATGGTACTACAGTAGAAATTAAAAATTATAGGACGATAGATTTTCCGATAGAACTTAAGGATGGTGGTCCAATGCATTTATCGCTAGCGGTAAAGGATCAGCATGGCAGGAATATTGCTGCAAGTAAGGCTGTATATTTTACGGCTCACTATGATGATGATGGTAAGCTAATCGAGGTCAGCTCGCCACGTCCAGTTAAGTTTAATGGAACTGGTTCTGATGCAGTTGGGTATATAGAACATGGTGGACAAATCTATACCTTGCCAGTAACGCAAGAAAAATATAAAGCAATGATGCAAGAAGTAGCCAAAAACAAGGGACATGGCGTGGATATTTCACAATCTATCGATACACCATCTGTGGATCGTATTATGACTTCTCATCAGAAGACTGAAGAGTTGGGTAGAACAAAAGAAGCTGTGGTTTCCTCTCCTCATGAACTCAAAAGTGAAGAAGTAAAATTAGAGCTTAAAACTCCTGAAGTTGATCTCATGCAATTCCCAACAAACGATAGTATGGTACATACAGCTAGCAAATCAGCTATGCCAGCAGAGCATTCTGAGGAATCTGATCTTGTCCAGGGACACTCTTTTATATCAACAATAAACGATGATATGGTACATACAGCTAGCAAACCAACTATGCCAGCAGAGCATTCTGAGGAATCTGTTCTTGTCCAGGGACACTCTTTTATATCAACAACAAACGATGATATGGTACGTACAGCTAGCAAACCAGCTATGCCAAAGCATTTTGAGGACACTTTAGAAAAGACGGTGAGTAGTCTTAGGCAATCTCTATTATTTCCTCCAGTTCGGAAAATCAGTAAGGATATTACGAAACTAGCAGAATCTTTATATGCAAATTTACGTGGAAAAGATCTTGCAGGAAAAAAAGAACATATCAATGGAGAATTAGACAAATTATCAACTCCTCAAGAAAAGATAGAACTATTACAGGAATTGGTACGGGTTGAATCGGATAAAAGGATGGAAAAAGTTCAACAAATTGCTCTTGGAGGAGAGGAAGAAGCGAATGTAGGGCCGGTTAGAGTAATGACAACACAGAGGAAAGAAAGTATAAATGGATCTCCTAAAATGGGATGCCAACGGAAAGGAGAACATGTTAATGTTAAAGATGATGTAAATTTACAAAAATTCCTAAATGATAGAATTGTTGAAATTAAGCAAGAATCCAAAAAGCCAGTTACTACTTTTAAAACTCGGAAGGTAGGAGGTCATGGTGGTCCCTAATTTACTTTAATTTCAGTTTTATGTAAGCAGCAAACAAAATGCTATGCATTATGTAAAAATATAAACAAACTATTAGAACAGTTTGTTAGAAGACATCGGTTTGATAGTCTAGGGTAAAGTTTGTTCAATTTATTTGATTTAACTATGCCCCAAATGACAAAATCTGCAAAATGACAATATGTAGCCAGTAACTAAAATAGACTTCTTTCGAAACTCGCTTATACTGAAAGATTTGAAGGAGACACTTCACCTTGAACCGCAGCGTACTTGAATGTACATGAGGATTCGAGTCCCGGCTTGACGTACAAATCACCAGTAAAAGTAGAGTTTCGAAAGAAGTCTAATGTAAATTTTCATCCCACACATCGCATAATAATACTACTTTGAAGCATAATTTTTGCTCATATTTATCTCGAGGGTGAGACGCGAATGGGGATTAATAGCCTTTCAGGCTATTTTTTTAGATCAACACAAAAATCAACTTAATCTTTTTATAATTTCCTCTCTGCGAAGTAATGGTAATATTACTGACATTTCCGGTCCGGATGCCATTCCCGTTATAGCAAGTCTTAAAGGCAGAAATACCTCCTTGCCTTTTTTATCAGTAACGACCATAATTTTTTTAGTCCATATGCTCCAGCTATCGAGGGTTATTGGTTCGTTTGGTAACAATATAGCTGCCTGTTTTAAAAAATCTTTATCTAATCCTTCAACTTTGGATGGTGAGTAACAAATATTCCACCAATCTTTTATTTCATATAATTTTTGCAAATTAGCTCTCACTGCCAACCAAAACTGTTCAGTTACTTGCTCAGCCTTAATCTCTCTTAAGCGATCTTTTACTTCATCAAAACTAAGGCTAATTAGTAATTTATGATTCAGACGTTCTAATTCTTCCGGCAAATAAGTTGTTGGACTTTTAGAAAAATTATTAATGTCAAACTCTTTTATTAGCTGATCTAAATTCTTAAACGATACAATACTTGATGACGAACCAATTAAACTAAAAAAACTGTTAATTGCCATTGGTTCTAATCCAATTTCATCCCTTAGAGCAGCGATCTCAAATCCTCCTATTCTTTTAGATATTTTGTCATCTCGGCTAATAATTAGACCAAGATGAGCAAAATTCGGTATACTCTTTTGATTTGAGTATAGTTCTTCCTGTAGGGCTTCAAACATTTGTAGCTGAATTGCCGTATTAGTTACATGATCCTCGCCCCTAATAATATGGGTAATCGAATAATCAATATCATCAATAACTGAACAAAGCATATAAGTCATACTATTATCTTCTCTGATAACTATCGGATCACCAAGATTTTTCCCATCATATTTAACTTCACCCTTAATCATATCTTGCCATATAATTGGAGTATGCGATACCAAGAATCGATAATGTGGCTTTCTTCCTTGACTAATGTAATCGTTTATTTGTTGTTGAGTTAAATTCAAAGCTGCACGATCATATATAGGAGGGAGTCCTCTAGATAATTGTAATTTACGCTTTAATTCAAGCTCTTCCTGAGTCTCAAAACAAGGATATAATTTATTTTTTTGTAATAATAATGTTTTTATCGCCTCATACCTATCAAGCCTATTAGATTGACAAAAAGTTTGATCCCAGTTAAGTCCTAGAAATTTCAAATCCTGTTCAATAGCATTTTTATATTGTTGCTTGCTACGTTCAAGATCGGTATCATCAAACCTTAAAATGAATATGCCATTATGCTTTCTAGTATATAACCAATTTATAAGAGCTGTTCTACTATTACCTATATGCAGCATACCTGTTGGTGATGGTGCGAATCTTGTGATAACCCTTCCCATAATTTTATCTTAACCGCTTATTGTACTTTTTTCTTTTTTGTTGTTTTTTTTGCTGTAGCATTCTTTTTAGAAGTTTTTTTTGCAACTATTACCTGCTTGCCATTATCTTTCTCTTGTTTATTCTTTAACTTATTATTACTAGCTTCAATTATTTCTACAGCGATCTCTGTTGTTATGGTAAAAGGATCGTATCTTTTTGGTATTGAAATAAACCTATCAAGATATTTAAGATACGGACCATATCTACCTATACCAAGTATAATCTCTTGTTGAGATTCAGGATGCAAACATAATTTAGCCGGTAACTCAAGCAACCTCATAGCTAAAGCAAGAGTGACATCATTTTGGGCAATAGAAGGTGGCAATGATGCACGCTTTGGCTTTTCACCCTTGGCAACTTGCTCACTAGTCTGTACATATAAACCATATGGGCCTTTCTTTAGAAAAACATCAAAACCATCCTTATTTACTCCTAATAGTTTGTTCTCTTCCATAGTAGTAGTAACATCATCACTATTTTTAGAGGTAATTTGTTTTTTGAAAGTACATTCTGGGTAATTACTACAAGCTAAGAATGCTCCAAACTTACCAAGCTTCAGATCTAATTGACCTGTAGAGCAGGATGGGCAAATTCTTGACTTGTTACTTTCTGACTTTTCTCCAAATAAGTGATAATCTAAGGCTTCTTCAACATAAATAATTATATCAGATATTTTCTTTCCACTAACTACTTCTACATTGTTATTAAACCCATCCCAGAATTTTTTTAGTAAAGACTTCCATTCTATTTTACCTTCTGCCACCTCATCTAAATCATTTTCAAGATCAGCTGTGAAATCATATTCCACATATTTCTTAAAAAAACCTGTTAAAAATGTTGTAACTAAACGCCCTAATTCCTCTGGAAAGAATCGTTTTTTCTCAACAACTACATATTTTCTATCTTGCAACACTGATATAATCGAAGCATAAGTAGACGGGCGACCAATACCAAGTTCCTCAAGCCTCTTTACTAAACTAGCTTCAGAATATCTTGGTGGCGGATCAGTGAAATGTTGTGCTGGATTCACTGAATCTGTAATTAATTTCTCTCCTTCTTTTAGCGGTGGTAGAAGGCTATTTTCTTCTTCTGTTTCATCATCTAGACCTTCTTGATAAATTTTATAAAAACCATCAAACGCAATAATTGAGCCATTTGCTCTGCATGTAAATTCTTTATCTTCTGTACAGTCAATTGATGAGAATTTGGTGACGTCGTCACTCGTCGCTCGCCTATTATCTATAGGCTTCGCTCCATCGTTCCTAGCATCAAATCCTCCTGAATTGACTGTATCAAGCTGAGCTACTACCAAATCAATAATAACATTTTCCATTTGGCAAGCTACCGTCCTCTTCCAAATTAGGTCATAAAGCTTGTAAAAATCTTTATCTAGTTTATCCTTTAACTTTTCTGGTAGCAGGGTAATATCAGTTGGTCTAATCGCTTCGTGAGCTTCTTGGGCATTTTTAGCTTTAGATTTATAAACTCGCTGGCTAGCTGGCAGATATTTATCCCCAAAATTCTTATCTATCAACTGACGTATTTGCTCAACAGCTTCACTAGCAAGAGTTGTCCCGTCCGTTCTCATATAAGTGATCAAACCTATAGTTTCATTACCTATATCCATACCTTCGTAAAGTTTTTGGGCAATTTGCATAGTCTTCTTAGCAGTAAACCCTAATTTTCTTGCAGCTTCTTGCTGCAGCGAAGAGGTAATAAAAGGTGGTTGCGGTTGACGTTTTTGCTGTTTTTTTTCTATAGAGGCAACATGAAAATTCTTTAGTTTTATTTTCTCGACTAGATCATTGGCAGCTAGTTCATTAGTAATTGAGAATTTCTCTAATTTCTTACCATTAACATGAGTTAATCTTGCTAAAAACGGTTCATTATTACTATTAAGAATATTAAGACTAATATCCCAATATTCTTGCGATTTAAAACGTTCAATTTCGTCTTCTCGTTCGCAAATAAGTCTCAGTGCTACAGACTGGACTCTTCCGGCTGATCTACATCCTGGCAATTTACGCCATAATATCGGCGATAAAGTAAATCCTACCAAATAGTCTAAAGCCCTCCTTGCTTGCTGAGCATTAACCAAATCAATATCAATCTTTCTTGGGTTTTCAATTGCATGTAAAATAGCTTTTTTTGTAACTTCATCAAATGCTACTCTTTTAAAGAAATCACTAGATTTAACCAAGTTTCTTTCTTTTATTATTTCTGCAACATGCCAAGCAATTGATTCTCCTTCTCGGTCTCGATCTGTTGCTAGATAAACCATTTCAGCCTTGGCAGCATCTTTAGTTATTGCTTCAACATATTTTTCTGCTTTATCTGATATAACATATTTCATAGCAAAATCTTCATCTGGCAGAACTGAACCATTTTTAGATGGTAAATCTCTAATATGCCCAAACGAAGCAATAACTTTAAAACTATTATCTAGATATTTATTTATCGTTTCCGCCTTTGCTGGCGATTCTACTATTACTAATTTCATATTTATTTATAAATTAAAGATATCTTGTTGCCAGGATATCTAGTTATTTTTCCAGCTAGTTCTAGCTCCAGTATTATCATATATATAACCTGCAAAGGTAGCTGCGTTTGATGCAAACAATCAAAATCTATAGGAGTTGAAGATAAAAGCTCCTTAACTTTCATACGCATATCGTTGGTAATTGGATTAGCATATTTTATATCTAACGCTTTAAACTGGTTATTCGCAGCTGAATCATTCGCCACATCCTTAGATTTGCTGACAACCTTAGAAAAATGTGGTAGATTAGTTACTATATCTTGGGTAGATTCCACCATATATGCTCCTTCCTTGATAAGTTTATTAGTACCCTGACACCTAGGATCTAACGGAAATCCCGGCACTGCGAATACTTCTCTATTCTGTTCTAAAGCAAACCTTGCTGTTATTAATGATCCAGATTTTAGGCTTGCCTCAATTACTACCGTTCCAAGAGATATACCAGAAATCAATCGATTACGTTGTGGGAAATGTTGTCCAAGAGGTTTCGAACCTATTGGTAATTCAGCAATTATTAACCCCTCTTGCTGAATTTGTTCGAATAATTTAACATTTTCTAGGGGATAGACATGATCAATTCCTCCAGCGATAACTCCTATTGTTTTAGAGATATTAACTTGATGCACTGCCGTATCAATACCTCTTGCAAGTCCAGAAACCATTATATAATCTGCGTCTGTCAATTCCTTAGCGATTCTAGCTGCAAAGGCACGACCATTTACTGAAGCATTTCTTGCTCCAACAATTGCTAAACATCTTTCGTGTGATAATAACCCGATATTGCCCTTATAACTTAGTATAGGCGGGCAATCAAAAATCTCTAACAATAACCTTGAATATTCTAAAGACTTATAGGTAATAATTTTGGCGTTATTCTTTTCCAAAAGCTCAAGTTCTTTACTTGCCTCACTTTGTGAAAATACCTTTACTGGTTTAGAGCGTCCACCTCGCAGTGAGAATTCTTGTATATTTTCAATAGCAGTACTACTACTACCAAATATCTTTATTAAACTCCAAAAAGTCCTTGGACCAACATTTTCACTCCTAATTAGTCTTAGAATATCAATTGTTTCTTTTGTATAAGATACTCGGTTAGTATCCAAAAATAGCTCCTTAAGCATCAAATCTCTTTCTTTGGCTTTAAGCTTACTTTGACATAAATTATCCCTTACGCGAATTCGAGATAAGAATTTGTCAATTCTTATCCCAAATTGGAGTCTCTGAGATGATATTTGCAGTATATAACAAAATTTTCTCCCACTAAGTAAAAAAACAATTAATTTCTAACTAGAGAAGTTTAAAAGCTACAACTAGCGGTAGAAACCTGCATAAACCTATGCGTGTCATATATGGTAATCTCGATGTCATCTCTAGCTACGGTATACGGTACATTGGTGTTCGTAGCTAGCAATGACATCTACTGATCCGGCAAACCTACTCTATATACTATAATTTTTCTGCATTGGAAGCTAAGTAATCTGCTACTCCTTTATGTGATGGGGTAATACCTTCATCACCTTTATGCCACCCAGCTGGACATACTTCACCATGCTTGGCATTATAGTCTAGGGCATCTATCAGTCTTATTACTTCATCAATATTTCTACCAATTGGCAAATCATTAACTGACAAATGGCGTACTATGAATTCTTCATCAATAACAAAAGTACCACGCAGTGATATTCCATCATCATGAAGTACATTATAACTATGTGAGGCATTTTTATTAAGATCTGCCACCATAGGAATTTGGATATTGCCAACACCACCTTTATTGTAAGGAGTATTCTTCCAAGCCAAATGAGAAAAATGCGAGTCAACGCTTATTGCTATTAACTTTGTATTTCTTTCAGTAAATTCTCCTAATCTATTATTAAAGGCTATAATTTCTGATGGACAAACAAAAGTAAAATCTAGGGGATAAAAAAACAATACAACTTTATGACCCTTAGCATAATTTTTAAGATTAAATTCAGATTCTATACTATTATCAGGCATAATAGCTTTAGCTGTAAAATCCGGTGCAGCTTTTCCAACGAATACTTGCATTTTAAATTCCTTCAGTTTCAAGTGATTAAAAATAATTCTTATGATAACCTTAAGTATCGATGTAGCAAATTAATACTAGGCTCAAGTAATTATCCTCATTAGGGGTGATGTCACCCTAGGCTATTAAACCGATGTCTTACATCGAACTCAAGTTATGATACACAAAATAATAATGTATTACAATACCAAATCTTAAATGAATTAGCAGAGTAATTTAAAAACTGTAATCAATAGTTGAGTGCATGCCATAATCGGAAATGGTACGAGAACTATAAGTCACGTAATAAATAATCACTCACCTTACGTATATTGCTCGTAAATGAAGAGTTGGTAGACGATAGTATAACTTCAAGAAGAGCTAGGCAGTAGCAAAGTCGAGCGGCGTAGCGTACATGAGTAACTAGGCAGCTTCGATCTTTGGTCGCGGGAACGCCAATTCTTGAAGTTCTACCTGAGTATATAAGGTGAAAAAATCAGCAATTTCTTTAAATTATTAAGCCTTTTACTTGTGATTTCCATAGTTTTTTGTACAATTTACTGTTTTTTAGTAATTCCTCATGTTGTCCATCTTCAACTATGCTACCTTCATTAAAAACCAAAATTCTATCCATATTCAACAAAGTTGATAATCTATGAGCTATAACTAATACAGTTTTATTTTGCATTAAGTAATATAGAGAATCTTGTATCAACTCCTCAGTCTTACTATCTAGACTACTTGTTGCTTCATCAAGAATTAATATTGGAGCATTCTTTAATATTGCCCGTGCTATTATTATTCTCTGCCTCTGACCACCTGACAAGTTATTACCCCTTTCACCACATAAGCTTTGGTATCCTTCTGTTAGGCTCTCAATAAATTCATGTATATGAGCTAGTTTTGCTGCCTCTATTATCTCTTCTAAGCTAGCATCTTTTTTTCCATATCTAATATTATCCATGACTGTCCTATGAAATAGGATTGGTTCTTGCGGTATTATACTAATATTTTCTCGTAAAGAGTCTTGAGTTACATATCTAATATTTTGCCCATCAATTAGAATTTCTCCTTGGTCTATATCGTGCAACCGTGTAATAAGATTAATAAAAGTTGTTTTTCCTGAACCAGAAAACCCTACTAATCCGACCCTTTGTTGACTCAAAATTGTAACGGATTTATTCTCAAATAAATTATTATTATGGTAATATTTAAAACTAACATTTTTAAATATTATCTCACCTTTTGTAACCTTTAGAAGATGGGAATTCTCAATATCTTCTATAATATGAGGTTTCATTAATGATACACTTTGGTTAAAAGAACCAAATTCTTCAAACATATCTCCTATTTCCTGAGTTAGATCCCAAATTTCACTACTAACCGTTATAGATAAAGTAAGTATCAACACGCAATCTCCTATAGTTATTTGCATTTGACTACGAAGTTGAGCTAGATAATAAACCATTATAAAAATCATTATAGAACAAGCTATGCCTAGTACAATACGTAGCTTAAACATAAAGAGTTGCATAATTTGTTCATTAACTACAGCATCATCTATCCTTACTTCTAGATTCTGACGTTCAAATTTATGAGAAGTAAACATCCGTATTGCACCAATATTTGCAATTGCATCAACAATACTGCCGGCAACTATTGATTTGCTTCGTGCATAATTTACTGAATATTTGTTTGTTGTACTTGAACAGATAACACTAGTCCCTACAAAAACACAAATATGTATAAGGAATATAGTAGCAAATATTTGATGTATCCAGTACATTGTTCCAAGAGCAAAAACAATTATAGCTAGTTTGTATAGAATTTTCTCTCCAAATAAAGACAAAACAATTTCAAAAGATCTAGCCCCTTCAGTAATACGATTGGTAATATGACCAGCAAGGTTTTCTTGAAAAAATCTATGATTATGGTACTGAGTGTAATTATACATTTCGTCTAATATCTGAGCTTTGATATATGGCATGGTTTTTAGATAAATATAATCATAAATTCGCCACATAGTATTTACACATACCCACCAAAATGCATATATTATTGCCCAAAACAACATGGAGGAAGGTAGGTCTTTAACTGTTTCATTAGAAAAAGACTCAATCAAATTTATAACTTTTTGTAGCAACACACTATCAATAGCTGGTACCATTCCCCGTATTATGCATAACACCCCTAAAATAGTTAGTTTAATTCTTCTTTTCTTTAAAAAATAGAAAAATAACCTTATTGCAGACTTTGAAAAATCAAAACCTTCTAACACAGCACACACCTCATTACAAAAAAAACTAATTAGACTAAATAACCTAAATTAATCTAACAACAAACTCTTGCCACCTTATTACTAAACTGTTATAAAAACGTACAGAATATCTGAAGTTGTTTAGAATGAAAGAAAAAAACGCACCTATTTTGAATACCCCAACTAAGAAAACTACAAACTCATTAGATACTGATAATAATCCCTTTTTTAATGTTAGGTATATTTGTCAATCAACGACTCTAATTACTGAATCTATACAAAAAGGCTTTGATGTTGCACAGTTACCTAATGGAGATATTACAGTTACAGAAATTAAAACAGTAAATGTTTACTATCATTGGGATTCTTTTAAACAAAAATTTGTTAAAGTAAGCCAAAGTTAGCATTATACACTATAAATATATTATTTTTTTGCAAAATATACTTAGTGTATGTATAATATGTTATATAATTAAGTGAATCGATTGTGTAATTAATTTAATTTATGGTAATAATATGCTACTTAAGAACATAGTAACCTTCATTGCTGTTACTTTATATTTTAGTCTATCAATATGTTTTGCAACTACCATGCCAAGTAATAACAATCCAGCAGCACCATTAGAAGCATCAGCTCCTACTGCATTAACTGCATCTGTTACAATACTAAATGCTTGGGCAAGACCTTCTGCTACTGTTAGCAAAAATAATAATTCTGCAATATATTTTGAGATTTTTAATGACTCTGACCTCGATTACAATTTGGTAAATGTTTCTTCAGATATAGCTAACAAGGTTGAATTACATAAAAGTTTTGTTGATGAAAAAGGGGTTAGTAAAATGGTAAAACTCGATAAGCTAGTCATCCCAGCTAAAAGTAGTGCTATTTTACAACCGGGTGGTATGCATATTATGCTCTTGGATCTAAGAACTATATTAAAAGTTGGTGATAATTTTGATTTATCCTTATATTTCGATAATGGTCTTCAGAAAGTTGTTCAAGTAGAAGTAAAAACAAAGTAGTTAGTCGTTCTTATAATAGACCTCTTTCGAAACTCGCTTATGCTGAGGGTTTTGAAGGAGACGATTCACCTCGAGCCGCAGCGTACTCTAATTCCGTTACGGATTAGAGTACCGCATCATTGTCCAAATCACCAGCAGAAGTAGAGTTTCGAAAGAGGTCTAATGAATGGATATTTGCCTTATATGCCAGCTATTGTTAACTCTAGTATCGGTAGTCTAGATGTCATCCTACGCTGGCAAAGCTTTCCTTGTTTGTTGTTCCCATTCTTTAGATCATCCGAGTATACTCTTTTGCTCCTACGAATTGTTTTTTGAAAATATCATGGATTCGCATGCTCATCATTCATTTTCAAATCCAATTCTTCAAATCATTTGAGTATATACGTGAATATCCTACAGTTTTGCGAAACTAATTATTTAAATTAACCTGAATTCGATGTAACAAGTTACATCGAATTCAGTATTATATATAGAAACAATCAGGTGTAGAACCGCTTCAAGAGTGCATTTTTCCTTATAACAAAGCAAGTATCGATATAAGAATTAATAATTCTTATATCGCACTGAGGTTAAAGTAGAAGAATATATAAATATTTTAATGAGGCTGCCCTGAATTAAAGCTGCTAATTAAAGTTTTAGTACTTTTAATTTTTAACTATATCATTTATATTCGGTAATTTAAACATAGTATGTGTAATTATATATGACCATTATGTCTGATAATTGGATAAGAAAAATGTGTATAGAACACGATATGATTGCACCTTTTACTGATACGCAGGTTAGATTGAATAATTCAGAGAGAATTATTTCTTATGGTTTATCTTCATACGGTTATGATGCAAGAGTCTCGAAGGAATTTAAAATATTTACTAATATTAATTCGGCAATAGTTGATCCAAAAAATTTTGATGAATATAGTTTAGTAGACAGAGAGGTTGATGTTTGTATTATTCCGCCAAACAGTTTTGCCTTAGCAAGAACAATTGAGTATTTTAAAATTCCAAGAGATGTGCTAGTTATCTGTGTTGGTAAATCAACCTATGCAAGATGTGGTATAATTGTTAACGTAACGCCGTTAGAACCGGAATGGGAAGGGCATGTAACATTAGAGTTTTCCAATACTACCCCACTGCCAGCAAGAATTTATGCTAATGAAGGAGCATGTCAATTTTTGTTTTTAAAAGGTGAACAAACTTGTAATATATCTTATGCCGATCGTTATGGGAAATATATGAAACAAAAAGGTGTTACCCTTCCAATAACTTAAAATTTAAAATGTAAAGGACTATATTATTATGAAAGATACTAACCAAAAAGAAATGCCTCATATCGCTGTTAATGCACAATACATAAAGGATTTATCTTTTGAAAATCCAGACGCTCCGAGATCTTTAGTATCTTTGGAACGTAATCCACAAATTGACTTATTCCTAGACCTCAATATTTCTAATTTACCTGAAGAGAATTTTTATGAGGTAGAATTAAGTATAGAAGCTAAAGCAATGAGTGAAAATCATAGACTATTTATAGTAGACCTAAAATATGCTGGTGTTTTTAATTTAATTAATATAGAGGAAGATCAACGCCAAATAATACTAGCAATTCATTGTCCAGCAATGATTTTCCCATTTGCTAGAAAAATTATTGCTGATGTTACTCAGGATGGTGGTTTCCAACCATTGATGATTGACCCGATTGATTTTGGTGCTTTATATCATAAAAAAATGCAAGAAAATGATAATTAACCATTCACCTTACATATAGCATTTAAAAATTGTAGAAAAGTACAAGACGTCTATTAGCAAGACCACATGAGTGTCGTGGCAATCCACATTCATTAGACTATCGCTGTAACACCCCCTTATAAGTCAATATAAATCATTATTTATATTGACTTTAATATCTATTATATCATACTTTTTACTTACAATTGCTTCGTCGTCGCAAAGCAGCTCTTCGCTAATAGGTGCTAGGCTGTTTTTCCTATGACTTTTAAATTGCCATGGGGGTTATGTGTAAGGTAAGTTAACTATAAAATTATAGAAACAATCAGATTTGAGACAGTTCTGCATCTGATTGTTTCGATAATTTCACTGAATTTGGGATAAGAATTGACAAATTCTTATCCCAAATTCGCGTTACTTGGATATTATTTTGATAAAATTACTTGCTCTTATAGAGATAAAGTGAGAACATAGATGTGTAATAAAGAATAATAAATTAATAATTATAAAAAAGTTAATGGGAGAAATATCATGAGGGTGCTGTTAGTAGAAGATAATAGTGATATAGCTAGTTCTATTGAATTAACGTTAGCTTCAGAAGGAATTATTTGTGAGGTGGTGGAGTTTGGTACAGAAGGAATAGAAATAGCTAAAATTTATAATTATGATTTAATTATTTTAGACCTGATGCTGCCAGATATTAGTGGGTTCGAAGTCCTACTGAGATTACGTTCTGCTAAAGTAAAAACACCTATACTGATTTTATCAGGTATTACTACAGTTGATCAAAAAATTAAAGGACTTACGTGTGGGGCAGATGATTATATCACAAAACCATTTAACCGCGAAGAGTTAATTGCTCGTATTTATGCAATTGTTCGTCGTTCTAAAGGACATTCTGAGTCAGTTGTTAGGTTTGACAAGGTAAGTATTCATCTTGATACTAGAATTGTAGAAGTTGATGGAACAAGGGTTCATTTAACGAATAAGGAATATGCTATTTTAGAATTATTAGTCTTACGTAGGGGAACAGTAGTGAATAAGGAGATGTTCTTAGACCATCTTTATAGTAGTGTTGATGAGCCGGAAATTAAAATTATAGACGTATTTGTATGCAAATTACGTAAGAAATTAGCTGATGCTGCTGGTGGTACAAATTATATTGATACAGTATGGGGGCGTGGCTATATGTTGAAAGAATATGATGAACAAGAATCACTATTGCATCATTTTCAAGGAGAAGTTATTGAACCTTCTCTAGAATCAGAGGTAGAAGATAACAAAGAGTCGTGATATAAAATAAAGGATTATGATTTTGATTCTATCGTCTATCAACTCTTCATTTACGAGCAGTATAACAGAAGCTTAATTTAATATAGATAGAGAATTATGATACCTAGCAAGATAGAATTAACTGGTAAAGTCTATATTAAATATGTTGATACTATACCAGTCCCAAATGTTGGGGATGTTAAGCTTTTATTAAATGATGATGCATTGAGTCTTAACAAAGGAGATTATGATAACTTAAAGTCAAGTGGTTATATTAAAGCAAAAATTTTTGATGGACTTGTTTGGCAAAATATTAATATAAGTGAGTTATGTCTTGAAAAAGAACATAAATTTACTAAAAAACAAAAATCTATTGACTCAGCCTTACTGTGCCGAAGTATAATTGAAAAACATCGGGGAGTCACGTTGCACCGAACTTATAGAGGACATTTTACTACTCAAGAATAGACTTTGTAAACAGAGGACTAATAAATGGAAACAGATGACAAAAAACCAAGGGACTCTAGAAAATTGGCAGACCAAATTAAAGATGCATTAGTAGGCATCACTGATAATGAACTTGGATCTGATGAGGCGATGGAAATTTTCAATGAGTTAAGTAAAAACGATGCTTTCGAACAGGAAATAGAACAAATATTGGCTTGTCTTAACGAGCAAACAATGGATCTAACAAAATTACAGACACAGATCATCCTATTAATAAAAAAATATTTAGGTAAAATTGCACACAAGAAATTAGGAAAATTAGGTGTTAAAATTGATGAGAACCTTGTTAGTAAGAATGTTGCTGAAGTAAGTAGTTACTTAATGCAACAACATTCACAATTGGTAAAAGAAGCTAACCGAGGTTTGATAAAATCAAAAGATAAGCTACAAGGCATAAGTAATCAATCTAGATTGGAAGCAAAACGTTTAGTGAAAAATTTTGCTTTATACCAAGTTTATAAGTTCATGAACCCTAAAAGAATAGCTGGAGAAACAAAGGAAGAAAATTTTGCTTATAATATGATTAGAGGGGGGGTATATCTAGCAAAAAAATATGAGGGTGGATCGAAAAATGATCTTAAATCTTATTCTCCAGAATTTATCAAAAAATTAGATAAGGCTCATCAGAATTTTAAAGGTAGTGGCAGGACAATTTATTGATTAAGTTATTGATTGCGAGTTACCCATTATGGATTGTTTTATGCTCCAATTGAAGTAGGATTATTTGTATAACCCCAGTTGTCAATTAAATAGGAGTGATGAAGTAGAACCACTATGAAAGCAACATTATATATCTTAAGTTCATTTGGACTTGGAGCAATGAAAGCTAGTATAGTAAAATCTCTTAATAGTAGTATACCTATTTCTCTAGTTGTATTTTTACAATTCTTTCTTTGTGCTATCTTTTTTTTACCAAAAGTTATTAGGTCTCGTGGTCAATTAATAGTATCACAGCGATATTGTGCGTTAATTACAAGGGGATTATTGGGGACAGCATATTGGTATTGCATGTTTTCAGCAGTAAATTACTTGTCTCTTTTCAATGTTAGTACACTTACGAATCTGTCTCCAATTTGGGTACTGCTAATAACGGGTATTTTTACTAATAAATCTATCAAAAATGATCTATTATTTTTAGCAATAATTGGCTTTATTGGCTGTTTATTAATACTGAAGCCATCAGTAGAAATTCTAACTTCAGGAATCATTTTTGGATTACTTAGCGGAATATTTATGGCATTAACTATTATATCATTACACAACTTACTAAAAACAGAGACCTCAGATAGAGTATTAGTGTATTATTTTTGGATTTCCTCTCTTATTATGTTACCATTTTTAGTGGATTTTAATATAACACAAGTTTCTTCAAAGGATTGGATATTGCTATTAGTCAACGCTCTGTTGATGCTTTTACACCAAATATTATTAAATAAGGGATTAGAAATTGGTTTAGCTACTGAAATGAGTATACTAGCTTATAGTAGCGTTGTATTTTCTTTAATTTTAAGTGTAGTTATATGGCGGGAAATACCAGATAATTTTTCGATTATTGGGGCAATAATAATAATCTTAAGTGGAGTATATATATCTAGGAGACAAAAATCGTAAGCAAAAAGTAGAGTAAGATGAATATATCTATTAGTTTATGCTTTTGCAGGGATAACATTGGTGAATTTTAGATATCCTCAAGACTACTAACGTCTAACAAGTAGTAAATGAAGCTTTACAAATTGGCAACATTTGTAGTATAAGAGCCTAGGATTAAATTATTTAAAGAATTATAAAAATGAATATTCATGAATACCAAGCAAAGATGATTTTGAGGCAATATGGTATACCTACTTCTACAGGAGTTGTAATATTGCAAAAAGAAGATATCGATAGGCTAATTGATGGTTTAGAAGCAGAAATATATGTGGTTAAAGCCCAAATCCACGCAGGTGGTAGGGGAAAAGCTGGGGGTGTAAAAGTTGTAAGAACTAAAGAAGAGGCAAAGAAAGCAGCACACGCAATGTTTGGCATTAACTTAGTAACTCATCAGACGTCAGCTATTGGGCAAAAGGTTCGCTATCTCTATGTTGAATCTGGGTGTGATATTTTAAAAGAATATTATTTTAGTGTCGTTTTTGATCGTAGTAATAGCAAGGTAACTTTTATAGCTTCTACTGAAGGTGGGGTAGATATAGAAGAAGTTGCTCATAATACTCCAGAGAAAATTATTAAAGTATCAGTTGATCCTGCAACAGGCATACAGCCATTTCATTGTCGTAGAATGGCATACAAGCTTGGTTTTAAGAATGAGCAGGCAAAACAAATGATGAAAATTGTTGAATCAACCTATCGAGCTTTTATAGCAACTGATGCTAACCAAATTGAAATTAATCCATTAATAACAAAAGCTGATGGTAGTTTATTGGCACTTGATGCCAAGATTAACTTTGATGATAATGGATTATTTAAACATCCTGATATTTTAAATATGCGGGATGATGATGAAGAAGATGCTCTTGAAATAAAAGCAGCTAGCCTTGGTCTTAGTTATGTTAAGATGGATGGTACTATTGGTTGTATGGTGAATGGGGCTGGGCTAGCTATGGCTACAATGGATATTATCAAGCTTTATGGTGCTGAACCGGCAAACTTTTTAGATGTTGGTGGTGGGGCTGATCGTGAGAAAGTAACGGAAGCACTAAAAATAATTTTATCAGATTCACATGTACAAGGGGTTTTAGTTAATATTTTTGGTGGTATAATGCGTTGTGATATAATAGCCGAAGGCATTATTGCTGCAGTGAAAGAGATTGGCATTACAGTTCCACTGGTTGTACGTTTAGCTGGAACCAATTTTGAATTAGGTAAAAATATTTTAGCAAATTCTGGTTTAAAAATAATTGCTGCAAATGATTTAGGTGATGCTGCTGTTAAGATCGTTGATGCAGTAAAATAATTCATATAAAAATACGGAAAATGCATATATGTCAATATTAGTTGATAAAAATACAAAAGTAATTTGCCAAGGTTTTACTGGCTCTCAAGGGACTTTTCATTCTGAGCAGGCAATCAGTTATGGTACTAAAATGGTAGGAGGGGTAACTCCTGGAAAAGGTGGAAATACTCATCTAGATCTACCTGTATATAATACAGTACATGAGGCAGTTGCAAAAACTAAGGCTACTGCCAGCGTTATTTATGTTCCACCACCTTTTGCTGCTGATTCAATTTTGGAAGCTATAGATGCAGGAATTAGTTTGGTAGTGTGTATTACAGAGGGAATACCGATACTTGATATGATAAAGGTCAAAAGGGCATTAATCGGATCAAAAACTAGATTAATTGGACCAAATTGTCCTGGCATTATTACTCCTGATGAATGCAAAATCGGCATAATGCCTGGTTATATTCATAAGAGAGGCAGGGTAGGAATTATATCCCGGTCCGGTACTTTGACTTATGAAGCAGTAGCACAGACTACAGCTGTTGGTCTTGGTCAATCTACCTGTATTGGTATTGGTGGAGATCCAGTTAATGGCACCGATTTTGTTGATTGTATTGAAATGTTTTTACAAGATGATGAAACAGAATCGATTATTATGATTGGTGAAATAGGAGGGGATGCTGAGGAAAAGGCTGCTGAATTAATAAAAAGCTCAAAGATTAAAAAACCAATAGTTACTTTCATTGCTGGTGTTACTGCTCCTGAAGGTAAAAGAATGGGGCATGCTGGTGCAATTATTTCTAATGGACAGGGTTCAGCTGAAGATAAGTTGGAGGCATTGCAAAGTGCAGGTGTTACTATCACTAGATCGCCAGCTGATATTGGTAAAACTATGTTTGAACTATTAGAGAAGCTCTAAACCTTAGAGGTAATAACTGCAAAAGCTACAGAAATTGGGTAATCGTCTGAAATGGACAAGTGAATTTTGATTTGTCCAAATTTGTTTGGATTTTCAGGATGACAAATTTGGACAAAGGGCTTTCCTAAGGCATCATTTAGTATAGAGATGTCTTTAAATCGTAAACCCCGCCCAATTCCAATACCAAGGGCTTTGCTAACTGCCTCTTTCGCAGCAAACCTTTTTGCCAAAAAACAACCATATTGGTCTTTGCTTAGAGAAGTTAGCTTTTGTATTTCCGTTTTAGAAAGAATTATGTTTACAAAACGCTGGTCATATAGGTTTAATATCCTTTCTATTCTTGGAATTTGTACTATATCTGTACCAACACCAATAATCATTTTTGTTCATCATCACTAGCATTATCATCAAATATTTGATCGTCTAAATCAGAGTAGTCTTCAGTAACACAAAGATCTGAGCCGTTTGGTAAATAATCAAACTCTTCTACAGCAGTATCAAGGGAAGCATCAGTATTTTCTTCATCAATAGGATCGATTCTGCTTTTTGTTCGAAGACGTTTTAATAATTGTGCCTTTAGGGCTGGAATCGTTATATGGCCAGCAGCTATTTCACGTAATGCCAGTACAGTTGCCTTATCGCCTTTCACGTTATTAATAGTCATTTTACTACCAGAATTTATATCATTTGCTCTTTGAGCAGCTAAAGCTACAAGCTTAAATCTATCGTGAATCTTTCCAACACAATCTTCAATCGTTATCCTAGCCATAATACTCTCTTTAATTTTATAAGATATATATACAATAACGGATCAGTATAAAGTATAATTAGTAGATTTCAAGAATAGAATTTTCATTGCCTCTCTAGGGTAGTTTAAAAATCATAGATACAGGTGGAAAGATGTAAGGACACTACAAAGAATTGGGGAAAATATTATGTTTTTTTGAGCATTTCTTTATATAGATCTAAGGTTTTACTAAGCATTAAATCAAGGGAAAAATTATCGATGACTGCTTTTCTTGCTGCTTGTTGTATTTTGTTACCTTCATTGGTTTTGAGTATAGATAAGCAATGTTCGATTTTTTCTGCTAAATCAACAGCATCGTTTGGTTTGACATGAAATCCAGTTTTTTTATCTAATATTGTTTCAATAGCTCCACCTATATTTGTAGCAATTACTAGCTTTTCCATTGATTGTCCTTCAGTTATAGTGCGACCAAATGCTTCTGGCTCAATTGAAGTAGATATTACTATATCTGAAACACCGTAAAGGCTGAGCATATCAGCTTCATTACCAAAAATTTGAATTTTACTTTGTAGCTTCAATAAGTTTATAAGAGATTTTACTCGATTGGTAAAATTGGGATGTTTGGATAAATCTCCAACCATTAGACAGTAGAAATCTAGATGTTTTAATTTGCCAAGTGCTTCAACAAGGGTAAGATGCCCCTTCCAACTGGTCATTCTTGATGGTAACAATATTATAGGAGTATTGTTAGATATACCGTATTTCTTTTTATGTTTTAGTAACTTTTCTTCGGTAACATTTTTTGGATCAAAATAACTATAATCTACCCCTCGATATATTACAACAATTTGATCTTCTAGGATTTGATAATTAATTAATATATGGTGTTTTACAAAATTAGACACAGCTATGATCTTTTCGCCTTTGACCATAACGCTATTATAAAAATGTTTGAAAGGATTTGAGATGTTGTAAATTCCGTGGAATGTTGTTAAGAATTTAGTGCCTGTAGCCTTTGCCGCCATATAACAACTCCAAGCTGGAGCTCTCGATCTTGCATGTACTATATCTACGTTATATTCCTTAATTATTTCTGACAGAATTCTTGCGTTTTGCCATATTGTCAAAGGATTTTTAGTAGCACTATTCATAGAAATATGTGGCACTCCTGCTGCCACTAATTCTTCAACCAATGAACCACCAGATGAGACTACAATAACATTATAATCAACTTTTTTTAACATTTTAGCCACTTCAATTGTTCCTCGCTCTACTCCACCAGAGAATAAAGCTGGAACTACTTGCAAAATGGTGGGTTTATTATATCGTTTGGGTGAATCTGATGAAATCATTAATCTTTTACATAATTAATTTAAATGCATAAAATATATAATACAGAAAAGAAAAGATTTATCACTTACAATCATCACAAAAGTAGCAAAAAAAATATGCCATCGGTAATTTTTTTGCATGGCTTGATGTCCGGTATGAATGGTAAAAAGGCTATATTTCTTGAGAATTACTGTAAAAAACGTGATTATAATTTTATCACATTTGATAATTTTGGTCATGGAGAATCATCAGGTAGATTTCTAGATGAAACGATTGGATCTTGGCTTACAGGGGTTGAACTAGTTTTAAATAAACTTGTAGTGCAACCAGCTATTATCATAGGCTCCAGCATGGGTGGTTGGTTAGCCATTCTTGCTGCTATAAAATTTCCTAATAAAGTTTGTGGTCTTGTTTGTATTGCTCCTGCCCTAGATTTTACAGAAACTATTTGGCAAAACTTAACTGAAATGCAAAAAACACAAATGCAACAACAAAAATACCTTGAGATTAGAGGGCGTAATTGCAACGATAAATATCCAATAAGTTATCAATTAATACTCGAAGCTAGAAATCACTTGTTACTAAATTCAAATAGTATTAATCTTAAGGGAGCTATACATTTAATTCACGGGATGCTAGATGAGGACGTACCTTATACCATCTCAAATAACCTTGCAGAAAAAATTACTAGTGACATGGTAGTGATAAAATTGATAAAAGATGGAGTTCATACTCTTGTACGAGAATCAGATTTAGCTATAATAGCTAATTCTTTGGAAGAAATAATAAACTTATCATTAGAACGATGAATAAACATATATTTGCTAAAATAACTAAAGTTTCCGATTTTTTAAAGATATCGGAAGTAATAGATAAATTAGATCAAGATAGCTTGGTGCTTTTTGATGTAGATGACGTACTTATCATGGATCAAGATGAATATCGCTTAACTCATCCTTATAGGCGGCAGTGGCGTGCTGAAAGCAAAAACCGTCTTGCGAGAGAAGAAAGGCATCTTTTCTACAGTATTATTTTAAAAAATCGTACTATTCGCTTAGTGGACTATAATATAACTGATATACTAGGTAGATTATGGGAGATGCAAATCCCAACTGCTGCTCTGACCAAATTATACACAGGGAAATTTGGTGTTATTGAGGATTTTACCAATTGGCGTCTTACAGAGCTTAAAGGGATAAATATAGATTTTATGAAATCTACTCCGATAAAAGAGGAAATATTAGTTGATGAATTACATATTGGGGGTGGTGTGCCAACGATGAAAGAAGGTGTGATTCTTACAGCCGATGTTGATAAAGGTGCAGTATTAGAGAATATTTTACACAAAAAAAACTACTATCCTAAAACAATAATATTTGTGGACGATATTTTAGAAAATATTGAGTCAGTGGCGAAAATATGTAGCAAATTACAGATTAATTTTTATGGTTTTGAATTTGACGGAGCTTCTTTGATCCCGGAAACAGAACTAGATGAAAAAAGTGAAAAAATTCGTTTTGAGATTTTAGAGAAGGAACATCGTTGGATAACAGATTTAAAACTATAATTATTTTTTTGTGTATATGCATTACTTCTTGCTATGCTATAGCTGAAGAACAAGAGAGTATTGGGGTAAAAGCTACTAAAGTACAAATGGCTGATTTATATAATGTTTTCAGTGTTATAGGACAATGTAAGAGTGGTATGAGCCGTGATTATTATGCAAATGTTTCTGGTAGACTTGATTTAGTATCTACTTCCCAAGGAGGTAAGATCCATCAAGGTGATGTTTTGCTTATTATTGACCAAGATTTAGCTGTGTCAATTAAGTCACAAGCGGAAGTCTCTTTAAGAAAAGCTATGGCTTCTTATAACCGTAACAAGGAATTATTTGCCAAAAAATATATTAGTAGTGATGTGCTAGAAAAATCTAATAGCGAGTTAGAAGAAGCTAGGCTTGCTTTTGCTAAAGCAATGAATAGTTACAACGATATGGTTCTTATAGCTCCATTTGATGGATATATTGGTATAATAAAATCCAAAATAGGGGATAAGATAAAACAAGGAGATTATCTTTTTAGCATTATTGCTCAAAACTCTACTACTAATAATATTTTAATGGAGCTACCTGAGGAGCTTTATAATCAGGTGTCAGAATCCACTAATTTAGTGATAACCGATAATAAGGGTGGATTAATTAATGGAAAAATTGCTGAAATCTCACAATATGTTTCAGATAATGGTACTATAAGTGCTAAAGTTATCATTGATTCTAATAGTAATATTGTACATGGAAGCTATGTAAATATAGATCTAATTCTTAACAAACATAGGAATTTAGCTGTGCCTAATCAATCGGTACAGAGTAATAATAAAGGTGAGTATTTTGTATATAAAATCAATGACAATAAGGTACAACAACTTTATGTTAAACTTGGCACTAGTTTAAATGGTTTAACAGAGATTATCTCAAGTGAAATTAAGGAAGGAGATATGGTGGTATTGGAAGGGATTACTAAGATTTATGATGGTAGCGTCGTCCAATTGTTAGATTAACCTGAATTCATATAACAGGTTACATTGTTAAGCATCAACTGCGAACGATGTCACCGAGCTAAGATTAAATTAACAGAGGATTAAAATGGAATATATATTATTAGTTTGTAGTATCGTGGCAATTCTTATTATTGTACAGATGGTTAAGGTTGTACCACAACAACAAGCATGGGTTGTAGAAAAGTTTGGAAAATTTGATAGGGTTTTGCAGCCAGGATTGAATATTTTGATTCCAGTGATTCAGAGAGTAGCCTATAAACACACCCTGAAGGAAGAAGCTATTGATGTTACTGCTCAAACAGCCATTTCAAATGATAATGTTACGTTATTAATAGATGGTGTTTTATATGTAAAAATTGTTGATCCAATCGCTGCATCTTATGGTGTTAATAGTCCATATTATGCCATCACACAGCTTGCACAGACCACCATGCGTTCAGAAATAGGTAAATTACCATTAGATAGGACTTTTGAAGAACGAGAAACGTTAAACATCGCTATTGTGTCTGCTATTAACCAAGCTGCAATGAATTGGGGGATACAATGTATGCGTTATGAAATTAAAGATATTCAGCCACCACAAACAATACTTAAAGCGATGGAATTACAAGTTGCAGCAGAACGTCAGAAACGAGCTCAAATTTTGGATTCAGAAGGCAATAGACAAGCAAAAATAAACCATGCAGAAGGTGAGAAGGCTCAAGTTGTATTAAATTCTGAAGCTTCCTATACTGACCAAGTAAATAGAGCTAAAGGTGAAGCTGAGGCAATAGGATTAGTAGCAATGGCTACTGCTAAAAGTATTGAAGTTATTGCCGCATCTATTCAAAAGTCTGGGGGTAATGACGCAGTATCTTTAAAAATTGCTGAACAATATATAAATGCTTTTGGTGAGTTAGCCAAAGATAGTAATACAGTAATTCTTCCGGCAAATCTTTCTGAACCAGGAAGTTTTATAACTCAAGCTTTAAGCATTTTTGATCAGCTAAAATCAGTAAGCAATAAGAAATTGTCTAAGGAATCTTCTATGAAGAAACAAACGAGTGCTAGTGAGTAATTACTTATTTAACTTGAATTCGACATAAAAATAATTATTATTCTAAGCATTTTCGAATATCAACCCTAACAGGGACTATATTGATAACAAGTTATATCGAACTCAGGTTACAATAATCAGGTTACAATAAATTTAGGAGAAAATTTAATGACATACGTGCCTATAGTAGTTGAACAAACCCCTAGAGGGGAAAGAGCCTATGATATCTATTCTAGGTTATTAAAGGAACGCATCGTTTTTGTTTGTGGTCAAATTGAAGATTATATGGCCAATGTAGTGGTTGCACAATTACTATTCTTAGAGGCAGAAAATCCAGAAAAAGATATTTTCATGTATATTAATTCTCCTGGTGGTGTTGTGACTTCTGGTTTGGCAATTTACGATACTATGCAATATATTAAGCCTAAAATTTCCACTCTTTGTATAGGTCAAGCTTGTTCTGCAGGGTCTTTGTTGCTTACGGCTGGTGAGAAAGGTATGCGTTATTCCTTGCCACATAGTCGTATAATGATCCATCAACTGTCAGGTGGTTACCAAGGGCAAGCTACAGATATAGAAATTCATGCTAAAGAAACCATGAAATTAAAAAGAATGCTCAATAACTTGTATGTCAAACATACAGGACAAGAACTAGATTCTATTGAAAAAAGCATGGAACGTGATAATTTCATGGATCCTGAAGTAGCTAAATCATTTGGACTAGTTGATGAAATTATCACCGATAGAGCAAAAATCTTAGTAAGAAAATAGTTTAAAAGGCTGTTAGATGTTATGGATTCCGCACCGAAATGTAGGGGCAGGGGGCAGGATTATTTTTGTTTCTTGGTTTGTGACGTAGTATTAGATCTAGCAAATACTTTAAACTCATCAAGTAGTATTTTAAGATGCAGATTTATATCTTCTAACTGAAAGGTAGCATACAATATGTGATGTTCTTTCTTAACTGTACTATTAGCTAGCTCTGTGGTCTTTTGATGTAGAGCTGCTATTTCATTTTGTGCTTTGATGTAGACGTTAGAGAAATCCTTGCAAATAACCTCGATCTCGCTATAGGTTAATCTGATGTTATTAAGCCATTTGATCGAGAGGAGGATTAAGAGTATCTGTCCGATGATTATGCTGAATGCTAAAATAGCCAAGGTCAATATTTGGTAATTCATATGTTACTTCCTTTGTTGCCTAGGATTGTGCTTGTTCGCTATAGCCTTTCGCTAGATAAGCTTGGCTGATTGATTTCTGCTATAGGACTGTGAAAATAATAAGGGTTGATTTGGCTAAGAAATTTGTATATAATCATAGTATACCTCAATAAAAGGGTTGTTATTTAAATAGTATTTGATGCTATTTGATTAATTCTACTAGTAAGTACTTTTGAGCCTGTGAAACTTTTCGGTACTTACCAGTTGACTGTAATATTCAATATAATACTAGAGCTTTATTTAAGGATAGAGTTGAAGTATTATATTGGCTTTTTTAGTTTGAGATTTATAGCTAACCCGATTAGCATTACTCCGTCATTGCGAGACCACGTAGTAGTCGTGGGCAATCTAGAAAAATTAAATTGGATTGCTCTTCGTCGCTACTAAAATAGCTTCTCGCAATGATGCCAATTTATATGGCTAAATACTAATCGGATAGCTAAACCAAAATATGTATTTTGGTTTAAAAAAAATAGTCAGTAGTTACTGACCTCTTTTTTTTGGTCTCATCCTATTTTTGGGAGTTTATTATAGTTATTTGGGGTTGTCAAGAAAAATGTGTCAACAGTTGATATATTTTTCATTTTTACTTAATCCATGAATTCTTAGATATGACTCTTGTTAAAGAAATACAAAAATTTTTAGGATTAAAATTTGAAATACTCAAATTGAAAAGAAGAGATTTCTCTGAGGGTAGTGGGATTCCTTATAATAATATTACTAGTATTATGAATGGATTAAGGTCTAATCCCCAAATGCATACTATACTGAAAATAGCTAACTACTTTGACTGTTCTATAGATGAAATTGTTGGCAGAAGTGAATATATTCCATTATTACAAGTAAAAGGAAGATTTAAGGATTTATCACTAGATGATATTAATAATAACTTAAAAAAATTCTTAAAAGATAAAGTTGTTAAGCAAGATATAAATTTTTATATTTTAGGAAAAGAAATTGGATTTAATTATTCAATTCATAATTTTATTAACGGAAGCCGAGAACAAAAAAATTTAAATAGTCAAATTATAGTAGCCCTAGCCGATTATTTCCAAGTATCCCTAGATGAAATGGTTGGTAGAATTTCTCCTACTAAAGATACTGACAATACTAAATTTTCTGAACAAAACTTTAATAGTGATCCTGATCTGAATAATTTATAGCTAACCTGTGATTTTTAAATTACCATGTCATTTTTGGCAACAAAACCTAATTCAATTTTGACAACTATATATAAAATCCTTAATTATCGGTACAATAAACTGTTTGAATTTGCTACCACTAAATAAGCCGTAATGCCCAACTCCCTTTTGTAAATGATATTTTCTCATTGTCATAGGAATACCGGAACACAAATCTAATGCAGCTTTAGTTTGTCCAACCGCAGCTATATCGTCATTCTCGCCTTCGATACCTAGTAAAGCACAATTTGTTATATTTTTTAAATGAACTTTACGATTTTTTGAGACAAATTCATCTTTGGCAAGAGCAAAATCTTTAAATACTTCTTGTATTGTTTGGAGATAGAATTCTGATGTTATATCCATAGTGGCTAAATATTCATCATAAAATTTTATGGTATGATTAGCTTTTTCAAGGTTGCCATCTAGCAAATTTTGTAGTAAATCCAAATGCGAATTAATATGCCGAGGAATATTTAAACTGATAAAACCCATAAGTTGTAAAAACCCTAGATAGACATTTCTTCCGTAACCAGGATAGTTAAAGGGGACGGATGTAATCATCATTTGGCAAAACCATTGCATGCTTTTATGGATTGCAAACAAGTCAACATCTGTAGGATTAAGCCTTGCATCAATAGGTCCACCTATCAGAATCATTGACCGCGGCACATTTATATCATTATTTGCAGACATTATACTAATGGCAGCTAGAAGGGGGACTGTTGGTTGGCATACTGCCATAGTGTGCAGATTTGGTCCTAGAAACGTCATAAATTCAATTAAGTAGTCTATAAAATCATCTAAGTTAAATTTACCAAGTTGATTAGGTATAGTGCTTGCATCAAGCCAATCTGTAATATATACATCTGCATAGGGGAGCATTTCAGTTACAGTGTCCCTAAGTAAGGTAGCATGGTGTCCTGACATTGGAGCAATTATTAATAACTTTGGCATTTCTTGCTTAATACCAATTTTGCTAAAATGCTTTAATTGACAAAATGTTTTAGTAGCAACTGTTTTTTCTTTAACAACATAAGACGTACCATCAATAATACATTCATTAATGTTAAATTCTGGCTTCTTGTATGTTCTAGTCATCCTTTCAGCAAGTGTCAAATATGCTAACATAACGTGAGTATAGCCGCTATCTTTTACAGGATTATTACTATTTTTAAACCACTGCTCTAAAATTTCTATGTTTGCTCGCATTGGAATAAGCATAGTTTTAAAGCCTTCTAGTGCATAATAAAGATTATTAGAACTGCCATTATGCATAATATTTGTCCTTTAGAAGTCTGTTTATGCTTTAATTTTATATAATTAAGTGTTAATAATATACTCAAATACTGCAATATTCAAATGATTTACCCTAATTTGGATAAGAATTGATAAATTATTATCCCGAATTTGCGTATTTGAGTATACTGCTCGTAAATGAAGAGTTGGTAGACGAAGGTCAACTTCAAGAAGAGCTAGGAGTGTCAAAGTCGAGCAGCGGAGCGTACATTAGTACGTGAGCAGCGGAGATCTTTAGACACGACGACGCCAATTCTTGAAGTTCACCGAGTATATTAGTGCTAATGAATTATTATGATAATATAAAGGTGATGCATAAAAAAATTGTGGCGATTATTGGTAGACCCAATGTAGGGAAGTCTACGCTCTTTAATCGTTTGGCTATCAGAAAAAAGGCTATCGTACATGATCTCCCGGGGGTAACACGTGATCGAAAATATGCTGATGCTCAAATTGGACCATTCGATTTTACGGTAATTGATACTCCTGGTTTAGAAGAAGTGGAAGGTGCGAAATTAGAATATAGAATGATGCAGCAGACTGTAGAAGCCATTCTAGAAGCAGATTTACTATGCCTTATGGTGGATGGCAAAAATGGTGTATTACCGGAAGATAAGTTTTTTGCTAATTTTATCAGAAAATATGATAAAAAATCTGTGTTGATTGTCAATAAATGTGAAGGACGGTTTGATTTTGCTAAAGAATACTACAAGCTTGGTTTTGATAATGTAGTGCCAATTTCTGCAGAACATGGTGTTGGTATGGCAGATTTACACGATGCAATAACTGAAAAATTAGGAGATGAGGAACTAGAGGAAGAATTAATCGACCCAATAAAGGCTGACTATATACAAATAGTGGTGAGTGGTAGACCAAATGCAGGAAAATCTACTTTTATTAATAGTATTATTAATAATGAAAGATTGTTAACAGGACCTGAAGCCGGTATAACAAGGGAATCTATAGAAATTGATTGGCTATATAATGATAATAAATTTAAATTAATTGATACGGCTGGTCTAAGAAAAAAGGGAGCTATTAACAAGTCCTTAGAAAAATTATCAGCTTCTGATACCATTAATAGTATTAAGTTTGCTAATACTGTTATTCTGATGGTTGATGCACAAATGAATTTGGAGCAACAAGATCTAAATATTGCTAGTTATGTTATAGAGCAAGGCAGAAGCCTGCTTATAGTAGTTAATAAGTGGGATTTAATTGAAGGGAAAAATAGAGATAAATTTAAGGAAGAATTTTTTTATAAGATGGAAACCAATCTACCACAAGTTAAGGGAGTATCGATAATATTCATATCAGCCTTAAAAAAGCAGAATATTAATATGGTATTAGATGAGGCTATAAAAGTTTATACTTTATGGAATAAAAAAATTGCTACTAGTAAACTGAATAATTGGTTAGGTTTTGCACTCGAGCAACATCCGCTGCCCTTACAAAAAGGTGGTAGACGTGTTAGAATTAAATATATGACCCAAACAAAAACTCGCCCACCAACTTTTAAATTATTCTCTAATAATCCTGAGAAAATCACGGATAGTTATACTAGATACCTTGTAAACAACTTGCGGGAAGCTTTTAATTTACCCGGTGTGCCAATAAGATTTACTTATACTAAAACTGAGAATCCATATGTAAAGTCATAGGTCTAATGTAAGTAGAGTCAATTAAATTTTATTCAGAAGATAACCAATTATTTTGAAAAAGAGTTTATCATGAATAAGGGATAGTACTACTTCTATGGTAATTAATATTATAATGATCCATTCAAGTCTAGTTGAGTGTTTATAGTTTAAGTCATTTGACAAAATGTTATAGAGTTCATGGATCATGTTCAGTCGATGGTTAAGAATATTCTGACGAATTTGAATATCTTGAAACTCTGCAGTCATTAAGTATAAAGGTTCATAACTAGGACGACGCCAAAAAAATTCAGGAGTATCTAGTATATCGCTGTGTAAATTAATGGAATATCGTTCGTTAAATAATATGCCAATTTGTTGAGATATTTCCTTTTTTGAAAGTGATACACTGCCAGTGCTGGCTAGTTCTTGTTGAATAGGCGTTGTTTTTACAATTAAATTACTTACTGATTTTTCTAGTACACTAAGCTTAACTGACTGAGCTAAAGCATGAGATATAGATAATTTTATAAAAGTTGATTTATCTGCTAGAATGATTTGGTTTTTTTCTTCATCTATAAAGGTTTTACCTGTAGTTTTATAATAATCAAAATAAATAAAGTCAGACATTATCTCGTCAGTTTGATTAGCTTGCAGAGCTACTATATCGTCTAGAATCATTTTCTCTTGGCTTTCTTCAGCTCCCCATATAGTAACACAGCCAAATGGGAAAAAGAAAACATCTATAGGGTCTAAGTTTTTTACTTGTTCTTTTTGAATATATAGTACATCATCAAAGTGTTTAGGTTCAAGACCAATCTTATTGAGATTTATTACTAAGTCATTCATCTTATATTCAGAAGTCGTACAGTAGGAAGCACATCTCATATAATAAATAATTTATAGCAAACAACTATTGCATCAGTATAATATAGTATTATAAAACTTATAAAGTCAATTAAAATATCATAGTTGGTAATTATGCATGAAATATTAACAAATAGAGCAATTATTGAAGTTGTGGGTGATGATGCGATGAATTTTTTGCATAATTTGACAACTAATGATATAAAAAATAATGATTATTGTTATAGTTATGCTCTAAATAATCAAGGAAGGTATTTATTTGATTTTTTTGTATTAAAACTATCATCAACAAGGTTTTTTATTGATATAAATGTTAATCAGTCTGATTTATTTAAAAATCACTTAGTGCACTATAAATTACGTGCTAAAATTGAAGTGAATGACTTAACTAACATCTATCAGGTTATTTACTCAAAACAACAGCTGGAATTTAATGGATACAAAGACCCTCGTTATGATCAACTCGGTTTTCGTTCCATTGTTAGTAAAGATGTACCAATAACTACAGGAACAGCAGGACTATACCTGCAAGATAAATATAATTTTGCCATAGTCGATGGCTATGATGATTTAATTGCCAACAGATCTATTCCAATCGAATATGGTGCTGAAGAACTGAATTCTATAAGTTACACTAAGGGTTGCTATATTGGACAGGAAGTTATTTCAAGAACAAAATACCAAGGAGTAGTAAGGAAAAAAATATTTAAATTATACTCTCCTTCCCCTTCGAATTGGCTTCGTAAAACTGTGGGGGATTCGCGTGCTCACGTACTAGATGTACGCTCCGCTCACTCACCCCTTGTTTTACGTTCCAATTCGAAGGGGAAGGAGAGTATATCTGCTACTACAGACAGTTTAGATATCTCAAAAGATGATGAAATTATTGCCAATAATATAAAAATTGGTACAATATGTTCGATTTATCAGAACATGGCAATAGCTTTAATTAGAGTAGACGACTATCATGTATCGCAAAACACAGTTATTACTGTAAAAAACTTAACCGTTTCTTTGGTTGTTCCACCTTGGCGTTACAGATAACTATTTTGTTATTGCGAGGAGTCACTTTTGACAGTTGTACTCCTAGAACCTAAACGGGTTAGCTATAACTTGGTCATTACTTGGTTACTTTTTTGATTATTATGGTAGAGTGTTGTCGTGTTTTGCCTAATTCAGGTAATTGTGGCTGTACTGGAGTTAAACCTAATTTCTCATAACCACCACATATTCTCACAATGTTCTCCAACTCTTCTAATGCTGTACTACTTGCATCTGCTGTTTTCTCTCGTTGATATTCTGTTGCATGGGTATCATAATGTTTTCCTACAAACTGACTTGCTAGATCAGGATATAGCTCAGCAAGTTTGTGCAATGATTTTCTTTCTTGGGCTAGTAAGTTAGGTAATGATTGTAATTTAGCAGTTGTCCGCTCAAGAGTCTCATAATCAAAATACTCGGACAATCCAACTTCCAGCTCTTCAATGGTTGGTAGGGCAGTTTTTATATTTTCTGGCAAGCTTTCAGTCAACTTATATTCAGCAAGACCAATTGGCTTAGTCATGTCCCGTAGTGCATATTCGGCTTTGATTTGTTCTCCTTTATCCTTACAAAGAATTAAGCCTATAGATGGATTATCAGTTGAATGTTTTAATTGTTCATCAACAGCTGATAAGTAGAAATTTAATTGTCCTACATCACGAGGAGAAAATTTACCTGCCTTGAGCTCAATAATTATAAAGGCTCTAAGATGCAAATGATAGAATAACAGATCAATATAATAATCTTCATTTCCTATTGATAATTTATATTGTCGTCCCACAAAGGCAAAGCCTACTCCAAGTTCAAGAAGAAATTTTTCCATATGAGAAACTAACGCTTTTTCAACTTCTCTTTCATGTGCTTCATTGCCTATGCTAAGGAAGTCAAAAATATATGGATCTTTTAGAGTATGATGGGCTAAATCTGACTGCGGAGATGGTAATTTATTTTTAAAATTTGTTATAGCTTGACTCTGACGTTTATGTAGAGCTAATTCAATTTGCATAACCATTACATTTCTTGACCAACCATATGTAATAGAGTGCTTAATATAAAAAAGACGAATCTCTTTATCTATTACCTTATCTAGTAAAGTAATATTATGATACCATGTTAATTGTGCAAGTACCTCTTGCACAAATGTAGGTTCAGGATATTCTTTAGCAAATTGTCGCATATATTTAAGGTTTCTAGTGCTAAATCCTTTCATTTCAGGAAAAGCAGATATTAAATCACGACTAAGTTTGTCAATTATTTTAGTTCCCCAGGCATGTTGCTCTTGACGAGTCAAAATCTCGCTACCAATATGGTGATATAAAATTATCAGCTCTTTATTAACAGATCTTGCTGCTTGATAGCGACTTGTAGCTACACGGACTTTTAACTGTTCTAAAAACTCTTTATATTCTGTAGTTATAATATTTTTATCCATGGTATTTCTATTAATTTATTGATTACCTAACTTAATTACTATAACTTCAGCTCTAGATAATGATAACTCTTTAAAAAAATGTGGGCAAGAGTAATGTATTGAAGAATGAAAAAAATAAGCAATCCTGCAGAAATAATGAAAATTGCTATTAGTGGAGCATAAAAATCTGTTATATATATAGTTAACCCAACAGTCTCCTAGGAGGCTGCAGTATTAGTAGCAACGAGAAAGAACAGCAAGGTGTATCATAATGAGTAAAATCATATTTCTAAATGGATGTGGCTCTGCTGGTAAAACATCTATCGCAAGAGCAATACAGTATTTAAGTAAGGATTCTTGGCTTACTTTTGGTATAGATACTTTTATTAGTATGACACCATTACCATGCTCATCTGATGATAAACCGGATGTTAGATACTTTTCCTTCGTTCCGGGGATAAATGATCGTGGACCAACCATGCGTGTTGAAACTAATCCAAAAGGTGAACAGCTCTTTGGTATCATGCCAGATTTTGCCAATCTACTTGCAAGTCGTAACAATAACCTTATCATTGATGAAGTCTTATTTGAAGATGCTTGCCTCAAATCTTATATAAAAAGCTTGAATGGCTATATTGTCTATTTTGTTGGAGTTTTTTGTGATCTTTCAGTGATGCAGGAGCGAGAAATTTTACGCTGTGATCGTGCTATAGGTTTATCAAATGACCAAATAGATAGAGTCCACGTAGGTAGCCTGCGAGAATATGATTTAACAGTTGATACTACGAGCAAGTCACCTTTTGAGATTGCCAAGCAAATTCTGATTTTTGTAGAGGAGAATCCTGCACCACAAGGTTTTATAACTATGCATGAGAGATTACAGTTATGACGCTTCCCTTAAAACCTTTTTATTTTTTACGTCATGGTGAAACAGATTGGAATCGACACCATATTTACATGGGTTCGCAGGATATTCCTCTTAATCAAACTGGAGAAAACCAAGCACGGGAAGCCTCTGATATTCTTGGAAAAAAGGGTATAAAGCATATTGTTACAAGCCCGCTTATGAGAGCATACAGGACTGCTGAGATCGTCAATGAAAAGCTAAAGGTTGATATTATAATTGTCCCGGAGTTAGCAGAATGTTGTTGGGGTGAATATGAAGGCAAGTCCGTTGATGATAATATTGGGAAAAGATGGCGAGATGGCAATACTCACCAAGGAGCAGAATATGTAAATGATTTTGACAAGAGAGTTTTGTGTGCTTTAAATAGTACGCTCAGCTTTCAAGAACCCGTTTTAATTGTTGCACATAGTGGAGTTTATTATGCTATCCAAAGACTTTTAGGATGGCCAATTATACATCTTAAAAATTGTTCTGCTATTTTTCACAGTCCACCAATCGGACAAAGTCAATTATGGTCTATATGTGAACTAAGTTAACCTCAGGTTAGTTGTGAGGAGGAGATTTATGAGTAATATCAAAATTCGTTACTGTGCAATGGAGGACCTCTCTTGCATGTTGCCTCTCATGGAACAACTTGGGTATAGGTCTTCAGAGGATGAATTAAAAGCAAGATTCCAAAGATTCACAAAAAACGATGGTTATGGCGTTGCTGTAGCATGTTTAGAATCCCAAATTGTTGGGTGGGTTGCATGGTCTAAATCTCAACTTTTTATATCAGATAAAACAAGATTTCATATTGAAGGAGTTGTGGTTGATGAATGTTACCGAGGTCAAGCTATTGGAAAAAGACTGATGGATTTTGTAGAGGATGTTGCACAACAGTCTAGCCCAAGCATCGTTGATTTAACCTCTGGTCTTAGGCGTGCCAAGGATGGAAGTCATGAGTTTTATAAAAGCCTTGGTTATCAGAATAAGGGTCTGATGGCAAAACTATATTTAAGGAAAGAAATTGAATGAGTGAATCAAAATCTCTTTTAAAGCCAAATGCATGGGAGGCTTTTTACAAAGAAAAATTTTATAAACCAGCAAGAGAGTTTGTTGTTGAATTCTTTAAAAAAGTTGAATTACTAGATAATCAAAAAATACGAGGTACAGCTATTGATTTAGGGGCAGGAGTGGGACATGAAACATTTTTGTTATTAGAAAAAGGTTTCAATGTTATTGCAGTAGACAACCAAAAAATGGCTTTTGATTTTATGTTTATTAAGTATCCAGAAATTGTTAAATATAAAGATCATTTTAAAACTTTAATATCTTCTTTTGAAGAGTTAGATTCTCAAGAATTACCAAATGCAGACATCATAGTTGCTAGCTTTTCTGTACCGTTTTGTAAACCTGAATATTTTGAAAAATTTTGGAGTAATATTGTAAATAAGATTGATTCAGGTGGTTATTTTGTTGGAAACACTTTTGATCCCGAGATTGTAGCTTTTTGGGAGGAGGATAAGAAAAATATGACTTTTCATACAAAAGAGCAAACAATTGATCTTTTTAAAGAGTTTAACATTATTAGTTTTAAAGAAGTGAAGACTACACCAAAAGAGGATGGGAAAATTGATCATTATTATGAAGTTATAGCCAAGAAAAAATAATACCATTTCCGAAAACTAATCATCATATCGTCGTACTTCATGATCTCTGCTCCTCATGTACTAGTTGTCCAGTAGTGTGACGATCCAGTACTCGACACTCGTACTCCGAGTAGCAATTTAGTCTTGGGAAATGGTATAAGATAAACCTTGTTACAGGATATGTTATGAATATTCATTTTGAAAAAGCTAACTTAAGTCATAAAGACACTATTTTTAACTGGTTAAAAGAACCCCATGTTCAGGAATTTTGGGATAATAGCCAAGAACATAAAGATGATATTTTAAATTTCATCAACGGTCGTATAAAACCTTCAAGTTACGCAGATGGTCTATACACGTATTGGATTGGGTGTATCTATAACGAACCTTATTGCTTGGTCATGACACTACAAGAAAAGCAGGAATATTCTATACCACTACTCAAAAAAGCTTATCTTTCAAAGCATGGTCACACCTATAGCATGGATTATACCATTGGTAATATAGCCTATTTTGGCAAAGGATTAGGGGCAAAGACTTTAGAAGTATTTATTGATTTTATTAGAAGTAGTTATGATAGCCAAGTTGATACTTTTTTTATCGATCCAGATGTCACAAATCCAAGGGCTAGACATGTTTATGAAAAGGCAGGATTTAAATATATCGATGATTTTATTATGGAAGGAGATGGTGTATTTGCTGGACGCAAAACACATTTTTTAGTAAAGCGATTGTAATCAATGGTACGAATTAATACCAAAATAAAGAATACAGTAAAGTTTCAGGAAAATATTTTAATCCGGCTTGCTGAAACTACTGACATCTAATCATTTGTCGCTCTGTCATATAAAAAGCGTCGTGCTTATGAAAAAGTTCAGCCACAGTTTTGGAAATATGCCGGTCCTGAAGCTGAGAAATCTCAAAAGCAATGGTTCGAAGAGTTATTGAGGTTAGACGATCACATTATGCTAGCTGCAGTTTACAAAGAAAAAATATTAGGTTTCATCATCGGTAGATTAATGTCAGCACCAAAAGTCTATAACCCGGGTGGACTAACGCTTATGATCGATGATTTTTGTGTGGAAAGTAAACACGATTGGAATTCTATTGGTCAGAAATTGATTAAGGAAATCAAGAAACTCGCAAAAACTAAAAATGCTACTCAGTTTCTTGTCGTTTGTGGTGCATATGACGAACCCAAACGTAATTTCCTTAAAAGCATGGGCTTAACTGTAGCTTCTGAATGGTATGTGGGAAGAATTATGTGATTACAGGAATGAATCATGTTACTTTAGCTGTAGTTTGATCAGTCTTGTGAGTTTTTTCGTAATACTCTGCTGTTTTAAATAATTATTTTTTTAATATCATGGATTCAC
The DNA here is from genome assembly GCF_964026415.1 of Candidatus Tisiphia endosymbiont of Piscicola geometra. Taxonomy (NCBI): domain Bacteria; kingdom Pseudomonadati; phylum Pseudomonadota; class Alphaproteobacteria; order Rickettsiales; family Rickettsiaceae; genus Candidatus Tisiphia; species Candidatus Tisiphia endosymbiont of Piscicola geometra. The sequence goes on from NZ_OZ032144.1 coordinate 61,273, forward strand.
GTATTAAATGGTAATACTTGCGTTCGCCCGCCTCTTGTTTGTTGTTTCCATTCTTCAAATCATTATGGGTATACTCCCCAAATCTAACTTAAAACAATGGAAATCAGTTGTGTTTATTATGAATTGTATTATAATAAACTATTTAGAGGCTTTATTTTAACCTGGGGTTATCTTAAGGCACGAATATTACTGACTTTAAATTAACCTACTCCAATTCGGGATAAGAATTAACTAATAGACTTGCTGCATAAATTAAAGATAGTTGAGGGATTTTTAGGAGAAAAGAAGCCGAGTACCGCAGCGTACAAAGACGTACGTGAGGAGCGGAGGCGAGTTTCGACGACAAAATCACCAACTAGATTGACTTATGCAGTAAGTCTAATTCTTATCCCGAATTCGTGTGACTACGTGGGAATGACATCCTAGGTCATTAAACCGATGTCTTACATCGATATTTGAGGTTAAATTAGTAGATTTAAGGATGGTTATGTATAGAATTAACTTTATTATTATAATCTTATCTTTCATGCTTACAGGTTGTCTGCCAGCTGTTTTTACTGCAGCAACTACCTCTACTCTTGCAGTTGCAAAAGATCAATCAATTGCGGAGACAATTGATGACGTAAAAATAGCTACAAAAATCAAAGCTTCTTTTATAAAAAATAATTTCAGGGAATTATATACTAAGATTAAGGTTGAGGTAAATCAGGGTAGGGTACTACTGACTGGAATCATAGACAAAAAAGAAGATGCATTAAAAGCTGTGGAAATTGTGTGGGGTGAAAAAGGAGTTTGTGAAGTTATTAATGAACTAATAATAGATAAAAAAAGTGATCATTTTGACTTAGTGCAATATACTAAAGATGCTATGATTACTAGTCAGATCAAGGCTAGAACTTTTGTTAACCGAGATATAAAATGGGTAAATTATACCATTGTTACAGTGAATGATATAGTATATATATTTGGTATAGCAAGGTCTGAGGAAGAATTAGAAAAAGTTACTTCTATTGCTTCCCAGATTAATGGTGTGGCAAGGGTTGTCTGTCATGTTAAAATAAAAGAAACTGAAGAAAATGATAATAAATAATCTCAATTCGATATAACTTGTTATATTAAATTCAGGTTAAATATGATATAAATGAAAGTGAAATTTAGATATATTCTTTTGTTGCTAGTTTATTGTATAGGGCTTAGCTCTTGTTCTACTAAGCCTAGTCTATATCGTAAATTATCGCAGGAAGATCCTAAAAATGTTCATTATAAGGGGCATTATAAGATAGGTAAAAAATATACTATCAAAGGTAAGACTTATAAACCTAAGGAAGATATTAATTGCAACCAAGTAGGTATAGCATCTTGGTATGGTTCTAAGCATAAATTTCATGGAAAAAAAACAGCAAATGGTGATACATATAATAAACATATGCTAAGTGCAGCCCATCCTAGTTTGCCATTACCTAGTTTGGTTAAAGTGACTAACTTAAGTAATAATAAATCTCTTATTCTTATGGTTAATGATCGCGGTCCTTTTAAAAAGAACCGTATTATAGATGTTTCGGAAAAATCTGCTGAAATTTTAGGATTTAAAAAACAAGGTACAGCAAAGGTTAGAGTACAATATATGCATAAGGAGACTAAAGAATTTTTGAATAATATTGCTTTAAAGCCTAAGGAAAATTGTATTGCAAAAAAGAAAGTAGCCAATCCTAAATGTAGCGTTAATTGTCATATTAAATTAGTAAATCTAAAACATAAATTGGCAGTTAACCCTTGATGATTTTTGTATTATAGTGTATTCCCAAATTGGAAAACCAATTCTTCAAGCTTTTATAGGAGTATACATGATTGTTTTTGGGAAATATAAATTAAATAGTCCTCAGTATCTTGAATCTTATAGGAAGATGTTGTTGCTTAGAAGATTCGAAGAAAAATGTGGGCAGTTTTATGGTATGGGTCTAATAGGTGGGTTTTGTCACTTATATATTGGACAAGAAGCGATAATTACTGGTGTGGATTTAGTAAAACAGCTTGGTGATAGTACTATTACCAGTTACAGGGATCATGCTCATATTATTTCAGCAGGGACTGAAGCAAAATACGTATTAGCAGAACTGATGGGTAAAGAGACTGGTTGCTCGAAAGGTAAGGGTGGTTCAATGCATCTGTTTGACGTAGAAAACAAATTTTACGGTGGACATGGTATTGTAGGGGCTCAAGTACCTATAGGTACAGGTCTAGCTTTTGCTGAGAAATATCGAAATACTAATAATATATGTTTTACTTTCTTGGGAGATGGGGCAGTTAATCAAGGTCAAGTATATGAAGCTTTTAATTTAGCGGCGTTATGGCACTTACCTGTAGTTTATATTATTGAAAATAATCAATATTCAATGGGTACTTCAGTAGCTCGTTCTACCTTTATTACTGACCTTTACAGAAAAGGGGAGTCATGTGGTATTACGGGATTTAAACTAAATGGTATGTCGTTAGAGTCAGTTTATGATTATGTTCGGCAGGCTGCGGAGTTTGTTAGAAATGATGGTGGACCAATAATATTAGAAATGGATGCTTATCGTTACAGAGGACATTCAATGTCTGATCCAGGTAAATACCGTAGTAAGGAAGAAGTGGAAAACTATAAAGAACAGGACCCATTATCACAAGTGAAAAATATAATTCTGGCTAATAAATATGCTAGTGAAGAGCAGTTAAAAGAAATTGAGAAAGAGGTTAAAGAGGTCATTGCAGAAGCAGTTGAGTTCTCAGAAAGATCGGCATTACCGGATGAAGAAGAGCTATATACGAATATTTACGTTGAATGAGTAGAAACATGTTACAAACGACAGTACGGGAAGCCTTACGTGCAGCAATGCAAGAAGAAATGTTAAGAGATAATAGTATCTTTATTATGGGAGAAGAAGTTGCTCAGTACCAAGGAGCGTATAAGATAACCCAAGGGTTATTAGAGCAGTTTGGTTCAAAAAGGGTAATTGATACGCCAATAACAGAACATGGTTTTACTGGTATGGCTATCGGAGCGGCATTTGCTGGGCTTCGTCCCATTGTTGAATTCATGACATTTAATTTTGCTATGCAAGCAATGGATCAAATAGTTAACTCTGCAGCTAAAACTCATTATATGTCTGGTGGAACTATTAAATGTCCAATAGTATTTCGTGGACCAAACGGGGCAGCAAGTCGAGTTGCTGCCCAACATAGTCACAATTATACAGCTTGTTATAGTCATATTCCGGGGCTTAAGGTAGTAGCTCCCTATAGTGCAGAAGATCACAAAGGGCTTCTAATGACTGCTATTCGTGACGATAACCCGGTTGTTTTTCTAGAAAATGAAATTCTCTATGGTCATAGTTTTGAAGTCCCAGAAATAATAGAACCAATTCCATTTGGTCAGGCTAAGAAACTTATTGAAGGTGATGATGTTACCATAGTAGCATTTTCCTTACAAGTTAAGTTGGCTTTAGATGCAGCAAATAGCTTGTATGATAGTGGTATTAACTGTGAGGTAATCGACCTAAGAACTATCAAGCCCTTAGATATAGAAACTATATTAGAGTCGGTTAAAAAAACTAATCGGTTGGTTGTTATAGAGGAAGGCTGGTTTTTTGCAGGTGTTGGTGCAACTATAGCTAGTATGGTAATGAACCAAGCATTTGATTATCTAGATGCTCCTATAGAGATTATCTCGGGTAAGGATGTTCCTCTACCATATGCTATTAATCTAGAGAAATTAGCACTGCCAACTATAGAAGATGTTATTAGTGCTGTGAAGGAAGTGTGTTATACTAGCTAGACTTCAAGAATTAAGGTCGTCAGTTTAACCATTACCGATATCATTCCCGCGTGGGGATCACTAGTATGTTATTCCCTCGTAGGCGGAAATCCATAATATCTAACAACCTTTGCAGGTTATTTTTTAGATTTCCGCTTTGCGCTGGAATGACATCTTTTTGCCATTTAATAGTTTGGGGATGTATTTAGTAATATACTAATAATTTGGTCGATAAGATCAGAGTTAGTACTAATATAATCTTCAGTTAACTTTAATAACTCAAGCAGATTGGCTTGAGAAGCATTATCCATAGCACTTGTCTTTTTATCAAGCTCAAATTGTAGGCGGCAGGAATTACCATAAATTTCCCCTAATTCAGCATTATACAAACCTTGAGCTTGCATCATTCTGCTAATCAAATTAGCTTTTAGTACCCAACCAATAACCCCTGATTTACATAAATCTTTTGACTCTATGCCTAGTTTTGTCAATCCTGTACCAAGTGATATGAGTACGATATCTTTTTGAGTTAGTGTATCATCTAGTTCATAAGCTAAATTAGCAGCTGTCAACTCAGGATTACTGGCAAACATACCCCCATCTACTTGATAACTGCTGTTATTATACGCATTAGTTAGAAGCTTTGGTGCAAAGAATATAGGGGCAGCACTGCTAGCTGCTGCAATATTACTTATCAAAAAATCATTATTAGGGTCTTTAAGTGCCTGCTTTCTAGTCCACACCTGTGGTAAATTAGTATCCAAATTATAGGAAGTAACAGCCGTAGGGCTTATTAGTTGGCTCATCCTAGTATTACCAAAAAGCCCTATTAATATCTTGTCATATTGACTCCGATCGTATTTTGGTCCCCAAAGACCAAAACCAGTATATATTTTTCTAAACATGGAAGCGTAAAAAATATCTTTAGACTTTTGCATATATAGATCTAAAATGTCAGAAGCTTTATATTTGGGCTGTCCTGATTCATTAGGTGTCGTGAGAGCTAACACCACAAGTCCACCTGTAGAAGTACCTACCATAAGGTCGAATAATTCACAGGCAGGTTTACCACTTCGATTCTCAAACTCTGCAACAATACGTGCTGGTATAATACCCTTAACCCCACCGCCATCTATTGATAGTATTCTAACAGCTTTCTTTTTATTTTTAAGAATAGATATATTTTTTGTTACTAAAGGACATAAGTTGGCAGAAATTACAGGAGAGTCTTTTTTGCTATATTGCACCTGTTTTCTAGGAGTACAAGCAGTAAATACTACTAATATAAGTAAGAATATCATGACATTTTTCATAATAACCTAAGAATATTTAATTAATTTATAAAAGTTAAGACTTAATTTTATAGACACTATAAAATACATATACTCAAGTGATTTGAGGAATTAGATTTGAAAATGAATGGTGAGCATGCGAATCCATGATATTTTTAAAAAACAATTCGTAGGAGCAGAAAAGTATATTTCGTTATCAAGAGAATTCAGGTTATATTATTCTATATTTTTACTGCCCTGACCATCAAGGCCTTTAGTTCCATCCAGCTTTGCATTAACTAAAGATATTTTACTAACAAAGGCTTTAATGAAATTAACATTTGTTAAATCAGTATCATTAAAATTTGTATTATAAAGTTTGGCAGATTCTAATTTGCTACCGATAAGCGATGATTTACTAAAATCTGTGTTATTTAGATTTGCCATAGTTAAGTCAGTATTTTGTAATATACAACTCTGAAGCTTAGAATTAGATAAATCTACCCTTTTAAGAATAGAGCCTGAAAAAATAGTTTGATTAAATACAAGATCTAGTAAATTTAAATCTTGTAAATTCATATTTGATAAGTCTTTTACCTGCTCTAAATCTTTTACAGAATATATAATATTTGTTGATTTAAGCTTATCAAAGTCTTGACTATTTAATACAATATTTCTGTTAAAATCTGAATTAACAAAATTACCATCTTTATAGCTCACATTATTTAGTTGAGAATTTATAATTGATGAATTATCAAAGGTTACTTCTGACAACTCTGAATTTATGATAGCCATTTGATAAAAATTACTATCAACAAATTTGGTACTATTTAAAACAGTATTCTGCATAAGCACTTTAGTAAAATTCACCTTATTAAATTGAGTACTAGAGAAATTAGAGTTTATTAACTCACTATTAGTCAAATCAGAATTAATAATAGTTGCTTGTTTGACATAGCTATTATTCAGTAATATACCAGTAAGATTACTATTCTCAATATCGCTATTAACAATGTTAATTTTATTTAACTTAAGCAAAATGCTACTGCAATTCTTTATTGATAGATCCTTTATGCTAGTGTTATTAAAGTGAGTATTATCCATAATACTCTTTTGAATTTGCACTTGCTGCAGTTGTGCATTATTAAAATTGGTATTTTCAAAATTACAACTTTCAATAATTGCATTGGTAAAATTCACAGACTGAAAAGAAGAAAAAGAGAATAACGAGTTAGTAAGCTTTATATTTTTTAATTGAGCCTGATTAATAATACCATGAGTAAAATCTGAATTATTAATAATCGCTCCAGTAAAATCTACCCCTGTTAGATCTACAGATTCACAATAACAATTAGTGATACTAGCGTAATTAGCTAATATTTGCCGTAAATCTGTACCATAAAAAATAGAGTTTGATATAACCGCCTTTTTAAAACTACTTTTTCCTAAATTGCTTTTCTGAAAATTAGATTTACTTATAATACTATCATCAAATACAACTTTAATAAGATTGGCATTTTCAAAATTAACATTTTCTAAATTAGCTTTGATAAAATCAGTGTCCTCAAAATTTGATTGAATAAAATTACTATTTTCCAAATTGGCATTTTCAAATATAGATGCTTGAAAATCTGAGCCATAAGCTGATATATTTTTTAATCTAGTATTAGAGAGATCACTTTCTTGAATTACAGATTTTGTTAGAACTGCATTCTCAAAATTTGCTCCTGAGAAATCCACACGTGATATTTCACAGAAACTTAAATCAACACTAGAAAGGTCTTCATCTGTCAGTTTAACACCTAATAATTTTAATCCCCTTAAATTTGAACCAAATTTACTTTTAATATTTACTCGTACCTTATTTTTATTCTGCTCTATTATATAATTCCTAATAACAAGACTTTGACTATTAGATAATAAACCATCTGCATCTCTCGGAGAATCCGAACATCCGGTAAGGAATAAAAGTAAAGCTAGAATAAAGAATTTTAGTTTAAAATACTCGCCAACAAAAGAGATGTTACTCTTGCTTCCTTTAACGTCATTTCCGCCGTAGCTCGAATGACACCGAGGCTGCTTAAAGATATTACAGAGCATTCTTTCTGTTTACACCTGTTATATAATGATATAAAGAAGAAAATATTAATATCTTCACTAAACCAGTTGGTATAAATACTATAAACCCACTATAAATAGCTTGTTTAATTCCTATAATTGTTGTCAACCAGCTAACTCCCAAAAAGTAAATTATAACGTGACCAATAAGACAGCTAAAAAACCCTGCTAAAAATCTCTTAGTAAATTTTTCAGACAACCTACTATTAATTATACCCATAACAGGAGCTGCCAATAACATTCCTATAAGATAACCACCTGTTGTACCAAGAAGAAAATATAAACCACTGGATAATTTTGTAAACATTGGCAGCCCTACTATTCCGGCTGTAAGATAAGTTAAAATCGTAGCAAAACTAAGTCGAGGGCTATAAGTAAAAGCAATAATACTAACCACCACAGTTTGCATAGATACTGGTACTGGCTGGGTAGGAATAATAATCTGAGCTCCAGCAAAAAGAGCTATTACCCCCATCATCACTTTAATAACAACTACAGCATGCTTATTAGCTATAAAATTTGCTAGAGTTTTCTTATTCGTAACTGTCATAAATTTCCTCTTCGTTAAATTTATTATTAGGAATATGTAAATTGAGTAATTTCAATTTACGATGTAAAGCCGAACGTTCCATACCTACAAAGGATGAGGTCTTAGAAATATTATTATTAAACCTATACATTTGAGCAGCTAAATATTGCCTTTCAAAAATCTCTCTTGCCTCTCGAAGTGGCATGGTCATCATATCAACATTATCTTCCTGCTTTGCAGAACTAGCACTATTAACTAGAATTTCTGGTGGTATCATAGATGGTTTTATTACTTCATTATTATTTGAAGATAGTGGATTCATAATTAAAGTCCATTCTATCACATTGCGTAATTGCCTTATATTACTTGGCCAATTATAAACTTGCAGAGCTGCAATAGTTTCATCAGAAAATTCACGTGCTTTTAAACCAGAAAACTTAGCAAGTTGCTTAACAAAATATTTGACTAATACAGACATGTCATCTTTTCTATCATATAAAGATGGTACTTTTAAGGAAATAACATTTAGGCGATGATATAAATCTTCCAATAGTTCACCTTTACTTATTTCTTCTTGTATAACCTTAGAAGTTGCAGCAATAATCCTTATATCTAATTTTATTGCTTTGCTTCCCCCCTTATGAAACATTTGATCTTGCACAAATTTAAGCAATTTTACTTGTACCGAAACTGGCAAACCACTAATTTCATCTATGTATAAAGTACCATTATTTACTATTTCTAATATCGAAGGACGTATAACGCCTTGGTTCTCTATTCCTTCAAATAATTCTTGATGGACTCGGTCAGGATTCATGCATACTGGACTAAAGATTACGAAAGGAGCATTGGCCCTTTTTGATTTTTTATGAATTAACCGAGCAGCTAGTTCTTTACCACTACCAATTTTACCTTGAATCAATACTCTACTAGTAGCTAAAGCAGCTTTTTCAATATCAGACTTAAGCTTAGCTGTAATGTGAGAGTTACCTATAAGCTCAGTTTTATCAATAACCTTTGATTTCAGATCAAGATTTTCACGCTTTAACTTAGCTGCTTCACAGGCTCTTTTTAATAAAATCACTAACTTATCATGACTAAATGGCTTTTCTAGATAGTCATATGCCCCCATTTTGATAGCATTTACTGCAGTTTCAATAGTACCATGTCCACTAATAACTATCACAGGCATTAGTGGATAGCGTTTTTTTACTATTTCCAAAATCCCAAGTCCATCAAGTTCACTACCCTGGAGCCAAATATCTAGAATAATTGCCGAGGGGGTTCTTTCCTGGAGTATTTTAAAAGTTTGAATACTATTAGCAGCGGTCTTGGTAGTAAATCCTTCCTCTTTTAAAATATCTGAGACTAAATCTCTAATATCTGCTTCATCATCAACAACAAGAACATCTATAGACATTGATTTTTCCTAAAACTAATTATTGAAATTATACGTTAATAGCTTACATAAAAGAAATCAACTAATTTTTATAACATTTTTACCACATAATCAAAATTATACATATTAAGCCCACACCAAGGCATGCGAATTCGTGATAAGACTATACTATTTAAGAACTTGTTTTATAAGAGGAACAGTAATAGCTCGTTTATGAACTAATGCAAAATGCGTTATTATCCCTAATAATTTTATCATTTGATCAAATTGCCTCGGCAAATTAATTAATAAATATTCAATTACACAGTCAGATACTTTAAGCGATTGATCGGAAAAATACTTAAAGATTAACTTGGTCATTAACTCATCATCAGGCTGGTTTATTTCTAATCTTACAACAGCATTAATTCTTGAGGATAAATCCTGTAACGCAAAATTACTAGCTAAACTTCCTGTAGTCATCAACAAATATTTACGACACTCACTTATTAAATTAAAACAATGGAGAACTTTTCTTTCATCCCAAAATTCTATATCTTCCATAATAAAAGCATTATACTGCATTATATCTTCTGCACTAAGTATATCTAAATCTTTTTTTATAAAAAATGCATTCGACAAATTTTGCCATATTTTACTAAGATAGGTCTTACCAGAGGATGGTGGTCCGTAAATCAAAACTGTAAACTCATACGGTTTACTTCCCCAAGATACAGACCAGTTTTTGATTGAATTGTATGCAACTTGATTAGAAAGTGAATTAATAAAATTATCTAGAGCATATAGATTATTACTAAATAATGGTAATATATATTGCTGGGAGTTTGGCATAATTAATGTTTAAGTCTTATAAAACTTACTGGATTTATAAAAGTCGATAGCGGCTAAAAACAAAACTTTTATTATACTAGCAATTGGCACAGCAAAAAATATACCAATAAAGCCAAATAGGTTACCCAGTGCTAGAACCGCAAATATTATCCAAAGAGGATGTAATCCTATCTTATCACCTATGATTTTTGGTGATAAAATATACCCCTCAACTATTAGACCAATCAAATAGATAATTATTATATAAAATAATTTATTGACCATACCAAAAGTAAAATAACTAACAATCATGGTAAGAGAAAAGGATATAAAAACTCCAACGAATGGTATAATTATTGAGAAACCAGATAATATCCCTAATAATACACCTAGATCTACGCCAAGAATCGATAAAGAGATTCCATAGTAAACTGATAATAACAAACAAACATTTAGTTGTCCTCTTATATAAGCAGATAAGGAACAATTAATTGCTGATAATATTTCTTGAATTTTCTTTTTACCTTTTAAAGGTAGCAAGAGGTCTATATTCTTTGCCATTGTTAGCCAATCCCGTAAAAAATAAAACAATATAAGCGGTATTAATAAAATTAACATAAATAAATTGATTGTTATCTTTGTCACATGCCAAATATTATTAGCAAGACCTGTGATAAGCAAAAATATGCCATTAACAAAATTACTAATAGAATCTTTTATCTTATCGGCAATATTTGGATCTATTGAATAAACTTTTGCCGTAATAACCGGTATTAATTCAGTTTGTAAGTAATCTTTATAAGCAGGAATCTTACTAATAAGTAGAGTTGTTTGTTGATATATGATAGGCAACACTACCACAACCACTATAGTAAAAATACTGAAAAACAGCAAAGAAATTACCGAAACTATTATAGTTCTAGATAGTTTATATCGTAATGAGAGATTATCAATTATAGGATGTAATATATATGATATTATCCCAGCTATAAGAAATGGCATCAATATATCAGAGATCAAAGTCAAAGTTACTATAACAGTCCCAATAACAATAACCCAAAAAATAACTTTATCCAAGATTATGCCTTTTCTTTATTCATGTTTTTTTCGATACTTGCACTATAGCAGGTCTAACTAACCTATCTTTTATCTTGTAGCCTGATTGCATAATACCTATAATACTATCTTGATCATATTCATCTGATACTACTTGTGAAATTGCGTGATGTATATTGTAATCAAACTTTTCCCCTAATAATGGCTCTATTGATTCTAAACCGTGCTTTTTTAGTATGCTAGTCAATTCACTTTTAGTCATTTCTACCCCGGTAATAATACTAGCTAGATCACCTTCCGTATTTTGTGGCTTATGCTCCAAGGCTCTAGAGAGATTATCATTAACACTTAGCAGATCTTTAGCAAAAGAGAAAATGGCATAGTCTTTTGCATCTTCAATTAATTTTTCTAAACGTTTCCTAGTATTGTCAGATTCAGCTATTGTCCTTAACAGTTTATCCTGTAAAATTTCAATTTGACTTTTCAAGCTAGCAATCTCTTGCAAACTATCTTGCAAAATCAGGGTATCTGTAGGATTTTCCTCTATTTCATTTACTAGCTGAGCATCATTGTCAACTTTAATTTCTTGGTTACCATTATTCTTCTCATGTTGTTTTTCCATATTTACAGCCTTTTTTCTTGCAAAAATCTATTTTCTTAACATATAGTGTAAATCTTTGTATTTTCAAGTCAATTTTAATTAAGTAATAATCCATGAGAGCTTTTAATAGAAAGAATAATCAATTACGCAATATTTCAATTGAACCTTCAGTTCTGCTTAACGCTGATGGTTCGTGTCTTGTTAAGTTCGGCAATACCCATGTAATATGTAGTGCAACATATGAAACAAATGTTCCGCCATTCCTACGAGGGCAAAATCAAGGTTGGATAACTGCTGAGTATGGTATGTTACCTCGCTCAACCCACCAACGTATGAAGCGTGAATCAACGCAAGGAAAACAGTCTAGTAGGACACAAGAGATTCAAAGACTAATTGGCAGATCGATGCGTACGGCAATTGATCTAAAAGCCTTGGGAGAAAAGCAAATTATCATTGATTGTGATGTAATTAATGCCGATGGTGGAACTAGGACAGCAGCAATTACTGGTAGCTATATTGCACTTCATTTAGCGATTAGATCATTAATTGCTAGAAAAATACTTAAAACTAATCCTTTAATTAGCCAAGTAGCCGCTATTTCATGCGGTATATATAAAGGACAACCCATAGTTGATCTTGATTATTTAGAGGATAGCAACGCGGAAGTAGATGCCAATTTTGTTTTCTCAGGCAATGGAAATATAATAGAAATTCAAAGCACAGCAGAAAAAACCCCCTTTTCCGAAGAGCAATTTTATGATATGCTAAAATTGGCGAGGTTTGCTTCCTCTGATCTATTCAAGCTACAAAACCAAATATTATTAAATAGCACAATTTAATATTTTTACATGGAATATTTATGACTATAAAAGAATTTTTTACTAAATATTCGGAATTAAATGTTGAAGATTTAAAAAATCTTTTAGTTGATCGTGTTAAGGGTCTTAACATAAATCCAGCAGACAGTAAAGAAAAACTTATACATAATATAATCAAAACACCTGAAAAATCTATAGATCCAAAGGGTAGCCTTGAAAAAGCTGGTGTAATAATAGATATAATGGAAAAAGTTGTATTGCAGCATGCGGGTGATTTTCTAAAAGGAGCTCATGTAATGGTTGAGGACAATGGAGATATGTATGATACCTTAAAAGATTTAGGATTAGTTAAAGAACGAATCTCTTCACATCATAGAGGTAATAAAGCTGAGCCAGATGCATCAGTGCAAGCTGGAGAAATATTTAGGGAATTTTTAGTTGGAAAAACGAAAGACGGGAAAACATGGTTTCAGCTAGAAGCTCATTCTATAGGAGGGCTTAGCAATTTTATAAAACATATGATAGATTATGTGACTTATGTATTAACCGGCAAGAATGTTGGGCAATATGGCCTTTCAGAACACGTGGACAGCAAACCTATTACACTTAAGACTAAAGAAGTTAAGGAAAGAACACAAAAGAAAACTCCTACTACAACTGCCAAATTTGTACAAAGAATAGGAGATGAAAAGAGAAAAACACAACATATTGAACGTTAATATCATCGTTCGTAGTTAATACTTACTACATATTAACTATTGGCTGTGCAAATTTCCCTGTAAATATACATTTTAGCCTTGCTTAGCTTTAAATCTTTTGATTTTCTTGTTTATTACAAGGATTTTACCTTTTCTTTTTACAACCTGACAATCTTTATCTCTTTTCTTTAAAGATTTTAACGAACTTACAACTTTCATATAAAACTATCCTTGGTATTACTTGCAAAAACCTAGAAAGTGATATAGTCAATTGATGAGAAGTTGGTGACGTCGTCACTCGTCGCTCGCCTATTACATATAGGCGTCGCTCCATCGCTCCTAGCACCAAATCCTCCTGAATTGACTATAAATCAACCTTCAAACTTTCACTAGCTTAAGTTTAAAAAGTAATAATAATATTTTTTATCAATTCAGTCAACCTAAAAACTTCTTTAGAGTAATTTAAAAGTCGGGATGTACTGCGATGTAGAGAAATCTAGCTTGTATAAAAAAATTATTACGGTATTCTAACTTTTTTCCAATATTAATTTTATGTTAACTCCTTTAAAATTATTCGTTATTTGGTTATTTGGACTAACTAGCGGGTTTACCTTAATGATTACAGGTAATACTTTAAACTACTGGTTGGCCAAGGAAAATATTGACTTACAATCTATTGGTATGTTTGCTTTTATCATAATGCCCTATTCTATTAACTTTTTATGGGCTCCTATTTTTGACACTATATATTTAGGTCAATTAAGAAAACTGCTTGGTCATAGATTATCTTGGATTTGTCTAATCCAGATTTTGTTGGCATTTACTATTTTTCTTTTAAGTACCATGAATCCTCACCACAGTCTAATATTGTTTGCACTAGTAGGCTTGATAATATCATTTTTAAGTTCAGCTAAAGATAGTATCCTAGGGGCTTTCAGAACCGAAATTATTGCAAAAGAATCTCAAGGAGCAGCTTCTGGAATTTATATTTTTGGCTACCGCATTGGTATGCTAATTTCAAGTTCTGGAGCTATCTATCTGTCAAGCTATTTAGGATGGAATAATATATATAAAATTTTTGCCATTTCTGTACTTGTTTGTTCTGCTATTTTGGTTACAAGTATCTTGCGGTTAGAACACGACTTAGCCTCAAAAACTTATCCAGATCATAAAATAAATATTTCAAACTTTGTACAAAATATCTTAAGACCTGTAGGGTCTTTTTCCTTAGTCTTTTTAATAATAGTTTTCCTTATTTTATATAGATTACCAGATGATTTTATTACTATGATGATGAACCCCTTCTTAATACATCTTGGTTATAACGAATTTGAAATAGCCAGTGCAGGGAAATTCTTTGGCATAATATCTACAATAATTGGTGGACTAATAGCCAGCTTAGTGATGAAAAAAAAGAATATCTTAGATAGCTTGCTGATATTTGGCGTAATTCATGCAATCGCACATACCTCACTTATTGTGCATGAGATTTATGGCAAAAATCTACCATTATTCTTTATTACCACAGTCTGTGAAGGTATAACTTGCGGGATGGCTATGACAGCTTACATTGCTTTTATAGCTTCAATATGCACAGGCAAATTTCGTGCCACTCAGTATTCATTTTTTTCTTCTATGATGGGATTTTCAAGATCGATTTTTCCAGCTCTTTCAGGATATATTGTCGTACAATTTGGATGGAAAAGCTTTTTTACATTTATTATTATAATCACAATTCCTTCTCTACTTCTGCTACTAAAAATCAGCTCACTATTAAAAGCAAAAATGAAATATTAAATGTAACCATGAGTTCTATTACGTTGTTGGTGTCGGGATAATGTCTTTTGTTTTGTTGATACTACTGTGTTTGTTTCAGGTGGAGTGTTGTTCACATGATGTTTTAAGCTACTCTGAATCTGTGTTAATTCACCTATAGAGTCGCTTGCCTCAGGGGGGATAATGGTTTGTGACATATTGATAGCACATCCTTGATTTTTTGCTACTTCTTGTAGCATTGCCTCGTACTGACCCTTGGTCACAGGGATAGTGTAAATATTATCCCCCCTTTGTATATAGCCTATAGCATCTTTATCATCGTCAGTAAACTTTAATGATAATGGGTTGGTTATTTCTACTAGTTTTCCTTGCTCATTATAGTGAGTAGTAAAATAAAGTGCCTTCGAGCTTGCAATATTTTCACCTTTCTCGTTTTGCACTGGGAACGAAAAATGTACAGCTGTACCAGGTGGTTTGATGGCTAATGGTAGATTAATATTACGATAATTGGTAATCTCTTTTTCTGTTACGCAATCCTCTAAAATTACTTTAGTAGAAGTCTTGACCGTAGTTTCTGTTAGTTCAAATAATTCTTGATCTTTGACTTTAATAATCCTTGATCTGGTATCAGTTATATTGTCTATTGATGCCTGCTTGCTCCAAGTTAACGGCTTAAAATTATTAGCCTGATGGATTTTTGCATAGCTTTGCACTTCGTCATTCATGGCTTGAGTAACAGCGCTCTTTGTAACGGAGCTAGCCCAGGTTTTTTGTATTAATTCGTTGTTATTTTCTATAAACTCTTTAAATTGCTGAGAATTAATAGCAAGATTGCTAACAGCAACTCCTGTCTCACTCTTAATATTTGCTTCAGCTAGGACGTTTTTTAAGGTTGTTTGTTGTTTAGCAATAATTTCTTGTCTAAAAGCTAATGTTACCAAATCTACTTTGATTGGGGTTACTTTGCAGGGTACGGGCTGAATTTCATTAGCTCGAATTTCAGTAGTTGCAGTTGTTGCATCACTAATATGCATAACGTCTAGTGCTTTTCTAGATATTTGCACAGATGATTCTAGATTATTTGCAAGATTATTAGCTTGTATTGATAGTGCTTGTTTTCCTTGCTTTACTGCCTCTCTTATTGTGTGGGTTATTTCTTTAATTAATAATACTTCTCGAGCTTTATAGTCTAAAATATACTCTATTTTCTTTTCTTTTCTTAATTTTAATTTTTTGGTTTGGTTGATTATATTGTTAAAATAATCGGGATGTTCTTGGACTAATTCTCGTAATTTTGGTGTGTTAATTTTTCCTTTTGTTACTAAAAGACCCAATTTAATTTGCAACCCATATTCTTTTAATGATTGTTGTCTCTTTTGCATAGTCTCTTTAAGAGCATCTTTAACATCAGCAATCTTTATGTTTTCTGGGGCTATGTCCTTAAATTTCTGGTGCATTGCCATTTTCGCCCAATTTGCTAGTGCTTTATCACTATAATATTTTGATAATTCAGCAAAGCTATTATCAATAGTATCATTTAAATCAACTTGGGCAGTATCAAGTAAACCTTTTACAAATAACTCATTATACTTTAGGCTACTTGGGAATTCTCTAAAATGATTAGTTGGACCTAGTAAGGGCATATGTCTAGACCAAGAATTTGGATGGATGTTATCCTCTAATTGGTCAAGACTTCCAGCAAAATCTATACGAACTAGTTTGGGAAGAATGGTAGAATCTTCGGGGTCTCTTATAACTCCTATGTTACCTGTATGAATATCAAAGTCACCTATTAATAAGCTAGTTGGAGCTATTTTATCAAAAGAACTATAATGAAGTTCTTCAAAAGCTTTGCTTAAAGTATTAGATAATAATTCTCTTGTTCCCATGAAAATCGGTCTTCCCCCATCTTTTCGAAGCCAACCACTTGGTTTAGTTTTTGTAGACATGTGTTTATCCATATCTACATACATATCACCACTATAATTCTTAAAAAATTCAGACCGTACATATACCTCAGAGCCATCACTTTGAAGTCCTCCTTCCTGATGTACTTTTTCGGTAAGATGATCAGGTACAGTGAGAGAAACTTTAGCTCCATGATTTGGGTTTGTTGCTTGAAAAATTTGTGAGCCTAGAAACTCTGATATATTTTTTCGAGAATCCCCTTCGCTTTTAATCATGGATAGAAGGTCATCAGAACTTTTGTATATTCCTCCTAATTCTCCACCATCATTAGCTCCAAGTGATTTCTTTGCCAAATAATTCCAACCGATAAATTTTGATATCAATGGTGTTGTCATATTATCCTCTTGGACTTTTTTGCTTCAGTTCGATATCGAACTAATGGTTATATTGATTATACACTCAAATAATTTCAAGAAAGTGTAAAAAATCTCGTAATTCTTGTCGAGCAGCTACGTGAGATATACTAAGCGTTTTACCATGATTGGCTGTTGTTAAGTCAAGTAATGTTAGTCCTTGTAAAAATAATTCTCGGAAAATTACTCTTTCACTAAAGCCAGGAGCAATCTTAAAGCTAATTCTTTTGGCTAATTGTTCAAGAGCAGCACCAACTTTCCTTTTATTGACTGCATCCAAGTTGCTTAATCGATTACGCATAACAATCCAGTTAATTGTCTCACCATTACGATTAGCTTTCTGCATTTTCTGCTCCCAAATCATTTGGCTATAGATTGATGGGGAGATAATTGACAAATTGTCAGCATTAACTTTGGCTAGTACGTCAAAATCAAGGAAACTATCATTAATTGGGGTAATCACCGTATCAGCATAAGAGTGAGCTAATCTCGATAAGAAAGAGTAACTTCCTGGCGTATCGATTACTACATAATCAGCATTTTTTGTCTGTTCAATTATTTGTTCAAACCTAGTTTTCTCGTCCTCTTCCTTAGCTCCAACAACTTGTTCTTGACTTTCGGTCAAATGAAAATGCTGAGGGGTTTTAACCGGATTACCCGGATTCTTTACATTGTAATCACCTCTGTTCTTTAAATAATTTGTTAAAGAACCCTGACGTGAATCAGTATCAATACTAGCTACCGTATGACCATTATACAATAAGCCAGTAATTAGATGCATGGAGCAGGTAGTTTTACCCGCTCCACCTTTTTCATTACCAACTACAAAAATACGATTTGTTTGATTATTTTTCATAGTGATCTTGGATAAATTGGTTAAGAAGCCTTACACCATAACCTACTGCTCCTTTAGGACCAAGAGGATTACCTGTTTTATTATAGGCAACACCAGCAATATCAAGATGAGCCCAAACCATACCTTCCTTAATAAAATTTCCTATAAATTGAGCTGCCGTACAACTACCAGCCGCTCCAGGGACATTACCAATATTGGCAAGATCAGCAATGTCAGATTTAATCATTTCATCAAAATCTTTATGCAGAGGCATACGCCATAATTTTTCATTAACTTTATTACCAACCTCTATTAGCTTATTAGCTAATTCATCATTATTAGTGAAGCATCCAGCATAAGTTTTGCCAAGAGCAACAACGATAGCTCCAGTAAGGGTAGCAAGATCAATGACACATTGAGGTTTAAATTTTTCTTGAGTATACCAAATTGCATCAGCCAGGACTAACCTACCTTCTGCATCAGTGTTATCCACCACCACTGTTTTTTTGGACATAGTGGTTACCACATCTCCCGGTCGTTGAGCGTTACCTGATGGCATATTCTCTACAAGCCCTACTACCCCGACCACGTTAACTTGGGCGTTACGACTAGCCAAAGCCATGATAGCTCCAACTACTGCGGCTGAGCCAGCCATATCATATTTCATATCTCCCATATTGGCTGCTGGTTTAAGAGAAATCCCACCACTATCAAAAGTAACTCCTTTACCAACGAAAGCTACAGGCGGGGTATCATCATCCAAACCATTATATTGCATTACTACAAGTTTAGATTCATTTTGCGAACCTTGTCCAACACCAAGTAAAGCCCCCATGCCAAGATTCTTCATTTCTCTTTCACCGATAATAATAGTCTCAACTCCCAATGGTTCAAGATGTTCTAATATTTTTTCGGAGTAAGATTGAGGGGTTTTGATGTTGGATGGTTCATTTATCATATCTCTAGCAAAGAATACTGCCTTAGCCAATGATTTTTTATCATTAAATAATTCTTCTGCTTTAGACTTGTCATCTATAGAAATCTCCAGAGAATCTACAACAAATTTTTCTCCTTCACTTTGGGTAGTTCTGTATTTATCAAATCTATATGAAGCAAGCAAACAGCCGCTAGCTATAAGCATCGCTACAACAGCTGGCTCATATCGTCCAATATTATGAGAGATTTTTATACCAATAGTTCTAATTTTACAGCAAGTACTACTGGATAAAATTCTTCCCCCGATCTCTTCAATACAAGAGGTCTTTAGTTTTGTTTCATCACCAATGCCAACTATGATTAAATATTTTATTTCCCCATCCTTAGCAACAGAGTTAACAATTTTAATTTGTCCAAATTTCCCAGCAAATACTAATTTATTCTGAATAGTTTTAGAAATTAAACCATGATGTTGTTGGTCAAGTAGCAATAACTCATTGTCTAATTTTAGTTGTTCGTTAATAAAAACTACAGTTGCTTGATTATTTGATAATTCTTTACTTATAAAGTTAATGTTATTGAGCATAAATTCCTATTTTTGAGAGGCTAATTTTATATATTCTTTTTGTAAGCGTAATAATCTGAGTAATGGAAGTATATAAAAAACCCACTAATTAATAAAGTAATTCTTTAAGTCTTTAAATATTATATTCTAAAATTATCTTCCACTAAGTAGAAAAGTGATTAATTTCAATTATTTTTTTGTGGTAGAGTATATAAAAATAAATATTGCCAAGTGTGCGTTTAAGTAGGTGTAATAGTCCTCGATGTTTTAAGGGGGGATGGTACTGGGCTTATTATCAATTTATTACATCGATACTTGAGGTTAATTAGTTTCTTTTAAATTAGATTTAATTTTGTCTGAATATAATTTTACCTATAAACCTTAACCTAAAAATTTCTTTCTTGCTTTTCTACTTGGAAATAGTGTTTTCAGGAAAATAGTGTTATCATCTTCTTTTATATAAGGTACAGCATATATTTCAGTTAGTATCCTTACATATAGAATTTGCTGATCAGGATATTGTTCTTGATTATGATGTTTAGTTATATCTAATAGATTCCCATCTGCTATAGATTGAATTATTTCTTCAAAACCTATTCCTCTTTCAAGCAATAATTTTGAATTCTTTTCATAATTATATCTAAATTTAATCAACTTAAACTACCTAACAACTACAATTTTGTGGCTTCTTTATGAATTAACATATTAATATATGTTTGATATGCTAACCCAAGTTTTGAAGCCTTAATTTTTATAGCTTCAATATCCTGCTCAGCTACTCTTATAGTAATAGGATGCTTTCTCTTTAGGTGTGTTTTAGCTGCATTTTGAAATAGTTTAATATCATTTTGATTTTTAATACTAGGTTGTTCTTCAAAATTAATCTCTATATCCTGCTCATATTTATCTAATTTGTAGCTCATAGTTTCATATATTTTATTTAATATAATAATAAATAGTACATACTATGTCAATACATTATACGCGAATTCGATAAGCGAACAATAGTGTACTGCTCATAAATGAAGAGTTGGTAGACGATAGTATAACTTCAAGAAGAGCTAGGCAGTAGCAAAGTCGAGCGGCGTAGCGTACATGAGTAACTAG
The DNA here is from genome assembly GCF_964026415.1 of Candidatus Tisiphia endosymbiont of Piscicola geometra. Lineage (NCBI taxonomy): Bacteria > Pseudomonadati > Pseudomonadota > Alphaproteobacteria > Rickettsiales > Rickettsiaceae > Candidatus Tisiphia > Candidatus Tisiphia endosymbiont of Piscicola geometra. The sequence continues at coordinate 81,906 of NZ_OZ032144.1, forward strand.
GCAGTTTCGGTCTTTGGTCGCGGGAACGCCAATTCTTGAAGTCCTACCTAAGTATGCATAGTGAAGTAGGCTAGGCAATTTTTTTATACTCAAAGTATATTTTTCTTACCGAGTGAATCCATACAATACAAACAATGGTAAATACCACCATTAAAAATGGTGATATAGAGCTAAAAGTAGCTGTTGGTATTAATGTGAAAATAATTGACTGTATTAACCCGCTCGAAGATTTACCAACCTTCGAGCTAATGACGTCTACAGCTGCCTTACCTTTTGTCTTTAGCTCTTGGTCAAGAGGAATATATAACATTTCTCTTGAGGTATCCCAAATTGAATATTTACTACCTTTCACTAGAATGTTTTGTAAAGCACCAATTGACACCGCAAGAGCTAAGGGTGTCATGAGAATGCTACTATCAAATATCGATAATACTTGGTGGTCAAATACGATTAAGATAAAAAACAATATACCAGTAATCATCATGACAATTGGCGGAATTACTGCAGCAACAAACCAGCCATGGCTACGCATTATATTATTGCCTATTATAGTCATTACCATAATAGCAACTCCAGTCCAAAGAATGTAAAGACTATTGAATTCTGCATAACTATTAACAGTGGGGTATAATTCCTTAATTTTTGCTTTCCATACTGCTTCTACCAAATTCATTGATAAACCAAAGGCAGCAGAGCAAATTAGCATTAACCATAAATATTTTGATCTTGTTATATATTTAAAACTTTCAATTAAACCCATGCCTTCTTTAGTAGATCTACCACTTTTAGCATTTGCATAAAATGTTGGATTTGTAAAAACATTTTTGGTAATAAATTTTACAAGTAAACATGATATAACAGCAGAAACTACCACGAGACTTGTTGATATTTTTATAAGTGTAGTTTTGTTGTCCGATACGGTTAAAAAATATTTAGCAATACTGTTCTCAGATGATAAGTTCATCATCAAAAAGCCTACAAATATTAAAGAAGAATTGCCAAATAATGAAAAAAGCGTGTAAAACCTTTTTGCTTCTTCTGTTGTAGTAAGTTCATTAGCAAACTGCCAAAAAAGTAAAACATAAAAGATATTTGGCCAAAGTTCAGATAATGTATAGAAAACCATATAACTCCAATTACCAATTAAAGCTATATACCATTTAAGATGAGGATAAGTTCCCATAATTTGTTCTAGTGAATTTGGACTAATATGGAAAATATCGACATTTGGATAAATAATGAAAGCAAAAAGAATGAAGAATCCAACAAAAAAAGTGATTAAATAGCAAAAAATCTTTTCAAAACTAAAATGATTAAGCATCTTAGCATAGATTATAACGAATAAAGCTGCTGCAGGTGTTACACAATAAACTTTAGTAAAACTTACTACTTCAGCACTAATCTCTGAAATTAAAATACTATCTTTTAAAATTCTTAATATGTTTTGATTGAATAGGACACAGAATATCAGACCGCACATAGGTATGAATTTTCCAAGCTCATGATTATGGATAGGCCAAAATATAGTTCTGAATTTGCTTTTAAATAAGTTTGACTGTATACTAGTCATAATAAGGATTCCCTAAGACAAAAAAAAAACTTGAGGACTATGTTCAAGAGTTTCTCTATAATGGCTTAAGGCTATTATGAAAACCAAAGAAAGTTAGGAACTTATATATTATTAGCCTCCCTATGTCAAGATATTTTAATTTAGCTTGTATAGCAAGATAGGAGATGCTATAACTCTTTATGTCTATATAGAAAATCTAACGAGAGTATATGAGAAAACTATTGTTATTAATCGCTGTTGCAACTTCTGTTATTTTGACTTCTACCATATCAATAGCAGATGAAAATCAATTTTATGTAAAAGCAGAAGTTGGTGCAACAATATTAAGTGAAGGAAGTGAGGCTAACTCTAATATACGAAAGAAGCACTATCCAATTAAGGCTATTTCTGGTTTTGGTGTAGGCTATTATGTAATGAATAATGTTAGAGTAGATTTAACACTCGATTTTGTTCCAAAATTGGAAAGCAGTAAGATTGATAAGAATATTCTAAATATTGTTAGGAATGACAATAAGACACTACCGAAAATATCTCACACACGTGCAGAAGTAGCACATAAAGCCAAAGTAGAGTCATTGTTACTTAATAGTTATATTGATTTGTATGGTGTAGGTATTGCCAAGTTCTTTATAGGAGCAGGTGTTGGAATGGCTCAAATAAAAGAAACAATAACAGCTACTGTGAAACACAGCGATACAGTCACAAACCCAATGGTAGCAGTTTCTGTGTCTTCTAAGAAGGCTAATAATTTTGCCTATCAGTTGACTATTGGGACGTCTATCAATGTGCTTGATCATGTAAATTTTGATGTTGTATATAGTTGGAGAGATTATGGAAAAGTACCATCTAAGCAATATAAATATAATGATACTGAAAAGAAATATAGCACTGCTGAAATGACTAAAAATTCTTACAGAACTCATAATGTGATTGCTGGCATAAGATTTGATATATAATAATAAATATCAAGAATATTTTGATCAATATAATGATTATTCATCCAAATATTTATTGGGTAATAAGTATTGTTCCTTGGGTAAAAAAATAACTAAAACAAAATATTATCAAATTTTATATTATAAAACACTGGCATCGCAAGATTGCATTATTAGTAAAAAAAGAATATTCTTAGTTATTCCTTCGATCTTTAACTCCCCGGAAATTCTCTTCTTAGCTAAATCAAAAAGCTTTGTTGATAACTTAAGACATTGTGGTGAGGTGTTTCTAGTTGATTGCTTTGAAGTTGATGAAGCTGATTATTTGTTAGAAGACTACGTAAAGAGGGTAGTTGAAATTATTAGCAATTTAAGACAAAAAAAGTATCAAATAGACTTAGTGGGACACTGTATCGGTGGTATTATAGGAATGGCAGCCACTATAATAATACCAAACATGATAAGAACATTAACATTACTTTCAACTCCTTGGGATTTCTCCCATTTTGCTACAGCAAGGAATATATACCAATATCTTGGTCTAGATTATTATGTACGAAATTTGCCAATGATCCCTAAACTACATATTCAGATTCTTTTTTTCCTATTAATGCCAAATTATTTCAGTACAAAACTTGATAAATTTTTTACCATAACTGTACCAAAAATAAGAGATTTATCTTTTAGAGTAGAAAATTGGTTGATGTCTGGAACTGCTTTGTCTAGAAATATATATATACAAATTATGGATGATGTAGTAGGCAATAATATGCTTGCAAAACTTCAATGGAAAGTCAACAATATCACCATTGATCCGACATTAATAAATAAACCAGTATATCAAATAATTGCAAGTAATGACAAAATAGTACCAAAATCATCTATGTTATCCTTACACAAATTATTTAGAGAATCTATGATCTTCGAAGTACCAAGTGGTCATATTAGCTATTTGATTAATAACAATTTAGATATCTTATTTAAGGAGTATACTCGATGAGTAAAAAGGCAGTTTATATAACTCATGCAAAAAGAACAGCAGTAGGATCTCTGCTAGGAAGCTTAGGATCAATTCCAGCAACTAAACTTGCAGCTATCATTATAGAATCAATTTTAAAAGATAGTAAACTAGATCCAGCTATTATTAATGAAGTAATAATGGGACAGGTAATCACTGGTGGCGTAGGACAAAATCCTGCTAGGCAAGCTCTAATCCAAGCTGGATTACCTAAAGAAGTTACAGGCTTCACAGTTAATAAAGTATGTGGATCTAGGTTAAAAACGGTATGTTTAGCAGCAAGTAGTATTATTGCAGGTGATAATGATATTGTGATAGCTGGTGGGCAAGAAAATATGTCTTTGGGTTTACATGGATCGTATATTCGTGCTGGTCATAAGTTAGGTAGCACACAAATGGTAGATTTGATGCAGTATGACGGTTTGACCGATGTATTTTCTAATAATTTAATGGGAATTACCGCCGAAAATATATCTAAAAGATTTAATATTACTAGAGAAATGCAAGATGAGTTTGCACTAAAATCACACCAAAAAGCACGTGAAGCACAAGCAGAAGGTCGTTTTAAAGACGAGATCTTACCAGTAGAAGTTAAGATGCAAAAAGCTACATTAATATTTGATCAAGATGAGGGAATTAGAGCTGATATTAAATTAGAAGTTCTAGCTAAACTACGTCCAGCTTTTGACAAAGAAGGTACTGTAACAGCTGGTAATGCTTCTTCTATTAATGATGGAGCAGCTTGTTTAATGGTAGTATCTGAAGAAGCATTAAAGAGATATAATCTAAAACCTCTTGTTAGAATTGTATCATATGCTGAAGTAGGGGTAGAACCAAATATTATGGGAACAGGTCCAGTACCAGCATCGAAGAAGGCTTTGGACAAAGCTGGTTGGAAAGTAGAAGATTTGGACATAATAGAAGCTAATGAAGCTTTTGCCGCTCAAGCTATTTATGTAAATCAACAGATGAATTGGGATATTAATAAAGTCAATATGAACGGAGGGGCTATTGCTCTTGGTCATCCAATAGGAGCAAGTGGGGCAAGAATCTTGGTAACATTAATTCATCAAATGCAAAAAATTAACGCGAAAAAAGGGCTAGCAACACTTTGTATAGGTGGAGGGATGGGGATAGCTATGTGTATTGAAAAGGTAAATTAATAATGCAAAAATTTTCATTTGACTTAAAGTTTCAACATAAAAAAGCAAGAACTGGTGTTATTACTACTAGGCACGGTCAGATACGTACCCCAGCTTTTATGCCAGTCGGTACGAAAGGTACGGTAAAAGCCATGTTGCCCGAAGCAGTGGAGTCTACCGGAGCTGATATAGTACTTGGTAATACTTATCACTTAATGTTGCAGCCAACTGCTGAAAGAATTGCTAAGCTTGGGGGCTTGCGTAAATTTATGAACTGGTCAAAGCCTGTACTTACTGACTCAGGTGGTTTTCAGGTCATGTCCCTATCGAAATTACGTAAAATTACCGAAGAAGGTGTAATTTTTAACTCTCATATTGATGGTAGTAAGCATATGTTAACTCCCGAACGTGCAACTGAGATACAATATCTTCTTGATAGCACTATTACTATGGCGTTTGATGAATGTACCCCATATCCTGCAACATTTGAGCAAGCAAAATCATCTATGGAGTTGACATCTAGATGGGGAGAGAGGTCAAGAAAAGCCTTTGTTCAAAGAGAAGGTTATGGTCAATTTGGTATTGTACAGGGGAGTATATATCAGGAGTTACGTGTTCAGTCAGCACAGAATTTGGTAGAATTAGATTTTGAAGGGTATGCTATCGGAGGTCTAGCAGTAGGTGAGGGGCAAGAACTAATGTTCAATGTGTTAGACTATGCTCCGGATTTGTTACCTAAATATAAGCCAAGATATCTTATGGGGGTTGGTAAACCAGATGATATTATTGGTGCGGTTGCAAGGGGAGTAGATATGTTTGATTGCGTTATTCCAACCCGCTCGGGTCGGAATGGTCAAGCTTTTACCAAATATGGTATAGTAAATATTCGCAATAGTAAATATAGTAGCGATCATGAACCTCTAGAATATGATTGTCCATGCCCAGCATGTAAAAATTATAATAAAGCTTACTTACATCATTTGGTAAAGGTAAAAGAGATTCTAGGGGCGGTACTTATGACGTGGCATAATTTGGTGTATTTCCAAGAATTAATGTCAAGAATAAGACAATATATTCAACAAGGGAAAGACTTTGATTTTATCAATTAGTTCAGAGGGATAATTTTGTTAAAACGGTATAGCTAACACGGATAAGTTCTTGATATACTGCTCGTAAATGAAGAGTTGGTAGACGAAGATCAAAATCAACAAGTGCTAGAAGTGTCCAAGCCGAGGAGCACAGTGTACATTAGTACGTGAGTACCGCAGGTCTTGGACAACGACAACGCAATTGTTGATTTTCATCGAGTATATTGTTATAAGCTCCTAAATGTCTATTAGCGAGTAGCTATCTAGAACCTTAACGGGTTAGCTATAGTATTGGTGCTTTGCTTTTTTAACAATATTTCTACTGTTCTTTTTGCAACTTATAGTGGCACTTCTGATGAATCTGCATCTCCTGACCCATTACCCATTAAATCGGTGTCTTTAGGTACTGAAAAAGCAAATGTAGTGTATGGTTCTTCTGTTTTACTACAATACTCCTGGCAAATAGCAGTACCTTTTTTGTAAATATAAGTAGCAATACCACCTACCGTAATTACTACAATCGCAGCTGAACCTGCAGCTGTCAATATATCTTTCAGCGACCATCCTTGACCTTCAGTAGTTTGTTTGTGTGGTGCTGCTGTAGGAACAGAACCCCTATTAAATGGAGCATTATGAGGTTCTAGGTTGGGTGTGTTTTCTTCCGTTATAGTGGTAGGTGTATTTTCTTCCATTATAGTGGTAGAGTTCGCTGTAGGAGTGGAATTTTCTGCAGAGCTAGGGAGATGGCTCAATGGTAGTAAGTGCTGCTAGTAATTCTTCTAGAGCAGCTTTCTGTTCAAGGGCTTGTGTAAAATTTGGATCTACCTCAAGAGCCTTGTTGCATTCTGTTAGAGCTTCTTGATATTTACCAGCAGAACTCAATCCATTGCACTCATTTAAATGTAGATTTTTTAATAAATACTCCCAATTAAAGCTGTCTCCTTCATCGCTTGAAACAAATGATTGACCTTTGTGGCAAGGTTCATTATAACACTTTTTAAATAACTCGCCCCAGTCTATATGCCCGTTAGCGGGATGTCTTTTCACTCCAACTGCCAAACAGTTCTGATTTGACAAAGTAATGGATTGTACTTCTGATATATCCCCCACACCACGTTTACCTCTATGATGAACTGCATCGGAGTTATCTGTAGGTTCTGCAGATGGGTGGTTATGGTTATATCCAGTAGGGAGTGCACCAACAGCCTTTAATACTTCACTAGCGGCTAGTGTTAAGACAACCGCTTTGGGGATAGTTGCAAGAACATCAGCAGCAGTAGTAAGTCAACTACCTGTATTAGAAGAAGGGGAAGGAGCAGTGATGACTCCAAGCTTTATAGCTGCGTCTTTCATGTTTTCTGATAGTAAGTCTTCACCGTATTTCTTTATAGTTCCTCTCAGATGAAACTTTTTATTTGTATCATTTAATTGGTCAAAATTTTTCGTATCATCAAAATACTTTGGGGTAAGGTCACCGTTGTTGTCACGATAAGGATTTGTCTGTAAATTTTTTTGTTTAGAATGTCTATGATTTTTTGACATAAAAAATTGTTTCCTATTTAATAATATTCAGTTTAACAAGATAGTTAATATAAACTATTTAAATTGATAAAATAGCTTTTTTTATATAGGAGTCAAGGTTTAGTTTCAAAGCTACCCTGGCTAGCTGATAAAAAATAACATAGTGATATTTTATAGTTACCCTGACTAGCATTACTCCGCTATTAGCGAGGAGGCATTTTAGGTGGCAACGAATGAGTTATATAGAACCTTAATGGGTTATAAATAATTTTTTAAAGCAGAAGGTATAATTGTATTTTTTAACTTAGTGGATAGAAATTTTATAGTATACTACATGGATTTGGTAGATAATAGTACTGTGATAACTCATTTGAGTATACATATTTGAAAGACTATAAATGATTACAGAATGTTAATATATAAACGTTATATAATAAGAAATATTGTACCATCCTTGGTGATAATTATTTTCTCGATCACTAGCCTTGTATGGATTACTCAGATATTAAAGTTTTTGTACTTAATTGATAAAGGAATAAAAGCTCAGGATTTCTTAAATTTAATTATTTTAGTTATTCCATCTTTGCTATTTATTTTGCTACCTTTTGCAACTATTATCACTATTATTTATACTTATAATGCTTTAAGTGAGAGGCGTCAGATAATTATTCTGCAAAATTTGGGATTAAGTAATATACAACTAGCTAGTCCAGCATTGATTGTAGCTTTGACAGTTACGTTATTTGCTTATTATATTTCGATTAGTTTATTGCCATTATCTTATGCAAAGCTTAAATCAGATCTTAATTTCATGAAAAATAATTATGCATCCACTCTACTAGATGAGAAGACATTTAATACAATTTCTAAAGATATCACAGTTTATTTTGATAAAAAATTGGCTGATGGTACTATGAAAGATTTAATCCTTTTTGATAATCGTAAACATGATAATCATGCAATTTTATTTTCTAGATCGGGGATATTTAAAATATATAATAACTCTTCGTTTTTTCAACTAAAAGATGGAGTTAGGCAGGTATATGATTATAATGGTAATTTAACTAATTTATCATTTGATGTTCTAACAGTAGAATTAGTCAGTAATGATGCTAAAAGATTGGTAAAGGAAGAGTATAGTCGAGAAATCAATGAATATTATATTCATGAATTATTAAAACCCAACAATAATCTATCAAAGCAGAGACAGATTAAATTAGTTGCTGAGGGACACCAAAGATTGATTTGGCCAATGTATAATTTTGTACTTGTTTTTCTAACATTGTCGGTTTTTTTAAGACAGCCTTATAATAAAAAATCTAGTCTGAGGCAGATTCTAATTACAGCACTTTCTGCAATAATTATCACATATTTACACTTTGTATTACAAAATCTTGCTTCTAAAGATTCAAATTTTATCTTTGCTTGTTATGCTAACATTATTATCGCTATTATTTTAAGCCTGTATTTATATTTTCGTAAAATTATATGAGTTTTCAAGATTTACCACAATTCCTAAAAATTTTAGAGCAAAATGGTCTCCTAAATCGTATATCTTATCCTGTATCATCTAACCTTGAAATAACAGAAATCAGTAGAAGAGTTTTAATAAAAGATGGTCCTGCTCTTTTGTTTGAAAATGTTATTAGAGATGATGGGACTAAGTCTGATATGCCAGTTTTAACTAATTTATATGCCAGCACGCAGCGGATTGCCTTAGGACTTGGTTTAAAAAATACAGAAGAGTTGAGGAAATTTGGTGAATTGCTAGCTTTTCTTAAAGCACCAGAACTACCTTCTTCCTTTAAAGAAACCTTTGCTATGTGGCCACTCGCCAAAAGAATATTGGCTATGTCACCCAAGATTTTGTCAAAAGCTCCTTGTCAAGAAGTGATAATTAATGATCCTGATGTTAATATATTGCCGATACAAACCTGCTGGCCTCTTGATATTTCACCACTACTTACTTGGTCAATAGTTGTTACAAAAGGACCTAGCTTAGAAAAAATAGATAATTTTAACCTTGGTATATACCGAATGCAAGTAGTAGAGCGTAACAAACTTATTATGCGCTGGCTTAAAATGCGAGGTGGAGCTCAGCAACATAAGCGTTGGCAATCAGCAAAGATTGATCCTTTCCCTGCTGCAGTGGTTATTGGGGCAAGTCCTGCCGTGACTATGGCTGCTGTTATGCCGCTACCCGATAATATGTCTGAGTATAATTTTGCTGGATTATTAAGAGGTAAGTCAATTGAACTGGTAAATTGCGTCAGTATAGATATGAAAGTGCCAGCTCATAGTGAAATTGTTATTGAAGGGCATGTAAGTTTTGATGAGTATCTACCAGAAGGACCATTTGGCGATCATACAGGTTACTATAATGACGTTGAATATTTTCCAGTATTTAATGTTAAGACTATTACCATGAAAAGACAACCTATATATTTAAGTACTTATACTGGTAAACCCCCAGATGAGCCATCTATACTTGGTGAAGCATTAAATGCAATGTTTATTCCGATAATTCAACAGCAATTTCCAGAGATCGTTGATTTTTGGTTGCCACCTGAGGGTTGTTCTTACAGAGTTGCTGTGGTATCTATTCGTAAGGCTTATGCAGGTCATGCAAAAAGAATAATGATGGGGATTTGGTCATTTTTAAGACAATTCATGTATACAAAATTTATTATTGTGGTAGATGATGATATAGATATTCGTGACTGGAAGGAAGTGGTTTGGGCAATATCTACTAGGGTAGATCCTTCTAGGGATACTACTTTTATCGATAATTCACCAATAGATTATCTTGATTTTGCCTCACCTGTGTCTAGCCTTGGTAGTAAAATGGGAATAGATGCAACTAATAAAATAGTCCCAGAAACTAATAGAGTTTGGGGTAAGAAAATAGAAATGACTAGTGAAGTTGTTAAAAAGATTGACAAAATTTGGGATATGCTTGGTATATCCGCAAAAACTTGAAATAATTTTTTCTTAAAACACTTAGTGTTAGAAATTTATAGTATATATTATATATACTGCTTGTAAATGAAGAGTTGGTAGACGATAGTATAACTTCAAGAAGAGCTAGGCAGTAGCAAAGTTGAGCGGCGTAGCGTACATGAGTAACTAGGCCGTTTCGATCTTTGGTCGCGGGAACGCCAATTCTTGAAGTTCTACCTGAGTATACTCAAATGACTTGAAGAATTGGAATTGGATATAGTGGATAATATTTCTAGTGATGAAATAATCAAAAATATAAAAAAAGTTAGTGATAAATACCAAGAGATAATACTTTGTCTTATGCAGGGCAGGGGGAACATGATCCCTGCATCTCTTATTGATATGGATAAAAATAGAGTTATATTATCAAGCTTAAGTGAACAATTTGTAAAAAATCCTGAAAAATTTTGGCAACTAAATATTCAGTATGTTGAGAAATTTCAGAATCTTGTCATAAATTCAGTAGAGAAATTTGTAGGGAAATCAACCACTCCTCTTTTTTCACCAAATAGTAAAGATAGAAGGTTTAAGGATTTAGCTTGGCAGGATAATGCGTATTTTGATTTTGTTAAGCAGTTCTATTTAATGTCTTCAGAATGGTTACAGGATAATATCGAACAATATGAACTAGCACCTGACCTTAAACAACATTTGGCATTTATGACGCATCAATTTATTAATGCCTTCTCTCCGTCAAATTTTGCTTTTGGTAACCCGATAGTTCTTAGTAAAATTTTGGAAACAGGTGGTCAGAATCTTGTTCAAGGCTTAGAAAACTTTCTTGCAGATATAAGAAATTCTAGTGATATATTAAATATAAAAACTACCGATAATAATGCTTTTTTACTTGGCAAAAATATAGCTACTACTAAAGGAAAAATTGTTTTTCAGAATCAATTAATACAGTTAATATGTTATGAACCTAAGCAAAAAACACGGGCGATACCATTACTTATAATTCCACCCTGTATTAATAAATACTATATACTTGATCTATCTGAACATAATTCAATGGTAGCATTTCTTGTCGAACATAATTTTCAAGTATATATGGTCTCTTGGGTTAATCCCGATGAAACTCTAGCTGATAAAAGTTTTGAGGACTATGTAAAAGAAGGAGTTTTAGAAGCTTGTGAATATATAATGCGGTTTGGATATAACCATATTAATGCTATTGGTTATTGTATTGGTGGAACTTTTCTTGCAACTGCTGTTGCTTATCTGAAGGCAAATAATTTAAATTATATTAATAGTGTCAGCTTTATTACTACCCTTTTAGACTTTAAAAATCCTGGGGAAGTAAGTATTTTTGTCAATGAGTCATCGATTGCCATGATCGAACAAGAAATGAATTCTAAAGGATATTTTGATGGTCGTTATTTGTCGAATAGCTTTAGTTTGCTAAGAGCTAATGATTTAGTATGGTCGTTTTTTGTTAATAACTATCTGCTTGGTCAAACTCCAATGCCATTTGACTTATTATATTGGAATGCTGATCCAACGAATTTACCAACTAATATGTATCTAAATAATTTATTAAAAGAACCGAGTAACTTATCATTATTTGGTACGCCAATTGATTTGAGCAAGATTGACTGTAATTCTTTTTTCCTTGCTGCAAATGACGATCATATAGCTCCGTGGCGATCGGTGTATGAAGGATTAAAACTATTAAAAGGTAACAAAACCTTTTGTCTTACAAGTTCTGGACATGTTGCAGGGGTGGTTAATCCTCCTGCAATGTCTAAATATAATTATAAAACTAATAAAGACTTAACCTTGACTAGTGAATCATGGTTTATTAATGCTGATGAGCATCAAGGATCATGGTGGTCTTACTGGCTTACTTGGTTAGAAGATAATAGTGGTGAGTTAATAAAATCGATAGATTATGATAGGTTAAAATCCATCGAACTTGCCCCCGGCAAATATGCTCATAAAAGAATATAACCTCTAACTTTTTTACCTAATCTCAACTTGATAGAGCTAAATAAAGTGAGCCGATGAAAATATAGAATCAATTAATGTGAGCCAAGAAATTTTGAGAGTCAATTAAATCAAGCTAGACTGTATTTTTAAAGTCAGTTAATTTAAGCCGCTTGTTGCCGATGAAAGCAAGCCAGTGTCATTTCAAAATCAGGTCGTCACAATTAAGGAAGCTGCTTTAAGTATTTATTTTTAATAGCTCTCTAATTTTGGTAGTAGATAATTTGGTCATTCTAGAGATTTCTTCAATAGAACTACCACTTTTTATCATCGTTTTTACTAATCTAGCTTCACCTCTAGCTTCACCTATTTGTTCCCAATGTTGTGCTAAACTACCCATAAGTTTTGTACCTGTTTGTTGATTTAACTTACTGGTTAATAATTTCTCCAACTCTATTTTATCCGATTGATCTATTTTTGTCAAAGTGTAAGAAAGAATCATTTCAATATAGTTATAACCTATAGTCACTTTGGTAAATTCAGGTAAAATATTGGCTATTTCCTGCCATTTCTTTAATAGATTACGTTTTTTTATATGTTTCATAAAAAATTCGAGAATGCCTGACCACACTCTTTTTTTCAGTTCCTCATCAGCAATATCATGCACATTTACTAGTTGATAATCATTTGCCCAAATATCCCTAATTAATTTACTATTGTCAAATAAACTCCACAAATTACGAGACACATTATATTTTCTTGTGCCGTTAAAAAATATTAACGGATAGACTAACGGTAAAGTTTTGGTTTTAGGATTCTCAGTTAAATATCTGTTACAAATATTCATCATATATTTGAAGAGACGGAAAGCCATGAAATGATCAGGGCTGCTTTGATGATCGACGAGCAGGTACAGATAACCATCTTGCTTACCAAATTTAGTATAAAACAACACGTCTGAGATAGTATCTCTTAAATTTGGTTCAACAAAAGTTGTATTGTCCATTTCTAGGCTAGTGAAATCTACTAAATCCTTAATATGTTTAGGTAAATGGGCATCAAAAAGTTCATGTGCTACTAGTGGATTTTCCATAGCTTTACGAAAGATTTGATCATGCTTTAAGCGTCCAGCCATTTTCCTTACCTATTTTAACAAATTTTACAAGTTCTATATAGTTCATTGATGAGAATTTAGTGACGTCGTCTTCGATCACTCGCCTATTATCTATAGGCTTCGCTCCATCGTTCTTGCTATCCAATTCTCCTGAATTGACTATATTTGAGGTTACTTAGAAACTCTTGCTACCCTTATATTTATTATGTCTGAATTTAATTCAATATTAGTCATATATTCTGGCGTAAAATTGCTAGCAAATTCACTTAAGGTTTGTTCGAGAATAAATTGACTGTGCTGCTGGACTATTAGCATAAAATCTAGTTCACCAATAATTTCTAGAAAGATTCTGTCACTTATAGCAAAATTGGCATCTTTTCTTGCTTGTTGAATAAAGCGTACCAAATCTCTTGCTATACCTTCTTCGTATAATTCTTTTGTTATGTCTAAATCTAGCAATATTAGTCCATGATTATTGGCTAAAGATTTTGTACCTTTAACATTTTTAGGTTGTAAAACTAGAGAGAACTCGTCCTTATTCAGTTGCTCTCCTGCTATTATTAGATGCTCAGAGGTGAGCTGCCATTGATGATTTTTAGAAGCTATTATGATATCTTTGACTTTATGAGGTAGACGCTTGCCTAAATTAGGAAAGTTAATCGATAATTTATGATCGGCATAATTTTCTACATCATCTCTATAAATTACTTTTTTAACATTGATCTCATCTTTAATCAATTCTTCAAATTTTATTAATAATTCATTATTGTTGCTAATGATTGTTAAACTACTCAGTGGTTGTCGAGTCCGAATATTTTCACTGCTTCTAATGAATAAAGCATTACTACAAATATCTAATATTTGATCCATAGTGCTGACCAAATCATAATCGATTTCTATCGTATCAAGTATAGGAAAATCTGCTAAATGAACACTAGACTTCCTACAAAACTCTACTTCTGCTGGTGATTTGGACAATGATGCGGCACTCGAATCCGTAACGGAATTAGAGCACGCTGCGGTTCGAGGTGAAGCGTCTCCTTCACACCCTTGCGTACAAGCGACTTTTGCAGAAAGTCTACTATCACTTTTCTGCTCTAGCCCTGTGAGTCCCAAATAAATTTCCTCAGAAATTAATGGCAATAAACTGGATTGAGCAATAGACATTATTTCAAGACAAGTATACAAGGTATTATAAGCGTTTTCCTTATCTTGATCTTTTTCACTTTTCCAAAAACGATTCCTACTTCTTCTAATATACCAATTATTTAATACTTCAAAAAAATCGGCAATGCTACTATAAGCTATTTGACTGTCAAAATTATCTAACCCATGCTGAATTTTTTGTACTGATATTTTTAGTTTTGATAAAATATAACGATCTAGCACATTTTGAGAATTAAAGTCTAGCTCAGCTTTGATCTGATCGCTATTAGCATACAAAGTAAAGAAGTGGTAGGCATTCCAAATGGGTTTGATAAATAAACGTAGGCTCTCATAAACCATTTTTCCATCTTTATCGATCAATAATTCCTGACCTTTAACTATATTGGTAGAGAGCATGGTGACTCTTAGAGCGTCAGAACCATATTTATCAAATAATTCTAGTGGATCAGCATAATTATTAAGACGCTTTGATAATTTTTGTCCGGTGCTATCTAATATAACTCCATGGCAAATACAATTTAAAAAAGGTGGTTGGTCAAAAAGGGCTGTTGACAGTACCATTAAAGTATAGAACCAACCACGTGTTTGTGCTGAATATTCCACTATAAAGTCAGCAGGAAAATGTCCCTCAAACCACTCTTTATTTTCAAATGGGTAATGTGCTTGTCCATAAGGCATAGAGCCGCTTTCAAACCAACAATCAAAAACATCTTCTACTCTAACCATCATTGATTTACCGGTTGGATCGTCTGGATTTTTTCTAGTTAGCTGATCAATAAAAGGTCTATGTAAATCAACGATTGTCACTCCAAAATCTTTCTCTAGCTCCTCTATTGACCCATATACATCAATTCTTGGATAAATCGGATCATCCGACTTCCACACTGGTAGAGGCGTCCCCCAAAATCTATTGCGACTAATTGACCAATCTCTAGCATTTTCTAACCATTTGCCAAATAGATTATCCCTGATATGCAAGGGTATCCAGTTAATTTGTTGGTTTAATTCAACCATCCTGTCTTTAAATTCGCTAACTTTTACATACCAAGAAGGAACTGCTTTGTATATAAGAGGGGTATCAGTACGCCAACAATGCGGATAATTATGAATATATTGCTCGGTTTTAAGCCAATTACCCTGATTTTTTAGCTTAATAATAATTTGATCATTAGCATCAAATACTTGTAAACCAACAAAATCATAAATTTCTTTGGTGTATTTTCCAGCATTATCTACAGGACAAACGAGTTCTATTCCTTGAGATTGACAAAGAATCTGATCCTCTTCACCAAAGCCGGGAGCCATATGGACGATACCGGTGCCGTCTCCTTCAACTACAAAATCTCCGGAAAGAACTTTGAAGCTACCAAGATGGTTGGAAAAATAATCGAATAATGGTCGGTAAGTAAGATTCAGGTTTAATAGGCACTTACCTTCAATTATATCATAATTTGTGTCAGCACTAAGCCCTAATTCTTTGGAATATTTTTCCAAAGCAAATTTAGCCAAAATATAACAAACCTGACCATTTGGCACTAAAGCATATTCAATATTTTCTCCAATGGCTAATGCTAAATTAGCCGGCAAAGTCCATGGAGTCGTAGTCCATGCCAGCATTCTGTACTCATTATAGGGTACAGAACTTGGCAATTTCTCATTAAGTACAAAACTTACCGTAACCGCCTTATCAGTTCTTTCTCTATATGAATTATCTAGCCTAGTCTCAAAATTAGATAAAGGTGTCTCACATGCCCAAGAATAAGGCATTACCCTCATCGATTCATAGAGAAGTCCTTTTTTGTATAACTCTTTAAAAGCCCACAAAACAGATTCCATAAAGGCTTTATCCATGGTTTTATAGGAATTATTGAAATCTACCCATCTTGCTTGCCTATTGACATATTCCTGCCACTGATCAGCATATTTCATGACCGATGATCTACAATGCTCGTTAAATTTATCAATACCAAAATTGATGATGGCAGTTCTACCAGAAATACCCAGCTCCTTCTCTGCTTGCATCTCGGCAGGTAGTCCATGACAATCCCAACCAAAGCGTCGCTCAACTCTTTTGCCTTTACTGGTTTGATAACGTGCATACACATCTTTGATAAAGCCAGTTAGCAAATGTCCATAATGTGGTAATCCATTAGCAAAGGGTGGGCCATCATAAAAGATGAATTCATTATTTTGCCCATTAGACCTCTTTCGAAACTCTACTTCTGCTGGTGATTTGTATGTCGATGCGGTACTCGAATCCTCACGTACATTAGAGTACGCTGCGGTCCTGCGTTCCGCGTCTCCTTCAAATCCCTCAGCACAAGCGAGTTTCGAAGTAGGTCTACTTTCTAATGATGCTCTAGCATCTATAGTTTTTTGGAAAATATTGTGCTTCTGCCAATAAGCTAGAATCTTTTTTTCCACTGTTGGAAAATCAACATTAGATTGAATATCTGGGTAGTATTTTTTAGTCATGTTTGTAATATTGATTATTATGAAAATAGTCGAATAATTGGTATATCGAAAGGGTTTGGTAACTTTAACATATTCTTACATTTAGAGGTCATAGTTATAATATTGGATAAGGATTTAGTGATATATTGATCAGTATCTACATTATTTTCCGACTCATCTTGAATATAATAAAGTATTGAAGTTATATAAACACTGAGCAACAGACCTCTCTTAGTATAATAATTATAATCTATAGACTTATCACCTGCATAACGCCAAATTAAGTCACATGTACGAAAAGCTATTTTTGTTGCGAATATGCTGTTTGATGGTGTGGTAAAATAACTGCGATTCTTCAAATGTATAAGTTTAGGTGTACAATCTTTTATTCTAATTCTTAAAGCTAAATCAATTTTATCCCTTATTTTAATCGGGGTTTTTTGTTGAGATAGTAAATCAAGCATGTTCTGGTCTTGCCAATTTTCAAAGAAATCAACTATTTCCCTTATGCCGCCCGGAAAGATTATATGATAATAGCCTTTAACAAACCCACATTCTTCCTCGGTATCTGCCAATAATTTATTATTCCACTTATCAAAGATTAGCAGTTTTGCTAGAACTTGTACAAATTGTACTTTCAAACTATAATATTTTTCGTAAGTAGTCATTAAATGCATCTTTTAATCTTGACATATAAGCTTAGTATATAGATAATGTTACTATCATTCAATAGTCTAATATGCTAAAATTCATGCTAAAAGGGGGTAATTAAAAGTGATACTAGTAAATGTTCATGCTGGGAATGGTGAACAAGCAATTAAAAATTTGAAAAGAAAAATGCAAAGAGAGCTTGTTTTTCGTTCAATGAAAATGTCGCGTTTCTATGAACCCCCTTCAGTAAAACGTGTTCGTAAAGATCAAGAAACAGAAAGAAGAAAAAGAAAAGTTGCTCGTAAACAACTAATGGAAGGCTGATGGTTCTTATTTTTTACCCCCCTGTTTACGTGCAGGGGGTGTACTAGTAATTTACGTGGTAATGACATCGTGTTGCCGT
The DNA here is from genome assembly GCF_964026415.1 of Candidatus Tisiphia endosymbiont of Piscicola geometra. Classification (NCBI taxonomy): domain Bacteria; kingdom Pseudomonadati; phylum Pseudomonadota; class Alphaproteobacteria; order Rickettsiales; family Rickettsiaceae; genus Candidatus Tisiphia; species Candidatus Tisiphia endosymbiont of Piscicola geometra. The sequence goes on from NZ_OZ032144.1 coordinate 99,895, forward strand.
GGTGACATCGTTTCTTTCCTGCAAGCAAGTCCAATGTTAATATTTGAGATATTATGATTATTAGAACATATTTTTGCTATATTTTTTTTATAGTTTTAATAATATCATCTTTTATGATGCATACTCACGCAGCTGAAACAAAGAGTGCTAATTTATATATTATAAGCGATAAAGCTTTTGTTGGGGATCGTAGTCAATTGCTAGGAGTAGCAAGAGAAAGCGAGAAGTACTTTAAAAGCAAGTCTGTTAAGCTGAATGTTGAGGAATACGATAAATCTCAATTAGAAACCGTTAAGGATCAAATTAGCAGTAACAAAAATCTTGCCATTATAGTTTCAGTTGGTTATTACGGCATAGAATCAATAACTAAATTAAAGTCAGATCCTGAACTGGCAAAAAAGATTATCGCAGTACATCTTTCTCACCAACTATTAGATAATGGCACTTTATCACACAAGCAACTTGTTGAAGAAAAACGTGATGATTTTTTTGGTGCAGACATAATAGCATTGCCTAACCATGCATTAGATAAGCATAATGTTAAGCTTACTGGCGTGAACACTATACTACTTAATACTAATGGGGTAGCTCATAATATGCAGGTCTCTGATATTGAATCAGAATATGGTGCATTTAAATCAATGTTCTCTTCCTTTGATAAATATTTAGCAGTGATTTTAGCAGGGGATGTACCGGAAAATGGTACATATCATTGCTACACAAATAAAGAAGCCGAGAAGTTAGCCGAATATGTTAGTAATCTTGCATTAAAAAATAATTATTTCGTATTAGTATCCAATGGACCGCGTACAGGAAAATATGATTGCCAAAACAATAAAGAGCTTAGTGTACATGAAAAAGATAGTATAATGGACATGGTGACATCAAGTTTCCAAAGGGTTTTACAAGAAAATCGAGTACCCTTTAAATTATTTGACTTTAAGAAAGGACAACCAAGTATGTATAAGGCTATTCTTGGAGCCGTTTTATATAACAAGCATAGTCTGATTATAGTACCAGGTGAGTCTACTTCTATGGTCTCGGAAACCGTAGATATGTTACCTGCTAAAACTGTTACGGTGTATTATAACTCCACAATGAACGAAACCCATAAAAGACATATAAAAAACGAGTTTAATGAAGGAAGAGTGTCAATTATTGATGAGAATATGCATCTTCATTTACCTAATATACCTAATAATATGCGAGCTAAGTATTATTCTGCTAGTGAGAATATAGCTAAGGGGATATATACTTTGTGGCATACTCGTACAGTTACTATCCCAAAGGTTATTAAATAGACCTGTCCCATACTTATCATCCTACTCTTACTATAGTGAAACCTATTGAATTAGGTGATATACTCAGGTAGAACTTCAAGAATTGGCGTTGTCGTGTCTAAAGATCTCCGCTGCTCACGTACTAATGTACGCCTAGCAGCTCGACTTTGCTACTGCCTAGCTCTTCTTGAAGTTATACTATCGTCTACCAACTCTTCATTTACGAGCAGTATATATAAAGTGCAAAACTCCTGATAGAGAATTTCCAATAATCTAGAGCAATAATTTAGAGATTTTACTTCTAAAAGTTGTTTTTAACAACTTTTGAAGTTATAGTTATACTCAAATAATTTTATAATATTAATTTAGATAATTTAAACTATGGGTAAAAAAATGTCATTACCAGAATCAGAAGAAATTTTATCCGCAATAAAACAACTTCAAGAAAAGATGAAAACTGAACAGGGTATATTTGAAGAAGCTGATAAAGACCTTAAAGGTTTACAAAAAGATATTCAAGACAAGCAAAAAGCATTAGATACTCTAAAAGATAATTTGCAGCAAGAAGATAATGATGCATTAGAATTGTTGGGAAAACTTTGGAAACAGCAGGAAAAAATAAAAGGACACCTAGCTGCTCAATCAGCAGACGCAATAATACAAGCAGTTCAAGAACAAAATGAATTTATAGATTTAGAGTTAGAACTGATCAAGCAGCAATATGAAAATATTGCATTAAATCTTAAGATATGCCGAGAGTTTGAGCAGTTTTTACGTGAAGATGGACAAAATACTTCTCATAGGAGCATTGAACACAAAGAGGCATTTGCTAAATTTCTTGAAGGAAGTGAATTGCTTAAAGAAGATGACAAAAAAGAGTTGCTTGAGAAAAATTCGCAGCTTATGACCGAGCTTAATGCCAGTATGCAGAATTTAGAAAAAAGAGATGGAAATTTAATCGAGCAAAAAAAGAAGTTAGAAAAGAAAGATTTAGCTAATAATTTGGCAGTTGATGTTCAGCCAATACTACAAAAATTGTTTAAGGAACAGCAAGCGGAGATAGAAAAAGAAATAGAAGTTATATTAGCAGAAAATTCTACAATAGTGGAGCAATATAAAAATGTAAAACTACGAGAAGAAGAAATAAAGAAAATCCAAGGTCAAATAGAGCAAAAAACTCAAATCATTGAACAAAGCAAGCAAAAAGAAGAGCAGTTGTTTGAAGAATTAAAGCAATTGGAACAAAAATCTTACCCCCCTCTATCCAGTGCAAAACAACAACAAGAAGGTTCCGTCAGTCATTATCCTATATTACAAGAAAGAGCTAATGATGCTGAGGCGTCACTGAAACGTCAAATTGAGATTAATAAGTTGAATGAACAGCTTAAGATTGCACAGGAAGAAGCAGCTGATCAAACCTACCAATTAGAGCAATTAAAGCTATCTACAGATAAGGAAAGATTATCTGCAAATATGCAAATAAAAGAAAATCTAGCAGTGATAAGCGAACTGCAAGAACGGATTAGGGAACTGCAGAGAGAAAAGGAAGGGCAACAAATAGGGCAGCAGCCATTTATTACACCGAATGATCTTAGTTTATTCGATGAACTAGGAAAAGCACTTAAAACAGATAGAGTTGCAGAGTTAACAGCCGAGATAAATGAGTTAACCCAAGAGAATAATAGTTTAAAAACTCAGTTAGAAGAAATAGAGAATGAAAAAAAACAGTTAGTAGAACTTAGTGGGGAAAAAGAATTAGAGTATAATAAAGCAAAAGAAGATTATGCAGCAGAATTGCAAGAGATAAATAAGGAAGTATCAAAACTAAAATCAGAGCAGCAAGAAAAACAGGTAGAGCTAGATAGAACAAAAGAAGAATTAACCGGTACTAGTAAGAAATTGTTTGAAGCTGAAGAATTGTATGGACAAGAAAGTAAGCAGGCTAAAGAATTACAAGAACAGGTAGAGGAATTAAGCAAGACTCAGCATCAATTAACGACTGAGTTAGAAAAAACAAAAGAGGAGAAGGAAAATCAGATAAAGGCTCTTACTGAAGCAAAAAAAGCCGCCAATTTGGATTTACAGGTAGCAGAAGAAAAGTATGCAGGAATGCTTAAAGGACAATCAGAGCTAGCTGCGGCAGAATTACGAACAATAAACGAGGAATTATTAAAACTAAAATCAGAGCAGCAAGAAAAACAGGCAGAGCTAGATAGAACAAAAGAAGAATTAACCGGTACTAGTAAGAAATTGTTTGAAGCTGAAGAATTGTATGGACAAGAAAGTAAGCAGGCTAAAGAATTACAAGAACAGGTAGAGGAATTAAGCAAGACTCAGCATCAATTAACGACTGAGTTAGAAAAAACAAAAGAGGAGAAGGAAAATCAGATAAAGGCTCTTACTGAAGCAAAAAAAGCCGCCAATTTGGATTTACAGGTAGCAGAAGAAAAGTATGCAGGAATGCTTAAAGGACAATCAGAGCTAGCTGCGGCAGAATTACGAACAATAAACGAGGAATTATTAAAACTAAAATCAGAGCAGCAAGAAAAACAGGCAGAGCTAGATAGAACAAAAGAAGAATTAACCGGTACTAGTAAGAAATTGTTTGAAGCTGAAGAATTGTATGGACAAGAAAGTAAGCAGGCTAAAGAATTACAAGAACAGGTAGAGGAATTAAGCAAGACTCAGCATCAATTAACGACTGAGTTAGAAAAAACAAAAGAGGAGAAGGAAAATCAGATAAAGGCTCTTACTGAAGCAAAAAAAGCCGCCAATTTGGATTTACAGGTAGCAGAAGAAAAGTATGCAGGAATGCTTAAAGGACAATCAGAGCTAGCTGCGGCAGAATTACGAACAATAAACGAGGAATTATCAAAACTAAAATTAGAGCAGCAAGAAAAACAGACAGAGCTAGATAGAACAAAAGAAGAATTAACCGGTACTAGTAAGAAATTGTTTGAAGCTGAAGAATTGTATGGACAAGAAAGTAAGCAGGCTAAAGAATTACAAGAACAGGTAGAGGAATTAAGCAAGACTCAGCATCAATTAACGACTGAGTTAGAAAAAACAAAAGAGGAGAAGGAAAGTCAGATAAAGGCTCTTACTGAAGCAAAAAAAGCTGCCAATTCGGAATTGCAGGTAGCAAAAGAAAATTATGCAGCAATGCTTAAAGAACAATCAGATGCAGCTGTAGCAAAATTGCAAACAATAAACGAGGAATTATCACAGCTAAAATCAGAGCAGCGAGAAAAACAGGCAGAGCTACAAAGGGCGAAAGAAGAATTAACCAATACTCATGAAGAATTGGTTAAAGCTGAAAGATTGCATGGACAAGAAAGTGAGCAGGCTAAGGAATTACAAGAACAGGTAGAGGAATTAAGCAAGACTCAGCATCAATTAACGACTGAGTTAGAAAAAACAAAAGAGGAGAAGGAAAATCAGATAAAGGCTCTTACAGAAGGAAAAGAAGCCGCCAATTCGGAATTACAGGTAGCAAAAGAAAATTATGCAGCAATGCTTAAAGAACAATCAGAGGCAGCTGCAGTAGAATTGCAAACAATAAACGAGGAATTATCAAAACTAAAATCAGAGCAGCAAGAAAAACAGACAGAGCTACAAAGGGCGAAAGAAGAATTAACCAATACTCATGAAGAATTGGTTAAAGCTGAAAGATTGCATGGACAAGAAAGTGAGCAGGCTAAAGAATTACAAGATCAGCTAGGTGGGTTAACCAATGAGAATAATAGTTTAAAATCTCAGTTAGAAAAAATAGAAAATGCAAGAAAACAGTTAGAAACACTTAGTGGAAAAAAAGATTTAGAGTATAATTATTTAGAGGCAGAATACGAAAAACAACAGGCAGAGCTAAAGAAAATTCAAGAAGACCTAACATTGGAGAAACTTATTTCTGCTGAACAATATGAGCAAAATAAAAACTTTAAAACTCAGCTAAATAAAGTAAATAACGAAAATGAGGGGTTAAAATCTCAGTTAGAAAAAATAAAAAAAGATACAAAAAATCAGCCAGAAACACTTAGTGCAGCAGAAAAATTAAAGTATAATGCTTTAGTAACAAAACAAAAAGGGGATATAGATGAACTTTGGAGGAGGTTGGAGGTTGCTAAGGAACATGCCCAAAGAATCCAAGAAGATGAACAGGCTAGGGTAACAGAGCTTAGAGATAAGGATATTAGGATAGCTGCTCTTGCAAGGCAAAATGCCGCACTTCTAAGTCAATTGGAAAAGTTGCAAATTAAGCCAGAAGCATACGAAGTTGAGATTCAAACGGATAATATAGCTGGTAAGTCAATAGGTACGGAAACAGAGACTATTACTAAAGAGTTTAGAGCAGTTGATAGCCAAACAGATAATAGGCAAAAGTTGTATCAATCAGTAGGTACAGAGTATAGACCAGTGATGGATAGTGGCGTGTCTGTAGATAAAGTATTAGTTCAGGATAAGACTAAGGGTAATGTTTATGACGATGATAAAATATTGCAAGCTTTTAAGGAATTGTCAAGAGAGCAAGTTCAGCCAATTGTTAATAAATGTTCTTTGCAATCTACAAGCAGTTTTGCTCAATTTGCCCAAGAAAATGTTGGTAAATTATCCGAAGCATTTCGGGACTCAAATGTACTACGAGAGATAGAAAATATTGAACAAAGAGGCTATACAGATATTCATAAAAAATTTGCAGCTGAGTATAAAGATATTGCATGGCAAGAAAATATTATATCCCCAGAATCAGGTAAAAGCTTTAACTTGAAGCAAAACGGTAAGGATGTTGTAACAATAAATGAAACAACATTGAGTTATGATGTAAGTCATGATGACAAAAATGCTAAATATAAAACTAGAGAGGGAGAAGAAATTAAAAATGCTCGTATGGTAAATATACCGTTATCTATAGATATGCAGGGGGCGTGCCATATGTCTTTTGCAGTGCAAGATACAAATGGACGTAATATTGGTAAAGAAGATGCTGTATATTTGACTGCTCACTATAAGAATGGCAAGTTAGTGCATCTGACCAAACCTACAGAAATATTTTCTTGTTCTGATGACAATAAGTCACCTTTATATTTGAAACGTAAGGGTAAAACTTATACTTTACCAGTAGATAAAAGCACTCTTGAGCAACTTGAGCAAGAAGTCCTTAAAAACAAAGGGGAATATGTAGGAATCGTTAGAAATGTCCAGGGTAATATTAAGGTAAATTCAGCTGCTGTTCACGGGTTGCAACCTGATCGTGTAACAGCTGACCCTCTTTTTAAGGATGCGTCTCAGCTATTACATGATGCTAATGCCACCCCTGCTCTAGATGGTTCTCTAGATATGAAAGGACTTGCTCATAAAAAACCTAACCGAAATGTAGGTAGTGGTAGAAATCCTTAACAAAAGTTGCTAATTATGTAATAATTAGCAACTTGTATTAAAATTTTACTGATCCATTAACATAGAAAGAGTGGGTAGTAAAACTTTTTTTTAAACTATAATCGTAACCAGCACCTAATTCAAGTGCTGATACAGATTGCATGTTTATACAACCTCCTAAAGTGTACATAACATTCTTTGGAGATGGTCTTAGAGATTTTGTGATAGCTACTGTTTGAGTATGGTGTTCTATGCTAGTAAAATTAATGATGTCGGTTGAATTATTTAGTAGAACAGTCTGATCTAGTTTAAAGTGTACCTTAGGAATAATTGAAATATTTCTTACTAAAATGCGTTTACTGAAATCAATTCCAGTTTCAAATGATACTCTTTTTCCTTTCCTAGTTGGTACATTAATATTAAAATCTTTCCTATATTCTGTAAAATTTTTGATTAGAAAATGATCAAATATTATTCCTACCATTGGTTTGAACAAAAATTTATCTAAATCAACTTTATAGTGAGTTTCAAGCTTCGCACGTCCTACATAACCGTTAGTCTTGCTATTAATTGATATAGTATCTCTTTTCCCTAGATTTTTAATAAAGGCTTTACCATATTTAAGATAAGAACTCAGATACATATTTTGTGATAATGTATATTTGCTGTAAACTGCAGCTACATGTAAAATAATATTTTGCTTGTCATTAAAGATGCTTTGAAATTTAGTATATGAATTTGCATTAGCATATGCGATTCCTATAATAAGTTCATCAAGAGGCTGTGCATCAAAACCTAGAACGAAGCCTTGCTGATTATTTTTAAAGGGTAAAGTATTTCCTTTTTGTTTGCTAGTAGAGTTCATAACTTGAATCCACCCTCCTTTTTTAATATAATAATCATTATCCCCTGCCGCTACCATATTTACCCTATTAGGTTTTAATAGATTATTTCGAGTACTTAAAGCGTTTGAAGTTAAATCCAAGTAATCAAATTCTATATATGTAGTATATTTTGCTATATTTTGTTCGATATCAAAATTAATAGGTGAGATATAAGATTCTTTTTCAGCTAATATTGTAGTTTCTGCAGAAATTTGGGGTTCAGTTGCAGTTGCAATAGGTTGAACATCAGATATAAGCTGTTCATCTGCAGGATGTTCAGGCTCAGGAAGTTGCTCATTAGCTACAAGATGTTCATCCTTCTGAGGTTGATCATTAGCTACAAGACGTTTATCTGCATCATGTTCAGCCTCTTGGGCTTGATCATTAGTTACTATTGGTACATCCTCTTCTTTAAACAATTCTTCTAACCCAAGATTATCTTCATCAAATATATCATGTTCATCCTTCTGAGGTTGATCATTAGTTATAAGATGCTGCTCATTAGCTGCAAGAGGTTGAACTGCAGGAGGATTATTTTCTACATGGACTACATTTGCAGGAGGTTGAGGTACAGCCTCAAGAGGTTGAACTGCAGGAGGATTATTTTCTACATGGACTACATTTGCAGGAGGTTGAGGTGCAGCTGCAAGAGGTTGAACTGCAGGAGGATTATTTTCTACATGGACTACATTTGCAGGAGGTTGAGGTACAGCCTCAAGAGGTTGAACTGCAGGAGAATTATTTTCTACGAGGACTACATTTGCAGGAGGTTGAGGTGCAGCTGCAAGAGGTTGAACTGCAGGAGGATTATTTTCTACATGGACTACATTTGCAGGAGGTTGAGGTGCAGCTGCAAGAGGTTGAACTGCAGGAGGATTATTTTCTACATGGACTACATCTGCAGGAGGTTGAGGTGCAGCTGCAAGAGGTTGAACTGCAGGAGGATTATTTTCTACATGGACTACATTTGCAGGAGGTTGAGGTGCAGCTACGAGAGGTTGATGATCAGCTACAAGATGTTCATCTGCATCATGTTCAGCCTCAAGAAGTTGCTCATAAGCTACTATTGGCACAGCCTCTTCTTTAAATAATTCTTCTAATCCAAGATTATTTTCATCGAATATATCATGTACAGCTATACTCCTTTTCTGCCTTTTAGTTTTATAAAGTTTCGGTGGATTATAATATTCATGTAGCTCTAAGTTGTTTTCGTTTACCCCTTGTTTATTGTCCGCATTGTATACTACAACTTGCTCAACTACTGCGTGCATTGTTGAAGATTGTTCTTGAGTTATTGGTGGGGGAAATGTTACTACTGCTGCTTCAGTACTATTTTGAAAGGATGCAACATTTTGAGTTCTATCTATTTTTGGAGCTTGAGATTGCAATATAGGAAGAGTTGGAGAATATCTTCTATATAATCTTGGCGGTTTAGATTCTTCGTCATCTAGTTTACTATCTAAGGATTCATCACTAGAATCAAGATTTGAGGTATCTGATGATCTTCTTGAATAATATTGTGGATCGAGTGGTGCTAATGAAGATGACCGTGAAAACCTTTTGGGAGTATCTATGAGTGGTTCATCTTCAGAGTCGCTCCACTCTTCCTCTTCAGATTCTGGTATGCTGCTGTGATGAGAGAAAAATCCTTCGTCTAGTGATTGGGGTCGGGGGAGTTCGAGGCTAAACGTACGAGTAATAGTTTTATTATCTTGATAATGTTTAGGTTGTTCTGTTTCGATGCTATGTCTGCGAGTAATAATCTCCTTACGTTGATTATTACCGTCATCTTCTGTTGCAAATTCTTGAAATTCGTTGTGTAAACTTTTAGTGTTTACTAGTGGTATAGCTTTATCGGTTAGCGTTTGATTATTAGGCTGAGTGGTATCTGATATTAGAGGCATAACAACAGAATCCTCTACTTGGTATGGTAATATCTCTGTTTGCATACTTAAGCTTGGATTTGGAGGTGGGTCATTAAGAGATATATAAGGTGATTTTACTGACATCAAACTATTAGAAGCTTGAGGTTGTGCTTTGATAATAGAAATAATGTATGCTGCCACATTCTTAAATTTCTTCTTTGGTAAAGTAGGTAATGAATTATTAGCCTCTTTACAATCTAACTTAGATTCAAAGTATTGTTTTGTTTCTTCTAACTTGCGGATTTTATCTTCTTTTATATTGATAGCACTTGATAGTTTGTCGTAATGATCTTTTTCTTGGTTGAGTATTGACTCTTGCTGTTCTATGTTACTCATATCCTGTGCCAAATCTTCTAACTTTTGATTTACTTCCTTAAGATTAATATAAAGAGTTTCTTTTGTGTTATCATCGTACCTTAGGTCTTGTGGAGATATGTCTATTTCTTTTAAAATTTTAACTATACTTGAATGATCTGAAAAATTGTCTTCGTAAATACTTTCGGGGTTTGTGTTTACTACGTTATATTCGCTCCCTCCTTGTTTGTTATTCTCATTCTTCAAATATACAGCATCTTGATATGAGGCTTCTTCTAATTCTTTTTTTATTTTTGATAAAGATTCTTCCTTTTCTACCAAAGCCTTTCGTTCAGCGTCTGATTGAGCTTTATCATATTCTTTAGAATTTCTCTTTATTAGTTGCTTTATTGCGGTTAAACCTTTCTCCTTTATACCTTTCCGTGTTTCGTTATTTAATATTTTTTCTTCGATCATTTCTTTCTTGAAACTATAGTTTCTATGTAAATCAAGTAATGTTAAATAATTTGCTTCTAGTAACTTAAGTGTTCCTAGATAATAATTGTTTTGTGAACCAAATTCTTTTTTCAACTCATTGTCATAATCCCCAAATCTGTCTATTATTTGTGAATTACGTGTTTGTTCTAGTCTTTTCAACTCATCACGAGCTTCATCAATAAGTTGCCAAGTTGTTTCTATTTCATTTTCAAAGTATTCTCTATTAATAGTTGGGTTTGGATGATATAAATTTATTTGCTCATTTCTTAATCCTGCTGCCAAAACATTAGATGTACCAAATCCTTGTAATAAAAAAAACAGAATAAACAAAAAAAGAAAAATTATGCACCTTGTTACTAAAGATCTATTAGATATATATCTATTAGATCTATTAATAAGAGAATTATTTTGTAACTTGTTAAATAAAACCATTTTATTACCTATCAGTTAATTTATTTATTAAAGATTAATTAATGTTAACGCAATTGTCATAGAGAGGGAAAGTAAAAACTGTATTTATAATTTTATTTTTAAAGAGAGATTTGCTAATATGTGATAAAAATCACGATTACAGATTAAGTATATTGTTATAAAGCATGACTTTAAATATAAGAGAGTCGCCAAGAAAGAGGTAAAGTAAGGAAAGAATATTAAGTGAGAATGTGATTTATCGACTTCGAATTATTGATCTTTAATTTTAATTCATCAAGGTTGAATGTTATGTTGACAATCGCTCCCCCCTCGTACTTGTTTGCTAACTCTAGTGTTGCACAATGATCTTGTGCTATTTTTTTGATAATGGCTAGTCCTAAACCAGTTCCTTTAGATCTAGTTGTTATATAGGGTTCTGTAGCCCTATCAATTAAATTTGCTTGGAATCCTACTCCATTGTCATTTACTGTAATAGTGATCTGATGGTTAGACTTGGTTATAGAAACAGCAATAACACCTTGTTGAAATCTAGTAAGTCCTATAGATTCTTCGGCATTTTTTAATAAATTAACCATAATCTGATTAATTTGAGTTGTATCACAGATAAAATCTATGTGTTGATCAGTTGTGATGAATTTATATAATATTTTATCATTAATTAATTTTCGTGATTCAACCATATTCTTTATAAGAATTACTAGATCGCAATCCATAAATATTGGGGCTGGTAGTCTTGCAAAATTAACGAATTCAGAGACAATTTTCTTAATATCGTCAGTATGACGTACAATCATCTGTATGTATTTGTTGAACTCTGTCTTATCTTCAACTTGATTACTAAATTTCCTAAGTAATCTTTCGGAGGCAAGATGAATAGGTGTCAAAGGATTCTTAATCTCGTGAGCTACTTTCCTTGCTACGTCAGACCAAGCAAGTGCACGCTGAGCTATAACTAGATCTCTTTGTTGATGGTCAATTTGTTTAATCATCCTATTAAAAGCTGAGGATAAAACGCTTATTTCATCTTTATTAACAAGGTCTTCTGGTACTTGAATAGTTAAGTCACCATTTTTAACCTTTTCAGTAGCAATCACTAATTTCCGAATAGGCTTTACTATCTTTGTAGCAAAAATCATCCCCCAGCTTATTGCAGCTAATAGCAGTAATAAAGCAATAAAAATAAATACTATAGAAAATTTGATCTGCATACTGGATATATGTTTTTTAAGACGATAATATTCTTCAGCTGCACCGTTAGTTTTATCAATATGATCAATAATTTTAGCATCAATCAATCTACCTACCAACAAATATATATCATTATGATCTTTAAGTTTTGTAAGCATTCGAATCTTTTTAGGATCAGATTTTATCTCAACAATTTCTCCTAGCTCAGCTCTTTTCATTAAATGAGCTGGAATAGTAGCAAATGAAATTGCGAAACTTAAGAATGTATTAGCAATAACAGTATTAGTAGGTCTATGAAAAACTATAGCTTCATCAAGAGAACGCATCTCAACTTCAGTATTTAATGCTTCATTAAATGAAAGGGGATTATGTATTAGATTATAATACATCTCAGTTAAATCATCAGCGACAGATAATGCTGTTTCTCGTAACTGTAGTTTATGTTCGTCTATATAAGATTCTGCGACTATTATCGACTGATCAAGCACAGCAGAAATCTTTTTATCGAACCAAGATTGAATGCCAAAATTAAAAAAATATGCTGAAAAGACTGAAACAATAATGGTTGGGATTGTAGCAATTAAGCTAAAGGCAATAATGATACGATTTTGTAATTTCGAAGACGTCTCCCTTTCACCTTTATCAATAAAATCTCGTAAAAATTTACGAGCTAATAAAATGCCTAAAAGTAAGAATACAGCAAGATCTACTAATATAAGCCCTATAACTCTACTTGGGTCTGGACCAAGAGATTTCGACTCAATTGAAATCACATAATAAGTCGAGCAAGCCAATATAATGGCTACAATTATTAGAACAAATATTAATTTACCGCTACTACAATATTTTTTAAGATCTCGATAAAAGTAATTCAACATTTTTATTATTCAAAATCATTTGAGTATGCTAGTTACAATTAATTTTCAAGCTATTATTATATCTAGTTTAAACCTAAGCAAATTCAAGTAACACCTGCCCACTAACCACCTGATCTTTCTCATTAACTAAGATTTTAGCAATTTTCCCGTTACGCTCAGCAACAAGTATATTTTCCATTTTCATAGCAGTTAAAACCATAATCTCTTGACCAATAACTACCTTACAACCTTCTTGAACCTTAATTGCAATAATTTGTCCTGCAAGCGGGGCATGCAGCTCTGTTTGCTCTTCTTGGATATTTTTTGTAATCATCAACGCTTCTAGTTCAGACATCCGTGGAGAACGGACATAAGCTTTAACAGTAATACCTGAATGTGATAACATATAACCTGTTAAGATATTACCAATTTTTACATTGGCTTTTCTACCATTTACAATACAGGAAAAGAGTCTACTACCTAAGTTCCAGTTACTACGGATATAAATTCTATCATTTTCTTGTCTTATATTATAACCATAATCTACTGATTTAATTAAAACTGGAAATAGTTTATCATCAATTGATACAACCCATCTAGTACCGATTTTATTAGTTTGATCGACTATTTGACCAGAAATTAACGAAGCACGTTTTTGCTCCGCAATATAAACAAAAATGGCTGTAGCTAGGAATATTTTAGTGATTTCAGAAGTTAAGCTTGCTCCAGAAAAACCATCTGGATATTCTTCTTCTATAAACGCGGTATTTATATCACCTGCTATAAAACGAGGATGTGATATTACTGCTTCTAAGAAACTAATATTATGAGAAATACCTTGTATTATGTAAGCACTTAAAGCAGAACGCATAACCTCAATAGCTTGTTCTCTAGTCTCTCCGTAAGTACAAAGCTTTGCAATCATTGAATCATAAAACATACTGACTTCTCCACCAAGTCCAAGACCTGTATCCACACGTATGTTAGCATTTTTTGGTGGTTCTGAATATTCAGTAATTCTACCGCTAGACGACAGAAATCCACGCATGGGGTTTTCTGCACAAATTCTAGATTCAAACGCATGCCCTTTTAATTTTATATCTTCTTGAGAAAATGATAATTTTTCACCAGCAGCAATTTTTATCATCTCTTCTACTATGTCAATACCAGTGATCAGTTCAGTTACTGGATGCTCAACTTGTAGCCTAGTATTCATCTCAAGGAAATAAAAATTCTTATCTAAATCAACTATAAATTCAACTGTCCCGGCTGAGTAATAACCTACCTTGCTAGATAAAGCTATGGTCTCTTTATACATTTTTTGCCGTATTTCCTCGGTAATAAAGGAGCTTGGGGCTTCTTCAATCACTTTTTGATGATAACGTTGAATTGAACATTCTCGCTCACCAAGACAAACACTGTTACCATACTGATCAGCTAATAATTGTATTTCAATATGCCTAGGGGACTGAATCAATTTTTCAATGAATAATCTACCATCGCTAAAATTATTTACTGCCTCAAGCTTAGCTGATTCAAAGGCATTAGCCATTTCTTCGGAGTTTTTTACTACTCTCATTCCACGACCACCACCGCCAGCTGTTGCCTTAACTATAACAGGGAAACCTATTTTTTCTGCAATTTCTATAGCCTGATTTATGTTGCTGATAGTACCAATATAGCCAGGGACAGTGCTGACTCCTGCTTCCATAGCGATTTTTTTTGCTTCAATTTTATCACCCATTTTCTTAATAGCAGAAGCATTGGGACCTATTAAGGCAACTCCTTCCCTTTTTAAGATATTTGCAAAATTTGAATTTTCTGATAAAAATCCATATCCTGGATGTACTGCTGAAGCACCACTTGCTCTAATAGCATTTACAATATTTTTAATTGACAAATAGCTTTCAGTGGCAGGAGAATTGCCGATATAATAAGCTTCATCAGCATATTGTACATGCATTGAATGTGTATCTGCTTCAGAATATACGGCAACTGATTTAATACTCATCTTCTTTAGGGTTTGCATTATTCTCAAAGCTATTTCACCACGATTGGCGATTAAAATTTTATCAAATAATGGTTTAGTCATAAAATCTCGTGCTTAAGTATACTAAAGTGGTAAGTTATCATGCTTCTTCCATGGTAATTGTATTTTTTTGTTTTGAAGAAAGTTTAGTGCTTTACATATACGCCATCTAGTATTTTGAGGCTTTATAATATCGTCTAGGTATCCTCTAGATGCTGCAGTGAAAGGAGAAGTAACAGTATCTTTATACTCTTGGATTTTTCGTTTTTTTGATTCTGTATCTTTGCATTCTTCTTTAAATATTATTTCAGCAGCTCCTTCAGCTCCAAGTACTGCAATTTCTGAGTTGAACCACGCGTAATTCACATCACCACGAAGATGTTTTGAGTTCATAACTATATAAGCTCCACCATAAGCTTTCCTAGTAATTATGGTAATTTTTGGTACAGTTGCTTCAGCGTACGCATATAACAATTTTGCTCCATGTTTAATAATTCCGTTATGCTCTTGATCAGTGCCAGGTAAAAAACCTGGTACATCAACTAGAGTTACTATTGGGATATTAAACGCATCACAAAAACGAACAAACCTTGCTGCCTTTCTTGATG
The DNA here is from genome assembly GCF_964026415.1 of Candidatus Tisiphia endosymbiont of Piscicola geometra. Classification (NCBI taxonomy): domain Bacteria; kingdom Pseudomonadati; phylum Pseudomonadota; class Alphaproteobacteria; order Rickettsiales; family Rickettsiaceae; genus Candidatus Tisiphia; species Candidatus Tisiphia endosymbiont of Piscicola geometra. Next base: position 115,263 of record NZ_OZ032144.1, read on the forward strand.
CGTTAATATCCAAACAGCCAGCTAAATGTAATGGTTGATTCGCAACAAATCCTATAGGTCTTCCTTCCATATAACCAAAGCCGATTATAATGTTTCTAGCAAAATCTGGTTGCAGCTCAAAAAATTCTCCTTCATCAACAATACGCTCAATTAATTCTTTCATGTCATAAGCTTTGTTCGGAATGCTTGGGACTAAGGTGTTTAGGGACATATCAACCCGATCAGCTGGGTCTTCGGTACGACGATGTGGTAGGGGACTACGATTTGATAGAGGTAAAAAATTAAAAAACCTTCTAGTTTCTAGAAGTAGCTCTATATCATTTTTAAAAGCAAGGTCAGCAACACCACTCTTTGTAGTATGCATTTTTGCTCCGCCAAGTTGTTCTTGGCTTACTTCTTCACCTGTAACAGTTTTAACTACGTCTGGTCCTGTTACAAACATATAAGAAGTATTTTTAACCATGAATATGAAATCTGTTAAGGCAGGAGAATAAACAGCACCACCAGCACAAGGTCCCATAATTAAGGTGATTTGTGGAATAATACCGGAAGCAATTACATTACGTTGGAATAATTCACCATAACCAGCGAGAGCATCGACTCCCTCTTGGATTCTTGCTCCTCCCGAATCATTTATGCCAATAACTGGGGCTCCTACCGCCAAAGCAGAATCGAGTAGGGAACATATTTTTTTAGCATGATACTCACCAAGGGATCCACCGAATACCGTAAAATCTTGGCTATACACAAAAACCAATCTACCATTTATGGTACCATGTCCAGTTATTATACCGTCCCCAAGAAATTTTTTGTCGTTCATGCCAAAATTACTGCATCTATGTTCAACAAACATTCCTGTTTCTTCAAAACTCTCAGGATCTAGCAATACTTCTATTCTTTCTCTTGCAGTAAGCTTACCTTTTTTATGTTGTAAGGCGATTCTCTCTCCTCCCCCACCTTGACGGGCATTATTGCGTTTTTCATCAAGTGATTCAGGAGAGTTTACAATATGTTGATTCATTATGGCTATACTAGTTCATTATAAAATCATAACCTGTAGTATAATAATAAAATGTCGAAAAGATAGTAGAAATTTATTTGAATAGTTATAGAATGCAGTGAAGAACTTAAAAAAGTTTATAGGAAGGGTTTTATAACAAAGGAAAAGCAGCAGAAATTGCAAAATAGTGGGAGTAAATTTAGTGAGAGTAAATTTCAAAAACTGTCTAGTGCTTTAAAACAGAATATAGCAAGAAGAAAAAATAGCCAAAAAGTTCATATTGAGGATAAAAACAAAAGTGAAAATAATTAAGATCGCACCTTCGTTACTGTCAGCAGATTTTGCTAATTTGCAAAAAGAAATCAGTTCTTTGGAAGAAGCTGGTGCTGATATGATCCATATAGACGTTATGGATGGACATTTTGTACCTAACTTAACATTTGGACCTCCTATAATAAAAGCTTTAAGACCTCACACTACATTACCATTTGACGTACATTTAATGATTAATAACCCGGAATATTTGATTAAAGACTATGCTAGTAGCGGAGCGGATATTATCACTATCCATCCTGAAACCACTATTCATCTTGACAGAACTTTAAGTACTATTCAAAATTTAGGGTTAAAAGCTGGGGTGGCATTACTTCCCTCTACAAGTCCAAATTCTATAGATTATATTATTGATAAAGTAGATCTAATTCTAGCAATGACCGTAAACCCCGGTTTTTCTAGCCAAAAGTTTATAGAGAATCAGCTAGAGAAAGTCAAAATTATTTCGGAAAAAATTAAAAATTCCGGCAAAAATATATTGCTTTCTGTAGATGGAGGAATAAATGATGTTACCGGTAAGAACTGTATAAAAGCTGGAGCTGATATTTTAGTATCAGGTAATTTTATTTTTCAATCAAAAGATTATCAAAAACAAATAGACTTACTAAGACATTAAATATTGATGGAGAGTATTGCCATTTTCCTTAAGCCATAATCTAGCCAACTTATAGTCAGGATAAAGTCTTGCTACTAAATTCCAAAAACGAGGACTGTGATTCATTTCAATTATATGACACATTTCATGGACCACTAAGTATTTTAATATTTTTTTTGGAGCAAAAATAAGACGCCAATTAAAAGCAAGTACAGCCTTACTAGAGCAGCTTCCCCATTTGCCCTTATTATTCATAATTTTAATTTTAGTAAAGTTTATATTATGTTCTTTTGCTAGAAGAGTAGCCAGTTTTGTGGTTTCTAGTAAAAACATATCTTTTAAAAACCTTACTAAAGTACTTTTGTGTTGTGAGGGTAAAGAATATATCTGAATAACATCATCCGTGATTTGTACTTTTTCATAATCTGCATCAATATTTAATAACGAATATACTTCGTCAAAGACTGTTATTGTGTTATAATCAAAGGAGGGCTTGTTTAAGAATTTTTGCAGTTTTTGCCTAACCCAAGATTCTTTTTCTAACAAAAATTTATATCCTGTATTAAAATTTTTATTAGGTAAAACTAATTCAGCTCCTGTGTGGTTTATTCTAATGCTAATTCGTTTGGCTTTAGTACTATATCTTACTGGAATGTTAATATCAGACCCTAGTTTATCTAAAGTAATCTGCTGATGTTTCATGTTTAAAATCTAATTTAAAAATTATTATTAATATAGTATATTGACAATTCTAGTTAATTAAATTTATTAAGAGTAACTTAATTATGCATACTTTATCTTTTAACGTAGATGATCAGTTAAATGAACAAATTGAAACTTTTGCTAAAGTGCATGACCGTAGTAAAGCCTATATACTAAGAAAAGCTGTAGAGTTATATTTAGTCGATCAAAATGATCTTACAATTGGCAGGCAAGCTTTAGATGAGTTTTATAACGATGGTTTTAAAACTTATTCATTAAATCAAATTAAAAAGGAAAATGGCTTATAGTATTCTGTTTACGGATCGTAGTAGAAAACAATTTTCAAAATTAAATAAAGATACACAACAACGTATAATTCACTATTTGGAAAGCAGAATCTCTATTAATCCTCATGATTTTGGCAAAAGTCTTGTTGGAGAGAAGAAAGGTCTTTGGCGTTACAGAGTTGATGATTATAGAATTATTTGCAATATCAGTAATAACGAATCGCTGATCTTGGTTATTGATGTAGGACATAGACGTGAAATATATGATTAAAACCGATGTTAGTACATACTAAATACTAGAAATTACGGAGGCTAGAGGACTCTCGCTTATCATCCCAACGCCGTTATTAAGCCTATATAGCTGCAAAGTTCAAATTACTCTGTATTTAAAATCTAATATTATTTTATAGCCAATGATAGTATCATATGATACTATCATTTTATGAGTAAAAAACCACCTTTTCAAGTAAGTAATAAAATACTTACATTACTACAAGATATTGCATATGAGCTTGGTATTCTATCCGGAGCTAAGCTTTCTTTGCCTGCAGTAAAACTTAGAAAAAGTAACCAAATAAAGACTATCCATTCTTCTTTAGCAATTGAAGGTAATAGTTTAAGTTTAGACCAAATAACCGATATAATTGATGGGAAACCGGTGCTAGGTCCTAAAAATGATATTATTGAAGTTAACAATGCCATTAAATTATACAATAATTTACATAAATTAAATCCATTATCAATAGATTGTTTATTAGAGGCACATAGATTATTGATGCAAGAGTTAATAGTTGATAATGGCTATTTTCGAGCTAGCGGAGTTGGCATATTTAAAGGCAATGAAATATCTCATATAGCTCCTAAAGCTAATCGTGTTCCATTATTAATTGATAAATTATTTCAGTTCATAAAAGAAAACAAGGATATTCCGTGGCTAATTAAAGCTTGCGTATTTCATTATGAGCTAGAATTTATCCATCCTTTCTCAGATGGTAATGGACGAATGGGTAGGTTATGGCAACAATTATTATTAATGAAAGCAAATCCAATTTTTAAATATATTTCGGTAGAGGTACTAATAAAAAACGAACAAAGTGAGTACTATGACGTTTTAGCTGAGTGTGATAAAGTAGGGGAGTCTACCTTATTCATTGAATTTATGGCAACACAGATACTAAAAGCTCTGCAACTATATGTTAATAATGTAGTATCGCAAGTCAAAACTCCTAAGTCTAGGTTAGAATTTGCTAAAATAAAATTACCAAATAGTTGGTTTTCAAGGAAAGATTATATTCTGTTACATAAGAATATTTCTTCTGCGTCGGCCAGTCGTGATCTAATCTTTGGGGTTAAGGAAGGTATCCTAACTCATAAAGGTATAAAAAATCAAACTTGTTATAAATTTCAATAATAGACTCTTCCGTTAAATTAAGTTATAAAAGAAATCTAGAAAGAATGAGTGGATATATTAATGGAAAATTATGATCTAGCGATTATTGGTGGTGGACCAGGTGGTTACGTGGCTGCAATTAGGGCCGCACAACTAAATAAAAAAGTTGTGTTGATTGAGAAGGAGCATTTAGGGGGAGTTTGCTTAAATTGGGGTTGTATACCAACAAAAGCATTGCTTAAATCAGCTGAATTATTTCAAAAAATTAAACATGCTAAAGATTATGGTATTATAGTAGGTGAAGCAAGTTTTGACCTAAAAAAAATAGTACAGCGTTCTAGAGATATATCGACGCAGTTAACATCTGGTATTAAATCTCTGCTAAAAAAAAATAAGGTTACGATAATTGATGGCACGGCTAGCCTAGGAACAGGCAAGGTAGTAGAGATCAATAATAATGGTCAAAAAATTTTGATTAAAGCAAAGGACATAATAATTGCAACAGGTGCAAGGTCTAGAATCTTAGATGGATTTGAGCCGGATGGCAAGCAAGTTATTACCTCCAAAGAGGCTATGGTTCTTGATAAATTACCAAAATCTATGATTATCGTTGGATCAGGAGCGATTGGTATAGAATTTGCTTCATTTTATAATGCTTTAGGAACAAATGTCACTGTAATTGAAGTGCAAAATAGGATATTACAGGCTGAAGATGAAGAAATTTCTTTAATGGCACAAAAAACCTTTGAAAAGAAAGGCATAAAAATTCATACTAATAGCAAATTGTTAAATCATAGCAAAACCCAAGATCATGTTGTAGTTGAAGTTGAGATAAATAAAAAAAATTACAAGATACAAGCTGAAATTTTGCTTATAGCCGTGGGTATAGTTGGTAACATAGAAGACCTTAATTTAGAAAAAACTAATATAAAAATAGATAGAGGTCATATTATTACCAATCAGTTTATGCAAACTTCAGAGGAAGGCATTTATGCAATAGGTGATGTAACATCAGCGCCATGGCTTGCCCACAAGGCAAGTCATGAAGGTATTATTGCTGTAGAAACTATTGCGGGGCTTAAAGCTCATCCTATAGAGAAACGTAATATTCCAGGCTGTACTTATTCCTCACCTCAGATTGCTAGTGTAGGACTTACTGAAGAACAAGCGAAAAAAGCTGGTTACCAAGTGAAAATTGGCAGATTCCCGTCTATCGCTAATGGTAAAGCCTTGGTTGATGGTTGTACTGAAGGGATGATTAAAACGATTTTTGATGTAAAGACTGGTGAATTGTTAGGAGCCCATTTGATAGGCGAAGAGGTTACTGAACTAATTCAAGGTTATGTGATTGCTAGAACTATGGAAGGTACAGAGCTTGATTTAATCAATACTATTTTCCCTCATCCAACTTTATCTGAAATGATGGGTGAGTCAGTATTGCAGGCTTATGGTAGGGCTATTCATATATAATTAAAAAAATTCTTTTTGTTACTTAGTGGTAAGCATAAATTATGTTATAAATTGTCCTAGAATTAATATGAGGAAAAAAAATGAGTAAAATGAACCGTGAAGATTATGGAGTTTATCCACCAAGGAGGAGAATAAACATTGTTATGCAGCATGGCGTGTCATTTGGTGCGGCACTTGCTATGGCTATTTCATTTAATATAAACCATTCTGTATTATGGGCAATCGTGCATGGCTTGTTTTCTTGGCTGTATGTGGTTTATTATTGTTTGATTTAGTTTTAGCATAATAAAAACGGATCATATATACTCTTCTGCTTTGAAGAATTGGTTCTTGCAAATACTTGTGGGAGATTCGTGTGCTTACGTACTTCATATACTGCTTGCGTTCGTTCACTCCTTGTTTATTGTCTCCATTCTCCAAATCATTTGAGTATATAAGACGCTAAGATTATAGAATTTTATGGATATAAAAACATAATGATTAACAATAAATTAGTACGTAACTATACTTCTGCTTTATTTGATAATGCATTGGCAAGTAGCTTGGAAGATAAAATATTACAGCAGATTAGCATTATTAATCAATTTATCGAGGATAATCCGCAAATCAAGGTTGTTATATTTTCTCCGATAGTAAAGGATATTGACAAATGTAAAATAATTGAGTTAATTACAGAAACCTTTAATATCGAATCTATAGTTAAGCGGTTTTTGTTAATATTACTAAGGCATTCACGTATGCCTATTTTATCAAACATAATAGTATTATACCAACAACTACTTAATAACAGCAGAAATATTAAAATGGTAAAAGTAACTTCTTCTAAATCTTTGCAAACTAGAGAGAAAGAATGGTTAACAAAATATTTAGCAGATGAGTTTCAGCAGAAGGTTGTCATAAATTTCCACCGAAATCAGTCAATTATTGGTGGTATTGTGGTACAATATGATAGCATAGTTAGGGACTATTCTATTGTTGGAATGTTAGAAAAAATAACGAAAACCTTGAAAGCTACAAAGATAGGTTAAATAAATTTTATATGAGGAATAACTATGGGGTCTACCCAACAATTAAAGGCTGTCGAACTTGCTGAAATATTAAAAAAAGAAATTGCTAACATTGATCAGCTTAGCGATTTACGAGAAGTAGGGCAGGTTGTAACGGTTGGTGATGGTATAGCTAGGGTATATGGTATTGATAATGTGGAAGCTGGCGAGGTAGTTGAGTTTGCGTCAGGAGTAAAAGGTCTAGCTCTTAATCTTGAAACAGACTCTGTAAGTATTGTATTAATTGGTAGTGATCGAGAAGTCAAACAAGGTGATGCGGTAAAAAGAACTGGAAAGATTTTACAAGTACCAGTTGGTAAGTCGTTGCTTGGTAGGGTCGTTGATGGTATGGCAAATCCTATTGATGGTAAAGGCGAGATTATAACTGATACATATAGGAATATAGAGGAAAAAGCTCCTGGGATAATTGTTAGAAAAAGTGTTACAGAGCCGCTGCAAACGGGCATTAAAGTAATTGATGCCCTAATTCCTATTGGTAGAGGTCAGAGGGAGTTAATTATTGGTGACAGGCAAATAGGTAAAACCGCTATTGTTATCGATACTATTATTAACCAAAAACAAGCTCATCTTGACGGTGATGAAAAAAATAAAATTTATTGTATTTATGTAGCTATTGGTCAAAAAAGATCGACTATTGCACAGGTAGTAAAAAGATTAGAAGACTCAGGAGCAATGGAATATACCACAGTTGTAGCAGCTACTGCCTCTGATCCTGTTGCGTTACAATATGTTGCTCCTTACACTGGTTGTAGTATTGGTGAGTATTTTCGTGATAATGGTATGCATGCACTAGTTATTTACGATGATTTAAGTAAACATGCTGTTGCTTATAGACAAATCTCACTACTACTTAGAAGACCGCCGGGACGTGAAGCTTATCCAGGAGATGTATTTTATCTACATTCTAGGTTACTTGAACGAGCAGCAAAAATGTCAGATGAATCTGGTGGTGGATCTCTTACGGCTTTGCCAATTATTGAAACCCAAGCAGGTGATGTTTCCGCATATATTCCAACCAATATTATATCAATTACTGATGGACAGATTTTTTTAGAAAATGAGTTGTTCTATAAAGGTATCAGACCAGCGGTAAATATTGGTATATCCGTGAGTAGGGTAGGATCAGCAGCACAAGTAAAATCTATGAAGCAAGTGGCAGGAAGTGTGAAACTTGAGTTAGCACAATTTAGGGAATTAGCAGCTTTTTCTCAGTTTAGTTCAGACTTAGACGCTTCAACTAAACAACTTATTTCACATGGTACAAAGCTTAGCGAAATATTGAAGCAGGATCAATATAACCCTTTCCCTATTGAGGAACAGGTGGTTAGTCTTTATGCTGGGGTAAAGAATTATCTTGATAGTATTCCTGTTGAACGAATAAAAGAATTTGAGCGTAGAATGCTACAAGAAATAAAACTGAGTGAAAACGATATTTTAGTATCTATTAGAGAGCAAGGACGAGTTACTGAAGAAATGGAACAAAAGTTAAAAATTTTCTTAGAAAATTTTGTGCAAAACTTTAACGCTTGTTCAGTAAGTTAAATCGACTTCAGGTTAAGATTAATTAGGTAGCTATGTCAGGTTTAAAACAGTTAAGATCTCGTATTAAGAGCATTACAACAACGCAAAAAATTACTAAGGCTATGCAGATAGTTTCGGCTACTAAGTTTACAAAGGCCAAAAACCAAGTTAAGGACTCAGAGGATTATATTGGGATTCTGCAGGATATAATGTCTAGTGTGGCATCTAGCAATAATTTACAGGATATGCCTCTCGAACAGAAAAAATTTTTTTCGGAAGAATTATTATACCAAGGTGACGTGAATAGACCTCTTGCAGAAGTAGAATTATGCAATAGGTCTAATATAAATAAGTTACATTTACTAATAGTAGTCACTTCCGAACGAGGCTTGTGCGGAGCTTTTAATTTTTTACTGTCCAAGCAGGTAAAATCTGATATTGCAAATTTGGAAAATGCTGGTAAACAAGTAAGGCTTATTATTATTGGCAAAAAGGGTTATGATGTATTTAAGGGGCAATATTCCCATTATATTGATAATTATTATGAGTTTCCAAAAGCTCATAATAATAATTTGTCATTTCAGGTCAAAGAAAAACTGATGGAGATGATAGAGGATTCTAGAATTAGCAATTGTCAAATATATTTTAACAATTGTAAAAATGCTATGATACAGATTCCAACTAAAAAGCAAATATTGCCAATTGAAAAACAGCTATGTTCAAATGAGAAATATTTGAGCTATGAATATGAAGGTGAAGGGCTTATTTTGCATATGATTAATCTTTATATATCTGCTCAAATTAATTATGCTCTACTACAAAATAGAGCTAGCGAAGAAGGAGCTAGAATGACAGCAATGGATAATGCAACAAAAAATGCTAAGGAGCTTATTAATAAATTAACACTAAAACTTAATAGATCTAGACAAGATCTGATTACTAAGGATTTGATAGAGATTATTGCAGGGGCAGAAGCCGTATAAAAAATAAATTAAGGTAAAATATGACAAAAACTATTGGCAAGATTGTGCAGATTATTTCAGCTGTAGTCGATGTGCAGTTTAGTAGTGATGGTAAATTGCCAAAAATTCTCAATGCACTTGAGTGCAATAATAATGGAGAGAAAGTGATACTAGAAGTATCACAGCATATAGGAGACGATATTGCTAGATGTATATCTATGGGACCAACAGAAGGGTTAGTAAGAGGGCAAGAAGTAATAGATACAGGTGAGACTATTAAGATACCTGTCGGTATTGGCACACTCGGACGCATAATAAATGTGGTTGGTGTACCAATTGATGAAAGAGGTAAGATTGATTCAACTGACTTTGCTTCAATTTACAAACCAGCTCCAAGTTTTGTTGATCAATCAACTGAAAGAAACATTTTGGTTACAGGAATTAAGGTCATTGATCTTTTAGCTCCTTATTCAAAAGGAGGAAAAATTGGGTTATTTGGTGGTGCTGGGGTAGGAAAGACAGTGTTAATTATGGAACTTATTAATAATATAGCAAAAGCACATGGAGGATATACGGTTTTTGCAGGAGTTGGGGAAAGGACTAGAGAAGGTAACGACCTTTATCATGAAATGATTGACTCTGGGGTAATTGATTTAAAAAATTCCAAAAAATCTAAAGTAGCTCTTGTTTATGGGCAAATGAACGAACCACCCGGTGCAAGAGCTAGAGTTGCTTTAAGTGGTCTTACTATAGCCGAAAGTTTCAGGGATTTAGATGGAGGACAGGATGTCTTGTTTTTTGTCGATAACATTTTTCGCTTTACTCAAGCTGGTTCTGAGGTATCAGCCCTTTTAGGCAGAATACCTTCAGCAGTTGGTTATCAACCAACACTGGCAACAGATATGGGAGAGCTACAAGAGCGTATTACTTCAACAAAGCTTGGATCAATTACCTCTGTGCAGGCTATTTATGTGCCAGCAGATGACCTAACTGATCCTGCTCCTGCTGCCTCTTTTACCCATTTGGATGCGACTACCGTACTTAGTCGACAAATTGCTGAGCTTGGTATTTACCCGGCAGTAGATCCACTTGATAGTAGTTCACAATTACTAAATCCGGCAATTGTTGGAGAGAAACATTACTCGGTTGCTCGTGAGGTACAAAAAGTTTTGCAGACATATAAGTCTCTGCAAGATATAATTGCCATTCTAGGAATGGATGAGTTATCGGAAGCAGATAAATTAACCGTTACTAGGGCAAGGAAAATTCAACGCTTTTTATCTCAACCTTTCCATGTTGCTGAAGTGTTTACAGGTATAGCTGGAAAATTTGTCAGTTTAGCTGATACTATTGAAGGGTTTCATGGGTTGGTTTCTGGCAAATATGACTATTTACCAGAGGCTGCTTTTTATATGGTTGGTAGCATTGATGAAGCAGTAGAGAAAGGTGAAACACTTAAAGAAAAAGTGGCATAATGAATAAAACAATTAGAGTTAAAATTGTAACGCCAGTGAATGTTGTGTTTGACATGGAAGCTCGGATGATAACAATGCCGGGAGAATTAGGAGAATTTGAGGTTTTACCAGGTCATGAGTTATTGATTGCAAATTTAAAAGATGGATTGACAAAAATTACAGTAGATAATTCTGTATTTAAGTACTTTATCTACTCAGGGTTAGCTGAGGTCACGTGGACAAATGTAAATATAGTGACAGAGTTTGCTGTTGATACTAGTAGTTTGCAACTACATGACATAATTAGAAAAATAGACTCTTTAACAAAAGAAATAGACGAAGAAATTGATGATACAAAAATTGATATTATTAAATTGGATATTGCTAGATATGAATCTTTGCTAGCTCATATTTAAAGAATTAAACAATTTTTCAAAGCATTCGAGTATATACTGCTCGTAAATGAAGAGTTGGTAGACGATAGTATAACATCCTTCTAGGCTATTTTCTTTAGATACCAGCCGGGGGGGCTACGCCTGAGATGATATCAAAAGTGCATGGATGATACCCTAGGCTATTAAACCGATGTCTTACATCTATACTTGAGGTTAATGATGATAAAGTGTACTCGTAAAATTGAATTTGATGCAGGTCATAGAGTTGTTGGACATGAGAATAAGTGTCAATTTCTACATGGTCATCGTTATGTCCTTGAAGTTACAGTGGAATCAAGTGTTACTGATAATCTTGGTATGGTTATAGATTTTGGTTACATGAAGTCAATAATACAAAAGTGGATAGATGATAATTTTGATCATAATATTATATTACACCAAAATGATAGAGAAATGGGGGATAGAATATGTGACTGGACTGGTCAAAAAATATATTATATGCAGGAAAATCCAACTGCAGAAAATATAGCGCTACACTTAAAATTGAATATTTTACCAAAATTATTTACTAATAGTTCTTTTATTATTACAAAAGTCAAATTATTTGAAACACCTAATTGCTTTGTTGAGGTATAAGTGGTACAAAGATGTTGTGTGATTTTAACTACGACCAATGACCAGCAGGTGGTAGATAAAATAACAACTAGCTTATTGGAAGAAAATCTAGCTGCTTGTATACAAGTAGATAATATAGTCAGCTATTTTAAATGGGAAGGCAAGATATCTTCTGTGCTAGAATATCGTATTGTGATAAAGGCTAAGTCTGATAACTACAATACAATAGAAAAGGTGATTACTGATATACATAATTATGATCTTCCGCAAATAATAAAGCTCGACATTCAAGATGGGCTGTCTAGCTATTTAAATTGGGTAACTCAAAGTATCTAATTTTAAGAGAGTGTTTATTAGAGCTAAGATTTACTCAAACTATATAGTCCACTGCTTCCTGAGTTTAAGTCAGCTATGTTATACTCTTCTGCTTTAAAGAATTGTTTTTTGAAAATATCATGGATTCGCATGCGTAATTATACTATATGTACACCTAGCATGCTCACCATTCATTTTCAAATCCAATTCTTCAAATCATTTGAGTATATCTAGAATTCCAAAGTTGGTGTCATCCTGAACACAAGTGGATATTATCTTGAATTTATTTCAGGATGACGTCGGATCAAAACACTCTTTAAATTAATTAAGTAGAACAATGAAATTATGGAAAAAAGTTACATTGGGATTAATCTTGGGTATATTGTTTGGTATATATTTTCCTGAATATGTATCTTATATAAAACCGGTAGGAGATATTTTCCTACGTTTGATCAAAATGATTATTGCTCCTTTAATATTTTTTAGTTTAGTATCTGGCATAACTAGCATGAATGACCCTGCTTCTCTTGGTAGAGTAGGGATAAAGGCAGTTGCAGCTTTTTTAGGTACTACCTTCTTTGCCGTAGTTTTTGGTATTACAGTTGCTCTTGTATTAAAGCCAGGACATGGTGTGCATATTAACTTTGATGTTGCACAAAATGTTTCACAAGAGAAGTCCTTTAATATGCTTAACTTTTTTGTAAATATTGTGCCTGAGAATGTAGTGGGATCCTTTGCCAATTCTAATGTTTTGCAAATTGTATTCTTCGCAATATTTTTTGGACTTGTACTAAATAAAATGGATGTTAGTGCTACACCTATTAAGAATTTATTTCACATATTATCAAAAATAGTGTTAAAAATGATCTCCATGATCATTCAACTTTCTCCATATGGTGCATTTGCTTTAACTGCTTGGATAGTTGGTACGCAGGGCTTTGATGTAATGATTAGCTTGTCTAGATTAGTTGCTGCGGTAGTTATTGCCATGATATGTCAATATGGTATTTTTGGTATGCTAATTTATCTATTCTGTCGAATATCACCATTACCTTTTTATAGAAAAAGTCTAGAATATCAGGTACTTGCCTTTTCTACTTCTAGTAGCAAGGCAACACTTGCCACCACTATGCAAGTTTGTCGTGAACGATTAGGTGTATCTGAATCTAGCACTTCTTTTGTATTACCACTTGGTGCATCGATAAATATGGATGGGTTTGCAATAAATTTATCTCTTACTACCATATTTTTTGCCCAAATGATGGGGGTAGATTTAGCATTACATGATTATTTAGTCATTATTATCACCTCAACTCTTGGCTCTATAGGTGGGGCTGGTATTCCAGGGGCTTCTTTGATAATGCTGCCCATGGTGCTATCTTCAATCAATTTGCCGATTGAAGGAGTTGCTATAATTGCTGGAATTGATAGGATATTAGATATGTTACGTACCACCATTAATATTACAGGTGATGCAACAATTACCTTGATTATCGATAATAGTGAAGGTACTTTGGATAAAGATACATATAATTCGGTGTAAAATATTAGCATTTTGGTATTAGTGGGCAATAAAAATATGATATAGTAGTATAGTTAACCTAGACTATACATTAGACTTACTGCATAAGTCAGTCTAGTTGGTGATTTTGTCGTCGAAACTCGCCTCCGCTCCTCACGTACGTCTGTGTACGCGAAGGTAGCCGGCTTCGTTTCTCCTAAAAATCCCTCAACTATCTTTGATTTATGCAGCAAGTCTATTACTCCTAATAGGGTTAGCTATATGATAAAATGAGGATATATGAAAGTAGAAGATGTTGAATTAAAAATAGGTGATAAGTCTTTTAAGTTACCAATAAAAAAAGCATCGATTGGTCAAGATGTTATTGATGTTAGCGGTATATATTCATTAACAGGCTATTTCACTTATGACCCTGGTTTTATGTCTACAGCAGCTTGTAAATCTGCAATGACGTACATAGATGGGGATCAAGGGATATTAAGACATCGGGGATATGATATTAAAACGTTAGCAGAAAAAAGTAATTTCTTAGAAGTAGCCTATTTGTTGCTAAATGGTGAATTGCCAACTATCAATCAATATAAATCTTTTTCCCAAAAAATTACTCATCATTCTTTGATTAATGAGCGGCTTAGAAATTTATTTGTGGCTTTCTGCCCCTCGGCTCATCCCATGGCAATTATGCTAGCTGTGGTAGGATCTTTATCTGCATTTTATCCAAGTTTTTTAAATGTAGAAGAAAATGAACGCGAGTTAGCTGCTATTAGAATGATTGCAAAAATGCCAACTATTGCAGCAATGGCATATAAATATTCAATAGGTCAGCCTTTTATATATCCTGATAATAGTTTAGATTTTACTGAAAATTTTCTCCATATGATGTTTGCGACGCCTTGTGAAAAATATAAGGTAAACAAAGTAGTAAAGAACGCCTTAGATAAAATATTTATTCTCCATGCTGACCATGAGCAGAATGCCTCCACTTCAACAGTACGTTTGGCCGGATCATCCGGTGCTAACCCGTTTGCCTGTATCAGTACTGGCATAGCATCTTTATGGGGACCAGCACATGGCGGAGCAAATGAGGCAGTAATTAATATGCTGAAAGAGATTGGGACAATAGACCGTATTCCACAATATATTGCAAGAGCAAAAGATAAAAATGATTCTTTCCGCTTAATGGGCTTTGGTCACCGAGTCTATAAAAATCATGATCCAAGAGCAGTTGTACTTAGAGAGACCTGCAAAGAAGTATTAGATGAATTAGGAGAAAATAATAACCCATTACTCCAAATCGCTACTGAGCTTGAAAAAATTGCTCTCAATGACCAATATTTTATAGATCGTAAGCTTTATCCAAACGTTGATTTTTATTCTGGTATTATTTATCAAGCTATGGGGATACCATCACAGATGTTTACAGTGCTTTTTGCTATAGCAAGAACTGTTGGTTGGATGGGACAATGGAAAGAGATGCATGAAGATCCTGAACAAAAAATTAGCAGACCTCGGCAATTATATACTGGGTATGTACAAAGAGAATTTATTCCTTTTGATAAAAGATAATTATAGTAAAATCCTATATAGTCAATCCGTCAAAAAGGCTGTAGACATAAGAGATAATACATGTTCGTGGTCAAAAATCACATCAAAATCCATAAGATTTTCACCTTATTTTGTTCAAAACCTTATGGATTTTCAAAATTTTTAAGTCTACTCACTAACAATGCTTGTTATTCCTAGCTAAAGTCGGGAATCTAAAATGGTTTCCAAAAAGCCCTGAGGTACTATAGATTCCGCTACCTACGCAGGAATGACACCTCTTGCGTTTAAATATAGTAGATGTTGTGTTTTTAGACTTTTGAAGGATTGACTATTTAACTATGCTATTCTAGCAATAGATTAATTGACTCCTCTACACCTGCAAGAGCAACATCGCCGTTACTGTTTTGTCTGTCATTAGTATTTAGATTTTCAGGAGTACTGACGAGATTTGAAGCATCATGACAAGCTAAACTATAGTTTAGCTCAAAACCATTCAAATTTCTTAAAAAATCATATAACATTGAAAACGAATTTGCCTGTGCACAAGCACATAACCACTCTCCTGTGTCAACATCTGAATCACTGATGGCTTGCCCTAGGGTTTTAAGGAATTTATTGCAGTCATCAGATGTTTTATGCTGTAATAGACTTAATAGCAACTCAAATACTGCACATTCATGCAAATTTTCATTTACTTGCTTTAAATTATAGTCATCGGAAGACCGTAAGATAAGACTGTAACACCTAGAAAAACTACCTGCGTTTATTGCATCCAGCAAATCACCACTAACAGCTGAAAACAACTTCTTTGAATTATTTTTTTTACTGGTTTTAAAATTTTCTAAGTCTAGTATTGTTAACATGATATCTTTTAAAATAAAATTATGAAACTAATTGCACCATTAACATGATTGGTAACATAATTAGTAAAAAGCAATTTTGCAAGTATTATCTCCCTGGAATATATGCTCAGGTAGAACTTCAAGAATTGGCGTTCCCGCGACCAAAGATCGAAGCTGCCTAGTTACTCATGTACGCTACGCTGCTCGACTTTGCTACTGCTTAGCTCTTCTTGAAGTTATACTATCGTCTACCAACTCTTCATTTACGAGCAGTATACCATAATCAAGAAGGTAAATATGACAGTTATTTCACTTCGCCTTTTCATCTCCAGGTAATACATAACTTGGTCCTTGCCAACTTGATGAAAAATCAAATTCTCTATATGGTTGGTCGAGTTTCACTGGCTCATATACTACTTTTGCAAGATTCTCATCATATTTAACCTGCACGTAACCCGTTAATGGGAAGTCTTTTCTGAGAGGATGACCGACAAAATCATAATCTGTTAGAATACGACGAATATCATGACTCCCAGCAAAATTCACTCCAAACATATCATATGCTTCACGTTCATACCAGCAAGCAGCACTAAAGATTTTGGTAACTGAAGGAATTATATCATTTTCTCCAACCTCAACTTTAACTAATATACGTTTGTTTAATTTAAGACTTAGTAAATTATACACCACTTCAAACCGTTTAGAACGGCTCAAGAAATCTGCAGCAAACAAATCTGTCAACACAGTAAAACGTAAATCCTCAGATTCCTTAATTGCCGATAAAAATGGTAGCAAACTTTCTATACCAGCTTTATAGCTAATAAAATGTATATTCAAATCATTTTCAGGCAAAGCAGTTATTTCAAGATTCTGATTTTTTATTAAGTCGTCAATGATATTTTCCATTGTCACCTTCTCTAAATCTAGTAGTTCTTCTAATCTTCTTTTGTAACTGCATTAAACCATAAATCAAAGCTTCAGCGGTCGGAGGACAACCTGGTACGTATACGTCTACTGGAACAATCTGATCACAGCCACGTACTACTGAGTATGAATAGTGATAATAACCACCACCATTGGCACAGCTTCCCATTGACAGAACCCACTTAGGTTCAGTCATTTGGTCATAAACTTTTCTAAGAGCCGGAGCCATCTTATTTGTTAATGTCCCTGCAACTATCATTAAATCAGATTGACGAGGGCTTGGTCTAAACAACATGCCAAAACGATCCATATCATAGCGGCTAGCAGCAGCTTGCATCATTTCTACCGCACAACATGCAAGACCAAAACTCATGGGCCAAAGTGAATTAGATCTAGCCCAACCTATCAAATCATCGAGTTTAGTTATAAGGAATCCTCGATTTGAAATTTCTTCTTCAAGGAGCTTATCTTGATCATATAGATCTATCTTTGCTTGCATGTCATTATTCCCAGTCTAAAGCTCCTTTTTTCCATTCATATACAAAACCGATGGTAAGTACCAATAAGAAAAACATCATTGAGAAGAAACCAAATTTACCAATTTGTCCAAGCGTAATAGCCCATGGCACCAAAAAAGTTATTTCTAGATCAAAAATAATAAATAAAATAGCTACTAGATAAAAACGTACATCAAATTTGCTTCTAGCATCACCAAAAGGTTCAAATCCGCATTCATAACTATCCAACTTAGCCTTATTATATTTTTGAGGAGCTAAAAGCCTTGGCAATGTAACTATTACCAATGATAAAACTGATGCTATACCAAAAAACACAGCTATAGGCAAGTATTCCTGTAAAATATTAGATGTTTCCAACATTAGTAATTGTACTCCTGTGATTTTGAAAGAAGTAACTTAAACAAAATCATCGCTCCAAAAGAGCTGCAAACCCACCATATTTGCCAAATGTTAAATGAAATCATACCTATTATGTAATAATTTATAAAGCAAGCATAGGCAACTGACTTGTAATTTAATACATCTATTTTGTTATTTTCAGTCGTTCGATTCATCTTACCACTTTTAGAAGACTGCACTAAGGATATATTACTAATTTTTTGAATATATTTGTAAATTAAAGATAAAAATAATATCAAACCTATTAAGCCCGTTTCCAATAAAATTTGCATTATATTATTATGTGGGTGTAGAGGAAGGGGAGACCACGTCCACTGATTATAGCTAATCATTTGTTTCTCATCAATTTTAAAATTTCTTGATGAAGCAAATCCATGACCTAAAATTGGTTTCTTGATAATTTGCTTGGCAACAAAGTGCCAAATAAATACACGGTGCTTAGCAGAGTCAGGTAGAAACTTGGCATAGTGATCTGAGGCATAATGTGGTTGTATTTTATAGGCAATTATCGGCATCAATATTGAACCAGATATCATAGCAAGGGTAAATAATTTCAAAAAAACAGATTGCAGTGATTTGGTTACTAACAGCCTATTTGTTAAAAATACTAATCCAGCTACGGTAAATGCTAAAAAGCTTGCAAGGCTATCTGAGATATAGAGCAAATAAAAAATTATCAGGTAATATATTAGTGCTAATAAATATCTATGATATGATATAATTATAGCTATCGCTACCCATGAAAGAACTGATAATAAAGAACACCCACGATCAAGAGTGAATAAAAAGAATTGATTTGAAGACTTTGGCTGAAAAACAGTACGGAAAGCCCTTGTTATAATACCATGAGATGCGTATTCTATAAAAAACAAAGCAATTGCAGCCAATACTCCTATAATAAAATATATTTTTATTTTATTTACATTTATGGATAATTTGTCAATATGGCTATTTACGATAAATCCCATTAAAACAATTAAAAAAACTTGTAGATAATTAAGCAAAGAAGAGGGATAGTTAAGAGAATAAAAATTTGTTATAAGACACCAAAGACAAAATAGTAATTCCAGTTTCCAATTGGATAACAAAGTTTCTTTAATAGCGGTGTATTTAAAATGAATAAAGATTTTATCTCGCAAAGCAATTAATATAGTTAATAACAATAGAGGAACTGTTACTGCAGCAGAAAAACCAGAAATCAATCCAACTACTGGAAATAGCATTACTAAAATGTAAAACAGGGATTGTATCATTCTTAAATATCCTATAAACAATTTTTAGCAAAGATTTCATAAATAGGATGTTCAAAGGTGGAAACTGAAATGCTTGATGAGATAATCCATCCTTGAAAAATTAACATAGGGTCTTCATCAATCTTATGCTCTGTAATGGTTAATAGCATGTAATTATCCTCATTGTAAGGATCAAGATTTTTAATACATTTATGAAGTTTAATTTGAATATTACCAAAATATTGTGGTTCATTAGGTTTTAATACCAGCTCCTTTGATGTTGCTGTGATTTTATTTAAAGCAATAACCTTACCAATACTGTAAGTTTTTAATTCTGAATGTTCAACATTATTTTGTATATTAGGTAAGTTATTAGAATCAGCAACATGCTCAGTAAAATTATGATTTTTTAATTCATTACTTTCATCTGTAGTATCAAGGAATTCCATATTTTGGGTAGTATCTTCAGCTTGTCCATAAGAAGAAAGAATACATAAAAACCCCATTATACTAGCAAATATAAGGTGCTTCATCAATTTCTGCAACATGCGAAAATAATAATTCTTTAAGTTATAATTTGCCCCAATTCGGGATAAGAATTAACTAATTCTTATCTCGAATGGGCTTTAATATTATGGATTGCCACACTCACGTACGTTCACTCTCTAATAGACTATACTCAGGTAGAACTTCAAGAATTGGCGTTGTCGTGTCTAAAGATATCCGCTGCTCACGTACTAATGTACGCTCCGCTGCTCGACTTTGCTACTGCCTAGCTCTTCTTGAAGTTATACTATCGTCTACCAACTCTTCATTTACGAGCAGTATATACGTCTATAAAACGTCTATTAGCGAGGAGACCGTAGGTCGACGAAGCAATCTATAATTTCACCGAATTTGGACTGTGCTGAATTATACTAGCATGCAGCAAAATTGTATATATAAAATTTTATGATAGTGTAATTCATCGCTAGTAGTTTAAAATAAGTAAAACTTTAGTAATATTTTTATTGTAATTTATTTTTCTATACTCCATATTGGTAGGATCACTACCATAAAGATCAAATGAAAACTAAAAATATTTAAATTTTTGGTTAGTTATTTGTTTTCTTATGAATCAATATCACTAGAGTAAGCCTTAATGCAAGCTATTATCCGCCTTATATTAACAAACCCAAAAATTAACTCTAAATTTAGAACTGGTTTTTCATACTTTTCTATATTTATTTTTATGGGTTTTGCTACTTTTGTATCTTTATCGATCAATAAGTTCGTTAGTGATACTATGTCAATGACTATAGCAGAGCCAGAGATACTTGAATCTTCAGAAGAACTATCAAATGAAATCTCCCAAATTATAACAGTCAAAAAAGGTGATACATTAAAGGCAATACTTTTGCATCAACAAATTCCAAATAAAGAAATAACCCAAATTATAAAAATAGCAAAAGATAAAAATATTGAATCTTCTCTGAAGATAGGGCAGCAACTTGTTTTTGATTATGAGATAAACATTACGGAACAAGATGATGAAGATCTTGCTGCTGAATCACGTACATTAAATAAACTGACTATAGCGTATGATAAAGTCAAATCTTTAGAAATTATTAGAGAAGGTGAAGATTTCCTTGCAAGAGACGTAACCAAAGTTTTCAATAAGCTATTAACTAAATCGTCGGTAGTTATTAATTCAAACTTTATGTCAGCTTTAAAATCGTTAGGGTTATCGAGTAATAGTATAATTGAAATGATCAACTCATATAGTTATCAAATTGATTTTCAACGTCAAATTAAGAGTGGTGACATTGTAACTGTTATAACCGAAAAATTTGTTACCGAGGATGGTAAATTTTCTCATCATGGTAAGGTTTTATATGTATCACTTAATTTATCTGGTAAGGAATATAATATTTTTCGATATTCTCCAAATAATGCAGAAAATAATCATGATTTCTTTTCTGAGGATGGTAAAAGTGTCAAAAGAAGTTTGCTTAGAACACCTGTTAAATTAGTTAGAGTTTCTTCTCATTATGGTAATAGACATCATCCTACTTTAGGCTATACTAAAATGCACAAAGGTGTTGATTTTGCTGCTCCAACTGGTACGCCGATTTATGCTGCAGGTAATGGGGTGATAACTGAAATAGGATGGAAATCTGGCTACGGAAAATTTATACAGATTAAACATAGTCAAAATCTATCAACTGCTTATGCTCATGCTTCTAATTTTTCTAAAAATCTTAAGCTAGGAAGTATAGTTAAACAAGGTCAAGTTATTGCGTATGTTGGTAGTACTGGTAGAACTACTGGACCACATTTACATTATGAAGTTAAAATAGGTGGTAAGAACATAAACCCTATGCACGTTAAATCTACTCCAGGCATAGAACTTGCTGGCAAGCAATTAGCAAAATTTAAACAATTTAAAAGTAATGTAAGGTCTTTAAGTAATGAGCTTGATAATAAGTCAGAGATTGCTGAAAATTCAGCAACAAAATTCTTGAAATCTTAAGGAGTTAATATAGTTCTCGTTTCTTATTATTTCACCAAGTGTGATAAAGAAAAAATCCTTGATGAGTTTAGAAAAAATACAATCTTACTAAATTATTTAAGTAATTTTTAGTCAAAATGCAGCTCAGTAATGTAAATAGTAAACATAAGTAAAACAAGGTAAGCCTAAAAATTATGTCATCGTTTCTTTCACAAAAACATAAGAAGATAGGTATAGTTGGTTTGGGTAAGACTGGTATAGCCGCTTGGGAAGTACTGAATAAAGTAGCTAAAGTAATTTGCTATGATCAAGCAAAGAGCAGTCGGGATGCTTTTACCAAAATCTATGGGAGTGATAGTCTTGTTAGCTTATCTGATCTGCAGTGGCAAAATCTTGATAAGATTCTACTGAGTCCAGGTATTCCTTTGTCTCATGACATTGTTACAATGGCTAATTCTTATAATATACCGATAACTTCAGATATAGATCTGTTATTTGAGGAAGTTAGGTTAAGAGAGGCTGAGGCAGCTAATTTCATTGGCATAACTGGTACTAATGGTAAGAGTACTACCACTGCTTTAACCGGTCATATTTTACAATCTTGTGGTTTTGATTATCAAGTTGGAGGAAATATAGGTTTTCCTGTTTTGGCTATGAGGTTAGATAGTAAAGGATATGTATTGGAGCTATCCTCATTCCAATTAGATTTATTAAACAGTTTTAAAGCCAAAATTGTGGTGCTTCTTAATATCACGCAAGATCATTTAGACCGACATAATAATATGCAAGGCTATATTGCTGCTAAAAAAAAGATCTTTGATCGAATAGATAAAGATTCATTTGCTATAATTAGTGTTGATAATGAAATTACCAAGAATATTTCTCTAGAATTACAAAAGGAAAATAGAACAAATGTAGTACCAATCTCTACTTATGAAATTCTTAATAAAGGAGTATCAATTTGTAATAATATTATTTATGACAATATTTTTGAACCTATTACTATTAATTTCCATAATAATAACTATCTACAAGGTATACATAATCAAGAAAATATTGCCGCTAGCTATGCAGCTTGTCGAATTATAGGGGTAAGACCAGAACAAATAATTGCCGCTATCGGGCTATTTAAGGGGTTACCACATAGAATGCAATATGTTGGTACAATATACTCAGACCATTCGAGTAAGATAAATTTTTATAACGATAGCAAAGCTACCAATGATATTGCTGCTTCTAAATCCATCTCATCGCTTGATAATATATATTGGTTAGCTGGGGGGGTAGCAAAAGAAGGAGGAATAACAAATTTAGAGCCATGGTTTAATAAAATTCATAAGGCTTATCTTTTTGGTCAAGATAAAGAGCTTTTTGCATCGTCACTTAAGGGCAAGGTAGATTTCCAAATTTGTCAAGATTTAACGGAGGCTTTTAATTCTGCCTTTAGAGATGCAATGGAGGATATAGGGGGTATAAAGAATATTCTGCTAGCCCCAGCTTGTGCTTCCTACGATCAATTTAAAAATTTTGAAGAACGCGGAGAATTATTTATTAAATTATATAATATTATTGCTACCCATGATAAAAGATAATCATAATAATGAATTGTCTAACAACTATATAAAATGGTGGTGGCGTAGTATTGACCAGCAAATGATTATTGCTTTAGTAATCCTATTTGTGTTTAGTATAATGTTGGTTACTACATCAGGATCAGCAGTAGCAAATAGAATTGGACTTAATGAGTATTATTTTGCATCTAGACAATTATTCTACCTTGCTAGTGCTTTGTTACTAATCATTTTTTTTTCTTTTTTCTCAAGAAAATGGTTAAAGAGATTCTCAATTCTAGGGTTTATTGGTAGTATATTATTATTAATTTTAGTTAGATTTTATGGTTATGAGGTTAAGGGGGCTACTCGTTGGATTAATATTCTAGGTCTCTCTGTACAACCTTCAGAATTTGTAAAACCATTTTTTGCAGTGGTGGCAGGCTGGATATTATCGCTGAAATTTGAAGATGAATTTCCAAGTTTTTCTATTTGCATAAGTCTTTATAGTATCGTTGCTTTATTATTAATTATCCAGCCAGATTTTGGTATGTTAGTGATGGTAACTGCTGTTTTTGGTATTCAACTTTTTATTGCTGGTATGCCGATATTTTGGATTATACTTGCTGCTTTTATGTTGGTATTTGGGGTTACAGCAGCTTACTTTTGGCTTCCTCATGTAACAAAAAGGATTAATAGTTTCTTGGATCCTGATAGTAGTAGTAATTACCAAGTTGGTAAGTCAATCAGGGCGTTTGAGCATGGAGGTTTATACGGTCGTGGTCCTGGTGAAGGGGCGGTAAAACAAGTATTGCCGGATTCGCATACTGATTTTATCTTTGCTGTTGCTGGTGAAGAATTTGGGGCAATTATTTGCTTAATCATTATAGGGATATTTGCTTTTATAGTTATTCGTAGTTTACTTAAACTTATTAATGAAGAAGATAAATTTATTCAATTAGCAGCAAGTGGTATTATTTCCCAAATAGGGTTACAAGCAATCATTAATATTGGTGTAACCTTGAATTTATTACCAACCAAAGGTATGACGTTACCCTTTATTAGTTATGGTGGTTCTTCAACTCTTGCTATAGCCATTGCTACGGGGATGCTGCTTGGTTTTACCAAACATAAAACCTCTCTTAGTAAGTATAAAATTCAAGATATTGACATATGAAGAATATAATTGTTGCTGGGGGTGGTACAGCTGGTCATTTGTTTCCCGCTATTGCTTTAGGTGAAGAATTAATGAAGCGTGGGTATGAGTTGCACCTTATCACCGATGTTAGATGCCAAAAATATTTAATTAGACCTCTTTCGAAACTCGCTTATGCTGAGGGATTTGAAGGAGACGCGGAACGCAGAACCGCAGCGTACTCGAATGTACGTGAGGATTCGAGTACCGCATCGACGTACAAATCACCAGCAGAAGTAGAGTTTCGAAGGGGGTCTACTGAAGATTTAAAGCTTATACCACATATAATAAATTTCAGATTGCCACCTAAAGGGTTAATTAATAGGTTTAAGTTATTGATTTCTTTGTTATTTGTAACTTTTAAGATGTTATTGCTATTAGTGAAGATTAAACCATATGCTATAATTGGGTTTGGTGGCTATCCGACTTTTCCTCCATTGCTTGCTGCAGTATTTTTACGTATTCCTATCATAGTTTATGAACAAAATTGCTTTATTGGTAAAGCTAATAGATTTTTCTTAAAATATGCTAGGAAAGTTGCTCTTACATATGATGAAACTAAAAATTATAATATTCTTGATAAAAGTAAGAAACTGGTTATAGGAAATATAGTACGGGAAAATGTTAAAAATTTGAAAGTTAGAGAAAATTTTAATAATGACACTTTCCGAATATTTATTTTTGGAGGAAGCCAAGGAGCAAAGGTTTTTTCTACTTTAATACCTGAAGCTATTCAGATATTGGTGCAATCAAATCCTGATATTAAACTGCATATTACCCAACAAGCTCCCTTAGAAGATCATGATAATATTGCGAAAATTTATGCTCAGTTGAAAATTCCATATAAATTAGCAGATTTTTTTTATGATATGGATCAGCAATATGTGAGTCAAGAGCTAGTAATATCAAGAGCTGGGGCATCAACTATTTCTGAGCTTAGCTATATTGGCTTGCCGGCGATTTTTATTCCACTACCTTCAGCTAGCGAAAACCATCAATTCTATAATGCCAAGGCTCTAGAAGATAGTGGGGCAGGGTGGTGTTTTGAACAAAGTACGATCACAGCAGAAAAATTAGCCGATAAAATCTTAGTGCTGGTAAAAAATCGTGATATACTAGGGCGGGCATCTCGTGAATTATTAAAGCGAAGAAATGACGGTAGTATAGTTTTAGCTGATACAATAGAAGAAATAATAAGCTGACTTTTTAATTCAGTTGAGGGAATTGCTTCTTGCAACTTTAATAATTCTGTGTCATTAATTATGGCTTATTAAAAAATTATCGGATTGCTTTATGTTAAGGAAAACTATTATTACAGTTTTGGGATTGTTCCTACTTTCAGGTTGTACTGATGGTTTTAGAGGATATTTTAAAAAATCTGCTAATAATAAAATTATAGATACAAAAGGTTTTGAAGGTAGTAAGCGACCGCCTCTTTATAATAAGAAGTATATATCAATGGCAAAAAGGAACGTCACGGAAGAAAATTTTGATGACGATGAGGAAGATTTACTTAGTGAAGCTGATACGGAAACAATTAATCCAACTTTAAGAAATCGTCAGATGTATCTTAAGATGGTAAAACAGGATGCAGATCGCAAAAGAAGGCAGAAGTTAAATCAAGATAAAGATTATCCTTCATTGAACTTAGCAAGTGATAGGGTAAAAAAGCGAAATAGTGATGAGGAAAACAGTAAGTTGCACAAAGAGCTAGAGCAAATTAAAGCTATGCTGCATGAAACTAAAAAAGATTTAGAAAAGTATAGTTGTCCTGCGGGGAAAAATGTTAAAACACAAAGTGCTGATATGTTACCAATAGAAACAGATAGTCATAAAAACAGTAAAAAATTAGAAACTAATAAAACTAAGAGTGTACTCAATAAATCAGAAATGAAAAGAAAATTTCTTAGTGAAGATTATGATGATATAAAGGTAAATGATCCTAATGGGAAAGTTGGTAAAAACGACACTAATAATAGAGTGAATAGTACTATTGTTAATGAACAAGAGAAATTTCAGTTACCGCCTCGTGCAATATAAATACAGATTATATACTCAGGTAGAACTTCAAGAATTGGCGTTGTCGTGTCTAAAGATCGAAGCTGCTCCGTTACTCATGTACGCTACGCTGCTCGACTTTGCTACTGCCTAGCTCTTCTTGAAGTTATACTATCGTCTACCAACTCTTCATTTACGAGCAGTATATATATAATTAATTGGCAACTCGGGTTAATTATAGTTTTTTGTTACGCTGTCCATAAATTAAAAACTCCTGATTGCCTTTTGCTCCTAGAATAGGGCTGGGTATTATCCCATATATGTTAAAATTATAGTTTGATTCTAGCCATTGTTGAATATGGTCACATACTCTTTGGTGTAAGAGTTGGTTTCTAACAATGCCACCATCCCCTACCTCGTTCTTTGCCACTTCAAATTGGGGCTTAATTAGAGCAACTAAACTACAATTATCTTTTGCCAAGCTAAATGCAGTGGGTAATATGGTGGTAAGGCTAATGAAACTAGCATCGCAAACGATCAGGTCTGGTGGTAAACTAATTTGCTCAATTGTTAAATACCGGGCATTAGTTCTTTCAATTACTGAAATTCTGGGATTATTACGTAGCTTATGATGTAGTTCACCATATCCTACATCTACTGCAAAAATCTTTTCAGCATTCCTACGGAACAACACCTCAGTAAAACCACCCGTACTAGAGCCTATATCTAGACAGACTAGCCCTTGTGGGTCAATATTGAAATGATCTAGAGCAGCAATTAACTTTAACGCCCCTCGTGATACATAATCATGTATCGGGCGTTTTATAATAATATCACGAGTATCAGTTGATATGCCAGTACCTGGTTTAGTATTTTGCTGCTGATTAACATATACTTTGCCTTGTATTATTAAGCTTCGTGCAATGTTAATATCATCAACTAATTTGGATTCTACTAGATATTGGTCAAGTCTTATTTTTTTCATAAATCTTCATAGCAACTTAAACCTGAGTTCGATGTAATAGGTTTGATGTCATCCCCGTACAGGCTTTACCCGTGTGGATCACTAGTATATACTCTTCTGCTTTGAAGAATTGTCTCCGTAAAACTGCGGGGAATTCGCGTACTCACGTAGCTCATCTACGCTCCGTTCGCTTACCCCTTGTTTTACGTTCCAATTCTTCAAATCATTTGAGTATACTCGGTGAACTGTAAGAATTGGCGTTCTCGCGACCAAATATCTCCGCTCCTCATGTACTAGTTGTCCAGTAGTGTGACTAGTTGTACGCTCCAGTACTTGACACTCGTACTCCGAGTAGCAATTTAGTCTTGGGAAACTGTTTAGATTATACCCCTACCACCTGTACAATTTCCGTTTAAAAAAATACCAAGAATAATAAAGTACAAAAGTTCCAACAACGCTAAATGTAGAAAATAAAAAACCTTGTTCATCAGAAAGACCATAAGATATATATGAAGATAAAGCTCCAGAATACGCACCAATAGCACACATAGTTAAATATATTACAAGTGCGGTTCTAAAATCTTGTGTCTCGAATTTATTGGATAATATTAATATGTTACAAATAAAAATAGCACATAAACATACGCCAATTGTAGAAAGGAGATAGATATTACCTATTAAAGTTACCCCATAATTCGGTAAAAGAATAAAGCTGACTAAAAGGATAATTATCAATATTAAGTTAGCAAGATATTTATTGATTATTTTTAATAATAGAATAACAGGTGATATCAAGAAAAATATGCTTATAAGTGTAGAATGTGTAATAGATTCTATCTTTGATACAGGAAGATGTTTTTCCAATGCAAATTCTTCATAATACCACAATATATCGAAAGTAATGTAAGATACCATAAAGCCTGTTAGTATCTGTAATTCTATATTTTCTATTAAGAATGAAAACCTAGAAACTAAAGTTGTATTTTTATTAACACTCTCTCTTTGTAAGCAAGTTATAATAATGAAACTATAAAGTAATATGCATAATAATAACCCGTTTATGGCTGATACGAAAAAGTCGGTTAGTGAATTAACTGCAAAATACCCAGCTATCCATAACAAAGAAAAAATGATAAGAGAGAAATATTTGTAATTATTGGTAGATTCTATAATTTTTATGATAGTTATGGTTATATAAGTGTAGTATGCAGAGGCCATTACAATAAAATTGATTCTAAGGAGTGTGTAGTCCTGCATCATAATTATGTTTAATATACCTATTATAAGTATAACTAAACTAATAATGGTAGTTTTGTTATCACTGATTTTGTTAATTAATGGGGTTAAGAATAAACCAGCTATTATATAACCTAACATTTCGATTGATTCGATATGGTTTAGTTCCTCCCCAGATAAGCCTTTACTTAGCAGAAAACTTGGCATTATAATTGCATTGATGTAAGTGATACATGCAAAAAGAAATACGCTAAGAAACAATAGCAGAACTGTTTTTAAATGATTATTTTGGGTCATAAATAATTGTTTGCTAAACTAGATTACATCGTATATAAATTTTGTTAGTTGAGAGGCGTTTCAGAGGTTTTTATATAACCAAAAGTACATTATATCACTCATTATGATTTGTCTAATTAATTTGTTATTTTGACCTTAATAAAATATTATATAACCAAGTAGGTATAATAGTTCTCGATGTCATCCCCGCTTCACTGTAGAATCCAAACAGCCTGAATAACTGTTAGGTATCATGGATTTCTGCTTTTAGCTAGGAATGATCAATGGCATAGTAATGTTATATCGAATTTAGGTTAAGTAGAGTTTTTTAGTTATTTGTTAGGTTAATGTACTTGTTAAATGTTTTCTCATTAAAACTTAATATTAAGTTTTAAATTTGTTATAATATTCTCTAATGTTGCTAAATTTACAGAGCTTAGAGATATATACTCAAATGATTTGAAGAATTGGATTCGAAAATGAATGGTGAGTATGCTAGGAGTTACGCATGCAAATCCATGATATTTTCAAAAAACAATTCGTAGGAGCAGAAGAGTATACCTAGAAATTTACGAGTAAAAAATTAATGAGTAAAAAAATTATAGTTGATGCTAACTTCCCTAATGAAACAAGGGTGGTTTTACTGAATCATAGTAACAATATCGAGGATATTGAATATGAAACAGCCATAAAACAACAAATCAAAGGTAATATATATCTTGCAAAAGTTATAAGAGTTGAACCAGCGTTGCAGGCTGCCTTTATAGATTATGGTCCGGACAAAAGCGGATTCTTGCCTTTCAATGAAATTCATCCATATTATTATAATGTACCAGTATCTGATCTTAAATCTTTGACTTCTATAAATAAATTACAAGAAATTTCTCTTTTAGATATTACCCAAGATGATTTTGTAGAATCTGAAACAAAGAGGGATTATAATCCGATAATAGATAGTGAAGAAATTGATTTAAATGCCATAGAAAGATTAGTGGACGAAAAAATTCAGGTAGAATTTAATTTGGATGTCTTAGATAATGATATTGAAACAATAAGTGTAGACAAAAGTGATAGAGAGGAAGACAATAAACAAAAGCAATACAAAATTCAAGAAGTAATAAAAAAAGGACAAGTTATGCTTGTTCAAGTTACAAAAGAGGAAAGAGCTAATAAAGGTGCATCATTTACAACCTTTATATCTCTTGCGGGAAAGTATTGCGTTCTGATGGCTAATACTCCATTGCAGAATGGTGTATCACGGAAGATATCCAATGCTGATGAGCGAAAAAGGCTTAAGAATATAGTCAGTAAAATAACTGCAAATAATAACAGTAGTGGGTCAAGTATCATAATTCGTACAGCTGGTGCTGGCTGTACTACTTTAGACATAAAAAGAGATTATGATTATTTAGCAAGATTATGGAATAAAATTAGGGAGAATACTCTTAAATCTGTAGCTCCCTGTTTTATACATGAAGAAGATGGTCTAATTCAAAAAGTCATAAGAGATATGTGTGATCCTACTGTTAAAGAGTTGATAATACAAGGTAGTGGGGCTTATCAAAATGCTGTGAAATTCATGAAGGATATACTACCTATTGATTTGGTTAAGCTCAAAGAATACAAAAATAAGGTGCCAATTTTTACAAAATTTGCTGTTGAGGAACAACTAGCAAAACTATACCAACCAGTTTTTGCTTTACCTTCTGGTGGTTATATAGTGATAAATCCAACAGAAGCACTTATTTCAATTGATGTTAATTCAGGAAAAGCAACTTCTGAAAAAAATATTGAAGAAACGGCATTAAAGACTAACTTAGAAGCTGCTAGAGAAATTGCTAGGCAAATTAAATTAAGAGATTTATCAGGCTTAGTGGTTATTGATTTTATCGATATGTATGAGGCTAGAAATCGTAGGATTGTCGAGAGGTCTTTTAAGGAATTTCTAAGTAGAGATCGTGCAAGAATTCAAACTGCTCATATTAGTCAATTTGGTTTGCTTGAGATGTCTCGTCAAAGATTAAGCCCCTCATTTTTGGAATCAAATTCATCGATTTGTTCATATTGTAACGGTAAGGGTCTTGTTAGGGCAGATGAATCAAATGCTATGTTGATTCTACGTACAGTAGAAAATGAAATCTTTAATGAAAATATTGATTTAGTAAATATTTTTGCTAATATTCATTCAGTTATCTATTTACTGAATAATAAACGTTCAGAAATATCTCTAATTGAAGAAAAATATAATTTAAAGTTAAAATTCCACGTTGATCCTTCTGCCACTTCTGATAATTATTCAATTGAAAAAATAAAATTGCCGAAGAAATCTAGCCATACAGAAACTGGTAATAAGCCATTAATTCAGAATCAGTCATCTAATTATCAAGAAGAAAAGAGTATTAAAGAGACTCCTGTTCCTAACAAGAAGAAGCAAAAATGGAAAATGCCTAATAAATTAGAAACTAGTAGTGAATCAAATAAGGATATAGAAAAAATTGATAAAGAGGTAATTGATTCTATTAAAGAAACTAATAAGCCAGTAGTGGTAAATGAATCGGATAACGGAGATAATGACCTTGACACCAATAAGTCAAGCCGTAAATATATTGAGAAAAAATCAAATTATTCTCGCCCCTCTAGAGTACGTAACTATAATAAACGTAAGGTAAATAACAATGATAGTGGACAATCTCAGGAGGTAGCTAATAGTTAAAAATGGTAAATATAATATGGTACGTTTAAATTTATTATTAGCTCTTGCTTACTTATTTTTATTTACCTCTTGTAGTTTAAAACCTGTATATAGTAATAAATATAGCACGCAGGAATTAAGCCAATTAAGTAGCATTGAAATTGAACCAATAGCATCTATTGAAGGTGCAGAATTTTGTTACTATTTATCGAGTATTTTACCAATGTCTACAACAGCCACAACAAAGTATTTATTAAAGGTAAAATTTACCAACAAACGTTTACCACTTATTCTTCAAAAGAATTCTGATGTGTTAAGAGAAGCAATCAGTCAAACTGTTCAATATAGGTTAGTTGATATTGTAACTAGTCAAGATATTACTTCAGGAACATTCCGGCATGTAACTTCTTATAGTACAGCTGCTTTACCATATCATAGCTATATAGATGAAGAAGTAGCATTGAAAGACCTTACAAAACAAGGAGCAGATGATATCCTAGCAAGATTAATTTTATATTTTAAGAGAGTGCCTACGAACTGAATAATTTTTAGGAGAAATGTAGCTGAGTACCGCAACGTACTTAATGTACGTGAGGAACGGAAGCAAATTTTGACGACAAAATTACTAAAAAGAATCAGTTTGTTTTAACAAAATAGAATTAAAGATGAAGCTTTACCTATCACAAATCATTCAGCTACTTGATAAGGTAGAAAATGGACAAATTAAGGCTCTGTTGCTTTATGGTCCAGATAAAGGGTACATTGATAAAGTTTGTAAGACTTTAGTGAAGAAATTTGACTTACTAAAAACCTCTATAGAATATTCTGAAATTAAAAATCGATCTCTCGAGACTTTAGTTAATACCCAAAATTTCTTTATGCAAAAACAATTGATTATAGTAAGGTCAGTTGGTGAGTCTATAGATAAATCTTTAAAACTAGCTCTCAGTAAAGAGTCATTGCATTTCTTAGTTTTTATTGCTGATGAATTATCAGCTGCTTCTAGTATACGTAAGTTTTTTGAAACTGAAACTTATTTAGCTTCTCTAGCTTGCTATCACGATGATGAACACAAAATTACTAAGATAATTTTACAAAAATGTAACAGTGTTGGTAAGGTTATAAGTGAAGATACTGTTAACTATTTAACAGATCGTTTAAAAGGTGACCATCAAACACTAATTAATGAAATCAATAAGTTAATATATTTTACATTTGATAAAGATCAAATCACCTTGGATGACGCACTAGCTGTAGTTAGTGATGATTTTACAGGGAATGGGGATAATTTATGCGTTTATTTTTCCTCAGGAAATCTTGATAATTTTTTACAAGAATTCACCAAACTAAAACAACAAAATATTAATGAAGTGCTAATTATCAGAGCATTAATCAGGTATTATCTAAATCTATACACTGTATTGAATAAATTAGCAATGGGTGTTAATATAGATATGGCTATAAAATCAGTATCTCCACCAATTTTCTATAAATATGTGCCAAATTTTAAGCAAGCTCTAAATAAGGTTAACTTAGAAGATTGCATTAAAACATTGAAACATTTAGAGCAAGCAGAAATTGATTACAAGCTAAA
Source organism: Candidatus Tisiphia endosymbiont of Piscicola geometra (assembly GCF_964026415.1). Taxonomy (NCBI): domain Bacteria; kingdom Pseudomonadati; phylum Pseudomonadota; class Alphaproteobacteria; order Rickettsiales; family Rickettsiaceae; genus Candidatus Tisiphia; species Candidatus Tisiphia endosymbiont of Piscicola geometra. The sequence continues at coordinate 148,347 of NZ_OZ032144.1, forward strand.
TCCAGCTGGCTTTGATATATATCAACAAGTTTATGTTAAAACATACTGATTGGAGATAATTATGCATAAAGCAAATTTTTAAGGAGTCTTCTAGTTAAATTGCCAACAAAATAAGTAAAATTATATAATATATTCTCAAAATATAACGATAAATCTATATGAAAACTACCTTACCTAGCTGTTCTATGATAATTCAAGAAAAGCTTGATGAGATTGTAAAAGAAATTTTAGCAGTTGGAAAAGATAAGATAGCGATGATTATTTTATTTGGCTCTTATGCTAGGGGAGATTGGGTACAAGATGAGTATAAAAAAGGACACATTACTTATAGTTATCAAAGTGATCTTGATCTTATGTTGGTGATGAAGAAAGGCAAGCATGCTGGTCTTGCCGGTTTATCCATAGAAGATAAAATAGAAAAAAGGTTGGAAAAAAAATCATTAAGAAGTCCTTTTGAGTTATGGGTAACTTTGGTGCTAGAATCAATCAAGACGGTAAATAGTCAGTTAGAGAAGGGGCATTATTTCTTTTCCGATATAAAAAAAGAAGGAATTCTTTTATATGATAGCGGTGAATTTCAGCTGGCAGAAGCTAAAAACTTACCATGGGGAGAAAGAAGACAAATAGCTAAAGAGGATTATGAATACTGGTTTGCAAGAGGCAAAGGTTTTTTTATTGATTGTAAATATCCATTAGAAAGAAAAGATTATGCTTTATCAGCTTTTTACCTTCATCAAACTACCGAAAGTTTTTATAATGCTATCCTGTTAGTTTTTTCCGGTTATAAACCGAAACTGCACGATATACGAAAATTAGGTAGCATAGCTGGAAATTACAATGAAGAACTATGGCAAATATTTCCTCATTCCAGCATTGAACAAAGGCAATGTTTTAGATTACTTGAACAGGCTTATATTGAAGCTCGCTATAACAAAGATTATAGAATAACTAAAGAACAGCTACTTTACCTTATTGATAGAGTTAAAAAATTAAAAACAGTGACGGAAAAAATTTGCTTGGAAAGGATTAATGGAAAAGAAGTACTGTGATTTGGCTTAATCTTACTATAATAAAAACAAAGTAATTAAGAACAGGAGAGTCTTTAAAGACTAAAGATCATTGAATTATCAGGTTAAGTGAAGAAAATGATAATTTTTATCGATTAAATGTTAAATATCGCTTAGTGGGTGCATTAATTGTGATATAAGTAGTAACTAGACGTTATGAAGTAAACACTAAGACAGGGTAATTAAAAGCCTACTTGCGGCTTTGAATGAAAAATAATAGACTAGTGCTATTAAACAAAAAAACGTGGAAAAGTTATGTACCCAACAATAAGATTAAGAAGAAATAGAAAAACGCGGTGGCTAAGAGAATTAGTAGAGGAGAATAGTCTTGGCGTGGATGATTTAGTGCTAGCATTATTTGTGGTTGAGGGCGAGAACCAGCGTCAAGAGATCAAAACTATGCCTGGCGTATATAGATTATCTATTGATCAAGTAGTGTTGACGGCTAGGCAGGCTTATGAAAATGGCATAAATGCTATAATACTCTTCCCTTGTATAGATGCAAAATTAAAAAGCGATAATGCTGATGAAGCATATAATCTAGACAACTTAATGTGTAGAACTATACGAAGTATAAAAAATGCCAACATCGATATTGGTATAATATGTGATGTTGCCCTAGATCCTTACACTACCCATGCACATGATGGTATTCTACATAATGGGGATGTAGATAATGATAGAACGGTTAAAGCTTTGTGCAACCAAGCTTTAGTTTTAGCAAAAGCTGGGGTAGATATTGTAGCCCCATCTGATATGATGGATGGTAGGATTATGGGCATACGTCAAATACTAGATTCAGAAGGGTTTATTAACGTTAATATACTATCTTATGCGGTAAAATATGCTTCAAGTTTTTATGGTCCATTCAGAGATGCATTGAACAATAATAAGACAGCTTATCTAAATAAAGCGACCTACCAAATGGACGTACGTAATAGCAGAGAAGCTATGTTAGAGATAGAACATGATCTTGCCGAAGGTGCAGATATGATTATGATTAAACCTGGTATGATGTTTTTGGACGTCATAGCACAAGCGGCCAATAACTTTAATACTACTATATTTGCTTATCAGGTAAGTGGTGAATATTCCATGTTAAGATTTGCGGCAGATGCCAATGCCTTAAATTGGCAAGCAAGCATAATAGAATCATTGGTATGTTTTAAGCGTGCTGGAGCAAAGGGCATTGTTAGCTATGCTGCATTAGAAGTAGCACAAATATTGAATAAGCAGTCTGTTATAAAAAAATAGTATCGCAAAGGTGAAGAATACAATGCAAAAAAAATGTAATATTAATTCGAATTGTCAGGCTAATATTGTTATAAAAATTATCTTAGTAGTAGGTTTATTGATAACTATTATGTCATTGTATTTTTGGTTATCTTTTGATATACCGCAAAAACCCCTTGCTGGGAAGGGAGGAGAGGATAATATTGACGTGCAAATTGGTGGAAACTTTGAGCTAACTGATCAAGACGGCAAGACTTTTAATAGTGATAATTTGAAAGGAAAATTAAGTTTAATTTATTTTGGTTTTACTTATTGCCCTGATATTTGTCCTACTTCTTTGCAAAAATTAACAGAGGTCATTAATACTCTTGATAAATATAAAATTGATGTTGAATTTGTTTTTATTACTGTAGATCCTCAGCGTGATACTCCAGCAGTGCTTAAAGAATATTTAAAGCATTTTAATTCTAAATTTATTGGTTTAACAGGTAATGAACAACAAATTAAAGAGGTTGCTGATAAGTTTAAAGTGTATTATGCTAAAGCAAATGATGGTGAAAATTATATGATTGATCATTCTTCTTTTAGTTATTTAATGGATCAACAAGGGAAATATATAAAGCATTTTTACTTAAATAGTTCTGCTCAAGAGATTATAGATTTTATTAGAGTGAAGCAGCAAAATCAAAAAAGATATTAAGATGTTTAATTATCTACTAGTCTCATACCTGTTTGCTTTTGCTGCTCTTGCATTATTGTTAATAACAAGTTGGCTAGATTATAATAAAATTAAAGTTAGATCAAGTAATGCAAAAAAAGGTAAAAAATAGATTAAAGTTTATATTATTTTACCTTTTATGCAGTGCTGGGGGAATATATATGATATTATACAATCTTGAAGATAGTATAGTATTTTTTTATCCTCCGTCAAAAATTAACGAGTTAAAACTTGGCAAAGAATTGAGAGTAGGGGGCTTAGTTAAAGTAGGCTCAATCAGAAAAATTACTGCTGATAAAGTGCATTTTGTCATTACAGATGACATTAAAGACCTAGAAATATCTTACCAAGGAGTTTTACCCGCCTTATTTCGTGAGAATCAAGGGATAGTAGCTGTAGGTAAGTTATCAGGTAATATATTCATAGCTCGTGAGTTATTAACTAAGCATGATGAAAATTATTCTCCAGCCTCACCTAACGTAGTTAAAAGACAAACTGGCTAAAAATATGCTATGAGACAATAATGATTATTCGAATCATCTTACTTGTTATGTAATGATGTAAAAATATGCTTTGCAAGAGTTTTGCTTATACCTTTTACCTTAGATAATTCCTCAATAGTAGCATCACATATTGCTTTATATGAGCCAAAATAATGTAACAAGGCTTTTTTTCGGATAAGACCAACTGAATTTATGTCATCTAGACTAGAAACTTTAATGGCTTTAGAACGGCGTAGCCTATGATTTTTTATAGCAAAATTATGAGCTTCATCACGCAGAATCTGTAAATATTTCATAATTGGCAGGTTTTTATCGATTGTAAAAGACTCTTTACCTGGCATATGAAATTGTTCGCATCCGGCATTTCTGTCAGGTCCTTTTGACATACAAACAAATGGAATTGCAAGGCCGAATTCTGCCATTATTTTTTGTACTACTGATAGATGTCCTCTTCCTCCATCAATAATCATCAAACTAACTATACTCTTTAGAGGTTCTTTTTTTAATCTTGTAAATCTTCTTGTTAGGACTGTTCTTAGCATTTCATAATCATCACCTCTATTGGCATCACCTCCTTTGGCATCACCACTGGAAGCGGGTATATTAAAAATCCTATATTCTTTTTTATCGAAACCGAATTGAGTTGCAACGATCATACTACCTACGGCAAATGTTCCCATAATGTGACTATTATCATAAACTTCTATTCTATCTGGTAGTAGTGCTAGGTTGAATAATTGTTGTATTTGTTGAAAGATCATTTGATTTTTAGCAAATTGTTTTAAATGCTGATCAAGTGCTAGCTGACCATTCAATTCAGCATTTTCTAATAATTTTACTTTATTACCACGGATAGGGTGTATTATAGACAATTTATTATTAGCACTAAGTTGTTTAATAGCTTTAGTTACTAATTCTAGATCAATGATTGGATGATTTATAATTATCTCATCTGGAATCTGAGCAGTTTGATAAAATTGATTGATAAATTGTGTTAGAATTTCAGCTTTGTTGCTCTCTTCAGTGTGAATTGGGAAATAAGGTATATTCCCGTAAGATTGACCGAATCTATATACAAATAGTTGGATACAGTAATAATTATTTTTTTCAACAATAGCTATAATATCAGCATTTTTTATAGAACTACTGGATAAGGTTGATTTTAGTTGGACATAACTCAGTGCTTTTATTCGGTCTCGTATTTCGGCAGCAGCTTCAAAACGTAATTGTAGACTTAATTGTTCCATTTTGTCAGATAGAGTTTTTTGTAGTTCCTTAGTTTTACCAATTAAGAACTCTCTTACTTGGCTAACCAGCTCACCATAATCTTCTTTAGTAATTTTGCCAACGCACGGGGCAGAGCATCTACCAATTTGGTATTGTAAACAAGGACGCTTGCGGTTCTTAAAATAATTATCACTACAAGAACGTAGTTTAAAAATTTTTTGTAATTCTTTTAGGGTAGTATCTACTTGCTCTGAAGAAACAAACGGACCAAAGAATTCACCACTAGATAAATTTTTTCCTCTATATTTAATTAATTGTGGGTAATCAGTATCCAAACGTAATTTGACATAGGGAAAAGATTTGTCATCTTTAAGTAATATGTTAAATTTTGGCTGAAACTTTTTTATTAATTGTGCTTCAAGTAATAAAGCTGCAATTTCGGAGTTAGTAACATTATACTCTAAATAATGTGTTAGAGATACCATGCGTATTGTTTTATTGTCAAGATCAGTTTTAATATAGTTAGTAAGACGTTTTTTTAGATTCTTAGCTTTCCCCACATAGATAACTTGCTGATCAGCACCCAGCATTTTATAAACCCCAGGAAGATTAGGAGCATTCTCAAGATGAGATTTTATTAATTCACTACCTATAAGTTTAGATTTTTGTAACATAATTTACCAAACAACCTGAGTTTGACATAATATTAACTGTACGTACGACTGTATACTGCTCGTAAATGAAGAGTTGGTAGACGATAGTATAACTTCAAGAAGAGCTAGGCAGTAGCAAAGTCGAGCAGCGTAGCGTACATGAGTAACGGAGCAGCTTCGATCTTTTGGTCGCGGGAACGCCAATTCTTGAAGTTCTACCTGAGTATACTCCTTATTTATCAAGGCTTATAGCTCAACTTTCAAATTACCTAGCTTTTTGGTAATTAATCCTATGCAGAAGACTAACAAACTGCACATAGTACCAACAAAGACAGCCTTTAGACAAGAATTATGAGTGAGAAAATATGTCCAAATGAGAAAAGATGTGACCCCGCTTAATCCACATAAAACCATCATTTTTTGTGTTATAGTAATGTTGAAAAGAGCAAATACTAGAGGGACTAATATTAGTGGTCCCCAAAATCCAGTAATAAACATTACTAAATCAATTACATTATTAAATTTTAAGGCAACAATTATTGCAAAGCTGCCGATTACGACATTAGTAATTCTAGCAATTAACAATAATTTCTTTTGATTTTGTATTTTAAAAATAGGATTTAATAAGTCCTTCACTAAAGCTATTGAGGTAACATTTAAATCAGAATCAGCAGTAGACATAACTGCTGCAAGTAAGCCAACTATCACAAAGCCTTGTAACCCTGAGGGTACTATTTGATCAATTAGGTGTGGTAATGCAAGATTAGAGGAGTAATTGGGATAAAGATTATAGGCAATCAAACCATTTAAGGTGATAAATATTAAGAATATAGCATATATAACTGATTTTATATATATAGCGGTACTAGTCTTTTTTGCATTATTATTAATTAGAGCCCTCTGAATAAAATTAGGATATAAATTCATTACACAAAAACCTAGCATGACAGTTATCGTATTAATAAATATCTCACTGGCAAAATTATTATTATAGATAAAATACACTTTTTCATTAGGTAGTTGTTGGATAAATTCACTAATGCCAACTTTATTGAGACCACATATGGCAATAACTGGAATAGCCATTATCATTGCAAAGAATTGTAATAAATTAGTAAACATAATCGATTGTAATCCACCAATAGTTGTGTAGATGATAACAATTCCATAGCTTAATATTACTCCTTCTAAATAATTAATCTTTAAAATATATTGAAAAATATAACCACTAACGCTAATTTGGGCAGCAACAAAGCCTATAGATACCATAACAGATGCAGTGCCAGCAATAAAACGACCTGATATACTATAATATTTTACCATTATATCACCGACACTTTCTGCTCCATAATGTTTAGTTATTTGGGGTACAAGATAAATAGCTATGAGTATATCGATTGGTAGAGTAAGTATTAGTCCGTAGCTATACGATAAATCACCGGAAAAGGCTTTTTCAGCAATACCAAAAGTAGCACCTCCACCAACAGATGAAGCAAAAATAGTTGCAACCAACAATAGTTTACTATTGCTAGTCTTACCTTGAACGGTAGCATAATCTGTAAAACTTATAAGTCTAGATCTGTAGTATGTACCAACAATAAGTATTGATAGCAAATATACTAATACAATAATATTATCAAGGGTCATTTAATTATTTTTATTGAAAGCGACAGAGTATAATATAAAAAAAACTTTTTCAATAACTGCAATTATCTTTATATATACTGCTCGTAAATGAAGAGTTGGTAGACTAAGGTCAACTTCAAGAAGAGCTAGGAGTGTCAAAGTCGAGCAGCGGAGCGTACATTAGTACGTGAGCAGCGGAGATCTTTAGACACGACGACGCCAATTCTTGAAGTTCACCGAGTATATATCTTTTCTATGTTTTATAGCAACTATAAAAATCGTTTTAATTTTCGGCTCAATTCTATAGACAATACGATAATCGCTAACTCGGAGGCGTCTATGACCTTTCAGGCTATAACGTAAAGGTTTTCCAAAACCAATAGGGTCGATCATCAAACGCTCTTCAATAACTTTTTTAATAAGTGCCTTAGCTTTTGTAGAGAGAGAAGGAATGTGTTTGTTTATTACTTCTTCTAAATAACGTACTTGATATTTTACTTCCATGTATCATCATGGCTATAAGTTTTGACAGCGTCCTTATCAAGTTTCTCTGCTACTTTAGATAGATAGAAGTCCTCACGCATTTCTAAAGCTTCAAGAGCTAATTCACGCACTAAACTCGCAACAGACTTATGCTCCTGATGAGCTAAATGTGAGAGTAAACCAGCAGTTGTTTCTTCAAAAGTTACATTGATTCTTGGGTTTTTTGTTGCCATGATGTATAGCTTTATTAATGTTTAGCATAAGTGCAATGTAACACCTTTACATCACTTTGTCAAAGGATATCAGAAACAAGCAATGCTACAAGATCGTTTGTTACCTTCGAGTATTTGTAAATGAATTTTGGTTATAGGTCTAGGTAATATTTTTTCAATTAGTTCTGGCCATTCAATTAGACAAAGATTACCCTGAAGGGCTTCTTCTATACCTAGTTCATAAATTTCTTCTAAGTAGTTTAAACGATAAAGATCAAAATGATAAATCGTGAATTTTGATGTCGTATAAATTTGTAGCAAATTAAAAGTAGGGCTAATAATATGAGTAGCAGAGCCACAAAAATACTTTATGATCTCTCGACATATAAATGTTTTCCCGCAGCCTAAATCACCGGAGAAAGTTATAATTTCACTAGATTCTAAATTTTTAGCAATAGTTTGTGCAAACGATATAGAATCTTGTTCATTGTTTAAAATAATAGACTCTTGTTGAAACTTCATTGGATATTCAAATTTGGGAGTGAATCAATAGAAGTTAGGAAACTGGCTGTTTTTCCTCTTCCAAGCGATCAACCTTAGTTAAGAACCAATCTGTATTTTTAGAGATAAGGCTTCTAGAAAACGTCCATTCTTCTTGCATATATTTTATACTACTAGTTATTTTTTCACCTGTGAATAATACTTTTATGAAAATATTATTAGCAAATGTATAAGCTTCAGAAATTTTAGCATCTAGTACGCTGCCATTGACAAATTCTCCATAAGTTTCAGAAAAAATATGGAATTCTTGTATATATCTTTTATCTACCAATGTAAGTAAATCTTCAATATCATCATCATTAGAGGCTTCAATAATCAGTTCCAAGGCTGCTTTTGCACTATGTAGAAATTTTCTTGCTTTAAATGATGGAAGTTTAGCCAATACAGCTTCAAGACCAGCTATTATAGCAGTGGAATTCTCTTCAACTATTAACCCATCAAGCTCCATAGGGTTAATAGTAGGGGTTTTTACCACGCTATGAGGCAAATTATTCTTAAAAATATTACTAGCAGTAGTTTTTGCTGTATAAGTAACGTCTTTGATTCCTGTTTCACCGAAAAAGGAAGATTTTCGTTTAGCTGGATCGTCCTCTGATGTAGAGCCAAGAGTAGAAATTAGCCTATTTATAATAATAAAAGCAACTCCAGCAAAAATTAACAACTCTATTATTTGAGCAGACATTAATATAACTCTATTAGGTTGAATTCTTTATATACTCGGTGAACTTCAAGAATTGGCGTCGTCGTGTCTAAAGATCTCCGCTGCTCACGTACTAATGTACGCTCCGCTGCTCGACTTTGACACTCCTAGCTCTTCTTGAAGTTGACCTTCGTCTACCAACTCTTCATTTACGAGCAGTATATTATCCCTGAATTCGATGTAACAAGTTAACACTAGACTCAGTGTCATCTCTGTTAGGGGTGTGATGTTACCCTAGGCTATTAAACCAATGTCTTACATCGAACTTAAGATTATACATATTCTATTGTAAAATTTAAAGATTTGGAAGTTATTTATGCACCAAAATACTTAGTGCAAGTACAAAATATGTTATAAGTGACAATTATTATTTATTTTAGGTGAATATGATAACAAAATATTTAAAAAAAATCTTTAAAGCTAAGTCCTTTAAATCACATACATTTATTGATTTTACTGCTTTAGGGAATTCGGAATTTAGGGATGTAAAAGTTGGTATAGAGGCATATCGTAAAAATGTTATAGTTTATCGATGTGTGAATTTAATAGCACAGTCAGCAAGTCATGTACCTTGGATAGTTAGTAAAAATAATCGAGGAGCTTTGGAAAAAATACCAAATCATCCTGTTTATAATTTATTGAAAAAACCTAATCCAGAGAAAGCAGGGGCAGATTTCTTTGGTGAAGTGATAGCAAGTAAGTTGTTATATGGTAATGCTTATATTTTAGCAACATTAATAAATAATCGCCCCCGGGAAATGTACTTACTGCCTAGCAATGCAACTGAGTTAGTGTTAGAGAGGAATTCTCCAGTAGCTTATAGATATATGAGTAGCAGTGGAGAACGAATTTATCCTATTTCGCCAATTGATCGAATGAGTAAGGTGTTACATTTGAAAAATTATCATCCTACTAATTCGTATTATGGATTATCTTGCCTTGATGCAGCTTCTTTGTCAATTGATTTGCATTCGCAAGCTACTAGTTGGAATAGTTCTTTACTAAGGAATGGAGCACGTCCAAGCGGGGCGTTGATAGTTAAAGAGAGTAATGGTTATCTTAGTGATGAACAGTTTGACAGGTTACATGAACAGCTTACCGAAAAATTTACCAGTAGTAATAATTCTGGCAAACCTCTTCTTTTGGGAGGAGGACTTGATTGGCAGGAAATGAGCATTAATCCAAAAGATATGGATTTTATTGAGGCAAAAAATTCTGCTGCTAGAGAAATAGCTTTAGCTTTCGGCATTCCACCTCAATTGCTAGGTATTAATGGCGATAATACCTATAGTAATATGCAAGAAGCTAGGTTAGCTCTGTGGGAAGAGACGTTAATTCCGTTGCTTGATAAATTATCAGATGCTTTAGGTAATTGGTTATCACATTGGTATCAGGAGGAGATTATTATTGATTTTGATCGTGATAGTATTTCAGCATTGACCGAAAAACGTGAGAATTTATGGGCTAAAATATCCAATGCTAGTTTTATGACTTTGAACGAGAAAAGGTCTCTTGTTGGGCTTAAGCCTATAGATGGTGGAGATAGATTATGAATTACCATATTACATAGTTTTGTTGCTAAGATAGTTTCTCTACTTGAAAATGAACTAGACGAGCTAGAATCAAGAAAATCCAAGGGGGAGATAATAATTAAAAAGAATATTACTGAAACACTGAATAAATTAGTTAATTTAATTATCCAGCTAAATAAGCTTAGTAAAGATGAGTATTTAAATGAAAACACCATAATGAAAGAAGAGGATAAAGAGATTATAGCTGAATTTTTGAGTAAATATCAATGACTTATCCAAAGAAATTATTACATGCAATATTGAGACAAGATTTTAATAGTTTTATCAATAAAGTATTTAATACCATTAATCCTGGCACAGAATATCAAGCCAATTGGCATATTGAGCTAATTGCTGAATATTTGCAGGCTGTACAGAATGGGGATATTAAGAGGCTAATCATCAATATGCCGCCTAGGTCTCTAAAATCGGTGTGTATTGGGGTAGCATGGCCAGCTTGGATATTAGGACATGATCCGTCAAAAAGGATTATGTCTGCCAGCTATTCCCAAGTATTAAGTGTAAAACATTCTTTGGATTGTCGTTTGATACTTACTTCTGACTGGTACAGCCAAATTTTTCCGAAGACTATTTTAAGTAAAAAACATAATCAGAAAAGTAAATTTCTGACAAATAATAATGGTTTTAGGTTTGCTACGTCAGTTGGCGGTTCGGCAACAGGCGAGGGGGGTGATATACTGATCATTGATGACCCACATAACCCTACTCAAATCAACTCACCCAAAATGCGAAAGAGGGTAATTGAATGGTTTGAACAAACTTTTGTCACCAGACTTAACAACAAAAATACCGGAGCAATAGTATTAGTTATGCAGAGATTACATGAAGAAGATTTAAGCGGACATTTATTGGCAAATTCCAATTGTTGGCATCATTTAAAAATTCCAGCTATGGCGAAACGAGATCAAATATTCTCAATTAATAACTATAAATATCAATATGTTACAGGAGATATTTTGCATGGATTTCGCGATAATCCTGATTATCTTATTAAATTAGAACAAGAAATTGGGGTACATAATTATGCTGCTCAATATTTGCAAGAACCAATATCCAATAATTGTATATTGTTAAATATCGAGGATCTTAGCTTTTATGAGAGCTTGCCAGAGAAATTTGATTATTTTGTGCAAAGCTGGGATACCGCCATTAAAATCTCAGAAAATGCTGATTATAGTGTTTGTACATCATGGGGCATTTTAGATAAGAAATATTATCTTGTATCGATGTTTAGGCAAAAGGTTACTTACCCAGAGTTAAAGAGTCAAGTAGAGAAATTAGCCAAGAAATATTGTCCTAGATATATATTAATTGAAGATAAAGCCAGTGGTCAGCAGGTTATACAAGATTTAAGATTAGATGGGGTTGTTAATATAGTTGCCATAAAGCCCAAGCTTGATAAAGTTACTAGATTTTCTTCAGTTTTAGCTTTATTCCAATCTGCAGCCGTAGTTTTACCAAAACAATCGGCTTTTAATACCATATTACTTAGCGAGTTGTTAAGTTTTCCACATTGCAAAAATGATGATATAGTTGATTCGGTTAGTCAATTTTTGAATTTTATAAAAGAACGATCGAACAAATCATTAGCAAGGATAAGGGGGTTTTAGTTGGTTATATTTACAATGGATTCTTAAAGCTCGTAAATGAAGAGTTGATAGACGATAGAATCAAAATCATGATAGTAGCAGGAGTCAAAGGGTTGAGGAGCTAGGCGTACATTTAGTACGTGGCTACCTACGAACCCTGAAGACGACAACGCAATTCTTGATTTTGATCAAGTATATCAAATAGTAATTTTGCACTCATGATAACATTCTTACAACGATTTCTTTTATTACTGGTGGCATCACAGTATTTCCTATTAAATCAAATGCTTTATAATAATCTAATTTGTCTAAACTGTAAGTTTCAGGATATCCTGAAAGTCTTAAGCCTTCACGAACAGTAAACCCTCTAATTCCATTTCCTACCGGAATTGCTAACTTACCAATTTCAGTTGCAACAATAGTTGGGACGTAACCTTTTGGATCAATAATCTTTGAGATTGGAAATGAAAGTTTGCCAGCTACTATATTATAGCCTTTTTCTTTAGTGGTATCGTATTCACGAACTCTGATTCCTCCATTTTTAATAAAAATATTTTTAGGATGTTCTAATTTCAAATAACCTTTTTTTGTTAGGTCATCAAGTAATCCTTGTAGTTTTGGATGTTGATAAAAAGTTTCAATTTCTGAGACCGTTAAAGGCATTCCATCCATCCACACAATGCCTTTTAATGTCGCCCATTTCTTCATTCTACGCTTCTTTAAAAGAATGTTCATTAGAGCTTTTTGTTCTTTACTTATTTGCCCCTTAAGATTTATATCCCAGCTGTGAATATTATCATTTCCGCCTCTTTTATCCTTAATTGATTTACCAGTAAGCTGCTCTATTGTATAATTCTCTAAGAGCAGCTTGCTAAATTTAGTATCATATAAAGGTATATTTTCTTCTAATATGTCTTGTATACAACGTGATTTTTTATCAAAGTTTGTAAGTTGTATTTTTTTCTTTAAATGTCCAACAATATATACTCTTTTCCTGTTTTGAGGCACACCAAAATCAGCGGCATTTAAAATACTCCAACTAATATTGTAACCTAGATTTTTAAGTGTCTTTATAATTTCGTCAAATGTTTTGCCATTGTCATGATTAACTAGACCATCAACATTTTCTAATAAAAAACCAATTGGTTTTTTTGCCTTTAAGATTCTAATTATATCAAAGAATAAACTACCTCTATCATCTAAAAATCCTTTTCTTTTACCAGCACTGCTAAATGGTTGACAAGGAAAACCAGCTAGTAGGTAATCAAAATTTGGTATCTTATGTTCTGCAATTTTTTGAATATCACCTGCTATTTCTTGATCATGAAAATTTGTTTTATATGCTTGTATTGCATGTGCTTTAATTTCACTACTGAATACACATAAAGTAGAGAATCCTTGTTGGCTGCATGCTTCTTCAAAAGCAATTCTAGTACCACCAATGCCAGCAAACAGATCGATAAACCTAAGATTATTCTTACTCATACCTTCACTTATCTTTCCATCCCAAGTTTTATAGCGTAAATATTAAGTTGCACTAATTATTACTATTTTATCGTAAAAATCAAGACGGTTTTGTTTATAACCAAAAATAATGAGTTAATATATACTCCGTACCGCCAACATGGTAGTTTGTCCCATTTTATTTTTTTATAAATTTTTTTTATAAAACACTTAGTGCTAGAGATTTATAATATATATTACCTATAGTTATTGCAATTATGAGGTAATATGGATACTCAAAACTTACAACAGAATCAAGCGAAGCAAAATTTAATCATAAAATCTAGTACAGACAATAGAGTAGTTATTTCAGGTTATGCTAGTGTTTATAATATTTCTGACCAGCATAATGACCTAATTGTTAAAGGAGCTTTTGCCTCAGCCGATCATTCGTCCATCAAATTTCTTTGGCAGCATGATTGGCAACAGCCAATAGGGGTAATTAAGTCTTTAACAGAGGATGATTATGGTCTAAAAGTTGAAGCTATAATTAATAATAAAATCGAGAAAGGTAAAGAGGCTATAGAACTTGTCCGTCAAGGGGCAGTTGATAGTCTTTCTGTTGGTTTTAATATAAAACTATCAAATTACAATAACTTAAACCAAAGAGTTATCACTGAAGCTGAATTAATTGAGGTTAGTATAGTGACTTTCCCAGCCAATTACCATGCCAAGATTTCGCATATCACCAAACATATATATTCAAATGATACAATTTTAATGGAGAATAACATGGATACAGAATTAACAACAAAACAAAATAGTAATGAAGTAAAAATCAATGAGTTGCAGGAGAAAGTTTATAATCTAGAAAATTTTCTATCTCGTCCAGAAATAGGGGGGATGCAAGATATTGAATATAAAACAGCTTTTAATAATTATATTCGCAAAGGTAACCAAAGTGAATTAATCGAAAAATCCTTAAATAGTGGTGAGCAAGAAGGCGGGGTATTATTAGTACCAGCTTTATATAATAGTATCATCAGTGAGATTAACGCTAGATCACCTATGCGGCAATTAGCATCAATTGAAATGATTTCTAGTAATGCCCTTGATATAGTAATTGAAGATGGCAATTTTGCTAGTGGTTGGGTTGGCGATCTAGAGGCAAGAGATGAAACAACGGCTCCTAAGTTAAAGCAACAGAGAATTTTTGTACATGAGCTTTACGCTCAACCAAAAGCCAGTCAAACTTTGATAGATGATTCAGCTATTAGGATAGAGAGCTGGCTGATAGAGCGTTTAAGAGATAGTTTTGTAAAAGCCGAAAATGATGCGTTTATTAATGGAGATGGTAAGAAGAGACCACAGGGTATTTTATCTGGATATCATGATAAAATAGAACATTTTGATATGGGTGAGCAAGTTACCGCAGAAAAATTACTGGATTTTATCAATTTACTTGATGAAGAATATTTGGCAAATGCTAGTTTTTTAATGAACCGTACTACCTTGTCATTCATTCAAAAACTGCAAGATAATAATGGTCGTTTTATTTGGCAGCAGTCCCTCTCGGACTCTTTAAAGCAAACAATTTTTGGAGTGCCTGTGGTTTGTTGTTCTGAAATGCCCTCGATAAAGAAAGATAATATTGCAATTGCCATAGGTGATTTTAAATCAGCATATAAAATTATAGATCGTGGTGGTATTAATATCATGAGAGCCCCTTATACCGATAAGCCATTTGTAAAATTTTATGCAGTCAAAAGAGTAGGGGGCGATGTAGTAAATCAGAGTGCTATTAAATTGGCGATATTTAGTTAACCTAATCTCAATTTCGGATTAATTTCATTAATCCGAAATTAGAATGAGAATGTATATGCATAAAGAAAATATATTTAAAGTTATTGAATTAATTCCTCAGACTATTTGGACTTTAGTAGAAGTTAAAAACTATATTAGGATAGAAGGAAATTATGATGATGAGTTAATTAGTGGCTTAATAGATGCAGCAATTACGGCTGCTGAGAATTTTACTAAACTTACGATAATAACAAGGCGGGTAGAGTTTATTTGTAACATTAAAAATCAACAAAATTTTCAGCTAAAATATCAACCGATAAAAGAGATAGTGAAGATTGCTCTAACAAATAGTAGTGAATCGATTGAACTGCGATCTGATCAATATTATCTAGATCATGATCGATCGTTATTATGTTTGAATAAAAAGTTAGAAAACTATCAATTAATGGTTGAATATATTATTGGATATGATAAAATTAATATTCCAGCTTCAATAAGGCATGGAATATTAATGCATATAGCAGAAATGTATTATAGGGAAAGGCAAAATGCTACTTCTTTGTCAACGGAAGTTAAAAATTTATATTTAGCATATAGACAATTAAAAATATAGTTAAAAATGAAAAAATCAGTAGCACGTAGTTTGCAGCATCAGGTAAAAATTTTAGAAAACTTTTCTACAAGTGAAATAGAGCAAGAAAAATGGCAAGAGAAATTATCTGTTTATGCTGAAATAAAACCTATTTGTGATAATCGATTTACATCGATAGAACATGTGAATTTTGGTCATATTATGACGGAAGGGTTTTATCTGTTTAAAATAAGATTTATCAAAGAAATTACCACCAAGATGCGTATATCATTTAGAGATAGGCAATTTGAGATTAAACGGATTATTAACGTGGCAGAACAAAGTAAATTCTTGAATATCGTAGGGCTAGAGATATATGTCTGTTAATTTTATTCATGATTTTCACATGACAATATATAAATTATTATCTAATGACCAAGATATTAGACTTAGCGTTGATCGAATTTACATATCGGTAGTCCAAGATGCAAAATATCCGTGCTTACTAATAAATATTTTGAAAGTTGAAAATATATCAAGATTAGATCAAAATATTTACGAGGTGGAATTTGAGATAAGTGCTTTTGCTAGGGATAAAAACCAAGGCCTATTGACTTTACTTGCTGAAAAAATTACTAATAAATTAACAGCTAATGCATGTATTCTTCAAGATTATATTGTTGCTATTATGAAGGCATGTAATATAAATTTTCAGCGTAGTTCTGACCTTATAACTACTAAGCTTACGATAGATTATAAAGCTTTATTAAAGGGAAGCAAAATTGGCAACAAGTCTGTAGTAAAAGGGATGAAAGATATTGATTAACAGTACCATATATAGTACTATTAGACTTGCTGCATAAATCAAAGATAGTTGAGGGATTTTTAGGAGAAACGAAGCCGAGTACCGCAGCGTACACAGACATACGTGAGGAGCGGAGGCGAGTTTCGACGACAAAATCACCAACTATCTTTGATTTATGCAGTAAGTCTATTAATTAACATTTTAAAAGGAGCAATTATGACATATTTAATAGCTAGTGAAGCTAGAAAGAACTTATATAAATTGATAGATTTGGTAGCAGAGAATCATGAGCCAACAATAATAAAAGGTAAAAGAAATGCAGCAGTTTTAATTTCAGAGCAGGACTGGGAAGATATTCAAGAGACATTATTTGTAGCAACAAATAAAGAATTAAGCCAATCCATAATTAAAGGTCTTGCTACTGATTTTAAAGATTGTAAGACAAAACTGGTGGATTAGCTAGATGTATAGTTTGTATTTTACTAGCGATGCTTGTAAAGATTTTAAAAAGATTAAAAAATCACCTTTGCAGAAGCAAATATACAAGTTATTAGAAATTGTAGGTAATGATCCATTTCAAAATCTGCCGCCCTTTAAAAAGTTAAGAGGTATGTATTTGGGGGCTTATTCAAGAAGGATTAATTTGCAACATAGATTATTTTATGAAGTAGATATGGTAGATAAGAGGATAAAGATACTACGTATGTGGAGTCATTATGGAGATAACTAAGAACTATAGCTAACCCGTTAAGGTTTTAGATAGCCTTTACGTCATTGCAAGGAGTCACTTCAGTGGTGACGAAGCAATCTAGGAAGGTTGTGATTAGCAATGGATTACCACTACACTCACGTGGTCTTGCAATGATGCCTGAGATATCAATAACTTATTATGGTTAGCTATATAAGTCTAAAAAACGTCTATTGCCAAGAGGTGGGGGGCTATTAAAACTAAATAATTTAAAGGTAGAAAATGGTATATTTGATTGACAATATTGATATTAGTAATTTATTAAAGGCACGTAGCAAGTTTGAGGATTTTCGTCTTAATTTGGATACTGAACAAAATAAAGCCGGGGCTATTCAAGCATTTGAATATTGTTATGAGTTAGCTTGGAAAACAATGAAGCGATTGTTAGAGGTTCAAGGTAAAAATGTTTACACCCCACGTGAAGTATTTCGTGAATCAGCTGCTGCCGGGTTAATTTCAGATCCTGCTGCTTGGTTTGATTGTATCAAGATTAGAAATCTTACAGTACATACTTATGACGTCAAGAATGTAGAGCAAGTTATTGCAACTTTTGATGATTTTTCGGGCATGTTACATGATTTTTTTAGAAATTTGCAGAGGTTGAAATGATCAATCTTGAGCAGAAAGACTTTTTGTTATTAAAATCTATCCTAAAGAAATATCCGTATACATTTCAAGCATACGGTTCTCGTGTTAAAGGTAGTCACAGGAAATTTTTTGATCTTGACCTCTGTGTTATGGAACTAATAAGTGATGAAGAATTACTTAACTTGCAAGAGGAATTAGAAGAATCTAATTTGCCAATTAAAGTAGATGTTAAAAGATGGCTTGTTGATATGAATGAGGATTTTAGGTCGTTGATAGAAAAAGATTTGATACATTTATAACCTCAGTTTTGGATTAAAATTTTTAATTTTAATCCAAAACTGGCTAGAATATCAGAAAAATGCATTCTTGAAGCGGCTAGTACGAATGCATTTTAATCTATTAGCAAATAAAATATTTAACAATCAGGCGTCAAACCGCTTTAAGCCTGATTGTTTACATTCTCATTCCAATTTCGGATTAATAAAATTAATCCAAAATTGAGGTTTATAGGAGAAATTATGAATTTTCATGATATACGTATGCCAAAATTTATTGAAACTTTTGCTGTTGGCAGACCAGAATTTGCTACTTCTTGTGCTATGACATTATCGGGCAGAGAAGTAAGAAATTTAGATAGAGAATATGCTAAACAAAAATATTTGATTAAAAATTGTCGTCTGAGTAGTCTCGAATTTGAACAGTTTAGTTCTTTCTTTAGAGCAAGAAGAGGAGGGAATTTTGCCTTCCGCTTTAGAGATAATGTCGATTATCAAGTATCAAGGCAAATTATTGGTAAAGGTGATGGGGAATTAACTCAATTCCAACTGGTTAAACTATATGAAGACCCAATTTTGCCCTATGCTAGGACAATTAGCAAACCGGTATTTGGTAGTGGAGAATTCTATGTTAATAATATTAATACAGAGGTTGAAGTTGACTATAATACCGGATTAATAACCCTACCAAGACCATTAGATAAGGGGCAAATTTTAATAGGTAATTTCACTTTTGATGTAGCTGTGCGATTTGCTAGTGATAGTTTTGAATATTTTTATTCTTCTGACGGGTCAATAGAATTATCTCCCATAGAATTATTGGAGGTTATATGACAGTAGCAGAAAATATTGATAATTCCATAGCTGAATTACAGGGGTTTACTTATTGTTTCCATATAAAACTACAAGATAGTCTTGATCTGTATCTTACCGAGTCTGATAGATATTTATCAATTGATAATGTAATATTTGTTCCGAATTCTGGAGTAACTTTAAAGGAAGGAGGATTTAATGATTCTGCCCAAAATTACATTATCTTAGAAGGAGTTTTTGAAAATGAGGGAGTAAAGCAACATTATGATTTAACGCAGGCTATAGTCAAGATATATGTTTGTTTTGCTAATTCTTGTAGGCATTTTGTTACTTATCGTTGCATCACTTATACTAAAAGAGATTTGGATTTTACTTTACGTTTAGAGCCAAATATAGATGTATATAATCAATCGTTACTGCAATCTTTTAGTAAGAAATGTCGTGCTAATTTTGGTGATTTAAAATGCAAAATAGACAAAACAGTTTATAGTCAGATATATAATATTAAGGAAATGTTTGGTAGAACTATGGTTATCTCAAACCTTGATAAAGAAAATGGTTATTTCAATTATGGGGATGCTACTTTAGTTGATGATCAAGCTGATGTTCAGTTTTATAGTAAAATCCTTAGTCATTCTGAGAATTTAATTACACTGGATAAAACAATTCCCGATAGTATGAAGCATAGTAAAATTGTTTTACTTACTGTAGGTTGTGATAAAAAATTTACAACTTGTTGCAATAAGTTCAACAATGCAGTAAATTTCAGAGGAGAGCCATTGATTCCTGATGATAACTTTATCAAAGTGATTTAGGAAACCGAATATACTCAGGTAGAACTTCAAGAATTGCCGTTCCCGCGACCAATAGTTAATGGCAATTACTAGAACCTTTACCCATCCCTACTGTAGTGTTATAGCCACAATCTACATAATGTATTTCACCAGTAACTCCTTCTGCTAAGTTACTCAGCAAATATAATGCAGCCCCTGCAACATCACGCTGAGAAGTGTTTCTGCGTAACGGCGATGCAGCTTCATGGAGAGCTAACATAGTTTTGAAATCATTAATACCACTAGATGCTAGAGTTTTTATAGGCCCAGCTGATATGGCATTTACTCGGATGTTATTTGAGCCCATATCAGTTGCAAGATATTTTACACTAGATTCTAACGCAGCTTTAGCAGGCCCCATGACATTATAATTAGGAACTACTTTTTGTGAGCCATAATAAGTTAGGGTAAGGATACTACCACCGTCTTTCATCAAAGGTTCTGCACGTTTTGCCAAGGCAATTAGAGAATAACATGATATATTCATGGTATTAAGAAAGTTAGACAATGAGGTATCTATATATCTGCCTTTTAATTCATTCCTGTCAGAGAAACCTATAGAATGAACCAAAAAATCGAGTTTGCCCCACTTTTGCTCAATAATTTTAAACAAATTATCAAGTGATTCTTCATCTGTTACATCACATGGAACAACGAAATCACACTTAATTTCTTCAGCAAGTGGTATAACGCGTTTCTCAAGCACTTCTCCTTGATAGGTAAGGGCTAAGTTTGCACCATGTTCTTTGGCAATTTGAGCAATAGCCCAAGATATTGATAAATTATTAGCGACACCTGTAATTAATCCTTTCTTACCATCAAGCAAAGCAGTGACTTTAACTTGCATACATATTCCTTATTTTTATTAAAACCTTGCCCAAACAATAGCATGATGTATATTTTTGTAAACAATTTTTATCAAAGTAACATTAATGTTCTCATCCAAAATATTCACCCTGATTTCAGGTCTGATTAGCGGTTTAGTTTTCGCTCCAACTTTCTTTGTACCTGGGTTGTTTTTTCTGGCTCTACTATGTTATCAAGTACAAATTGCTAATAGTTGGCAAGAGGCGTCTATATTAGGCTTTATATTTGGTTTTGGGCATTTTTTAGTCAATATGTACTGGATTAGTATAGGAGTTACTGTATATATTGATGAATTTTGGTGGGCAGTACCACTGGCATTATTTGGCTTTCCAATTATTCTTGCTTGTTTTATTTCTGTAACCTGCGGTCTAGGGTTTTTAGCAAAGAATCATGGTTTGTATCAGTTTATCTTTTGCCTTTATTGGGTATTTTTTGAATGGGTAAGATCATGGATATTTACCGGATTACCTTGGAATTTGCTTGGATACGCTTTTTCATTTTCTGATACTCTTATCCAGCCTTCTAGTATTATAGGAGTATATGGTTTAAGTTTTATTTTAGTATATATATCAACAAGTTTTTATCACCTATTTACTAAACGATATAATCTACTAAAAATATCATTAGCAAATTCATTGCTAATAATGTCTCTGATAACTTCCTATGGTTTATTAAGGCTGCATAACAACCCTACCAGTTTCTCAAATGTAAAAGTTCGATTAATTCAGCCAAGTATCCCACAAACTGCTAAATGGGATGTTGAAGAATTTTGGAAAAATTTAAATCTTCATCTCACATTGTCTAAAGAGCCGGGCGACGTAGACCTAATTATATGGTCAGAAGCCGCTATGGTAGTACCGTATGATTATAAACCGATCAAAATGAAACTATCAAAAATGTTGGAAAGGAAAAAAGCAATTTTAATTACTGGTGGTATAACAAATAATGGTAAAAAAGGGGATGATTTTGAGATTTACACGAGCTTATACGCTTTAACAAAAGAAGGGGATAAATTATTTGAATATCATAAGTCTCATTTAGTACCATTTGGTGAATATATGCCTCTTAAATGGATATTACCCTTGAAGAAATTAACCCCTGGGTTGTTAGATTATACTGAAGGGAGCAGACAACTCGTTAGTCTTGATAAACCTAATATAATCATAAAACCGCTTATTTGTTATGAAGCGATCTTTTCAAACCTTGTTCAAACGAGTAATAAACTTTCAGATGTGATTATTAATGTCACTAACGATACATGGTATGGAAATTCCTCTGGTCCATACCAACATTTACAGATTAGTCGTATGCGTAGTATAGAGAATGGTCTTCCTATGCTTAGAACGGCTAATAATGGTATATCTGCCGTAATAGATCCAGTAGGCAGAATTATTCAACAACGAGCTCTCAATGAAGTATGTTATATAGATAGTTTATTACCAAATAAGCTAGAATATGAAACTTTATACTCCCAATTTGGGGATATAAGTGCTTTATTAGCAATAATATTTACCCTAATTAGCTATATTTTAATAAAAAATCTTATCAATATCAATAAAAAATTACTTGATTAAGCCAGAACATTATGCTATCATTAGTTGCAATAGGTAGAGAAATATTAAATTATTATAACAATGAATAAATATAATGAATCAAAAGAAAGAATAAATATAGTTGTAGGTATGCGTTTAAAAAAGCGTCGTATAATGCTCGGCATAAGCCAACAAGAATTGAGTGAAGCTATTAATCTTAGTGTAAAACAGATACAAAAATATGAAGATGCTACTACCCCAATAGCTGGCAGTATATTGTATTTTTTTGCAAAAATATTAAATGTATCTATTGAATATTTTCTTGATATGACTAAACCTACTGAGGTATCAGAGGATTACCTATTTGGTACGCAAGACAACAATAGTCTTGTAAATAATATTATTGCTGAAGATAAAGCAGAGTATTTAGTACCTTTAAAATACGACACAGAAAAAGAAGTATCTTATCTTGTTGAAGGATTTACCGAGATTCAAAATCCACAGATTAGGCAGAAAATAGTTGAACTGATTAAGTCAATAGTAGCCTCTCAAGGTAATCAAGTCTAAACCGTAGTAATTACCTAGCTTTACAAGCTGTTCAACTTTTTAAGTTAGTCAAGTCAGGAGAGTTGGATAGCAGGAATGATGGAGCAAAGACTATAGATAATAGGCGAGCGATCGAAGACGACGTAACCAAATTCTTATCCATTGACTATATAACCTCAAATATTAGACCTCCCGACTTCCGCATTTTTTAATAAGGCATAAGCTTGGAAGGCTCATAGTGCTAGGGTTTTTAAAATTTAGGCACAACATTATTTTGTTATTTTAAATATATTTCAGTATGGTCTGAACGTTTGATGTTAAAGCTTTTATAGATTTTTCTAGCTTCGTTTTTTATTGCACTTGGTATACTGCTCGTAAATGAAGAGTTGGTAGACGATAGTATAACTTCAAGAAGAGCTAGGCAGTAGCAAAGTCGAGCGGCGTAGCGTACATTAGACTTGCTGCATAAATCAAAGATAGTTGAGGGGTTTTTAGGAGAAACGAAGCCGGCTACCTTCGCGTACACAGACGTACGTGAGGAGCGGAGGCGAGTTTCGACGACAAAATCACCAACTAGATTGACTTATGCAGTAAGTCTATTAGTAACTAGGCAGCTTCGATCTTTGGTCGCGACAACGCCAATTCTTGAAGTTCTACCTGAGTATATTCGTTAGAAAGAAATTAATATTTTTATATGACAGAAAAGTTAAAGCATGATTCATTGGCCAAAACAATCATGAGTGATCCTGTAGCAGCACAAGAATTTTTAGAATATTATTTACCGAGTGATTTTAAGAGTTTAGTAGATTTATCAAAAATAACAGTAGAGAAAGAAAGTTATATAGAGGAATCGTTAAACAAAAAATATAGTGATATAGTGTATGGAGTTGCAACCAAGAAGCATGGCAGGGCGTTTGTTTATATATTAATTGAAGCTCAATCAGGTGTTGATTATTGGACAGCTCTATGGTTATGGAGATATACATTATTATTGTGTGAAAGGCATAAGAAAAGGAGGGCTAAATTACCATTAGTGTATAATTTAGTGATCTATAATGGTAAGGAGGTTTATAATGCTCCTAGGAATTTGTGGAATTTGTTTACCGATGCAGTGATAGCTAAGCAATTAATGACAGAAGATTATCAATTAGTTGATTTGCGAAGTATGTCAGATGATGAAATTATCCAAAAGAATCATATTGGTATGTTAGAGTATATGCTAAAACATATTCATCAACGAGATATGTTGAAGCTTTGGGAAGAGTTTCTAATAAAGTTTAAACATGTTATAATACTGGATAAAGAAAAAGGATATATTTACCTTCGATCATTTTATGGTATACTGATACCAAATTACTAGAGGATCAGCAACCAAAATTAGAGCAGGTCTTGTCTAAGCATTTATCTGAAGAAGAAAAAGGTAATATTATGCGAACTATTGCACAAAAATATATCGAAGAAGGTGAGTTTAGAGGTATGAAGATTGGTAGAAAAGAGGGAAAATATGAAGTAGCAAAAAATATGTTCTCTAATAATTACTCTATCCCTGAAATTTCTCGTATTACCGGTTTATCTATTCAGGAGATCAACAATCTGCTTAAATCCTAGTTCGGGTCTGTCAGGGTCTGTTAGATTCTTTGTGTAAGTATGATTGCTCCATTCCCAATTTTATTCTTAACTGGCTTCATAACTTACACAAAGTATATTATAGACTCGGTTATTTTTTTGCTTTACTAGCATCAATACCATAAAAACTCCTTGCTCTCTCAACTATCAGATCAAATTGTTCTTCATTGAGAGTTTGTGGTGTAGCTCCTTCAATAAATGTTCCACCAATAACCCCTACATCATCAGCACTACTGCTCGGTAAATGCTTTGGATGCATGTAGAAATAGCAATTTACTGCTTGCCCAAAACTAGTTTTACCGTTACCTAAATTAACTGAAATCAAATATTTCACATCTTCAGGATCTTGGTTTTTTAACATAATTAAATGTCCTTGACCAGGAGTCATTGCATTATCATTATCAAGTTCTTTAGCACCAAGACCAGTAAAATCTACTATATACTTAGTTTTAATTTCTGCAAAATTTTGAATTTTATTTTTAATAAAAGGTACTTTCTTATTTTTTAAATAAGTTGTTAAACTTATCATCATTTTTGGTACATTGATCAGAATTCCATCATCATAAGCTACCATAAGCCTTGTTGTCCCATTACCAAAATCAAGTGCTACATCTTTGGCTGGTTGCATCACCCCGGCAGTTACATAAGGTTCTAAATCTGATTCTTCCCTAGTTGGAAAGTAAGCTGGCATTATAACAGCTCCATCTATAAAATTACTCTGTTGTTTTCTAGCAATAGCAGAATAAACTTTATAAGCATTAACAGCTATTTTATTCATCATAGGTCTTGCATTTGGTGGATAATCCATGAAAGAAGGCTTAAGCAATCCACCAGCATTATTAGAAGGTAGTCCATCAAATTGGTCAGCAATAATAGTGATGTTATTATATCCCCTTTCAATTAGATCATAAGCGCTCCATAACCCCATAACACCAGCTCCGATAATAGTAATGGGAGTATCGGGTTTTAAATCAGTAGCATATTCTGATTTTTGCAATAATTCATTAACATAAGCAATAGCTCCTGGTGCTAATGTCCAACCACTACCACTATGACCATAATTATGGGCAATAACTTTACCACCTAGCTTAGTAACAGTCATATTTGGTATACCATGCCTCGTAGGACGATAACATATAATTCTTTGACCAAGATTAACAGCTTCTAGTTTTAGTGGGACAATTTTCCGTATTTCAGGTTGAGCTTGTTGTTGAGCGTACACTGTTGGTAACATAAATACTAGAACCATAGCAAAAGATTTAACAGAATTAACCAATAGAGTAGGAGGTAGTAACTTTAATAAGGTGACAAACATATTTAACTCATTAATTAAAATTTTTATTAGCAATATATGACCATTTCCTTTCAAACAGTAGTTGAATACGTAAGATGTGTTTTAGTAAATAAAGACATAAAATTTTTAGAAGTGCCACTTGCTACTGTTTCTAGGTTTGTTTCCTTTATTTCAGCTATTTTTTCTGCTACATATTTAACAAAAGCTGGCTCATTTTGCTTTCCACGCATTGGAACAGGGGCTAAGTAAGGAGAATCTGTTTCAATTAATAATCTATCTAGTGGAATATAACGTACTATATCCTGTAAACTAGCTGCATTTTTAAAAGTTACAATTCCAGCAACCGATATATACATACCAAGATCAAGCATTTTCTTTGCCAAATGTTTTGAGGAGGTAAAGCAATGAATAAGACCGGTAAATGGTGCATTTTGCATTTCACTGCTTAAAATATCAATAGTGTCTTCTTCTGCTTCTCTTGTATGTACTATAATTGGTAATCCGGTACTTTGAGATGCTTGTATATGCTGCTCAAAAGAGCCAATCTGTTTATTTTTGTCAGATGTTTGGTAATAATAATCAAGACCAGTTTCACCAATACCAATAATTTTGGGGTGATTAGAATAATCCACAATAGTTTTACACATAGTGATTTCTTTAACTTCATTAGGATGTATGCCACATGAGGCAAATATATTGCCGTATTTTACGGTTATTTCTAAAATAGCTGGTAATTCCTCAAGGGTAGTACAGATAGTCTGCATGTACTGAACACCATTATCCTTAGCCCGAGCTATTATTGCTGATAAATCTTCTTTCAACATGTTTAAATGGCAATGAGAATCAATTAATATCATGAGCGTGTCCAATTTTTTGAGACTATTATATTAGCAATTTTTTCTACTTCATTAAGTGGGACATAATTATACTGTTCAAGCTGAGTTACAGATTCGTCTAATATTTTCGCTATTCCTAATTCTACCAAATTTTGTGTAAATGATAGATGTTTAGGTAATTTAAAATTACTAGGACAGAATATATAAAGCGGTTTACCAGTAGAAGCTGCCTCACTACACATTGAAATCGAATCAGCAGTGGAAATTATATAATCTGCCTGTGATAACATACCAAAATAAGGGTTAGGTTTAGTGTTTTCCTCTGTTGGATCATAAATAATGGCAGAGGAAGATACATTGTTTTTAATAATTTCTTTTGCTGAATTGGGGGTACGTCTACTAAAACTAATAAACAAGCTATATTCTTTGCTTTTTTGTATAAGATTAAATAATATTGTTGCAATTTGGCGAGCATTATCATTGGTAAAAGTATAATTTTTACTATTACCACCGATAATTACTGAGATAAATTTCCCAAGTTTTGGATGATTTTTACGTAATTCAATGCCACCATTCTGTATTTTTTCTTGAACATTGTTTAAAGCCCCAGTAATTCTCAATATACTCAAATCACTTGAGTACATAGTTAGTTCTTCTTTACTAACTTTATCATGGTGTGGTAAAATAATTAGATCAAACTGTTTGAACGGCAGGTTAGGGTGCATAATTTGAACAATTTTTATTCTACCATTAGACTTATGTTTTAAATAACTTGCTAAAGAAGCAGTTCTTCTTCCGGCAGAAATTATTAAGTCTGGGAATCCTTGCCTGTCTGTAATAATTTCCCACGATTGTAATAGTTCCTTTTTTACATGGATAGGGCTGAATCGGAGTAAGAAATTTGGTAAATTACCCCAAAAATTATATTCAATAGGTTTTAATTCATAACCAAGCTTGATATTTTCTGCTAGAGCTATGGCTTGATTGGCATTACCGACGCTACTGTCAGTCAGCACCCAAATTTTAGGTTTAGTAGTATCTATCATATTCTTTTCTATTTAGGCTACTTTATTAATAACTAGTTCACTACCAGTTGATTTGATGTTTACCGTATCACCGCTCATGATACTACTCGAAAGAATCATTTTGGCAAAATGATTCTGTAGTTCTCGTTGAATAACTCTTTTCAATGGTCTAGCACCAAACATTGAGTCATAGCCCTTATCAGCAAGGTAATTTATAGATGATTCATCAAATTGCAATGTAATATTTTGTTGCAAAAGAACCTTTCTTAAATTATCTAGTTGTATTTTAACAATATCATGGATGTTGGCATGAGTTAGTTTATGGAATAGAATAATCTCATCTAGCCTATTTAGGAATTCTGGTTTAAATACGGCTCGTACATATTCCATTACTTGTTCTTTAATTTTATCTTGGTCATCGCCTTGCTGTTGATTAATAAGCGTTTCAGCTCCAAGGTTGGAAGTAAGAACAATAATGGTATTTTTAAAATCAACGACTATCCCTTGACTATCGGTTAGTCGTCCTTCATCTAAAATCTGCAGCATGATGTTAAAAATATCTGAATGAGCCTTCTCCACTTCATCAAATAAAATGACTTGATAAGGTCTCCTACGTACTGCTTCGGTTAAGATACCTCCCTGCTCATAACCAACATACCCTGGAGGAGCTCCAATCAAACGTGATATAGAGTGTTTTTCCATATATTCAGACATATCAATTCTGAGTATGGCATTACGATCATCAAATAAAAAAAGTGCCAAAGCCTTGGTTAGTTCGGTTTTACCAACACCAGTGGGACCTAAGAATAAAAATGACCCAAGTGGTCTGTTAATATCTTGCAAACCAGCACGAGAACGACGTACAGCATCACTGACTCCTTTTATAGCTTCATCTTGACCAATCACCGATTGACGCAGTTTATCTTCCATCGCTAGTAGCTTTTCACGCTCGCTTGATAGCATTGTATCAATCGGTATACCAGTAATTCTAGATATGATTATAGCTATATCGTTTTCTGATACGACTTCTTTTGATAGTTTGTTATCTCCACCTTCCATTGCTTGTTGTAGTTTCTTAGTTAAATCAGGAATAATACCATATTTCAGCTCACTAGCTCGGGCAAGATCGCTACTTCTTTCTGCTCTTTCAAGTTCTGCTTTAGCTTTTTCTAGCTCTTCTTTTAATTTTTGTTCAATATGTATTTTGGATTTTTCAGCTTGCCAGCTAGCACTCATATCATAAGAAAGAGATTCAAGTTTTTCTAATTCATCGGTTAAGAGGATAATTTTCTTTTTTGAATGTTCATCATTTTCTTTTTTTAGAGCTGCTAGTTCAATTTTTATTTGAATGATGCGACGGTCAAGCTCATCCAGTTCTTCTGGTTTGCTAGATAATTCTATTTTTAGCCGGCTACATGCTTCGTCGATTAAATCAATAGCTTTATCTGGTAAATAACGATCAGTAATATATCTGTTAGATAAAGTGCTAGCAGCAACTATAGCACTATCAGCAATTCTTACACCATGATGTAATTCATATTTGTCCTTAATGCCACGTAGAATTGAAATAGTATCTTCTACTGTTGGCTGGCTAACGTAAACTGGTTGAAATCTTCTAGCAAGAGCTGCATCTTTCTCAATATATTTACGATATTCATCTAAAGTGGTAGCACCAATACAATGGAGTTCTCCTCTAGCAAGCATTGGTTTTAGTAAGTTTGATGCATCCATAGCTCCGTCTGTCTTACCAGTTCCTACTAAAAGATGTAGCTCATCAATAAATAAAATAATTTCCCCACTAGAGTTTTTAATCTCATTTAATACAGCTTTTAGTCGTTCTTCAAATTCCCCACGATATTTAGCTCCAGCAATTAAGGCTCCCATATCAAGTTCAATGATACGACAATTTGCTAAAGTTTCAGGAATATCTTGGCTAAATATTCTTTGGGTTAACCCTTCTATTATGGCTGTTTTACCAACTCCTGGCTCTCCTATCAGTACGGGGTTATTTTTCATTCTTCTCGACAAAACTTGCACTGTTCTTCTAATTTCCTCATCTCTGCCAATTATTGGATCAAGTTTACCAAGTTCTGCCAGCTCGGTTACATCTCTACCGTATTTTTTTAGGGCATCGTAACTACTTTCAGAAGATTCGCTATCTGCTTTTTTACCTTTTCTTAACTGTAAAATTGCTGCATTTATTTTCTTATTAGTTATTGAATTATCCGATAAAATTTTACCAGCAGAGGTTTTGTCATATGATAAGCCTTCAAAAATTCGCTCAATAGTCACAAAACTATCAGCATTATTCTTGGCAAGCTCTGATGCTTTATCAAGTAATTTTAGTGCTTCCGATGATAGGTAAAGCTGTCCTCCTCCCTCAACTTGTACTTTTGGGATTTTGTTTAATTCTATAGTTAAAGCTCTATTTAAATCGTCTAAGCTACTACCCAAAATATTAATGAGATTAGTAATAATGCCGCTATCATCGTTTAATAAGCTTGCCAATATATGTAATGGTAATATTTGCTGATGATCATTCTTTGCTGCTAAGCTTTGGGCATTAGAGATAACAGATTTTGCATGTGTAGTAAATTTATTCATGTCCATTTCAATAACCTTATAAATTGTAAATTAGGTCAAACCTGATTGTTAAAATGTACTCGTGTCAGCCGCTCCAAAAGTGCATTTATCGAATTAATGATTAGAATATATCATAATATTTGACCCCACTAAGTATTTTATATTATTTTATATAATTAATGGTTAATAATAATACAAGGGGCTATAACTTAACTAGAAAATGTTTGAGTCATGAGAACGATGCTAAACTAGCACTTATTTTAACAGATTGACAAATATATTAAATTCAGATATCCTCTAGTCCTTAAATTCTAGTAGGCGAAGAAATATTAAGGACTAGGTTTTAAGGGCTGAAAAAGAGAAATTCGGTGTCAAAATCACGACATCCTTGCTCACGAAAGGGTGGCAGTTCGAATCTGTCATTGTCCACTAATAATATTAAATAATTAATTAAATAAGTAGAATTATGACAAATTGTATTAAAAAATCATTGTTTGTTACAGCTGGTCTTGCTGTAATAGGTTTGGGACTATTTTTGGGTAATCCTAGTAGAGTTGATGCTGCGGTTAAAGAGGGGCAAAAATTTTCAGATTGGGTAGTTAACTGCACCACAGATGCTGAAAAAAAACAGGTCTGTTTTTTAAGTCAAGCAATTAACTCTACTAATAAAGATGGTAAACAACAAGTGTTAGCTGTGTATCAAATAGGTTATTTGGGTAGTGGTAAGGCAAGAAGTTTAAAAATGATACAAGTAGTTCCTGCTGATGTTTCTGTTGCTCCAGGTACGTCAATTATTAGTTCCCAAAAATTAGTTGCTCCAGGTAAGTACGTTACTTGTACAAAAGATTCTTGTCAGGCTGTTGCTGAAATATCAGATAAAGATCTTAAAGATATTTTATCAAAAGATGCTAATCCTAGCGTGGGGATAATGAATTCAGCTGGTCAACAAGTAAATTTTCCATTTTCTACGAAAGGTCTTGAAGAAGGCTTGAAAGCGTTAAAATAAATTAAGTTATAGCTAAACCGAAAAAGTTTTAGCCTAAACACCGTCTATTAGCGAGAAGACCGTAGGTCGACGAAGCAATCTATATGACAAGCTTCATGGATTGACACGCTCACGTACGTTCGCTCGCTAATAGACATATCTATAATTTTATAAAATGCACTCGCAAAACCGCTTCAAGAATGTATTTCCCTTATATTAAAGCCAATTCGGAATAAAAATTAGTTACTTCTTATAGGTTAGCTCAATGACTATTTGTCCTAATAAATTATCTGAAACAGATAATGAAATATACCAAATTATTAATGGTGAAAAAAAGCGTCAGCATGATTTTATCGAATTGATTGCTTCTGAAAATTTTGTAAGTCCGGCAGTATTAGAAGCACAAGGGTCAGTTCTTACCAATAAATATGCTGAAGGATATTTTGGAAAACGCTATTATAATGGTTGTGAAGAGGTTGATAAAGCTGAGTTTTTAGCGATAGAACGAGTAAAAAAACTATTTAATTGTAACTATGCTAACGTTCAGCCTCATTCCGGCTCTCAGGCTAATCAGGCAGTATTTTTAGCCCTATTAAAACCACATGACACCATACTTGGTATGTCGCTAGATACAGGGGGGCATTTGACTCATGGTGCTTCCCCTAACTTGTCTGGTAAATGGTTTAACTCTGTGTCCTATTCGGTGAATAAAGAAACTTTCTTAATTGATTATTCACAAATAGAGCAAATGGCCGTGCAGCATAAACCTAAATTGATTATAGCTGGCTATTCTGCTTATTCACGTCAATTAGATTTTAGCAAATTTAGGGAAATTGCTGATAGAGTAGGAGCATATTTGCTAGCGGATATTGCCCATATTGCTGGATTAGTTGCGGTAGGTGAGCATCCAAGTCCTTTGCCTTATGCTCATGTCGTGACTTCTACTACTCATAAAACTCTGCGTGGCCCACGTGGTGGTATTATTCTTTCAAACGATGAGGAATTGGGTAAAAAGATAAATTCTGCTTTATTTCCTGGGCTGCAAGGTGGACCGTTAATGCATATTGTTGCAGCAAAAGCAGTAGGCTTTTTGGAAGCCTTAACACCAGATTATCATCTTTATATAAAACAGGTTATGAGTAATGCAAAAGCTCTTGCTAACAGTTTGATGGTAAGAGGTTATGATATTTTAACTAATGGTACTGATAATCATATAGTATTAGTGGACCTACGAAAATATGGTATAACTGGTAAGATGGCCGCAGATTCGCTTGAAAGAGCCGGCATAACCTGTAATAAAAATGCTATACCATTTGATACAACTTCACCGTTCATTACTTCTGGTATTAGGCTTGGTACTCCAGCATGCACCACTAGAGGTTTCAAAGAAAAGGAGTTTATAGAAGTTGGCGAGATGATTTGCAACGTATTAGATGGGTTGAAAGCTACGCAAGATAACAGTGATTGTGAGCAAGAAACTCGCAAGCAAGTTAAAAAGTTAGTAGATAATTTCCCGATTTATGTTTAAGCTAGAAGTTAACAATCTAATGAATTCTTCACCTGTAATTAAAACAGTTTAATCAGAAACTGAAAGTGTTATGCAATAATTTTTATAATCTTCTTGACAAGCTATAGAAAGTTACTATTATCCGTTTATAACGGGTTTAAAAAGGTAAAAATTATGACTTTTAAAGAATTATTAGAAAAAATAAAAAATAATACGCTTAGTAGCGGTCTTCTTGACTTAAGGGAATATGATATAAAAGATGAAGAAGTTAAAAAATTAGGTGAAGTCCTTAAGTATAATGATCGAGTTTGGTATGTTGATTTAGCAAATAAACAGCATAATATCACCAATGAGGCATTTAAAAGTTTTGCAGAGAATATTAAGCTTAACGGAAGACCTATTGAGGTTGAATGTAATGACAAAGCCTGGAATTACTTATTTATGTTTATTAAACGCATTAACAGTCAAAAGACCTCTAATTTAGACCAAAAAGCAAAAGATGAATGGTTTACAAGCATGGTAGTAGCAGGTCATAGTCATGACAGTATAATTGAATATTTACTTAAACATACCGATGAGACCTATTCGTTTTCAATTAATGGAGCTATTCAAGGACGGACTATTGCTAACTATTATATGGATAGACCGGATATTCAAAAATTGTTATTTGCTCATGGATACATTCCGCGTGAATTACCTGCTAATCATTATCATGATCTACAAGATATTATTCATGATACTCAATCTGTACATAACAGTACAGTAGTAAGAGCAACAAACTCCTACATCAAGGATATGTTAGAACAATTGAAAGCTTCTGATAAACAATTAGATCAAGCTGCAGTGCAAACTATAACAACAATAGAAAACTTGTCAAATATTACAAGCAAAGCAGAATATACACCATTTCTGTTGTCCAATTTACCTGAAGATAGGAAAAAGGATATTTTTTATAAAATACCAGAAGATCATAAACTAAATTATCTACAAGATAACAAGAAAACTATGCAAGCAATAATAGCAAAAGCAGTCGATATCTTAAAGAATCTTTATGTAAGAACTGATGTTGATGGTAAATATGACGGAACTTATGCTAATTATAATTATTGTTATGATTACCTGCATGGGAAGAATCTACAATTACCTAGAGCAATAGGAGCTGTTAAGCTATTCATTGATAGTAATTATCCTAATGAGCAAGAAATACAAGAATTATATGTTAGCTCTATATCTAAATATTTAACTATAGAGACAGATAAGTCAAAAGTTTTAAGTATTCTAACTAAAATTAAACAACTACTTAATAAAGATGAACTAACAATAGAAGAGCTTAAAAGTCAAGAGGCATGCCATAATTTACTTATTAACTGTAATGCTACTCAGCAGCAAATAAAAGACTTGTTTCAAGATTTAAACAACTGTTCTGTAGAAGAGGTATGGAAGGTAAATAAAATGTCGGAGTTGGCTACTCAATTATATATGGCTGCGACAACGTATGGTCCTAATGACTCTGCTTGTAATCAAGGAACCTTAACTCAAGTAATCCATACTTTACCAAAGGTTAGTTCTCAATTTATAAATAACTTTGCATTACGGGAGGCTGAGACAAAAGAGGAGATTACTGAGAATAATATTGGAGACTTTATGCAACACATTGTTGATAAGTTAATAGTAACATGTGAAAAAAAAGGACTATCCAAGGAGCTTTTAGAATTTATAGCGTGTGAGATGGATATGGATTTTAGCAAAACCACACATGAACAACAAAAAGTATTTGCTGAAATTAATAAATTATTTTTGGAGAATATTAGAGACTATCTACCTGAATATGCTGAGCGTAACCCTTTAGCGACAGAATACCAAATTATGATTAATGCACTACGACAAACCAAAAAGATGCAAGATTTTGCTAGTCAACATAATACCGAGCAATTAACTAAACAAGACAAACAATTTATTGTGGATATGAAACATCAACAAGAAGAACAAGCAACAAAATTGCAAAAACAGCAAGTTAAGGTAGTAGTTGAGGATATGTTAGATGCTTTGGAACTGTCAGAGACAGGCTCTAAATATTTTGATGATCCCATTGCAGCATACAAAAGCTTACTGGGAGAGTGTAGTATAATAGATTTTGCCTTTGAATAGGCATGTAATTCTTAATAATCGATCTCAACGTCATTATGAGGAACTGCTTTAT
Organism: Candidatus Tisiphia endosymbiont of Piscicola geometra; assembly: GCF_964026415.1. Taxonomy (NCBI): domain Bacteria; kingdom Pseudomonadati; phylum Pseudomonadota; class Alphaproteobacteria; order Rickettsiales; family Rickettsiaceae; genus Candidatus Tisiphia; species Candidatus Tisiphia endosymbiont of Piscicola geometra. The sequence goes on from NZ_OZ032144.1 coordinate 183,391, forward strand.
AATCTCAATTTCGGATTAATGAAATTAATCCAAAACTGAGGTTTATAGTAGTGACTAAGCAATCCATTTCTAATCCTTTTTAAGGATTGCTTAGTTGCTTTCGCCTACTTGCAATGATGCCTTTTTTACATCCCCTTAATTTTTGCCATAATCTTTTCTAGGATATTTGAGGCAGTAAGCCCAAAATATGAGTATAAATCAGTAGAGGGAGCAGATAGACCAAATTGGTCGACTCCAAAAGACAGTCCGTTTTCTCCAATGATTCGATGCCAGCCAAAGCTACTTGCAGCTTCTATAGCCACTTTTAAGTTACCCCTAGATAAAATATTTTGGATATAGCTAGGTTTTTGTTTAAAAAATAGCTCAAAACATAATATTGAAATAACATTTACACTAAATCCATTTTTGCTTAGTATATCTTTTACCTCTAAGGCAATTGATAATTCAGAACCTGTAGCAAAGATAGCAACATCTACTTTTTCTTGACTATTTCCTGACAATATATACCCACCTTTAGAGTATAAATTTTGTGAACTAATGTGGCTAACTATTTGATTTTCCTTATTTTGAATCTTAATAATTTGAGGGACAGCTTGTCTTGTTAAAGCAAGAATAGAAGGACCTTGTTTATTAGATAGTGCAATTCGCCAGGACTCGGCTGTTTCTATATAGTCTGCAGGGCGTAATACCATCATATTTGGTAAGCTTCGAAAGGACGCTAGATGCTCAACTGGTTGGTGAGTAGGGCCGTCTTCTCCTACACCGATTGAATCATGAGTCATTATATAGATTACTTGTTGCTGCATAATAGCAGAAAGTCGCATACTTGGCTTCATATAATCAGAAAAGACTAGAAAAGTAGCACCTACAGGCAAAAATCCTGATAATGACAGTCCATTCATGATAGCTCCCATAGCATTTTCGCGAACACCATAATGGATGTAGTTGCCGCTAAAATCATCTTTACTGATTACTTTACTATGATTATTTTTGATATTATTGGATGATGATAAATCAGCTGACCCAAAAATAATTTTTTCAGATAGTTTGCTTAATTCTTCTACAATTCTACCGGATGAACTACGGGTTGCTTCATCTTTTACCTGGATAGGGATATTGTCAAGAAAAGAACAATCGATATTAGGTCTAGCAAAATACACTTTTTGTTCTTGACTTATATCAACAAAGTTTTTCTGCCAATTATTATAACTCACTTGATTTCTTAGCCAAGCGATGCCCCATATATCTTTTAATTCTTTTGGTAGGTCAAATTCTTCATCCTTAAAACCTAAATTTTCTTTTAGCAATTTAACTTCATCTTTGCCAAGGGGCGAACCATGGGCTGCATTTGAATTTACCTTGTTAATAGAACCTTTGGCAATTAAAGTACGACAAGCAATGAAGTAGGGTTTATCAGAATTTTTTGCCCTAGTTAAGCTGGCATTAATTTGCTCAAAATCATGTCCATCAATAGATTCAGTAATCCAACCCATGGCAGTAAATTTAAGCAAATGGTCTTCAGATACGGTAAGGTTGGTAGAGCCATCGATGGAAATTTTATTATCATCAAATAAAACTATTAGGTTATTAAGGCATAAATGTCCAGCTAAAGAAGCAGCCTCGTAGCTTATACCTTCCATTAGGCATCCATCTCCAATTATACAGTAAATTTTATGATCACTAAGATTTTTGCCCAATTTTTGTTGATATTTTTTTTGACCAATAGCCATACCCACTGAAGTGGCAAATCCCTGACCTAAAGGTCCTGTAGTAGCTTCAATAGCTTCATATGCTCCATATTCTGGATGTCCAGGAGTTTTTGAATGTAATTTGCGAAATTGTTTTAAATCTTCTAAGTGAAAATTTTTATAATTTGTTAAATAATAAAAACTATAAAGTAACATAGATCCATGCCCAGCTGATAGAACTAGGCGATCACGGTCAAACCAAGTTGGATCATTAGGATTGAATTTAAGAAAATCAAACACTAAAACTGTCATCACATCTGCCATGCCAAGTACCATACCTGGATGGCCTGACTTGGCATGTTCTATGCTATCACTTGCTAAAACTCTAATACAGTCACTTAGTTTACAATATTCTTCTGAATATTTTGGTATTTTATTAAACTTCATTATGATAAATATCGCTTTTATGTTAAAAGATATATACTTTTCTAGTTTTAAGAATTGGAATATATTGATAAAAATTTTTTATGAATCTACATCAAAATAGATATTATGACAACAAAACTATTATCCGTTTTCTCGTGGTTTACTACTTTATTTCATCAATTACGGTTATCAATCAGTTCAATAAATTTTTACCAAGATGTTTATAGATCATATACAGGGTATGGAATTAAATACATATTTACTGTATCTTTTATATCATCATTGATTTTCTGTCTTTTTATATTTAATTATTTGTTGGCTTTGACGGATTATTTTACTGAGAACCGCTCTACAAAAAGCACCACAACTATTGAATATATATTAAAACAGTTACCGGAAATCTATTATGATGGTAGTAAAATTTTAGTTGATCAAGATGAAGCTATATATTTACTCGATGAAAATGGTAATAAAATTGCTGTTATAGACTCAAAGAATCAACTACCTTATAGCGAGAAAATTAAAGTTCCTATCCTCTTTAGTAGCAATAATATAACCCTTACTACGATTGAAATAACTGATAAAAAAAAGAGTGCATTTAGTATTGGATATTCTAAATTATTTACTTCTGATCAAAAAATTCTAACTGAAGAAGTCATTAAAAAGCATTTTTCTAGGATTCTTACACAAGCACCGAAGGTATTTATTTACATTTTAATGCCGATAATGATAGTCTTTCGCTTTGTAACAATTTTATTCGAAAAAAGCTTTATTATCATATTAGTATATCTGTTAACTAATTATTTTGGTCCTAAATCCTCTTGGCAAACATGCACTAGGATAGTATTATTTTCAAGTGGAGTGTCCATTTTATTACAACCTATTATCGTTATATTTTTACCAGCATTGAGTGGCATACTATTTTTTATACAGATGTTTGCCTATTTTTTACTCTTTTTGGGGATGTTACAAATACGAAGTAAATAGGGAAGGGGGGCTAAACGTTAACGTTCTAGGCTTTGTTTATACAGTAACAATATTAATGATATTATGCAAACTCAAATTCAAAAATGGGGAAATAGTTTGGGGATCAGAATTCCTAAACATCTAGCTGATAAGTTACATTTTCAACAAGGTACATTTGTTAATTTAACAATAGCTGATAACTATTTGATTATCAGTACAGAAACACCAGAATTAGATATATTATTGGATAATATTACAGATTCTAACTGTCATCATGAAATGTTAAATATGTTCACAGAGCCTATAGTAAATAAAAAAATATAGGATGTTTATTTGACCCAGGATAGTATGCAAAGACTAGCAAAAGCGATTAGTACGGCAGGAATATGTTCAAGGCGTGATGCAGAACTGCTTATTAAAAATAATCAAGTAAAAGTAAATGGTGTTATTATTGATTCACCAGCAACCAATGTTGATGAAACTAGTATTATTGAGGTATCAGGAAAACTAATAAATCAACAACAGATCCCACGTTTATGGGCATATTACAAACCTGTTGGACTCATTACTTCGCATAAAGATACAAGTGGTCGAGAAACAGTATTTGCCAGTCTTGCAAAGTTGAACCTGCCTAGAGTAATCTCAATTGGGCGACTAGATATCAATAGTGAAGGATTGCTATTACTTACCAATAATGGTGACTTAGCAAGGAAGTTTGAGCTACCATCAAGTAAACTCGAACGTGTATATAAAGTCAGGGCACACGGTAATCCAAATCTTTTGCTAAAAAATTATAAAAATATAGAAATTGATCAAATACGTTATGATCCTAAATCAATTAAATTAATAAAATCAGGCAGAACTAATTGTTGGTTTGAAGTAGTTTTGACTGAAGGAAAAAATCGTGAAATTAGGAAGATATTTGAACATTTTGGCTTGACTGTTAACCGGTTAATTAGAATTAGCTATGGAGATTTTTTATTAGGTAATTTGCAACCAAATCAGTATAAAGAACAGCCACTTGAACAATTTAAGAAATTTTTATGATTAGAATTATAGCAGGCAAACATAAAAATCGGATCATACCTACCTTAAAAAACTCTAACTATCGTCCTTCCACAGGGAAAATCCGAGAGGCGATTTTTAGTATACTAACTTCAGGAGAATTCATTGATTGTAGGTTATTTACCCAGGAGTCTAAAGTCCTCGATTTATTTGCCGGTACTGGCAGCTTAGCTTTTGAAAGCTGTTCTAGAGGTGCTGGGGCAGTTACATTAGTTGATATAAATAGCGATTATTTGCGGGTAGCAAAGGAATTTGCTAGTAAAATAGGTGAAATGGATAACATGACTTTCCTAAATATCAATGCTACAGCTTTGCCAAAATGTAAAAACAGCTTTGATCTAATTTTTATTGATCCACCATACGGTCATAATCTTGTCCCAAAAACAGTAAATGCTTTGAAAAAAGGTCAATGGTTAAAAGAAGGAACTATTATTGTAGTTGAATCTGCCAAAAATGAAGATTTTACTGATAACTCTTTGGAAGTCATTAAAGAAAAAATATATGGTGATAGTAAATTGCTTATCTTAAAATACATAAATGTTCTATAATATATATTATGGAAAATAAAAAGCAAAGTAAAGATAATCAGCAATGCTTTCTATAAAGAAGCATCGCATCACCATAACTAAAAAACCGCATTCTCGTATCTATAGCATATTTGTAGATATTAGTTATTTCCTTATAACCAGCAAAGGCACAAACTAACATGAATAATGTTGATTTTGGTAAATGGAAATTGGTAACTAACATATCAACAATTTGAAATTTAAATCCCGGTCTAATAAAAATGTCTGTTTCAAATTCACCACTTGTTATTTGTCCATTAAGAGAATTGGCAATGGCGTTACCTTCTAATGCTCGTAAGCTGGTAGTTCCCACGGCTATTATCCGTCTATTTTCTTTTTTTGCCTTATTAATCATATTTGCGGTTTTTTTATCTATATGATAATATTCTGAATGCATTTGATGTTGATCAATATCTTCAGTTTTAACTGGTAGGAACGTACCTGCTCCAACATGCAAAGTAATAAAAGCAGTTTCAATATTTTTTGCTTTAATTAATGCAAGTAATTCATCAGAAAAATGTAGCCCTGCAGTTGGAGAGGCTACTGCTCCAGGTTTTTTACTATAGACTGTTTGATATCTATTATTATCCTCTAGTAAATTTTCGTGCCTCTTTATATAAGGAGGTAGCGGGATTTCACCATATTTCTCTAGAAATTCAAAAACTGAAATATTATCTAGAACAAACGTGACTTCAACCTGTCCCATCCCAAGTTTTCTACTTATAATAATCTTATTACCAGCAAAATCAAACTGATCTTCAATATCAAGTCTTTTGGACGGCTTGGCAAAGCCATGCCAATAATTATCACTTATTGGCTTATTTAGGTATAAATCGATCTTTTTTCCATCTTTATTCAATAGCAATTTGGCTTTAATAACTTTAGTATCATTAAATACCATTAAATCACCAGGGCATAGATAGTCAATTATATCATAAAACTTGGTCTGCACTAAGTCTTTGTTTGGTGCTACTGCCAACAAATTAGAGCCCTCTCGTTTTTTTTTTGGTTTCTGAGCGATTAACTCAGTCGGTAAGGTAAAATCAAAATCAGATAATTTCATTGTACCTCTTATATAAATTTGGGAGCGATTATGTTTTAATATAATCTGCTCGTCAATGATTATTTCACAAATCCCTTGTGTTACTGTAATATTAGATAGACAATTATAGGTTTCTTTTCTACTATTCTATACAAATTATTATATTTTAACCTATTAAAACAGGTTCTATGTGCTTATCTAAGGTTAAAATACTTATAGCAAAGGTGCTATTTGTAATATCTGCATTAGGGACTGTAATTATTATACCAGTTACGGTATATGGAACTGGTGATTCATCTCGGCATAAGGCTGTAGAACTTTTTAATACTCCATTGGTTATTAATGAAAAACGAGCATTGGAACAGTTTAAAAAACATTTGGGTGTTAACCGACCCAATTCTTACCTAACTAATGTGGCTAAATTTTTTCGTAAAAAAACACAAGGGCAAAATGAATTCGAACTAGAAGAGCTGAATGTTGAATTTACTTCCTCTGAATTTTATGATGATATAGCCCCTGATGAACCTTATGTGAATATAGAAAAAACAAAAAAAAAATCAAAAGAATACAACCGATGGACAACAACCAATAGTGCCAGTAACTAATGTACCACAACAAGCAGGATTAGAAGGAGTTGGAGTAGGACATAACCCTGCCCCACTTCTATTTCCTAATAATGGAGTACCGCTAGCAAGGGGAGATGGAGATGCTGGGGTAGCAGCACCAGCAAGGGGAGATGGAGCTGCTGTTGAAGTACTGCTAGCAAGGGGAGATGGAGATGCTGGAACAATACCAGCAGGAGAAGATGGAGCTGTTGGAGTGCTGTTAGCAAGGGAAGATGGAGCTGTTGGAGAGCTGCTAGCAATGGAAGATGGAGATGCTGAAGTACCGCCAGTAATGGAAGATGGAGATGCTGTTGAAGCACCTCCAGCAAGGGGGCATGCAGCTGTTGGAGTACCGCCAGCAAGGGGAGATGGAGATGCTGGAGCACCGCCAGTAAAGTCTATAGTACCACAAGAAAAAGTTGAACAGATAGCAAGGGAAACAGTGGCATTAGCGGTAGAATTATTACAAAAACAAAAAGAAACAGTAAGAAATATTGCCTTAGCACTGAATGAAATAATTCTCTTGTCTCATGAATTCGCAAACTCATCTATTGATTTAAGATTAAGCGATTTAAGACATCTAAACAATCTTTCTCCTCCCGCTGCTGATGATGAAGATGATATTGTTCCTAAAAATGTGTGGGTTAGTGGTACGATAGGTATAACCAAATATAATGGGAAATGCTTGTTAAGTAGCTATACTGGCAGAACTAGTGCTGCAACTATTGGAGGCGATTTAGAGTTACCTAATGGCAGCATTATTGGAGGAGCTTATAATTATGTTCTCTCTAATTTTGAATACAAGAATAGTACTGAGAAATTTACTGCCCACACCCACGTAATATTTATGTATGGTCAAACTAACTTGTCTAAGAAACTAATATTACAAGGATTCCTTTCCCTTGCTTCGGGTAATGTTTCTGCAAAATTACCAGTACAAAACCAGCTAGATAAAGCTAAATTTGCTAATAGCTCATATAGTAGCAAGCTAGTAGTTGCTTACAAATCAAAGGTTGGTAAAGCTTTAATTATCCCCCATATTGGACTCAAATATGGGGGGCAGGATATTGCTGGATATGGGGCAAGCTTTGAAAGACAAAGTCTATCGGTAGCTGCTACTAACAGCCGAAGATCTTCGGGGCTTATAGGATTTGAAGTAATTATGCCAATGAAGATTAGTGATACTACCCAAGTGATTCCTGGATTGCATATGGAAGTCGAAAAGTTTTTGCATAATAAGCAGCAAAAGCTTCATATGCAGGTCATGTCAGGTCCAAGCAGTAAAGAGGAAATATTGCTACTTGAAAAACCTGCTAAATACAACTACAAAATTGGCGGAACTATCACTATAAAACGTGGATTAACAGAAATCATGGCAGTATATAACTATTTAGCGTCTAATAATAAATATTCAAGCCATCAAGGTTCACTTAAATTAAAATTATCGTTTTAGGCTCAACTATTAAACCAAACTCAGATTATATATTATCATTCGAGTATATCCACATCCACCTCTTCCTCAGGGCTATCAGCAATCAATGCGGTAGAAACTACTTTTTCTCCTTGTTCGGTTTTGAATAATATTACACCACTAGTATTACGACCAGTTATACGTACAGATTCAAGTTTACACCTAATTAGTTTGCCATTATTAGTAATTAACATCAACTCATCAGACATATCAACCGGCATTACTCCAACAACTAATCCAGTTTTATCAGACACATCCATATTAACAATACCACTACCACCACGGTTAGTAATCCTATATTCGTATGCGGAACTTCTTTTTCCAAAACCATTTTCACTAACAGTAAGAATAAATTCTTCTGAAATAGCCATTTCTAAAATCTGTTCTTTATTTAACTGTACACCAAATTCTTCCGGAGTGAATTCCTTGCCATCAGCGATTAACAACCTATTTTCTATAGGAATTGATAAATAGGCTTCCCTTTCCTCCATTGTACATGCTATGCCTTTTAATATTGTCATAGAAATAACGTAGTCACTAGCAGCAATCCTCATACCTCTTACACCATCAGAAGTACGGCTTTTAAATACCCTAACTGAACTAGCTGGGAATCTTATAGCTTTACCAGCTTTGGTTGCCAGTAAAACATGGTCTTCATCCTTACAAACTTTAACATCTATTAAATGGTCATTATCATCAAGCCTAATAGCAATTTTACCATTTGATTGAATACGTTTAAAATCTGATAAATCATTCCTTCTAATGTTACCTTTGCTTGTAGCAAAAATAATATTCAAATTATCCCACTCATCCTGATTTTCAGGCAATGGCATAATATTATTTATACGTTCTCCTTCTTTTAAAGGTAAAATGTTGACTATTGGTCTTCCTTTACTCTGAGGATTACCAAGTGGCAGTTTATATAATTTTAAGCTGTATACCTGCCCGGTATTTGAGAAAAACAACATCGGTGTGTGAGTACTGCCAACAAATATTTGAGTGGTAATATCTTCGTCTCTCATTGACAGCCCTGCCCTTCCCTTTCCTCCTCGTTTCTGTGCTCTATAGGTAGCAAGAGGTACGCGTTTAATATAACCGCCCAATGTCACGGTCACAACCATTTCTTCTCTTTGGATAAGATCCTCAATATCTTGATCAAAGTCACCTAATTCAATGCTAGTAAGGCGGGGAGTAGCGAATTCATCTTTGATTCTAATTAACTCATTTTTTAGGATCTCTAGAAGTTTCTCACGTGATGCTAGAATGTTAGTATACCCCCTAATCTCCGTAGCTAGTTCTGCAAGATCATTTTCTAATTTATTTTTCTCCATAGCAGTTAAACGTTGCAATCGCATTTCAAGAATTGCTTTTGTTTGTGTTTCAGTAAAATAACATTTACCATCATCTGCTATCATTGCTCTATCATCAACAAGTTTTACTAGATCTATTATAGATGACGCATCCCAAGTTCTTTGCATTAGTTGCTCTTTAGCACTTGCCGGATCATTTGAAGATTTAATTATTCTAATAACCTCATCAATACTACTAACAGCAATCATTAGTCCCAATAAAATATGTGCCTTATCACGAGCCTTATTTAACAAATATATCGTCCTGCGAGTTATTACTATTTCTCTAAAATTGACAAAAGCAGCTATCACTTCTTTTAAGTTCATAACTTCTGGTAGCCCATCTCTTAGAGCTAACATAATCACACCAAAACTAGTTTGCAGCTGAGTATAGGAATATATTTGATTTAGCACCACTTCTGCTACAACATCTTTCTTTATTTCAATTACTACTCGAATACCATCTTTATTTGATTCATCTCTAAGATCACTGATACCTTCAATACGTTTTTCCTTGACCAGTTCGGCAATTTTCTCAACCAATTTAGCTTTATTAACCATATATGGTATTTCTGTAATAATAATAGCCTGTCTATTATTAGCAATTTCTTCAATTTCGCTACGTCCTCTAGTTAGAATACTACCCCTACCTGTTAAATAAGCTGACCTAATACCGCTTGTACCAAGTACGATACCAGCAGTAGGAAAGTCAGGTCCTTTAACTACTGACATAAGTTCTAATATTTCTACATCATTATTATCAACATATAGGCAACAAGCATCTATTATTTCTCCAAGATTATGAGGTGGAATATTGGTAGCCATGCCAACAGCAATACCATTAGTTCCGTTCACCAAGAGATTGGGAAACATTGATGGTAGTACCAATGGTTCTTTTTCAGAACCATCATAATTTGGCGTAAAATCAATGGTTTCTTTATCAATATCTTCAAGCAATGTATGAGCAACTTTAGCAAGTCTTGACTCTGTATACCTCATAGCAGCGGCAGCATCACCATCTCTTGAACCAAAATTACCCTGCCCATCAACGAGTAGTACTCTTAAAGAAAAGTCCTGTGCCAGCCTCACTAATGAGTCATAAATTGCAGCATCACTATGCGGATGGTATTTACCCATTACATCACCGACAGTTCTTGCTGACTTACGATAAGGTTTGTTAAAGTAATTAGATGCTTCATACATTGCATAAAGGATTCTGCGATGCACTGGCTTCAGACCATCACGTACATCTGGAATGGCTCTACTGACGATTACACTCATAGCATAATCTAAGTAAGAGCCTTTCATCTCATCTTCAATGCTAATAGATATTAAGTTTTGACGATCTAAATTAGTCACAGTTAGAACCTACATTTATTAAAGTAATATTAGAATAGTTTAAGTATATTACATATTCAGAAAAAAATCTATTGCTGAATGAGCGTAGACTAGCTGGAAAAGCTATTTTTTTCCAAGTGTAGCTATAACCCGAAGAACAGATTCCCCAGTTGAGGAAAAAAAAGGAATTAAATAGATAGGGACAAGTTTAAAAGCTCGAGACGTCATATATGGACGCCAATAAAAACACAAGTAAAAAAACAAAAAATAGTAGAAAAAATGAAGCAGTCATATATTCGGCATCAAAGTGCCATAATGGTTTCTGCATTCTGCTAAGATCCTGGAGAGATACACTCATCGCGGCGGTATCAAAGTACCATGACGTTACAACGGATTTTATCCAAAATGCTTATTTATTATCTCCTCAACTTATCGTTTTTATTTTTTACTTTGTTTTATTCATATTACTTATCAATTTTTATAGCACGCCACTAACCACCTAGCAACTTTATAACGTAAATTTGCACCAAATAACTATTATAGTACCTGATAGTTGCTATTACTTATCAAACAACCATAAGTTATTCTAGCTAATTTATTTGCTATGGCTACTGCCATTACATTAAACGATTTCCCTTTTTCTTTTAACCTTTCGATAAATTCTGATAACTTCCCTTGAGGCGGATTCTTTTTATAACTTCTCATTAATAAAGACCTTGCTCCTTGTATTAGCATTGTTCTTGCATATCTATCACCTTGTTTGGTTATTCTACCTAAAATAATCTTACCACCAGTGGTATTTTGTTTCGGTACAAGCCCCAAAGATGCGGCAAAATCCTTAGCAGAATCATATGCTTCAACCGGTTTAATGCTTAAAATACTTGCATTAATTGTGCCAATTCCTGGAATAGTTTCTAAAATTTTTGCTTTCTCAGAACACCTATTTCTTTCTGCTATTTCTTTATCTAACATTTGTTCCCGTACTATCAATTGGCTAATCTCCTTACAATCAAGCAACATTTGAACAGCAATAGTTTTGTTAATAAATCCCTCTTCTAGTGCAAGATTTACAAAATTTTGACAAGTTTTGGCAAATGTAGATTTTCCACATGTTACCAAATAGCCAAGCTCAAATAATGAGGTAATCAGAGCATTACTGCGCTGAATCCTTTGTTGTATTATATTCTGCCTTGCTTTATGCAGGTAAGATATTTCTTGCTCTACCACTGTTTTAGCTTTGACATGCATTAAATCCGGATCACAGGATGCTTTGCAAATTGCAATTGAATCATTAATATCATTCTTTTGACGAATTTTTGCATATGCCTTTACATCTTTAGGTTTAAGTAATATTGCTTTATGCCCCATTGATTCAAGCCTCTGAGCCATATAATGAGCTCCACCACAAGCTTCAAATACAAAAGTTTCTGACTTTGGAAACATTATTGATAAATTTTCAAAAAAGCTTTTTCTATCCATTGCTTTTTTTAATACAACTTTATTTTCTAAATTTATTGCAGCAAAATGTAATTTTCTTTTTGCCAAATCAATTCCTATTACTTTATAATCATTCATGGTATGGACCTCATAAAATTATTAAAAAAATACAAACCTATTTTAGGTTTTGGTTCTTTGATATTTTAATATCATTTGAAACCGTTGATAAGTTTTTTTTCTTTCTTATCATTGGCGTCCATACCATCATTGCGAAGAGCTACCTTAGTAGCGACGAAGCAATTGTAAGTTAAAAGTATGATATAATAGATGTTGAAGTCAATATAAATAATGATTTATACTGACTTATAAGGGGGTATTACAGCGATAGTCATTAATAATACTAAATGACTATCGCTGTGCAGGCGTGAGCGACCGTGAAGCAATTGGTCTTAAGATCGTATGGATCTTGGTACTCTAGCCCAAATCCCCGAGACGTTTGAATAGTTGATTGGGATGCCTTTGCACTCCCGCTTACAATCGTAAACATTAAAAGTCTTCGAGGTATTATGCCATTATATAATAATTTTATTGGTCTTGATATAGGAAAATTCAATTTTGTTGTTGCTATTCATGGAAAAAAAGAAACTAAAGAATATAATAACAACTCTAATGGAATAGCTGATTTTATCAAGGATTACAAAAAAGAGGTTAGTTCTGCATTGTGTGTTTTAGAAACCACAGGTGGATATGAAATGGAACTATTACTAACGCTTTGCAATCAGGGTTTTGCTGTACATAGAGCCAATACTCGCAAAGTTAAAAACTTTATTAGGTCTTTTGGGAATGCAGCTAAAACTGATAGTCTTGATGCTAAAGCTCTAGCACTTTATGGTTTTGAACGGTCAGAAAGATTAGAACTATTTAAAGTACAATCTAAGCAAGCTTTAAACTTGTATGAATTAGTCGGACGTAGGAACGACCTCAAACAAATGTTGATTGCAGAAAAAAATAGGTTTCAGTCCCCGAGAGCTGATTTAATCAAGTCTAGTTGTGTTAAAATAATCGAAGTACTAGAAGAACAAATTGCATCTATTACTAAAAAAATAGATGACTTAATAGCAAAAGATAAACTCTTGCAGGCTAAGAAAGAGACACTGCAAACTATTAGTGGTATAGGCACAGTAGTATCTAATGAGCTTATAGCTTTGTTACCTGAACTTGGTACATTGAACCGCAAACAAATAGCATCATTAGTAGGTGTTGCACCAATATCTAATGATAGCGGTAGATATAGCGGATATAGACATACAGGTCATGGTAGAAGTTTTGTTAGACCTATGTTGTTTGTAGCTGCTATGGCTGCTAGAAATTCTAACTCTGAACTGAAGGTATTTTATGAAAAATTGATCAATAGAGGAAAAAAGAAAATGGTGGCGATGGTAGCATTAATGCGGAAAATCATTGTGATTGCAAACGCTAAGTTACGTGATTTAACTAGCTCTGCAGAAGCAATAAAAATTTAAACCAAATTTATTTAAATTTTTATTGCGAACATAGTTGATCCATTTTTAATCACTTTTATGGATTGCTTCGTCGGCTCATGCCTCCTCGCAATGACGCCATTTTACTATGGTTAGCTATACATAACATCTTTTTTTAGATTGCCTGAATTTCAAATAAATCGGCAGGCTAAATAATGTTAAAATTCTTATAACATAATAATAACGGTAATCACATGCCATGGTAGCAAAAAATAGTATTATTGAAAAAACAATAGATATTGCTACGATATATGCCAAAATAACTTTCTCGGGACTATTAGATTGTTTATTTGTTAGAATAGATATTAAATACACAAATGTTAGTATAAGGCTAACAATATTCTTTGTTAAAATCTTTGGCCATAATCCTATATACTTTACCATCCAGTCTTTTAAATGATTTTTTTTAAAATGAATTCCATGTTTTTGAGCTTCGTTATGATCAATAAATAATTCTTCCCGAGAATACCCTACACCTTTCATTAAAATAGTAAAAGCATTTGCCCGATGTTGTAAAAAAGCTAGTGGATGAGTAAACACAGCCTTTATATAAGAAGCCTCCATTTCTCGCAACTTTATAGGGTCTACTGTAGAGTTATAAATCCTAGTATCACCAAAAACTAATAGATTAACCATGTAAGGAGTATAGCTTTTTTTAAGCTTCTCAAAACTATATAAATCTTGATCTTCTTTAACATATTTTGGCACTAAATCATCATTATTGATAGCAACACTTACTCCAGCAATATCAAATAATTGACGTAATTGCTCTGCATGACTTTCAGTGGAAAAATGCTTAGTAAGTTTAGCATTACCATATATTATTAATAGCGAAATTATGCAGGTTAGTATTATTCTTATTAACAAGCTAGTTTTAAGATAAATTGACAATACAAACAAAATCAAAATTGGAGCTATAAATTGTGCTTGAAATTTAACACCAACAACATAAAAAACAATTAATAGTAATCCTGTAATCACCCAAAGAGGGGCAGGGTTTTGACGGTAAGTATGAAAAATACAAGTAGCTACTACAAAGAAACTACCAAAGGTAAAAGCTACATCTTTCCAAATTGTTCCAGATTGGGATAATATATTAGGTAGAAATGGTATTAATAAGTAAAGCCATCTGTATTTATTCTGTGAATCAGCATAGAAAAGCAGCAATACTCCACCCCACAACAGTCCTAAATTAAGCAAGAGCATCGTCTGCGGACCTTGGTAAATATAATGAAACAAGGACCATACCATTGACATTAACGGTGGGTGATGTGAAAAATAGTTTTTATTGATACTCTGCCCATATTGATCAAAACTATCAAACGACATACCCCCAGGATAGGCAGAGGCAAAATGTAAAGACATTAAGAATAAACACAAAATGACAGGGTAATATTTACGCAAAAACTCTGTACAGCAATTCATGTTCACAATTTATTCTGATATTCCAGCCAGTTTTGGATTAAAATTAAAAATTTTAATCCAAAACTGAGGTTTCAAATATGATGGTCTATAAGCCGGATTTTGTATAAATAATATTTCTATTATCTACTGCAGTTATTTATCTAGGATAAATATTACCATTTATCTCAAGCGATCCACCCACATTACTTCTAGTCAGAGATGCCTAGGAACAGGTAAGTTCTGTAATGCCTATTTGATCTTGCTCTTGGTGGGGTTTACCATGCGTAGCTTGTTACCAACCTACCGGTGCGCTCTTACCACACCATTTCACCCTTACCAAAATTTGATAACAAACCTTGATAACAAATTTTGGCGGTATATTTTCTGCGGCACTTTCCCTAAAAGATTACTCTTCCGCTGGACGTTAACCAGCACCATATCTCTGTAGAGTCCGGACTTTCCTCATAAATTCTAGTATAGATTTTTACGCAACTGCACGACCATCGAGATGATTATGTTTTAATATAATTGTCTCGTCAATGATTTTTTTTACTAGAACACTTAGTGCTAGCTAAAAACATGTTATTAATAATCTTTTCAAGATAATAATAGTTAAATTTATGGTAGTGAGTATAAAATTTGCCGCTGAATTACGGGATAAATTATATGGATTAAATCTTTCTGACCCAAAACATCTACAATTTTACCAAGAAATGGTATTTATTTTTATTAAAGGTAATGAAAATGAAATATTACAAGTATATAAAGACATTAAGGGATACAACACTATAGGGATAGGCTTTAACATGGATAATCCAAGAGCAAAAATTGTGTGGCAGACAATATTCCAAGGTTCTTTATCATTTGACAAAGTTTATAATGGCGATAAAGCTATTACAATACAACAATCTCGAATGATATATAATCGTAAGAGTGCTGTTAATCGCCTAGAGCTAAAAAATATTTATGGCAAGTCTTGGGATAAGTTAAAACCTAACGAGATGTCGATGATTGAGGATATGTATTGGAATGGTGGTAATAAGCTAGTAGGTAAATATACCAAGTTTTTTAAACATATGATCCTTTATACTGAAAGTTCTAGATTAAAATATCTTATACAAGGATTAATCGAGGTAAGAGAAAATTCTAATAAAGAGAGAATTAGGGGTATTCAAAATCGTAGAAATGTACAAAGTGAAATAGGTGACTCGTCCAAATGTTCTGTTCCGGCGATAAGGACATGATATAACTTTTTTTTCACAGCGACCTCTTGTAAAATTGACGAGAAGACACTATATCAAAACTTATCAAGTTGATTTATTAAATTGGGATTAGGAGTGTATATGGCAAAGATCATAGGTATAGATTTAGGAACAACAAATTCTTGCGTCGCGGTAATGGAAGGAAAAGAACCAAGAGTTATAGCAAATGCTGAAGGAGTTAGGACTACTCCTTCAATGGTAGGATTTGGTAATGACGGTGAAAAATTAATTGGCGATCCAGCAAAACGTCAGGCTGTAACCAACCCAAAAAATACTTTATATGGTATTAAAAGATTGATAGGTAGAAATTTCTCTGATCCTATGGTCAGGAGAGATCAAGACCTTGTCCCATACCAAATAGTAAAAGCTGCTAATGGTGATGCTTGGGTTGAAGTTAAAGGAGAAAAATATTCTCCTAGTCAGATTAGTGCTTATATTCTACAAAAAATGAAAGAAACAGCCGAGAATTATCTTGGTGAGAAGGTAACACAAGCAGTCATTACTGTACCGGCATATTTTAATGATGCACAACGTCAAGCAACCAAAGATGCTGGTAAAATTGCTGGTTTGGAAGTATTAAGGATAATCAATGAACCAACAGCAGCAGCTTTAGCATATGGTTTTGATAAAGCTGAGAGCAAAATAATTGCAGTTTATGATCTTGGTGGTGGTACGTTCGATGTATCAATTTTAGAGATAGGTAACGGTGTATTTGAAGTTAAATCTACCAACGGCAATACTTTCCTTGGCGGAGAAGATTTTGATTCGAGAATTCTAGATTATTTAATTGATGAGTTTAAGAAAGAAAGTGGTATGGATTTACGCAAAGATCCTTTAGCTTTACAACGTCTGAAGGAAGCTGCGGAAAAAGCTAAAAAAGAATTATCCTCTGTAGCTCAAACTGATGTTAATTTGCCATATATTACGGCTGATAGCTCGGGTCCTAAGCATTTAAATATAAAATTTACTAGGGCGAAATTAGAATCCTTAGTGGCAACGTTAATTGATGATACAATAGAACCATGTAAGAAAGCTTTAAAAGATGCTGGGCTAAAAGCTTCGGATATTCAAGAAGTAGTACTTGTTGGTGGTATGACTAGAATGCCAAAAGTTATTGAGAAAGTAAAGGAATTCTTTGGTCGTGAACCACATAGAGGAGTTAACCCTGATGAAGTCGTGGCTCTAGGTGCTGCTATTCAGGGAGGAGTGTTAAATAAAGAAGTTACTGATATATTATTGCTAGATGTTACCCCTTTATCTTTAGGTATTGAAACTCTTGGTGGGGTATTTACTAGGCTGATTGATCGTAATACTACTATACCGACTAAAAAGAGTCAGGTATTCTCTACTGCTGATGATAACCAGCATGCTGTAACGATTAGGGTATTCCAAGGTGAACGGGAAATGGCATCTGATAATAAGATACTTGGTCAATTTAATCTTGATGGCATTCCGCCTGCACCACGAGGATTACCGCAAATTGAAGTAACTTTTGATATAGACGTTAATGGTATAGTTCATGTTTCTGCCAAGGATAAAGCTAGTGGTAAGGAACAAAAAGTAACTATTCAAGCTTCTGGAGGTCTTAGTGATACAGAAATTGAACAAATGGTAAAAGATGCTGAGAAAAACGCTGAGGATGATAAAAAGCGTCGTGAATTAATTGAGTCTAGAAATAGTGCTGATAGCTTAATTTATTCAACTGAAAAAACTATAAAAGAACACGATAGTAAAATATCAGCTAGTGATAAACAAGAAGTAGAAAATAGCATAACAGAGTTAAAAGCAGCTTTAGAGTCAGATAATCTTGAAGAAATTAAAGCAAAAACTGATGCTCTTATGGCTAGTAGTATGAAAATAGGAGAAGCTATGTATAAATCTCCGTCAGGCGACGATAATAATGCGGAATCTGAAGCAAGTAATGACGATAAAGTAGTTGATGCTAATTACGAGGATGTAAGCAATAAGTAATTACTAGACTTGCTGCATAAATCAAAGATAGTTGAGGGATTTTTAGGAGAAACGAAGCCGGCTACCTTCGCGTACACAGACGTACGTGAGGAGCGGAGGCGAGTTTCGACGACAAAATCACCAACTAGATTGACTTATGCAGTAAGTCTACTAATGAATGTAGATTGCTTCGTTGCCGCTTTGCGGCTCTTCGCAATGATGGTATGGACGCCAATGATAAGAAAGAAAAAAAACTTATCAACGGTTTCAAATGATATTAAAATATCAAAGAACCAAAACCTAAAATAGGTTTGTATTTTTTTAATAATTTTATGAGGTCCATACCATGAATGATTATAAGGTAATAGGAATTGATTTGGCAAAAAGAAAATTACATTTTGCTGCAATAAATTTAGAAAATAAAGTTGTATTAAAAAAAGCAATGGATAGAAAAAGCTTTTTTGAAAATTTATCAATAATGTTTCCAAAGTCAGAAACTTTTGTATTTGAAGCTTGTGGTGGAGCTCATTATATGGCTCAGAGGCTTGAATCAATGGGGCATAAAGCAATATTACTTAAACCTAAAGATGTAAAGGCATATGCAAAAATTCGTCAAAAGAATGATATTAATGATTCAATTGCAATTTGCAAAGCATCCTGTGATCCGGATTTAATGCATGTCAAAGCTAAAACAGTGGTAGAGCAAGAAATATCTTACCTGCATAAAGCAAGGCAGAATATAATACAACAAAGGATTCAGCGCAGTAATGCTCTGATTACCTCATTATTTGAGCTTGGCTATTTGGTAACATGTGGAAAATCTACATTTGCCAAAACTTGTCAAAATTTTGTAAATCTTGCACTAGAAGAGGGATTTATTAACAAAACTATTGCTGTTCAAATGTTGCTTGATTGTAAGGAGATTAGCCAATTGATAGTACGGGAACAAATGTTAGATAAAGAAATAGCAGAAAGAAATAGGTGTTCTGAGAAAGCAAAAATTTTAGAAACTATTCCAGGAATTGGCACAATTAATGCAAGTATTTTAAGCATTAAACCGGTTGAAGCATATGATTCTGCTAAGGATTTTGCCGCATCTTTGGGGCTTGTACCGAAACAAAATACCACTGGTGGTAAGATTATTTTAGGTAGAATAACCAAACAAGGTGATAGATATGCAAGAACAATGCTAATACAAGGAGCAAGGTCTTTATTAATGAGAAGTTATAAAAAGAATCCGCCTCAAGGGAAGTTATCAGAATTTATCGAAAGGTTAAAAGAAAAAGGGAAATCGTTTAATGTAATGGCAGTAGCCATAGCAAATAAATTAGCTAGAATAACTTATGGTTGTTTGATAAGTAATAGCAACTATCAGGTACTATAATAGTTATTTGGTGCAAATTTACGTTATAAAGTTGCTAGGTGGTTAGTGGCGTGCTATAAAAATTGATAAGTAATATGAATAAAACAAAGTAAAAAATAAAAACGATAAGTTGAGGAGATAATAAATAAGCATTTTGGATAAAATCCGTTGTAACGTCATGGTACTTTGATACCGCCGCGATGAGTGTATCTCTCCAGGATCTTAGCAGAATGCAGAAACCATTATGGCACTTTGATGCCGAATATATGACTGCTTCATTTTTTCTACTATTTTTTGTTTTTTTACTTGTGTTTTTATTGGCGTCCATATATGACGAGTAACGCTATTCGAGTTAGCTAAAAGTAAAATTTAAAATAAGATATACTTAATTATGTCGACAAAAGATTATTACCAAATACTTGGGGTTAGTAAAACTGCTACCCAGGAAGAGCTAAAAAAAGCTTATCATAAATTGGCGATGCAATATCATCCTGACCGTAATACACAGGATAAACAAGCAGAAAAAAAGTTCAAGGAAATAAGCAGTGCTTATGATATCCTAAAAGATGAACAAAAAAGAGCTGCCTATGATCGTTTTGGACATGACGCCTTTCAGAATTCAGGTGGAGCATCGTCAGCTGGAAGACATAACAATAGTGGACCTGATATAAATGATATATTTGGTGAGTTTTTTAATGATTTTATGGGCAGCGGGACAAGAAGACAACGACCATCAACTAATATTAGAGGTTCAGATCTAAAATATGATATCACAGTTACTTTGCAAGAAGCATTTCGTGGTATCGACAAAAATATTAGTTTTACCAGTGAAGTAAAATGCCAAACATGTAACGGCAACGGGTCAGAAAGTAATGCCGGAATGACCAAATGTGACGCTTGTGCAGGACAAGGGGTTACTAGAAGACAACAAGGCTTCTTTACATTAGAACAAACTTGTGCAAAATGCCAAGGTGCAGGACAAATAATTAAAAATCCATGCAAAAAATGTCATGGTCAGGGGCGTTACTCACAACATAGAAATTTATTAGTAAATATTCCAGCTGGTATTGAAGAAGGTACTAGAATAAGGCTTACTGGTGAAGGAGATGCCGGAGTGCGAGGAGGAAATAACGGGGATTTGTATATTTTTGTTACTATTAAACCGCATGACCTCTATAAAGTTGATGGAATTAATTTGCATTGTAGACTACCAATTAGCTTTATTAAAGCTGTTTTAGGTGGAGAAGTAGAAGTTCCCGATATAGAAGGCGGTAAGGTAAAATTACAAATACCCGCTGGCACACAAAATGGCGAACAACTTAGGTTAAAAGGCAAAGGTATGTCTAAGGTTAGATCAAGCATTAGAGGTGATATGTTTGCTCACATACATATTGAGATACCAAAGAATCTTAATAAAAAACAAAAAGAATTACTAGAATTGCTGGATAAAGAATTTACAAGCGACAAAGATGAGGATGATGCTAGTTTTTTTAATAAAATGAAAAACTTATGGTCATGAAATTTTATCCATTTTACTCGATAATCAAGTTTTTCCTTAACTGTCTTCAGATTTCTTATTTAAAGCAATTAAATAAACCTCTACTGACTCTTTACGACTAGAAGACGGTTTAAAATGCTTGACCTTATGAAAATTAAGCTTAACTCTGTTTAGCACATTATTCTCCGTACCACCTCGAAAAATTTTAGCAATAAAATGCCCACCCGGTCTTAAAATTTTTAAGGCAAAGTCAATCGCATGCTCACATAAGTCAAGAGTTCGAATATGGTCAGTTGTTGCATGACCCGTCGTATTCGCAGCCATATCACTCATTACCACATCAGCACTACCATCGAGCATCTTTATAATAATCTCTTTAGTATCTTCAGCATAGAAGTCTTTTTGTAAGCAATGTACACCAATAATTGGTTCTATGTCAAGCAAATCAACTGCAATTATCACGCTATTATTACCACGTGACTCATCAGATTTAATAATTCTGCTAGCCACTTGACTCCATCCACCTGGTGCAGCACCTAAATCGACTAATTTCATCCCTGGTTTTAACAGATTAAATTTTTCATGGATTTCCAGCAACTTATAAGCTGATCTAGATCTATAACCATCAAGCTTTGCTTTAGAAACATATGGATCATTTAATTGCCGTGCAAGCCACTGTTTTGACGAATTTTTACGCTTTTTTGCAGTTTTAACGGCAACAAATTTACCTCTAAATCCTAATATATTAGATGTCATGACACATGTTCTCGCTAGTTTTTTTAGCAATTCTATCCAATACAGAATTAACAAAGCCAACTTCGTTTTCATTCAACATATCACTTGTAATATCGGTGAATTCATTAATTACCACTTTACTTGGAACATTTGGAAAAAATTGTAATTCACAAATTGCCACACGCAAAAGAGCAAGAAGCAGAACAGGTAAGCTAGTAATTTGCCATTCCGATGTCAAATGCCTTGATATCATCTTATCAATTTGAGATAAATTTAGAACTACAGACTTTACTAACAATTCAAAATAACTTATACTTAACTTCACTTTTATTGGTTTGTTTAAATCATTAGCTACTCGTTCATCTTGATAGAATTGAACAATTTGTTGCATGATCCGATCTATGTTTTGATCAGGACTCTCCGGTTTATACTGATAAATTGCCTGTACCGCAGCAATACGTGCTATCGTTTTGGTACTAATCTTGGTTGAGGTCATAAAAACTTTGATGTATTGGTAACATATTTAATCTATTAGCTATAGCAAAAAAGCATAATTTAGTAAACCTATTTAAAAAATAATGAGTTGTATGTTATCAATATTCGGATTTATTCTAACAATCAGCTTATTAGTCTTTATTCATGAGTTTGGTCATTATTACATAGCTAAAATATTTGGAGTAAAGGTTGAGGAATTCTCGATAGGTTTTGGTAAGGAACTCTTCTCTAAAATAGACAAAGATGGCGTAAAATGGAAAATTTGCACCCTACCCTTCGGCGGTTACGTTAAAATTTATGGATTTGACCCTGCAACACTTAAAAATACTCAGGATAATAGACCACTCACTTTTCTTAGCAAGCCTCTTTGGGTTCAATTCTTAATTATAGCTGCTGGACCTATAGCTAATTACTTGTTAGCCATTCTCATATTCACAACTATTTATTTTTCTCATGGTCAAGTAGAAATACCTCCTATAATTGGTGAAGTAGCGGTCAATTCACCTGCTGAATTAGCTGGGCTTAGAGAAAATGATAAAGTTATTATGATTGGCACTAATAAAATTGATAGTTTTGTCGATTTACAGAGAAATATATTCATGAGCGGAACTAAACCCATCAATCTTTTAGTTGAAAGGCATGATGAGATTATTGATATTGTTATAACTCCAAAAGAGATTAGTCAAAAACTGGATAATCAACCTGAGATAAAAAGACCTTATATAGGAGTTATTGCTAAGAATGAACCTATTTACATTAAAATGAATATTTTCCAAAGTATATATCAAGGTTCTGTAGATGTTGTTTATATCTCAGGTTTAATTTTAAGACACTTTGGACAAATGCTAATGGGAACAAGATCGCTAAATGAAATTGGTGGACCAATTACCATTGCCAAGGAATCAGGAAAATCTTTAGAACAAGGGGTAGCAAATTTTGCTCTATTTGTTGCCATGATATCAATTAATCTAGGTCTACTTAATTTGCTACCGATTCCAGTTCTAGATGGTGGACATTTAGTATTTATAATATATCAAATAATTTTTAGAAAAACACTTAGTGGGGCAATAAAAAATGCTATACTAAGATTAGGTATGGGGATAATTATTTTTCTTATTGTAATTTCCTTGTCAAATGATATAAAAAACTTAGTATTTTAAATTTCAGTATGACTTATAAAACCAAACAAAAGAAGGTTCTTGTGAAAACAAACTTCAAATCAACTATTAAACTAGCTATTTTGGCAACAACTGTTTTATATAATACATCAGCTTTATCGGCTGAGTATATTAAAAAAATAACTATTCAAGGTAATAAAATAATCGAAAAATCGACTATTGAAAATTACTTAAAGCTTCAAGTAGGAGAAGAATATAATACATCCAAAGGAGATGAAGCAATCAAAAACCTTTACTCAACGTCTTTGTTTGACAATATAAGTATTACACTAGTCAATGGTGGTAATTTGATAGTTACTGTATCAGAAACTCCGTTTATTACTAAAGTAGTGTTTACAGGTAATTCTAAAATCAAAACATCCTCATTATCAAAAGAATTGCTTACCATGTCTGGTGAATCAATGAGTCCAGCTAAAATCCAATTAGATGTGGAAAAAATTAAAGAGATATACAAACGTTCAGGTCGTTTTTCTACAACCGTAACGCCAAAAATTGAGAGACTTGAGAATGACAGAGTAAAAGTTACTTTTGATATTGCAGAAGGACCTAAAACAACTGTTAAAAAAATCTATTTCAGTGGAAATAATAATTACCGTAGTACAGAACTACAATCTGTTATCCTAACAAAACAGTCAAAATGGTTTAACTTTTTAGAAACAAATGATACCTACGATCCAGACCGCCTAGAGTATGATAAAGAATTGTTAAAGGAATTCTATCAGTCAGTAGGATTTGCCGATTTTCGTGTTATTTCTGTTACAGCAGAACTCAATCCAACCAAAGAATATTTTACTATCACTTACTCTATTGAAGAAGGGGCAAAATATAATTTTGGCAACATTACTATTGACAATAAATTACCTAATATTGATATAAATGAAATTAAAAAATATATTAATGTTAAGTCGGGTGATACATTTAATATTAATAGTTTAAATAAAATAGCAAATAAAATCTCTTCACATTTTGCAAGTAAAGGTTATCCAGGAATTAATGTTTATCCTGATATAAGTAGTAAAAACCCTGATAATACTGCTGATATTAAATTTGTTATAGATAAGGCAGAAAAAGTATTTATTAATCAAATTAATATTACAAATAATCTAAAAACTGAAGATAAAGTTATTAGACGAGAATTTAAAATTTCTGAAGGAGATATATTTAACCGTTCTTATATAGAAAAAGGTCATCAGAATCTACGCAATTTGGATTATTTTGAAAAAGTACTTATTAGCGTTACACCAACAACACGAAAAGACAAATATGATATTAATATTGACGTTGAGGAAAAATCAACATCTTCAATTAGTTTTGATGCTGGCTATAACACAGCGGGAGGTCCATTTGGACGTATATCATTTTTGGAACGTAATTTAATTGGTACTGGAAAAGTGTTAAATGCTGGAGTACAAGTAGGAAAAAAGAGTGTTAGTTACTATGGTGGCATAACCGAACCTCATTTTCTTGATAAAGATGTATCGCTAGGTTTTAATGTTTTCAATAATTATAGCGGTCGTGGGACTTCATTTCTTTCACAAGGAGATCAAAATTATACGTTAAAATCTATAGGACTCAAACCTTCTCTTGGTTATGATATCGCGGAAGACTTAAGACATGAAATTGACTATACTCTTAAGAGAGATGTATTAAGCTCTCCAGGTAATTCAAGCTCTATATTCTTAACTGAACAGATGGGAAAATTCATCACATCAGCCATCGGACATACTATCACTTATAATCAGCTTGATAGTAGTATTATTCCTAAAAATGGTTATGTTATTAGCGGCACTCAGGAATTTGCTGGTGTCGGGGGTAATAATAAATATTTAAAACATGAACTAGACGGTAAATATTTTAAATCTTTTATCAATAATAAATTCACTTTAAAACTTTCAAGTAGTGTCGGTGATATTATGGGTGTAGGAGGTAAAACTGTAAGAATTTCTGATCGGTTTAATTTGGGTGATTATAGCCTTAGAGGATTTGCTGCTAGTGGAATAGGTCCTAGAGAAAAAACAACAAATGAAGGTCTTGGCGGAGAAAAATATTATACATTTTCAACAGAACTCAACTTTCCAACTGGTTTACCAGAAGATTTTAATTTAACAGGAGCTGTTTTTATGGATGCTGGTAGTCTTTGGGGTGTAGGATTAAATTCTAAAAGTATTTATAAATCTGATAGTTTTTATAATGATAAATCACTTCGTGCTTCTGTTGGGGTGGGTTTTATATGGGTTACTCGCTTTGCCCCTATCAGAATGGATTGGGCTTGGCCAATTAAAAAGAAACCTTATGATGAAAAGCAACTTTTCCATCTAAAGTTTTCTACACATTTTTAATATTGTAACATGAGTTCGATATAATATAGTAAAATCCTATATAATTAAGAGATTAAATTTAAAAAAACTTGTAAGCTCTATATGAAATTAACAAAATTATTATTTTATACCATCACTACCTGCTTAGCTTTATCTAGCTGTAAAACTAAGAAGATAGATGAAGATTTAATTGTTCCAGCTCCTGAATTATACAATAATGGCATTGTTTTACTGGAAAAACAAAAATATTTGAAAGCTGCTGAAGAATTTTCTAGGATTTTCTATCAAGATCCTGGTAATAAAATGACTCCTCAAGCTGAGTTAATGCAAGCCTATTCTTTATTTTTAGCATGTCAGTATGAGGAAGCGGTAGATGTACTTGATACTTTTATTAAGCTTCATCCAATGCATGAAGATATTGCATATGCGTATTACCTAAAGGCATTATCGTATTATATGCAAATCTCAAATGTACAGCTTGATCAATCAAGAACCCTTTTAGCTAAAGAAAGTTTTGAAGATGTTATAAAACTTTTCCCTAAAACAAAATATTCAATTGATGCATCTTTAAAAATTGATTTAGTAAATGATCATTTAGCCGGTAAGGAAATGGATGTAGGTCGTTATTATCTCAGTAGAAATAACCCGATAGCTGCTATCAATAGATTTCAGCTTATTGTGGATAATTACCAAACTACATCACATATACCAGAAGCACTTTATCGTTTAGTAGAAAGTTATTTAATGTTGGGACTTAACATTGAAGCAAAGAAATATGCTGCCGTACTTGGTCACAACTATCCAGATAGTAACTGGTATAAATATTGCTACTCATTAATTAAGAACTCTTTAAAAGAATGAAACCTAATGTTACAAAGTCTTTCGGTAAAGAATTTTATTTTGATAGACGAATTGGACATAGAGTTTGAAAAAGGACTATGTGTGATTACCGGCGAAACAGGAGCTGGTAAGTCTATTTTGCTAGATGCAATTTTGTTCTCTTTAGGTAACAAATTCTCTGATAATGTAATAAAACATGGATGCGATTATTGTACGGTTGCTACAACATTTACTCTCAATAATGATTTAAAAAAGCTTTTGGAACAATTTAATATTGAATGTGACCAAGAATTACTAATAAAACGTATCCAAAAATCTGGTAACCGCAAAAAATTTCTTATAAATGATCAAGCGGTGACAGTAAATACCTTGCAACAAGTAGCAGATTATTTATTTGAACTTCATGGACAAAATAGCCCTACTACCCTTCTTACCCCCTCCTCCCATATTAATATTCTAGACGATTATGGAAACCTTCTAGGTTTAAGAGCTGAATTATCCGAGCATTTCAATATTTTACAAGCAACTACTAAAGAAATCAATAAAGTCACAA
This sequence comes from Candidatus Tisiphia endosymbiont of Piscicola geometra, assembly GCF_964026415.1. Lineage (NCBI taxonomy): Bacteria > Pseudomonadati > Pseudomonadota > Alphaproteobacteria > Rickettsiales > Rickettsiaceae > Candidatus Tisiphia > Candidatus Tisiphia endosymbiont of Piscicola geometra. Next base: position 210,481 of record NZ_OZ032144.1, read on the forward strand.
AAGATAAAGATACTATAGAACGAGAGATAGATTATTTAAATTTTGTAACCAAGGAATTAAAAACTCTTGACTATCAAGTAGGAGAAGAAGAAAAACTTACCACTATAAGACGCAGTTTACAAAATCGTGATAAAGAAATACAAGTAACTCAAGATATATTATCACATCTTGAAACTCCTGAAATTAATAAGTCCATTACTAATGTTCAACGTTTAATAGCCCGTAACTTACAGGAAAATGAAGAATTTGCCTCTATTTCATTAAATTTAGATGATTGTTATAATAGTCTAGAAGAAGCACGTATAAAATTACAAAACATTATTAATAACTTCGATACAAATGAATTTAACTTAGATGAAGTGGAAGAAAGGCTGTTTAAAATTCGTGACATAGCACGAAAATATAATATTTCTTGCGATAAAATACCTGAATTTGTTGACAATTCTGCCCAACAATTAAATGCCCTGAAGGATAAAATTAATAACGTTAAAATCCTAGATATTAATAAGCTAGCTGGTCATAAAAAATATTTTGAACTAGCTGAAGATTTATCGAATCAGGGTTCTAAAGTAGCCAAAAACCTAGAGTTAGCTATGCAAAAAGAGCTTGAACAACTTAAAATGGAAAAGGCAATTTTTAAAGTAGAAATAGTACCTAAGGATAATATTGCAAACCAAACTGACAATAAACATTTTTTGGAAGACAGGGATACTTCTCAAGTAATGTTATGTAGGGTATCAGATAATGGTATCGATAATGTGCGTTTCGTTGCCTCAACTAACCCTGGTATGCAACTTGCTCCTATTGATAAAATTGCTTCTGGTGGTGAATTATCAAGATTTATGTTAGCACTAAAAACTTGTCTTTTTGATAAACTACTTAAGGAAACTATTATTTTTGATGAAATAGATACGGGAATTGGTGGTATCGTAGCCGATAAAGTAGGAGAAAAACTAAAAAAGCTTAGCTCTATTGCCCAAGTTATCGCAGTTACTCACCAACCGCAAGTGGCAGGTAAGGCAGATCAGCATATTGTCGTTAACAAGCTACAATTGAATGAAAGTACTAAAATTACTATAAAAAATCTAAATCTTCAAGAGAGGCAAGCTGAACTTGCTCGCATGATCTCAGGTAAATCCATTACCGATGCGAGTTTGAAGGCAGCTAAAGAGCTTCTACATCCTTAGCCGCCCTTCCCTTAAGCTTCTTAATTACTTTATTAGGATTTACTTGAAGTTTTTCTTTAATTCTAGCTGCTTTACCACTTAGATTTCTTAAATAATATAGTTTAGCACGACGTACTACACCATATTTAACAACTTCAATCGCATGTACAATTGGTGAGAAAATCATAAATCGTCTTTCCACACCTTCACCATGACTGACCTTACGAACTACAAAAGAAGATGCAACACCCCTATTTCTTCTAGCAATTACTACGCCTTCATACATTTGAAATCTTTCTAGTAATTTTTCCTTACCATCTTTTTCAACTGCTCGATCAATTATTTTTACAGTAACCTTTACAGTATCCCCTGCTTTAAAGTCAGGAATCTTTTTATTTTCCGTTAGTTTTAGAATTTGCTGTTGTTCAAACTCTTCAATAATATTCATTACCTTAAACTCCTATAAAATTAATAAATCCGGTCTACGTTTTTTTGTAATCTCCATAGACTGATTACTTTTCCAATCTTTAATTAACTGATGATTACCAGACAACAAAACACCCGGAACTTCTCTGCCTTTCCATTTTGCCGGTCTCGTATATAGAGGACATTCAAGCAATCCAGCGAACTCTCCATTTTCCTCAAAAGATTCTGATTGCAATGTGTCTTGATTCAGTAATACATTCGGAAGTAATCTAATCAAGCAATCAAGAATAGCAAGAGCTGCCACCTCACCACCAGATAAAATATAATCCCCTATACTAATTTCCGTCATATTATACTCTTCAATTACACGTTCGTCAACCCCTTCAAAGCGACCACATAAAATTATTATTTGCTTTTCTTGTATAATTTCACGAGCAATATTTTGGTTAAATAGCTTTCCTCTTGGTGAGGGATAATATATTTTGGCATTAGGATTTGAAGACAAAACATGATCTATACAACTACCCACCACATCTGGACGCATTATCAGTCCGTTACCACCACCATAAGGCTCATCATCAACATTTTTATGCCGAGTTAATCCAAAATCTTTTATATTAACCACATTATAAGACCAAATACCCTTTTCTAAGGCTTGCCCTGCAAGGGAATATTGCAAAAATCCAGGGAACATTTCTGGAAATATGGTTAATATTGATGCATGTAATGAAGACATTTAATAAATATGATGAAATTTTAAAATAAAAAAATTGATTTGACTTATATTATAGTTTATATAATTAGGCAATATGAATCCACTAACACTTTATTGTTAATCTTCATCATTTATTTTTCGGAGCATGGCGCAGCCTGGTAGCGCATTTGGTTTGGGACCAAAGGGTCGGGAGTTCAAATCTCTCTGCTCCGACCACTTTCTTATTATATCTAACATTTAATACCTCCTTTACTATTAAACAAATGTGGGCTGATATGGGGTATCAGTCTAAAGATTTAAAGGGTCTCATTAGGAAAAGTATAACATAGATTTAGAAATTGTTAAACGACCAGCGTGCAAATTTTGGATACCAGAAAGTACACCATCAGAACTATTGCCAACAAGAGAAGTTGGGTTTAAAGTACAGCCAAGGCGATGGGTTGTTGAGAGAAACTTTGCCTGGATAAAGAAGGCTCTCCAATGAATATGATTTTCTTACTGATTCTAGTGAAAATATAATTTTTTTGGCTATGAGTCGATTACTTCTTCGTAGGATATTTATTTCTATTACTTAGTTTGCGGACAAACTCTCAGATGCATCCTTTACTCATGAAGCTATATGTGAAAAAATTGTTGAACAAGGTGGAGAATTTGAGCTTACTCTTAAAGCTAATGAAGCTAATTTACATTACCATAGTACACAAACATTTGAAAAATACAGGCAGAAGGTCAGGAAATTAAGAGTTTTGCAGAGAATATAGATTTACAGCATGGGAGAATAGAAAGAAGAAAAATCGAGATAATTGAATGCCATTTGGATATTTAAATGGCATATCAAGCAAATATGCAAAATTACCCGAAAAAGAGAAAAGAAGAACAAGGCTAATGGCTGTAGAAACAGAGAATGTATTAATGATTACTAGCTTAGAGAAAAAGTCTAGTCCAGAAGAATTGTTAAAATTTAACAGAAGTCATTGGTCATGCGAAAATAATTTAAACTGGATAAAAGATAAGGTTTTTGAAGAAGATAAGTCAACTATTAGTGTTGGAGAAGCTCCGTTAATAATGTCATTATTGAGGACAACAACTCTTTCTATAATAGCTCTATTTTCAAACAAAATTACTGAAACTAGAGAAAATTTTAACAATTATAGACATAGGTTATTTAAATTATTCTCAACTTAAAGTTAGAATTTTTAAACTGCCCTGATTGGATATAGACAAAGGAGTGTTTTACATGACAGCAATATTATGGTATACTGATGCCAAAGTGTACTCAGTCACTAAATTCTCATCAATTGACTATAAATATCAAGTTTATAACTTACAATAATATATTATGAATTTTATCGATGAAGCTAAAATATACTTAAAAGCCGGTGATGGTGGTGATGGGGTGATTAGTTTTCATCGAGAAAAATATATTGATATGGGTGGACCTGATGGCGGTGATGGTGGTCGTGGTGGTAGCATTATTTTTAAGTGCAATTCTCATCTTAATACTTTAGTAAATTTTAGGCATAAACTGCATTTTAAAGCAGAAAATGGTGAGAATGGTAAAGGCTCAAACCGTAGTGGGAAGTCTAAACCTGCTTTACTCTTAGAAGTACCAGTAGGAACACAAATATTCTCAGAAAATGGCGATGTTCTACTATATGATTTCACTTCCGATGAACAAACTTTTGAAATTCTTAAGGGAGGCAAAGGCGGGCTTGGTAATAGCCATTTTAAGTCATCTACCAATCAAGCTCCGCGACGTAGGACTGAAGGTGTTGTTGGAGAAGAGATGTGGGTAAATTTACAACTCAAACTACTTTCAGATGTTGGTCTTATAGGTTTACCTAATGCAGGAAAATCGACTTTTCTTGCAACCACGACATCAGCAAAACCTAAAATTGCTGATTATCCATTTACCACACTAAGCCCTAATCTTGGTGTGGTTTATGTAGATGATGAAGAATTTGTGATAGCTGATATCCCAGGCTTAATAGAAGGAGCTCACTTAGGACATGGACTCGGTGATAAGTTCCTAAAACATATTGAGAGATGTAATTTATTGATTCATTTGATATCAGCAACAAGTGATAATTTGATTGCTGATTATAGAACTATTAGGAACGAGCTTGAATCATATTCGAACTTATTAAAAAGTAAGCTCGAAATAATTTGTTTGAATAAGTGCGATGTTTTGTTAGAAGAAGAAATTAAAGACAAAATTATAGAATTGCAAAAAATTACTAGTGAGGAAATTTTTGTAGTGTCTAGCTATACAAGAACTGGATTAAATAGGGTAATTAAAAAAGCTCTTGAAAACGTAAAAAATACAAATCCTCCCAATTTGAGATAAGAATTAGTTAATTCTTATCCCAAATTAGCTCCCTTCCATATATTTTTCAAACTTATTTTTCTCATCCCGATATTTATCTGCATCCGGTAGGGCTGGTTTTCTAACGGCAATATTTGGCCAAATGCTTGAGAAAAATTTAGCTCTCTCTATCCAATCAATCAGCTGTTCTGACTCTGGCTTAATAGCTTTAACCGGACACTCAATCTCACACACTCCACAATCAATACATTCATCAGGATTAATTACCAACATTAACTCCCCTTCATAGAAGCAATCGACAGGACATACTTCTACACAATCAGTATATTTACATTTTACACATTCGTCGGTAACAACATAAGTCATAAATTGTCATACTCCTTGAACTTGGTGATTAAAACGCAAGCTCTCAAACCCAATACTAATAAAAAATATAGTATAGCACTGATCAACATTAGCACTAAGGGCAATAACATAGAATTATCAATTGTCGGACTACCTAGCCGTAAAACACTTGCTGGCTGGTGTAAACTATACCAAATATTTACCGAAAATTTTACTATAGGAACATTGATAAAACCAATCAGAGCAATCACCGAAGCTGGTTTTTCAGTACGGCTTATCCTATCACCACTATTTACCACCACGATATAACTTAAATAGAGCAAGAATAGTACGAACATTGAGGTAAGTCTAGCATCCCAAACCCACCAAGTCCCCCAAATAGGCTTTCCCCATAATGCCCCCGTCACCATACTAATCAGGCAAAAAACTGCACCAATAGGGCTACTGGCCACTGCCATTAAGAACGACATTTTAGTCTTCCACACTAGGTTAGACAAACTACAAATAGCTATGAATGTGTAAATCCCTAGTGCCATCCAAGAAGCTGGTACATGAACATACATAATCCTGACCATATCACCTTGTTGGTAATCTGGCGGTGAGACTATCAAAGCTTGATATAACCCCACCCCCATTGTTACCAACATTGCAACTAGCAATAATGGTAGCATGGTTCGTACTAACTTACTAAAAAAATAAGGGTTTAGTAATTTAAACATTTAGACATTTGATTAATTATTTTTAAATATTGATTATAAAATAAATCACTATTGATGTTAGTCACTTGCCAATTCTCACTTTCAATGGCCACTACTTCTACTTTAAAATTTTTATAAAGAGCAACATCTTGATCGAGACTTAGCAATAAACATTTACTATGGGACATAGCTAATAAATGCTCAAGATTACTAATATATTTGAGACTCTTTTGATCAGAGCTATATAATTTTGCAACTCTTTTTTGGCTATTATCAAAAAAATATTCTAAACTATCACTAAGCAAGATCACATCTGTTAAAGACGCTAATCTTTGATGTTTGATTTTCGCAAGATCATCTATTTGTTTTTTTGCCTCTTCAAAATTTTGGTAAACAGCTGAACTAATCTCAGGAAATCGTTGAGATAATATCTGAGATAATTGTTCCAATAGTATTTTTACATTATCTAAATCAAGCCAAATATGCCAATTACTATATGAGTCATTATTAATAATTTTTAGCCCATTAAAATTACTAATTTTAATGACATTTTTACTATGACCATTCATTAATTTGCCAGCAAAGCCATCAAATTGCTCATCTATATAAAATACAATATCTGCATCTTTGACTTTTTTCAGATCACTAGGTCTCAAATTATAGTGATGTGGGCAATCATTGTTATTGGCAATGGCAACAATTTCTGCTTGCTCTTTCACTAACATCGCTATAATGCTTGCTAGTGGAGTTATGCTAGTAACAATTTTTATCCTACCTACGTTAGCAAAAGATACCTGACTAAGTAATATCATAATTATAGCAATAAAAATGCTAGCACTAATATTAATTTTCATTTTTTTCTTAATTTTCACCGTTATTTTTCAATGCCTTGGATGTTTTATTTTTTCCAAGTCTACTATTCTACTTTGGGAATTATTTAGTTGCTCCGTCAAAAGTCTATAATATAACATCTACTATATTTAAATGCAAAAGTTGTCATTCCTGCGTAGGCAGGAATCTATAATAGCTCGGGTCTTTTTAGGAACAATTTTAGATTCCTGCTTACGCAGGAATGACAAACATTGTTCTTTGGTTATAATGCTAATTGATTATTTTTTTCAAGAGCAAACAAATCTTTTTGAAATTCTATATTATTCATATCTATTTTTATTTTAGACATATTCAATTTTCTCAACAATTTCTTGTAAGTTATCTTTTGGTTTATTTCTTTCTGCCCACGATAATGCTTTATCTAGTTTAGTTAAAGTATCTCCTTGAGATAACCATTTTTCTGAGGTTGGAACAAATTTTCCTGTTTTAATGATCCATGTGCCATTATCTAATTGTTCGATTAATACCATTTGTCCTGCAAATACTTTGCCAAGCGATAGTTGACCGTTACTACCTATTACTTTCACTTGTTGATTTTGATTCATAATATTTTCCTAATTTAGTACCTTAGGAATTTACTATACAATAATTATATTATTTTATCAATAGAGCCTAGGAGGCTGTCGCATAACTGTTGAAAGTTAGTAAATACAGCTTCTTTATACGTCATTGCGAGAAGGTCGTAAGACCGACGAAGCAATTGTAAGTTAAAAGTATGATATAATAGATGTTGAAGTCAATATAAATAATGATTTATACTGACTTATAAGGGGGTATTACAGCGATAGTCATTAATAATACTAAATGACTATCGCTGTGCAGGCGTGAGCGACCGTGAAGCAATTGGTCTTAAGATCGTATGGATCTTGGTACTCTAGCCCAAATCCCCGAGACGTTTGAATAGTTGGTTGGGATGCCTTTGCACTCCCGCTTACAATCGTAAACATTAAAAGTCTTCGAGGTATTATGCCATTATATAATAATTTTATTGGTCTTGATATAGGAAAATTCAATTTTGTTGTTGCTATTCATGGAAAAAAAGAAACTAAAGAATATAATAACAACTCTAATGGAATAGCTGATTTTATCAAGGATTACAAAAAAGAGATTAGTTCTGCATTGTGTGTTTTAGAAACCACAGGTGGATATGAAATGGAACTATTACTAACGCTTTGCAATCAGGGTTTTGCTGTATATAGAGCCAATACTCGCAAAGTTAAAAACTTTATTAGGTCTTTTGGGAATGCAGCTAAAACTGATAGTCTTGATGCTAAAGCTCTAGCACTTTATGGTTTTGAACGGTCAGAAAGATTAGAACTATTTAAAGTACAATCTAAGCAAGCTTTAAACTTGTATGAATTAGTCGGACGTAGGAACGACCTCAAACAAATGTTGATTGCAGAAAAAAATAGGTTTCAGTCCCCGAGAGCTGATTTAATCAAGTCTAGTTGTGTTAAAATAATCGAAGTACTAGAAGAACAAATTGCATCTATTACTAAAAAAATAGATGACTTAATAGCAAAAGATAAACTCTTGCAGGCTAAGAAAGAGACACTGCAAACTATTAGTGGTATAGGCACAGTAGTATCTAATGAGCTTATAGCTTTGTTACCTGAACTTGGTACATTGAACCGCAAACAAATAGCATCATTAGTAGGTGTTGCACCAATATCTAATGATAGCGGTAGATATAGCGGATATAGACATACAGGTCATGGTAGAAGTTTTGTTAGACCTATGTTGTTTGTAGCTGCTATGGCTGCTAGAAATTCTAACTCTGAACTGAAGGTATTTTATGAAAAATTGATCAATAGAGGAAAAAAGAAAATGGTGGCGATGGTAGCATTAATGCGGAAAATCATTGTGATTGCAAACGCTAAGTTACGTGATTTAACTAGCTCTGCAGAAGCAATAAAAATTTAAACCAAATTTATTTAAATTTTTATTGCGAACATAGTTGATCCACTTATGATTATTTTTTTGGATTGCTTCGTCGACCTTCGGTCTTCTCGCAATGACGGTTTAGAGAATTAATTAGTTATCTCCGACAGACTCCTAGCATAATTCAAGTAATTGATGTTTATTAAGTGTAAAATCACTGGCAATCCAAGATTTCTTTAATTTACCTATCACTGTGCCAATAGCTTTACCATGAATATTTAATTTCTGCAAGTCATGCCCATTTATTGGAAATATTGGTCGGGGTTTAGATTGGTATGCATCTAGAAATTTATTTGCTATATCTCTATTTAATTTACTTAATGATACTAAAGTAATGATATATTGCAGATAATCATCAGGATAATCAGCCGTTTCCCACCAAATTTCTCGTAATGTAAATTCGTTGATTTCTTTATTAACAAATCTAAGTATAGTAATGATTTTGAGGGCGATTTGCCGAGAAAATTTTAAATTTAATAAATCACTTAGTGGTAAGTTCTTTATGTGGTAAAATAAAAGTGAATACCTAGTGTAAGGCTCTAAAGAACCGAAATTAATTGCTTCCATCAAAGGTTTTTTATCAAATTTACTAACTGGTAATATTATTTGCAATATGCCATTATCAAACATTTGCTGCAAAATATTAGGACTATTATCTGAGATAATCAACTTGTCCACCTCCCATTTTATCCGTTCTTTTGATAATAATTTAAGATTTTCTCGTAATTTAATACAAGCATCTAGCCCATTATGATCTAACTGTCTTGCATAATAACAGGAAAAACGGAAGAATCGTAAAATACGTAAAAAATCTTCTTCAATTCGTTCAAATGGCTGTCCGATAAATATTACCTTAGATTCTCGTAAATCATCTATTCCACCAAAATAATCATAAATTTTATGCTCAAATGGACAATAGCTTAGTGCATTAATAGTAAAATCTCTTCTAGTAGCATCCTCCATAAAATCATCAGTAAAAATAACTTCTGTGTGCCGACCATCACATTTTATATCTTTTCTAAGTGTAGTAATCTCAAATTTCTCATTATTTAATAAAGCCGTAACTGTGCCATATTTTATACCAGTTGGGATAACATTAATATTGGCTGTTGATAAAATATCTGTTACTTGCTCTGGTAATAAATTGGTTGCTATATCAATGTCGTAGTTAACAACACCAAGAATAGCATCCCGAACAGCTCCGCCGACAATCCTTGCTACTCCGCCACCTAGTTTAATTATTGACAAAATTTCTTTGTAATAGCGTGATTGGATAGATAATTCTTTTTTTACAATGTACATTATAAAAACACCTTATTTTTATTTTATGTCATTATTTACAAGCATATTCTTGATTTCATTCAGTGTTAGCTTTTGTTTCTTTAATCGTTGAATTTCTATACATTGTTCAATCATTTCAGATGAGTAAAGCTGATAGCGTGATTTAGTAACATCAGCAATTTCAAGCAAGCCTTCCTTAGTCCAAAAACGAATTGTTGACACAGTTTCACTGACAGCTTTTGCAAGCTTACCAATTCTTAATAATTTCTCTGATAATACTACATCTGAAGAGTTTACAGAGTTTGCTGCTTTAAGATAAATATCAAGAGAACGATGGACTGCATTAAATATAATCTTTTCATAGGCTTCTTTTGAACCACCAAGTTGTGCAGTTTCTAGAGATGTTACATAAGGTAATCTCTCTTGTAGTCTAATAATAGCCGGTGGATAGCCTGCCATTATTAGAATTAAATTCATCAATAATCGTGCTGTTCGACCATTCCCGTCTGAGAAAGGATGGATAGTTACTAGTCGATAATGTGCTTCTCCTGCAAGTGCTACAGGATGCATATCTTTAGATGAGTTTAGCCATGCAATGAAATCTGCCATCAAGTTTGGTACTTTTACTGGATTTGGCATTATTACCCTTGAACCTGAAATACTTACTGTTACTTGCCTATAATATCCAGCATTATGATCATCGATACCCTTTAGGATAAGAGCATGAATTGATAAAATATCGTTTTCAGTAATTTCACAAATTTTCTTTTGCTGTATTTCATGGATTAAGTCCAAAGCTTGTGCATGATTTCTTGCCTCAAGATGTTCTACTAACGATTTTCCACCAACTGTTAAGCCTTTTTCAATTACCACAGCAGTTTCCAAACGAGAGAGAGTATTACCCTCAATAGCATTACTGGTATAAGTCAACTCTACCTTAAACCACTGCTCCAAGTTTTTAACCAACTCTGGAGTTAATGGTCTGATTTTATCCAGTTGCTTTTTTTTGTTGTCTAGTAGGTCATATTTCATATAGTAAAATATAAAGTATCACTTAATGCTTTTCAACAATTATTTTATCATCTTAATTTAATAATTAATTCCCTACTAAACTATTAGCAAATTCTGCCGGATCAAACGGTTTTAGATCGTCTACCTTCTCCCCTACCCCTAAAAAACATACTGGTAAGGCGAATTTTTGTACGACTCCTACCACTACACCAGCTTTTGCCGTACCGTCTAATTTAGTGACTATCAGACTTGTTATGTTAGCAATAGCGGTAAATTGTTCAACTTGGTTATATACATTCTGTCCAGTGGTCGCATCAATTACTAATATACTATGGTGAGGAGCTGTATCATCAATCTTCTTAATAACCCTAACAATTTTGGCAAGTTCTTCCATCAAATTCTTCTTGTTATGCAACCTTCCAGCTGTATCAATAAATAATACATCAACATCATTTTTTATTGAAGACTGCATAGCAAGATAAGCAACACTAGCAGGCTCAGCTGATTCTTCACCAGTAATAAACATTGAACCACTTTTATCAGCCCAACTAGATAATTGACTAACAGCAGCAGCCCTAAATGTATCACAAGCAGCAATTGCTACTTTTTTCCCCTGTCTACGATAAATGCTGGCTAGCTTGCCTATTGTCGTAGTTTTCCCTGACCCATTAACACCGCAAACTAGGATAACATTAAGCTCTTTATCATACAATTCAAAAGGCTTGCTAGTTTTTACCAATAATTGCCCGATAATGTCAGCTAGCTGTTCTTTGATTACCAAACCACTTACTTCTTTATCAAATTTGATAGCTCTTAGTTTATCGACCAGCTCTATTGCTACAGAGGCTGTGATATCTGCAGATATTAACAACTCCTCTAATTCATTTAAAGTTTGCTCATCTAGTTTTTTTTTATAAAATATCTGGTCAATGCCCGAAGATATTTTATTTGAACTATTAACTAATACCTGCTTTAATTTAGTAAATATAGATGTCATTTTACCGCCGCTCTTTTAAGTCGATCATTGATTGCAACGCCAATACCAACCTCCCGACTTCCGCAGTTTTTGATAAGGTCAAAGGTTGGAAGGGGCATGGACATGAGGGTTACAGATTTTTAGGCACAACATTATTTGCTCATCTGCTTATTCTTCTTTCAACTGTTCTATTTCTTCAATAGTTAACCCGGTAAATTCAATGATTTCATCCATTGGCTTTCTTTTATCCAACATTTTTTTTGCTATATCTATTTTTTCTTCAGCTTTACCCTCAGCTTTACCTTCAGCTTTACCTTCAGCTTTACCTTTAGCTTTACCTTTAGCTTCACCTCTAGCTTCAGCATCTTCAATTTGTTGCTGTTCTACCGCTAAATTATCAAGACGAGCTTTGGTCATTTGCTCATAGGTGTTAAGTTCTGCCTCTGACCAGCTATCTTGGTCTACAGCCTCAAAGGCTCTTCTAATAATTTCATCCTTACCTATTAAATGCTCTATTTCTGTTAATGTTAATTTACTATCTCCTGCATGCTTAAAAAAATACATCCACTTCTCTTCAATAGTTTTTAGCTCATCTATAGTTTTTTTAAATTTCTCAAGCTCTAAAAAAACAAAGTAAAAATCTTTTAAATCATGAGCATAGGTCTCTGTCTCTAAAATACGATGTTCTGATTTCCAATGTTTTCTATCGCTAAACATCACAAAATCCGCTATTGCTAAAAATATTACTCCTTTTAATTTGCGTATACTGCCAGTTTCTTGTGTTTCTCATCTTCCTCAAGTCTCTGCTGAGAATATGCTTTAGCTGCATAATATTGGGCTCTTTTTTCAAATCCTGGATGCTTGCTTACCTGCATCTCTACTATGAATTGATTACCGTGTTGATCTTTACATAACACATCAACAATAGACTTTCTGTAAATAGCAATATCAGGGTCTTGGATAGTTGGTAAAAACGTCACCTCAATTATTTGCTCATTTTCTTTACACTTAAGAACATCGTTTAAAAAATGTACAAGTATATCTTTGTTCTTTTCCGTACCAAAGATTTTACGAAAACAAAAATCATTTTTAGGATCAAGAAACTTTGATAAAAACATATAACATAACCTCTTAATTGTTACTAAATATCACCATTATTTATCTGAGTCATTAGACCATTTGAGCTGAATCTTCTACGCTTATTTTACCATCTTCTTTACTAAAAAGCTTGCAATAAATTGATTTTAATTGCTCTTTTATTAGTAAATTTGGTGGGGATGAGTTAATTGATAGTTTCATTCGCTCATTACCATTGTATCTATTACATTTGCAGCATCGCGGCTTGTTGTGCCTAGTAACACATGACCTTTATATCCATGCCCCTTCCAACCTCGGGCTTTCTCAAAAATTGCGGAAGTCGGGAAGATATTTTATTTGAACTATTAACTAATACCTGCTTTAATTTAGTAAATATAGATGTCATTTTACCGCCGCTCTTTTAAGTCGATCATTGATTGCAACGCCAATACCAACCTCTGGGATAGAGGCAACGGCAATTGCTAATCCATTTAATTCTGCATAATTATCCAATATTCTAAGACTGGCAAATAAGTTGCTAGCTGTTTCAATTAAATCACCAGTTAAACTTAAATTAAGCGAAAAATTACCCTCTAGCTTACTATCGGCAAAATTAAGCCCTACCTCATTAGCTTCTAAACTCTCTGCATTCAATCTTACTTTAACTCTTGGCGAGTAGTGTTTATTCATCATCCCCGGAGCTTTAATTTGCATCAAGCTGGATGTTTTATCTAGTTTCTTACCAATTACCTTCTCTAACGCTTCCAACGTAATAAAACCATCTCGCAAAATAGTTAAGTTATTAGTAGTACTATCTACTATGGTTGATTCTATACCATATTGACACTTACAATCATTTAAATTATCCTCTAAAATAAAAATATCTTGGTCATTTGCAAAATGTTCCTGTACATGCTGTAAAGTCGTGCTACTAATATAACCTGATGGGTTAGCACTAGGGGCTGCTATCGGAGTACCTGACTTTCTTATTAGCTCCAAAGCAATATTATGTGATGGTATACGGAGTGCAACCGTTGTCATCCTAGATAATACTGATGCTGCTATATTTGCCCCACTTTTTAATGGTACAACAATAGATAAAGGTCCCGGCCAAAAGATATTACTTAACTTAAGAGCATCTGCATTAAATTCCCCTATAGTTTTAGCTTGGCTCATAGTTGCTACATGAACAATTAGAGGATTTATGCTTGGACGCTTTTTTATCTTAAAAATCTTCTGGCAAGCTTGCTCATTACTAGCATCTGCCCCAAGTCCATATACTGTTTCTGTTGGAAAAGCTACTACATTACCAAGTTTTATGAATTTGGCAGCCTGCTTTAATGTATCAGTCATAAGAAACTAAATTTTGCTAATTTATCAAATAATTGGGTAACCATTCTGAGCAACAATAAACGATTATTGGCAATGTTACGATCTTGATCTTTGACCATAACATTATCAAAAAACTCATTGACAGGTTTTAATATTTCTAGTAACAGGCTAAGAGTTTTAGTAAAATCTTTTTCTACAATAGAACTATCAATTTGCTTAGAAATAACTCCTAATGATAAAAATAATTGTTGTTCATATTGTGAAACAAAAGCCTTTTGATCAACTTCTCCTTCTATATTACTACCTTCTAGTATATTATTTGCTCTTTTGTAAATAGTTAATAAATTTTCACCATCCACTCCAGCGAGAAACTTTTGTAAAGCACCGAGCTTTATTTCGCTAATCACTAAATCTCTTTCAATATCAAAATCAAGCACCGCATTAATTAACGATATGTCATAGTGATTTTTAAAATAATATTTGGCTCGTTCTTCTAAGAACTCTAAAATTATCTGACTAGTTTTATTTAGCCCACTATCATGCCCTCCTCCCTTTACGTCTTCAAACATAGTTTGATATAAGTGAACTACATACGCAACTAATTCCTTAATATCAATATTTAACTTATTAGCTAAAATTATCCTAATAATACCTAATGCTTGCCGTCTGAGCGAGTAAGGGTCTCTTGAACCATTTGGCTCTTCTCCTATTAATATCAAACCTACTAAACTATCCAGTTTATCAGCAATCGCCAATATTGCACTATTTCCCATTGGCAAATTATCTGATGGTCCTTGTGGTTTATAATGATCTCTTATTGCCAAGGCAATCTGATCATTTAACCCTTCGGCTTTGGCGTAATAATATCCCATAATACCTTGCAGTTCAGGGAATTCTCCCCCCATTTCAGTTGTTAGGTCACTTTTACAAAGTTTAGCTGCTACTTGCAAATCCTGATTTCCTGGCATTAGATAATTACAAATATCATCAATTCTCTCTGTTTTTTGTTTGATACTGCCAAGCTTTGCATGGAAAGTTATCTGCTCAAGCTTTGGCAATTTTGATTCTAAACTATTAGATAAATCCTGCTGATAAAAATATAATGCATCAGAGAGTCTAGCAGCTAGTACTTTTTCGTTACCACTTATTATAACATTTTGATCATGTCGCATATTACTAACAAAGAGAAAATAAGGGGCGAAATTACCAGCTTGGTCAAAAGTACTAAAATACTTCTGATGGGTACGCATTGAGCTAACTAGTACTTCACTAGGTAACTGCAAAAATATCTCAGGTATTTTACCCGCCATAACAACTGGCAATTCTACTAGTCCTGTTACTTCTTCTAATAATTTCTCATCATCTTTGATAACTAAATTAAGTGTATTGGCTATTTTTGATAGCTGACTTTTTATTATCTCCTTACGTTCTTCTTGGTCAATAATGACATTACTCTCCCGCAGCTTATTCTGGTATTCAGAAAAACTGTCTATAGTAATCGGTTCAGGACTAAGAAATCTGTGTCCAAAGGTAATATTATTTGCCGTCAAATGTCCATATTTAATGGCTAGTATTTCTCCATCAAATATACATAAAATATTCCTAAGCGGTCTAATCCAACTTATATCATAATTCCCCCAATACATAGATTTTGACCAAATATACTTACTAATTGCTTTAGGAATTATCTCTTGCAATAATACTCGTATATCGGTTTCTATGCTACTCTTTGCTATTATATAATATAATTGCCCTTGCACTAATAGCGTAGATAATTTATTTTGCTCAATATTATTTGATCGACAAAACCCTTCTACAGCCTGCTGCGTTGCCGAAACTTTCGGTCCTCTTATGGTAATTTCTTTTGGTAGTATAGATTTTGGTAAATTTGTAATATGTACAGCAATTCTCCTAGATCCAACATATAGCTGAACATCAGCAACTAGCTCGCTTTCTTGCAAGATTGTCGTAAATATGGTTTTATAGCTTTCCGCTGCATTTTTCTGCATCAAAGCTGGTATCTCTTCGCTAAAAAGTTCTAATAATAACTCACTCATATTAACTCTTCTTTATCTTCTAGTTCTAACCATTTATTACAGCACATTTTTGCCAAATTACGTATCCTGAGTATGTAAGATGCTCTCTCTGTTACACTAATTACCCCCCGGGCATTTAACAGATTAAAAAGATGACTAGCTTGAATACAATAATCATAAGCTGGCAAAGGTAAATCTGCAGCGATTAATTCATTACATTGTTTCTCACTATCAATAAAATGCTGAGATAATATGGCTATGT
Source organism: Candidatus Tisiphia endosymbiont of Piscicola geometra (assembly GCF_964026415.1). NCBI lineage: Bacteria > Pseudomonadati > Pseudomonadota > Alphaproteobacteria > Rickettsiales > Rickettsiaceae > Candidatus Tisiphia > Candidatus Tisiphia endosymbiont of Piscicola geometra. Next base: position 226,964 of record NZ_OZ032144.1, read on the forward strand.
CAGCTAATTCTAAATTAAACTTCGAAAATTGTTTTTCAGCGGCAAAATCTACTTCACCATAGGTTAAAGCCTTTTCTCCAACTTGACCATTCCAGTCAAGATTTCTTACCTCATTGATTCCTTGTATATAAAGTGCCAGACGTTCTAAACCATAGGTGATCTCACCAGCCACTGGACGACAATCAATACCACCAATTTGTTGCATATAAGTAAATTGTGATACTTCCATACCGTCACACCATATTTCCCAACCAAGCCCAGCAGCACCGAGACTAGGAGACTCCCAATCATCTTCAACAAACCTAATATCATGTTTTTGTAAATCTATACCAAGACATTCAAGACTCTTTAAATATAGCTCTTGTATATCATCAGGAGAGGGTTTTAGTATAACCTGAAATTGATAATAATGCTGCATTCTATTAGGATGCAAAGCGTATCTACTATCATGAGGACGCCGAGAAGGTTGAACGTAAGCTACAAACCAAGGTTTCTTACCAAGAGTTCGTAGTACAGTAGCAGGGTGAAAAGTACCAGCTCCAACATGAGCGTCATATGGCTGCAAAATTGCACAGCCATAATCTTGCCAGTAATTTTGCAAGGTCAAGATAATTTGTTGAAATGATAATTTTTGCATATTGATAAATTTGTTTATTTTTTAGAGGAACACACCCTATTTTGTAATTAGGGAACTTCCTGCACCTTCGATGCCACCCCACAACTGTTGAAAGTTAAAAAATCGTCATTGCGAGGAGACCGTAAGACTTAAACTGTCATTGCGAGGAGTTACCTTAGTAGCAACGAAGCAATCCCGTTTTGTGTCATACCTGCGAAAGCAGGTATCTAGATTCCCGCCGTTGCTAAGAATGACAACTTACAGTGTCATTGCGAGGAGACCGTAGGTCGACGAAGCAATCCATATGACAAGTTTCATGGATTGCCACGCTCACATACGTTCGCTCGCAATGACATATCTTGCACAGTTGATAGAAATGGTTAAATCTTACTCCATGTTCCTACTGAACTCTGTTTATAACAGTCAATCATCGGTGTCGCAATAGTTAGTTCATTTATTGTTTTAACTATTAGACTTAAATTATCCAAACCATCATATATTATAATTATTCTTTGAAAATGTGCAACATAGTGTTTGTTATTAAGAATTTCTTGTATATCAAATGGGGCAATGATTATTAGAATCGTAGCTTGATTAGGATTCTCTAACTGATGAGTAATATAGACTGGTTGTTTTTCTGGTAATGGATCAAGCTTACTACCATGTGGAATAAACTGTTTTCTAGAATAAGTCCATATCATCTTGTTTAGTGATTCTTGGACTTCAATATCTGGAGCTAAAACGACAATTCTTAAATTGCTATGATAAGATTTTTCTACTAAAAGACAGGTTGTTTTATATAGCGATCCTTCGGTAGCATGATAAAGACTAAATTGTTGCATGGTTATTCTCTTAATATTTAAAACTTATATACTCAGGTAGAACTTCAAGAATTGGCGTTCCCGCGACCAAAGATCGAAGCTGCTCACATACTAATGTACGCTACGCTGCTCGACTTTGCTACTGCCTAGCTCTTCTTGAAGTTATACTATCGTCTACCAACTCTTCATTTACGAGCAGTATAATAGGCGAATTCGGGATAAGAATTAACTAATTTTTATCCCGAATGGGGGGAGGTTATTAGAATCCCTCTATCTCTAGCCTCCAAATCCTTATAAACTTGCTTAACCGTATAACCATAACTAATAAAAATTTCTGTAACAGCTGTCAATTGATTAAAACCAATCTCTAAGAATAATTTACCATTTTGTTTTAAAAATCCCTTGGCTTCTTTAGCGATTATGTAATATGAAGCTAATCCATTATCTTCAGCAAATAAGGCTAAGTGGGGTTCATATTTCAGGGGCTCAGAAGACATATAAACAGTATCATCAAAAGAAATATATGGTGGATTACTTACGATGATATCAAATTCTTGCTTTTCTAGATTATCAAACCAGTTACTATTAATTATTTTAAACCTATCAGAAACTTTATGTTTTATAGCATTTTGACTAGCTATAGCAATCGCTTCATTACTTATATCAGTTGCAGTTACATTGCTATTTGGCATTTCCAATAATAAGCTTACAGCAATACAGCCACTACCAATACCAAGCTCCAATATTGTTAGCTCGGCATTTATTTTTATATCGCTTAAAATCGCATCTACAATAATCTCAGTATCTTGCCGAGGAATAAGTACTTTATCATTTATAATAAACTGGTAACTATAAAATTCTTTATATCCTACAATATAGGCTATTGGCTCTAGTAATGTACGCCTATTAACCAAATCCTCAAAAATAATTTGCTCTTGTTGTGTCAATTCTTCTTCTGACCTTGCTAATAAATATTCAATAGATTTACCAGTTACATGCTGCATCAATATGCGTGATTCTAAGTTGGCTGATTTAATACCCACTGCTTGCAACTTGCTAGCAGCATAAATTAAGGATTCTTTTATATTCATGCAATTATTTCTACAATATCCTGTGGCAAAGGTGATTCAAATTCTAATAATTTATCACTTACCGGGTGGGAAAAACTTATATACCAAGAATGTAATGCTTGCCTCTTGAAATCCATTAATTTTTGTGGTACTATGCTAAAATTAGAGCTAACTTTCTTGCTATTCTTGCCATAAGTTTTGTCTCCTACTACCGAATGTTTTAAATGACTCAACTGTACTCTGATTTGATGAGTTCGCCCGGTAGTAAGTCGACATTCTACCATACTTATAATACCATCAAAAAATATTTCCTCTGTTTTATAATGAGTAACCGCCTCTTTACCACCAAATTTTAGAATAGTCATTTTTTGCCGCATAATACGGTCTCTACCAATATTATTTCTTATAACTCCCTCTTGCGGATTGATAATACCCCAAACGAGTGCTTTATATTTGCGTATAAGATTACGGCTTTCTATTTGCTTTGCAAGATGTACATGGGCAAAATTATTCTTTGCTACCACCATAAGACCTGATGTATCTTTATCCAAACGATGAACTATGCCAGGTCTTTCTAACCCTCCTATGCTAGATAAAGATTTTGCATGATGTAATAAGGCATTTACCAAAGTATCCTGGTGGTTACCACTACCAGGATGGACTGTCATACCAGCTGCTTTATTGATCACCATTAAATCTTCATCTTCATAAAAAATATCAAGTTTAATATCAGCTTCCTGCATTGTTAATGGATCAGGGTCTTTAAAAAATACTGAAATAAGGTCATTCTCCTTGACCTTAAAGTTAGAATCAGAAATAATCAAACCATTAACTTGTACTTGGAAGTCATTTATACTTTTCTGGACTTGGCTTCTAGATGTTTTACTGATAAGGCTTACCAAAGCCTTATCAAGTCTAAACCCATCTAGATTGTTAGGTACGTTATATTCTTCCATTGGCTAAAATATTTTAAAATAATAAAATGACTCATTTAACAAAAAAAATCAATCAACTAAAATGGTTGCAAACAATTGGTATAGATTATTATTTGTCAGAATCAACTATTAATCAGCAAAAAATACAGATTAATTCTAATATTAAAGCTAAGCCGATTAGTATTCCACCAGCTCTACCTAGCTCCAACAGTCCTGGTCATTCCCACGTAGGTAAGAAGCCAGAACTTGTACAAAAACAGGATGACATCATTTCGTTGTCTAGAACTTTAGCTGACTCAGCTCGCAATTTAGAAGAATTAAAAAAACTACTAATGGATTTTGATGGTTGTGGTTTAAAGAAATTAGCTAATAAAACCGTATTTGCTGATGGCAATCCACAAAGTTCTATAATGTTTATTGGGGAAGCACCGGGTAGTAGCGAAGATGCACAAGGGATACCATTTTGCGGTGAAAGTGGTAAGTTACTCGATAATGTCTTAGCCTCGATCAATATTTCAAGAGAACATAACGCTTATATTACTAACACTGTATTTTGGCGGCCACCAGCCAACCGCCAACCAACGCAAGAAGAAATAGATATTTGCCGACCTTTCGTTGAGAAGCATATCGCTTTAATAAACCCAAAACTAATTGTTTTAGTGGGAAACGTTGCAGCAACCAGCTTACTTGGCAAAAATGCTGGTATAAGTAAAATCAGACAAGAATATTATTTATATACCAATCAGTATCTTAGCAAGCCAATTCAAACCACTTCTATCTTCCATCCTGCCTATCTGCTTAGACAACCAATGCAGAAAAAACCCACTTGGTATGATTTACTAAAAATCCATGAATATATCAATACAAGTCGGATATAGGGTGTTGTCAAACTACCATAGTACCCTACATTTTTATTTCACTACTGTTAAGGGGTCTTCCGAGCACCATTGCGAGAAGCCGCTGAAAGCGGCGACGCGGCAATCCAAGATACGCGAAGCGTTACTCTAAAAAAACAGCTTCGCTGTTTACCTAGATCGCCACGGCATCTAAAGAGCCTTGCTATGACGATTATAGAAAAATGTAGGGTACTATGTCAAACTAAACGCCCCTAGTTGCTTGTTTCACTCCTTTTCCTACAATGCTATCTTTTATTGCTACACCTAGATTAACAACACTTTTGGCAAGTTCTCCAGTAGCTATCGCATTGTTTAAAGTACCTTTAGCTATAGTACCAACCGCATGACATGCAGATTTTATCACATTCCCTACTGCATTTAAAATTGGATTATTTCTAACTGCATCAGCTGAACCTTCAAATATTTTTCCAACTTTCATTAATTGATCTTTGGCAAATTTTTCTAGGCGTCCAATTGGACTCTTTTCATAATTTTCTCTACTCTGTTCATCAGCAAAAGCTTTGATAGGAGAGGCATGCACAGTATCAGTATAATCTGTCACCCCTTGTCTTACTTTGTCAAAACCATTCTTAAAATCTTGAAAAAGTTTTTGTGCTTGTTCACCTTGCAATTTCTCCAATCCTTTTAATTGTGCAATTTTCTGCAAATTTTCTTCTGCATTTTGTAAATAATTTGCAATTTCACTTAATGCTATGTTTAAATCTTCAAATGGTCCAACACCGCTTCTTGTTCCCACGCCTTGGTCATGAGTCGGGGTTATACTTACCCCCGTAGCTCCTTCCTTATGAGACGGTAGAGAATCCACTTTTGTATTATTATCGTCACTTTCACTCATAATATCCTCTATTTTAATTATACTATTCACCTAGAAGCTATCATAAAAGTAACTGCACCGCAACCACTAAAAATCTAAATCAGCATAACAAGGTGGTGGAGTGAAACCTGGTATTTGGTCATGTAATAAGGAGCGGAAGCTAGGTCTAGATTTGATGATTGCATACCAATGACGAATAGACAGCCATTTGTCCCAACTAATTTCGCCAAAATAATCTAGAACCGATATATGACAGGCAGCAGCTATATCTGCACAACTTAAAGAATTTGATGCAATAAAGCTACGCTTTTCAAATAAATTTGACATATAGTTTAAATGGTGTGATAGATTATTTTTTGCTGCCCTAAGAAAATCGGTTCTAGGACCACCTAATTGGCAGAAGGACCTTACTATTTTTTCATCGATAATAATTTTTGTTACTTCACGGTAAAATTTTTCGTTAAACCAACTGAGCAACCTACGAATTTCACATTTAATATCAATATCTTCATCGATAAAATTAAAATTTGGATATTTTTCATGTAAATACTCAGTGATGGGATAAATTCCTGCTATAATTAGAGTGGACGCCTCTTGTAAGACAGGTGTCGTCCCCGCCTGATTTAAAGACAAAAATTCCTTGTCTCGAAGCCAATAATCCTCCTTAACCATAGTAAACTGCACATCTAGCTCTTTTAATAACACCCGAACCTGACGTGACAATGGACAAATAGGATAATGATATAATTTCCTCAATTAACTACCCTTCTTTAAACATTAAACCTAAAATGCACCACATCCCCATCCTGCATTTTATACTCCTTGCCCTCTAAACGCATTTTACCCATTTCTTTGGCTTTTACTTCCCCATTAAACTTTATATAATCCTGATAGCTAATAACTTCAGCCCGGATAAAACCTTTCTCAAAATCAGTATGAATAATACCGGCTGCTTGAGGAGCTAGCGTACCATTACGAAAAGTCCAGCCATGTGTTTCTTTGGGACCTACAGTAAAAAAGCTTCTTAGGTCTAATAAATTATACATTTCTTTGATAATTTTACTTAGACCCGTTTCCACAAGACCCATACTATTTAAGAATTCAGATTTCTCTTCGTCACTTTCTAAAATTGCAATATCCGCTTCAATTTTTGATGAAATAATAACATGTTTTGCACCTTCTTCTTCAGCTTTTTTTGCTACAAGTTCCGTAAATTTATTACCAGTAACCGCATCTTCTTCCAGTACATTGCAAGCATACAAAACCGGCTTAGAAGTTAATAATTGTAATTGTTCCAAAGCCTCTTTACTATAAGTCCCAATCATGCTACGGACTGGTTTACCTATTGCAAGAGTTGCTTGAATCTCTTTTAATAATTCTACTTGCTCTTTTAAAGCTTTATCGCCTGTTTTCAAACGTTTCTCAGAATTTATTAAGCGTTTTTCTACCGATTCAAGATCTGCTAAAATTAATTCTGTTTCTATTATCTCAGCATCATATATTGGATCAATCTTATTATGCACATGAGTAATATCTATATCTTCGAAACAACGTAGTACGTGCAAAATAGCATCAACCTCTCGTATGTGAGATAAAAACTTATTACCAAGCCCTTCACCTTTACTTGCCCCTTTTACCAAACCGGCAATATCGACAACTTCTATATAAGTAGGAATAATTTTAATAGAATTAGCAATAGCTGCCAACTCATTTAGCCTATCATCCGGTACTGATACTATAGCAGAATTTGGTTCTATAGTGCAGAAAGGATAATTAGCCGCTTCTGCTGCAATACTAGAAGTTAGAGCATTAAATAAAGTTGATTTTCCTACATTTGGTAAACCAACAATACCACATCTTAGTGTCATAAATCTTTCCTTAAATAATATGCTTCCGAATCTTTATCATAGCCACTTCTTACAAACTCTAATTTAAAACCTAATTTTTCATAAAATGGTCTGGCCTGCCAATCGGTAGTATTTAAAGTCATAAATTTACAATTACGCTCTCGTGCTAGATTTTCTGCCTTGGACATTAGCAAAGTACCGTAATTCTGACCTCGAAAATCTTCAGAAACCCATAACGTATCAACGTGTAAACAACCATAAATAAGTACACCTTTTATACCAGCAACAAAGTTTTTATCCTTATCAAAACACGAGAAGGAAAATGATTGGACAGCATCAAGACCCTTCTTGTTTTTAGCAAGTTCATCTAACCCATCCTGCATTATCTTTGAATATTGTGCATCCATGTCATCTGCATAGACACAAGTTAATTGTTGTTTCATATTTAAACGATGCTTCTTTTAAACTCTTCCATTTCACCTGAAAGCAATAAACGGAAATTATTAATTATTACCTCAATGGAATTAACAATAATTTTATACTCTTCTTTAGAAAAAGCAGATAAGACGTAATCCGATACATCGCCATTAGCTACTGGTCTTCCTACCCCGATTCTGATACGGTGATAATCATTTCCTATACACTGATCCAATGATTTTAGACCATTATGTCCACCACTACCACCAGCCAATTTATATTTTATTCTACCAGTTTCTAAATCTATATCATCATGTAAAACGAAAATATTTGGTGGTTTGATATTATAGTAAGAACATATTGCTTGTACTGCTTTACCGGACAGATTCATGTAAGTCAGAGGCTTTGCTAATAGTAATTTATGCCCCTCTATTGTCCCTTGTGCAAGTTCTGCATGAAATTTAACTTTGGTATTCCAAGAAATTTTATAATATTCTGATAAATAATCAATAGCTATGAAGCCAACATTATGGCGAGTATTTTGATACCCTTTGCCTATATTGCCCAAACCTACAACAAGTATATATCCTTTGTCTTCAGATTTAAGCATATTATAATATCATTAGAGAGCGATTTGTATACTCGATGAAAATCAAGAATTGTGTTGTCATTATCCAATATCTGCGGTGTTCACATACTATATGTACGCCTAGCACCTCGACCCACAACTGTTGAAAGTTAAAAAATCGTCTATTAGCGAAGCAGTGTTGAAAGTTAAAATCGTCTATTAGCGAGCGAACGTACGTGAGCGTGGCAATCCCATGAAACTTGTCATATGGATGCTTCGTCGACCTACGGTCTCCTCGCTAATAGACGATTTTAACTTTCAACAGTTGTGGGTGATATCCAAGACATAGTACCCTTATAGCTTCAAAAACAACTATTTTGTCGGCTTCACTTCTTCAGTTGCAGCTTCTTCATCTTCTGACTTACTACCCTTACGACCGATTATAGTAGCCATAATAAAATCATTTTTACTAGCTAGCTCGACTCCTTCAGGAAGTTTAATGCTTTTTGCTTTTAAAGACTGACCGATATGCATGTTAGTAACATCAATATTAATATTTTTAGGTATATTATTGACATCACATAAAAGAGTTATAGTTCTTTTTATTATATTGAAGAATCCACCTCTTTTAACTCCCAAAGCTCTTTCTTTACCCTCATAGACTACCGGCACTTCCATTCTTTGGGTTTTTTCCTCTAAATGGACAAAGTCAACATGCCTAACTATGTCAGTGATAGGATGCAATTCTACAGCCTTTGGTAACACTTTATGCGTTTTACTACCCACTTTAATTTGAATAACTGTAGAGATAAAACCGGGTTTTCTATAATGCTTAGTTATCTCTTTTTCTTCGATAGAAACGGCTAAGGCTTCTTTACCTGCTCCATAAACTATGGCTGGAACCATACCTTTCCTACGTAGTTCTCTTGCGACTCCCGTACCAAATTTCGCCCGCATTTCTGCTGCAAGTTCTAATAGTTCACTCATCTTTTTCTCCTAAGAGCTTTTAAAGCATAGATGATAGTACTAAATGTTAAAAAATTCAAGTATTAATTTGACAAGCAGCTTTAAAGCTGCTTACATTAATGCCACAGGGTAATTTCAAAATTGTAATCAATACTAAAAAAATATCATTGCCTAACTAAAAGCGGGCATGATATCTTTTTTGCTTACCCTACTATTTACTAGAGTTAATAAGGAGGTATTTACATGTCGAAAGATAAAGATCAACAAATAGAAAGCCTGTTATCACAGGAAAAAGGTAAATTACTGGATACAATAAATTCTGTAGGGAATCTTTTAGAGGCTAATAAACAATTAGAAAATAGTAGACATCTACAACAGAAAGTGGAAGATTTAAAGAAAGAATACCCTTCTTTACCTTGGTTTAAAAGGTTTGTACATACTGTTACACAAGTAAAATATCTGTTTATACAAAATGATAAGGAAATTGCTGAAAAAAAGAGAAGAGACAACAGAAAGGCTCTCAAAAATGTTGACAATAAGTTAAGAGATGTAGGTAAAAAAAACTTATATTTACAGAAAATTATAGATACAGAGTTACAAGCAGGATTTGATGATATCATAACCAAAGAACTATCAGAGAAACAACTAGAAAAGGTAAAAGGATTAAGAGAATCCTTAGTAAATTTAGGTATATCTCATGAAAAATTTAGCCAAATTGTACCACAAGTTTATAATGCTGATGAAGCAAAGGCACTACACCAAGAAAGAATAAGACTGTTACACGTACAACAAGACCTAGTTAAGTTGGTAAAGGCTAATGATAATATTAAAGAACTTCTTACTATAAAGAAAGACTTAGCAGACTTACGGGAAGAATTACCATCAACATGGCTAGATGGTCTTAAAAAAATTACTGCAAAGATTAAGCATGTTTTCGTAAAAACTCCAGAACAAATTTTAAAAGAAAACATACCTCTCAATAATACAATATTAAAAAGGGTTGATGAGGGATTAGAGATCACTGGTAAAAACATAAAAGATTCAACAGTAGCTAGAACAAATAAGTTACGGAAAGAACTAGAAAAACTTGAAGGTAGAGATATACTAAAGCTCAGGTCAGACAAAGTAGAAGCTTTAAGAAATGAGCTTGAAACCACTTTTATATCTGCAGTTACTGCTTCACAGCCATTATCTACAAGCCAAGATTTGGCTCAATCTCAAGCCATGTCATCATCAATGCCTGAACGGATAACACCTAAACGCCCAGCGCCACCTCCTCCACTTATGCGTACTACGTCGATGCCGAACCCAACTATTCATCAAGCAGCGGAAAACACTATAACAAGCTCTCTTTCATCTTCACCCCTTCCTCATACATCATTGCAGGATTCACAAAATATTCAGCATAGAGAGGAAACTAAACCGAAAGCACATATAGCTGGTAAAGGCAAAGCACCATCTCCTCCACCGTCGCAGAATCAAGAGGTGCAGCAAGCAGTGGGAAATGCTATGGCAGTACCACCTCCTCCGCCACCACCTCCACCTCCTCCATTGCCACAAGGTACTCAGCACACAATGGGGAATGCTATGGCAGTACCACCTCCTCCGCCACCACCTCCACCTCCTCCATTGCCACAAGGTACTCAGCACACAATGGGGAATGCTATGGCAGTACCACCTCCTCCGCCACCACCTCCACCTCCTCCGATAGAAGGTTTACGTGCCACTCAGCAAGCAGCAGGAAATGCTATGGCAGCACCTCCTCCACCGCCCCCTCCGCCACCGCCTGCAGAACCTACGGCAGGTCAAGCTCAGAAGGCAGCAGCAGTAACACCGCAAGGACAAGGAGAAGATAGGGGAGCATTATGGGATGAAATTAGGAAGGGGATACAACTTAAAAAAGCACCCACAACAACCCATCCAGTATCTCCACCGTCAGGTTCTGATCATGACAAAGCAACAGTAAGAGAGCAAGGGGAAGGAGAAACAAAATTCTTAACTGAAATGGTACTGAAGGCAAAGCTTAGAGAAGAAAAACTATCTGTATTAGGGGGAAATAAAGCACTAGAAGAACTAGAGAGAAAACTAGAGGAAAAACCAAAAACACCACCTACTAGCCCTTCTGGTTCAATAGCAGATAGCCTTAGACAGGCTATAATAGATAGATCTAAGGCATTTCGTGATGATGAAGATGAGGAACCTGAACATGCTGATCTTGTGAAACTTATTGAGGGAAGGATTGTTGATGAGAATACCCTTAAAACTCTTATTAACAAGGCTGGTGTTAAAGATGATAAGGAGCTAATTAAACTTATTAATGATGACGACATTTGGGATGATGAAGATAGGGAGAAAAAACGAGATAAAGTCATCCAGCAGCTAGAGAAGATTAAGAAAAATCTTGATAGAGGAGAATTGGCTGAGTTACCGTCTAACCCTGTTGCTAACGTTGATACGACAAAAGGACAATTCCCACCAAAGTTACAGTCAGCAGCAAAAGCTATTGGAGGAAATCTCCCCATGACCCCAAAAGATGGATACAAAACCCTTCCTCCTACTCCATCCCCCAAACTAGTTGGTATCAAAAAAGAGCCTAGTTCTAGGGAAGTATAGTAATTTATGCGAATTTGGGATAACATCTAGGCTACCTCATGTCTTGTATACTACTCCCGCGAATTTGGGATAACATCTAGGCTACCTCATGTCTTGTATACTACTCCCGCGAATTTGGGATAAGAATTAACTAATTCTTATCCTGAATTCTTATGTTATTGTTACTGATTATGACACATATAACAACTATTGATTGTAATTTTAAATTATTTTTTAATTTATGATTAAATTGTTGTTGATTATTTAAATATTTGGTATATTAGTTGATCTAGGATAAAAAAAATAGCTTTATGAAAACTACCTTACCTAGTCGTTCACTAGTGATTAAAGAAAAGCTAGATAATATTGTTAAAGAAATCCTATATGTAGGCAAATCAAAAATAGCAATGATTATCTTATTTGGCTCTTATGCTAGAGGAGATTGGGTAGAGGATATAGAGAAGGTAGGGGATATTAGTTATTATAAGTATCAAAGTGATTTTGACCTTTTGTTGATTTTAAAGAACGGAGAATATGCCGGCTATCCAGCTATAAACCTACAACATAAGATAGAGAATAGGCTAGGTAAAAAATTCTCATTAGATGAAAAACCACCAATTACTCTGATACTTGAACCTATTAAACTGGTAAATAGGCAACTGGAAAAGGGGCAGTATTTCTTTAGTGATATCAAGAAAGAGGGCATTCTTTTATATAATAGTGGTGAATTTATACTATCTGAAGCTAAGGAACTATCATGGAAGGAACGTAGACCAATAGCTGAGAAAGATTACAAATATTGGTTTAAAAAAGCCAAGGACTTTCTATTGCTTGCTCATTTGTGTTTAGATATAGAACAATTGAATAATGCAGCCTTTATGCTTCACCAAGCTACCGAGAGCTTTTATAATGCTATCCTGTTAGTTTTTACTGGTTACAAGGCAAAGTCACATGATATACTGGGACTTGGCGATAGGGCTAGAAGTCATCATTACGATCTCTATAAGATATTTCCACATGAGACTCCTGAGCAAGAAGAGTGCTTTACGTTATTGCGAAATGCTTATGTTGACGCAAGGTATGATCAAGATTATACAATTAGTAAAGAACAATTACTTTACCTTATTAACCGGGTAGAGGAATTAAAGATAGTGACTGAAAAGATATGTCTAGAAAGGATTAATAAAATAGAAGTATACTCAAATGATTTGAAGAATTGGATTTGAAAATGAATGGTGAGCATGCGAATCCATGATATGTTCAAAAAACAATTCGTAGGAGCAGAAGAGTATACTGCTCGTAAATGAAGAGTTGGGTAGACAATAGTATAACTTCAAGAAGAGCTAGGCAGTAGCAAAGTCGAGCGGCGTAGCGTACATGAGTAACTAGGCAGCTTCGATCTTTAGACATGACGACGCCAATTCTTGAAGTTCTACCTGAGTATATAATCAAAAATTAAATTCTAATATGCGTATACCATCAATATTTAAGAAAATATTACTAATTATTCGCCAAAGTAGTCGTATAATTGTTAAATTAGTAATTATAGATCAATTAGTAAAATGGTATCTTATAGGTTATCTAAGAGGTAAAGCTGGTCTAACGCTAGAAATAACCAGCTTTTTAGATATGGTTTATATTTGGAATTATGGAATTAGTTTTGGAATACTTCGAAATTATTACCAGTATAGTAATATGCTTTTTATAGTTGTTAACTCTGCCCTTATAGCATATTTGTGGTATATCTTATTAAAATGTAAAACAATGCCAAGCTTCGTTGGTTATAGTTTTTTTATTGGTGGTGCTATTAGTAATTTGATCGACCGTTTTGTTCATGGGGCGGTATTTGATTTTATTTATTTTCACTATAAAGATTTTGGTTTTCCGGTATTTAATCTAGCAGATAGTTTCATTTCATTAGGTGCAATATTCTTATTGCACGATTATTATAAGACCAAGAAAATTGTTGAACAACAACAAGATGTTGAATATAATCACGCTCGATTGCAAACTGAAGCGGATAGGATTCGTGAGCTTGATTCTAAGAAAAATATAAATTTATAAAGAGGATTGATATGTACTCAAATGATTTGGAGGATGGGGAAAACAAACAAGGGATAAGCGAACGCAAACAGTACAATAAGGTACGTGAGTACGCGAATACCCAGCAAGTATTTGCAAAAACCAATTCTTTAAAGCAGAAGAGTATGCGTATAATTTTTTTGTTATTTACTACCTTAGTAACACTGTCTGCCTGCAATAAAAAAGTAAAAGAAACAATAGGTATAGTGACACCTGGTCCTGATGAGTATAGGGTACAACGCAATAAAACCTTAGAAGTTCCCCCTCACTATGAATTGCCTTCTATCGAAGAAAAAGATACAAAGAGCCACAAAATTCATTCTCCAAAAGATCTGAATGATGGAGAGCAAGCTTTAATAGATGACATGGAAAAATAATGCTATTATTTTAATATTATATAATTTTTTCACTTAGTGGACAAAAATTTTGATATATACTCGATTAAAATCAACAATTGCCGGAGTCTAAAACAAGGTGAGTGATAATAATAAAAGTGTTGTGTTAAATTTTGGGCCACAACATCCAGCTACCCATGGGGTATTAAGATTAATTTTAGAAATGGATGGTGAGGTTATCAATAAAGCAGACCCGCATATTGGATTGCTGCATCGTGGTACTGAAAAATTAATTGAGCATAAAACATACCTACAAGCTATACCATATTTTGATCGGTTAGATTACGTATCGCCAATGTGCCAAGAACACGCTTTTGCCTTAGCAGTTGAAGGATTGCTTGGCTGCAACGTGCCAAGACGAGCAGGGTTTATTCGAGTGATGTTTTCTGAGCTTACTCGTATCCTTAACCACATACTGAATATAACAACACAAGCCCTAGATGTTGGTGCTACTACCCCCCTATTATGGTTATTTGAGGAACGCGAAAAAATTATGGAATTTTATGAGCGTGTCTCCGGCTCTAGAATGCATGCAAATTATTTTAGACCTGGTGGTGTTGCACAGGACTTACCAAATGGTATACTAGAAGATATAAATATTTTTGTTCAGCAATTCTCAAAAAAACTAGAAGACGTCGAGAGTCTGTTAAATGACAATAGAATTTGGAAACAACGCTTAGTAGATATCGGAGTAGTAAGTCAAAAAGAAGCTATGGATTGGGGGTTTTCTGGTCCAATGCTTAGAGGCTCAGGCATCGCATGGGATCTTAGAAAAGCCACCCCGTATGATGTATATGATGAGCTAGATTTTGATATACCAATTGGCAAAAATGGTGATTGTTATGATAGGTATTTGGTGCGTATTGAAGAAATGTACCAATCACTTAAAATTATACAGCAATGTCTTGAAAAAATGCCAAAGGGTTCTATTAAAACCGATGATCCTAGAATTGCACCACCCTCAAGAGAAAAAATGAAAGAATCAATGGAAGCCATGATTAATCATTTTAAACTTTACACTGAAGGATATGATGTACCAAAAGGCGAAATATATAAATTTGTTGAAGCACCAAAAGGCGAGTTTGGTGTGTATTTATACTCTGATGGAACAAACAGACCTTATAGATGCCGGATTAAAGCCCCTGGGTTTGCTCATCTACAAGGTCTAGACTTTATGTCGAAAGGACATTTGATGGCAGATGTGGTAACTATTATTGCCAGTCTTGATATTGTTTTTGGAGAAATTGATCGATGAATGATGAACCACTAAATTTCAGTTTTAATGATGAGAACTTAAAAAAAGCCCAAAATATCATTAAGAAATATCCTGAAAACAAACAAAAGAGTGCGATCTTGCCATTACTTGACCTTGCACAACGCCAAATGAATGGTTGGTTACCAAGAGGCTGCATAGAGTATGTAGCAAATTTTTTAAATTTACCTTTCATCCGAGCATATGAAGTTGCAACATTTTATACCATGTTTAATCTAAAGCCAGTAGGACGATATCATATACAAATTTGTGGGACTACTCCTTGTTGGCTAAGGGGTAGCGATAAAATTGTAACTATTTGTAAAAAAAAACTTGGTATTAACTTTGGTGAACTAACAAGTGATAAAAAATTTAGCCTTACAGAAGTTGAATGTTTGGGAGCTTGTGTCAATGCACCAGTTGTACAAATTAATGATGATTTCTTTGAGGATTTGGACGAAAAAAAAATGGCTGATTTAATTGATAACCTCACCTGACTTCTGCTGGTAATTTATTCGTGCTACCTCTGCTCCTCAAATACATTTGAGTACGCTGTGGATCAAGATTCCGTGGCTTCTTTAAATTCCTCAGCATAAGCAAGTTTGCCAAAGATATCTAGTGTTGTAGATATTGATGATTTGGTTAATTGCTATACTCTTCTGCTCCTACGAATTGTTTTTTGAAAATATCACGGAATTCGTATGCTCATGTACTAATATGCATACCTAGCATACTCACCATTCATTTTCAAATCCAATTCTTCAAATCATTTGAGTATAGAAAAAAAATAATAGACCTCTTTCGAAACTCGCTTGTGCGCAAGGGATTTGAAGGAGACGCTTCACCTCCAACCGCAGCGTACTCTAATTCCGTTACGGATTCGAGTGCCGCATCATTGTCCAAATCACCAGCAGAAGTAGAGTTTCGAAAGAAGTCTAATATCAAAAATTGAAATAATAAATTCTTGAACAATATCACTACTGGTTTAAACTTTCACTCTTTAAAGATAATTATTTATTACAATAGAAATTAAATTTTTGACATCTAAACTACTTAGCATAGCATAAGAAATATGATATATAATTAAAGAGGTGTATTTATGCTACGCAAGGTGATTCCCTGAAGGAACTAATGAAATTGGATGTTTTAGGTACATTACAGCAACTAGTAGAATCAGCCAAATTACATCTTAAACAGGGCGATAAGAATAGCTGTATGACTGAGCTTGATAAACTAGAAGAGTATCTAGAAAATTTTCAAGATATTAGTATGATGCAATCAATGTTTGAAAAACATGCAATAGAACAAGGGCTAGAAAATGATGATATCCTAGAGATTGATAAACATAAACGAGATTTATAGCGGTAGATATATCTATAATAAGTATAATCTCAATTCTTATATCGAATTCAAGGGCAAATATACTCGAAGATTTGAAGAATAGGGACAATAAACAATGGGTGAGCAACCAATTATAGATAAACTACGTGAATACGCAAATTCCTCGCAAGTATTTACGAAGCCAATTCTTTAAATCATTCGATCCACATAACAACAATGTTAGTATTTTATTTTAATAATTTACTAACATGTCATGCACTTTTGACAGCCAATATCTCTTTTCCCCCTTCTAATTTGTTTATAGAACCGTGATATTGTTACAACCAAGACTTATTATTTCAATTTTCTGCATTATTTTTTCTTGCTATTAATTAACCAAATTATCAATATCTATTAGTATTAATAAATATATTAAGGTGAATAAATGATAGGATATCAGCAAGAACAAAGAAGCCTAACTAAAGAACAAAAAGAAGCTGTTGGATTGCTATCGATTGGGACTTTTTTGGAATATTTTGATCTGATGCTTTATGTTCATATGGCTGTACTGTTAAATGAGTTGTTTTTTCCAAAAGCCGATCCTCATACTGCAGCAATTTATTCTGCTTTTGCTTTTTGTTCTACTTATTTATTAAGACCATTTGGGGCTTTACTATTTGGTTGGATAGGAGATAATATTGGACGTAAGGCGACTGTTATTATTACAACTTTTATGATGGCTTTATCCTGTTTTGTGATGGCTACTCTTCCAACTTATGCTGAAGTTGGACTCATTGCTACTATATTAGTTACAATATGTCGAATTCTTCAAGGCTTATCATCTATGGGAGAATTTATAGGTGCACAATTATATTTAACTGAAATAACAAAACCACCTATCCAATACCCAGTAGTAGCATTAACCTCTGTCTTTTCTATATTAGGTGGTACATTTGCATTAGCTATTGCATCTTTTACAACGTTACATAATTTAAACTGGCGTATAGCGTTTTGGTTTGGAGCAGGGGTAGCTATAATAGGTGTTATAGCCCGAACAACTTTAAAGGAAACTACTGATTTTGCTGACGCAAAAAGACGGGTGGAAAATATTTTAGGTGACTCAAAAAAAGACTTAAAATCTAATCCTATATGGAAAGGAATTGTAGAAAAAAATAGTGATAGGAAAAACATAATAGCTTTGTTTTTTATGGATTGTGCTTGGCCAGTATGTTTTTACTTTGCTTATGTTTATTGTGGTAATATTCTTAAGCAAGATTTTGGATTCAGCTCAGAACAAATCATTCATCAAAATTTTATTGTTTCAATAATTCAATTAATAGGAATGTTAGTATTGACTTTTTTAAGTTATAAAGTTTATCCACCAAAAATCATCAAAGCTAAACTATGCTTGTTTATAATTGTTATGTTATTTACCCCAATGTTAATAACAAAAACATCTAGTCATTATACTATATTTTTTATTCAATGTTGTATAATGCTATTTGCCTGTGACTATGTGCCAGCAAGACCAATAACATATACGCATATATCAATTTTCCGACGTTTTACTTATTCATCTTTTTCGTATGCTTTATCACGTGTTATAATGTATATAATAACTTCATTCGGACTGGTGTATTTAGTTGAGTTTTTTGGCTATATAGGATTATTAATTATAATGATACCTGTGGTTATAAGTTATAGTTTTGGTGTAATGCATTTTGGTAGATTAGAGAAAGCGGCTGGTAATTATCTTGATAAGAAAAATTAGTTGCATTTAAATCAATATCTGTCAATACATTAATAGTAGTATATGTGTGTATTAATTTTGATACGCTAGGTAACCCTAAATATTCTGCTAGAACTATGAAATACCGTAAGGTCTCTTCTATAATCTTTTTAGCTTTCTCCGGTGATTTAGCACTAACCGTTCGTATATTATGTAATCTGTCAAATAACTTAACTAAAAGCATATCATGTTTCTTTTCTTTATATAACATTTCGACCATTTCCGCCGAGCTAATCTTGCCATGAGGCTTAACCCTAGTCAAGTCTTGCACTTGACTAGCCACTTGACTGCCAAAAATATAGGCAATCATCTTTTCGGTAAGTGTTGTATCTTCGATGGTGTCGTGTAGTAATGCGGTAACAATCATGTCTGTTCTGAAATATTGTGGAAGCTCTAGGGCTGTGTACTGGGCAAGCATATAAGCCACTTCAATCGGATGCGAGTAATAAGGCTCACCAGACTGCCTCATTTGACTGCCATGATATTTTTTAGCATAGTAGATGCCTTTTTTGAATTCATACATGTCTATTGGTTGCTTTACTTTTGTATTTAGCAAAATTAATTCATTAAGCAACCTCTCAGCATATGCACAATACTGGTATTTTGAATTATCCCAATAGTTATTAACATCTTCCGTAAGAAACCATGATATTTTAATTATAAAGTTATTATAAACTAAAATTCTGATTACTTAAAGCATTTACTGCTTTTTATTTTTAAAAAGATGCGTATTTTCTAATCTTGTTGTATAAATTACATATTTATGATATAATACAACCAATTCTAGATGAAGATTTATTAGCCTTTCTAGGTACATGGTTCATAGTAGTTGTGGTTGGTTTATTCTTATTTGACAGATTCTTTGTTAATTCTAATGCTTTGGACTTTAAATCTTTTTCTTTAGAAGTAGCTTTAGCACTTTTCTCAATAAAACAACTCTGTATTGGCTTGCCTGATGGTAGTTTGATGGCGTGGTTGAACTTAGTGAGTTGCTCATTAAATACCTTTGCATCCACTCCCTCAACTGGCAACTGATCACGAGTTTGTTTTACTAATTTTACTAGTGTATCAATTTCAGATTGCATAGACTTAGCAATTATTGGTTTATTTTCAGGTTTGACCTTATCAGCACAGTCTTTAGGTGTAAGTTGTAATGCTGCACCATACATGAGATCTCTTATATAAGGATCTTTCTCTACACCAACACCTTGTCTAAAACACTTAAACAAGGAGAGAGGAGCTTTTTCACTACCTAAAGTTAATGCAAACCAAAATTCCATAGCAGCCATTTTCCAACTTGCATCTATTTTGCTTTGTGGTGCATCCTGATCTTCCATATCAGCAGCTAAGCCATAATAGTACTCTCCCCAACGGTGATGATGTTCAGAGGTAAGTTTATTTTGTGATGTTGATTTTGCCATAATAATACCTATTATTTATCTTTAAATCCTTTAATTCTGCTAATCTCTTCCACCTCTACCTTTGCTAGTATCTTTATCCTTTGGGTTATTAAGATTTATAGAATTTGTTCTTTGTAATTTAGTATCCTTATTTTCTTTACCACTTAATATTCCCATATGTTTCTCTAACTTATAATCAGAAATTATTTGTTTTGTATCTAACTCTTGTTGCGATACTGGAACGGCTAGGCTTTTTGACGATAATGTACTTCTAGATTTTGAAGGTGGCAAAGTAATAAAAGTTTGGGGCTGTTTTTCCATTGGAGTTAACTTTTTAGCCATTTCCTCTGGAGTAATATCGTATATCTTATGAAATACTTCTTCCCAAGATTGTACTAAACCTTCGTTACATCTATTGTTCTCAGCTAACTCTTTATTAAGACAAATATTGTAAGCCTGTTGTTTTATTCCTTGCTTGTATGCTTTGTACTGATCTATTTTCTTATTAACTAAATTACAGTAATCTTCATGATGTTTTTTCTGATTAGCCAACAAGACTCTTTCCGGGTGATTCTCTGATAAATGCTTAACTTGTTCCTCATATTCCTCAATTTTCTTTATTTCATTAGAGTGATGTTCTCGTTCTATTTTAGCTAGCTTTTTAGTTAGCCGCATGTGTTTACTACGAGCGTTTTCTTCTTTTATTTGTTCAGGTGTTTTACTGAATTTCTGCTTTTCTTCCTCAGTAAGTTTCCGACCTGCTTTTGTAGCTTCAAAGATTTCGTGTAAACTTTCATTATCTTTCCTTTGTCTATTAAGAGAATCATCATAAAAAGAATCAAAAGCTTTATAAATGCCTTGAAATTTATGCTCTCTATCAATTTTTTCTTGTTCTTTTGCTAATCTTATGCCCTCATTGAAATCCACAACTTGGATTTGCTCAGTTGTTTCATAATCAAGAGTTTTACTTACTGCAGTTGCTATTAATTCCAGTATTCCAATATCTATCCCTAACTGACTAGCCATTAAAGCTAAACTACCAGCATCAGCTATAATCAAAGCTAATTGCGTCCTTGAAGTAGCATTACGTACCCTCCCCTCAAGTTTTTCATACTCTTTTTTAATGAAATTCCTCTTAGAAGCATCATTATCTAAATCATTGGTCATTTTATATTTCACTTATATTTCACCATATTAGGGTTTGGTTAACTATTTTATTATTAAAACTAATACTAAATTATTAGTCAAGCATTCTTAAATTGTAACTATTATTAATTTCTAATATTTTTTTATCTATAAAAACAATATCCAATAATTCACTAGCATGGTATATGTGAATGAGGGTCAATAACTCTCTGATCTCAGTTGATATTTTAGCAACATCTTCATTAGACTTACTGCATAAGTCAATCTAGTTGGTGATTTTGTCGTCGAAACTCGCCTCCGCTCCTCACGTACGTCTGTGTACGCGAAGGTAGCCGGCTTCGTTTCTCCTAAAAATCCCTCAACTATCTTTGATTTATGCAGCAAGTCTATTATTTATAAGCACTATGAATAGCAGCAACACCTAAAGTAAGATTCTTATAACTAACATCAGTAAAGCCGACATCCTTTAGCATAATTGCAAAACTCTCCTGATCTGGGAATACATTAATACTTTCCACCAAATATTGATAAGCTGATTCGTTGTTTGCTATAATTTTACCAATCTTAGGAATAATATTAAACGAATAAAACTGGTATAATTGCTTCAAACAATCGTATTCCACTTTAGAAAATTCTAAACATAAAAATTTCCCCCCAGGTTTTAGTACTCGATATGCTTCTTTTAGGGCATTGTCAATTTTTGCCACATTCCTAATACCAAATGCTATAGTATAATAATCGAAACTATTATCAGCAAAAGGTAAGCTTTCTGCATCAGCAACGACATACTCTAATCCCTGTAATATATTACTATCAATAGCTTTGTGACGTGCTACCTCCAGCATATCATGATTTATATCACACATTGTCAACTGCACTAATATATTTTTTGCCGATGCTCGCTTTATTATTCTAAAAGCTATATCACCTGTGCCACTTGCCACATCCAATATATTTGATTTTAAATTGGGAATTTGCCTAACAAATTCATCTTTCCACAAACGATGTACTCCCAAACTCATTAAGTCATTCATTACATCATATTTATTAGCAACACTAGAAAAGATATCTTTAACTAAATCTCTTTTCTGATCAAAGCTCACTTTTGAGAAGCCAAAATTTACTTGCTCAGATTGGTTATCATTATTTTTCATATTACTACTTAGTGCTAAGTTGTTTATATGTTATATTATGATATATAATGAATTATTAATAGTGTTAAAATGTAAAAATGCCAGAACTTCCTGAGGTTGAAACATTAAAACGTTGTCTAGAACAGCGAATAGTAGGGGCTACCATCAATAAACTCGATAAGAAACGAGATGATATACGCTATAAACTAAGCGATCAGTTAGAGTCAAATGTAGAGTTAGCAAGAATTGTAGCTTTAAGACGTAGAGCAAAATATTTGCTAATAGATTTGGATAATTATTATTCCATTATTGTACATCTTGGCATGACTGGTAGGCTGACCCTACAACCTAGTGATTATAAGCTACAAACGCATGATCATGTGGTTATATCTTTGACAACTTGCGAGAAATTAGTTTTTAATGATCCACGACGTTTCGGGATGATTTATAGTATGCTAACAAACCTTGCCCAAGAAAAATTTTTACTAAATTTAGGTGTAGAACCTTTGTCAAATGATATGTCTGATGAGTATCTAAAAACAAAATTATTAAATCGCTCTGTTCCGATAAAAAATTTATTAATGGATAATCGGATTATTGTCGGTGTTGGTAATATATATGCTTCTGAAAGCCTTTTTATTGCTAAAATACACCCAAGCAGACTGGGTAGTAGTTTGTCAAACAAGGAAATAAGTAATTTGGTATTAGCCATTAAAAATGTTTTAACAAAGGCAATATCAGCAGGAGGTACTACTCTCAAAGATTTTGTTAGCGGTGATAGTAAACCTGGTTACTTCCAACAAGAATTACAGGTTTATGCACGAGAAAATCAAAAATGTCTAAACTGCAAGGGAATAATAAGGAAAATAAAACAATCCGGCAGAACTAGTTTCTATTGTTCTATTTGCCAAGAATGATAGGTATAGTCAATTCAGGAGAATTGGATAGCAGGAACGATGGAACGAAGCCTCTAGATAATAGGCGAGCGATCGAAGACGACGTTACCAAACTCTTATCAATTGACTATAATCTAAAAAATCCTGTTTTATTTGCCCGTGAAATTATATAGAATAAACAATAAACTATGGTGTTTATTACCGTAATTATTGGGGTAATTGGTATGTCAAGATATAATGACACTACTAAGCCAAGGAAGTCTACAATTAAAGCTACGATAACTGAATTGATAATCATTTGTACTGGATTACTAGAAATCATCCTAGCAGTCATGGCTGGAATCAGCAAAATACTAGTAACGAGTAATGCCCCAACAATCTTAATAGTCAAGAATACTGATAAAGATAACAGTAACAAAAATGCCAATTCAATCGTTCTTACTTTCACCCCCTTAATTTGTGCAATATCTCTATTAATGACAATTAGAATAATCTGGCTATAGAAATACCAAACGAAAGAAATAACGAATATAAGTATAATTGATAAGGTTAATATATCATTTAAAGAGGCAGATAAAATATCGCCAAATAATAGGTTAGTGATCTTAATCTGTAGTGGGTACATATAACCTACTACTAAGGCTAAAGATAACATAAAACTTGATATTAACATTACCACGCTACTACCACCTGACCTATGTTTTAACGTAAACACCAAGATAGCAAATATAACGGCAACAACTAGTCCTGAATAAACAACAGGCAAATGGACAAGGATACTAATACTTCCAGCCAGTAAACTCGCGTGCGAAAGACCATCACCAAAATAAATATATTTTTTCCATAAGCTTATACAACCAAGAGGAGCAAAAATTAGACTGATTAGAATTATAGTTAATATTATTATAGTCATTTTATACGATTTTTGCTAGATAATTTGAGAATAGCACTTAGTGCTTCATGATTTCTATGGTATATTAGGAATGGATTCTATAACCAGTAAAGAAATATGTCTACAAAATCTTCTATTAATCAAATAGAACTAGAAAAGTTTAGTAAAATTTCTAGCGGGTGGTGGCAGGAAGATGGAGAGTTTAAAATTCTTCATCAAATAAATCCTATTCGTCTTGGTTACATAATAGATAAGATAAAAGATCATTTTAATATAGATGACGATGTAGTACTATCTTCAAAATTAGATATTTTAGACGTAGGATGTGGCGGGGGATTAATTACCTCTGCTCTCTGTAAACTAAATGGCACAGTCACTGGCATAGATGCGCTACAAAGTAATATAGATATTGCGATGAAGCATGCTGAAGAAGAAAATTTGAATATACAATATCTTAAATCTACTGCTGAGGAATTAGTATACTCAAATAGCAAACAGTATGATGTGGTACTATGTTTAGAAGTTATGGAACATATAGACAATCCTAGTGATTTTGTAAAAAATCTTGCCAATCTAGTAAAACCAAATGGCATGATTATAATTTCAACAATTAACCGTACTGTAAAAGCTTATATGTTAGCTATTTTGATGGCAGAATACCTGCTTAATTGGATACCAAAAAAAACCCATGACCATAGTAAATTTCTTAAACCATCTGAAATTTATTCTATGTTTAGTAAAAATAACATAGAGCTTAAAGAGCTTAAGGGCTTAACTTATAATATTGTCAATAGAAGTTGGCAGTTGAGTGATGATATAGAGGTAAATTATTTTGCTTATTTAACTAGACCTCTTGCAGAACTCCCTCTAGATTAACTTTAAAGAAAATACTATGACTATAATTACTAGATTCGCCCCCTCCCCTACTGGCTTCTTGCATATTGGCGGGGCAAGGACAGCATTGTTTAATTATTTATTTGCCAAACACCATAATGGCAAATTTTTACTTCGAATTGAGGATACTGATAAAACAAGATCAACCGAAGATGCAGTAAATGCTATATTTTCTGGTTTGAAATGGCTTGGTTTAGACTGGGACGGTGAAGTGATTTTTCAGTCTAAAAGAAATGATTTATACAAAAAAGCAGCTCTGAAATTACTAGATGAAGGAAAAGCTTATTATTGTTTTACACCTCAAGAAGAAATAGATCGGCAGCGAGATAATGCTATAGCTAATAAACAACATTTTTTATTTCAAAGTCCTTGGCGAGATGCTGACCCTTGTAACTTTCCGAAAGGTTACCAATCCACAAAAGCAGTGATTAGGCTGAAAGCTCCAAGAACTGGCTATACAACTATCCATGATGCTTTACAAGGGGATGTTACCATTGAAAACTCCCACCTAGATGATATGGTGCTGTTACGTAGCGACGGAAGTAGCACCTATATGTTGGCAGTAGTAGTGGACGACCACGATATGCAGATTACCCATATTATCAGGGGGGATGACCATTTAACTAACGCTGCTCGTCAAATCCTACTTTATCAAGCCTTTGGTTGGGATGTACCACATATGATACATATACCATTAATACACGGTGATGATGGGGCAAAATTATCTAAAAGACATGGTGCTCTTGGAATAAAAGCATACCAAGATATGGGATATTTACCCGAGAGCTTGTGTAATTATTTACTAAGGTTAGGATGGAGTCACAAAGATAATGAGATTATTTCAAGACAACAAGCTATAGAATGGTTTAACCTTGAAGGGCTTGGTAAATCACCTTCCCGTCTTGATTTTGCCAAAATGGATAATTTAAATGCTCATTATCTACGTCAGCTTGATGTTAAGCTATTAACAAAAATGATTTGTAAGAATTTGCAAAAAACTTATAAAATCACCACGGAAGAAACGGAATATATTAAGCAAGCAATGCCAAACTTAAAAATAAGAAGCACAAATTTAGTCGAATTAGCTGAACTAGCCAAGATTTACTTGATTAACGTTCCTATTATCTACTCTGAGGAAGCCAAAGAGATAATCAAGAATTGTGATAAAAATTTGCTAGAGCAAGTTATTGAGGAATTAAAGAATTTACAACATTCTGATAAAGACTCAATTCAAATAAAATTTAAAGAAATAGCCAAGAATAATAATATTAAACTTGCAGATCTCATGCAATCCATTAGATCTCTAATAACAGGTATGACTGCTTCCCCAAGTATTTTTGAAATTATCGCCATAATTGGTAAAGAAAATGCTATTGCTAGGTTGAAATGTACTCAAATGATTTAATAGATTTAAATGATTCTATGAATGGGGACAATAAACAAGGGGTGAGCATACATGAAGTACGTGAGTACGTGAATTCCCAGCAAGTATTTACAAAGAAACAATTCTTCAAAGTAGAAGAGTATATATTTCACAACCTAGTTGGAACATATGCTATTACAAGAATTTTAGGCAATTATGGTACAGCTAAAGGAATCGCTTACTTTATAGAAGATAAAGGACATAGCTCACCTCATTCACGTATATTATACAGAGAGGAGCTTGATGTTGAATATTATGGTAATACCAATAGGGTAAAAGCTTTTAAGGAGTATCTATACTCTCTAGAGCAAAACAAAATTGTTAAATATTTTGTTAATGAAAATAACAATGGTCTATTTTACCAATTACATTTTATCTCTAATACTCCTTTTCAGGATAAACTTCAGGCTAAAGGTACACATCAATGTAACTTAGATATTTATCAAGCTAATTACACATTTTTAAATAAGAATTCTTTTGAACTGAGTTATAAAGTTTTAGGCCCTAACAAAAATTATACGATAAAAACTAGTTTTACTAGAATATCCTGAATTCAATATAATGTAACATTACCGTACCTTCAATGTCACCCTAGGGCAGTTTAAAGGTCTCAACTAATGACAGAAAATACTAAATTAGACCTCCCGACTTCCGCATTTTTTAATAAGGCATAAGCTTGGAAGGCTCATAGTGCTGGGGTTTTTAAAATTTAGGCACAACAGCACTTCGCTAATAGACAATTTTTTAACTCACAACTGTTGTGCTTTCACGGAGATAACAGCTCTGTATAACTACAACTGTAATATTAGTTTCTTCTATTACCAAAGAATCTTAGAAGATGTAAGAACAAATTAATAAAGTCTAAATACAAATTAAAAGCGGCCATTATGGACATTTTTTGTCCTAACTCTCCACCTCCAGACATAAAATACATAGACTTAATTTTTTGAGTATCCCATGCAATAATACCCATAAATATACCAACCCCAATGAGAGACGTTGCAAAATATATAGCTGAGCTTTGTAAAAATATGTTGACTAGTGACACAATGATAAGACCAAATAACCCCATGATAAGAAATGACCCCATTGATGTCAAATCCCTATTGGTACTATACCCATAAAGGCTCATTGCACCAAAAACAGATGCACAAATAAAGAAAGTTCGAGCAATTGACTCTCCTGTATAGATAAGCCCGAGGGATGCTAAAGACATACCAGTTAAAGCAGCATAAACCCAAAACAATACTTTAGTAGTATCTAGACTCATCCTGCCAAATCCCATAAAAAAGTACAAAGCAATTCCCACAGGAGAAATCATTACCAATGTTCCCAAACCGGTATAGCCCATGAACTGTCCATTTGCTTCAACTTGAAATAAAAGCCTAGTTAATGGCTCAAATGATATAGTAGCAAAAGCCATTACTCCAGTTAGCACAAGAGCTAACGCCATATAATTATAGACCTTAAGCATATATTCTCTCAGTCCGACATCATATGTTTTCTGAGTAGCAGTAAAAGTTTTTGTGTAATCAATCATAAGAAACCCCATGAATCATGTTATTATTTATACTATAATAGTATAAGCTTCATACCTTTTCTTTTCAAGAAGAAAATCGTGAAATATTTATTTAAATTATCATGAAACGTTTATAAAAGCAAAGAAAAGATTAGAGAGGAAATTTTATAATTTAGTTTCCTAGATTAATATTTATTATTCACTAACACTATCAGAATTATCATCATTACCAGCAAGTTTCAACTCATGTATCTTACTATCCGCCGCATTCATTTCGTCCCAAATAGAAATATTATAAATTTTAGTACTTTCAGCATTATTATTAGTACTTCTATTTTTAGGTAATTTATCTTCATTATCTTCTAAGTCAGCTAGATAACCCTTGTCTATATCATCTTTTATGTTTTTAGTTTTTTTGGGCATACAATATTTATGTCAAATGTAAGATTTATAAAATTAAAAGTAGATATCGATCCTATGAGTTTTTATTAAATTATCTTTTAAAATCACTAGCCTGCTCATGTTTTTTGCCTATATTGGGTGTATTGGGTGCATTGGGTGTAGCATTACTTTGAGATGTGGAAGCCATATATGAAGACATAGTTTTTCCCAGCTTTTGTACCGCTACTTGCATTTTTGGGTCATATTCTGGTGTAGCTTTTTTAGGAGCAACAGACGATAATCTATCTGTTGTTGATACATTTTGAGCATGAACAATTGTCATATCTAGTGAACCAGGATGTGAGCTATCATTACCTAAAATTGTCATATCTAGGTCAGGATGACCTCCAATTATTGTCTGCATTTCTACCCCTTCTTCTGAACTAGGAGTAAGTGTGTCTGCGAGATTATAATTTCGTAGATTTCTTGCCTGTATTCTCTCTAATGGACTAGGCGAATCTGGAATATCATCATTAAGCCGTGCATACGCTCTTTCCAGGTCTTCATTACCTACTACTGATGTCAAAAGTGATTCTGTTACATTCGGAGCAGCAGCATTCTCTAATGGCAGAGCACCGTCTCTTACTGTTCTGTCGAACCATTTGTCATCTAGTGGAGGTAGCTCGCCTTGTTGCGCTGCTTTTGATCTATTTGCTACTTCATGCCTGGCAACAACGTCGAATAGATCAGGATCATAAACTTTGGTTAACATTCGCTCTCCGTTTGCATCAAGAGTATCCGGGTCAAATAAGTAAGGTTCCTTAGAGTCTTTCACTAAGTCCCGAAAAAGCTCTTTCCACTTGGGATATGGTACAATACATTCCCAAACTAGGTTATTAAATTCTTTCTGACTTTCTTTATCAAGACCATTGGAATCTCTAATTTTAATTATAGTATCAAATAATTTTTGAGCATGCACTGCTTTCTCATTCTTTTGCTCTTTATCCACGAAGTTAATTGAGTGTACGTTTTCGTTCTGTTGTAACACTCTTGCAAAACGTGCAACAGCTCCTTCTGGAATATCAGCAGAAGCTAAAGAAATATTAGTAGTGTTATTTTCGATTAAGAAGAGAGAATGGTAAACGTAGCAGACCGTGTGTGCTAAATTCGTTATAATCTAAATTTATATCAGTAATAGTAGAATTATTAGTAAGAAGTGTTGCAACTTCTTTAGCTCCTTCATCTCCTAGATAATTATTCGATAGATCAAGATCAGTAACAGTTTTATTATGATCAAAAGCGGATGACAAAGCTCCCATGCCCTCACTTCCAATTTTGTTATCACTTAACTTTAGAATCTTAAGCTTAGTACTATTCTGAATAATGCCTGCAACTAGCTCAGCTCCGCCATCTCCCAAATTGTTACTAGATAAATTAAGCTCGGAAATTGGATTTTCTATAATAGCCTCTAATATCTCTTTGTCCAATTGAACCTTACTATTAGATAAATCAAGAGCCTCGACATTCTTTTTTCTTAGCTGTGTTATTAATTTTGCTTTTTCTTTAGGATTTGCAAGGTCTATGTTCTTGTAATTAACAGAAACTGGTTTTGGTTTGAATGTATTTTTCATAAGAAACCTTAATTAATTAACTATGCTTCTTATCACTTTGTCAAGATAAGATAACAAATACGACAAGGATAATTTAGGTTGTGTGGACATTTCTATCTAATGGTCTTATATATCGTTATTTCCGTTCTCGAATTTGTAACGGAATTTAGTCCAAGGCAATTTAGTTATTTACATGATACAAAGATATTGCTATTTTGTCTACAAAAGTTAAAAAAATATGAACTAATTTTTAGGGATTTAATGCCTCTGTGGTGGAATGGTAGACACGGTAGACTCAAAATCTACAGCTCAAAAGGCGTGCTGGTTCAAGTCCGGCCAGAGGTACCATCGTATAACTTCAAGAAGAGCTAGCTGTGCGTATACTCAGGTAGAACTTCAAGAATTGGCGTTGTCGTGTCTAAAGATCGAAGCTGCTCCGTTACTCATGTACGCTACGCCGCTCGACTTTGCTACTGCCTAGCTCTTCTTGAAGTTATACTATCGTCTACCAGCTCTTCATTTACGAGCAGTATACATGAGTAACAGAACAACTTTGATCTTTTTAGGGTACGATGACCTTAATTCTTGAAGGTCTAGCTGAGTATATATACAGAAACAATATTTAAGCAATGAAGGTTAGTTACATCAAATGAGTACACATAACAATATTAATGACGTTGTAGAAATTACAGCACAAAGTGGTTCATCAATTTTCTCTATGATATCATCCACTGATATTATAGGAAAATCTGTTATGATAATTTTGGTAATTGCTTCAATTTGGGCATGGACAATAATTATAGATAAGATAGTTCATTTAGTTCAAATAAGAAAAAAAATTGCAACTTTTGAAGCTACTTTTTGGTCTGGAGCAGTTTTAGATCAGTTATATGAAACTATTAAAAGAACAATGAATAATCCTCTTGCCGCAGTTTTTGTAGCAGCTATGAACGAATGTAAACGCCAAAATCCTAACAACCTCACTGATGCACTTAAAATTAGCCATAAAGAGCGAATAATACAATCTATGTACTTGATAAGGAATCGTGAACTTGAAAGATTAGAACAAAATTTAGGTTTTTTGGCAACTGTTGCTTCTAGTACACCATTTATAGGGTTATTTGGTACTGTTTGGGGGATTATGCATAGTTTTCAATCTATTGCAGCATCAAAAAATACCTCACTTGCTATCGTAGCTCCTGGCATTGCAGAAGCTCTACTTGCAACAGCAATAGGTCTATTTGCAGCAATTCCGGCAGTGATTTTTTACAACTACCTTTCTTCACAAATAATTAAGATTAATAACAAAATTGATGATTTCATTAATGAGCTTAGTTCTATACTATCAAGAGCCATAGATGAAGGGAAAATGTAATGGCTATACAATTACCAAATTCAAACAATCAAAGATCTAGACGTAATTTAGTCAGTGAGATCAACGTTACACCACTCGTTGACGTCATGTTAGTGCTATTGATCATCTTTATGATAACCTCTCCAATGCTAGTATCCGGTATTAATGTTGATTTACCAGAAACAACTTCTACCCCCCTGTCAGGGCAAGATGAACCGTTAGTGATTAGTATTAACAATAAAGGAGAATTATATTTATTGGAATCTAAAATAGAGAGACAAAATTTAGCTACTAAGCTAACTAATATTACAAAAGAAAAAAAAGATATTAGAATTTTTGTAAGAGGCGACAAAAATGTGCCATATGGCGAGGTAGTTAGCGTTGTATCTGAAATCCATGCAGCAGGCTTTTCTAAGGTAGCACTAGTTTCAAATATTAAATATAATGAAAAATAATAATATTTTTTCTATTTCTTTTATTTGCTCCGTAGTACTTCATTTACTAATAATATATTTTTTCTTATTTGGTCTTCCATCATTGTTTAAAAAATCTCCTGAAGAACAAGTAATAGTTTTTGAAATGTTACCAATTAATACTAAATCTAATATACCCAATAAAACCAAACAACCTGAAAAAGCTATAGAAAATCAAGATGCAAAAAAAGTAGAACAAAGCAAACCTGATGATACAGAAGAGAAGAGACCCTTAGAGAAGCCTCTAGAGAAACTTCTAGAAGAAAAGAAACCTGTAGATACAAAGCCTATAGAAGAAAAGAAACCTATTGAAGACAAGCTTCCTATCGAGGAAAAGAAGATTATAGATAAAAAACCTATAGAAGAGAAGAAGCCTATAGAAACAAAGCCTATAGAAAAGAAGAAGCCTGCAGAAGAAAAAAAACCTGTAGAAACAAAGAAGCCACTCGAGAAAAAAAAGAAAGTTCCTAATAAAAGTGACTTAGATTCTTTGCTTAAAAATTTAGAACAATCATCTGAAGGATCGAGTGCAAAATCAAATAAACAAGCTAGATCCAAAGAAAATAAAGAAACCCAAGAATCAAAAGGTCCTTACGATGACACATTGCCTCTTTCCATCAGTGAAATATCTTTAATTAAACAACAAATAGAAAGAGTATGGAGCAAACCTATTGGGATACAAAACCTTGAGCAGCTACGGGTAACTTTGTATATAGCTTTAAATCAAGATGGCAGTGTCAAAGAAGTAAAAGTCAAAGAAACAATATGTCCAAATATAACAAAAATAGCTTGTGACGCTCTATCTGACAGTGCAATGAGGGCAGTATGGCAAGCAAGCCCTATTAATAATCTAGACCCTCAGCGTTACAATAGCTGGAAAGAATTTAATTTTCTTTTTGATCCAAGTATGTAAAATATTTGCATAATTATTATATTTTTCAAGATTTATACTTAGTGCTAGTCAAATTTCCTCTATATTAGTATTAATTTTTAGATTTGGGATTAGGATAAAACCAAATAAAGAGTACGGCAAATAATAAAGATAGGTTTAGTAGTAAATTCCATTCTGTCATAGATATATCAAATAATTTAACTGCCGGTTTTGTGCAAGTCGCAATAGGTTGGCTATAAAATATTTCTTTAATATCTTGAATGGATAAGTGCTTTGGAATATGGATTAAAGTTGAACAAAGACTACTTGGTTCAAATATCCCTCTTTCCACTCCACTATGATAGCCTGCTAATATGCAAGCACCTAATAAATTTAGAACGATAAAAAATAAAGTATATTTGCTGATTTTCTTGATAAGAATCGCTACAACTGAAATCTTGATTATAAATAAATATGGGAATCTTTGATAAATACACAAAGGGCAAGGTGAAAAATGTAATATATATTCGACAAAATAAGCCAAAGATAAGGCAAAGATGCATGTGCAAATTAGGGCTATATGTAAAACTCTAAAGCTATCTTTGCGAATAAAATGGACAATAGAAAGAATAGTCATAAGTAAATACTAATTTTTAAGCGCTATTGTCTAAGAATATTAGAAAAAACTCAAGAGATAAATTTATAAATTTACAGAAACCACGTATATTATATTCAATATGCGAAATCAAACTATATGGAAATGGATATACAGATGTCAGAATTAGAAATTTTAGAAAATGTTTTAGAAAATGCCGTTAAATCAAACGCTTGGCCTTTTTTAGAAGCAAAAAAAATATTAGATCAACTGGGTAGCAAAATTCCAGCTAAAGGTTATGTATTATTTGAAACTGGTTATGGACCGTCAGGGATACCACATATAGGTACATTTGCAGAAGTTGCTAGATCTATAATGGTGCAAGAAGCATTTAAACAACTATCCAATATCCCAACTAAGATTATCTGTTTTTCTGATGATATGGATGGTTTGCGTAAAGTCCCAAATAATATCCCAAACCTTGATATGGTGGCATCACATATTGGCAAACCTTTAACATCTATTCCCGACCCTTTTGGCGAATGTGAAAGTTATGGACATTATATGAACGCTAAGCTTCGTTCATTTTTAGATAGATTTGGCTTCAAATATGAATTTTTTAGTAGTACAGAATGTTATAAATCCGGTTTATTTGATCAGATGATGCTGAAAGTCATAGACAAATATGATGAAATAATGGCTCTAATGTTACCAACTTTTCGAGAAGAACGACAGGCAACTTATTCACCTTTTATGCCAATTTGTCCAAAAACCGGTATTGTATTACAAGTACCTATTGCAAAGATCGATCGTTTAGCCGCTACTATTACCTATAAAGACAATGAAGGGAAATTTGTAGAAGTTCCTGTGACAAAGGGACATTGTAAGCTGCAATGGAAACCTGATTTGGGTATGCGGTGGGCTGCCCTGCAAGTGGATTATGAAATGTATGGTAAGGAGCATATGCCTAATGCTAGGTTATATTCTGAGATTTGTCGAATTTTAGAGGGGATTCCACCAGTACAATTTTTTTATGAATTATTTCTTAATGAAAGCGGAGAGAAAATCTCTAAATCTACAGGCAATGGCATTACTGTTGATCAATGGCTGCAATATGCACCGATGGAAAGTATGTCGTTATTTATGTACCAAAATCCAACAAGAGCCAAACGTTTACATTTTGATGTGATACCTAAAAATGTTGATGAATATATTACCTTCAATAAAAAATATCATTTAGAACTAGATCAAGTAAAGCGTTTTGCCAATCCAGTACACCATATTCATCATGGGAATGTGCCTATTATTGAAACTTTTGGTATTAGTTTTAGCTTATTGCTAAACCTTGCATCGGTTTGCAATCCTGAAGATAAATCGGTACTTTGGGGATTTATCAGTAAGTACGCCCCGAGTGCAACGAAACAAAATGCCCCGTACCTTGATCATTTGACAGATTTTGCCACTCGTTATTATAATGACTTTATTAAAACTAATAAGTGCTATTTAGTTCCTAATGATCAGCAAAAAATTATCTTACAAGAAATTATCGCTATGTTAAATGTTTTGCCGGGAGATATTACTTCCGAGCAAATCCAAGAAAAAATTTATGATATTGGTAATAAGCATGGTTATAATAATTTAAGAGATTATTTTAAAGAATTATATCAAATATTACTTGGGCAAACTGAAGGACCAAGGCTTGGGTCTTTTATTAAGCTTTTTGGTATTAACGACTCTATAAATTTAATTCAACAGAAACTAGTTTAATCTTAAGTGTCGATGTAAGACTAGATAATCAAGTTTTTTAGAATTATTAAAAGATACGTCTATTAGCGAGGAGTCGCGAAAAGCGGCGTCGTAGCAATCTTTTGAAGTAATACTTGTCCCTACTTCACAACAAAATTGCCGCGTTGGCGATTCCATCGCCTCTCCTCGCTAATAGACGTATAAAGAAGCTGTATTTACTAACTTTCAACAGAGTTGTGGGATGATATTGTTTTGACGCTAGTACTACAACTATAGTAGTATAATTTTATAAATTGATATCAATTTGCAACTTAATTTTGTTTTTATAATCTTTCTCAAAACATTTTGCCATGAAATATGCTAATATTGCAAAGAACATAAGATATATGATTGGCAATAATTGAAAATTTAGGTATCTCATTAATATTAAACAAACAGAATTAGCGCTGCCAGACATCAACATTGACCCAATATTATGACCAAGACTTACTGCACGATAACGATCATTGACAGCAAAAGCTTTTGTCATTATACCATGCGAAAGAGCATTGAAAGGAGCAACAAAACATGCTAGCATTAAACAAGAACCCAAAGCTAAATTAACCATCTGATAGTTAACGGATATAATAAATAATAGACTAGATACAATAGTACCAAATAAGCTAAACTTAAATACTAACATTTGACTAAGCCGATCTGCTAACAAGCCAGCAATAGGCATAGGAATGGCAAAACATATGGTTATTAAAACTGAAAATGTACTAATAATGAAACTAGTTTGCGGTAGGATCATAGGCAAATATTGTTTCATAAACATAACGGATATTTGATAAGTCGCACCAAATCCACCAGCAAGAAACACTGCCATCAAAATAACTCGCCACTGCTTCTTAATTAAAATAGCTAAGCTTTGCGTCTTCGTTTTACTGTCTTGATTCTTTTTAAATTCCGGTGTTTCATCAAATGTTCGGCGAAAATATAAAACGATTAAAGCTAAAGGTAAACTAAAGAAAAAAGGAATACGCCAACTCCAATCTAGAAAAATATGGGCATTAAAAAAATTGGTTGCCCCATTCCCTAGTAATAAACCTACAACCCCAGTACAACGAGTTATTGCTGAAGCTGTATATCGGTATTTCTCCCCTAAATGTTCGATAACATAAATAGCCGCTCCATCATATTCTCCACCTATAAAAAAACCTTGCATAAAGCGACACAAAGCCAAAATTATTGCACCCCACACACCAATAGATGAGTATTCTGGCAGGAAGCCTATAACCATAGTAGGTATTCCAATACCTATGATGGTTATACTTAATGCAGTTTTACGCCCATACAAGTCTCCGATACGGCCAAAAATCAGTGATCCCATAGGTTTTGATAAATATGCTATCGCATAAATAGCAAAAACATTTATTAGATTAGTTAGATAATCAGTATTTGGAAAGAATTTTGCTGCCATAATACCAGCAGAGAAACCATACAAACCATAATCATAATATTCAACTATTGTACCTAGAAATGCTCCGATAATTTTATTTCTTGTTTTTTTTTTCACTATATACTGCTCTTTAGTACTCTGTTTAAGAGCCTTCAGTTAACAATTTATTTCTAACTGAAGGTGCTAAGTTAATATTAAGCTCTTTTAAAGCTTTTTCATCAATATAATCAGGAGCATTCATCAATAAATCTTCCGCTTGCTGATTTAGTGGGAAAGCTATTACCTCTCTAACATTAGTTGAATCAGTTAATAACATAACCATCCTATCTATTCCAGGGGCTATCCCGCCATGTGGAGGGGCTCCAAATTTAAAAGCCCTGATCATACCACCAAACTTTTTATCAACAACTTCCGGGGAGTATCCGGCAATCTCAAAAGCTTTATACATTATTTCCGGTTTATGATTCCTAATTGCACCACTAGATAACTCGATACCATTACAAACAATATCATATTGATAAGCTTTGATGGCTAGTAAATCATCTACTGTTTTGGCTGATTCTAGCACTTCCATGCCACCTTGTGGCATAGAAAATGGGTTATGGCTAAAATCTATTTTTTTGGTTTGCTCATTTAATTCATAAAATGGGAAATCTGTTATCCAACAAAACTCAAAACAATCTTTTTTAAGTAGGTCTAATTCTTCCCCTAATTTAGTTCGTAGCTTGCCAGCAAGTTTAGATGCTTTATCAGCTTTATCACTAGAGAAGAAGACAGCATCACCATTTTGTAGATTCGCTAAAGACTTTAAATTCAATAATTGCTCATCTGTTAGAAATTTAACAATAGGTCCTTTAGCTTGTCCATTTTCTAGAAACTGGATATAACCAAGCCCGCTTGCTCCCTCGGAAGTTGCAAATTCTGCCATTTTGTCAAAGAAGCTTCTAGGTAAAGCAGAAGCTTTAGGAGCTGGCACAGCTCTAACAACAGAGCCATTTTTTATATTTTCTTTAAAAATAGCAAAGTTAGAATTTCTAAATAATTCTGTAACATCTGCAATGATCAGTGGGTTTCTAAGATCCGGCTTATCAGAACCATATTTTAACATTGCTTGTTCATATGGAATTTGTACAAAAGGTGTATTTGATACTTCTTTATCAGAAAATTTGCTGAATATCTCATACATTACCGGCTCAATGGTATTAAATACCTCTTCCTGCGTAACAAAAGACATCTCTACATCCAACTGATAAAACTCACCTGGTGACCTATCAGCCCTAGCATCTTCATCTCTAAAACAAGGGGCTATCTGAAAATAGCGATCAAATCCTGATACCATCAGTAATTGTTTAAATTGCTGAGGAGCTTGCGGTAATGCATAAAATTTACCAGGATGTAATCTGCTTGGAACTAAGAAGTCCCTAGCTCCTTCTGGTGAACTAGCTGTTAGAATCGGTGTTTGAAACTCCGTAAACCCTTTTTGCGTCATCAGATGCCGCACGTGAGCAATAACTTGCGATCTTAACATAATGTTATTATGTAATTTTTCACGCCTAAGATCTAGGAAACGGTATTTTAACCTAGTTTCTTCGGGAGAAATTTGTTCAGAATTGACTAACAATGGTAAATTTTCAGCATTAGACTCAACTATAAACTCACTTGCCAATATTTCAATTTTACCAGTCATTAACGAGTCGTTTATTGTTTCATCACTCCTTGCTATCACTTTACCTACAACAGTTATAACTGATTCATACCTTAACCGACTAGCATCATCCATTAAACTTGGATTTTGATCAGTAAATACCAACTGGCTTATACCAAAATGATCTCTAAGATCAATAAAGACTAAATTACCGTGATCCCTTCTTCTATGTACCCAGCCGGATAATTTTACCCTTTGCCCAGCATCCTTTAATCGCAATTCATTACAATTATGCGTCCTGTATTTATGCATTCTATATCTCTTAAAATGAAAGGATTATATAAAAATATCTCCATTAAGCAATAAGCTTCTTCATCCTTGCAAGCTAAATTTCTCTTAAAACTTGTAAACAATATATCATAAAATTTGAATACACTAATACCATTTATGAAATAATTTTATAAAGATTAAAAAGAAACTTTGTGTTTTGTCCCTAAATAATTAAGTTGTTTGGTTGAAGAAGTTCTAATACAAACATTACCTGGTATTTCTCCAAGAAACCTAGAAGGAGAGGATCTTATTATTTCATAAAACATAAAACGACTTTCTGCATAAGTAATATACAGGTCTTTCTTAGCTCTAGTAATACCCACATAGGCGATTCTTCTCTCTTCTTCTAGACCTTTTTCCCCCTCTCTTAGTGATCGCTGATGTGGAAACACCCCCTCTTCCCAACCTGGTAGAAAAACTAGATCAAATTCAAGACCTTTAGCAGCATGAAGAGTCATAATGCTAACAGAACCACCAAAATTTGATTCTAATTCCTCATTTTCCATTACCAAACTAGAATGTTCTATAAAATCTTGAATATTATCGAATTCCGCGATTGCTCTAAGCATTTCATTAATATTTTCAATTCTGCCAGTTGCTTCATCTGTTTTTTCTTCTTGTAGCATCTCAAGATAACCTGATTCTTCTAGTAAAGACTTAGTGACATTAATAGCTGGGTCATTTCTATATCGTAAACTCCAATTATCGATATTACTAATAAATTTGTTTAGACTATCTTTGACTTTATTTTTAAAAATTTCTGCTTGTAACATCTGACGAATGGCAGCAATAATAGGTATATTATGTTCAACCGCATAATCTTTTATTTGTTTTAATGTGGTATTACCAATTGCTCTCCTTGGAACATTTATTATGCGTTCAAGAGCAAGATTGTCACTATGATTTAAAGTGATACGTATATAGGCAAGTAGGTCACGTATCTCCATTCGTTCATAAAACTTAAGACCACCTATAATTTTGTATGGTAATGCATTACTAATAAACACTTCTTCAAATGCTCTAGTTTGGAAACCTGCTCTAACTAATATCGCAACTAATCCTGCATTATACTTTCCCTCTGTAACTAACTTGCTAATTTCAGATACAACGAATCTTGCTTCTTCTTTATCATTCCAACAAGATATAATTTTAATTTTTTCTCCATCATTTTTATCAGTCCATAATGTTTTACCGTGACGATTCTTATTATGGTTAATTACACTTGATGCAGCTAATAAAATTTTTGAACTAGATCTATAATTTTGTTCTAATTTTATTATTGTAGCATTTGGAAAATCCTTTTCAAAACGTAATATATTACCGACTTCTGCACCCCGCCAACTATATATAGATTGATCATCATCACCAACACAGCAGATATTTTTTGAGCTACTTGCCAGCATCCTTGCCCAAAGATACTGAACAGCGTTAGTGTCTTGATACTCATCAATCAGAATATATTTATATTGTTCCTGATAATACTTTAATATTATAGGGTTTTTTATAAACAATTCATTATTGTAAAGTAGTAAATCCCCGAAATCTACTACATTAGATGCTAGTAAATTTTGCTGATATTCGTCATAGACAAATTGAGCCACTTTATGAATTGGTAGCTTAATATCAGATTCAGAAAGTTTATACGGCAATAATCCCTGATCTTTCCAACACGAAATAATAATATGTAAAAGTTTGGGAACATATTTTTTGGTATCTATATTTTTCTGCTTAACTATATCTTTAACCAATTTAAGTTGATCATCAGGGCTAATAATAGTAAACCTACTATTCAAGCTAAAATTCAAATGTTCTGCTTGCTGACGCAAAATTCTTGCTGCTATAGAATGAAATGTACCTATATTTAGCCCATAACAATCAATCATTTTGTTGATTCGATCTTGCATTTCTCTAGCAGCTTTATTAGTAAAAGTAACTGCTAGAATATTTTGAGGTAGAGTTAACCCTTGCTGGATTATGTTGGCTATTCTAGTCGTTAACACTTTAGTTTTACCAGTCCCTGCTCCAGCAAGCACAAGAATAGGACCATGTACATGGGACACTGCTAGCAGTTGTTGAGGATTTAATGAGTTTAGGAAACTTTGTTGTGTCATGATCTAGTACTACAATTGTAGATTAGTGGAGTTATAGTCAGATAGTTTACCAAGTGTGCGTTTTGTTAACTTAAGCAGCTTCGGTGTTATCCATACAACTGCTAATAGACGTTTAAACCTTACAATAGCACTTCGCTAATAGACGGTTTTTTAACTTTCAACAGTTGTGGGTTCGTTAGCTACAAGAGTTAATTTTTGGATTTCCTCTCTGCTCAAACCAGTAGACTCAGCGATGATATCAATTGATAATCCAGCTTTAAGTAAATTTCTAGCTATAACAATTTTTTCTCTAGCTTCTCCTCTAGCTTCAGCAGCTTGCAATTCATCTCTATCGTTATAAAGCTTTTTTTGGTAATAGGAGTAGTTTGCCCTCTCTTCTTTGGTCATTTTGAGAATGCTCAGCTTGTCTGCTACTTGTCTCATATAAGGCGAATGATAGTTTGGTGGGACTTCATCATATTTCATGACATGTAGCCAGTCATCAATCTCTTTCTCTAAACGATCATTAAATAGAGGTACTGATATATAAAAATATTCTGGTAGGATGTTAGTAGCATCAAAAACCTCAGAAGTCTCCATATTTTTAATATGCACATTTAATCTTTCATTAGTTTCTACCTCATGAATAATAGTTTTACCATGGTAAATAACTCCATTACCATTTCCTATAGGAAAATAGAGTAGCGATATATGAAATATCTTGATTATTTGAGTATAATCTTCTCTTTGGGCAAGAGTATCAACTATAAGTCTTGAGGTATTAAAACATGCCTTATGAATAAAAGAATCCTTAACATTACGCTCGATTTCAATAATGTATTTATGGTGATCTTCGTCTTCTACAATTACATCAGCTAGACTTCTTTTGCTTTTACTATCTTCTTTGTTACTCTCGGTCTCAAGTAAGGCTACTATTTTAACGTCCTTATAACCCTTGGTCTTAAGAAGAGCTGAGATAAAACCTTCTACTATAGAATAATCGCCTTTATCTTTCAGAAGGTATTTAATAGCATAGTCAAAGGAAATTAATGGTTTATCATTATTCATAATCATTATTTATGTTATTAGGCTGTGTGAAGTTATTAAAGCTAATATAGCATAAAATCAATAGTACTACTAGCTTCATTATTAAATTAACCAATGTGGTTGAAGTTAAGCATAGTTAATTCATATGATTATCTTTTATTGCTGTCAGCAAAGAGTTTTTTAAAACAAGAGCTTTTTCATTATATTTTTTAATGAAGTCAGGTAGCTTAGAACAGATTATATCAATATTTTGTTGAACCTTTTCTATGGCATTAAATATAGTTAACGGACAGTCAACACGGTTAACCGTTAACATATCACGTAAAAATTCATCATCATAAACATCCGCTGTAGGACCGACTAAACAAGGTACTCCTAAACCTAGGCTTTCTAAAACTATCATAGGGGAACATTCCGAATTAGTAATGTATAAAGTTAAATTAGTATTTGCCATCAATTTTATTAATTCTTTATGTGGTAAATTTTCAGGAAAAACTTTAAGTTCTACATCTTCCATCATCCAAGAAGCATATTTATT
The DNA here is from genome assembly GCF_964026415.1 of Candidatus Tisiphia endosymbiont of Piscicola geometra. Classification (NCBI taxonomy): domain Bacteria; kingdom Pseudomonadati; phylum Pseudomonadota; class Alphaproteobacteria; order Rickettsiales; family Rickettsiaceae; genus Candidatus Tisiphia; species Candidatus Tisiphia endosymbiont of Piscicola geometra. Next base: position 268,789 of record NZ_OZ032144.1, read on the forward strand.
GTTATCTAAAGAGAAATTAGTATAACAACAAACTCGATCTTTGAACATACTTATCGCCGCAAATTGAGGGTAGAGATTCTTGATCCATATGTTTGATGTGCTCCATATACCAATTGTAAATTTACCAGCTTCTCGGGAAATTATCTTTTTTTCTAGCAGCAATGGTATGAAGTTTTGTAATAGATAAGATTGTACACCATTGGCTATAAGAAATTGTTCTAGACCATTTTTCAGAGTGATAATAGATTTAATTTTATGCTGCTTATATAAATTCAACCATCTATAAAAAGTTTGGCAATGACCAATACCTACCCATTGGGCAGGAGAACCATGCCATAAATAGTAGATATTTAAACAATTATCCCCTTTCATTTCATGTAGCTTCTCTACTAATTGAATATGAACATCAAGCCCTCCAGATATAATTAAGTTTTTAATACCTGTTTTTATAAGTAATTTTGCTATTTGAGTAATAATTTTGTCAGGTAAATACGAGTTAATATAACTTATCAAAACGTTGAGTTTTCCCATAGGAAAAGGAATGGTTTTATTAAATAATCCTTTAGTAGAATTAGCAACTCCAGGAAAAATGCTAGGATAAATTACATAAATATCATCCATATCTTTTTGCCCTAGAGGCAGCGGGTCTAGATTTCCGCCGTTGCTGGAATGACATCGATCTTGTTTTTGTCCTTGATATTTGATGATAAAATTTTTAAAATTATCATAGTCATTTTTTGAAAAAAAAGAATAGAACATAGTAATTATTCGTCTAACAGGCAACTTAACCCAAGAATATTTTAGAAGAAATCGGGCTATTTTCTTAAGAAAGGGTAAGGAAAGGAGTCTTGAGAGTAGTCTATACGTTACAGAGGAAGAATCTTTATTATTAACAAGCTCTATATTTCTTAAAATTTGTTGTTTTGTTTGTAATATCTGTTTTTTAGTATGATTATTTACTGAATCTTCTATAAATGAATACCATAAGTTTTGCATTTGAGTTTTATTTGCAAAGATTTCTTGATAAGACAGACAGTTTTGTTGTTTAATCTTTGCTAATAGTTCCCTTTCAACATTTAATTTTTTTATTGCATTTATAAATCCTGTATGATTCCGGTTAATTATAAATTCATGTTGCACCTCAGGTAACACCTCCCTAGCAATACCTACATCCGTAGTAATAATTGCACAACCAAATGCCATAGCTTCAATAATGGTTAGCGGCGTTCCTTCTTGCACAGATGCTATTAGCAAAATGTCTGTTTTTTTTAAAATCTCCCAAATTTCTTGTTTAGAACGTATTCGCTCATTTTTATCCACTATACATCTTTTGATATGAATTCCATCTTTATCCATCTGTTCTAGTGACGGTATAATTACTGTTTTTAGACCTTTATAATCAGGAGTACTACTATACCAACTTCCCCAAGAACTATTACCAATCCATGTTACAACTAAACTTGCATGATCTTCATCATGACTTGATTCCGCATCATGAATTAGTACATTATCATAAATTACTTGCCAAGGCTTTGGATAATATATGATATTTACATAAATATCATATAATCTTTTAGAAGTAGTGTAGTAGTTATCAATAAATTGGAAAGTTGGTAAATTTTTTAATATTTCACTTTCACTTTCAATAAATAGATGATCAGGTATGCTAGTGGTAATGGTAGTATTTACTAATATTTCTCCTGTAGCCTTACTATTACTAGAATTATCTGCTATGCTTCTTAGTAATTCTGTCAGATAGCCACGATAGAAAAAATGTATTAATTTAATAGAAGTATATTGGTTTAATTTGATTAAAAAATCCTTATATGTTTTGTAATCACAGCTGTAAATAATATGACAATCATATTGGTTGCTTAGCAAAGATTGAACATATTGAGCGACGTTATCAAAAGCCCATCCCCTAATATCAGATACTAAAATCAGGGTTTCTTTTGAATTCATAAATTTACACTAAATAGCTCTAATAATCCAGCTTCTAACTCATATACTGGCATATAATTTAAAAGCTGCTGAGCCAATTCTGTGCTGCCAACAGAAATATTTATACTCCCGGCCTGAGTTGGTAGATATTTTACCCCTTTGACAATAGCAATCTTATTAATTAGTTGAATAAGTTCATTTATAGAGTAGGTACGTCCCGTACAAACATTTAGTATAGGGGCTGAGCTACTCGCAATAGACAAGGCTCTAACACACATGTTGGTAACATCTGAAACATGTATAAAATCACGACTTTGATTACCCTCACCAAAAACAACCAGCTCCTTACCCTCTTCTACTTTCTGTTTAAATATTGATATTACACCAGAGTAATCAGAACCTCTAAGTTGCCCTTTACCATAAACATTAAAAAGGCGTAAACCACAGGTTTTAAGAGATTTAAGCTCACCAAAAACCTTAGCTTGCAGCTCACAGGCTAATTTATCCGCTGCATAAGGAGAAAGCGGGTTTACCTTACCATTCTCTTGTAAAGGAAAGTCACTTACTGTGCCATAAACTGCAGCAGATGATGCATATACAACGGGTATATTCTGTTTACTTGCCTGAAGAAATATATTAATAGTTCCTGTTAAATTCACTTGATGATTGTGATACCAATTATCAATTGATTCCTGTACATTTGCTATCGCTGCAAGATGGAAGCAACCATCAATATTTCTAAATAGTTTTTCTAAAATATTTTGATCTAAGATATTCCCTTGAACAAATTTAACATTTTTTTTTAACGAATTCTTGAAATCTCCTGTTGAAAGATCATCTAATATTACAACCTGATTACCTTCTTTTACTAGTAAGTTAACAAGATGTGAACCGATGAAACCAGCACCTCCAGTAACTAAATAATTTGACATATGCTATTAGTGCAATTAATTTTTATGATATAATTAAGTGGGTATTTGCTCTATAGGTATATTTATAGAATTATTATTAAGAAAAGCAAATGAAAAAAATTATCATTTTCACAAATACAGATTGGCACTTTTATGCCCATCTTCTACCAATTGCTTTAACTGCTAAAATGCAAGGCTATGAAGTAAAAGTGTTAACAAATATTAGTGAATTCAAAGATAAGATAGAACAGCATGGTTTACAAGTAATCCCAATTTCAATAAAGCGTGGAAGTATCAACCCTTTTACTGATTTATTATTATTAATCAAGTTAATTAGCATATTAAATAAAGAGAAACCGGATATATTGCATAATTTTACTATAAAACCAATTTTTTATGGGAGTATAACTGCCTTCTTATGCAGTATATGCTCAAAACAGAAGGGTTTACCGCAAGTTATTAACACTTTTGTTGGTATGGGTTTAATTTTTATAAGTAGCAATTTTTTGCTAAGATTAGTTAGAAGCATTATAGTTAGAATAATATCCATAATAGGATATTATAGAAGTATGTTATTTGTCGTACAAAACGATGATGATTTAGCCTTACTGGTAAAATTAGCTATAGCACCCAAAAATTTAATTGTTAAACAATGCAGCGTTGGTATAGAAACTGAAAAGTTTCCTTTTCTTCTAGAACCACTAGGTAATAAAATAGTGGTGGCATTGGTAGCTAGAATGATTATTGATAAAGGTATATATGAATTTATATATGCTGCAAAAATATTAAAACAAAAAGGTATAGATGCTGAGTTTTGGTTAGTTGGCGAACCTGATAAAGATAATAAGCAATCAATAGCACAATCAATATTAGAAGACTATCAAAATCTAGGATATATCAAATATCTTGGTTATCAGAAAAATATAGAAGAAATATGGAAAAAAGCACATATTGCAGTATTACCTTCCTACCGTGAAGGGCTAAGTCGTAGTCTTTTAGAGGCTGGAGCATATGGTAGAGCCATTATTACTACTGATGCCCCAGGTGGTAGAGAATTAATACAAGACCAAATAAACGGATTATTAGTTAAACCGCAAAATACAGAAGATTTAGCAAGAGCTATGGAGCTATTAATCACTATGCCTCTACTTAGAAAACACCTAGGTAAAAAAATTCGACAAGATATTTTAGAAAAATATGATTGCCAATTAATATCTGAGAAGATGGTTAATTTCTACGACTATCCCGAATAAGTATTTATAGTAAAACCTGTAATATTAGGTGACAAGAATATAACAATAATTTCTTAAAGGTTAATGATATTTTTTCTATTTATATCACCTAATTCAATAGGTTTAACTATATACCAAACTTACGTCACTACGAAAAGCCTATTTCTTAGCATTACCCACAAATATTTTGTCAGTAAGAGTACCACCATCATTGCGAGGAGCTGCAATGCAGCAATCAAGAGATTAGACATAGGCAAGCCAATCTATTGCCTTGATCCAAAATTAGTAATGACTATTTAACTTGATTATAAAGCATTTGTGCTCTTGCGTAGTTAATTGGTTTATTTCTTGGAATTTCTAAAAAATATTCTAGTTGCCATGCTTGAGTTTTTTTAGCTTGCTTGTTTATAACAATGTCCCAAGGTGGATATACCCTTATTGCTCTCTTACCACCTTGGTTATTATGCGAGACTATATCATATTTATACAAAACAGATTGTGGAAATATAAATTGACCAAACTTATCTCTTTTACGCGTTGTTACAATAAAAAGATCAATTGAATCTGCAATATCATATGGCTGGATTGATCCATTCCCAATTCTCTTCCATAGTGTTACAAATTGACCAATTTTTGTAGGAGTAATCTTAGCAACACGAAATCTAACATTCATAGAATTTAACTTGAACATGTAGGCTCCATATGCAATACTTTCACTTTCCATTACTGGTTCAGAACATATAAACTGACATGGATTATATATTAGATCTCTCGATGTAATAAGTTCCGAGTGGATTAAATCATTAGTACTCCAAGGTTTGCTGGTAGGATTACAAATAAGATTATTTACCATAGTACCACAGATTTGTTAAAAGTTGAGAATAGCTAAGTAACCAAAAATAGATTGCTTCGTAGTGCTTCGCTACTTCTTCGATAATAGACGTGGTAATTTGCATAATTATTCCCATAATTAATTTCCATATTTATGGTCATCCCCCCTTAGCCTGCCCTACTCCCTTTCCTCCACTACTAATTCGAAATGCCTCACTTTTATTTTTACCTAGAAAATCTTTAAAATCTTCTTTTGTAAACTTAAACTCAGTAATATTCTTTGCTGGACTTTTACTTGTATCAAATCTCTGATCTTGTTTTTTATCAATAGCTAATAATTCTACAAAATCATTTTTAATTTTACTCGGTGTTGTTGGATTATTTAAGGTCTTAATCAGTGATTCTATAGACTTGGTATCATTTCTAAGTTCATTATTGCGTGCAGTTGCTGCAACTATTACATACTCTTTTAATACAGCCTTGTTATCTTTCCCCTTCCAGCGTTCTTCCGTACAAAAAGATAACAATGTGTCAGCTTTTTCTTGATGATTTCGCATAACATCACGATCTTGCCAAGAGTTCTTTTTTTTAGTTTCTTCCGGTGGGGGTGGGGCTATGTGATTTAATAGCTTATTAAAAAAAGTTTTATTCAAATTTTCATTATCATAAACTTCATAAACATTTAGGAGAAATTTTTGTTGTTCAAATGCTTTATCTACCCCTTTACCAAGTTCAAAATTATCTAAATACTCCAAAGTCTGAAAACGACCTTTAATATGTAAGTAACTTGCATATTTTTCAGCATCATCAAAGCTGAGAGTAGATATACCTTGAGTATTTAATGCAACCGTATTTAATGCATTCTCACGTAAATCATCAAAAGTCTTTTTATTAGTTTCTGTGTGTATAAGATTTCCACCAACTTTAGCTAGCATTTTATATACTACATCAATTAAAAATTTCACTAGGGCATTTGGACCTTCAAAATTCTTAGCACTATATATAGCAATATTTGCTGAATCATCCATACCACTACCGAAGGCAAGAGCTAAAACCCTACCTTGCTTTTTTGCTAGGGTAACATTCTCAAAACCATCCAACTCTTCCGCAACATCGACTTTACTGTCATTTTCGGGGAAATAGTCTATAGGAGTATTGTCTCTATACCCCCCATCGACATACTCGACACCATCAATTTTTACAGGTTGAAAAACTAAAGGAAGAGAAGCGGAAGCATGGCAAGCTCTAGCAATTGGAACATCAGGAGTATTTTCAGCACTAAAAATTTGCAAAGTACTATCATCTCGCCTTACTGCAGTAATTAATAAGTCTTTAAATTGCACTGGATCAAGAAGTCTTAAAAGAGCTAAATCCTTAAAAAGGAGTTCACCACCCTTTTGACATTTGTCTGTTAATTCAATGAATTCTTTCCCGTTAGATTCTATTATAGCTTGAATTTTCTTGGATTGTTTTTTAAAATTTTGTTCCTGAAAATCTAAACCTTGAATATTTTCATTTATATCAGCAATCTGCTGACTATTACTATCATCTTGTTGTTTTAATGTTTCAATCGTATTTAAAAGATCTTGCCTTTTTTTGTCTAACTCTCTCAGTTCTTCTGAAATCCTTTCATATCTCGCTGTAGCAAGTTCCACAAAATTTTTGCCCTTTAAAAAATTATAAGCACCTTTTCTTATAGTCTTATCTACAAGCTCGTATAATGGAGTACCATCTTTGCTAAGCGGTACCGGACCAATTGAAAATCCTTGAGTCCCAAGTAAATCTTTGAAGTTTGTATTTTTTGAAATAGCTTCATATTCTTTAGGTGGTATACCAAATGCTGTCACTGCAGCAGCTATTGCCCCTGCCGATGATCCTGCAACTGCTTCTACCCCTTCAATTACTTTAGATTCATTCAAACCCTCATAAACACCAGAATATCCAGCCCCCTTAGCTCCACCACCACTAAAAGCCACATATTTAAAAGGACTTTGCTGCCTTTCTTGCATTTCTTTTTGTAATTTACTCATAATCTTTACTCAATTATTATAAGATTCTTATATAATTTCACCTTTTAGTATAGTCTTTCCGCTTAGTAAATTTAGCAGAAGACAAGAATACGCCAGTTCCTATGCCTAACAATACTGAAACCGTGAAAATACTGGCAATTATAAAATGTCCCAATACAGCCAAAACTACAGTAGTAATACAGACCATTATCATGAATATAATGCTACTTATTCTACCTTTTTTTGTTACGCTTTCATAAACCTCAATACTTTTAATATCCATCTGATGTCTATGTACTTGCTCTTTTTCTGCCATGGCAATTAGCTTTGTCAATGTTCCTGGATAAATATTTTCATATTCTGCCATTAAATCTACAGGTGGCAAAACATGTGCAAACTTCTTACTATAGAAGCTATTATCCGACTCCTTAGGATTACTAACTTTTAAATATCCTTTATTCAACCTATTGTTATTAGCAAAAAAACTTTTACTATCTTTCATATTCTTTTCTTATTTCTTGAAATGTTGAATTAATATCTTTTTCTACTCTAATAAAGTATTCAAGTAAATCTGTCTCTAGCTTTTTTCTTACTGTCGTTTGAGATATTTTAAATACACTAAAAAAGCCTATTAGGAAATGTCTTACAAATTCTTTATTCATTTATTCTCATATTAAATTATAAGATTAGCAAGTATGCAAGTTTAAGTATACTAGGTCATAGCAATTTTACATTTTTTATGTCACTACTGTTAAGAGTCCTTCCGAGCGTCTATTAGCGAGGAGTCACGAAAAAGCAGCAACGCGGCAATCTAGGATACGCGAAGCGTTACTCTAAAAAAACAGCTTCGCTGTTTACCTAGATCGCCACGGCATCTAAAGAGCCTTGCTATGACGATTATAGAAAAATGTAAGATACTATGATACTAGGTTCACAGCACCTAGAGTGATTATAACAAAGCTTTAAGAAAAATGGGAGAAATAATCTTTAGTTTTGATAAAAATTATTTTTTTAACCTCAGTTCAATGTAATAAATTATAGTCAATTCAGGAGGATTTGGTGCTAGGAGCGATGGAGCGACGCCTATATGTAATAGGTGAGCGACGAGTGACGACGTCACCAACTTCTCATCAATTGACTATATATAGTAGGCTCAAGTAATCATCGCCATTAGGGGGGGGTGTCACCAAAGTAACTCCTCGCTAATAGCTCTAGGCTATTTTCCCTATGACTTTTATGTTATACATAAGGTGAATTACTCATTAAATTGCTCTTTAATAATTCGATTTTCAAGGCTATTTTTTTTATCAAATAGTAACTTTATCTTCTTGTTTTTTACAGATTTAATTAATACTGACTTAATATTATCAAACTCTTGAAAATCTGCAGCTGCATTTACTGGTCTTTTATTACTTTCTAAGATTTCAAACTTTATAGTAGTAGAAAATGGTAGTAACGCACCATGCCAGCGTCTTGGACGGAAAGGACAAATTGGTGTGAGGCATAATACGTTTGACTCAAGTGGCAAAATAGGACCTCCAGCAGATAAGTTGTATGCACTACTGCCAGCTGGGGTTGCAACCATTGCCCCATCGGCTACTAATTCACTCATACGCTCAACTTGATCAATTTCGATCTTGAATTTAGCAGCTTGGTTGGTTTTACGAAATATTGATACTTCATTAATAGCTAGGGCAGTATAGGTTTTATTGTCTATGCTTTCGGCTTGCATTTTTAAAGGGTATAAATGAGAAATTATAGATTCTTGTAAATTATCCATTAACTTTTCAACAATAACTGGATTCATTAAAAACCCAATGTTACCAGAATTAATTCCATAAAAAGAAACATCAAGATGCATATAACGGTGTATCGCATGTAGTAATTCTCCGTCCCCTCCAACTACAACAATTATTTCTGCTTCTTCTACCTTACAAAACTTATAAACTAGTTCAAGCTGTCTAACTAGCTCTAATGATTTTTTAGCACTATTATAAACAATCGCAATTTTATTTAAATTAATTTTAGTTTTTGCCAACATAAATATAATAGATGATTAATTATTAGTATAACAACACATGAAGCCAGTACATCACTTAAAAAATGTCCTCCCATTAATATACGACTTAGTCCAACTAATGTACCAAAAATCAATGTGATACTATAAATTCTTGAGAAAAATATCAAAGGAGCAACATAAGCAAAACTAGTTAAGCTATACGCCATAGCTGCATGGCCTGATGAAAATGAGCAATTATGTAAACATTCATTAGAGATTGAGAAGGCTCTAGTAAAATTTTTTGTACCATTAAACTCTTTAATCTGCAGCGGACGAGCCCTACCAAAATTTTCTTTAAATATATAATTTACTAGTAGTCCAGGACCTATTGCTGTAGATAAAATTATATAAAAACCCCCTGAAATAATAAGCTTATTAAAAGTTTTGTACTTAACAATTAAGTAAAGTAGGTATAATAATATTACTATAGTCAGTATAGTAGTTAATATTGGAATAACTTCAAATAATAATTGTACAATATTATTGTTACGATAGATAAATCCATTATTGCTGTCGTAGAATAATTTTGAGAAATCTATATCCAAATTAGGAAATAGTATAGTTAATAATAAAACTATACCAAAGGTGAATATACTAGTATAAACTAAATTAGTATTAATCATAGACTAAAAGCCAAAAATAAGTTATAAAAGTATACTTAAATCCTACATCATATAGAAGTTAATATGTCATTCAACATTAAAAACCATAAAAATGATTTACTATTTTTACCACTTGGTGGTGCAAATGAAATAGGCATAAATGTCAATCTATATCATTATCAAGGAAAATGGTTGATGGTTGACTGCGGTAGCGGTTTTGCCGATGATTATTTACCAGGTGTTGACATGATAATTGCTGATATTAGCTTTATTGAACGCTATAAAAAAGATATAGTAAGTTTAGTTCTAACTCACGCACATGAAGACCATTTGGGAGCAATCCAATATTTGTGGAGTAGCCTAGAATGTCCAATATATGCCACTACCTTTACAGCAAATTTTCTAAAACTTAGATTAGCAGAATATGATTTTGCTAAAACTATAAAAATTCATGAAGTAAAGCCTTCGGCAAAAATAAATCTTGATCCATTCCAACTAGAGATGATACCGCTAACCCACTCAGCTCCAGAAATGCAGGCGATTATGATACGTACACAAGCTGGCAATATTCTCCATACAGGAGACTGGAAATTTGATAATGATCCGGTACTTGGTAAGAAAGCTGATGAAGCTCTACTAAAATCTTATGGTGATGAAGGGGTTCTAGCTTTAGTCTGTGACTCAACTAATGTATTTAATGAAGGAACTTCTGGTTCAGAAGGAGAAGTGCGTAAAAGTTTAGTAGATATTATAGCAGGTTGCTCTCAGATGGTTGTGGTAACAACTTTTGCCTCAAATTTGGCTCGTCTTGAGACTCTAATTCACGCAGGTCAGATGGCAAAAAGAAAAGTTGTCCTATCGGGAAGAAGTTTGCATAGAATTTTGCTTGCAGCACAGGAAAGTGGTTATATGAAAGATATTGCCCCTTTGATCGATGAACGAGATATAGCAAGATTTAAAAGGCAAGAACTTTTAGTTATTGCTACTGGTTGCCAAGGTGAGCCTCTAGCAGCTACTGCAAAAATGGCAAATAATAGTCACCATAGTATAAAGTTAGCTCCTAAAGATACAATTATATTTTCTTCAAAAATTATTCCCGGCAATGAAAAGAAAATTTTCCGTATGTTTAATATTTTTGTGAGGTCAGGAATTGAAGTGGTAACTGAACGAGATCACTTTGTACATGTTTCTGGGCATCCATCAATTGACGAACTCAAACACATGTACTCTCTAATTAGACCTCAGATTTGTGTACCAGTGCATGGTGAGCCGGTACATATACATGAACACGCGAAATTAGCTCGTAAAAACGGTATAAAACATGCTGTTGAAGTCGAAAATGGTAGCTTATTATTACTTGATCCTCATAATCCTCGTATTTTATCCAAGGTAACAACAGGTTATTTAGCTGTAGACGGCAATTATCTTTTACCAGCAGACTCATCGATTTTTAGAACTCGTAGACGTATGCGTGATTCTGGTATAGTAGTGGCAAGTTTGGTAATAAATAAAAATGGTAGCCTTAGTTGCAGACCTATTTTATCTATGCCGGGTCTTCTTGACTCTGACGATGATGCACAGCTAATTAATATGATTAAAGATGATATTGCTGAAACGATAGAAATTCAGAGGAAATCAAAAGGTAACATTCTCAATGAACAGATTGAGAATGCTGTAAGATCGGCTATTCGTAAGACATTGAAACATGAGATAAATAAATCACCCATTATCATAGTCAATGTGGAAAAAGCTTATTGAAAACTAGTTTATTAATCTAGTTTATTGAATGCAAGTTAACTAAGGAGATATTATATTATGAAATCATATAGTTTTACATCTGATGATGCTGCAGAAAATATAGATAAAGACTTACAATATATGGCAGAGTCCTTTGATCCTAAACATGACAAAGATTATCAAAACAATCCTCAATCTCGTGAAAAGCAGGTTAACAATGATATAGACCGCGGTTTCTATCTTGAATCTCAAGACGGTAAACTAGTAGACTTAATAGATCAGTGTAAGTTAGGTAAAGATCAGGACTATAAGGTAACTTATCAAGATCTGCATGATATATTAACAAAAGATTATCATTTATCACAAAAACAAACTAAATATATTTTAGCTGCAAATCACCAAGGGGGTATAGCTGGTGGTATAGGTGGATTGACTCCACTAAGATTTAAAGCATTTAATAACTATGGATGCGATCCTACGAATGAATGGCTAAGAGATGGTAGTATGTCCAAGATCACTATAGATAAAGATCGTAACGTATCATATATTGGCGGACAGAATTTCATGTTTGATTGTAGTATGGGTGCTTTCTTGCCACAGAGTAACCTTAGGAAGATGATGGGTACGGAATTTAATAGTCAAGATTATATGGCTGTAAATATTACCGCTACGTTAGGAAAAGTAGGAGATATTGAACCAAAAACGCAGGTAGTAATTGATGTGGCTGGTACTGGTAAGATTGCTGATCGATTTATTGGCGATATACAAACAATCCAAACAAATTGTGAGCAAAAATCCCCTCAAGCAATTATTGATAGCAATAAGGCTTTATCGAAAGAATTATTAACTGCTCCTCTTAATGAAAATCAATATAAAACAGATATGAAAGAAAGAGTTGCAGAAATCATATCAGATGAAAGAGTGAAGCCGGAAACAATAAGCGCATTTAAAAAAGCAAATGGTGCTACAGAGGCTTTAGCTGACGTATTGATAGAACAAATTGGTCAAGCAATTGCAACTCAAAAAGATACAAAGACAGGGAAATTAAGTTCACAATCCGTTAATGACATTGCTAAAAAAGCTGCGGAACAGTTAAATAAGTTTATCGATAATCCAAATAAATATACAGTAAAGAAATTTACTAAGCAATTAGTAAATGATCAAGCTGCATCATCGAATACGATAATACCAAGGAAGAATTTTATTAAAAGAATTTGTGAATATTTAAAAGACAAATGGCATGGATATTCTGATGACAAGAGCAAACTACCATTGGCTGAACAATTGAAGAATGAGGCAAAATTTGTCGGACAAAAAGCAAAATCACATATGTCATCTAAAGCACCAACGTCACCACCTCCACATAATGAAAAAACAGAAGGTAAAGGAAGAGGTTAGGAAAATTTTTAATAGACTTCTTGCAGCAGTAGAATTATGTAAGAAGTCTAATCTTCGCATCAGCTGGTCTAATATATAACGGTTCTATGGAGTTAGAGAAATTGTGCTTCCTTATTAGACCTCTTGCGAAATTCGCTTCTGCTAGGGAATTTGCAGGAGACACTTCACCTTGAACCGCAGCGTACTCAAATGTACGTGAGGATTCGAGTGCCGGATCGACGCACAAATTACCAGCAGAAGTAGAGTTACGCAAGAGGTCTATTTTATCGGCTATATATTTACATATATGCAGTGCCTTAACTCTAGTAAAACGAGGTAAGATTGTTAAATTTTTTATATCCCTAATCTTGTCGTATATCATCTCTACCCCACTACCTGCACAGACATTAATAGCAGCATTTTCTGTATTTAATAATTCCACAGCTTGGTCATAATTTATCAGTGACGGAATAGAAGCTTGTTCATTTTGGTCAAAAACTTGGCTATATAATTGCCCTCTATATGCATTGAGAAAAATAAAAATTTTATCATAATTTTTTACTTGCCTGCTGGCTCCCCACCAGGAAAACTCAAAATTAGATATAGTAGTGCCTATTATATCTGTACTTAGCAAAATGCCTTTTGCCACTGATAAGCCTATTCTAATGCCTGTAAAACTACCCGGGCCGTTTGTAACGGCTAAATAATCTAGGTCATGATAAGAAAGCTTTGCTATTTTCAATGCTTCTTCAATCATTGGCACGATAGTTTCAGCCTGCATGGAAGACCTTAATTCCTCAATATAGGCTAGAATAATCTGATCTTCAGAGATTGCAACAGATGCACTATTATTTGCCGTATCAAATGCTAAAATTTTCATTTATAATATATACTGCTATGATTTCAAGTTTTGTAAGTATACTCAATTATAATGACAATGGAAATAAATAGAACAATTTTTAGACTGTACGACATTCGTGGCAGCAGTCTAATAGATATTAATCCAACTATTGCTTATAAAATTGGCTTTTGTTTTACCAAAATGCATATATCAAAGCAAGGGAATGAAATATTTATAGGATGTGATGGTAGATTAAGCTCCCCTGCCCTTTACCATGCTTTGGTTAATGGTATTATTTCAGCTAAGGGGAAGGTTACCTCAATAGGTATTGTACCCTCCCCTGTTTTATATTTTGCTGATAAAATATTTAAGCCACAAGCTAGCATAATGATAACAGGATCCCATAACCACAAAGATGATAATGGCTTTAAGTTGTTATCACAAGGAGAGTCTTTTTTCGACCAACAAATACAAGATTTACTGAATAATATTCTAAGTCAAGATTGGTCCACCAATCTTATTATACCAAAAAATTTTCTAGCACTAAGTAATATACGCAATTTAAATGTTACCGATAAATATCTAGATAGGATTTTGCAAGGAATAACTATAGAACCTCAAATAAAAGTCGCATGGGATCCTGCCAATGGTGCGGCTGGAAATATTATTGACTTATTAGCATTAAGATTACCCAACAAAAATATCGTTATAAATTCAGAAATTGATGGTAATTTTCCTAATCACCACCCAGATCCAACTATTCCCAAGAATCTAGAACAACTAATAGAGATAGTTAAGACTCAGGATTGCGATATTGGTATTGCATTCGATGGGGATGGAGATCGTATAGGCATTATAAGTAAGAAAGGACGAATAATTTTAGGCGACCAAATTCTTGCTATATTGGCAAAAGATGTAATTGAGCAAAATCCAAATGCAACTATTATAATGGATATCAAATCAAGTAGCAGCATATTTAATCAAATTAAGTCCTATGGTGGAAATGTGATAATGTGGAAAACAGGTCATTCCTTTATCAAAGATAAGATGCAAAAAACTAAGGCGTTACTTGGCGGTGAAACTAGTGGTCATATATTTTTTGCTGATAAATATTATGGATATGATGATGCAATTTATGCTGCCCTACGGTTTGTTGATTTACTATCAAGGTCAAAAAAAACTTTGGACGATATGATAGATGAGTTACCTAAATGTTATAGTACCCCTGAAATTAAGATTTCTGTATCAGATAACCTTAAATTTGATATTATTCAGCAAATAAAAGAGGATTTAAACAGTAGAAATATCACTTTTAACGATATTGATGGTATAAGGGTTGACTCACATAATATGCCCAATGAATCTCAAGGGTATGCATGGTGGTTACTAAGAGCTTCAAATACTGAAGCTAAAATTATTGCTAAATATGAATCAGATAGTTTGGAAAAACTAAATAGTCTAAAACTAGAGCTTTCATCTTTACTAGCCAAACATGGTTTGAAGCTATAGCTAACCCGAAAATATTTTAGCTACTCAATAACACTATGCACTTCATACTTTACGCAAGTTGTCTTGATAAATACGATAAAGGTTTATAATTGTTTGCTCATAATCAATAAGTTCTTGTATAGTCCAATTAAAATTGGTAAAGATGTCGTACGCTTTATTTAGCCCAGTATTAATAGCAGCCACATTCAACATGCCACTAGGCAGTAACTCTCTTATCTTTGCTGCCTGTATCTTTTTATATTCATGGTGATTTGCTGTACCAAATTCTGCTATATCATGCATCTCATTGGTTCGTACCTGCATTTCCACATCACGTCTAGGGTTGCCGACACTCGTAACAATATGCAAGGAACGATAACCATTATCTTTAGGATAATCAATATAATTCTTTTTCTCTATTGTTTTAACAGAATAGATGCCACAGATAATATCTAACACTTTATAACAATATTCTAGCTTATCAACTATAAATCTAAAAGCAACTAGATCCTTTAATTCGTTAGTCTTTAGTATCATCTTATTTAAGGCAGAACAAGGGTCTTTTAATCTATAATATGTTGTTGCTGCTATATCATGTTCACTTAGCTTAGTACTAATAATATCGGCTATTTTATGTAAATCGTTAGTATCTTGAAATTGCATATTTGATATTCTAGTTAAGTTGTCGTGAATTTGTTTTTAAAATAATGTTATGGAGTCTTTGATGCTAACAAATAAAAATAAGCTTGTCAATTGATAGAAAGTTATTTATTGAATAAGTATATAGGCAATTATACCTACTAAGAACAGACTTCTTTCGAAACTCTACTTCTGCTGGTGATTTGGACAATGATGCGGTACTCGAATCCGTAACGGAATTAGAGTATACTCGGTGAACTTCAAGAATTGGCGTTGTCGTGTCTAAAGATCGAAGCTGCTCATGTACTAATGTACGCTACGCTGCTCGACTTTGCTACTGCCTAGCTCTTCTTGAAGTTATACTATCGTCTACCAACTCTTCATTTACGAGCAGTATACGCTGTGGTTCGAGGTGAAGCGTCTCCTTCAAATCCCTCAGCAGAAGTAGAGTTTCGAAGGAGGTCTATTTTAAAAAACAAACTTTTCTATCATTAGTTACAACTTTTAAATGACCCTAATTATGGGACTTGTTTAATCCCATAAAATTCTTTAGCATTTTTTAGTATAACACCAAATTCCTCGTCATTAGGTGTTTCAGGTGTTGCGTCTTCAATAAAAGTACCACCAATGACTCCTACATCATTCACACCAGTATTTGGCATATGTTTTGGGAAAATATAAAAATCACGCTCTATTTTTTGTCCAGACTTAGTTTTACCTTCATCCCAACGAGTCAAAATCATATATTGTATATCTTTAGGATTTTGATCTTTAAGCATAATCAAGTGACCTTGGACTGACACCAATTTTTCATCATTATTAAGCTTACTAGCACCAAGTCCAGTACAATTGAAGATAAATTTTCCATCAAGTTCAGCAAATGAGTTAACTTTTTTCTGTACAAACTTAATATTTTTACTTCTTAAATATTCGTTAAGTTCTGCCATAAGTATGCCTGTATCCATAAAAATACCGTCATCATATACAATCATCTTCCTTGTCGTACCATTATCAAAGTCAACTGTCACCTCTTTTGCTGGTTTCATGACCTTACCAACATAAGGCTCTAAACCAGATTCTTCCCGAGTTCTAAAATAAGTTGGAACAATGATAGCTCCTTCCTTAAAGTGTGGATGCTGTTTCTTAGCGATTGATGCATAAAATTTATAAGCATCAATTTCTATTTTCTGAAGAACTGTCTGTATTTCTTGATCATTATCCATAGATACTGGAGCAAGTAAGCCACCCGCATTATTAGAAGCCAGTCCATCAAATTTTTCTGCAACAATCGTAATATTCTTAAAACCTTTTTGTTCTAAATCATAAGCTGTAAACAATCCCAAGACGCCTGCTCCAATAATGGTAATTGGCGTATCTTTTGTAAGATCAGTTGCATATTTTGAGTTTATAAGTAAGTTATTAACGTACTCAGCAGAACCAGGTCCAAGAGTCCAGCCACTACCACCATGCCCATAGTTATTAGCGATTATTTTACTATCTTTTTCCTCTACACTCATTTTAGGAGAACCATGTCTCATTGGACGATAACAAAGTATTTTTTGTCCCAAATATGCAGTGTCTAATTTTGGTGGAGTAATTTTTCTAACCTCACCACTAATTGCCATTGTTAAAGTTGGTGTTATAACCATCAGAGTAGCAATGCAAAGTACCTTAATTTTCTTGAGCACAATTGTAACCTTTAAAAAAATTTAATTTAGAGTTAATATAGATATTGGTGCATTTTAGTAAAGAATAATTGTATTATTCTACATACAAGAAAAGTAGAATTTTTGTATTAATGTCACAATATTAATTATATGGTGAAACCGTGGTGGATGATGATGTAATACAACAAGCTTTACCATATATAAATAATTTTATAAGTTGAATTCTAGGTAGACTTATTTATTTTAATATAGTTTTCACCCAAAATATTCTTAATTTATGATTCCAAAAACATGACCATAGATGAAAAAATTTATATTACTATATGCGTATTATTTGCAATTCTCATTGTAACAGGTAATTTAATATATCAAAAGTTTGTTTTCTTACCAATATTACCTTTTTATACTTTTGAACTTTCTGTAGGTGCAATAACATACCCATTAACATTTTTACTTACTGATTTAATTGCTGAATTTTATGGGAAAACCAAAGCTAATTTCTGTGTTAAACTTGCACTAGCTATGAATATAATTGTTGTATTAATTATAGCAATAATGGATAGGTTAAATGCCACAGAATGGTCTAAAATCGATAATATAACTTTTCATAAGGTTTTTGGGTTATATAGTATTGCTTTCATAGGTTCAATTATTGCCTGTTACACTGCTCAACTCATTGATATTACAATTTATTTATGGATACGTAAAGTTACTCATGCTAGATGGCTATGGCTTAGGAACAATGGCAGTACAGCAATTTCGCTATTTGTAGATACTTGTATTGTTATTAGCTTCATGAGTATATTTGGAGTTCTACCAATAGATCGTATGTGGTCACTTATAGTGAACAGCTATTTATTTAAACTTTTCTTCACAATATGTAGTACTCCTTTATTTTACATAGGAGTTAGCATAATAAAATATGTTATTAAATATAAAAGTTAATTTTATATTTTTATTCCCCTATAAATTGTTCTCGTATCTTACACAAGTTATTTTGCAAACTATGCCAAAGAATTTCAATTTCCTGCTCTTAAGCCATTAGTTCAAGCATAGTCCAATTAAAATCATTAAGATATTCGTGTAACATAAAAGGCATATCATTATTAGACTTCTTTCGAAACTAGACAATGATGTAGAATGGTGTTATAAATATCTGATTTGAAGTAATAATGAAATTCGAACATATTAAAGAGTTAGAGGATGAAAAATTTCGTCGATTAACAGGAGTAAAGAAGGGAACATTCTCAAAGATGGTGGATATTTTGAGGCAAGCTGATGGTCTTAAGAAATCAAAAGGAGGGCGTAAAAATAAGCTCAATTTGGAGGAACAGTTGCTGATGGCCTTAGAATAGACTTCTTTCGCAACTCTACTTCTGCTGGTGATTTGAACAATGATGCGGTACTCGAATCCGTAACGGAATTAGAGTACGCTGCGGTTCGAGGTGAAGCGTCTCCTTCACACCCTTGCGCACAAGCGATTTTCGAAAGAGGTCTAGTATAAGATTTTCATCAACTTCACTTCTTTTTTGAAAAGGAAAGTTTTTGGGCTTACTACTAATATCACACAAACCATTTTTACCTAATACTTCATAGCGTTTGTACCACTTGCGTAATGTAAAGCGTGAAATACCATAATGTTCGCATACCTTTCCTGCATGCTCTAATTGTTTATATAACTTAATACAACTCAAACGCAACTTAATCTTAGCATCCATTACAAATGACCTTGTAAGTCCCTAACTTAATTCCTATTATAACAAGCTGTAGTAATCAAGTTTTTTAATAATTAGATACTATTTTATCTTACATTTCTGTTGTAACAAGGTCTATAAATCACACATATATGAACATTTTTATTACTAATATTTGTCCAATATTATCAGCACAGGCACTTGATAATAAACGAGTCCTAAAAATGATAGTTGAGTCTGCTCAATTACTTAGTACTGCTATTTTCTGCAATAGTCAAATTGTATATCCTGATATTTATAAACCTACCCATTTGAAACACCCTTGTACTATTTGGGCATCTTCAAATAGAAATAACTGGTTTTGGCTTTCTGAACATCTTATAGCTCTTTGTCATGAATATACAAATCGTTATCATAAGAAACATAAAACTCAACAATTAATCAGCAACTTACTTAAATATTCTTCGCATTTAATCGATGATAATAATATGACACCATTCGTCAATTGCACTAAATCAGACTATTTACAAATTGATTTTTCTAATCACTCTAATATTTTTAAAGCATATCAGCAATACTTAACTGTAAAATGGAATAACGATATAATAAAACCAAAATGGACAAATCGTTCTATTCCAAAGTGGTATACTCAGAAATAAATTATTAACTGATGTTACGCAGCTAACCATGCCTTTACACTGCCTAATTTTATAAAAATACTTAGTTGTTGTAAATCTTGTGTCTGTTTATCGCTTTCTCTTATTCCATATCTTGTTTTTCAAGCACTATTACTAATTAGACTTACTGCATAAGTCAATCTAGTTGGTGATTTTGTCGTCGAAACTCGCCTCCGCTCCTCACGTACGTCTGTGTACGCGAAGGTAGCCGGCTTCGTTTCTCCTAAAAATCCCTCAACTATCTTTGATTTATGCAGCAAGTCTATTATAAATTTATGATGTTTCAACTTCTTTAGTAATTAAAGATCGTATCAATGCATTAACCGCTTGCTGCTGCTCTGAACTGCGAATTTTTATAAAATTCCTTGAAACCTCTATGTACATATGCTGATTTTCAAAAAATACTGGTTGTATAGTATCAGCATCTTCTAAATCTTTATAAAAATACTCTATATTTTTATCTAGTGCTTTAGCAACAAGAACTAATCTACTTATTGATATTCTATTAATGCCCCTTTCGTATTTTTATAACTGCTGCCCTTTTACTTCTACTATATCCGCTAGTTGTTGTCGTGACACCCCTTTAGCAAGTCTTAGAGAATAAATCTTTTCTCCAATAAGTTGATCGATCTTCTGTAAACAATCATTTTTTCTTGATATCATTTTTTTAACATTGATTATATCATATCTTAAAAGCCTTCATTATACTCTTCAAGTTTTCTAGATTATGCTACGACAAGTTACTTAGCGTGTCAATAATTTAATTTATTATTATAAAAAGTAACCTTATTTTTTTCTTTGATATATAACTAATTTGTTGTTTGTCATAATTCCTCCAAATTTATAATCGTAATTGTGGTAAGGCTAAAAATAGCAACCCATCTTTAGTAAGTTATTTAAAATCTAATCCTTAGTCCTATATAAATCACACAGCTTAGATATCCTTAATGATTTTTGCTCCACAAATCCATGTCATATTGTTTGCAATATTCAAACATATCAACTGTATTAGGGTGGTGTATGCCAAACTCATTAATTTGTGGCTTGCCAAAAAATTTATAATTATATAAATCTTTGCTTTTACAGGCAGCTTTTGCTCCTTTCTTGTATAACTTACTTACTTGAGCAATATTTTTACTTCTATCCCCATATAAATAATGATATATAACAAACGCTTTTTTATAAGATTCTATGGCTTGTTCAAGCCTATCTTGAGCAAACAAAATATCACCTTGTACTATATAACCAGCTGCTAAGCTTGGATTTTTAGAATAATTTGTTTTCTCAGGGGTTATGTTTTCCAGTGCTAACAACATGTGGATAGGTTTATTGATGTATTCAGAAGCTTTATCTACTTTATCTAAACCTAATGCACTTCTTGCCATTTCTATGTAAATATATGCAAATACTTCATTATCCTTATGCTTGAGAGGTTTATACATATCATATATCTGTTGGGCTTGAGTATAAGCTTCTTGATATCTACCAAGAAAACTCAATATCTCTGTTCTATACACATAAACTGTAACAGCATATGGGTCATTAATATGCAATCCATTTTTTATAAACATTTCAATAACTTTATCTATACACTTTAAAGCTTCTTGATATTGACCTTGCCTTCCAAATAATATACCTTTTACAATATATATTGTATATATTTCATCTTCTTGTATTACTCCTCCTAATTTTACTAGTTTTTCTATCTTTTTAATAAATTCTTCAGCTAATTTAATTTCACCTAAAACTATATAAGCCATAGATATATTATAGAGAACATTCAATTTAATATAATAATTCACTTCTTCACCAAGTTTATCTAAAACCTTTAATGATTTAGTATAATAAATAATAGAGGTTTCAAAATTTTTTAATATTCTATGATAATATGCTCCTATCATTCCTAAATACCTAGCATAACACAATTTTTGGGATTCAGACATTTGCCACAATTTAAATTCTTTATCTTTTTGATTAAACCAATCAAGCATTTGTTCGGCTTTGCTAATATTACAAATATTTACATATAGAGAAAATAATTCACTTCTTAAACTAAGCATCTCATATATGTTAATATTATATTTCTCGACATTTTTGAGAAGAATTTCTAAATTTTCTAGTATAGTCTGTGAGGTTTTCCATAAATATCCTGAATAAGACCCTTTAAATTTAGGTAATTTGCTAATAATATTTTCTAAATATATTTTATTATTATCACCATTTAGTTCCATTATTTTATTACTGACTATATCATGCATTTCAAAAATAGGATTATCCTCGTTAGGATTAATATTACTGATTAGCATAAATTTAGATAATTGATATATATCATCATCAAGAGTATCTTTATTATCAGTAATAATGGTAAGCAGCTGTTTCGAGAAGCTTTGGTTATTTAGTAAAGCTATTTTATTAAGTAATTTTACTGCACTAGGATTTAATTGTTGAATAGCCATGCTAATATTTGTTGCTATTTTATCAGTCAATTGATAAATTTTCTTTTTATATTCCTCTTTATCTAAACCTTTAATTTTGTTAAGTAATTGAGTTCCTTGGACTATCAATATTGGATAACCACTAAAAGATTGCGTTAAAAATTCGATACTGTTTTTATCTTTATTATCCAATAAGTTATTAGCTAAAGCTATAGTAGTAGACTCATCAAGTATGGGCATTGCTATAATATTAGGTAACTTTTCATTATCTTGCGAACAAAACACGACATGACCATTATGTTCCCATTCAACTAAATCTTGCACTTGCTTATTTTCATTAATTTTTAAATTATCAAACACTAATAACCATTTATCAGTAGGGGTTAAATATGATATTACTGCTTTTTTTGCCAAAGCAACTTTTTCAGATATATTAGTTTGTTTAACCATATTAAGTTGCTTGGCTAATTTTACAAATTGTTCATTAAGGTCTAAGTTACAATCAAAAAACCAAATTATATCGTAATTATTTTTATTCCCATAACCATACATCCTAATCAGTTGAGTTTTGCCTATACCGCTAGTACCAACTATACTTGCTTGTCTATATCTACTTAAATGTTCATCAAGAATTTTAAGTTGTTGCTCATGATTGACAAAATAACTAACTGGGGTGATTAAATTAGATACTTGTTCTTGAGCAAAAGTATTACTATAAATAATTAGTAATATGAATAATGTTAAAAATTTTTTCATACACTGAGCTTCTGCATAATTATTCCGTAATTATTCTTTAATAATTGTAAATGCTTAGTATACTATATTTTAATAGAACCACTAATAGATATACTATAATTTTATAGCAAAAATTCTACTATTCTTCGCATAAATTAAGATATTTTTTATTCACATGGTTAAAACAACAGGAAATAGAGGACTCTTTAATACATCCATATTCAGGAAATGAAAGTAGGTGATTTTTAGAAATATATCTAATTTAACGCGAGTTGCCAATTAATTATACAGGTAAGCCCTTATTTAAAGCGGTTTACAAGTAGGAGTCGTAGTTAAAATGTTTATTATAATTAGCTATATTTCAAAATATAGCTAATTTTGAACATTTTAATGCTATAAGTTAGCTTCAAAGGTTTGATGAAATTCAGGTTTGTGCTTAGCAATTAATTGGCAACTTGCGTTAATTTAAGAATTTTGTCAGTTATAATATGAATTGAATACAGATATATTTATATTGCATTTTAATAGCAGCAATTTTGTTTATAATTTTTAATGGATAGACTTAACTAAGTGTTTAGTTTTAGGATATGAGGGTTAGGTGGATGATTCATTAGACTTCTTTCGAAACTAGACAATGATGTAGAATGCTGTTATAAATATCTGATTTGGAGTAGTAATGAAATTCGATCAGATTAAAGAGTTAGAAGATGATGGTGCTAGGCAAAGTGGGTAAATTACAGTTGGTGGGAATCCAATCTACGCAAAGTTTAGCCAACAGTTTATACTACTTCACTATGCCTTTTACATCTCATTTCCCTCTCTCTTTAAAAAGTTATAGGACGCTATGAGTAAAAAATAAAACTATTGAAATAGCCAAAAAAATGTTAGCTAGTGGGTCAGACTTGCCTTTATCTCTACTATTACAGGCATTGACAAGGATTTTATTATTTTTTCGAAATAATTCTTGATCTTAAGTAAGAAATATAAATTAAACAATGTAGGATTACTATGAGTAATAATTTTTTAAATGAAATAAAACACATTATAGTTTTAATGATGGAAAATCGTTCTTTTGATCATATGTTAGGTTTTCTCTATACTGATCAAGGAAATAAATCTCCTAGTGGTCAAGCATTTGAAGGATTAACTGGTAATGAGTTTAACTATGATACAAAAGGTAATAAAGTAAATGTATTTAAAATTACTCCTGACCGTAATCAATGGCATACTATGCCTGGATCTGATCCGGGAGAAGGATATTGGCATACAAATGTACAATTATTTGGTAAATCTTCTACTAAGAATATAAATATCAACAATAGTGGCTTTGTTAAGGATTTTGGTGTTGCTATCTTAGAATCTGCAGTAGATGGCTATTCGCATATAGCTGGAACAGTTGAAGCAAATATTATGGGCATGTTTACCCCTGAAACTCTACCAGTTATCTCTACTCTTGCAACAAAATATGTAGTTTTTGATCATTGGTTTGCTTCTGCTCCATCTCAGACCTTTCCTAATAGGAACTTTGCTTGTGCTGGTACTACTAACGGTTATTTAGATAATACCAAGTTTATACTTAATGCTCCTACTATTTTTGGATTATTATCAAAGAATAACATTAGTTGGAGTATATACGGGTATGATTCTGATTATCCACTTGCAAGATCCATGTATCCTGATACTAAAAGTGCTTCACCAGATCATTTTGGAGTTTTTGAAGATTTTCAACAAGCTGTTAATAATGGGACTTTAGCATCTTATGTATGGTTGGAACCAGATCTAGGTTTTGGAAAATCAGCTAATGATCAGCATCCTGGTACTTTTGATGTATCTCGAGGAGAAAAATTAATGTATGATGTTTATTATACGCTACGTAATAGCCCAATTTGGAATGATACTTTATTAATCATCACATATGATGAACATGGCGGGTGTTATGATCATGTAGCTCCAACAAATAATGCTACTCCTCCAGATCATTATATAGGTTATAATGCGGAATTTAATTTTTATTTTAACAGATTTGGAGTGCGAGTACCAACTATTGCCATTTCTCCTAGAATTCAACCTGGTACAGTATGTCGAGCTAAAGGAAATATACCATTTGATCATACTAGCATTTTAAAAACTATTCAAAAAAGATGGAACTTACCGTCGTTAACAAAGCGTGATGCTGATGCAGAAGATATTGGTGATATACTGTCTTTAGAGATTCCACGTACAGATGATGCTCTTGCTGGTATTACTCCACTTGTTTCTCAGGACTATTCTGATAATTTACCTGATGTACCTTACGATCTGCAAGTTACACTAGCTCAATCTTTACATTCTGAGTTAATATCTAATCAAGATTTGAAGCTTAATGGTTACTCTAAATTAGGATTAAAAACTAAAGATGATTATAAGCAATATATACAAAAATGTCTTAAGTTGTTAGTAGAACAAGAAAAATCTAAAATATCAAATTAAAAATAAAACGGTTCACATCAGTTGTAAATGTTAGAAAAATTAGGTATAGTCAAAAAAGATATAGCTATGTCATAGTTAGCGTTAATTTCTTTGCAAGCATGAGCAAAGGTTTTTGACTTAAAATGTCCATAAAACAACTAGACTATTAGGATTTACTATTTAAAGAATCTAAGCGATTTAAAGTATCATACAAAGTAGAACCTCTAATGCCAGATTTTCTACAGATAGAAGTTTGGTTTTGCCAACTTTTAAAGTTTATGTTATTACAAATGCACAGCAGTTTGTTTGGTGCTTATAACTTCAATTTTCACGAATCAAATAATATCAAGTCTGAGCATGCTCCTAAGTTACTTACATCACTTGTACAAACAGCCTTTGTATACTTAATTATATCAGTTAATTTTAAATATCTACAAACCTTAACTAGTACATCCGTAGGCATCTCGAATCCTTCTTCAAAAACACATTTTGTCTGTACTACGTTAGTAATCTGAAAATAAGAATCACTAATACGATTATTTAGTTTTACCAATAAATTATTAATATCACTTGTATTATCAATTTCACTAGCTTTTAGTCCTTGTTTTATATAATGTATAAATAATAAATTTTCTCTCACCTCTTGATATTGTTGCAAAATATTTCTATGTGAAGTATTTAATGACAGTGTTTCATCAACTATAATAGGAATAACACATGCAGATAGTTCGTCAAGTGCTTGTCTATAATCAACAAAATTTTGATTGTTACTACTATTAACTAAATCTAGAACAGATATATTATTATTGTTTTTTATATCAATATTAGCTCCTTTGTTTAGCAAAATCTTAAATATCTCAATATTATCTCTCATTACTGCAATGTGTGCCGCAGTATTGCCATTTTCGTCTACTAAATCAATATTAACTCCTTTATTTAATAGATGTTGTACTAAATTTCCATAGTACACAGCTATATGTATCAGAGAAGAGGAATAATTAAATGGACCACCTTTATATTTGCATAAAGAATTAACCTCTTGGTGCTGTTTCTCCAATAAAATATCTAGTAATTCAGGACAGTCATTATGTATTGCCTTAGATAATAAGAGATCAGAAAAGTCAACCGCATAAAAATATCCATCCATCTTATCCTTATGTTCTAACAAGTACTCCAGTATTTGATATTGTTCTTCTCTTATTGCAACATCTATTGGATATTCATTATGATATGCAACATTAACATTATCATCATGTTTTATTAGCATCTTTACAATATCAATCTTACCCTTTGTTATCATAACATGTAATAAGGGCGTTGCGTTGCACTCTGCATTTCTTGGGTTAGCATTTTTTTCTTCTAACAAAAATTTTACAATCTCATTGTGATCATTCACTACTGCTGTAACTAATAAATGTGTGAGGTCATCATGAGCTTTGTAATCAAACAACAACTTCACTATATTTAAATGACCATGATATATTGCTGATTCCAACGGTGTTTTTTGCCTATTATCTTTAGTATTAGGGTTAGCTTGGTGTTGTAACAGAAACTTAACCATGTTAATATTACCATCAGATGATGCTATGTGTAATTCAGTTCGTCCACTATAATTTATAGCATTAATATCAATATTAGTAATCTTGGGTAATAACAATTGTACTATTTGAGTATTATCATTTTTTACTGCTTTAAATAATTCTTCTTTAGTTACTGTTTGCAATTTTGTTAATAATAATTCTACTATCTCAGTAGAATTATTAGATATTGCTGTATACAAGGGAGAATTGTGTAAGAACGCAATATTAACATCAGCACCACCATTTAATAATAACTCTACTATTTCATTACTATTTGATTTTACTGCTATATGTAATGAAGTCTCCCCAGAAGTTCTTTTAGCGTTAACATCAGCACCAATATTTAATAATAACTTTACTATTGATTTTTGGTTATTCTGTGTTGCTACATGTAATAAAGTGTTACCTGAAGAATTTCTAGCATTAACATCAATGTAGTACCCTAATAATAATTCTACTATTTCTACATTACCTTGCTTTATTGCTGTATCTAATATACTCCTTACAATATTATGATCAATATTACGTCCTAAACATACATTTAGTGCATGAGTATCATTCTTTTGTATAAGTTTATACAATATCATAGAATCTATAAAGTCATGATTTAAAGATGGTTCTTGCACAGAAGATGCTCTAGAGCTTATACTTACCAGCTCTGACAGTGATGTATCTACAATAGGAATACTAGAAGGTACACTTTTTTGGGTAACAACTTTCTTTGGTACAACAGATACTCCAGAAGGGGTGCTTATCTGTCTTGAAAATGTTGATGGTATATGCTCTACAGATAATCTATCTACAAATGATTGTTTGAAATCAGAAAATATGTGACTCTCTTGATTTTGGTTGTCAGTTAGATTCTTAAGTAAAGCTAGTTGACATTTTGACAAATCTAAATTTTCTAGATTTTGTTCGTTGTTACTAACAATTTCTATACATTGTGTTTTATCTTCTGCCTGAATTGCATTTAACAACTGTTCTCTTAGAGATGATTTTTTTTCTCCACTAATAAGACGCTTCAATTTTTTATACATATCTTTCTATATCCTCATTCCTTACAGACCATTTAAAAGCAGGGGCAAAACTAAATTTGAATTAGAAAACTACGCCAAATCATTGGCGTTATATCTTTAAGATGTACTTTAAATTGGTAAATCTTAGTATTGTCAGACATATAAAAGCAATTTATCAGTTACATCAAATAGGATAAAATATGTTTCAGGTATTATAGATTCATTTTGTAATATATTTTTATAAAAAGCTAGGCATATTTTTAGCAAAATTTAGCTTTGCCCCTGATTTTGAATGGTCTCCTAAAAAATGGTCGTTTTTAAGAGGTGCTAAGAATATAGTTTATGACATAATCTATAAATTTATTGCGTAATTTATCTAAATGACATATAGTAATAAATGATAAAGTGACCTAAACAAGTATTTGGTATAGAATATGGAAAAATTAATAACAAATATGGATCAACATGGCAGAGTATTGATTCCATCAGAAATAAGAGAAAGGCTTAATATACAACCGGGTGATAAAGTTAATCTAGAAGTTTATGAAAATGAGGTGAAGATAATTAATGCTAACCAAATAATAGATGAGATGCATGCAATCTTTACAAAAAACCAAAATAATAGAAAAGATTCAGTGCTAGATGATTTTATAAACAGAAAGCATGAAGAATACCAAATAGAAGAAAATAGAAGTGTAAAAAATGGCTAAAAAAATAGTGTTTGATTCTTCTGCTCTTATAATGCTATTTGCAAAAGAACTTGGATATGAATCCATAAGGCAGCATATGAAATATGCAATAATCTCAAGTGTAAATATTGCGGAAGTATACAAGTACTGTATTGAAGTACAAAATTTAACAGAAGACGACTGTAGAAACCTGATAAAGCTTTCCGGTATCAAAATTATAGATTTTTGCGAAGAACAAGCATTAATAACAGCAAAAATAATCAAAAAGACAAAACAGTATGGTCTATCCTTAGGAGATAGGGGGTGTATTGCTTTAGCAATGTTTAAAAATTACCCTATACTTACTTGTGATAAGATATGGCAAAAAGTTGACCTTGATATTGAATTCATAATGGCAAGGTAATGACTGATATTTTGGGATATGCACGTGTATCAACGCAACAACAAGACTTAGATTCTCAGAGACACCGTCTTAAAAAAGCGGGAGCTATTAAAATATTTGAAGATGTTATCAGTGGTAGAATATTTGAACGTCCGGGATTGGAGGAATTAATTGCTTATGCTAGACCCAATGATTTACTTTGTATAGTACGACTCGATCGTTTGGGATGCAGTTTAAAAGAATTGCTTGAAACAGTAGAGTATCTTAAGAAAAATAAGATTGGTTTGATGTCTCTTGAAGAAAAGATTGATACCTCTTCTGCTGCTGGAGAACTTGTATTCCATGTATTCGGTGCTATTGCCCATTTTGAGACGACTAATTTCAGAACGCACTAAGGAAGGAATCAATGCTGCACGTTTAAAAGGTAAAACTCCCGGGCGTCCTAACTTAGATAAAGAAAAACTTGATGCAGCATTAAGATTAATTAAAACCGGAATATCCCCTACTAACGCTGCAAAACAATTACAAATGGGGCAGTCTACAATATATCGTGAATTAAAATATACTCAATAGGGCTATCGGTAATGGTTGGATAGATTTTGTGGAAACTCGTTCTCTTTTCATTCTTGTAGTTGTCACTTTATCGTTTTGATGCTATTATATTTCCTATAATAGTTCTAACTTTTACTATTTTTTGACAGCAAAAGTTCCGCCTCCAATCATTATGAGAACTAAATACTAGGACGCACAGTGATAGATACAAATCAAATTATAAAAAACAATACTATACTAGAAAGCAAGTTGTCAAAGAAACTCCTTGATAATATTATAGCTCATATTGAATCAGCTAAATCTCATGTGGCAAGTTATACCAATTCGGCATTGGTATTCCTTTAAACTTGAGTTTAACAAAAAATGAGTATTTTGTAAACGATACTATGCTGCTTACAGACCGAAAATTTTGTTAAAATTAGGCGTTTTTCAGTTAATTTGACGGTGTCGTTAAAACTTATATTATATTTTTATATGTTTCTTTGTAAAAAAATATTATAAAAATAGCTAAAATAGCTAGGAAGGTTAAATAATAAGACATCGCTAATCTATCTCCTGTAACCTGATATATCCAAGCACCAATCATAGGGACTGTCCCTCCAAATATTGCTGCACTTATGTTGCATGATAGTGCTACTCCTGTAAAACGAACACTAGTTGGAAATAGTTCTACTAGAATCGTTGGTATTGCACCCATATGAAATGCTACTATTACAGCAAATAAAATTTGTGCTGTAGTTGCAAGATAATAAGATTTAGTATTTATCATGAGAAAAATTGGGTAGGTGAGTATTATAAGTGCTAGGCAACTGAAAAGAATTACAGGTTTGCGTCCTATCTTATCTGAGATGTAGGCAGTAATAGGAAAAGTAATGATCATGGTAACTAAAGTTAAGCTTCCTAATGTTGAGCATTCAGCTTGGCTATATCCAAGGGTTAACATGTAGTTTGGAATGAAAATAGTTGCAGCATAGAAAGGTGCTGTAACATTAATATAAAGACCTATTGCTAACCAAAGTTTTTTCTTATAGTTTAATAGTAGTTCTCGCAAAGGGTATTGTAAGACTAGTCCACAATCTCTTACCTTGGCATATATTGGGGTTTCTGATATGCTATTTCTTATGTACATTCCTATCATACCAACAAAAAAACTACTAATAAAAGGTAATCGCCACCCAAAAGACCATAAATCTTCTTTTGATAACAAGGAACTGAGTAAATAAGCAATTATTATCCCTAACAACATCCCTAAGCATTGACTAATATATACAATACTTCCAATTATACCCCTGTTATTTGCTGGTGCATGTTCTGTAAGGTAAATAACGCAACCACTAAATTCCCCACCTAATGAAAATCCCTGAACTAATCGTACTAGAGTTAAAATTATTGGAGCAACTAAACCAATTGAATTATAACTGGGTAGTAATCCTATTATGGTAGTAGGAACTACCATTGTCAAAATACCTATAACCAAGGAAATACGTCTCCCAAATTTGTCATCAATATTACCAAAAATAATTCCTCCAAGAGGTCTTACCACAAACCCAGCTGCAAATATTGCAAAAGTCAGTATTTCACTAATAGAGCTATCTGGCAAAAATTTTTGTTTAAGTATATAAGCAAACTGAGCATATAAAATAAAATCATACCATTCCAATGCATTGCCAATCATACAGGTCAAAACAATTTTTTTCATAAAAACCTATTTTGTAGACACAGGAATAATACTATTTGGAATGTAATGTAGGAAACCACTATTAATTGCTTTTTCTATAAGTTGAGATTTATTACTGCACCCTAACTTTAATTTGATTATCGCAAAGTATGATTCCACAGTACGTACTGACAGGTTTAATATAGTGGCGATTTCTTTCATGGATTTACCACGTAACAATAAAAATACACATTCTTGTTGTTTTTTGCTTAAAGGAAGAGGAGAATGCTCCTGATTTAAAATATAAATTATAGGTTTATCCTGCGAATTTATAAATTTTTTATCAAATTGATTTAATGCTAGATACCAATTAAACATATTAGTGTTAGATATGTCCATAACTTGACCAAATATTCCAGTGATTTTCCCATCTTCTTGTTGTATGGGGATCTTATGACTCATTAAGGTTTTCCAGCCAGATGAATAATTGCAAATATATAAGCTTAATATCGCCTTAGTAGTATCGATAACTTTCTGATCAAGGGTTATAAATTGCTCAGCTGCTTTTACGGCTTCACAAGGTATGTCAAAATCTGTTAAATCAACGCAGTGGTCTGGACTCTTCTAACCCAGTAGTAGAGCATAATCTTTACTAATAACGGAATACTTAGAATTGATGTCTTTAGCGATAACAAAGCCAGGTACATTTACTATAGAAGCAAATTCAGATTTTAAATCGTTTTGTTTAGTACAAATGATTGATGTATTTTGTACTGAGCTTTTATCTTGGACAGGCTTCAACATAATTTGTTACACGAATATTTTGTTGTTATAATTAGCTGGATACTTAGTTGGACACCTCTACACTATAAACTATTTTTTCAATATTACCATTATATCCTAGTTCTCCTATAATAATCTTGGAGGCTTTACATACCATATTTTCTTTGAAAGAAACTGCTACTCTCTTTGCAGTATCCTGTAATTCAAGCCTTGGTGGGGTATTGGTAAAACAACGTCATATGAGGATTATATAACTCCAAAACTCCACTAACACCATAATTATCGACTTGTTCACGTTGAACATTTGACATATCTTTATAAACATCTTTAGAGCGAGCTAACGGATGTTTGTGGAAAGGGCTAGCTAAATGAACGATTGATGCGTGTAATTCTTGAAGATATTTATTTTTTTCTGCCCCTAAGTCTACCCACCTATCTGCAGTAGAGTAAATTTTACTAAAGTTTAAGGTAAAAGGTTGGAGTTTTAGTCCTTTAATTTTGTTATATATTTGTTGTATATCTTTTGTTTCATATGCCCCGTGATATTAAGGTAACATGCCAATAATTTTTAACATTAGTTAAATGACTTAATATTTTTGCAATATCCTGATTTAGTTTTTCAGCTACTCTTACACATTTTTCTTCTAGTAATATAACAATCCCGTATTCTTTTATATTATTATTCTTTCCTGCTGCTAATGTCCCACTACTATAAGCAAATACAAACCAAACTATAACAAAAAAGAAGAATGACTTTTTAATTACACTCCTAACAGTTGCATGTGACATAGAGCATTTTCCTAATAAATCCTGTATTTGAAATTCCATAATTTATATCTCAAAACCATTTTTTTTATTATCGGATAAATAACTTTATGCATAAATAATATGTAAAGAATCAACTTATATCAATACCGTAAAAAATACCGTGGTAATTAACACGTTAGTAAGTTATAATAATATTTTTTTGAATATTAAGTAAAGTAATAAATAGGATTTACTAAATGATTAAAATAAATATTTATAGCAGCAATCAATCAGCCGACCTTATCTAGGCTTACAACAGGCTATGCAGACAAACATAACATTAGCAAATAAAGGAAGTAGAACATGAATTACCAAATATTAGCCTTGGTCATTGGAGTATTTAGCCTAATCATTGGACAGATATGATTAATACTACTCTCGGTCAAATGGCTTAATCAAATCAGATCAACCTGTAGTGACATCAAGGTTATTTGCAATAATTTTTCTAACGTCTACATCAAAGCACAAGATGAAATAGTAGCTCTATATCAAAAGAGTACAGAGCTAGCTAATAGTACAGTTAAGAAAGAACATCATATATTACATGCTACCTTTCAGTTAGAAGACATAAATGTCAATCTTAAAACACTACTTGACGAGTGTAAAGTATTTGCTAGCTCTAGCAATACTACGCCACAGACCAGGGAACAAAAATAATTCCTCTTGGAATGAAAATTTATGTTAAGTTATTATTTTTTTATTGACTTCCATTACGGATGCTGAGGTTATTATTAGCTCCAGTAATTTGTCTTTTTTGAATCATACGAATATTTTCTATATCAGTGATAGTAACCACAGCAGAACGAAAAATTTTAAACCAAGCATTGGCTTAGCTCGTTTCTTGATAAAGCGGTACTCTTGTTCAGCTATATTAT
The DNA here is from genome assembly GCF_964026415.1 of Candidatus Tisiphia endosymbiont of Piscicola geometra. Classification (NCBI taxonomy): domain Bacteria; kingdom Pseudomonadati; phylum Pseudomonadota; class Alphaproteobacteria; order Rickettsiales; family Rickettsiaceae; genus Candidatus Tisiphia; species Candidatus Tisiphia endosymbiont of Piscicola geometra. The sequence goes on from NZ_OZ032144.1 coordinate 302,453, forward strand.
TCAGATATACTCTTCTGCTCCTACGAACTGAATTACCAAAGAAAAAAAGCAAGAAAAATCCTTTAACTAAAAATGATAAAAAGAATAATCGTAGGTTAGCAGGAGAAAGAGTTGTGAATGAAAACGTTATTGGTATGCTAAAACGGTTCAAAATTATTGCTGACAAATATCGAAATAGACGTAAAAGATTCGGTCTTAGATTTAATTTGCTCTCTGACATTTATAATTTTGAACTACGTTAACCAGTTTTAAAAGAGGTCTATTATATATTCTCCATTTATTTTGGGTTTACTTGCAGTATACTCCTATTATTAATAATAGGAGTATAGATTGATAATAATGGATTAATCTTCATTTAAAAATTACCCGCTAGATGGGTCATTTTTCAACGCACATTAATCCATTTACCGGGTCATTATTGCACACTTTTTAACAATCGTGACCTGACAACTTTTGATTGTAGCATTTAAGCTCTTTATTCTATACAAAAATAATATTGGTTTCATTTAATCTTGTATAGTTTCTCAGTTATTAATTGTGACTTTTAAATTACCATGGTTCTGTGGGGAAAAAACTTTCTTCGCCTGATAAAGGTAACACCAGGTTATTGTCAGAAGAGTCCTCATGATTAATATCAGAACGCTGCTCTATAATAGCTTTTTCCTCTAGTTCTGGTATAAAAGTAGAGGTAAGCCATGTAAAGAAATCTAGCTCTGCTTTTCTAACAAATAATTTTGTTAATACTGATATTGTTAATACTGATATTTGACTAGTAAACTGTTTTTGAGTATCAAGAGACGATCGTTCTAATAATGATCGCAACTTGCAAAAATCTATTGGATCAATGTACGGTTCTGCTAACAATTTTGGGCATTTAATTAAAATCTCTTCAGGTCCTAACCCGCTGTTTTTTAATGCTTGAAATTGGTTTTTATTGTACTTGCTATTTACCTCTATCTTGAAAAATGGATTTGTATTTTCATTATTATCCAGGTATCTTTTTACTGTACTTAATTCTACCGAATTATTGTCTAGTTCTTGCAAAATCAAGTCGCGTAAGTTATAGCTTTCTAAATCTTTCGGATATAGTCTGATATAATCCAACAAACCATTTTCTTTTTGCGATAAATAACTTATATATATTTCATGGAACTCTTTAAGCTCGCATTCGCGTGATAAAACCTTATTGGACTTAAATACTTCCGCACATTTAGGAATATCTTCCAGGTTATTCTTTAAATGTTTAATTAAAGTATTACGAAAATGATAACTCTGTATGGAATATGGATTATCAATAGCATACTTTACCAAATCATCTATATTGTGTTCTTGGGTTTTAAATAGTAGAGTTTGAAGATGATTCGCAAGTTGCTCATCGTTATTTATTTGAGGTATTTGGCATAATGATAACAAAACTACAAGATTATTTGTTTTTTCAAGATTATTTGTTATATAGTCTTTTAAATCTTTTTTAACAGTAGCACTGCATATTGAATTTGGACGTTTTGTAATATATTCTACTAATTGATCAGACGGAACTTCAGACATATTATATATATATTCTTCACTCCAATCTTTAACAATATTATTGTTGATTAAAATTTCTTTAATTTTTTGTTGTATTATTGGTGTAAATTTTCTTGGACTGTATTTTATAAGATATTGTAACAGGCTTGTGAGATTGTCGTCTAGTAGTTTAGAATTGTGAGTTAAGTAATTTATTAGGCCTAACCCTTGTTCTTCAAGCCAATAGGCTAATTCTGATTTGTAAATATTACACCATAGGTTTTTTATATATTTCTTTTGGAATTCTTTTATCTTACTATCTTCTTGAGCTTTAATGCTTTCTAAATTTTGTAGTGAGGTGAACTCCTTTAAATAATGTATTAATATACTTTCTTCATTATGTTTTGTAACGCCTCCATTACGTCCTTCACAAGAACGTTCTAATCCAGCAACGATTATTTCTTTAACATAATGTACTTCATTCTGATCTTGTAATGATACTTTAAACTCAGATGAGTCATCGTCTGATTTTGGATAGTCTAGTATTTCTATTTCTGAAAGTACATCTAGACTGAATGCACTAAACAAGGCTGTTTCATCCCAACGGTTCTTGAAAGCATTCATCCCTGTTATAGTAAATTTTAATGTAGTAGCTTTAGTATCGATATTGTATACCACTGATACTGAGGCAGAATGATTATCTAAGACAATATTGTAATGATTTATATATTTTTTTCCAACTATATTAGAATAATATAATTTAGTAATATAGCCAAAGTTACTTATAGACAATAGTTCTTCATGTATATGTTTCAGTAGATTTGGAGAATCTATATTATCATGCCATTTTGTTGCTTTACTGCTTAAGTCTATTAATACTTGATGAAGTAAGGTAAAAACATCTACTAAGGTTGTGCATAACTTTAATACATTTTGTAGCTCTGACCCACTACTAATCATAGCTATATTAACATTAAATTTATTTGATGGAGAGAGATCTGATGAGTTGTATTCTTTTGAACCGTGCAACATTTTTCTTATATGCATCGTAATCAATTTCAAATCATCTGAATTAGTATTGACGATCCATTTGTAACTTTTTGCCACCTCAAACATGTCCTGTAGCATTTGCTTAAAATTAGATACTTGTTGGTTCTTGTCCTGATATATTGAGGATGTTGACATAGATTTTATGCTCAGGTCTAAAACATTCACAAAATCATTCATTTGTTTTGCAAGTATAAGATTCATTATAGAATCCTTAGAATCCTCATGTCTTGGCAATAGCTCTTCAATCTTTTCTCTTGTAGACTTAAAGTGTTCATATATAGTGTCAAATTTACTTGGATCGCGGAAATCAACGACTTTTTCTTTCATTTCTTGGATCAAACTATTAATTTTTTCTATACTGTTAGTATTGTTTTCAACAATATGAGCTAACTTTGACCATAGATTTTTTAAAAGCTTTCTAGAATTTTTCTCTACCTTATAACTATCAACAAATTCAGTATTACACCATGCTCCAGGAATATCTAGGATTGTTATTTCTTTTACCAGTGTTCCAAGAGCTTGTAAGAAAATTTCTTTATCTTTAGCCAAGTCTATACAAAATTCTCGCCAATTTTTCTTATCATTATCGGTTATAAAAAATTTTGCTAATTTAGTTACTTCGTTAAAATAAGCTTTTTGATTAGTAGATAAATTTAATCCCAAACCTTCTAGAATTTTTGCAGTTTCTCGTTGATGGTGAGTTGTGGTTAAGTCTTGTAGCAAAGAACTAGATAATACATCATTATCACCTAATGTTGTGATAATTAGCCCTTGGAATTTTTGATGAATGTTTAAATAGTTTGTTATAAGATCTTGTTGTTCTGCATTTGATGTTTTTGCATTCTTGGTGCTATTATATGTATTAATAGACATAATTAATTCAGCACTGGATAGTGATATCTGTATAAACAATTCTTGAGAGATCAATCCTTTGTTCTTCAATTTATAAGCAGTATTAAATATTTCTTGAACCTCGTTAATATTTGCTGATGTTGGGTTACTTAAACAGTCTAGCTTTTCAAGAATTTCTGCGTATGTACCAGCACTTTTTGTAGTGTTGTTTTTAAAAATTAATGTCTTCAATAATTGAAATAAGTTAGTTGAAGCTTGTTGTGCAAGGCTCTCATCCGGGCTGTTTGACATTACCACTAGATCACCTAGTTTATCATTATCAGTGTTAATAACATCATCATTAGTAGTGTCAACATGCTTAAGCTTATACGAATATGGGCTTACATGAGGTGATAAAGTAGAAGAAAAGATACCAGGTACTATAAACCCGTCCTTTTGTAGATTCTTGTATGTAAGTGTTTCATATGCTCTTGGTAATTGAACAATATATTTATGCTGTGGATCTACAACTAGTGGCTTCCCTACATTCAACTCTTGTACTAGCTCCTTAACCTTATCGAGATCCTTAATTCTAATTACTGGTATTCCCTTGAAAGCAAATTCTCCTGCTTCATGAGAATTAGGTGAAGCGTCATTTCGTATAATAACAGCCTTAACCTCATTAGCTGAAGAAAGATATGCACCTAAAGCCTCATTTATATTGTTGAAAACTAAAATTTCTTTAGCTTCTTTAATTAATTGACAATTATTGATATCCTGTGTGATTGTGCTACCCTTTAGTATTTTACCACCATCTTCAGCAATTTCTATTAGAAATTCTGGACTTAATGCTGAGGGCTGTTGTAGGGTGCGATCTCCATCAGGTTTTGATCGTACTTGCACTATAGATATTTTGTTATCTTTAGGATCATAAACAAATTCTACATCCACTTCCATACCACTATATTTTTCTTTGACAAACTGTGCAAATTTGTGCAAATATAATGAAACTGGCGCAGGTAAACTATCAGCATATTTTGTATTATTAGTATTAGTTATTGTGTCTAAAGACAGTTTTCCATTGTTAATTTTAGCTTGTAATCGATAATCTTGAGGACTCTTTGTTGGATAGACCATATTGTTTTCAGTAATATAAAAACTGTGTGAAGGACCTTTGCTATTTACAACATATTCTCCATGACCAAAAGCTGCATTAATCGTAGTAGTACCACGACCACTATACGCTACTCCCGAAACAACAATAGATTCATCTTCTTCATGAATCATCAATTGGGCTAATAAAGGTACAAATGGCAATTTTGTAATATCATCACCAGCTTTTAACCGCTGTGATAGAGATTTTTCATCAAAATAACCTGCTATTACATCAGCAATAGGTTGATTTATTTCACTAAAAACAGAGCTAGATATAGAGCTTATGTTTCCACCTGGGTTTGCAAATTCCTCTGAATCTTCGTGCCCTGTACTTCTGAACATTACATAAGAGTTTGGTCCTAAATCTGATATAAAACTATTTAATCCATCCAAATTTATAGTGTTTTCAGAGAAACATTGTTTAATACTGTCCTTAATATCCTGTAGAGTTTGTTTAGCGTTATCGTCTATAGTCTCCTTGTTAGACTGTTTGTTAAAAAATTCAACAAACTTTGACCAGTTTTGTTCAATATCTACGTTATGAGATTTCAAATAATTAAATATTGTATCATGTGAAAATTTTAGAAATTCTGGTATTTGAATTTTTATACCAAAACTGTCATTATTATCAGCTTGTATTAAGAATTCTGGAAGTAATTTCTCTTTTAAATACATTAAGTTAGCAGCTTTGTTTCCATACATAATAGCTGCTTTCTTCACTTCATTAGGATATTGAGGGATTGTTTTACTTAAAGAAACTCCACTATTTTGGATATCTTTCAATGTTGTTTTAGTCATAAATCACGCCTGTTTCATAAATTTATTACGTTGTTCTTATAAAAATCTTATTAACTAATTATTTGCCATAGACAACCTTATAGATTTTATTTATAAAATAAATAACCGTTTGCAACGGTTATTTTGCTTCTAGCCAGGGTTATACTAACTTAAATTTGGATTGCAAGTATTATTTTCTACGATGTCGATAACATTCTAAAATCTGAAGTTTTGACAAAATCCTATAACTAGTTAGAAGAAATGGCAATTATCAGAGGTGCTAAAATCAATTACTTAACCTGAGTTCGCTATAAGTGTAGAAGGATTATATAAAGATATAAGGGTTGAGGTGTGTCAATAAGCGTTGAAAAATGACCCACCTAAGAAGTGGGAAAAGTAGTACGTCATTAATCCATTTAACGGGTCATTATTGCACGCTTTTTAACAGCCTTTAATTATTGCAACAAGGCAAAACAACAAGCAGAAAAACTACATCTTGAACAAGAACTAAATCACATTCATCATAAGGAGAAAACTATTAAATTTTGTTATAGAAAAGTTAATTAAGTTTTACTATAGCTATTTAGCCCCGAACTATAACAATAATAGACTTCTTTCGAAACTCGCTTGTGCGCAAGGGTGTGAAGGAGACGCTTCACCTCGAACCGCAGCGGACTCTAATTCCGTTACGGATTCGAGTGCCGCATCATTGTTCAAATCACCAGCAGAAGTAGAGTTTCGAAGGAGGTCTATTGAATTAGGTGATACAAACTTTGTGTCATACCTGCGAAAGCAGGTATTTGGATTCCCGCTGCGGCTAGGAATAATGACAACTTACAATCGTTATGTTCTTTATCACCCAATCCTATGGGCTCAACTATATTTCCTCAAGGTTATTTAGCTAGCCAGTCATTACTAGAGGAAATAGGGCTAGCTTCATAATTATTAGCAGTTACTTCTTTGCTTATCGACTTACTCTTCTTTTGACTTTTCTATTTCTTTTTTTAACTGTTTTATTTTTTCAATGGTTAGTTTTGTATATTTAACTATTTTTTCTATTGGCTCATTATCAATTAACATTTCTTTTGCTGTATCTATTTTTTCTTCAATTTTACCTCTAGCTTCACCTCTAGCCTCAGCATCTACAATTTTCTGCTGTTCTACCGCTAAATTATCAAGACGAGCTTTGGTCATTTGCTCATAGGTGTTAAGTTCTGCCTCTGACCAGCTAGCTTGGTCTACTGCCTCAAAGGCTCTTCTAATAATTTCATCCTTACCTATTAAATGCTCTATTTCTGTTAATGTTAATTTACTATCTCCTGCATGCTTTAAAAAATACATCCACTTTTCTTCAATAGTCTTTAGCTCATCTATAGTTTTCTTAAATTTTTCAAGCTCTAAAAAAACAAAGTAAAAATCTTTTAAATCATGGGCATAGCTCTCTGTATCTAAAAGACGATGTTCTGATTTCCAATGTTTTTTATCTTCAAACATCACAAAATCAGCTATAGCTAAAAATATTACTCCTTTTAATTTAGCGTATACTGCCAGTTTCTTGTGTTTCTCATCTTCCTCAATTCTTTGCTGAGAATATGCTTTAGCTGCATAATATTGGGCTCTTTTTTCAAATCCTGGATGCTTACTTACCTGCATCTCTACTATGAATTGATTACCGTGTTGATCTTTACATAACACATCAACAATAGACTTTCTGTAAATAGCAATATCAGGGTCTTGGATAGTTGGTAAAAACGTCACCTCAATTATTTGCTCATTTTCTTTACACTTAAGAACATCGTTTAAAAAATGTACAAGTATATCTTTGTTCTTTTCCGTACCAAAGATTTTACGAAAACAAAAATCATTTTTAGGATCAAGAAACTTTGATAAAAACATATAACATAACCTCTTAATTGTTACTAAATATCGTTATTACTTATCTAATTCATTAGTATTTTTAGCACCATCGATATTATCAACTCCATCATCTTCTGAAACCTGCGAGCATATATATAGGAACAACGCCCGATGTCCTTCAAAAAGGCAGTGTACTCACTTTCTTGCCGAACAAAATTGCTGCGATATATGCCACTCATTTGAGCTAAATCCTCTAATATTATTTTACCATCTTCTCCACTAAAAAGCTTGCAATAAATTGATTTTAATTGCTCTTTTGTTAGAAAGGAGTATACAGCAAATTGAATCTTTTATAGTATCAATCATATTATAAATTAATAGATACCCTTGGGACTAGATAGAGTGTCAGAAAATGAACAACCAGCCACCTACTTTACTTTAAATTGGGAATTTCTTAATTACATTTTCATATTCTTTATGAGCGTCGGATATTGATAATTTTAGATATATTTCTAAAAACCACCTACTTTCATTCCCTGAATATAGATGTATTAAGACACCCTCTATCTCCTGTTGCTTTAACCATGTGAATAAAAAATATCTTAATTTATGCAGAAAATAGTAAAATTTTTGCTATAAAATTATACTATATCTATTAGTGGCTCTATAAAATAGAGTATACTACAAGGAAATTAATAAAATAGATTACACAGAGGCTTAGTGGATGAAAAAATTTTTAACATTATTCGTATTACTAATTATTTATAGTAATATTTTTGCTCAAGAACAAGTGAGTAATTTGATTACTCCTGTTAGTTATTTCGTAAATCATGTGCAACAACTTAAGACTCTTAAGGAAAATTTAAGTAAATATAAGCAAACAAGTATAGTAGGTATCAGTGGAATAGGTAAAACTCAGCTAGTTAGGATGTATAGTTATGAAAATAAAAATAATTACGACCTTATTTGGTTTTTTGATTGCAACCTTGATCTTAACGAACAATTTGTTAAGTTAGCTAAGCAGCTAAATAGTACTAGGCAGACTAATATATCCGAGAATGCTGATTCAGCTAAGAAGGAGGTATTATCATATTTAACTTCTATTAATAATTGGTTGTTAATATTTGATAATCTAAAAGTGAATGAAAATGCAAAAGTGCAAGATTTTGTTGATTGGGAACATAATGGAAATGTGATATTCTGCTCTCAAGATATAGAACTTTTACCTTATGCGATAGAGATGACTTTATTTGATAAGAGGACTATTATAGCTTTAGCTAGTAATTTATTGGATAATAAAGATGACTATACCATGGAATTTTTAATCAAATCTTTTGAAGGGTATCCAATACTTATTGTGCAAGGAGTCCAATTACTTAATAAAATCAAAGGATTAGATAAAGAGGAGTATAAAAAGAAAATTTACCAATCAACTGACAAAATAACAACCAATATTAACATGGTCATTAAGGAGCTAAAACCTAGTACAGTCCAGTTACTTAACAAAATAGCCTTACTGAACAATCAAAGTTTCTCAAAACAATTACTTACTGCTATCACTGATAATCCTGATACTCTCAATGATGATATATATCAATTATCCAAATTCATGTTAATTAGCAATATTGACTCTAACGAAGATAACCCTGTTTTTGAGATGCATGATATAATTAGTAATAAAATAATGGAGTTAAATGGTAATAAACGTAATAAAATATATTTAGAAAATATTATTATTAAACTTCCCAAATCAAACAATATACATTTCCAATATTCTTGGATGACGGCAAATACTATAGTCGAGAATTTAACTATTCTTTTAAATAATTCTAGAAAATACCATATAGATTTATATTCAATGCTTGATTTGAGAACTAAATTATCTTCTATATATGTAAATTCTCATAATTTCTATAAAGCAAAACAAATGGTCGATTGGTTTGAGCATAAAGATCAAAAGAAAGAATTTAAGCTACATAAAATGTCTGAATACCAAAAAGAGCGTTATGCTAGGTACTTGCATATCATATCAGTATATAATGCTTTACTGACAAATTATGAAGAAACTATTTCATATAGTACTAGAGCATTAAAAGTTTTAGATCAAATTAATGATGACAACAGTTTCACAAAACTTAGTCTTATTTCAAATATAGCAGGATCTCATGCATCTTTAGGCAATACTGAAATTACTGGACAATATATAAAGCAAATGGATCAACTAGGAGTGAATGAATCGAATATATCGGTTATGTATAATTTAAAAGGCTATTTATCTTTTTTGCACGGCAAATACGATGAAGCTTTAGATTATTATAATAAAATTATTAAACTTGGCATAAAAAATGGCACATCTCCTAATAGTGCATATTTTACTAGTAGTTATTTAAGTAAAGCAGTAATACTAAATTGTCTTGGTAGATATCAAGAAGCTTATGATCAAATTAGACAATTATATGACATTCAAAAATCTATACAAAAAGGGAGCTATGTGTTTAGCCGTATTTATACACAAATGGCAAAAAGTGAGCTAGGCTTAGGTAAAGTAGATAAAGCATTTAAACACATTAATAAAGCTATGGCAATATTTTCAACAAATGAATATAAAAAAACTCAGACAGCATATTATTTGCAAGATTTAAATTTAGCAAAAAGTTATTTAGTACAAGGAGATATTTTGTTTGCTCAAAATAATATTAAACAAGCAATAGAATCTTACAAGCAAGCTTTTACCATATATCATTACTTATATAAAGACAAAAGCAAGAATATTGCCCAAGTAAGTGATTTGTATAATCATGGATCAAAGGCCGCTTGTAAAAGCAAAGATTTATATAATTATAAATTTTTTGGCAAGCCACAAATTAAGGAATTTGGCATACACCATCCTAACACAGTTGATATGTTTGAATATTGCACACAATATAACATGGATTTGTGGAGCAAGAACAATTAAACATTAAGGTTCTTACATCTTAAAAACATGTTATAAGTAGTTATAAGAGGGTAACTTGATAGGTGAAAGAGTCTAAGACAAAATTAAGTACCCTCTTATAACATTTTTTTTGTCCAAATCTTTTCAAAAAATAACTACTAGAAAAATTGCCAATGCAACATACTGCCGCCATAACTCCTTGATAAAAACCAAATTGTTGAATAGGTACTCCTAGGTCTCGCATATAGTATATAGGAGAAATAGCAATAAAAACCCAATAACTCTGCAAAATAAAAATTGCGATTATTAAATAATAGATAGTCTTCTTTGATTTAAAAATTACATTATATTCTCTTAGTGATATTTTAACATTATAGTTTACTTGACTTTTAGGAATGAATAATATTCCCAGTACCAAACAAATTAATCCCAGTAGCAACAAATATAGAAAAATTACCTCTCCAACCAAGCAAAAAGCTTACATGGAACAAATAAATCTATCTCAGCTCCCACTAAAATTTCCATAATTGAAATAGTAATAAATGCATAAAAATAATCTTTGTAAAATTCAGAAACAACTTGTTAATTAGGAGTACCAATTTTCACGCTTGCAGTTATTATTACAAAAAAATTACTTTTAATAAAGTAATTTGTAATACGTTTAACTTACTACCAGTTCAATAAAATTATAGCTACTTTTTCTTAAATTTATACAGTTCGTTTATTTTACAATCAATTAATATTTTCCACCTATAGCTATTTTTTAGATAAACCATTTTCTTTTTTTACCTCTCTTTTCTTCACCCCCCTACCCTACCTAAACAACCCACTTAAGGAGCATTCTGCTGCCTATATAAAGCTTGCCAATAAAATAAACTATGTAGTTACAAGTTAGGTTTTAGAATTTGCTTTTAGAATCCCTCTACCCGCACTTGGGCAAACTAGGTAAACCTAGTTTGCCTACGCTCAAAGATTCAGTTTTTTTATTGGTGATTACTATTACCCAAAAACTTACAGCTTATAGCGGTAATAGCAATGGCAATATAGCTAATCCTATATAAAAGGGTTATGGGAAAAAGTCTTTAAAGAGCTGATCTATATTACACTGGTATTTTCTACGAATAGATTTTTTTGTAGGTCAAATTTCAGGAAATTTGTCTGAGAAGTTACATATGAAATTTTTAGTAAAGTAAGAAAATCCTGAAACCCTGATAGGGATTGGCGGGGCGTAGTGGACAATTTCAGAACCACGATAGACGTAAAATTATTAGTTATTCAAACGCTTACAGTCTATTACTAAAGCTCTGTAACTTGGTATTGTAACTCCATATTCTTACCGCAAAAAGCTATAGAAATTTTGAGTATTTGCTTAACATATTGATACTGCCTTATTTTTACATCATATTGTTTATCTATAATCTGGTTCAATCCTATTTTAGCTACTGAGACTAAATCTTCTGTATTTTTAGCTATCTTATACTCAATAATAATTGCTTTATCTCCTTTACCATCTTTTGGGATCATGATCACATCAGCTCTGCCACTTCCCGACTCCTGTTCACTTGCTATTATGTAACTAGGTGCTAACATATTAATTAAACCAAGCATAAAGCCGCTATAAAATAATTCTGCCTTTTTCTCTCCTGTTTGATGAAAACTAGTAGAATTTAGCAACAATTCTTGTAAACGCTCTTTAAATTCCTCTACTTTACCTGTTGGCAATAAACTAATAAACGAATAATATCTAGAGCTATCAATTTTTAACTGGCTAGCAACCCATTGGAGCATCCGTGCCTTATATATGTGCCTTACTTCCCGATTTGGTGCTGACAATTCATATATATTTTCTTCTGAATTTTGAACTGTAGGGTTTAAATATCCACTAAATAATAACAAACTAAATAGTCCTATTGGCTTATTGATGTCAGCAAAACTAATTTGTTTAGTAATAGGTGAGATAATACTTTTTCCAGCAGCTAAGTTCTGTAAATCTTGTTGCATTTCATCGGATAGCAGTATTTTATCTATTAAAGCTGTTCCGCCACTATCTAGCCAATAGTGATCGAGCTTACCTTTGTGTGCTAAACATTGCATGATTGACCATGGATTATAAATTACCTCTCCACCAAAGGTGTAACCATTATACCAATCTTTAATCTTCTCTGGATCAGTATTAGTTGACACCTTGGTTAATAATTCATCCACTTCTGCTTGGGTAAAGCCATAAGACTTAGAGAAATCATCATCAAGTAAAGTATATTCAGTAACATTATTCAAGTCTGAGAACAAGTTAGCTTTAGCAACCCGTAATATGCCAGTAATTACTCCTTTCTCTAAGTAGGGATTCGTTTTTAAGCTGCTCCCAAATATTCCTCTAAATAACTTAAGAATCTGCTCAAATTCTTTTGTTTTATGACCAAATTCTAAATACGCATTATTAATTGGTGTATCATATTCATCTATTAATATGTATACTTTTTGTTTAAAATGTTTATACAATATTTGACTTAAAAACTTCAGGCTATTTTTTAAATAGCTTATATTAATATCACCACTTAGATAATTTTTTAACTTTACTTTTTGCGGAATACTGAAAAATTTATTATCTTCTTGAATATATTGTTCTAAATAATTAAATCTTTCGTATAATTCTATTATTTGATCTATAATGCTACTAACAATTTCCTTATAATTACTCCCCTTCACTTCTTTAAAATTTATATATATTACTGGAAATTGGCCTTGACGCTTTATTATATTTTTATGAATGGATATTTTTAAAGGCTGTAGCTCTTTGGTTTCATCAAAGCCCAAATCTACTATGCCTCCAGTAAAGAGTTTATAATTTACTCTCTTTTCTTGAGCTAAAGGCTTACCTCTCTCATCCACCTCTATTTCAAAGAACTTCTTGATCATATCCATGTTCAAGCTTTTACCCCAACGTCTTGGTCGAGTGATTAGGATAACCTTACCGCTATCTTCTAATAATTCTTTGATCATTAGACTTTTATCAACAAATACATCACTATTAACTACTAAGTCATAGAATTCATCCGTACCTACTAGCATTTTAGGCAGCTTATTACTCTCCTTAACAATGTCAGTTCCCTTGACATGTGTGTTAGTGTTTGAAAGTTCAATTATCATATTATTCAATTATATTTATATTCTTATACCAAAGTTTTTAGTTAAATTTTAATAAATTATTTTACCGATTAAGTTTTAATAAAATGTGGTAATATGCTGTTTCAATAAAAATATGATATAGTATAGATAAGTTTGATTCAATATAGAATTACATCTCGTGACAACATCGCCTAATTATCATAATTGTGTTCATTGAAAAAAATATTGGATAACTAATTAAGGTCTTTTTCTAAACTAGGGTTTTAACAGATATTAATTAAAAAACCCAACGGACTTGGTAAAACGTATATTTGCAGCAAAACTGCTTTGCAATCTTTTAGCATTACAAATCACATTCTGAACCTGAGTCGCCAAGTAAATTGTTGGTAAATTCTTCATTTACCAGCTCATAATTATAAAAATCATGCTCATCTGCTCTAGTGATAAAATCCTGCCCCTGAGCAGCAACATTAGCCATAATATTACCAATTTTCTTAAGAGCTGCAGCCTTAAAATTTTCATCATGACTTAGGCTGAATGCGTCGTGATAATATGTTTTAGCTTTCTCAAATAAACCTATAGACTCAAAATACTCAGCCTGCTTTAGCATTATATCAGGATTTCTTTTATCTTGTTCTAACCATGCTTTAAAACATGTTTTTATCTCAAATTCATTATTAACTACTTTATAGCAGTCAATCGCTTTAGCATATTCACCTTTGTTAAAAAATAGCTGACCAAGTTTCTCATATATCTTTGGTAAATGGCTATTCGCCTCTATAGCTTTTACATAGTAAGCCAATGCCCCATTTTCACCATTCTGCTCAACTATATTAGCTAAGCAACTATAGGCTATAGCCTTAAGATTCTTACAGGCAGGAGAGTCCTGATAATCCTCTAGATACTTTATAGCTTTGTGATAATAAACTTGATCAAGTTTGTCTTCATCAATAGGCAAACTGCTAACTTGGCACTCAAGATTTTCTGCTACCTTAGTATAGCAAGCCGTTATTAACTCTGCAATCTTGGCATGATCAGGTAATTCAGCTTTACAGACTGTAAATTGTAATGTGTTTTTGCCCCTCTATTGTAATTATAAGTGACCCTCTTATCATAACAGTAAAACCCCTGAAGATATAGCTTTTATACAACTTATCAATGGGGTCAGAATTTGTTACAATAGTGGGTCAATAGTTCATTACAATTTACAAAATAGATACCCTGTTAATTTCTTAGTCCATATTTTGGCTTGTATTACAGGTTATGCTATTTCAAAATTTAACTTGAAAGGACTAAATTCTTTCCATCATGCTTTGACCTTATCCTAAGCTGGCGTTCATATTTCTTCCTAATTTTCTATCTTTTATTTTATTTTTAATTAAGAAACAACTCACTCTATTTTTTTGTTCAGTTTTTTCAGATCGTTATAAAATAAAATTATTATATTTTTGTCTTGATTTTTCATGTCCACTATATCATTATACTTAAAATATTAGTTTTGTTATACTTAAAATTAATTAAATCTAAAAGTTGATATTAAGTCAAAGAGGTAGAAATGAAAAATAACTATGTAGATTTATCCGATGCAAGTATTTACACAGCATTTAAAGAATCAGAAAAGATTATTAATGTAAGTGTAAGAAACATAAATGATAAAATGTTATGTAGATTACACAGTAAAAGTAAAGAAGCGGTAGATAAGTATTTTGATAAAGATAATTACCCTTTTAAAGAATCAGAATTTTTACGTCATCTACCAAAATTAGATATAGGTGGCTTTGACCACCGTAACATGAGCCAATTATATAATAAATTCCAAACTGATGTAAGGTATAAAAATACTAGGCTAAAAGGTTGGAAACAACTATTTTCTTTAATACCAAGAAACTTACTTACCAATGAAAATCTGTTAATTTTAGATTTTTTAGCGGGTAGCGGTACATTAGCAAGAAAAGCTAAGCAGCTTTGGAAGAATCGCTCACCTAATGTTATAGGAATTGACGTTTCGTATAAAATGTGTGAAGCCGCTTTCCATAACAACGAAATAGTTTTTTGTGGTAGTCATGATAATAATTATTTTAAAAAGGGAATAGCAGATATAGTAATAGTGGCTTATGGATTACACCATTTACAAGTTACGGAAAGAGTCCAATTTGTACAATCATGTAAAAGGACTCTTAAAGGTGGCGGATTGTGCATTCTCCATGATTTTGAATCATCTTTCACTACAGCTAAATGGTATACTCAATTAACCTGAAGAGTTGGCAAAATGATTAAAAGTTATAGTCTGAAATTGGTCAGTTATAAGAGTAAGCAAATTACCTTTGTATTTATCAATATTAGCAAAAAATCTATCTATAGCTTCTGAGAATTGAGCAAAATTATGGTAAAATTTATTATTTGTTACAATTCTATGCATAAATTTCCATAATCGTTCAATCGGATTAAGATTAGGGCTATAGGGAGGTAAAAATACTAATTCTATTTTGCTATTTACTAGATACTCCTTTACTTTCTTTGACTTATGATACCCAGCATTATAACAAATCAAATATATCTTCTCTTTATTAGGATTTTCTGCTTCTAATTTTTGTAGAAAATTGATTATATAATCACCGTTTACTTTAGGATTATCTGTGCTAACTAATTGCAAATCAGATAAATTAATTGCTCCTATTAAATGCTTCCTTTTCCAGCCACTAAATGTTGGTAAAGTTTTATTTTGATTCTTTCTGATCCAACCATAACGGGCTTTTGTTTGATACTGAGGATGAACGCTATCCATAAAATATATAGCTTCTTTAGCCTTGAGAGTACCTTTTAACAAACTATATTCTAGCTTAAATAGTTCTTGCTTATCTATATCAAGCTTGCCGGGTACGATCTTTGGCTTCTTATATACAAAGCCTAATCTGATTAATAGTTTTGTTACTCCTGCTATTGTATAGGTAACACCGTATTTTTCTTCTATGTAATTGCTGATATCTTTGGCATAAACATAATTACATATTTCTAAATGCTCTATTAACTCTTTCTCTTCTAGCTCACTTAGCTTACTTGCACTAACACCGGTAGCTGTCTCTAATTTATTAAATTTTTGATAATCTCTTACATGCTTTCTTATAGCTTCTTCACTTAACAGCAATGCTTCTGCTATTTCTCCATAGCTCCAACCTTTATCATACAGCAAAACTGCCTTAATTCGGTCACATACTCTCCTATCTCGTTCATTACCATGACCTGACTTCAGTACCGTTCTTTGTTCAGATGTTAAAATATTTCCCATTATCATATTCTAGCTTCTTTCTTCTCTTCCTTCAACTCTTCATTTACGAGCAGTATATTACTTAGTGCTTTATAATTTCTGTGCTATACTAGCTTTATAATTGACAACTACTAATAGCAACATATATGGATAAAATAACTCCTCGAGTTGATTTGGCATTTAAGAAAATCTTTGGTGTAGAAGAGAATAAGGACTTGCTGATATCCTTGATTAATTCTATCGTTGGACAAGAGGATCAAGTGGCAGAGGTAACGCTGCTTAATCCATATAATCCAAAGAACTTTAAGAATGATAAACTCTCAATATTAGATGTTAAAGCCAAATCCGTTGATGGCAAAAGGTTCAATATTGAAATTCAAATTAGCGATGAAGCTGATTATGATAAGCAAGCTTTATATTATTGGGCTAAATTATATACTGAGCAATTAAAGGTAGCCCAGGACTATTCTACCCTAAGCAAAGCCATTGGTATTCATATTCTAAACTTTACTTCTATTACGAATGTAACTAAGTATCACAATGTTTTTCATATAGTAGAAAAAGATAGTGGCTTGTTATATTTCAAAGACCTCGAATTACATACTATTGAGCTTAATAAGTTTACTGATAATTCTTATGAGGAATTACCTGATATACTGAAAAAAGTAAAAAACTCTCTAGACATGTGGACAGCTTTTCTAACAAGACATGACCTACTTAACAAAGATAATTTACCTAAAGAATTAGACAATGTTGCCTTAAAAAAAGCTCTAACAGTGCTAGATGTTATGAACTTTACTGACGAAGAAAGAGAAGCCTATGAAGACCATCTTAAATGGTTACGTATCGAAGCTAATACTCTAAAGAAACAACTGGAAAAAGGTATAGCGAAAGGTAGAGAGGAAGGTAGATATGAAGAAAGAATAACTATAGCTAGAAAATTACTTAAAGAAAATATGACATCTGAGCATATAGCTAATATTACTGGTTTAATTATTGAAGAAATCAACAAACTACTAAAATAATTGATGGGACTTTATGATATATTTGCAATTGTTAAATACTTTGTTGTTTAGTGATAACAAAAAGAACTTAGAAAAAGCTGTTAACTTGCTTAATAATCCTAATGATCCTAGGCAAGGAAACTTAACGAAAGAGCAAGTTAGCGAAATTTTATCTTACGCTGTAGAATGTAATCCAAATCTTACTGCATGGTTTATTAATGATGCATTTAGAGAGCAAGCCAATAAAAACACCCAACATTCTAAGCTTAATCCTACATTATTAACAGATGTTACAATTAATCCTCAGGTAAATATACCTACAGAAGAGATGATTAATAATAACTATCCCAAATGCTAAGCCACCGCTTTCAGCGGTGGAATCATAGTGTTTGACATATACTAAAGATATCCCTAAATGATTTTGCCGTTCAAAGCAAAATCAGGAAGGATAAAGTATATGCCAAACTATAATAGTTTAAACCACTGTACATGGGAATGTAAGTACCATGTTGTTTTTACACCTAAATATCGCAAGAAAACGATATTTGGATTAATTAGGAAAGAGTTAAAAGAAGTGTTTCATCGTTTAGCGGGTCAAAAGGAATGTAAGATAGAGGAAGGATATTTAATGCAGGATCATGAAGTTATGATTAGTTGTGGTATGATGAAAAAGATATGCATAAGAATGACAAGCGAATATAAAAGTAAAAATTTAGATCATTGAGATTTAATAAGTGCCAAATGACTAGAATATTAAAACTGCTATAAAAAGGCTACAAATATGAAATTAGAATTAATACATAACTTATTATTCAATACAAATGCAGATGTTCTAACAAAATCTATAGAGGAACTTAATAAGCTGCAAGAAGGGGAGCACCCCTTACAACAACAGCAACTTAGTAACATTTTGAGTTATTGTCTACAATATAATCCCAATCTGACAAAAGAATTAGTTATAAACGTTATTGGACAGGAAGCAAGTTCAAGGCAAATAATCACTAAAAGTGATGCAGATATTACAACAGAATTTTATAAACAAGAAGCCAAGTATAATTTTTTTGGTTTTACCAGTTCAGAAGAATTTGAGCAACAGTTAAACACTGTTAATCTATCGCAAAAAGAGAATATGCTGAGAAAGTCTTTGGAGTACCATGAAAAGATTATAGCAAATAAACAACAAATTGCCAACCTTAAGATAGATGATAAAGAATTTACGAAATTTCAGCAAGACAATGTATCTTTGAATGACCAAGATATTACTCAAAGGATAAAGAAAATTACACAAGAGTCAAAGCCTAAAAGACCATCTTCACAAGAGAAGAAAGATTTAGAGCAACAACAGAACATTATTCAAGAGCAAATAGATTTTTGTGAAAAAGATGCAGGACAGCAAAAGGAAGCAATTGAAAAGATAAATGAACAGATTAAAAATCTAAAACAAAAAATAGTAAACTCTGATGCAAAACGTCTAGAACATTTAGTTAATCAAGAAAAGATTTTAGAGAATAAAAAAGATAGTTTAGAGCAAATTGCAGGACGACTAAAATTACAAAATACTGAACAAAGTAACATATTAGTAGAGCTTAATAATAAATTAAACGAAGTAAAAGACAAGCTTGCTGCTAGTAGTATCAAGCCATCTAGTCAAACTAATAGTGAATTATCTTGTTTAAAAAAGATGAAGTTTGAGAGAGAGACTACCTCATTAGAACAAAAATTACAAACCCTAGAAATGCAACAAGTAGTACGATTATCTAGACACGAAGTTGCTAGGAAACAATTTATAGAAGCCTTCAAGTTTAGTAAGTTAGTGGCTGATCATGTAGAACAAAATAATACATTCAATAATAATTTAGTCAATAAACATGCCTACGATATGGTGGTTTGTTTTGGAGGCAATGTTGAAAAGCAAAATAACGCTATTATTCCACAGGATATAGTAACAGTTTTTAACAACTTCTTACATGACAAAGGTTTAGACAAAGTAAGAAAACCAGTACATGATAGTTTTTCTACTTTTCATTTACCTCAAGATGGGAAAAACATCACTTTAGATGCATGGCAAAGTTTGATTAAAGTAAGCGGCAAGAAGGCAATGAATCTCTTTGCATCAGCCGATAAAATTGAATTAAAGAAGGCTGAGTTAATGAATAGAGAGGGGCATATTCCTCCTATAACTATTGATGATGCGATAGAAATAAGATCACAGATTACCTATAAACGTGCGACTGAATATAAAGAATTAGCAGCACTTTGTGATCAATATAGGTTGTCAGAAGATACTTTTAATAAATGTCTGCAGGTTGCACCAAAACGTAAAACCAAAGATAATTTGCCAAATATAGTCATTAGTGGTGATAAGATTCAGCAGACAGATAATAGCACTCAGGTTAATACTAAAGGATATCATTTAGTTAAATTACCCATTGATGATCCAAGAGCTTATATTTTGGGTAACATCACTAATTGTTGTCAATCAATAGGCGGAAATTCTGAGAAGTGTGTAATTGATGGTATTACAAAGGAGAATAATGGTTTTTATGTATTATTGAAAGATAAAAATACAAAAATTTCAGGTAAGCCTATTAATGCAAAGGGAAAAATAGATTATAATCACTATGATATAGTAGGACAAGGTTATGCTTGGCTGAGCAAAGAAGGTAATTTTACATTTGATTCATGGGAGAATCTACGTAATAAAGAATCCGGAAATTTAAGAGACGATGCGGTTGTTGTACCTATGTTACAAGAATTTGCTAAACAAGTGACTCAAGACAACAAGGTTTCAAGAGTAACTATCGGAACAGGTGGGAAAACCCCTGAATATTTCAAAACAGCAAATACTACGTCTAGAGAATTCATGCTGGAAGGATATGATTATGGTGATGCAGATTGTCAGTCAGTAGTAGGACAAAGCATACAATTAACTGAACTACAGGAAGAATTAAAGGTATATTTAGCAGAACAAACCAATCAAATTATATCTATAAATCAAGGTAAAGAAACTAAGAGAATAATTAGTATCCTTAAAGAAGGAAAGACAATTTTAACAACGGAAAAGAACCAAGTTCTTACTTCAAATAATGCTATGACCGCATATAAGGAACAATATATTGCATTTGATGAGTTAAAGGATTTAGAAGTAGAGAAAATCAAGGCTCTTACTTCACAGGCTGCCATGACTGCATATAAGGAAAAATATATCACATTTGATGAGTTAAAGGATTTAGAAGCAAAGAAAATTGAATATCTAACATCATATGATGCACATGAAGTATATAAGGGATATGTTACATTTGATCAACTGAAAGGTCTAGAAGCAGAAAAAATCAAAGCCCTTATTTCATATGATGCACATGAAGTATATAAGCGATATGTTACATTTGATCAACTGAAAAGTCTAGAAGTAGAAAAAATCAAAGCCCTTACTTCATCTGATGCACATGAAGTATATAAGCGATATGTTACATTTGATCAACTGAAAGGTCTAGAAGTAGAAAAAATCAAAGCCCTTACTTCATCTGATGCACATGAAGTATATAAGGAATATGTTACATTTGATCAACTGAAAGGTCTAGAAGTAGAAAAAATCAAAGCTCTTACTTCATCTGATGCACAATTTATGTATGGTAAAAAGTATGTCAAAAAGACATGGTCTGGACAACAGTTTTACTATGGCAATACATATGCCACATTTGACTAGATGAAAGGTCTAGAGACAGAAAAAATTAAAGCGCTGATATCACCTGCGGCACAGTTTATGTATGACAAAGAATATACCGCATTTGACCAACTGATGAATTTTGAAGTGGAGAAAATAGAAGCTCTAACATCTAAAAATGTACTCTCTGTATGTAACAGTAAAAATGCTACATTTTCTGATATGCAAAATCTTAGCATAGAAAAAATCATTGATTTAACGTCACAGAATGCTATAATACTTTATGATAAAGGAGTTACCTTTACTTTTTTAAAATATTATGGTCTAGAAGAAGGTCAGCAATTACAAGCACTTTATAATACCAATCCTGTCGAAGCTGATAAACGGCAAATAGAGGAATGCGTCAAAGCTATAGCAAAAAAATATCCTGATAATAATCCAAAGTTTGATAAAGCAATTAATGAATTTGTTGACAAATTAGCCATTTCTCGAGAAATCACTAATAAAGGGGCAAACAATGATCCTGAAGAAACAAAAAAATATCTAATAACTACTTTAGAACAATTAGCTAAAGATAATCCTGCATTAAGCCCACCACTGAATCGTATTAAATTATCAAGTGTAGCACAAGATTCTAAGCTCCAAGCAGCAACTGAAGCATTAGCTAGCTACGTGGTGGTAGGAGATCAGAATAATAATATGCCTATAAATAGTTTTGTTAAAACATTAAAGCCACCTAACACGATTTCGAGAAGATAAAATGTAAGTATGAGGAAGACAAATTGTGAATCCCACGGGTCTATCAGAAAGATTGTGTAAGTATGATGTCAGAGTTAGTCCATCTTTGATCGACATTTGCCCATTTTTGGTCATCAGTACCACAAAGTATGGCAAATTGATTCAAGGCAACTGACCAATCTTTAATTATTTGCCGATTGGCTGATTCAATAGTATTAGTAGTATATATTGCCTTTCTAATCCCTTCAGGGAAGCTAAAAAGCGGGGCTATACCTGACCAAAGACGTTGCCACATGTCAGAAATTACTGGATATTTTTCGTCCCATTTTTTACTAAAGTTTTGTAGCTCTCTAATCCCTTCCGCCTCGTTTATTGCTGTATAAATTTTCTTTAAATCAGCTGTTACCGATTTTAAATCTTTATATGACACGTACTTGGTAGAATTCCTAACCATATGCACGATACATAATTGTACAATAGTTTTAGGAAAAACACTATTTATAGCTTCAGGAAAGCCTTTTAGACCATCTACACAAGCAACATATATCTTTTCAATTCCCCTATTCTTTAGCTCAGTTACCACTTGCATCCAAAATTTAGAACCTTCATTCTTGCCAACCCAAATACCAAGTAACTCTTTCTTACCTTCCATATTAACACCTATAGCTATATAAACTGCTTTATTTATTATAGTGTGGTTGTCTCTTCCTTTAACATCTATGCAGTCAAGATATATTATCGGATATATACTATCAAGGGGACGATTCTGCCAATTTATAATATCCTCCAAAACTCCGTCAGTTACTTTAGATATTAATTCTGCAGATACTTTGGTAGAATAGATTTCCTCTAAATGTCCTTGTATCTCCCTTGTAGTCATACCTCTTGCATACAGAGATATTACCTTCTCATCAAACACTTTAAATTGTCGAACTCCCTTAGGAATTAATAGGGGTTCAAATTCTCCTTCTCTATCTCTTGGAACATCTACTGTTATATTCCGACCATCTTCATCTATTATAGTCTTTTCATAACTACCATTGCGTCTGTTTTCAGATTCTTTCTCATCCTTGGAATGCTTCTCATATCCAATATAAGATTCCATCTCTTTTTCTAGAATCTTATTAACTAGTTGTTTTTTTAACTCTTGCAATATCCCATCTTTGCCAAAAATTTCTGATGGATTGCTTTGTGACAAGAGTTCTGATACTACTTTTTCTACAGATTGATTTATTGTTTTTGTTTTCTTCTTCATATTAACCTCATGTAAGTGTTTTTTCGTAATCTTATTTTTACTACTTTTTTCAACTTACACAATCTTTATGATAGACCCGTAAATTATTACATATTGTCTTTGGAGTAATTAAAAATAATTCTATCTTTAATCCTATTTTAATCCTTGACTCTTAAGACAGTATTAGAACCCTAGTATACACTATGCGCATCAACTATTGATTGTGACTTTTAAATTACCCTATTGAACTTATATAAAATAATTATAGAAATATAAACGATTCAATGCTATAAGTGACTCATAATATAATCATGTTATGATTTGGAGAGGTGGCCGAGAGGCTGAAGGCGACGGTTTGCTAAACCGTTATACGGGTTAACCGTATCGAGGGTTCGAATCCCTCTCTCTCCGCCATTCGGTACAAGTTGTCGTTTTTTCAAAAATATCGAACGGGAAACGTAGAGAGGTCTCAAGTTTTTTGCCCCTCAGCTTGAGGTTCTGAAATACGAAATTTATCATTTTGCGTTTTTGGGGCATTTCAGAACCTTTGAAGGTTTCATAGGCTTCAGATGCTAGAGTTATTAGCGTTGTAGCGGTATCAGTAAATTTATCGTCTGCTTCCTCATAAACTTTAATTAAACGAGCAATTTCATATTGGCGATCTTTTAATTGTTGTTTTTTTCTTTGAAATTCTTCTGTGCTAAGTTCTCCATTGAGTCGCAAATCTATTAATGAATTTAATCTATTCTCATTTTCGGTATGTTCTTTCTTTAAAGCAGCTGTTGCTTGCCCATGCTCATCTTTCTTTAGTTCATTTGTGTTTTTTAAATAGGCTAGAGTCTCTTTTAGCATTTCTGGGTCTCTTATACCTATTCTTTTAAAAACCTCTTCTACCTGCTTTAAAACCTCATCTTCTCTTACATAAATCTTTTTGTTTGGATTCTTTGGATCCCATGTACCTAAATAAGTCCATTCGTCCACTTTGCCATCTGAATATGTTTTGCTGTGAGTTTCAGCTGTTACAACTTTACCAGTTACTGCACAGGTGATTAATCCTCTAAAAAGAAAATCCTTACCACCATATTTAAAAGGCTTCTTCTTCCACCCTAAACTTTCCTTTTTCATCTCGGCTATTTAGGTAACCAAGATGGGCTGGTCCTATCCACTCTCCTTTACGCAATTTATGATCTAGGCTTCTTTTAACGTTATCACTTAAACTATCAACGTAAGATTGTGCCATCAATACGTTCATCCCCCACATTAGCTTTGCATGAGACTGAGAATCTTTATCTATTATGTAACCTTCTGTTCTAAAATGTAATTCTATCTTACCAGCTTTTATTGGTTCTTCTAGTAATGAAATTTCTGAGATTCTTCTTTGTACTCGATCTACTTTATCAGCAACTATAGCAATTGTTTCTCTATGGCTTTTAGCAAATTTGATCATCTCTTTAAATTGTTTGCGATCACCTCTGCTGGAAGATTCGATAATTTCAAAAGTTTCGATAACTTCAAGATTTTTACGTTGGCAATATTCTACTAATCTATATTTTTGAGCTTCAATTGAATACCCTTCTTCTTGCTCCCTTGTTGAAACACGAACTAAAATTATTGATTTTGTTGCTTTGTCTGGCATATTTTTTCCTTAGATAAAAGTATTATGCATTCAGAGATAGATTAAATACTGGACGAGTCAAGTTGAGTTTGCATTAAATTATCCAAGTAACCTAAGTATTAGAGCCAAGTGTAACATTTTTTTAGTATTAATAATTTTTGGTTATTGTAAATAAATTGTTCTGACACTTAGTAGTGTGCTACATCAGTTG
The DNA here is from genome assembly GCF_964026415.1 of Candidatus Tisiphia endosymbiont of Piscicola geometra. Lineage (NCBI taxonomy): Bacteria > Pseudomonadati > Pseudomonadota > Alphaproteobacteria > Rickettsiales > Rickettsiaceae > Candidatus Tisiphia > Candidatus Tisiphia endosymbiont of Piscicola geometra. Next base: position 327,421 of record NZ_OZ032144.1, read on the forward strand.
GTTTGTTATTAAACTATTATTTTAGCTCTTTTAAGGCTATTACACGGCTTTTTAGTGTTCTTATGGTAGGAAAATCAGTTTTTTAAATTATTACGCTCTAAGTCTAAATAGGGGCTTTTTTTAAATCATATTTCATCTTACTTTGCTCATCCCTTTGCTTTTTTATCTTATAATCGGTAATCTCCTGACAAAAACCTATTAGGTTTCTAGCTGCTGTGTGAAGTTCTTGGTCTGTAAGTTTACCTTTAGACATAATTGTTAGTTTGCTAACAATTGCTGTGTAAATTTCTTCAGACGAACGTTTATCTCTGTCTATTTCTTTTATCATCTGCTGTATATAAGCATTTTGCATAATATTCCCCTGTTGTTAAGCTTTTAGTCCTACTGTTTTTATATTACTGTTAACTATTTTTTTTTGATTTACAATAGCCATTTCATAACGTGAAATGATCTATAACTGATAAATTCCTGTCTTATTTGGTTTTATATATAAAAAAATTTCATGATTTGAAAAATTTTCTTAAATTCTTTGTATTTAGACAACTAATAGTGTTTTGTTAGTAAGGATTAAATATTAATGCTAATCGTTATGAAATTACTCACATGGTTAGAACTGTCTAAAGTGTCCGTACGAGAATTTGCTAAAATGATAGGTAAGAATCAAAGTTTAGTACATAAATATGTCTACGAAGAAACAATACCTGGACCTAAAGCTATGATCAAAATTTACACGGTTACTAAGGGAGCAGTTGATGCCAACATTTTTTTTAAGCTTTCTGACCAAATATTTGAAGAAGAATTAAAAAATAAAAAGAACCCTCCCAAACCTGAAATAGATTTTAGCTATTAATACTATCAGTTCGTTATAAATCTCTATTTTTATCGACCAATTACTTAAGCTAGTTAAGTGGTAGAGAATAATCTTATATTTACTAGCTTATCTATAACATTGTACTTCTAGGTTGTTATTTTTATTACATATAATCATTTAAGTTGATTATATGTTTTATAGCTAAGCGAAATAGCAAGGTTATTATTAGTTGTAAATATCAATAAAATCTTCTTAATTATAGGTATTAAGTGATAAAAGTTATCCACAAAATCCGTGCATTAATTTGTGGATGAATATGTGTATAATATGTGGATATCACGTGGATAAGTTTTTTTACCCTGTGGATAAGAGGTGAAATTTGGATTTTTTTATAACTTTTTTGGGATTTTTTTTGCATTTTTTTAGGTTTTTTTTTGATCTATACGCTCGTATAGTTTTTTTTTGCCATTTTTTGAGAGTTTCTTTATGAGTTTTTACAGCTAAATTATCTAAAATTATAGGAGATTATTATGTTAAAATCTAAGAGCAAACCCTTTTCTCTATCATCTTTTCTTCATGGCACTAATTTACTTAGACATGATGAATTAGGAATTTACATTAGACTACTTGAACATATGTGGATAAGTGGTGGAAAATTGCCAAATAATGACCAAAAATTAGCACATTTTCTAAATATTTCGCTAAAAAAATGGCAAAATTATAAAAAAATTTTGCAAAAATTTTTCATTTTTTCTGATAAAACCTTTACACATTTGGGGTTGAAAAACGAATGCCAAAAACTTATAAAAGTATCACAACAAAATTCCTTGAATATAGCAAAGAGATGGGAGAAATATCGTAGTCAACTGATCGAATCTGCAGGGGAAAAAGATACCCCCTCTAATGATACGACCGTATATACGAACGTATATACGACCGTAATACGATCGTATTACCTACGCGCACGCGCGTCTAAAGATAATTATATTGATATAAGATTAGAGGATGATGATAGGCTTGTGGATAAGTCACCAGTGATTGCCAAATTAGCAAAAACCGAAATAGCAGAACTAACTCAAAAGCTACAAGGGTTGTTCAATAAGCACGATATGGTTTTACCAGTAGATGCGTCGTTGCTTATAGAATGGCTAGAAAGTGGTATTAGCAAAGATTTTATCTACCAAAAAATCGAGCAAGTAGTAGCTCGCATTTGCCTGCATCAACTTCAACACCCAAGATCATTTGCTTATTTCACCCCAGAGATAAAACGTTACTGTTAGGCAGGGTAGTAGTAAGTGGAAGTTAAAGGTGCATTTGATAAAATAAATTTCACAATATGAAATAATTTAAATTATTTTTTTGTTTTAGTCTTTCTTTTTTATACAAAAGACCATTTCATGCAATGAAAAGCCTATTGTTTTATAAAAAAACCTTGTCATACTGTGATTAATAAAGGCAATTATAGTAAAAATTATGAACAAAACTACCTTAGAAAAATCTCAACCTCAGCTTGCTTCAATGAAGCCAGTTAATGGACTTCTTGCAGAATTTGCTTCTGTGCAAGGATTTGACGGAGACTCAGAACCTCAATCCGCAGCGTACTCAAATTCTGTTACGGATTTGAGTCTAGACTCATTGTCTAAATCACCAGCAGAAGTAGTATTATGCGAGAAGTCTAATGAAATTTACAAAAATAGTGAGAGTAAGCATGAACAAAATGGTAAAAAAATGATTAAATATCCAATGAGTGAGCGGCTAATGAACCAGTGTTTAATCAATGAAGTTGTGTTTACTGGTTTAGTAAAAAATGTACTACAAGCAAAACTGATTGACCAATTAACTGGTACGTTTAACTTACAGATTCAAGAATTTGGCTATCGTCAATTTTTAAGCAATGGCACAACTATGGGCTTCTGTACCCGGAATTTTTGCACCAAAAATATTGACAATAGCCAAAACAAAAATCTTAGCTACCAATCTCTAATACAATTCTACAGTCAGCAAGCATGTAACAGTTTTGTCATTTACCAAAGAACCAAAGATAAAATTGAAGGGTTTTATTTTTTGCCATCAACTAATAGTCCGGAAATTATTAGCTATTACCTTAGGCACTTTGAATCTTTTGAACAGTTTATTAGTCTTGTAAGTCTTTATGTTAGCCTAGTTCTAGGTAGTATAAGATGCAGTAATTCATACTGCCAAAACTTACACAACAATAACTTATACGTAAAAATTTTTAGCCCCAATAGCTTGGCAGAATTATTTCCTGAAAGGGTTTTAAGCAACTAACTAAAATAACCATATTATGCAAACAACTAAAATTAACGTAAAATATTTAGGCAAGTCTTTCATTCTTACTCAAAGAGCTATGGAATGTCTTACACTTGCAGCTCTTGGCTTTCCTAAAAAGCACATAGCAGCTAGACTAGGCATATCGTACAGAACTGCAGAAAAACATATAACAAATGCTAAAAATAAAATTGGCATCTATCACCACCGACAATTATTAGATTTTTTATTTTCTTACCAACTGTTATAAGTAGCCTACTACCTATTACTGATAATACAAATCAATAGACTTCTTTCGAAACTCTACTTCTACTGGTGATTTGTACGTCGATGCGGTACTCGAATCCTCACGTACATTTAAGTACGCTGCGGTTCTGCGTTCCGCGTCTCCTTCAAATCCCTCAGCACAAGCGAGTTTCGAAAGAGCAATTATCTTTTATCTAAATTTCATAAAGTATTCTGTAGTCACCGTATCTATATCGATAAAGACCTTTGTATTTACCAATTAACGGCTTTCCTAATTTTTGTGGCATCGATATTAAATAGTTTTCTACTTTATTATATATTTTTAACTTGTTTTAGTCATTATTCTATCATTAATGACTAAAATTACGCCATTCAATTAGGTAACTTACAGTCAAATAACAAAAATTTATTGATTTAAGGTATTAAAAATTCTAGATTTCGACTATTATTAAGTTTTTAGTGAGAGTAATCACACTAGATTATAATCTCAAGGAGGTTTCCATGCACAAAATAGAACTAATTGAGTATATAGCAAATAGAGAAGGTTGTACTAAAAGTGAAGCTGAAAAGGTTATTAATATCTTTACTAAATCAGTGACTTCTATACTTGCCGAAGGTAAAGAAATAATGCTAGTAGGTTTTGGTAAGTTTTACTCTAGTAAAGTTGCAGCTAGAGCTGGAAAAAACCCAAGAACTGGTGAAACAATTAATATTGTAGCTTATGTGCAACCTAAATTCTCTGCTGGAGAAAAGCTAAAATCTGCTTGTAATAGCCATAAAATCTCAAAACCAACAAGCATAAAGAAATAATGAATAATCAAATTGTTTGATTTGCATTATATTGGGATTTAAGATATCATCATTAAGATGCCGATACCAAAAGAAGTAAGTTATAATAAAATATACTTCTAATCAATAGATTTGCTTTTTAGAGAATTGCCTGCAAAAGCTAAGTGTATCGGCTTGCAATAATAAACACGAATTCCAGCAATCAAGGACAATTTGTGACTAAGATTAAATGATTCTATAAATCAGCTTGGCTAACTTTATTTGCAACTATTAAAGTTGTTGTGTAAATTTATTTCTTATTATATAATTTCCGTCTTTTTAGTCATAAGTAAAGTGTTGATGTGGAGCATTCAATTAATTTAGAAATTGCTTGTTTATTAATTTCTTTTTTTCACGGTGTCGGTATCTTTTGACACCAATCTATCCTAGATAACTTGGAACTCAAATGATTAGTTTTGAAAGGTATCTATTGAAAATAAATTTCTAAAAAAGTTTCATTTTATAAAATTGTATGCAGGAATGTTATATACTGATATTTAATAGCAACAAGTAAATCTATATGGCAGATAACTTTGTTAAAGTTGATTCAAAACAACGATGGAAAGATGCTGTATCTAAATTTAAACGAGCAGTAGTTCTAGAACAGAATGACCTTGGTAAATTATCAGAAGACCTTATTGACAGTGTAAGAGTCAGAGTGGTAGGCTCTATAGAGTCTGATAAAACTACACCTTACCTTGAAGAAATTGCTAGAGCTAAACAAACTATTAATGGTTATGAATACCCAATTTTAAGAATGGGGGCGGATGAATTGAAAAATCATCAATTGTTTTATGACAAGACCTTTAGAGTTTTAATTGATAATAATAATAAAACAGCAACTACTGTAGGTAAAGAAAGCAAACACACTAAAGATATTCAAGCTTTCATATTAGCTAAAGATGGTTCTTTATATATTGGTAATCATAAAGGACACTATGACCTCATGCATCCAACACTTACTCATGCCTCATTTTTAGGAGGTAGACCGGTAGAAATGGCTGGTATGATAAGTATTAATGCAAATGGTAAGATAGACATGCTTAGTAGTGATAGTGGTCATTATGCTCCTGAAGCCTTGGATACGTACCGAGGTATTAAACGACTACAAGAATTAATGCCAGATATTTTTACTCCAAACGCTCAAATTAAATATTACGATACAACTTTTCATAATATGGAAATTAGCGAATTTACAGAAATGATGGAGGAATCTGATACTAATGACAAACCACTGCATCAGACTCTTAGAGATCAAAGAGTACAGGAATCTCAACAATATAGAGAAAATTTAAAGAATGCTATTTCTATAAAAATTGATAGTGATAATGATTTACCAAATTCTATAGCTAATTTCACTAAAGAAAAACAACAACAGTTAACAACAGGATTAAAAACACCCATGATGAGTATATCTATAAGAAACTCAGAAGGTAAAGTTAGTACATATAATATATCAGACACAGTAGTTTCTGTTTTGAATTCTGGCAATCCGGAATCTATGCAAAAATTATTAGATTCAGGGATCAATACTCGTAAAGAGTTTCATGCAATAAAACCTTTATATTACGCTACATCACAAGGTAAATCGGAAATTGTTAAAACAATGCTTAATGATCCTATTATGCAGGAATCTTTAAAACAAGAATTATTAGGTCCTGCACCAACTACCATTCATCGAAACTTTAATGTTATGCTCTTGTAAAATTTCAATGTGTTCATGACTAGTATATTGACTGCCCTGATCACTATTAAATATCTGCGGTGCAGGATATTTGTTAAGTGCATCCCGCAATACTTCAGTTACCAAACTTACATCCATACTATTTGACAATTTATAACTCAACACAGCTCTACTATGCCAATCTATAATTGCCGCCATGTACATAAATCCCGAATTAGTTCGAACATAAGGGTGAGTAGACTGAAGCATTGCAGCTTCAGCCCCTCTCAGAACGGTGCGTGAACCTCTCAGCTCACACCGCTCCCACCATTTTAGCCTTTGGATATATTCCTAATTTCCAATGTATAAAAGCTTCAGGATTAAGATTTGCTAATCTATTTAGATATTCTCTTGCACGTCTTTTATGCCATGCAAGTTTCTTATATTTTCTTCTAACCCACCGCTCCAAATACCAATTCAGGTGCTTCCATATGTTGTGCATTGCCGATGGATAAAACTGCCCATAATAGTTATACCAACCTCTTAACTCAGCTTTAAACATTTCCGAAAGTTCAGATAAGGACTTGTCATTCTTAAGCTGAATGTGCCAACTCCTTATGGTTTGTATGATTGCTTTCTTAGAGTTATTACTTATCGCAGGTAAGAAATTTGGATGAACCATGCCTTGTTTGTTTACACATCTTCTTGGTCTAAAACTATATCCGAGAAAGTCAAAGCTGATTCGTTCATATTCATCACGACGATTATTGTCCTTACAATATATAATACCCGACTTATCAGGATGTATCGTAAGGCCACATTCCTGGAATCGTTGTCTAATAACTTGTAACACATATTCTGCCTGTTCTTGACTCTGACAATGGAGTAAACCATCATCAGCATAACGACAAAATGCTACACTTGGCATTTCTCTTCTTACCCATGCATCAAATACATAATGTAAAAATAAATTTGCTAATATTGGACTTATCACTCCTCCTTGAGGTGTTCCCTTATCGCGCATAATAATATTTCCATCTTTATCTTGCAATGGTGCTTTAAGCCACCTTTGTACGTAAAGTAGTACCCATTTGCACTTACAATGTTTCTCCAATGCTTTCATTAATAGTTTGTGATCGATATTATCAAACAAACCTTTGATATCAAATTCAACAACAAAGTCATATTTCCAGCATCTTGCTCTTGTAACTGCTATGGCATCATGTGCAGATTTCTTTGGGCGATAACCATATGAATCTTCGTCAAATATGGACTCAACTAATGGCTCAAGTACCATCTTCACTACAGTTTGTGCTATTCTATCCGAAATAGTTGGAATCCCAAGGATTCGTTCTCCACCTGATTTCTTTGGAATAGGCACAGCTTTTACTGCAGGAGGAAAATAGCTGCCTGAGGACATACGATTCCATATCTTATACAAATTATCTTTTAGGTTTCGCTCAAATTCTTCCATAGTTTGTTGTTCAACTCCTGCTGCACCTTTATTATTCTTAACACATTGGTATGCTTGCCATACATATTGCTTAGAAATTTCAAAAGGCTTTACTGTCTTCATAAGCTCCTCCTAAATAAATTTAGTTGACACTGTGATGAACAGCTAAAATGGTCAGACACCTTCACTCCATTGCCATTACAGCAACTTCATCATTACTACATGTCTGTCCGCCCCTGTGTATACGCATCAGTACTATCAGCCTCACGGTTTTATTTCCGCTTGTACCTTTCCTTTAACATCGTTGCACAGGTTCCCGTGTTCAGCTTGAAAGCCTTGACTTAAGCTCACGCCACCTCTATGCCGGATGCCACCTAGCCAGTAAACAGGTTCCCGCTAAATTTATCCCAAAGCAACATCACCTCCTTGGTTTTGACATCATCTGAAGCACTTTCGACACTTGAACGGTGGTTCACTGTTGTTCGTCTTCTTAAGTCTATACCTGACACCTCAAGGATGCCTTTTCTGCATCGCTCACGACAATGCCCTTAAACAATTGCCGCATGCAGTGGTTTGCAGCCTATTCCTGTAAATCGACTGCGAAGGACCTACCTTCATCTCTCAAGCCTCTTGGCACGGCACACTGATATCTCCGCTCCAAACCTCGTTAGCGTTAGGTACGTGTACAGTCCTAGTTGTATACTCAATTAACCTGAAGAGTTGGCAAAATGATTAAAAGTTATAGTCTGAAATTGGTCAGTTATAAGAGTAATCAAATTACCTTTGTATTTATCAATATTAGCAAAAAATCTATCTATAGCTTCTGAGAATTGAGCAAAATTATGGTAAAATTTATTATTTGTTACAATTCTATGCATAAATTTCCATAATCGTTCAATCGGATTAAGATTAGGGCTATAGGAAGGTAAAAATACTAATTCTATTTTGCTATTTACTAGATACTCCTTTACTTTCTTTGACTTATGATACCCAGCATTATAACAAATCAAATATATCTTCTCTTTATTAGGATTTTCTGCTTCTAATTTTTGTAGAAAATTGATTATATAATCACCGTTTACTTTAGGATTATCTGTGCTAACTAATTGCAAATCAGATAAATTAATTGCTCCTATTAAATGCTTCCTTTTCCAGCCACTAAATGTTGGTAAAGTTTTATTTTGATTCTTTCTGATCCAACCATAACGGGCTTTTGTTTGATACTGAGGATGAACGCTATCCATAAAATATATAGCTTCTTTAGCCTTGAGAGTACCTTTTAACAAACTATATTCTAGCTTAAATAGTTCTTGCTTATCTATATCAAGCTTGCCGGGTACGATCTTTGGCTTCTTATATACAAAGCCTAATCTGATTAATAGTTTTGTTACTCCTGCTATTGTATAGGTAACACCGTATTTTTCTTCTATGTAATTGCTGATATCTTTGGCATAAACATAATTACATATTTCTAAATGCTCTATTAACTCTTTCTCTTCTAGCTCACTTAGCTTACTTGCACTAACACCGGTAGCTGTCTCTAATTTATTAAATTTTTGATAATCTCTTACATGCTTTCTTATAGCTTCTTCACTTAACAGCAATGCTTCTGCTATTTCTCCATAGCTCCAACCTTTATCATACAGCAAAACTGCCTTAATTCGGTCACATACTCTCCTATCTCGTTCATTACCATGACTTGACTTCAGTACCGTTCTTTGTTCAGATGTTAAAATATTTCCCATTATCATATTCTAGCTTCTTTCTTCTCTTCCTTCAACTCTTCATTTACGAGCAGTATATGTAGTTTGCTTAGAAGATAATTCAAGGAAAATATGCCTAGATAATCGAGAAATAAATATACTGCCAATAGAAGAGTTTTAAAAAAAATTATGGAATCATGAGATTTTTAAGTGATTTAAAATAATAACGCTATTATTCATTAGAACTATATAATTTCATTCCTTCATGTGTTGCTTCAAAACCAAGTTTTTCATAGAACTGTTTGGCTCTTGGACGTTTTTTATTAGTTGTGAGTTGAACAATGGAGACACCTTTTGATTTGCCATATTTCATTGCAATACTCATCATCCATTCACCGAAATGTTTTCCTCTATACTTTTCTGAGATACGAACAGCTTCAATTTGCATCCTAGTTGAACCTATGAAAGTTAGCGATGGCATGATAGTCAGGTGGCAAGTGCCAACTATTTCTTTATTCATTTCAACTATCATCAAATATTGATGTGGATCACTATCTATCTTGTAGAACGCATCAATATAAGCTTGATCCAATTCTGCTGAAAACTGTTCTCTTGTTTGTCCAAGTTCATCTTCTAAAAGAAGGTTAACAATTGTTCTTAAGTCAGCAATTGTGGCTTTGCGATGGGTAAGGTTTTGATTCATTGTAATCCTAGTTCTCTCGATTAGTTTCAACTTGCTTCAATAATTCCTCAACTTTGTAAGCATTATCAAATCCGTGATCATAATGAAAACGAATTTCCGGTGAGTATTTTAAATTAATTTTAGCAGTTATAAAGTTTCTTATAGCATATTTTGAATTATTTAAAGACTCAGTAAGTTGTATCTCATTAAAAGTAGTATTAAATGGTAAAAAGTAACAATCTGCTATTTTTAAATCAGAGGTAACTAAGACTTTAGTAATAGTTACTGGACAATTAATCAGACGTTCATCTAACATCTTACCACGCCTTAGTACTTCCACTAATGCTTCATTTATTAATATTGCCACTTTTTTTTGCCTTTGTGACCTATTTTGTGACTTGTCTTTATCAGAAAGTTTTTGCATTTACAATAACTGTTTTTTTTCTTCAATAATTTCAAAGACTTCTACTATATCACCTTCTTTTATATCATCATAATTTTCAAAAGCGATACCACATTCAAAATTCTCGTGAACTTCTTTGACATCATCTTTAAAACGTTTTAGAGTCTTAAGTTTTCCTTCGTGAATAACAATATTATCTCGTAACAAGCGAACTCCAACACCTCTTTTAATAGTACCCTTGGTAACATAACTACCTGCAACTTTACCAACTTTTGAGACAGTGAATAGCTGTCTAATCTCTGCTGTGCCAATATATTGTTCACGAATAATTGGTGAAAGCATACCACTCATTATTGATTTAATATCATCTAACAAATTATAGATAATGGAATAATATCTAATATCCACTTTTTCTCTTTCTGCCATAACCAAAGCATTATTATTAGTTCTAACGTTAAAACCAACAATAATAGCGTTGGATGCTTTAGCTAAAGTAACATCTGACTCCAATATTCCACCTACTGCATGGTGTAAAATCTTTAAACGAACTTCATCATTTGGCAACTTTAATAGACTAGTGATAATTGCTTCAATTGAACCTTGCACATCGCCTTTAACAATTATCGGTAATTCTTTTACCATACCACTATTACCGGAGGCTTTTAGGAATAATTCTTCTAGACTTGATCTTTGGGTAACAGAAATTTTCTTTTCTTTTGCAAGGCGTTCACGATACTCTACAATATCTCTAGCCTGTTTTTCATTCTGCACTACATTAAACTGATCTCCTGCTCGCGGAGCTTCATTTAAGCCGTAAATCTCTACTGGTAAAGTTGGTTCTGCTTCGGTGATATCCACGCCTTTATCATTATTCATTCTTTTAATTCTGCCATATTTCGTTCCGGCAACTACTATGTCCCCAATTTGTAAAATACCACGTTGTACCAATATAGTAGCCACCGCTCCTTTACCTTTATCAACTCTTGCCTCTATGACTACCCCAGCAGTGAGTCCGCTAAAGTTAGCCTTAAGATCCTGCATTTCTGCAACCAATAATATAGCCTCTTCTAACTTATCTAAATTAGTTTTCTTTAAAGCTGAAATTGGTACAACTATAGTATCACCTCCCAACTCTTCACTAACTAAACCATAAATTAATAGGTCATTTTTAATTCGGTCAAGATTAATATCCGGTTTATCTATCTTATTTATTGCAACGATTATAGGAACATTTGCCGCTTTAGCGTGATTAATTGCTTCAATCGTTTGCGGCTTTATTCCATCATCTGCAGCAACTATTATAACCACTATATCTGTTACCTTTGCCCCTCTAGTTCTCATATCTGAAAACGCTTCATGTCCTGGAGTATCAATGAAAGTAATAGCCCTACCATCAGCCAAGGTTACTCGATAAGCACCAATATGCTGGGTGATCCCACCTGTTTCCTGACTTGCCAAATCAGTTGACTTTAAAGCATCAAGTAACGAAGTTTTACCGTGGTCGACATGTCCCATAATCGTTACAATAGGAGCCCTATGCTTTAAATCTTCTTCTTTATCAGCTTCACTAATCAATATATTTTCAACATCGGACTCTTGAACCCTTTTTACTGTATGCCCTAAGGTCGTAGCAACAAGCTCTGCTGTATCTGCATCAATTGTTTGGACGGTCGTAGCCATGATACCGAGCTTCATCAATTCTTTTATAACATCTGTGGCTCGTTCAGACATTTTATTGGCTAGATCTCCTACAGAAATAGCTTCCGGAATAATAACTTCCCTATATACTTTATCTGGTGTTTGTTGCTCGGCTTTACGTTTTTCTTTTTCTCTAGCTCTTTTTATTGATGCAAGGCTTCTAGTTCTACCAGTATTATCGCTTCCATCTGCATCAAGCATATTGAAGATATCTGCCTTTTTTAATTTTTTAGGTTCTTCAATTTTAACCTTTGGCACTACTGCTTTATTATCACCAGCCTTGTCTATTGAAGAAATCTCTTCAAGTGCAACACCAAAATGGCTCTGAGAACCAATCAGTGTTGATCTAACAAAAGACTTGGAGGGGTTGTTATCCTGTGAAGATGTAGGTGCTAATGTAGTAGGTGGTATTTCAGAATCATTTTCGATATCTTGTAACTCATCCTGAACATTTTCTTCAATATTGTCTTTTTTCACAGGTTGATTGATAGTTGCAAGTTTACTCAGAGTGCTAATCTTACTATCAGTACTCTGAGATTTTGCATCTTCTGCTGCTTTTTTTAAAATAGTTAAGCGTCTGTTAAATTCTTCTCCAGCACTAGATTCGCCGCCTTGAGAAGTAGAACCACTAGACCAAAGTTTGTTAAAAGACAAAGTATTAGCTGGAGTGCTACTCTTCCTAACTTCTACAATTGTTTTTGCAGAACTAACAAAACCTCTAGTAACATTGGTGGGTTGGGCTGGCTTACTAAGCGATAGTTTAGGACCAGCAAGTGTTAGTTTTTTTGGTTTAGGTTCTTGGTTATTCGTCATAAATATTAAACCTTTAAATAGCAATTATATTTGTGATAAAGTTTTTTAAATAATTTTGCTATGTGATTAATGATTAACAGATATACTCTTCTGCTTTAAAGAATTGGCTTCTGCAAATATTTGTGGGGAATAGTAAGGTACACTCACCCCTTGTTTATTGTCTCCATTCTTCAAATCATTTGAGTATATCGAATAATTTACAAATTTCTAATTTACCGTTAGACCTTTTGTAGAATTCACCCCTGCTAGGGAATTTGTAGGAGACACGAAACCTCGACCCGCAACGTACTCTAGAGTACGTGAGGAGCAGAGTACCAGTATCACACACAAATTACCAGTAGAAGTAGAATTATGCAAGAGGTCTATTAGATTTTCTCTTGCACTTGACTTGCATCTCATGCTTACACTATAATACCATTTTTTTTAAGGGAATTGTTAATTTTTTCTTTACCCAAAATTAAATTACCAAGTTTCTGTTATTAGAAATGGCTAATTTTGCTAGTAGTTCTTCAGTATATCAATAAAATTCTTAGCACTAATACTTAATGCTAAATTTTTTAAAATTTTCTTGCTTTGACTGACAACTAATTAAACATTTTAGAACTCCGTCTACGCACATGGGTGTCAACTTAAGTAGTTTAGGTAGCATCCCCTGTCAGGATTGATACTGAGGTTGCTTAAATTTATTCATCTTCACGAGTACGAGCTGTACGAATCAGTAATTCTATATCATCATCTACCATGTTAGAATTAGGAGCTAATGATTTAAATTCATTAACTGTCAACTCTCCCAAATCTTCTATAGTCTTTACACCATACTCAGCTAATTTTAATATGAATTCTGGTTGTAAATCCAATACATCAATTAATTCTTGTTCAACACCTAAAGCTTCGAGTTTAATAATAATTTTTTCATTTTTAGCATTTACATAATTTATTGCTCGTTCTCTTATCTCAGTTGCTAATTCTTCTTCAAAGCCTTCAATATTCATTAAAGTTTCAATTTTACTGGAAGCTAACTGTTCTAGAGAGGTAAAACTTTGTGCAGATAACAGTTGTGCTATCACTTCTTCAACATCTAAGGTCTCCATAAATAACTCAGTAGCAGAGCAAAACTCATCATTTCTCCGTTTGGATTCTTGATCTTCCGTCATTACATTAATATTCCAGCCAGTAAGTTTAGAGGCTAAACGAACATTTTGACCTCTTCTACCAATTGCAAGACTCAAATTATCTTGAGACACAACTACATCAACTATATTCTTATCTTCATCAATAACAATTTTTGCAATTTCTGCAGGAGCAAGTGCATTCATAATAAATTGGGCAATATTCTTGCTCCATAATATTACATCTATTTTTTCGCCATTAAGCTCATTAGTAATAGCCTTAATCCTATTGCCTCTAATTCCTACACATGAACCTATAGGATCAACACTAGAGTCAGAAGCAAAGACTGCAACTTTTGCCTTTGATCCAGGATCACGAGCTATAGCTCGTAATTCAATTATATTATCATAAATCTCTGGAATCTCTAATTCAAATAATTTTATTAGCATTTGGTCGTCAGTTCTAGATAGAAAAATTTGTGGTCCTTTAGACGATAATCTTACGTCTTGTACATAAGCTTTAATACGATCATTAACCTTAAAGCTTTCTCCTCTAATGAGCTGCTCCTTTTTAATCATTGCTTCAGCACGACCACCAAGGTCAACTATGATATTATTAAACTCTACTCTCTTAACAGTGCCGTTTAAAATCTCACCTTTCTTATCTTTAAAATCTTCATATTGTTTTTCTCTTTCCACTTCACCAACGCGTTGTATTATTATTTGCTTAGCTGCCTGAGCTGCAACACGTCCAAGATCAATAGGCGGTAAGAATTCATAAATCTCATCACCAATTTTAGCATCGACTTTCTTTTCAACAGCATCCTTTAAAGAAATTTGAGTAAAATAATTCTCCACATCATCTACTACATCAAGGATTCTAAAAAGATTAATATTACCATTTTTCCTATCAATCTCAGCTTTTATATTATGTTCATTTCCATATTTTCTGCGTCCTGCAATCTGTACAGCCTGTTCCATTGCCGAAAGTAGTGCTTCCTTAGGAAGATTCTTTTCTCTAGCTACAGAATCTATGATCTGCAGAATTTCTATGTTACCAATATTAATCATAAATTCACTGCCTTTTAATATTAAACTTCTTGCATCTACTTGCTACTGATAATTTGTGCGTCGGTATACTCCTTCTGCTCCTACGAATTATTTTTTGAAAATATCATGGATTCGCATGCTCATGTATTATATGTACACCTAGCATCATAGTACCCTACATTTTCTATATAACCACTATTAAAATGGCTGCTGATCGTCTATTAGCGAGGAGCCGCGAAAAAGCAGCGACGCGGCAATCTAGGATACACGAAGCGTTACTCTAAAAAAACAGCTTCGCTGTTTACCTAGATCACCACAGCATCTAAAGATGCCTTGCTATGACGATTATAGAAAAATGTATGGTACTCTATGACCTAGCATGCTCACCATTCATTAGACCTCTTTCGAAACTCTACTTCTGCTAGTGATTTGTACGTCGATGCGGTACTCGAATCCTCACGTACATTTAAGTACGCTGCGGTTCTGCGTTCCGCGTCTCCTTCAAATCCCTTGCGCATAAGCGAGTTTCGAAAGAGGTCTATTTTCAAATCTAATTCGTAGGATCATTTGAGTATACTAGACTCGAATCTGTAACGGAATTTGAGTACGCTGTGGGTCGAGGTTTTGATCCTCCTACAAATTCCCTAGCAGAAGCAAATTATCCAAGAAGTCTATTTTTTATTCATTAAATTCCTAAACATTTCATCTGTTAATACCAAAGAGGCTTTTTTTATCATATCAAATGAAAACACTATGTCTTCACCATGGTTATTCAGATGAATTTTATTATCTTCAGCTTTAACTATCTTTCCCTGATATCGAGTTTGACCATTTAATAATTCTTTTAATTTTATGGTAGCCTCTCTACCAAGGAATCTAGTATAATCTTCAAATTTTATTAATGGGCGTTCAATACCTGCTGAAGAAACTTCTAAAAAATATTTATCACTAATTATATCTTCAACATCTAAAAGGGCTGAGATAATTCTACTGCTATTCCGACAATCTATTATAGTAACCTTTTTACCATCCAACCTATCTATTAGTATTTCAAGTACTTTATGGGTTGAACCCTTTAAAGTTACTTTTACTAAGTCGAAACCAATATCTTTCAGGTTATCTTGCACCGTATCAATAATTTGTTGCTCTATAGTTTGCATTACAACATAAATATTTAAAGATTTTAATAAAAAAGGTGGGGTTAACCCCACCTTTGTTTTTTCAACTTTATTTACAAAAATTTCAACCCGCAAAGCTAGAATACAATATTTTTATGATATTAGCAACAATTAAAAAAATGTTATATTTAGTTGTAATTTTACCATTAAAATAATAAAATTTGTCTGACTAATCATAGTTATTTACGAAAATTTGTTACATTATGGTTTATCTTCTGCTATAAATACTTAAATAGAAATGTATTATGTTCAATGAACTCGACTACATAATAATGAATAAAGAGTTTTGGTATTACTATGAAAAAATTAATAATGTTGCTTTGTGTCTCTTGTTTGTCTAGCACAGCCTTTAGCAGTTCTACTCCTTCAGCTGAAGCTGCTTCAGATACTGAAATAAAATTAGAAGGATTTTTTGGTTTCCAAGCTGGTTATAGTACTCAAGGCAAATTGTCGTCAGAACAAAGTAAATATATTACTGATAATAAGAAAAAGCTTGGATTTTATAGTGAAGCAGCTTTCTCTGCCACTGCTAAGCAAGAATTTAATGATGTAATAGCTGGAGTTAAAATGGTTTTACTACCAACAACTAAACCAAAGGGTTCTGCAAGTGTCAATGGCTCTTTCATATTCTTAGAGACAGATTATGGTAAAGTAGAGCTAGGCTCTCCTTATGATGCTGCAAATAAGATGGGTGTTAGTGGTGCTAAAGTTGCAGCAGCTAGTTGTGGTTTTGGTTGGAGTAAGTATGTCTCACTAGACGATAGCGGTATGCAATATAAAGGTATGAAGCCACAATTTGAGGTAGTCCCACCCTCTGTCATAGACTCATTTACCAATGGCTTCGATGACATAAATAAAGGAACAGAGCCAGCTAGAAAAGTATCTTATTATACACCAGAGATGCAAGGTTTTCAGTTTGGTATTTCTTATATTCCTGATTCAGCAAATACTGGTGGTCATCGTAATATAAAAAATTTAGATAGTAAAACAGGTCGTAGTACATTAAAGACTGGTATAACTGAAGTAGAACTACCTGGTATAGATGGTGGTAAAGGTGATACAGTAATTTATAATTACAATGTCAAAGATGCGATTTCTGCAGGGATATCCTATAAGTATGAGATTTTAGATGATATGGCAGTAGAAGTTGGTGTTACAGGAGAACATGCTAAGCCAGCTCGCAAACTTATAGTATTAGATCCTGATGGAAAGATGCTATCTAGCAACAAGCTATCAGATCTAAACGCTTACAATTTAGGTGCAGTCTTAACCTATGGTAATATTTCTTGTGCTGGTTCTTATGGTAGTTTAGGTAAAAGTTTGACTTCAAAAACTTACCATAAAGTTGGTCGTGATACGAAATATTATAATGGCACAATTGCTTATGGGCAAGGTCCTATAAAAACAAGTCTTTCTTATTTTAAATCACTAAAGTATAAAAATACGGTGGATACAGTAAGCTTAGGTACTGAATATAAGATAACACCAGGCTTGTTGCCTTATGCTGAAATCTCTTATTTCCAAGCTAAGGGTAAGCCAGTTTACCTTATTGAAGCACCTAAGAAAAAAACCAAAGGTACAGTTGCTCTTATTGGTGCAAAGCTTAAATTTTAACCTTTAATAAGCCTTCGTTGTCATTCCAGCTTTTAGCTGAATGACAACGTTTTTGGTTATGTAAGTACCATTACTTACGTTGGTTTTTTGCTCCACACGGGCAAAGGTTTCGCAGGGACAGCTTTTTTACATAAGATATTTTTGTAATAATGCTTCTAAAATTGCCACGGTCTCGATATCTAATATTCCAGAAAAATTCTTTGGGCGGAAATGCATTTGGAACGATACTACAACATCCGTTGTCTGTTGATCAATTATTCCTGTCGGCTGCAACACATAACCATATTTGCTAAATTGTTCTTGGATTAACTTTACATTAGACAGATCTACCTTAGGTATTAGAGCATTAACAGTATCTTGATCATACCAAGCTCCGATATTATTATCATATAATTGTTTCCATGGAAATAGAGGACCTGGGTCTTGTTTCCTTCCCGGAGCAGCATCAGAATGACCGATTACACAAGTGGGGTCAATATCATAGCGAGCTATAATATTCTGACAAAGTTCCATTACTGCTATAATTTGGTCTTCGGGATAAGGATACCAATGAATCTTTCCTTGAGAATCTTTAGTATCGCCAAGATTTACTATTTCAATACCTATAGAAGTATCATTGAGATTCTGACGCCCCTGCCAACCACTAACACCAACATCCCAAGCTCGTCTAGACTCTTCCACTAATTGGAATATATGATTCGGATTAGAGTCAGAAACTAGATAGTGTACACTAACTTTTGGACCTAGTAGGTCTCTTAGGGATCCTTCTAAGTTTTCGTTAGTGTAATGCAGCACCAAAAATCTAACTCTCTCATTAAAAGATGGGGCTCGGTAGGTTGTTCTATCAATTGTAATCATTTTATAATACCTATTTTATAAGTTGCATTAATTCATCCCATTCTCTTTTATTTATGCCACTAGATTCTTGAGTAATTTCTTCATTATTGAGTAGTTTTTTTATAACAGCCAGTCCTTTTTTAGAAATATTACTACCTTCTATCCTATATTCCTTAAAAGCATCATAAGTAAAAGGTACCCAAGCTTTTACTATTTCTAGCATCTTCTCTGCATATACTCTGATTTCATACTGGGCATGAGAATCCCCACGTAACAGTAGAAAATGTAATAGATTATGCAAATTAATCTTCCAATACCATTCTGTATAATAGTTTAAGGTTAAATTCATTCTCGCAAGTTCCCTAGTAATACCTATGGTATTTTCATCGATAATATTGCCATGTTCATCCTGGTTCATCATTTCAGTATAATGCTGATAACATAGTTTAGCATCTTTTTCTAGTAGCACTAAGACTTTATCTGCAATTTCTTTTGGGATTTCTTCATCACTTCTTCCTTGTTTATTTATTGTGGATTGAGCAGCAAGATTCTGTTTTTCTGGTAAATAAAATTCATTTCCTAATATAGAATATCTAGCTGAATATTCATTAACACTAGCAGTTCTGTGACGTATCCATTGTCTTGCAACGAAAATAGGCAGTTTAATATGAAATTTGATATCACACATTTCAAATGGTGTTGTATGGTGGTGACGCATTAGGTAATTGATTAAACCTTTATCTTGGCTTAGTTGTTTTGTACCTTTACCATATGATACTCGTGCTGCTTGGACGATGCTACTATCATCACCCATATAATCAATAATTCTGATAAAACCATGATCTAGTATTTTTATAGGTTCAAATAATAATTCTTCTAGAGCTGGTACTGTAGCTCTTTTTGTCTTGTAATTATTGTCGTGCATTCTTTTCTCTATTATTCTGTTTGAAAATTTGTTAATTCCAGCATCAAATATTCATCCATAGGAATCTTATCTTGATTAAGCATTTTGTTGATATTAGAACCAAGTGCCTTAAATGACTTACCTTTGGCAATTACTGTTCTAGTGCCAACTGGCACTTTACCATGTAGAGCATATGAAACGATTAATGGATAATTAATATCACCAATTTTTATATCTAATTTCTTACCTTTCTGTACTGAATCATAAATTACCTGACCATTTGATAATTTAGTAATCTTTACGTCAACCCCTACTTTATCTCCGCATAATAATGGTATTCTATAAGCTATTTCATCATCAAATATCTTTACTTCATTACTATCAACAAAATTATTAGGTAATATTGAATTTAAGACAATATTAACTCTATAAGGTGCATCATGCTCTCTATCTTCTTCTTTATATTGCTGGTTATAATATGCATATTTTGCAGGAAGCACCGCTTGTCTTGTTTGTCCAACCATCATACCTACTACTACAGCATCAAGACCTAGCATGATCGCTCTAGAACCAAGTGTAAAGGTTTTGGTATTTTCGCTAAGTAAATTATTGTTAATATCCAATAATTGATAACGTAATGTGACTACGTGACCACAAGTAGCTGGTCCAACAGTCCCGTTACCAAAGCTATTAATCTTAAACATTGGTTGTATTAAGTCTCTATTAACCTCTATAGTATATTTACCATCAGTAATAGGTTTGTTTGTTGGTTGTAGTAAATGCTCAAAAAATAGTCGACCTTCTTCTGTCTTAAGAGCATTTATCAAAACCTTTGAAACAGTTTTTTCAAGAAAATTACCAGTTAATGGTATATTTGCTTGTTCAGGAGCAGCGGTAGTATTTTTATTATTTTCAGCATCATTAGTTGTCTGAACTTTAGGGTCTTTGTCCTCGGGAGGAGAGAGCATCTTCATTTGGACAATAGAGTAAATAATTGCTGCAGCAATTATAAGACTTAAAGCTTTTTGCATATAATATTTCTTTCTTAAGTATTTCTTAGTTTGTTTTTAAAATATATAGCTAACCTTGACTAGCATTACTCCGACTATTATCGAGGAGTACATAAATCCTAGTGTCATTGCGAGGAGGCATGAGCCGACGAAGCAATCCATTTCTAATCACTTTTTTGGATTGCTTCATCGCCACTAAAGTAGCTCCTCGCTAATAGACGGAGTAATGTTACTCGGGTTAGCTATATATTCTCTAATTTTTAATGTTTTTTTCTAGGAAGCTGTTGGAGATAACTAATTAATTATTTTCACAAACTACCTCTTTGTAACTATAAATTACGATATTCCAAGATGATCAAAGGCATTTTTAGTAATAACTCTACCTCTTGGAGTACGTTGTAATAACCCTATTTGTATTAAATATGGTTCTATAGTCTCTTCAACAGCATCACGTTGTTCTGATAGAGCTGCTGCAATTGTCTCTATACCAACCGGACCACCAGCATAATTATCAGCTATAAATTTTAAGTATCTATAATCATTACTATCTAAACCTATTTTGTCAACTTCTAATCGATTTAGGGAGATATTGGCAATATTTTTATCAATTTCTAGCTTATCATCGACAGAAGCAAAATCTCTCACTCGTCTAACTAGCCTAAGGGCAATTCTTGGAGTTCCTCTACTACGCCCCGCTATCTCTTCTAATGCCTCATCGGTTAAATTAATTGCTAACAATTTACTAGCTCTACTCAAAACAAGTTTTAATTCAGCCACGTTATAAAAATGCAAACGCAATGGTATACCAAATCTATCTCTCAAAGGGTTGCTGAGTAAACCGAGCCTAGTAGTTGCTCCAACTAAAGTGAAATTGGGTAGATTGATTTTTACTGACCTTGCTGAAGGCCCTTCACCAATAACTATGTCTAAAGCAAAATCTTCCATTGCTTGGTACAATACTTCTTCAATATTTGTACTAAGACGGTGAATTTCATCAATAAATAACACATCATTATCTTGCAAATTAGTAAGTATAGCAGCTAGGTCAGCTGCTTTTGATATAGCAGGTCCTGAGGTGGATTTAAAATTTACTCCCATTTCCTTAGAAATAATTTGTGCAAGAGTGGTTTTACCAAGTCCAGGAGGACCGTAAAATAATGTATGATCTAAATGTTCAGACCTATTTTTAGCTGCTTGGATAAAAATGGATAGATTCTCCTTAATTTGTTGTTGTCCGACAAATTCTCTTAAATAGCTAGGTCGTAGAGAAAATTCTTGATCGCTCGGAAGTATATCAGCTGACAAAATATTTTTAGACATTGGATCCACGTGCTTTTAATGCAAGTTTAATTAGTTCATTAATAGAGAGATTAGAATTTTCTGCAATAATTCCCTGTACTAAATTTTGTGCTTCAGTTTTACCAATACCAAGCGAGGTTAACACTAATGTGGCATCAGATGATATCTTAGCTAAGTCAGTATCATTGTTATCCATGGTAAGGTTGTTAGTAAAATTAGTTAAGGCTTTATCCTTTAACTCTATGATAATTCGTTCAGCTAGTTTTAGCCCAACACCAGAAATGGCTTTAAAAGCTTCTTTATCCCTTCTTGCTATCGCTGATTGGATTTGTTCGGGTGATAAATTTGATAAAATAGCTAAAGCCATTCTTGTACCAATACCGTTTACCGATTGTAATAAATTAAAAAAAGCCTTCTCTTCGAGAGATAAAAATCCGTAAAGATTAATATGATCTTCTCTTACATGTGTTTCAATAAATAATTGACAAAACTCATTAACCACTAACTTATTTAAAGTTTTACTAGAACAATACACTAAATATCCAACACCACTAACATCAATAATGACATAATCATTAAAACAGGCGTCTATTTTACCTTTTAGTTTGCCAATCATAATTTATTTAGTATCAGATTTTACTTTTGGTTTACGATTTTTTGTACATATATGTGCTATTACTGGTAATATAGTTACTATCGAAGCTAAAATATAATGCAGTAACGTTGGAGTTTCAGTGCAATGGCATTGACCATCATCAGAAAATGTTGATATAAGTATAATTTTCGCAGCAATCCAAGTAATCACTATATATATAAGCAAGTATACTACATATTTAACCTTTGCCCAAATACTCTTAATCATAATTTCCTCTTCTGCTATAGCTAACCATTATATAACAATAATGGAATATGTTAGTAAATCATAAATTTGAGGATCGTAAGTCATTATTTTAGATTCTCTATTTGAGATTTACTTAACTTAGTGTATTTAATAATTTTTTCCATCGACTCATCGTTTAATAGCATTTCTTTTGCCATAGATATTCTTTCTTCATATCTACCTTTCGCTATACCTTCCTCTCTACCTTTCGCTATACCTTTTTCTAGTTGTTTTTTCAGAGTATTAGCTTCGATACGCAGCCATTTAAGATGGTCTTCATAGGCTTCTCTTTCTTCGTCAGTAAAGTTCATAACATCTAGCACTGTTAGAGCTTTTTTTAAGGCAACATTGTCTAATTCTTTAGGTAAATTATCTTTGTTAAGTAGGTCATGTCTTGTTAGAAAAGCTGTCCACATGTCTAGAGAGTTTTTTACTTTTTTCAGTATATCAGGTAATTCCTCATAAGAATTATCAGTAAACTTATTAAGCTCAATAGTATGTAATTCGAGGTCTTTGAAATATAACAAGCCACTATCTTTTTCTACTATATGAAAAACATTGTGATACTTAGTTACATTCGTAATAGAAGTAAAGTTTAGAATATGAATACCAATGGCTTTGCTTAGGGTAGAATAGTCCTGGGCTACCTTTAATTGCTCAGTATATAATTTAGCCCAATAATATAAAGCTTGCTTATCATAATCAGCTTCATCGCTAATTTGAATTTCAATATTGAATCTTTTGCCATCAACGGATTTGGCTTTAACATCTAATATTGAGAGTTTATCACTCTTAAAGCTCTTTGGATTATATGGATTAAGCAGCGTTACCTCTGCCACTTGATCCTCTTGTCCAACGATAGAATTAATCAAGGATATCAGCAAGTCCTTATTCTCTTCAACACCAAATATCTTTTTGAAAGCTAAATCCACGCGAGGAGTTATTTTTTCCATATATATGCTGCTATTAGTAGTTATCAATTATAAAGTTAGTATAGCACAGAAATTATAAAGCACTAAGTAATATAATGTGGAAAATATAATAGATATCTTTGGCAAACTCTCCTTCTGCTGGTAATTTATTCGTGCTACCGGTACTCTGCTCCTCACGTACATCATCGTCCACTGTGAGTCGAGGTTTCGTGGCTTCTTTAAATCCTTGCACATAAGCGAATTTCGAAAGATATCTAATGCAGAAATTGTGCTAGTATTAAGAATGAGTTGTTTTGCCGCCACTTGAAGTACTGAAAAGCAATGTATACATATTATATGCGAATTCGGGATAAGAATTTGTCAATTATTATGTATTTAAAATAAAAGAAAATGTTGCAATAATTAGTTATCTAGGATAAATTGGTGTTAAAAGATACTGACACCGTGATGCCGAACTGTGAATTCTAGGAACAGATAAAAATACAATTATAGTTAAATACATTGAATTAGGTGGAAAGATAATTGATAAAATCAGTTGATTGTAACAGTTGATGGTAAAAACTACTGCTATGTTTTTACCACCTAATTCAATGTATTTGACTATATAATTTATCATTAGAGGTTCTAATTTTATGTAAGAAAAAGAAAGGTCAATCAAATTAGTTAACTTTTGGGATAATGTTAGTGTATTTCAAAAAATACATATACTCTTCTGCTCCTACGAATTGTTTTTTGAAAATATCATCGATTCGTATGCGTAACTATACTATATGTACGCTACGCCTTCTCAGCATTCATTTTCAAAATCAAAAGATTTAGTAATAATAAATATAAGAAATTAAAATTAATAAAAAATAAGATTATGACAAGGGTAAAACCCCATCAAAAAATTATATCTTTCGCTGAAAACAAATCTGATTTAGATAAAATTACTCAATTTATTATGGACGGTTGGGCAATAGTAAAACTAATGCCACATGGTAATTATTTTATTGGTGTCATGGAAAAAATGAATTATGACAATAATATAAATGACCAAGAAAAAATTGTTTATATTCCTCCAAGAAAAAAGATCATTTTTACTTAGTGGTCTCTATTTTTTAGTGTATAAAATCTTATAATGTTGGTATATTCTTCTGCTTTAAAGAATTGTTTTTTGAAAATATCATGGATTCGCATGCGTAATTATACTATATGTACACCTAGCATGCTCACTATTCATTTTCAAATCCAATTCTTCAAATCATTTGAGTATAACTAAGTGGTATTTTTTTATTTTTAGGATTATTTATAATGACTTATTTAAAATTTTGTATTCGTTTAATATTATTGGTATTTTTAATAAACCATTCCGCTCAAGCTAGATGGAGTAAGTACGAAGATGCTCCTGTTGAAATTAAATTTTATAACAACGATATTAGTATTAATCAAGATGGCACTTCTGAAGAAATAACGGAAATGCACGCAAAAATACTAAAAGAATCAGGACGTAGTGATTTCTCTCAATATAGATTAACTTATAATAACTATAGTTCCCAAATCTCTATATTAGAAGCCAAGACTATTTATAATGGGCAAGAATATGTAGTTTCTAAAGATATGATTGAGGATAAACCACTAGCTAGTTTTGGACAAGGTTTTGATCAACTAAATCAGATAACTATCTCATTCCCTAAAGTTGAACTTGGTGCAGAAATATACTTAAAATATAAGTATGTTGAAACAAAAGTTGCCATAGACAATTTTTATGGTGATACCATATTCTATGGTAGGGAAGGTTACTTGCAAGCAAGTAGTACTAAGATCAATTCTAAATTGCCCCTAAATATCAAAGTAAACGACCCAAAAGGTGTATTAAAAGTTATTACTGATGCTGAAAGTGACTTTCATTCGGCAGAGATTATCCTAGAGAAACCTGTTTATAATCAATTGACTAATGAATCAAGTGAGGGGATATTAAATGTTAAGCAAAAAACTTGGGTATCTTTATCAAGCTTAACTAAATGGCAAGATTTTGCCAAGCAACTAGCTCCTGACTATTCTAAGGTAATCAATCAACCACTTCCTACAACTCTCATGAGTATAGCAGAATCTGCTCTAAATAAAAATACCGATGAAGAAAAAATTAATTTTGTTACTTCTTCATTAGCTGAAAAAATCCAATATATGGGTGATTGGCGAACAGTATCAGGTCGGTATTTTCCTAGAGATTTAGAAAAGATTGCTACTTCTCAAATTGGTGATTGCAAAGATTTTTCTGCAAGTACTGCTGCTATCTTGCAAAAGCTTGGGTTTAAGGTTCAACCCATTTTAGTAATGCGAGGTATTACTAATTTTTCTAATCCAAAAGCACTACCTACTATAGGAAATTTTAATCATGTGATGCTTAAAGTAGCTAATAAAAATGGAAAAATATATTGGATTGACCCAACAAACTTTGTCAGTATGGCACAAGGAATTTTTCCGGATGTTGCAGGTAAGTTAGCCTTGGTATTAGATCTTCAACAAGCAGGTTATACCAAAATTCCTGAAATAGATCATCAAAATTCACAAGCTATAATACACAATGAGTTGGTAATAAGAGATAATATTGTAGATGTGCATGGTCAGCTTGATTTGAAAGGAGAAGTAGCAGTAAATATAACAGGTGCTGGGTTATATCAATCAAATGAACAGCTAAGGGATTTTACTTTCCACATGTTAACAGGAGTATATCTTGATAAAGAAGACAAGAAATTGTTAGAATTACCTGATCTTACTTCTCGTATTGTTAAGGATCTTACAATTAAGTACGCATATC
The DNA here is from genome assembly GCF_964026415.1 of Candidatus Tisiphia endosymbiont of Piscicola geometra. Classification (NCBI taxonomy): domain Bacteria; kingdom Pseudomonadati; phylum Pseudomonadota; class Alphaproteobacteria; order Rickettsiales; family Rickettsiaceae; genus Candidatus Tisiphia; species Candidatus Tisiphia endosymbiont of Piscicola geometra. The sequence continues at coordinate 353,623 of NZ_OZ032144.1, forward strand.
AGCAAAAAAACCGAATTTTTAAAACCAATAAGGGGTTTGGTTTAAGGTTAAGATTATATGGAATGGAGGATATTACAAATACAGCTTTTGACCAAGTATCAGACCTTTTTATAGGTATACCTAACACTAACACAAGACATGTAATTATAAAAAATATTATAATTAAAGATTGTAAAAAATTAAACTTTGAAGTTGATACTCCGTGGGTATATGTCAATAGATCATGTAAATATCAAAATAAAGATACTGAATTTACAGATATAATCTCCATAAGAAAAAGTTTGATTACCAATAAAGAGTTAAAAACTCCTCAATATAAAAACCTTAAAAGCAACTTAGAAAATAAATTTGAGCGAGCAGCGATAATTATTGAATGAATAGATATCTTTCGAAACTCGCTTATGCTAGGGAATTTGTAGGAGACACTTCACCTTGAACCGCAGCGTACTAAATGTACGTGAGGATTCGAGTACCGGATCGACGCACAAATTACCAGCAGAAGTAGAGTTTCGAAAGATATCTATTATAATTATCCCTTGCTGTCAAGGTAAGGGCATTCTCGCTTCAGTATACTAGTGCTTGGTTTAAGTAGACGTCATCTCTTAGGCAAATGAACCCCTTCGATGTGAATGCTCGAACTGGGATTCTCTAGATTTCAAATTGTCGTATTGGGGTGTTACGGATTCGAGAACAAAAATAACGTTCGATAAGACCATTAGATAGAAATCTTCACATCACCTAGCAAAACAGGTTATTCATCTTTTTTCTTATCAATGTCTTTCATTCCTTCCTTGAAAGCTTTAAGACCTTTTGCAAGATCTGACATCACTTGAGGCAACTTACCAGCTCCAAACAACACTAAGATGATTAATAAGATCACTAATAAGTGGCTGAAGCTCATTCCCATAATATCAATTTTATAAGTTTTAAGTTAGAATTACCTATAATATTATAGCAAATAGTTAATTTGATCTAGCATAAAAAAATACAAATTTATCATCAACATCAATTTCGGATTAATTTGATTAATCCGAAATTGGAATGAGAATATAAACAATCAGGCTTAAAGCGGTTTGACGCATAATTGTTAAATATTTCATTTGCTAATAATCTTATTTTTATTGGTATAAAAATAAGATTATTAGCGATAATAGATTAAAATGCATTTGTGCCAGCCGCTTCAATAATGTATCTTTCTGAGGTCATCATGAAAACATTTGAAACTAACATTACTAATATCTATGGCGTTCAAGGTAAGGTTTGGTTAGATGATTTGCCAAAAATTGTCCATAAATTGGCTAAGGAGTACGGTTTATCTAGCTTAAATCCAGTTAAGAACTTGAGTTACCATTATGTCCTAGCAGGCTTCCAAGGTTATCAGCCAATTATCTTAAAGTTAGGGCTAGACATTGATGATCTTAAGAGAGAATCAACAGCTTTAAAAGTTTTTTCTAAATTTGGAGGTGTGAAGGTTTTAGGTGAAAGCACCGGCTTACTGCTAGTTGAACAGGCTATTTCTAATATATCATTAAAATCCTATTTTCCTGTAAAAGATTACGAGGCTATTAAAATAGCATGTAATGTAATGAAAAGATTACACTATGCACCTTTGCCATCAGAAGGTTTTCCTTATGTCACAGATTGGTTGGCAGTATTAGATAAAGAATGGGATGTGCCAAATTACTACTTAGAAAAAGCTAGACAATTGCGAGATAAATTACTAGGCACATCGTCAATGTTAGTTTTACTTCATGGTGATTTACATCATGATAATATTCTGCAAAGTGGTGATAATTGGGTGGTTATTGATCCCAAAGGAGTTATCGGTGAAAAAGCATATGAGGTAGCAGCATTTATTCGTAATCCTCTCCATGAACTCCTTGCTTTAGAAGATGTTGAAAGTATTATTGCAAATCGCATCATTAAGTTTGCAACTCTCTTGGATTTAGATACGGAGCGAATTAGCGATTGGTGTTTTGTCCAATCTGTACTTTCTTGGGTTTGGGCTTTAGAAGATGATTCTGACGTACGTATGTTAGCAAAGCTTACAAAAATTTTTGATATAATCAATTGATGAGAATTTGGTAACGTCGTCTTCGATCGATCGCCTATTATCTATAGGCTTTGCTCCATCCTAGCATCAAATTCTTCTGAATTGGCTTTAATATAAGGAGAAATGCCCTCTAAAAAAGGGTTCTTATATCTAATTGAGGTTAGTATATTCATTTAGAATTCTCTTGATATTATTGAGCATGGTAAGTTCATTTTTCTTTCTAGTAAATACACAATATATTACTTTACTTATAGTGGTGCGTTTTTTAACTTGTATAACCAACTCTTGTTGAACGATTGTTCGAATTGTAGTTAGATTACCATTCATTAAAAATTGTGATAAAAGTTGAAGCTGTTCAACACTAAAATTTGTTAGTAATATTCTAATAATTACCGTAACATAACCTGCAGGAGTTGTTATATTAGTTTTCCTGACATGTTTTTTAAAACTTAAACTAGATGTTTTATTTAAATATTTGTCACTAAAAATTTCTACAAAATTTATTTCACATAATTGTTTTTTTACTTCTAACCTTTCTTGTTCAATTAGTCTTAACGTTTTAACTGAAGTAACATTGCTATTTATCTTATAATCAGCTGCAATTTTACATGTTATTACCTGTTGTACAAACTCTGCATAATTTAGCTCTTTTTTTAATAATGAAGTAATATTTTTAAATAACAACTGATACCTAGTTTTTAAAGCATTTTTAGTAAAACTATCTAAAGAAGCATATCGTTTAATAATTTTAACTTCAAGTTTTGCAGAAAATTTAGACTCAATAGAAGAAATCATTAAAGAAATAGTATGACCACTTTGGATATTTTGAGTTAACCTTTTTCTAATCTGAGCTAATATATAATTCAGATCAGAATCTTCTGTTATATTGAGCATCCTGATAGCATCTATATGCTTTGTAATATTAATTAAAATTTCATGCATAAAGACATTTTGCCGGAGTAAGAATCTTTCTATTATAGCGAACTCTGCATTTTCTATCTGATGTATTATTGCATTATAATTTTCAAATAATACTGAAAGCTCATACCCTGAATTATTAAGTTTACTGAAACTCTTCCTAAATTTTGATTCATCATGTATTCTTAGCAAAATATGGTTTATGGTCTGAGATTTAATAGATAAATCTTTTAGCCTATTATATAAGCAAATTAACTTAGCATTGGTTAACTCCATCAATACATTGTGATCATCTATTAAAAAATTAGTAATTTTTTTTAAAATGTATGTGTAATCTACAGTGTTTTCTTCTTTCAGTGTTAATAATATATTGGCATGAAATAACAATGGAACAGATTCTTTCTTTATGTCAATAGTAGAATCAATCTGCCATAATTCTTTAATGAGCAACAATTGATCTAAAAGTAGATTTTGTTGTTCAAGCGATAAATTATCTAAATTCAAAACAATTGCAGTTGCCTGTAGATTATTTATAACATCTTGATTTTTAACATCTTCAGTTATTAATATACAACAATGTTGTACAAAGTTTCTAGCTAAATCCATTACAGGTTTTAGTGCCTTATTATTTTCTTCATGATGTAAAGTGGAAGAACTTTTTAAGCAATCAACCAATTGATTAAGAGAGGTAACAAAATTTGTTACCTCTTCCATTTGATATTTTTGTTGCTTTAACGTTTCAATAGAGAGAGGTCCGTAATGCTCAAGAACAGAGAGCAAGTTCTTTTGACTATCTAGACTAAGATAATCAAGCAAGTCACTATTCTGTTGTAGAATCTTTATAATATTAAAAGTACGTAAAGACCTTTTTAAAGTACTAGGATATTTACAAGACACGATGCATTCAAAGCTTAAAGAGACAAAACAGCCTTTTAATCTTTCTTCATACTTACTAATAACCTTAGTATTAAAATCTTTCATAATTAATTTTCTTATCGTGTTATTCAGTATCTAGGGAGGAGAATCAATTAACTAATCAGAACATAAATTTACGGATGTATACCCATTTCATGCTTCCATCAAGCATTATATCAGTATCATCATGGTATCCCAATATATTTTTCACTTCTTCTTGGGTTGTGTTACCTTATTTGCAAATAAGACTTAATTATCACGAAAGTTACAAGGGGGTTCAAATCATTATAACAGTATTTTTATTTTAACTAATAGTATTTTTGTATTTATTAGAAAAAATATTTATAGTATATAAATTAATTATTTTGTTACGAATAAGTAAAAATTTTTATTGCTTAAATATCAGTAAAACCTTATTTTTATAAGGACTTCTCATAAGGAATATAAAATCCTGAAGAGTAAAGTATTTAATTTAACTTAAAACTATATCAAAACTTATGCATAATATCCTTATCATTATAATTTCATTATTGTTAATATCATGTTCGGAAGAAAGTGATAAATCTAATAATAAAAACGAACAACCTGATAATAAGGTTCAAGTGACGCAGGAAAAAGCTCCACAAGAAGAAAATAATGACAACCTTGCCAATGATAAATGGAATACAATAGTAAATCCTCAAGACAGTACGGCTTCAACTAATACGGAAGAACCTCTAGATACGGTAGAGGATTCTGCTACTAACTCTACTGATAATGTTAGCTTGAAACAGATGCCTTATAAACCAACTTTCAATGTTAGCCAAAATGATATAGTTCTTGGTAATGTTAAGGCAACTGTAGTGGTAGTTGAGTATTTTTCTCCAACTTGCCCACATTGTGCTTATTATCATGAAAAAATTCTACCTGAGCTTAAAAAGAAATATATTGATACCAATAAAATTGCTTACATAATTCGTGAATTTATCGGTAATAAGCAAGATTTAGATGCAGCAATTTTGGCACGTTGTCCAAATGATCTAGATAGTTTTCTTAAATTCCAAAGTGTAATACTAGCACAACAAGATAAATGGGGTAGTAGCAATAGATATCGTGAATTACTAACAAATATAGCTCAAATTGGTGGAGTATCCGCAGAAACTTATGCTAAATGTCTTAATGATAATAAAATTGTCGAAACATTACTTGCTAATACTAACCTTGCTGCTAGTTCACAAGGTTTTGTTGGTACACCCGCATTTTTTGTTAATGGCATACTAACAAATGGATATAGTTTAGAAATCCTTTCTAGGGTAATTGATAAAACGTTAGAAAACTCTAGTATCAAATCCGAAAATTAATACACTTACTTAATCTCAACTATCGATGTAACAAGTTAACCATAGTACCCTACATTTTTCTATAATCGTCGTAGCAAGGCTCTTTAGATGCCGTGGCGATCTAGGTAAACAGCGAAGCTGTTTTTTTAGAGTAACGCTTCGCGTATCCTGATCTTGGATTGTTGCGTCGCCGCTTTTTCGCGACTCCTCGCTAATAGACGATCAGCAGCTATTTTAATGGTGGTTATATAAAAAAAGTAGAGTATTATGTTAGATTCCCGCCATTGCTTAGAATGACAGCGTTTTGACTATAGTACTATAGTTATAGTACTAGGATGACATCGTTTTTGGCTAAAACCTTCTCTGGTTAGCTATATCATTTCTCTTTAAATGCTCTAAACATCGTATCAGTAATAGGATCAAGTAAATATTTCAGGAGAGTCCTTGTGCCAGTAACAATTTGAACTTCCGCTTGCATACCAGGATGTAACTCTAACTTTCTAGCTTTTGCAATCTTATTAAACTCATCCATATCAATCTCAATTCTAGCGATATAATAAGTGGTAGGATCTTGAGTTGGAGTATTTCTGTCTTGTACAATATCAGGAGATATTTTAACAACTTTGCCAGTAAATAACGGCGTTGTTCTAGATTTAAAAGCACTGAAGCGAATTTTTGCTACCAAGCCTTCATGCACTGAATCTATATTCTTGCTTGGAACTTTTGCTTCTATTATTAAATTATCATCAGTTGGAGAAATCTCTAGAATCGGATAACTTGGTGAAATCACCTGTCCTATTGTATGATAGTTCAATACATTTATAATACCATCAACTGGTGATTTAATAACCACTCGATTTAAAGAGTCCTGATGTGCATTAAATGCTTCTTTAAAACGAGCTACTAGCTCTTGTGCCTCTTTTAGTTCAGTCAGAGTTTTCTCTGTATATTTATTCTGTAAGTTAATAATGCTAATCTCACACTCTGTAATCGAATGCTTAATAGATGCAATCTCAGCTTCTGCCATAGCTATCTCACTTTTGTACTGTGCTTCCTTAGCTTCTAAGTCTAATAAAGCGGCTTTATTGGCAAAACCTTTTCCATGCAATGTACCCATTGCCTTTAAACGGTCCTTAACAACCTCTAGAGTTTTTACATTTGCAACTTTTTTAGCCTGCGTACCTTCGATTTTTTTATTTAATTGCTCGATCCTTTGATGTAAGGCATTTTTTTCACTTTTATACACTTCTTTTTTAGACTGAAATAAATTTTCTTGGGTATGTATAATCCTTGCTACTTCAGGTAAATTGATATCTTTGGTTAATAATTCTGGAAATTCAATCTGAGCTTGATTATCTCTCTCGGCAATTAAACGACTTTCCGTTGCTAAAGCATGTCTATATTGGCTTAAATTACTTTCATATGCTGACTTAATTCTTGTATCTTCTAGCTCTATTAATTTATCACCTTCTTTAACTTGATCACCTTGTTTAACAAAAATATTAGCTATAATTCCACCTTCTTGGTGATTAATTGTCTTCTTATTACCACTCGTTATAACAACACCCAATGCTGTAGCAGCACTATCAAGAGGAGCAAAACTGCCCCATACCCCTCCAACTAATACAAAAAAGATTATTACATATACCCCAAAAAGAATTGGGGATCTAGCAATTTGCACTACATCATTGCGATCAACATCATTATTTTTAGTAATAAAATTGACGAAACGATCAAGATAATATAATGTATTTTTAATGGCATTAGAAATCTTTACTATTACCTTTTGTGATACAATAGCTCCCTTTGTTTTTTTTGTGTGTGTTAAATCATTTTGTAGCGACAAAAGCTGTTTAAGTTGCTCCGCTGTAAATGCCGGCTTATTGTTATTTGACTTTTCTTCCATATTTAAAACTTATTCATTAATGTGGATTACACCATTTTGCAACAGTTTAACTCGATTTTGCATTTCTTCTTGAGTGCCATAAAGAGCTACCGCCCCCTCTTGTAATACCAAAATCTTATCTACCACCGATAATACAGAAGGTCTATGAGAGATAACAACTACAGCAATACCCTTAGATTTTGCTTGCTTTAAGCAATTTGATAGGGCTATTTCACCCGCTTCGTCAAGATTTGCATTAGGTTCATCTAAAATAAGTAGTTTAGGATTACCATAAAATGCTCTAGCAAGACCAACCCGTTGTTTTTGTCCACCAGAAAGATTAGAGCCTGCTGTTCCAATATCTGAATCATAGCCATCCGGTAATCTTAAGATCATTTCATGAGCTCCAGCAATTTTAGCTGCCTCAATTACTTTTTCCGGATCAGCATTTTCAGCCATCCTAGCTATATTCTGCTTTATACTACCACTAAATAACTCTATTCCTTGCGGCAAATACCCTACATGTTTACCAAAATCTTCCCTGTTCCAACGATAAATTTCCCCACTATCAAGCCTAACAGTCCCTGACGATGCTTTCCATACCCCAACTAAAACTTTTGCTAAAGTTGACTTACCTGCTGCAGAAGGTCCTATAATTGCTAATATCTCACCAGGCTGCACCGCAAAGGACACTCCTTTTAAAATATATCTTGGTACTGGCGGTTGTGGTATATGTGGAGGAATTGGTATCGAATAATAAATATTTTCCACAGTTAAATGTCCTTCAACATTTGGAATTGGCATTGCTTCTTCTCTTGATTTATACGAAGCAAATAATTGATTGATATTTTTATAAGATTTTATAGCTCCGCTCATACTTTTCCATAACTCAATAGCGTTATCAAAAGGGGCTAAAGCTCTACCAACTATAATGGAACTCATAATCATACCACCAGTAGTCATCTCTCTTCCTGAAGTACTAACAACAACATAAGCCCCAATCCCAGTTACCAGCATCTGCATAACATTACGGATAAATCTTGAAAAATTAGAAATAGCACCATTACGGTAGCTAGCAGTTGATTGCTTCTCCAAAGAAGCAATATTAAATTGATGCCAATTTGCCGTAACATTTTTCATCATGCCCATAGCTTCTACAACTTCTGAATTTCTATTGGCGATGTCAGCTTGCGTCATACCCTTTATAGAAAATTCAGTAGCTTCACCGAGAGTTTTATTAGTTGCAGCTGCATTAAAGAAAGCCGTAGATACAATAATAATAGCCCCAGCTAATGTAAGGATTCCAATATATGGATGAATTAAGAAAATTACTATTATATAGACAACACTCCAAGGAGCATCAAATAAAGTATTAATACCAGTGCTAGTTAGAAAGGTTTTTACTGTTTGGAAATCACGAAGTAACTGACTAGCACCCATATTAGTACGAGTTGCAGAGGCTGAAATAGAGTGACCAAAAATTACAGGAGCAATTGTTTTATCCAACCATTCACCAACTTTAATTAGGGTGAATGATCTAGCAATTTGCAATAACCCATAAATAAAATAGATCGTACCAATAATAATAGACAACCACATTAATGTAAATAAGTTACCACTTCCTATAACCCGATCAAGAACTTGCAAGGAATAAAGAGGTGTTATCAACATTAACAAGTTAATAACAAACGCAAAACTAAAAACTATCCAAAACGCAATTTTGCACTTCTCAAGAGCAGTAGTTAGGGGATTTATTACTTGAGATACTAATGCACTATTATTTCTCATATTACCATTGTTATATTATATTTTTCTGAATTAATAATCTATATCATCTAACACAAATTAAATTAGCCTGTCCTGATAATAGTAGTTATCCGAACCTGATGGCTTCCTGGCTCTATTATATTTTTTACTGCTAATTGGTAAAAATTATACTATTTGTAATATTTTTTATTTGACTCTACACTATACGCAAAATAAATAATATGGCAACCTCTTTATTAGACTTAGAGCCTGAAATATAACCTAATTACTTTTTCGACAAATATCCTTTTATCAACTCCTCAGCAATTTGTACAGCGTTTAAAGCTGCTCCTTTACGTAAATTATCTACTGTAATCCATAAATTAATGGTATTTTTTTGACTATGATCATTTCTAATTCGCGAAACATAAACAAGATCTTTACCAACAACATCTATGGGAGAAACATATTGTGTTTTATCCAAATGAGAATTAACTACAATAGAGTCTGATTCTTTTAGTATTTCTTCTATTTCTTTAGCATCTATCTCTCCGCTAAACTCAACATTCACTGAAATAGAATGACCAACAAACACTGGCACTCTTACGCAAGTTACACTAAATTTAGCATGTGATCCTATAATTTTTTCTAACTCCAAAGCAATCTTAGATTCTTCACTAGTAGAACCATCTTCATTAAAACTACCTATATGTGGGAATAAATTAAAAGCTATTTGTTGCGGGAAAACTTTAGGCTCGATGTCCTTAAAAACATATTTTGCCTTGGTTTGCTCATAAAGCTCATCCATTCCTCTCTTTCCTGCTCCTGAAGTCGATTGATAAGTCGATATCACCATTCTCTTAATCTTTACTGCATTATCCAAAGGCTTTAATACAGTAGCTATAGGAGCAGTACAACAATTCGGATTAGCTATAATATTTTTAATAGTATAATCTTTAAGGCTCGCTAGATTGGCTTCTGGAACTATCAAAGGAACATCAGAATCAAGTCTGAAAAATGACGATTTATCGATAACTATGCAACCTTGCTCGACAACCTTGGGTATATATTTCATTGATATTTCTGATCCAGCTGCAAAAAAAGCAATATCTATTTTGCTAAAATCTACACTGTCTATGTCAGATATTTTTATAGTGCCATCTCCAAAGCTAACCTCTTTACCATTAGACTCACTCGAAGCTATAGCGTGGATATTATTAATTGGAAAATTTCTCTCAAACAAAATTTCTAAAGTTTCTCGCCCAACATTACCCGACGCACCAATTACCGCAATATTATATTGTTTTGTCATCTACATTTATCTTTTTATCAATTGACTATATCAGCTTAGAAATAGTTTTTCCCCCTATAATATGGAAATGAAAATGGAACACACTCTGTCCAGACTTTACCCCTTTATTAGTAATCAAACGATAGCCATCTTGATCTAAACCAACTAGCGATGCAATATAGGCTAGTTTGGTGAAATAATCTTTAATTTCATCGCTAGAAGCTTTAAGGATAAAATCACTATAGTCAATATACTCTTTTTTTGGTATAATTATTATATGTACTGGAGCTACAGGATTTATATCATTAAATGCTATTAGATTATCATCTTCATATATTATCTCTGCTGGAATATCTTTACCAATAATTTTTACAAAAACATTATTCTTGTCATACATATTATACTCTCATTTTTATTATCTACTCCCAAATGTCAATATTTGAGATTACTATAACACATTTTTTTCATCCACTAAGCGTTCTAAAAATTTTAATTCAGCTTCTATCTCAGATTTTGCTAATATTATGTCTGTAAGTTGGTATTTCTTTTTTTGCAAATCATATTCTCTCATATCATCGCTGAAAAAACCAAATATCAACATAATGGCGAGTTGACTTACAGAAATAAAATTAGTACAACCTAAACTTGATATAAAAATACTTAATATTAAAGTAGTTATTAGTGGTAACCACATTCTATGATATAATGCCCAAAACACGCTTAAAAACGCAGCAAATAATGAAAAACCTTGCTTGATAAGAATAAAATCATTATCTTTTTTTTGAGGATTAACATATATTGAATAAATATTCATAGGAAAGTCTTGTAATTACGATATTAAATGATTACTTAAATAGCATAATAATAAACAAATAGCCAAACATCAATATTTAAAAGATTCTTTATGTTAGATAACTCGCCCGGTCCTGTCACATTACACGGGACTACTATACTTTGCTTAAGAAAAGGTGAGAATGTTGTAATCGCAGCGGATGGTCAGGTCTCCCATGGTAATACAATTTTAAAATCTACAGCAAGAAAATTAAGAGTCATGTTCAATAATAGTATTATTGCTGGCTTCGCTGGATCTACTGCAGATGCTCTAACTTTATTTGAAAAATTAGAATTAAAGTTGGAGAAATATTCGTATCAGTTACTGAGAAGTGCTGTAGAACTGGCAAAAGATTGGCGTAGCGATAAATATTTACGTAAACTTGAAGCAATGATGATCGTTGCAGATCAAAAAAATATATTAATTTTAACTGGTAATGGTGATGTAGTTGAACCTGATGGTGACGTTGCTGCCATTGGCTCTGGTGGATTATATGCACTGTCTGCTGCTAGAGGTTTAATGTCTTTTGACAATGACCTAACTGCAGAAGAGATTGCTTTAAAATCAATGAATATTGCAGCCGACATCTGTGTTTTCTCCAATCATAATATTATTTTAGAAAAAGTTATATGAGTACTAATATTAAGAAAAAATCAGTGGGATTAACTCCCGCTAAATCTATGGGATTAACTCCCGCTAAAATCGTAGCTGAACTTGATAGATTCATTGTTGGGCAATATAAAGCTAAAAAAGCTGTTGCGATAGCGTTGCGGAATCGCTGTAGACGTAGAAATGTAGACGAACCACTTCGTCAAGAAATAGTGCCAAAAAATATTTTAATGATAGGACCAACTGGCGTAGGTAAGACTGAAATCGCTAGGCGACTTGCTAAGCTTAGCAGCTCACCATTTCTTAAAGTAGAAGCAACAAAATTCACTGAAGTAGGATATGTTGGACGAGATGTTGAGTCAATAATACGAGACTTAGTGGAAATAGCTGTTAACACACAAAAAGCTAATGCTAAAAAAGCAGTGATTGCTAATGCACATTTAAAAACTGTAGAGAGGATTTTGGATGCTTTAGTCGGCAAATCAGCATCAACTGAAACTAGAGAAAAATTTTGTCGCAAGCTTGAAAAAGGTGAACTTGACAATACTGAAATTGAAATAAGTATAACAGATTCAGGTGGCTTATTTGGTAGTAGTAATTTTGAGATTCCTGGTATGCCAGGAGCTGCCATGGGCGTATTAAATATTTCTGATATGATCGGCAAAGCTATTGGTACTAACAAAACAAAAACTAAGAAAATGCTGGTTAAAGATGCTCGTTTAATTATTTCTGCCGAAGAGTCAGAAAAATTGATCGATCAAGAAAAAATTATTCAAGATGCCTTAGTGCTAGTACAAAATGATGGTATAGTATTTTTGGATGAAATAGATAAAATCACCTCAAGAGCTGAGGGAAAAAGTTCAGAAATTAGTAGAGAAGGAGTGCAAAGAGATTTATTACCTATTATTGAGGGTACAACTGTTAATACAAAACATGGACCTATAGAAACTGCACATATATTATTTATAGCATCAGGTGCTTTTCATTTATCAAAACCATCTGATTTGTTACCTGAATTGCAAGGAAGGCTACCTATTAGAGTAGAGTTAAGCTCACTTACTAAGGACGATATGATAAAAATTTTAATTGAACCAGAATCAAGTTTAATAAAACAATATTCAGCCTTAATTGCAACCGAAGGGGTAAAATTAAAATTTACTGATAATGCAATAGATAAAATTGCTACTTATGCAGCAAATGTTAACTTAGAAGTTGAAGATATTGGAGCAAGAAGATTACATACTATTCTAGAAAATTTATTGGAGGAGATAAGCTTCAATGCAAGTGATACGAAAGAAAAAGAGATAGTTATTGACGAACATTTTGTCGACCAGCAATTATCAAAAATTATCAAGAATCTTGATCTAGTAAAATTTATTTTATAAAAATGATAGTTCACCTTGGTAGTTTAACTTTTAGCGGTATAGATATTATCGATGTTGATGTGCAAGTACAGATATCGCCAGGTATACCTAATTTTACTATAGTAGGACTTGCTGATAAAACTATTGGCGAGTCTAAAGAACGAGTTAGAGCAGCACTTTCTTCAATAGGTCTTGCCTTGCCTGCTCAAAAAATACTGATAAATTTAGCTCCAGCTGATTTGGTTAAAGAAGGTAGTCATTTTGACCTTGCTATTGCTTGTGCTATACTTAGCAGCATGAAAATTTTACCAGCTGAGGAAATACAAGAATATCTAGTAATAGGCGAATTATCTCTAGATGGTTCTATTCTACCTGTCAGCGGGGCTTTGCCTGCTGCTATTGGTGCTTTGGCTAGAAATAAAGGGCTAATTTGTTCAAAATCTAATGGTCAGGAAGCTGCATGGTTTGGCAATAATAATATTTTGGTAGCAGGAAATTTAATAGAGTTAGTTAACCATTTTAAAGGCTCACAAATATTATCATCACCTGAATTAGAAATTGACACTACTATAATAAATTACCCTAATTTTAAAGATATCAAAGGACAAAAGGCCGCTAAGCGAGCTTTAGAAATAGCAGCCTCTGGTGGTCACAATCTATTAATGCTTGGTCCACCTGGTACTGGCAAATCTATGTTGGCACAATGTATACCTGGTATATTACCCAAAATGCAACCTGAAGAAATATTGGAGTGCAGTACTATAGCAAGCGTTGCAGGCAAGCTAGCAAACGGGAAACTATCAAGAGCTAGACCTTTTCGTACCCCCCACCACTCATGCTCGATAGCAGCGATGGTCGGCGGTGGGGTTGGTAAAAGAGTAAAACCTGGAGAGATCTCGTTAGCACATAACGGAGTGTTGTTTTTAGATGAATTACCAGAGTTTCCACCTAACGTTATCGAATCTTTAAGGCAGCCAATTGAAACCGGAGAAATACTAATTGCTAGAGCAAATTCGCATATAAAATATCCTGCTAACTTTCAGTTAATAGCAGCAATGAATCCTTGTAAATGTGGTTATTTAAGCGATCCTCACAAAGCATGTTCTAAAGCCCCAAAATGTGGGAGCGATTATCAGATGCGAATTTCTGGTCCTATCATGGATCGATTTGATCTACATATAGAGGTAGGATCTATCGACTCATATAACTATGATTTAATAGAAGATGATACAGAAGAAGAGTCGGGGCAGATAGCATACAGGGTCGAAATGGCTCGTAATATTCAACAAACTAGATATGAAGGATATAATATCAAAACAAATAACCGTTTGGACGGACAGTTGCTTATCGAACATGCATTGCCAGTAGATGACGGTAAGGATTTACTTAATGAAGCCGCGACAAAATTTCCTATATCCATGCGTGCTTATAACCGTATCTTACGGGTTGCAAGAACTATAGCGGATCTAGACGCTTCTTCCAACGTCTACAGGATACACATTGCTGAAGCACTAAACTATAGAAGAATAGGGGGTAGCTTTTGAATTAACCATTAGTCGTACTTCTGTATCATAGTACCCTACATTTTTCTATAATCGTCATGGCAAGGCTCTTTAGATCCCGTGGAATCTGTATCACTTCTTAAACCAGCCTTATGTTGTCCTTTCAACCAATAAACTAATTTCTTTAGCCAAATCTACCTATTTTGCTGAGCTATTTGGTGTTGATATATTTTGAATTGTTTATTCTTTTAGTAGTTTACTTTTTTCTTCTATTGAATTAAGAAAGAAATAAGTGAAGGTTAGGAAACCAACTAAAAGCGGTATAAATACAAAAAGAATTGCTTTTAGTTTCCTAGCTGATTCTTCACGATCCAGTCGTTTTTCTCTTTCTTCTTCTGTTTCAACAAATTTATTATCGGTATTTCTGTCAGTATCTAAATTATCTTTTGACATTTCTATAATCTAAGGTTCTCGTTAGTTGTATTGTAATGCTATCTTTAGTTAGCTCTTTAATTTATGCGTATTTAAGTTATAAAATATACCCTTTAATAATTCTTAAGCTTTGTTTTTTATGTTATCACAAGTCTTAGTCATCTCTCCTGTCATACTATTTATGGCATCAAACATTTTCATTGAAGTATCAGATGCCATACTGACAAACTCTTTAATGTTATTGATTGAAGTTTCGCAAGTCGACTTAAGGTATTTTTGCTGACATTCGGCTATTTGGTTTAAATCTCCAGAAGTTATTGCATCTTTTGTAGAATTCAGCATATTCATAGCATTGTTTTGAAAATCCTCTGAATTTTTTTGGATCATAGACTGCAGTGATTCAGTAACAATCTGATTTGTTGTAGTAAGTATTTTAGTACTTTTCTTGATAGTATCTGACATAGCAGAAAAATCCATAACAGGTAAGTTTTTTACGGAATTTATGTAAACTTCTGGATTCATAAAAGATTTCATAAAATCTACAAATTGGGCAGTACTATTAGTCATTGTAAATCCTCTAAATTAAGTGATCTATTTATTGTGTAAATCATAAATCTCATGTTACCATTTATAAAAATACGAGTCAATAGCTGGTTAATAATAATCTTAATATAGTCAATTGATTATACCAAAAACCCTAAATATAAATATTATATCATCAGCTGCTTCTTTTAGATAATCGAAACGACCAGAAGAACCTTTATGCCCTGAATCCATATTAGTTTTTAGCAATAATATATTATCGTCGAGTTTTGTTGCTCGAATCTTTGCTACCCATTTAGCCGCTTCCCAATAGCCAACTCTAGGGTCAGAGATTCCAGCAGTAATAAATAGACTTGGATAATTTTGGGCTTTTATATTATCGTACGGAGAATAAGACTTAATATAGTTAAAATACTCTAATTCTTTAGGATTACCCCATTCCTTAAATTCACTAGGGGTTAATGGCAATTGTTCATCGAGCATAGTATTTAATACATCAACAAAAGGTACATGGGCAAGTGCTGCTTTAAATAATTCTGGCTGTTTATTAATGACCGCACCAATTAACATCCCCCCTGCACTTCCGCCACAGATTACTATATTACCTTGGCTAGTATATTTTTCTTTAATTAGCTCTTTACTAACCGCAATAAAGTCATCGAAAGTTCTTTTTTTATTGAGGAACTTGGCAGCCTCATACCAATCATGCCCGAGATCATCTCCCCCTCTAATATGGGCAAGAGCGTAGACAAACCCACGATCTACAAGAGAAATAGCTGTATTCCGAAAAGATACTGGTATGCTAACACCATATGAACCATAGCCATATAAATATAAAGGATTCTTTCCATCCTTGTTAAATAACGATTTTTTATATAATAAGGTAACTGGTACTTTAACCCCATCATTATCAGCAAATATCCTTTCTACCCTATATTCTTCAGGGTTGAAACCACTTGGTATTTCTTGCACTTTCAATATTGACAATTGGTCACTATCAAAATCATAACTATAAGTGGTGTTTGGTCTAGCAAGTGAAGAATAATTTACTCGAATATCATCTTCATCAAAATTAGTAGACATGGCTGAGGCAGTAAAAGCAGCATCCGGGAAGTGGATAATTTTCTCATCCTGTTCTTTAAGATGTTTTATTTTAATAACTGGTAATCCTTGATCACGATAATTAACTATCAAATAATTTCTAGTGATGGCAAAGCTTGACAAATATTTACCCGAGTCTTCCGGTATATAATCATTTTTCCATAAATCATTTTGAAAATTATGTACATTTACTAATACTATACGAAAGTTCTTTGCCCCCTCGTTGGTATTAATATAAAAATTATCACCATTATGCTTAACATTATAAAAAATCCCATCCTTTGCAGCTCTAATAAGTTTAGGCTGGAAGCTATGATCACTCATTTCTATAGCATATATTTCATTTTCATTATGACCAGAAATATCAATAAAAATATATTGTCGACTAGATGACTTGCCTGCATTCAACTGATATAATGGATTTGTTATATGATGTATTAACTTATCATTGGAAATTACATCCCCTAAAGAGTGGAACATTAATTTATCACAACGAGAATTCTCATTAATCGGCATATAAAAGAATCCTTTCAAATCTTCATGCCAAATTATATTGCGACTAACGTTATGTATTTCATCTGGTAGATATTGTTTGGTCTTTAAATTATAGACTTTAATTGTATATTTCTCATCACCGGTAAAATCAACACTATAAGCTAGTAACGTATGATCAGGAGAAACGGCTACTAGACCTACATCAGTAAATTTATTATCTTTGGCAAGAACATTGATATCTAATATAATTTCTTCCGAAGCATCCACTGACCCTATCTTTCGGCAATATATCGGATATTCGGTATTTTCTTCAGTTATAATATAATAATAATTATTATCTTTTTTTACATAAGTTGACTGATCAGCAAGCTTAATCCTGCCTTTTAATTCTTCAAAGATTTTATCTTTTTCTTCTTGTAACGGCTGAAAAAATTGCTCGGAATATTTATTTTCTGCCTGTAAATATTCTATGATTTCTTTATCGTTCACATTAGGCCATTTGATATCTCTAAGCCAGTGATATTCATCTGTAATTTTCTGACCGTGCAATGTAAAGCTATAATCGATCTTATTAGCTATGGGTGGCTTCATTTTATCCTCATCTAGTGCTGATTATTATAAAAGTAATTAATGATATAATTACTACCAACAAACCGGTTGACTGATTATGCCAAGATTTCATCTTACGTAAAGTACTTTTTTCTATTCTGTTAAAAACAGGGTACTCCGCCCCTAGTCTATCATGAAACCCCTGCCCCACTAAGTGATATTTAGAATAAATACGACGAATATTATTTTCAATAAACTGAAATAAGTCTAAATTTATGTTGGCAGTTGAACGCCTAGAAATCGTTTTACTAAGAACTAAGGCGAATATTATACCTATTACTATTATTACCATTTGTTTTACTAAATCCAACCAATTTGTATCAATTATTTCAATAGGATAAGATGACCATACTAGTTTCAAACCTTCTTCTAAACAAAAGCTAGTTGCTAATAAAAACGATAGCATGACAAATAAACTAACTTTAGTTAGAATATTTAACTTAAGGTAAAAACCACTAATCAAAGATTTGTATTTAACCGCAGAAAATAAAGCAATGCATGTGACAATCTTGAGTAGGAAAATAGCATAATAATTAATATCTTGCTCCAAAGCATTGGTTACAACAATTTTGGTAACAAAACTAGCAAAAGGAGGCAAGGCTATAATGAACAATACACTAACTATTAAACTACCAAGCAATAAAGGGCTTCTCCATGAGTAAAGTCCTTTTATTTCAGAACAATTTTCTATATTTTCTTTGTCTATTAATATAGCAACGTATAAACAAAATAAAGCTTTATACAGTATATGGACAAAAAGAAAAACTATGATTCCTAAATTTGCTTGTTGAGATTTTGTGCCAATGGCAATCAGCATGAATCCAAGCTGAGAAACAGTAAGATAACCTACTAATCTTTTGATGTTATCTTCTAGGCAAGCATAAACCCCGCCATATATAATCATTAATAATCCAAAGAATTTAAGTATTTCTAAGCCACTAAATAGTTTAAGGAGTATAATTATCGATATTTTACTAGTAAAGCTAGTTAAATATATCATCCCTGAGCTTGAAGCAAATGGATAGCAATTAACAATCCATCCAGAAAAAGGTATGCTAGCTACATTAATCAAACAACCACAAAGTATTAGAGCATAAAATATAAAACCAGCCTCTTGATTTTCTGTCAATGAGGTAAGAGAAATAATTTGTGAACTAGAGGTGTGAGTAATTATATAACTAATCCCTATTAAAATAAGACTACCACTTATAAGATGGGTAAGCAAATATTGTCTTGCTGCTCTAACACTATTTTTGTAATTGCCATAAAAAATCAACAAAGCAGCAAATATCATCATCATTTCTAGAGAAGCAAACATCGAAACAAAATCCCCAGCAAATAAACAGACCAAAGAACTAGCTGAATATAGGCTACCTATAACTACCTCAAATTTTCTGTTTTTACTTATGGCATATAAGTTAGTAGCCAGCGTTACAACAATAAAAGCAAGTGCTATTAACTTATTTTCACTACTAAAATTAATAACAAAACTATTATTGTATAGATTAACTACCATCTCATCTTTGTTGTTAATTAATAATATGCCAACAACTATAGGATAGATTGTTGCAATAATATAAAATATTTTATAAAATGCATTTCTCATTATTTAGCCTCAATTTGATGAAGAGATAGGTTAACCTGACTTATATATTTGCAGCAGGATAGCTAAATAACATTAAGTGGAATAAATTTAATCCAAAATGCACCATCATTGCACATATGATCCTATTTGTTTTATCGTAAGTATATCCGTAACATAAAGCACAAATCGTGGCTAATATTATATAAATGCTACCCCCTTGAAAATGAGCTAAACCAAATATAAAAGATGCAATAATAATATGAGCATTTTTACCTCCTATCCCTAAAATATTAAATCCTGCAAGTGGTTCTAATAAAGTTTTTAAGGTATTCTGTAAGAATCCACGAAAAATTACTTCCTCTGCCATACATACAAAGAATAAGTTATTAATTGCCCAAATCAATAACACATTTGGTATCTTCGGATCGAATTTTACATATCCACTAATAAAAGCAGGGATTAAAACTCCTGCAATACAAAGTAAAAGAAAACAAGCTGTTTGTTTTAAAGATTTTACATCTATAGTTTTCTCTAAAATATAAAAATTACTTATAGAATAGAGTATTAGTGCAGACATAGTCTTGTCAAAATTTAAAAACATAGAAAATGGACATGACAACTCAGAAAGCTGGACTTTATTCAAAACTAATATATTAAAGAAGCCTGGTATTAAATGAAAAGCAAATCCAGCTATGAAAGAGGATACTCCTATAAAGAATAGAATTTTTAAAACTTTATTGACATTATTAAGGTGGAAATATAAGTATGTCATTATACTAAAGCAACACAACAAAGTTAGTCCAACGATATTTATTACGCCCTGAGATAATCCTACAATATTTGTTATAATGATGCTTATGTATAAAAACTTTTTATCTCTATGAAACAATGCAATAATTACTGTAATAATTAATAAAATATAAGTTATGTTCATCTGATTCCTTTATATACTCGGTGAACTTCAAGAATTGGCGTTGTCGTGTCTAAAGATCGAAGCTGCCTAGTTACTCATGTACGCTACGCTGCTCGACTTTGCTACTGCCTAGCTCTTCTTGAAGTTATACTATCGTCTACCAACTCTTCATTTACGAGCAGTATATTTGTGTTAAGTTATTTTAGCACCCCTGTTTTGGTGCTAGATATAGAATGTCTAAAACACCCTTCCTGTCTATTTATTTAGATTCCCGCATATGCGAGAATAATATCAATTCTATCACCACGAATTCAAGTTATAAATATAAAAAACTTCTTAATAAAAATCTGTATAAAATAAAATAATACCACCATGCACGAGCATATAACTAAACTCAATAGCATAGAATTAGGTAATTTATTTTCTATAGAAAATATTTTTGAATTATTATCAATAGGCTTATAAATAAATATTATCAGCTTTACTAAATACAGTGCAGAGAACAGCGTACTTAAAGCTAGTACTACCATAACTAATATTTGATTTTGTTCTGCAGCAGCTAACATAATATAAAATTTACTAATAAAACCACCAAAAGGAGGAATGCCTATTAAGGATAAACTGGCAATAAGTACCATAAAGCTGGTTTTAGGCATTTCTTTAGCAGTAGCTATAAGATCAGAAACTTGGTTAGTTTTCTTTAAGCTATAAATACTTCCCATCCCATAAAACAAACAGATTTTAGTGAATGAATGTGAGGATAAATGTAGGATAGCTGCTCCTATAGATTTTGAGGTAAACATGAAGCTACTCAATAAAGCTATCCCTAACTGGTTAATCGTAGAATAGGCTAGAATCTTCTTAATATTATCGCTAGTTAAGGCTTTAAAGGAACTATAAAATATGGTGATAATAGGAAAGAAAAGAATCCAATTAAATTCTGCAAAAATAGATTGTAAATATTTAAGACCAAAAATATATATCAGAATCTTATAGATACAAAAAAGCCCAGTTTTAACAACTACCACCGCGTGTAGTAAGGCACTTACTGGGTAATGTGCTACCATTGCTGCTGGTAACCATTGATGCAAAGGGTATAAGGCTGCCTTCGATATGCCAAAAATAAACATTAATAATAAAATTATTATTTGACTCCTAGAAAAATAATGTTCGATAAAACCTTGTGATGTAAAATCACCATGCCCTGCTTTAGCATAAATAATTATTAAGGCTGGCAAGAATAGTAATATCCCCGAGATCATCAATATTTTTAAATATTTATAGACCCCGGCCATAACTTTATCTCCACCACTATGACCAATTAATGGAGCAGTTGATAATGTTAATATTTCATAAAAAATAAACATAGTAAAAAGATTTGAAGATAATGCTACCATCCCACCAGATAACACACTTAGATTAATGAAGAATAGAAAACGACTGGAATTATCAATATTATTGATTGCCAAATATTTGGTGGTGTAAATTAACGCACAAATCCATAAGAAACTCAGTAAAGTTAAGAAAATGAGGCTTAACGCTTCTAAATGCAACCCAATAGCAAAATTACTGAATATATTTATTGATATATTTGCTCTTACTCCTTTCAGGAATAACCAATCAATAATTAAAATATTGACAAAAAAGAAGCTGCTAATAGTAATTAATAAGGAGTTACGCGTATTATTATCACTATTACTAATAAAGGGAGTAACTAAATTTAGCATAGCTAGAAGTAAAGTTGATAAAATCAAAAAACTAGGGGTAATATAAGGGTACATTACTGTCCCCCTGATATTTGTAATTGGTTTAAGAATATTGGTAGAAAAAATTGCATTATACTAATAAAAATTAGTCCACCATACTTAGTGTTCGATTTTAATTGTGTATAATCATAGTGATCCCAACATAGTTTTTTGGCAATTTTATAATGATAAAGTAACGACATAGCAGAACTTATGACAATAATAACAAACTCTAGCCACATATCTTCCACAACCAACAACTCAAAAATACTAAGCTTAATGAAAAACATACTACTTATTGGCAAACCACAACTGCAAATTAGGCTAAAAACTACCAAGACCCGCCATAACATATTAAACGGTTTCGAAATATCAGAATAAGCAATGATCAGAAATAAAGCAATCTTGTTAATGCTATCAGCAAACAAAAAGGGAAATAACAGTGATTCACCTCTAGGAATAACTAAAAGCAAAAACATATAACCAATTTGCACCGCCGAAGAATAGATAACAATATTTCTAACTTTTTGACTTCTGTAAGCAAAATATGTACATAAAGTAATAGTTATCAAAGCGATTAAGCTGATAAAATTTGATAGATACTTAATGATCACATTGTAATCAATAGTAAAATGAATGAACCTCAAGATTATATAAATACCAATTATACTGGATATACTAGCAAGATATGTCAGAATAACCGGAGCAGCTGAACTATAGGCTCTGATCATCCAAAAATGCATAGGAAAAAAAGCTGTTTTTAGTATAGAGCCAATCAGAAAAAAACTAATGCCTAGCATCACTATTTTGGAGTCATAATGCGTCTTAAGCAGCATTGAAACGTCTAACATATTAAGGCTGCCTGTGCTGCTTAATAAAAATCCAATGCCTATTAATATCAAAGTTGCCCCAACCGTACCGAGCATCAGATAATCAAAAGCACCGATGACAGCCTTGGGGTTATTACCCTGCACCATTAATACATAGGTACTTAATGAAGATATTTCAATAAATACATAAAGATTAAAAAGGTCATTAGTACTTAATATACCGAGATAACCGCTATGGGCGAATAATAAAACTGCGTAAAATAGCGATTGCCTTTTGTTATCAATGAATTTAAGTACGGTAGTTGTAAGCAACTTGTTACAAAAAATTAGAAAAAATAATAATACACTATTAATATAGATGATTATAGGTTGGTTCAGATAATCTAGCTTATATTCAATACCTATAGGGGCATGCCAATTACCAAAATCATATGACACGGTACCTTTATTAATTGCTGATAAACCACAAATACTTAAAAATAAACTTAGTGCAATCGAAATAACTGCTATAATTCGAGTGGCAATCACATAACGAAAAGTGAGTATTGAAAATAATGCCCCAAAAAATGGCAGCAATACTTGTAAAGCTGGGAAATGTTTAATTAATGTCATTCACTTCGATCATTAGTCGTTTCACTAAAATTAATCTCACTTTCTGATATAGTATTAAATTGCTTAGAAATACGGTAAATCAAGCTAAGACCCAATGATAAAGTAGCAAATCCAACAACAATAGCCGTGAGCATTAACACCTGAGGGAGTGGACTTGAATAGCTATGTAGTGTTGTACGTTCAATTGGTACAATACCTCCACTTACCTTACCAAGCATCAGGTAAAAAATTAGCACCGAACTTTGCATTACACTAAGCCCAATAATTTTACGAACATAATTATCACTGGTTAGCATTATAAACAAACCACTAACTAACACTAGTAGTGTAAAAAAATATAAAATTTTTGAGATATATATAGTTTCTAAAAACATTGTTACTTAACTTAATTAATACGGCTTAAATGCTTCATTAAACACACATACTATTTTTTTACCATGACGTATTGACAGCTTGTGAAATACTTGTTCAATAATCACCATATTAGCATTATCTTGTGAGAGTCTATAATTTACCATCGACTCTCTAAGAGCTTCATCAACTGCAAAAATAGCTGGTAACTCAGCATTTTTATCTCTGAATTGTAGGTAAGTATACACTCCATCATCAAAAATTTTAATTGGTGCAATCGATTCATTACCACTTATGGAATAATTAAAATTATATTTTTCAGGATGCGATAAATCAAGGTTAGCTGAAGATGTAACGTAATTTTGTAAGTGATCTCCAGAATTTTCATCATCAGGATAAATAAACCTTAAATTAAAAACCATATCTGGATCTCTCATATCTAAGGCTTCTGTAGCATATAGTTCAAAAAAGTAAGTTCGCTTATTAGTAATAAGCGTCATATTAGTTGTAGCATCTTGTTCCATCGGTTTAATGAATATCCTATGCCCCGCTGGTACTATTTGCCAAGAAGTGGTATCTCCCATGGAAATACTAACTATTTCTTCATCTTTTGCTAGCTCTATACTAGCCTGATAACCATAATATCCAGTAAACTTAAATACATCATCAGGACTATAAACCATTACCCTGATTCTACTATCAATCGGCATTGGTCTAGATTCCCTAACGGCTAACGCAGTATTTACAAAAAATACTGCTACAAAAAATATTATTAGTTGCTTCATCTTATTTTTTTACTTTTATCTTCTATTAACTTAAGTTTGTAACCAGTGACAGCAAAATTAAATCTTGAGTTAGGCGGTAGATGTATATTAATTGCATCTATTTCAAAATTTATTGTAGCTTGCCACACCATATTTTCTAAAATATCATTAGAAGCGTTTTCTGCCAAAGATGTAAATGTAACTTCAGCCTTATTATTTTTATGATAAACCACTGATGATATATTAACAGAACGCTTTAAGGACTTTTGGTAACGCATAACTGGAGACAATGGATTGTCAATATTCATAAAATTGGCAAATTGTCTAAATATTATACGCGTAGAATTATTTTGCATAAATATATACTGAGGACGAAGTAAGTCATAGTCATATGATTCTCTATGTATAACGTAATTTCTAATCATAATATCTGCAATAGAATTAATTGCATTATGCTTAATATGATTAGCGTTAGTTATTGTTGCACTTTTAAGGGATTTAGCACTAATTGCGTATCTCACCTGACGCTTTACTGGTAATAAAGTCTCAAAATTAATCACCACACTTAGAAATAATACAAAAAGAACTACACTAAATATCAACAAAAATGTTCTGTGTACAAGTGGATATATATATTCAAAATTATACCATCTTTTCGCATCAACAAAATATTCACCAGACTTAATATATTCTTGAACAGAATTTAACAGCTTATCCATTAGTTTTAAATAATTGCTTACCTATATCGGATTCTAACACATATTAGAAAAGATGTTATAATTTTTTATAAAAATTATTCTTTTAGCCTGTTCAAAAAGCTAATTTTGTGTCTACAATACCAATAAAAATTGGTATTAAGAATAGTCAAATTAAAAAGAATATTTGACTCAAGAAATGTTTGTTGTTATAAGCTCTGTATATATTAAGTGTACACTTATACACTAGTATTTAATGATGGGGCGTAGCCAAGTGGTAAGGCAACGGTTTTTGGTATCGTCATTCGGTGGTTCGAATCCATCCGCCCCAGCCATTCTTCGATTTTAGTGCATTTTACGAATGCGTCAAACGGTGGACGCAAGGTATAATCTAGCTTACAGCCATTCAATTCTAGGTTCGAAAATACAAGATTTAACAATTTGCGTTTTTTCTCAATATTCGAACCTTTAAAGGTTTCTAACGCTCCGGAAGCCAGTTCTACTAGGTTAATCAATAGTTCTGAAAATTTATCATCAGCATAATTATGGTTTTCTATTTCTCTCATGATATCTTCACGTTTTTGTATTAATTGCTGAATCTAAAAATAAATCAGTTAACCTATCCATACGAGTTTTAATCTTAGTATGCTCAGTATGTAGCTCTCCTATAAGCATTTTATAAAAACCTTGCTCTATTTTTGCTGAAGCTTTAATATAACCAATTACTTCAGCTAACAATTCAGGCTCTAAATAGAGTGTTGCTAGTACTTTCTCAACTTCTTGTAGTATTATTTCTTCTTTCACATATATCCTTTTATTAGGGTTATCAGGATGCCATCCTAGTAAATATACTCGATGAAAATCAAGAATTGCTTTGTCGTCTTCAGGGATAGTAGGTAGCCACGTACTAAATGTACTCTCCGCTCCTTGACCCTTCGACTCCTGCTACTATCATAATTTTGATCTTCGTCTATCAACTCTTCATTTTGCCAATGATGCAGCTGGTCATGAAGAGATGATTAAATTAGCAAAAGAGCAAGAGATTAAGCTAATAATATGTGAACCTACTGGAGGATACGAAGCTGAGATTTGTCAAAAGCTGGATAATAATAACCAACAAATACATAAGGTCAATACATATAGTTTTAATTCTTTTAGTAAATCGGTGAATTTGTGTAAAACTGATAGGAAGGATGCATTTAAATTAGCATATTATGCGGATAAGATGCAGCTTTCAGCGAATTATATATATCAAGTTGAATCAGAGGCTTTGAAGAGATGTCAGCAAAGACAAGAAAATTTAGTATTAATGCTTAGCAATGAAAAGAAAAGACTACATCATAGCATTGATGGTATTGATAAAGAGAGTATAGAAAAACACATTAGATATCTTTCGAAGCTCTACTTCTGCTGGTAATTTGTGAGTCGATCCGGTACTCGAATCCTCACGTACATTTAGTACGCTGCGGTTCTGCGTTCCGTGTCTCCTACAAATTCCCTAGCATAAGCGAGTTTCGAAAGATATCTATAAATTTTTATAAAATGAAATAGCTGAGCTTGATAAAAAGTTAAACAAAACAATAGATGAGTCAGAAGAGTTAAAAGAGAAGGTAAAAATATTAGAGACTGTACCTAGTATTGGTAAATGTTTAGGTACAAAACTAATTAGTTTTGTACCTGAATTAGGGGATAAAAATTATAGTAGCAATGAATTGTCATCAATTGTTGGTATAGCTCCATATGCTCGTGATAGTGGTAATAAGCAAGGACGAAGATTTATTCGAGGAGGCAGGAAAATACCTAGAGATGCTTTATACATGGCAGTATTAGCTGGTAAGAATGGTTTCCAATATTTAAAAAATTTTTGGCAAAGATGGGATATTGCAAGAGTTAAAAAAACAACTAGTTAATAAGATTCTAGAAAAAGAGATGGAATCTTATATTGGATATGAGAAGCATTCCAAGGATGAGAAAGAATCTGAAAACAGACGCAATGGTAGTTATGAAAAGACTATAATAGATGAAGATGGTCGGAATATAACAGTAGATGTTCCAAGAGATAGAGAAGGAGAATTTGAACCCCTATTAATTCCTAAGGGAGTTCGACAATTTAAAGTGTTTGATGAGAAGGTAATATCTCTGTATGCAAGAGGTATGACTACAAGGGAGATACAAGGACATTTAGAGGAAATCTATTCTACCAAAGTATCTGCAGAATTAATATCTAAAGTAACTGACGGAGTTTTGGAGGATATTATAAATTGGCAGAATCGTCCCCTTGATAGTATATATCCGATAATATATCTTGACTGCATAGATGTTAAAGGAAGAGACAACCACACTATAATAAATAAAGCAGTTTATATAGCTATAGGTGTTAATATGGAAGGTAAGAAAGAGTTACTTGGTATTTGGGTTGGCAAGAATGAAGGTTCTAAATTTTGGATGCAAGTGGTAACTGAGCTAAAGAATAGGGGAATTGAAAAGATATATGTTGCTTGTGTAGATGGTCTAAAAGGCTTTCCTGAAGCTATAAATAGTGTTTTTCCTAAAACTATTGTACAATTATGTATCGTGCATATGGTTAGGAATTCTACCAAGTACGTGTCATATAAAGATTTAAAATCGGTAACAGCTGATTTAAAGAAAATTTATACAGCAATAAACGAGGCGGAAGGGATTAGAGAGCTACAAAACTTTAGTAAAAAATGGGACGAAAAATATCCAGTAATTTCTGACATGTGGCAACGTCTTTGGTCAGGTATAGCCCCGCTTTTTAGCTTCCCTGAAGGGATTAGAAAGGCAATATATACTACTAATACTATTGAATCAGCCAATCGGCAAATAATTAAAGATTGGTCAGTTGCCTTGAATCAATTTGCCATACTTTGTGGTACTGATGACCAAAAATGGGCAAATGTCGATCAAAGATGGACTAACTCTGACATCATACTTACACAATCTTTCATAGATAAAAGACAAGTCTAATTCTTTACTTTCATGAATTCTCACTAATAAATGATCATCAGGTATCATGCACCTTAATTTTGACATTTCTATAATCTAAAAATCGCATTAGTTACCTAGTATTATAACATAATAGCATAATATTATTATTTTTCAAAATGTTTTCTACATTTTTTTTTGTTTATCCTATTATAGGATATGTGAATATAAAGATAAGTAGCTGTCTATTTATACAACAACAAAATGCAAAAACATTCATCTTTTTCAAAAAAAATATAATAAATTCCTAGTAATATTCTAATTTTTAGTTTAACTTATATATTTTAAATATAGAGTATGTTTTTTTATGGAAGAAGAAATCAATTATTGGGACAACTCAAAGTATGCACCTTGTCAATATGCTACTAGGTTACTGGACAAATTACGTAAGATGAATGAGGAAGTAAAACGCCCAATAAATATTGATGAGGTTATAAAGGCTATTTATTACGCCAAGAAATATCATGGCAGCCAAATGCGGCAGTCTGGTGAGCCTTATCACTCCCATCCACTAGAGGTAGCATATATGGTTTCTGATTACCTTTATCGCACTGACATTATTGTTACCAGTATACTACATGACACCATTGAGGATACAGAACTTACCGAAAAGATGATTGCTTATATTTTTGGGGAGCAGGTTGCTAGTCAAGTAGAAGACTTAAGCAGGAACAAGCCTCACGGGAAGATTAGCTCGGCAGAGATGGTAGAAATCTTATATAAACAGAAGAAATATGATGTGGCTTTGATTAAATTATTTGACCGAATTCACAACTTACAAACTCTAGGAGTTAAATCACCTGAAAAAGCTAGGAAGATTATTGAGGAAACCATACAAGAATTCTTAGTTCTCTCTACATATTTAGTATTGTCAGAAATAAAATATCAACTTATGGAATTATGTTCTAAATACTCGACAGTTACATACCCTTCAACTTTGGATTTATATTCGTTGTTGTCTATGGATAATTTCCAGCCTCTTTTTCCAATTTTTCAAAATGATGCAGACCAAAAGTGTACCCTACAATTAATGGTATCATTATAACTAATAACCCATAATTACCAAAAGTCTTTACAAGATACACAGTGCCAAAAGATGTAACAATATACATAGAAGTATGTGCTATAGCATAGGTTACGTTGGCGTAGGTAAAGCGTTTAAAGACTGGAAAATGTTTAAAAAATATTGCCATCGCTGGTGTTTGAGAAGGCCCAAATACTATAGGTATCAATTGAATTAATAGTAGCACGAAAGGACTTGTGATATTATCTAATAAATAAGGAGATATTAATATTGCTATAGAGAATATTATTAATTTAACTCTAAGAATTATTAATGGATATATTATGTAACTTAAATACACTAATATAAAGTAGCAAATTAATCCGATTATGGAAACAATAAAATTTTGATGAATAACTTGTTCAGCACTATAGTGAAAAGAATTTTTTAAAATATTACCACAATGTATATAAGAAAAATAAAAACATATTGGCCATCCACATAGTGTAAAAAAATTAGCAAGAGTAGTCAACACCTTAACCTTTTCTTGTACAAGAGTATTAGTTTTTAAAGAAGCATCTAATTTATTTTTTTCTAAAATATATTTTATTTGACGTTTGGCATCCGCAAATTCTGGGGTTTCTCGAAGAGCTGTTCTTGCAAGAACACCAATAATTGCTATACCAGCACCGATCCAAAATGCTATACGCCAATTAAAACCTTGTGAAGTAACCAATGACGCAATAGCTAAAGCAAAAGTTCCTCCTGCAGCAGATAAACACCCAATTAAGGTTACAGCTGGATATTGTATTGGTGGTTTGGTTATTTCGGCAACATAAATACTAGCTCCTACTTTTTCTCCCATTGAGCTAATACCCTGCAATATTCTACATGCTGTAACTATCCAAACAGCCCTAATCCCAATTTCCTCATAAGTTGGTATACTAGCCATAATTATACAAGAGAGTGACATTAACACGGTGGTGATGATAACCGTAGATTTTCGCCCTATATGATCGCCCAGCCAACCAAAAATAAAAGCACCAAGAGGTCTAAATAGATAGGTAGAACAAAAAGCAGCAGCAGATACAAAAGCTGCCGTATCAGGATCAGTTTTAGGAAAAAACAGATCATTCAACAATACAGCCATATGAACATATAACATCAGATCAAAATACTCTAGGAACGTCCCTATTGTGAAAGTAATCCCACAGCTTGTTTTTGTTCTCTAGTGAGACTGGTTTGGGGATAGATAACCCTGCCATCTGCTCGTACAAATTTACTCATATTAGTGTTTAAACCCTTACTTTATGTTATTAACATTTACCTATATATTATCCAGCCTTTGTTGCTAGATCAATTTTTGGTTGGAAGTAATTTTCTCTCTTCTTCTCCAACTTTTCAAAATGTAATAACCCGTATGCGAACCCTATATTTATAGGGATCATAATAATCAATACCCCCCAATTTCCAAAGTATCCAATAAGATAAGTGAATCCAAAAGCACTAATACCATAAACCATTGCACGTGACAAAGCATAAATAAAACTAACACTAGTGAAACGTTTGAACACTGGAAAATTTGCAAAAAAAATGGGAATAGCAGGTCCGATATCATGCCAAAATAAAACAACAAAGGACTGAATTAAAAGTAACTCAAATGGAGAATGAAGATTAGTCAGCAAATATGGATAAAATAAAACAAAAATAGAAAATATTACCAGTTTAATTTTAAGAATTAATAATGGATACACCTTATAACTTATATATGTTGATATCAACAAACCTAAAAACTGTATTATAGAAACAATGAAATTATGATGAATAACTTCGGATGCTGTATAACCAAAGTTAGTCCTGAGAATAGCACCACAATGCACATAGATAAAATAAAAACTTACTGGCAATGCACATTGTAATAAAAGGAGGGCTATAAATGTTTTCTTACTAACCTTTTCTTTCCAAATAGGATTTTTGTCTAAAGTATTGGTATCTGTATTAGTTCGTGCAAATATTGTTTTTATTCGACGTTTAGCATCAACAAATTCAGGCGTTTCTCGCAAGGTTGTTCTAGCAATAGAACCAATCAACGCTACTATTGCCCCAATCCAAAATGCTATACGCCAATTAAAACCAAAAGAGGTAACAAGTGTTGCCACACCTAAAGCAGCCATACCTCCTAAGGCAGAAAAAGCTACTATTAATTCCACACTTGCATATTGGGCTGGCGGTTTGATTGTTTCCGTTATATAAAGTTCAGCCCCTACTACTTCGCCCATAGAAGACATACCTTGCACAATGCGGCAGATGGTTACTATCCAAGAAGCTGCAACCCCTATTTGGGCATAGGTAGGAATATTAGCCATGACAAGACATGATGCAGCCATCATAAAAGTTGTGATGATAACGGTAGATTTACGTCCTATATTATCACCTAACCAACCAAATATTAATGCACCTACAGGCAGAAAAACAAATGTAGTACAAAAGGCAAAAGATGTTATTAAATAGCTTGTATGAGAATCAGTGTTTTCAAAAAAAATCTCATTAAGAAGTACTGCCATATGAACATATAGCATAAAGTCAAAAAATTCTAAGAAAGTACCTATAGAAAGTAACCCTATAACTTGTTTTTGTTCTTTAGTGAGATGAGTTTGGGGATAGATAACCATGCCATCTTCTCGTACAAATTTGCTCATATTAGTGTTTAAACCCTTAAGTTATATTGTCTAGAGTTGTATATAATTGTGTTAAAAAACCCCTATACCAATTGGCATAGGGGTTATAGACTTTGATACTACATAATTTCACAACAGACATGAAGCTTAGTACTTCCAGCTAGTGCAATATCTGCTTCCGAGTCAGAATCAGGACAAGTTTCGTACGAATCATTAAGCTGAGAAGAAGACGCTCCCTGATATGAGTAAGATTGTTGACAATGGAATTCTAATTGTCCGTTAGCCCAAACTCTGTCTGCTGCAGTAATTTCTCCATCCTTGTTTGGGTATCTTGTGGTGATGACTTGAATAGCTTTAAGCCATTTTGCAGCTTCCGAAGCAACATCTTTATGATCTCGTTGAGGCAGTAATTCTTTGCAAGATGGATCACCTAATTTAGCTCCAACAGATACGTAAAGCTTGTCCTTATATTCACTCTTTTCTACTCCTAAGCCTTCGCGATAAAGATAAGCAAGCCCAGCAGCAGATTCTGCTTTTCCAAAAAGTAAGGATTCATGCCAATATCCAGCAACTACTTTGTAGCCACCAATCACTTGAGGTACTAAACCAACCTGTTCTTTTGCACCTTCCGCCTTATCAAATTGTTCAGAAGCATAATCATATAAATTATTACTCGTACGTAATATAGTTTTATTTGAGTCTAAATATCTTTTTGGGTAGTTTTGTGATTTTGCCATAATTTACCTATTATTTAATGATTACCTTTGTTTGTCATCTTTGTGTAGAGTAGTAAATTTGGGATTAGGAGTTGACACAGGTTTTAGAGAAGCAGGCTTTGTCTCAGATAATCCCTTAGTAATATGCTGATCTAAGTGTTTTTCTGATAGTTGATTCATTACTGCCACTTGGTCATCATATCCTAATTTTTGTATTATTTTATCCCCAAGCTTATGTGATTCGTCTTTAAGAGTTTTATTAAGATTGGTTGTTGGTGTTTTATCTTGTTCTTGGTCAATAGCTTTAGAATCTTGTGGTGTTTTATCATTTGCTACTTCAGTTAGCTTAGAGGGGGAAGATGGTGCGTTAGTTCCTGCTATTTCAGGTTCTAAATTTTCTGCATTTTTAGTTTTATCGGTAACTTTACTACGAAGCAATGTGTCATTAACTATTCCATTGCCAGCAATAGCCTCTTCTTGATTTTTAAGTAAAGTAGTAAACTTATTTAACTTTTGATATTTAGTAGGATCTGTCTGTTGCAATTGTTTAACTAACTCATCAAGATCATTAATTTTCTTCTCTTCATTTTTATTCTCCTCCTCTATCTCCTGAACCTTAGCATCAACTTCATCTTTCTGCTGCTGAGCTTGTGCCACAACTGGAGCAAAATCTGTAATTTTCTTATCCTGATGTTTTATTTTTTGCGTTACTGCTTCAAACACACTTGGCGAATGGATTTCTTTCGGTTTTTGTTTCTCTTTCTCAGCTTCCTTTTCTAACCTTACCTTCTCTGCTCTTAATTTTTCATCGTGCTTCATTACTCCATCATAATGTTCATGTACTTTATCACGATGTTCAAGTAAATTTTTATATTCTGTATTTTGTTTTTTAATCTGTTCTTCGCTTTTTACCAGTTTCTGCAGTTCACTTTCTACATCTTTGCCATCTTTAAGATCTTTAACCACATCACGCAATTGATTGGTCTCGCTTTTCCTTGCGGTCAAATATGCATCAGCATTTTTGTTAAACTCTGTATGTTGTTCTTTGAATTTTATGCTTTCTTGGTGAAATTGTGCTGACCGCTCAGCTTCTAACTTCTCAGCCTCCTTTTCTAAAAACTCTATTTGTTCTTGCATCTTAGTTGCGGCTTCCGCTTCTTGCCTGTAAGTAATATTTTGTTCAGCACGCTGCTCTTCTTTGGCAACAGCAGCTTGTAAAGCTTCCAAACTTTTTAGTATTTTTGCTGGAAGATTACTAGCTAACAAACTACTTATAGCACTATTGAGTCTCGCTAGCTCAGCTGGGTTAGTAGTATGCAGCTGAGATTTGATATCATTAATAACATTCTCAAACTGAGTAACATAAGCAGAGTATTCTTTGCCCATATTCCCGTCATCAGAATCATCAGCCATGTTATTTTTCATTTGTATTAATAAGTTTATTTATATTACCATAATTTAATTAGAATCAATTCTAAAATAATAGTCAACTTATTTTTAATGAAAATTAATTATTTTTTATTAATGTAAACAATATCCAATATTCTACTTACATAACTATATTAGTTCTGATATTTAACATTCTTTGATCTTAAGCCTATATTTTTACCACACTCTCTTTTCCCCTTTCTAATTTGTTTATAGAATTGTGATATTGTTACAACCAAGATTTATTATTTCAATTTTCTATATTATTTTATCTTGCTATTAATTAACCAAATCTTCAATATCTATTAGTATTAATAAATATATTAAGGTGAATAAATGATAGGGTCTCAAAAAGAACAAAGAAGCCTAACTAAAGGGCAAAAAGAAGCTGTTGGGTTGCTTTCGATCGGGACGTTCTTGGAGTATTTTGATCTATTCCTCTACGTACATATGGCGGTATTGTTGAATGAGTTGTTTTTTCCAAAATATGATCCTCATACTACTACTCTTCTTAGCTCTCTTGCTTTTTGTTCAATTTTTGTTTTTAGACCAATTGGAGCATTAATTTTTGGTTGGATAGGTGATAATATAGGGCGTAAGACTACCGTTATCATCACAACTTTTATGATGTCAGGATCTTGTCTCGTTATGGCCAAATTATCAACTTATGAACAAATAGGTATTAGTGCCTCTTGCATAGTAACAGTGTGTCGTATCGTTCAAGGTATGAGTTCTATGGGAGAACAAATTGGAGCAGAACTATACTTATCAGAATTGATAAAACCTCCTTTTAGAAATGTGGCTGTAGGAATAGTAGGAATCTTTGCATCAATTGGTATAATGGTAGCCTTGGGAATTGCTTCTCTTGTCACTTCTTACGGTTTTAATTGGCGTCTAGCTTTTTGGTTTGGTGCTGGTATAGCATTAATTGGTGCGGTTGCTAGAACGAACCTTAGAGAAACTCCAGATTTTGCTGATGCCAAAAGACGTATAAAAGTTGTAGCTGAACAATCCAATATCGATCCCAAAAAATTAGCAGATAATACAGCTTGGCAAGAAAAAATAAATAAAAAAACAGCAGTGGCCTATTTTATTCTTGGTTCTGCTTGGCCAGCGTGGCTTTATCTTGGTTATATTTATTGTGGTAATATTCTTAAAAACTCATTTCATTTTACTGCAGAACAAGTTATTTATCAAAACTTTATTGTCTCAATAGTAGATTTAGCAGCAGCAGTAATTCTTGTTTATCTTGTTCGTAAAAACCATCCTTTAAAAATTCTTAAAGTTAAACTAATCATATTCACTCCTTTTGTTATTCTTTTTCCAATAGTACTTAATAACCTAACAAGCCCATTTGAGTTACTTGTTGTTCAGTGTTTTATTGTGTTATTTGCTCCTGTAGATTTTCCAGCTA
Source organism: Candidatus Tisiphia endosymbiont of Piscicola geometra (assembly GCF_964026415.1). Classification (NCBI taxonomy): domain Bacteria; kingdom Pseudomonadati; phylum Pseudomonadota; class Alphaproteobacteria; order Rickettsiales; family Rickettsiaceae; genus Candidatus Tisiphia; species Candidatus Tisiphia endosymbiont of Piscicola geometra. The sequence continues at coordinate 388,977 of NZ_OZ032144.1, forward strand.
GAGCTATATTGTACATGTATTTTCCAGTGTTTAAACGTTTTACTGCTTCTATTTTTCTTGCAGCTCTATCAAAGGCGGCGATGTACGTTACCACTGCTTTTGGTTTTGTATATCTGAAAAATATTTTGGTAATTGGGGCTTATTAATTATTGTTATTCCAATACAAATAGGATTTATGTTTGGATTACGTTACTTTAAAAATCTAGAGGTGGCAGCTGGAAATTACCATTAAAACGTTGATAGTTATTAGTTAGTTTTTCTTCAATAGTTATATTATTTAAGCAAAGCATAGTTAATTCTTTCTCTAATTCTAGCCCAGTAAGATGAGTAACAATTGAAAGGAAAGTAATTATAGTTTCTTCTACTATCTTTTTAGCTTTTTCCGGTGATTTAGCTCCTAGAGTTTGCAAGTTATGCTTTCTGTCAAGAATTTTAATTAATGCTACATCATGTTTTTTTTGTTGAAATAATATATTTAATGTTTCCGCCGAACTAATCTTGCCATGAGGCTTAACCCTAGTCAAATCTTGCACTTGACTAGCCACTTGACTACCAAAAATATAGGCAATCATCTTTTCGGTAAGTGGTGTATCCTCAATGGTGTCGTGTAGTAATGCAGTCACAATCATGTCTGTTCTGAAATATTGTGGAAGTTCTAGTGCTGTGTACTGGGCAAGCATATAAGCCACTTCAATGGGATGCAAGTAATAAGGCTCACCAGACTGCCTAATTTGACTACCATGATATTTTTTAGCATAGTAGATGCCTTTTTTGACTTCATACATGTCTATTGGTTGCTTTACTTTTGTATTTAGCAAAATTAATTCATTAAGCAACCTCTCAGCATATGCACAATACTGGTATTTTGAATTATCCCAATAGTTATTAACATCTTCCATAATAAACCATTATATTTTAATTATAAAGTTATTATAAACTAAAATTTTGACTATTTAAAGCATTTGCTGCTTTTTATTTTTAAAAAGATGCATATTTTCTAATCTTGTTGTATAAATCACAGTTTCTTATCAAGAAAAATAATATCCAATAATTCGCTAGCATGGGATATATGGATGATGGTTAATACATCCCTAATCTCAACTGGTATTTTCGCAATATCTCTTTTCTCTCTTCTAAATTTGTTTATAGAACCGTGATATTGTTACAACCAAGATTTATTATTTCAATTTTCTATATTATTTTTTCTTGCTATCGTTCAACCAAATCATCACTATCTATTAGTATTAATAAATATATTAAGGTGAATAAATGATAGGATATCAGCAAGAACAAAGAAGCCTAACGAAAGAACAAAAATCAGCTGTTGGCTTATTATCGATTGGGACTTTTTTAGAATATTTTGATCTGATGCTTTATGTCCATATGGCAGTATTTCTTAATGAGTTGTTTTTTCCAAAATCTGATCCTCATACTACCGCTCTTTATGCAGCTACAGCTTTCTGTTCTAGCCTTGTTTTTAGACCTGTTGGTGCAGTAATATTTGGATGGTTAGGTGATAATATAGGGCGTAAGACTACCGTTATCATCACGACTTTTATCATGGCTTTATCATGTATTATGATGGCTAATCTCCCTACTTATGCCCAAATAGGTATTACAGCCTCTTGGTTGCTCACCATATGCCGTATACTCCAAGGAATGTCCTCTATGGGAGAGACAGTAGGAGCAGCACTTTATTTAACTGAATCTATAAATCCACCAGCCCAATATCCAGCTGTTTCGTTAGTTTCGGTTTTTGCTGCTTTAGGAGCAGTCGCTGCTTTAGGCATAGCATCGTTAGTGACCTCCTATGGATTTAATTGGCGTATAGCCTTTTGGATGGGAGCAGGCGTAGCACTGGTTGGCACAGTAGCTCGAAGGAGTCTTAGAGAAACACCAGAATTTGCTGATGCCAGGCGTCAACTAAAAAAAACTTTTGAGCAACCTTCAAATGTTGATAGCATAGATCTCAAGAAACTAGAAAATAATCCAATATGGCAGGAAAGAGCTAATAAAACAACAATTTTAGCGTTGTTCTTAATGGAATGTATGTGTCCTATATATTTTTATTTTACTTATATTTATTGTGGAAATATGTTAAAAACTTCTTGTGGCTATAGTGCTGAACAGGTCATTCATCAAAATTTTATTGTTTCAATATTTGGTTTCTTAACCAGTTTAATATTAGCATATTTAAGTTATAGAATATACCCATTAAAAATTGTAAAAACCTTATTATTGATATTTTGTCTATTTGCTTTAGCTTGCCCTTATTTATTAAATAATGTTAATAGCTCGTTTGATGTATTTTTAATGCAATTATTCGTTACGTTATTTGTACCTACCGGTCCTGACTTAGGATGGTCAATCTATTATAAACATTTTCCTGTCTTTAAACGGTTTAGCTGTGCTAGTCTTACCTTTGCCATATCTCGTGCCTTAATGTATGTAGTTACCTCTTTTTCAGTTGTTTACTTAACTGAATATTTGCATCATTGGGGGATAATTATTATATTGCTTCCAGTTTGTATAGGTTTTGCATTCGGACTATTTCATTTTGAAAAGTTGGAGAAAGAGGCTGGGAATTATCCACAAAAGCCTCATGTAGAGGTATAGATAAATGTTGACAACATAATATAATAATTCGTTTTGTTACTGTTGGTATTTTTAAATACATAGATAAAGTTAAAAAATGTATTACAGTTTCTTCTACTATCTTTTTAGCTTTTTCCAGCGATTTAGCTCCTAGAGTTTCTAAATTGTGTATTCTATCAAAAAGTTTAATCAGTGCTACATCATGTTTTTTTTGCTGAATTAATAAATCTAGTGTTTCTGCCGAGCTAATCTTGCCATGAGGCTTGACCCTAGTCAGGTCTTCTACTTGACTAGCCACTTGACTGCCAAAGATGTAAGCAATCATCTTTTCGGTCAGGTGTGTATCCTCAATGGTGTCGTGTAGTAATGCAGTCACAATCATGTCGGTTCTAAACAATCGTGGAATTTCTAAGGCTGTGTACTGGGCAAGCATATACGCCACTTCAATCGGATGTGAATAATACGGCTCGCCGGACTGCCTCATTTGGCTGCCATGATATTTTTTAGCATAGTAGATGCCTTTTTTGACTTCATACATGTTTATTGGTTGCTTTACTTTTTCATTTAGCAAAATTAACTCCTTAAGCAACCTCTCAGCATATGCACAATACTGGTATTTTGAATTATCCCAATAGTTATTAACATCTTCCATAAGAAACCATGATATTTTAATTATAAAGTTATAATAAACTAAAATTTTGACTATTTAAAGCATTTACTGCTTTTTATTTTTAAAAAGATGCATATTTTCTAATCTTGTTGTATAAATCACAGTTTACCCGAATTCGCGTTATTGCACAATTTCATAAGGTTAGTAAAAAATATCTTAAGTATCTATTGTCGATGAGTTTTATTTTGGATATAACTAAAAGAGTAATAATATTATTTTTGAATTGTTATTGAATAATTGTGTGATTTAATTATGAGCGAAGAACTTCTGCAACGAGATTTAATCAAGAATCCCCAAAAAATAGGGACTTGGAATTTTTATAATATTGGTGCAACAACTATTAGTGCTTTAAAAAAAGCTGGTATAATAAGAAATATAGATTATGGGGATGTATCAAACAAGAGAGTTGATGCCATATTATAGTGAGTTTAGTGATATAATAACGTAACCTCATGAATCCTAGCAAAAACTGAATAAAAGCTTGAAGAATAATCTATGAAAATATTAATCCTTGGTATAACAGGTATGCTTGGCAATGCCATGTTTAGGTTTATGGCTGAAGATCATAACCTTAACGTTTACGGGACAGCTAGGAATAATGGTGCTTGCCGTTATTTTTCTGAAGAGTCATCTAAACAACTCATTGCCCCAGTAAATATAGAAAATCATGATTCTCTTATTAAATTATTTGCAACAATTCGACCTGATGTGGTAGTAAATTGTATTGGGCTAATTAAACAACTAGAGGATGTAAATGATTACCTACAAGCACTATCAATTAATGCTTTGCTTCCTCATAGACTTAGTATAATATGTCAAGCTATAGGCTCTCGTTTTATACATGTTAGTACAGATTGTGTATTTTCCGGGTCTAAGGGTAACTATACAGAGAGTGATTTTGCAGATGCTAATGATCTCTATGGTCGCTCAAAGTTTTTAGGGGAAGTAAGTTATCCTAACACTATAACACTTCGTACTTCAATTATCGGGCATGAGTTATCAGGAGGTAAGAGTCTCATTGGCTGGTTTCTTGCACAAAAAAAACAAGTTAGAGGATTTGTTCAAGCCGTGTTCTCTGGACTTCCAACTATTGAATTAGCAAGAATAGTTCGTGACATCGTTATACCGCGACCCGATATGTGTGGACTTTATCATGTCGCAGCAAAACCGATCAATAAATATGATTTGTTAAAACTTGTGGCTAGTACTTATAAAAAAACAATCGAAATAATTCCATCTAATGAACTGGTCATTGATCGCTCACTTAATGCCGAGCTTTTTAATAAAGCAACGGGATATGCACCGCCTGAGTGGCCAGAGTTAATTCAACGTATGTATAAATTTCAATAAAAGGTAAGAATGTTTGTTAATAAAATTTTAATGATTACTGGAGGTACGGGGTCATTTGGTAACACAGTGATGAAACGATTACTAGAAAGTGATATTAAAGAAATTCGCATATTCAGTCGAGATGAAAAAAAACAAGAAGATATGAGGATTGCTTTCAATAACCCAAAGCTTAAGTTTTATATTGGGGACGTAAGAAATTATGATAGTATTTACTATGCTATGAAAAATGTTAATTATGTGTTCCATGCTGCAGCCTTGAAGCAAGTTCCATCATGTGAATTTTATCCGATGGAAGCAGTGCGGACTAATGTACTGGGAGCTGAAAATATGATGAATGCAGCTATTGCCAATGGTGTTGAGCGGGTTGTGGTACTCAGTACTGATAAGGCGGTATATCCTATCAATGCCATGGGTTTATCAAAAGCAATGATGGAAAAACTGTTGATAGCTAAAGCTCGAATGAGTTCTAAAGGAGATACCGTTCTGTGTTGTACTCGTTATGGTAATGTAATGGCTTCCCGTGGCTCGGTAATACCTCTTTTTGTTAATCAAATTAAAGAGGGAAAACCTCTAACTATTACCGACCCAAATATGACACGTTTCTTAATGTCACTTGAAGATTCTGTAAACTTAGTGTTATATGCCTTTGAACATGGGCAACAAGGTGATATTTTTGTGCAGAAATCTCCAGCTTCAACAATTGAAGTATTAGCTCATGCTATAAAAGAATTATTTAATGCTAATAATGAAATTCGTTTAATTGGTGTACGTCATGGAGAAAAGATCTATGAATCTTTGATTTCTTGTGAGGAGATGGTCAAAGCTGAAGATTTAGGAAATTATTACAGGATTCCTGCCGATAATCGTGATCTCAATTATTCAAAGTTTTTTGTAGAAGGAGATATAAACGTTGCTACTCTAAGTGACTATACATCAGCCAATACAGAAAGATTAAATATAGAACAAGTTAAAAAGCTTTTATTAACACTTGACTTCATTAAAGAGCAACTTAATGCTTAAAGTAATGACCATTATTGGTACTCGCCCAGAACTTATTAAAATGTCTAGAGTAATTTCTGAGTTTGATGAGTATACGAACCATATTTTGGTTCATACAGGGCAAAATTTTGATTATGAACTGAATCAGATTTTCTTTGATGATCTTAACATTCGTAAGCCAAATTATTTTTTAGAAGCTGCTGTTAGTGGTAATGCAACACAAACCATTGCACGCATTATTGAGAAAACTGATGAGGTTTTAGAAAAAGAACAACCAAATGCATTATTGCTTTATGGTGATACGAATTCCTGCCTTTCGGTTATCGCAGCCAAAAGACGAAAGATACCAGTTTTTCATATGGAAGCCGGCAACCGTTGTTTTGATCAAAGAGTACCAGAAGAGCTAAATCGTAAAGTAGTTGACCATTTAAGTGATATCAATATAGTTCTGACTGAACATGCTCGTCGTTATCTTATTGCCGAAGGAGTATCGCCAGAGCGAATTATCAAGTCTGGTTCGCATATGCAAGAAGTGTTGGGTTATTTTATGCCTAAAGTGCGTCTATCAAATGTGCTAGATAAACTAAAACTTCAAGCCCATCAATATTTTTTAGTCAGTATTCATCGTGAAGAGAATGTAGATGTGTCAGCCAATTTACAGGACTTACTTAATACTTTACAGATGTTGGTTAAAGAATATGATATGCCCGTGGTTGTATCAACACATCCTCGTACACGTCAGCTGTTAGAAAAATTAGGTATTAAAGGTTTGGATAAACAAATTCACTTTTTAAAACCATTCGGTTTTCTAGATTACATAAAATTGCAAATGGAGGCTTTTTGCATTTTATCTGATAGTGGTACAATTACTGAGGAAGCTTCTCTTCTTAAATTACCAGCAATTACCATTCGTAATACTCACGAAAGACCTGAGGGTATGGATGAAGGTGTTTTAATAATGAGTGGTCTTAAAGTAGAAAAGGTTCTAGATGCTGTACGCATTGTAACCAAACAACATAGTAAATATAGTCATTTACAAACAATCGTTTCAGATTATAATGCTGGCTTAGTATCTCAAAAAATACTCCGTATCGTTTTGAGCTACGTGGATTATATTAATAGAGTTGTGTGGTTTAAGTGAATTAGTACCACCCTCCTAAATTGAATTGTTAAATGTACATAAAGGTTTGTATGACTAGAATATCTCAGGCTAATTTTCCCTGTAGGTTCTCTCAATCTCAAATGAAAGAGTTTGTACTACTTGCAAGCAATAAGATTATTGATGCAAAAAATAATGGTATGTATTATCTTGAGCCATTTAAACACCTAGTAATTGATAATTTTTTACATGCTGATTTAGCTCAAAGTTGTTTGGATAATTTTCCTTCCCCTAATGAAGATATATGGGATAGAAGCTATGATGAAAATATTGAGATAAAACAAAGGACTATATAGAAATCAGAATTTGATATACCGGAAGCTATTGTTGATACTATTCGTTTACTCAATTCGTCTATATTTCTTTTAGCCTTATCAGAAACTTTTAATATTAAAAAACTTGTGCCTGATCCATATTTTACTGGTGGGGGGGCTTAATATCACAATGCCAAATGGTTTATTAGATGTACATATTGATGGTAATTATCATGACGCAACGGGACTTAATCGTCGTATGAATGTTATTATATATTTGAACCCAAAATGGCAAGAAGGATGGGGAGGAGAATTTGGAATCTATAATAATAATGGCGAGAATTGTTTAAAAAAGATTGCTCCATTATTTAATCGTCTTGTTGCATTTGATACGCATGATAAAAGCTATCATGGTTTACCAGATGCATGTAAATTTCCAGAAGGTGAATATCGTAAATCGATCATTTTATATTACTATACAAAAGCCCCTCGGGAATCTATTAATAATATTATTGACAAACCTCATAGAGCTCTATGGAAAAAACGTAATTTTACTGATAAGGATGGTAATATTATTAGAGAATATAGCTAAGATTTTATGGGTAGTTAGTTTAATGAAGATACTGCAAGTGCATGGATACGAATCACCAGGTCGTAGATTTAGTGGATTATCTATAACACCACTTCTCAAAAAATATGGTGTTGAATCTCGTCATTTAGTTTGGGATAAGGATACTCAAAATCCAGAAATACTTACTTTTGAAGGATCAATAGCTCGAAAAATTAATCGGGTAATTAATAAAATAGAACGAATTGCTTCTTTACAGTCGGTACTGCATTTGAACGTTTCGCAAATGATCAAAATGCCGGTCTTTAAAGAAGCTGATCTTATTCACCTTCATATTATAAGTTCAGGATATTTTTCCATATCAGATTTATCAAAGATTACCAAGCTAAAGCCAACGGTTTGGACTTTACATGATCCTTGGGCTATGACAGGACATTGTATTCATCCGTTTGATTGTAAACGTTGGATGACTGGTTGTGGTAATTGTCCTGACCTGACTAGCCATATGCCACTTGCTAGGGATAATACTAGATTTTTATTTAATTATAAGCGTGCAGCTTACAAGATATCTAATTTCGATATTATTGTAGCCTCAAAATGGATGCAAGATATGGTTAATAATTCACCAATGTTTGAGAATAAACTAGTTCATTTAGTGCCATTTGGATTAGATATAAACTTCTTTTCTGCTGCTGCTTGTCCAAATGCACGAAGGCTATTTGATATTCCTGAAGATACTTTGGTAATATGCTTCCGGGTAGAACAAAATGAGTTTAAAGGAGTACCTTATATTATTCAGGCACTCGAACGTATTAAGTCAAAGCAGCCCATTTGCTTGTTGACTTTGAGTAGCGGGGGAGTATTATTACAGCAATTTGCCGACCGATTCCAGCTGGTAAATCTTGGTTGGACTAATGATGAAGAATTAGTGCGGGAGGCATTGGTAGCTGCAGATATTTTTTTAATGCCATCAGTTGCAGAAGCATTTGGTATGATGGCAGTTGAAGCAATGGCCTGCGGTAAACCTGTAATTGTTTTTGAAGGCACTTCATTGCCTGATGTTACTTTTGCTCCAGATGTTGGTTTGGCAGTACCTATGCGTGATGGAGAGGCTTTGTACTTAGCACTACAACACTTAATTGATAATCCGGATGAATGTAAACGGCGAGGACAAAAAGGTAGAATGATGACTGAATTGCATTATCGAGATGAAACCCAAGCTAAAAAGTTAGCTGATATTTATAATATGGTTGTTGCTAAATGAAAATTTTACTTTTAACAGATATGCCTCCTTGTCATAATTTTACTGCAGGATTAACGCTAGACCGTTTGGTACGGTTTTTACCGGTTGAACAAATTGCAATTTGCTCAATTGTACATCCCCACTTTAAACCAATCATACCTAAAGAATTAGAGATAATTCCTCACCTTAAATTGATAAAACCTCGGGAAATGGCTCCGAGGAGATTATGGGGCAAAGCAGGTAGATTACTAGCATTTGTCTTTGAGTTAATTCAAGCAATACGGGTAAAATACTCAATATTACCAAAAATTGTTAATTTTGCAAAACAACAGCAAGTTGACGCATTATGGGTGGTGTTGGAAGGACAAACTATTATACGTTTAGCAAAACCTCTTTCTTGTAAGTTAGCATTACCATTATTCACTCAAGTATGGAATCCTTTAGAGTGGTGGTTGCGTGAGAATAATATTGATGCATATACTAGACGACGACTTCTAGCAGAGTTCGATGAGGTCATAAAACATAGTAAGTCATGTGCATCTGCTTCATGGGCAATGTCAAAGACTTATTCGCATAAATACGGTGTGCGTAGTATACCTATAATTGCTAGTTTACCTGATAAATTTGCCAAGATCCCCGCAACAAAACCACATGAGAATAGGAATGAATTTATCATTGCTATAGCAGGACAATTATATGCACAAGATGCATGGCAATGCCTTATTAATACTCTGAATCAAGTTAATTGGTCTATAGCAGGAAGGCGAATTCGTCTTAGAGTTCTTGGGGCTTACTTTCAGGTATATACTCAGTCGCCAAACAATTTCGAATATCTAGGATGGCAGTCACAAGAAGAAACCATTAATTTCTTAGAAGATTCAGATCTTCTGTACATGCCGTACTGGTTTTCAGAAGAGTATCGTCTTGAGGCTAGCAATAGTTTTCCTGGAAAATTGGTCTCCTATTTTGCCGCTGGTCGTCCTGTTTTTTGTCATGCACCATATTATGCATCACCTACTAGATATATAGCCAAGCATAATGCAGGGATTTTGTGTACATCTATGGATTCTCTAGTTGTTTTGCAAAAACTAGAACATGCTATCCTAAATACAACTTCATATGCAATAGTTACAAAAAATGCTACTGCTTGTTTTTTGATGGACTTTACTTTAGAGCATATGCAGAAAACATTTTTTGAGTTTTTAGGATTAGATAGTGCATCAAAAAATAACTTAAAGAATAAATTCTCTGAAGTATATGATAAGAATATTTTTGGAGGCTCTGTATCACGTTCTGGCGAAGGGTCTGATCTATTACAGACGGAAATTGTTAGAAACGAGATACCAAAGATTATTAGAAAATTTAAACCAAATTTATTGCAATTTTTATTGCAAACATAGTTGATCTATAATTTCGCGTAAATTACCATGATGAATAAATACAGTTTAGACAAGTTATGTGAGGTGTTTCAATGAGCAATAGCATCTTTTACCCAAAGGTTTCGCTTGTTATTCCCGTTTACAACGGTGCTAATTATATGCGTGAAGCAATAGATAGTGCAGTTGCTCAGACTTATAAAAATTTAGAAATTTTAGTTGTTAATGATGGATCAAATGATAATGGTGAAACGGAACGTATAGCTTTATCTTATGGTAACAAGATTCGTTATTTTTCCAAACCAAACGGTGGGGTAGCTTCAACCTTAAATTTGGCAATTAAGGAAATGAAAGGAGAGTATTTTTCGTGGCTTAGTCATGATGATGTTTACAATCCAAATAAAATTGAACATCAAATTAATATACTTAACACTCTTCCCAACCGTAATACGATTATTTACGGAGGGTATGAGGTTATAGATCATAACTCTAAGTCACTGTCTTTTATAAGACCAGATAAAATATTATCAGCAAAAAAATGTAATATCCCATTATTCCCTCTTATGCGAGGATTAATTCATGGATGTGCTCTTTTAATACCTATAAAATATTTTTGTGAAATTGGTACTTTTGATGAAACATTATTAACTACCCAGGATTATGCACTTTGGTTTGAGTTTTTACGGATAGCACCTATTCATTTTGATGATCGTATTTTAATTAAAAGTCGCACTCATCTAGATCAAGGAACCCATAAAATTGCTAGCCACATGAATGAATGTAATGAATTATGGTCTAGGTTTCTCAGAAGGTTAACTTTAGAAGAAATGACTATAATGGAAGGATCACCTTATTTATTCCTGCATCGTACTAGTGTTTTTCTTGCAAATGCTTCTTGTTATCAAGCATCCGAACTAGCTAAGTCAATGGCTAAGGATATCTTAACCGATATTAAGATTAGTGTAATTATGCCAATTTATAATAGAGTTGATTTGGCAATTGAGTCTATAAAAAGTGTTATTGCCCAAACTCATCAGTGTTTTGAATTGATTATAGTAGATGATGGTTCTAAAGATGATGTATCTAGGTTGATTGAGGAGTGCAATAAAGATAGTAGAATTAAATACATTCGTAAGGAAAATGCAGGACCAGCAGCGGCACGTAATCTAGGTATTAAACATGCATTTGGGCAGTACATAGCGTTCATTGATTCTAATGATTTGTTTTATGACAATAAACTTGAGGTTCAATTGAAGTTTATGGAGGATAATAGTTTGTTATTCTCGCATACTTCTTACCATAGAATAGATTGGGCTGGAAATTTGATAAAATATATAAGCTCTGGTACTTTTAGCAAGCAAGTCTTTCCAAACATTATTACTAAATGTCCAATAACAATGTGTAGTGTGATGGGAAAAACCTCCCTTTTTATGTCAAACAAATTCCCTGAAAATATAGGAATTGATGAAGATGTATGCTTATGGATATCTATAGCAAGCAAATATGAGATAGGAGCGATTGACATTGCATTATCGAAGGTTAGAATTAATTACAGTACTACTACATGCTTAAATACTAAGAAAACAATAATAGGATTAATCAATATTGCATCATTTGTTATGAACGATGAATATTTAAGTCAATTTGATAAGCAAGTTCAGTTGTTACTATTTTCTGCAACAAATATATCTAGCTTGCCATTAGATAAATTAATAAAATTTGATGACTGGCCATCTGAGAAACGTAACCCTAATATAGTAGTGAAGTTAATTAGATCGCTACGTGTAGATGGTTTTAGAATAACGTGGAACAAAATTTGTAGGAAACTAGGTATACTCCAATGATGATTCTGATACTGTCTTAAGAGTCAAGGATTAAATTGGGATTAAAGTAATTCTTCAGTAACCCAAGCTCCTCCTACTTTACTCTCAAAAGAGCAATTAAAATCAATTTATTTGCAGCTTTTCAGTGGAGAAAATGCTAGTATAGTCTTAGAAGATTTAGCCTACATGAGTGGTGTGTATCGCAGCAATTTCATGCGGCAAGAAAGCAACTACACCGCTTTCAATGAAGGCATGCAAGCTTTGTTTTTGTACATATGCTTGCATGCGTCTAGAGATGATGGAGTTGATGATATTGAAGGAAATTTATAATGAGGATAGCTTATGAGTACGAATAGTAAAACATTGGTATCGTTAGACTATGCGATTAAATATCTACTCAAAGATAAAGGTGATTATGAAATAATCGAAGGCTTTATTTCGGCTATCCTTAAAGATGCTGGTTACTTACCAGTAAAAATCACCGCTTTACTAGAGAGTAAGAGTAATAAAGAACGTAAAGACTTAAAGAAAAGCATAGCTGACGTTATCGTTGAAGACCAGCAAGGTCATAAATATATTGTGGAAATAGATCGTTCAACTACCCACACTTTTCTCCACAAAGCTTGCTTTAATAGTTATCGGTTGATTGTTGATAATATCAGCTCAGATCAGGATTATAGTGATATCAAAAAATATTTCATATCAACTTAATATATTTTGTGTTGAGCGATATAAGCTCTCCATTATATCACGGTCAAACTATATTTAGAAAAATGGACAGGGAACATCCAGTAGACTTACATCTTGCTGATATGGGTTGTAGGTTTTTTGATGTTCACAATGTATTTCCTGAATATTTTGTTATTTCCGTACCGCTTTTTGATGGTATTATAAAAGATGAGTTGGATGAGTGGTTATATTTTGCCAAACATTCTGAGGTTAAAGATGATTTTAAGTCGCCTTATATGAAGAAAGTAGCAGAACGTCTGAGTGTTCTAAAAATGACTCCAGAAGAACGTCAGCACTATCAGAATTATGTCAATGAATCGCTAAAAGAACGTGATTATATAGTTGCAGCTAGAACTGAAGGTAGAGCTGAAGAAAAAATAGCAATGGCAAAAAAAATGCTAAAAGAAAATTTTTCTATAGAAACTATAAGTAGAATAATAGAACTATCCATAGAAGAAATAGAATGGCTACGTAAGAATTTGGCTGAGGACACAACTACTGTACTTGACGAAAATTAAATAGGAAGGGTATTGAATTGCTGTATTGGAAAAATAGAACGACCGTTGTTCATAACTGTTGAAAGTTAAAAAAGATATTATTTTTGTAAAAACATATTAGTGGAAGAAATTTTTGGTATATACTGCAAAAAATTGAAGAATTTAGAAGAGAAAATTCTATGTGGATCAAAAACACTAACATTAGTATGATAGTTATGTGGTCAAAACGATGTCATAGTTGGTTAACAATAATATTTTGTTTAATAATTAACAGCTATTCAACTATTCATGCTTCCAATACAAATATTGAAAATAGATTTGCAACAAGGATTGCTATTGTAGATATACACTCTATTCTAGAACATTCTGTAGCAATCCAGTCTATAAGAAAATCTGTAGACCAAATAAGCAAAAAAATTCGACAAGATCTATCAAAGAAGGATGGAGAACTAAAAGAAATAGAAAATCTATTAATGGGAAAACGTAATTCTTTAAGTGAATCAGCTTTTGAACAAGAATTTAGTCTTTTTGAAAAGAAAATAAATATAGCACAAAAAGAAATACGAGATAGAAAAGTACGCCTTGAACAAGCCCATGCTGAGGGTATAGGGAAAGTACAAGAAGCTATAACAAAAATTATAAGTACTTTAGCAGAAAAGTATAATCTTGATCTAGTTATACCTAGTACTCAAATTTTATTTGCTAAAAATAGTCTAAATATTACGCAAGAAGTGATAGCAGAACTAAATAATAAATTAAAACATGTTACAATTAAATACGAATAATTTGTTATAGAGGTTTATCAATGACAGAATTTACTCCTATTACAGTAGCTTATGGTGATGGTATAGGTCCAGAAATAATGCAAGCAGTACTGTATATTTTAAAAGAAGCTGAAGCAAGAATACGTATAGAGGTAGTGGAAGTAGGAGAAAAATTATACCAAAAGCACTATACCTCAGGGATAGCAGAAGATACTTGGCAATCATTAGCAAGAACTAAGGTGCTTCTAAAAGCTCCTATTACCACTCCTCTAGGTGGTGGGTATAAAAGCTTAAATGTAACTCTTAGAAAAGCCCTATCTCTTTATGCCAATATTCGCCCTGCTATTTCTTATGCTCCTTTTGTTAAAACACTGCATCCAAATTTAAACGTGGTTATAGTACGGGAAAATGTTGAAGATTTATATGCAGGCATCGAATATCGTCAGACTCACAATGTCTATGAATCTCTTAAACTAATTAGCCGGGTTGGTAGTGAAAGAATTATTAGATATGCTTTTGAGTATGCGATAAAGAACAATCGTAAAAAGGTTACATGTTTCAGTAAAGATAATATTATGAAACTGTCTGATGGGATTTTTCATAAAGTTTTTGAGGAAATTGCTAATGAATATAAGCAAATTCAAAGTGATTATTACCTTATAGACATCGGCACTGCAAGACTAGCAGCTCAGCCGGAATTATTTGACGTCGTTGTAACTTCAAATCTGTATGGTGATATTATATCGGACGTATCTGCAGAAATTTCTGGTTCGGTAGGACTCGCTGGCTCTGCTAATATAGGGCAAAATTATGCTTTATTTGAAGCTGTACATGGCTCTGCCCCAGATATTGCCGGTCGCAACCTAGCTAATCCTTCTGGTTTACTTAACGCAGCAATTATCATGCTAATTCATATCGGGCAACAGGATATTGCTACACTAATAGAAAATGCCTGGAAAAAAACCATTGAGGATGGAGTCCATACTGGAGACATTTACAATGAAGAAATATCTAGCAAAAAAGTTGGTACTAAGGAATTTGCTGATGAAGTAGTAAAAAGACTAGGGATCAAACCTTCTACCCTCAGAGTAGCGGCATATTCATCACCAGTTACCCAACAACAAACTACTGAGCAGATATATTCGATTAATAGTGAAGAAGTTAAAGAATTGGTAGGTAGTGATGTATTCATCCAAATGGCAGCGTTGACTGCTCATGAGGTAGCAGAAAAAATTCAAATTATTAGTTTAGGTGACTTAGAATTAAAAACCGTATCTTCCATGGGACTTAAATTATGGCCCAGGGATGAGAGATTTGAATTATTATCTGATCATTGGTGTTGCCGTTTTATGGCAAAGAAGGATGGAGAAAAAATAACACATTCATCTATAGTCCATTTACTTGAATCGCTAAGCCAGGCAAAAATAGATTTTATTAAAATTGAGAATCTCTTTGAATTTGATAGGAAAGCGGGTTACTCGCTTGCTCAAGGAGAATAGAATATTTATGTTTTTTGTTATTGGTTATGGATTAATCCTACTTGGAATTATAGCAATATTTTCTGGCATTGTTGGACTGTTCAGATTTCCTGACTTTTATACAAAAATTCATGCTGCCAGTGTAATTGAATGTTGTGGAGTACCTTTATCACTTGTTGGTCTTGCCTTTTTACAACATGATTTTACTAGCTCTTTTAAATTAGTTTTTGCCTCTATATTGATTTTAATATTAAACCCGGTATCTACTCATGCAATTGGCAAGGCTGCTTTATTAGGAAAAACTAACCTAAAATAATTGATTGTTTATTTATGATACCAGAAATAATAAATTTTCAACTAGCTAGCTGGTTGCTTATGGTAATCCTTATAATGCTTGCCATCGTATCAATTAAGATTATATTTTGTAATTCTTTATTAGAAACAGTGAGCATAAGCTCTGTATTTAGCCTACTTATTGGTTTATCTTATCTTCTTATGGACGCTCCAGACGTGGCAATGACTGAAGTAGCTCTAGGTAGCTGTTTGTCTAGCTGTGTTTTCCTAAGCTTTCTCACTAGATTGCAAGACATACAAAAATGTGATCTTAAACCAACACGAGTAATAAGTTCATCAATTATATGTTTAATGTTCATAGTAACATTTAGCTTTGCAGGACTTGATTTACTAGAATATGGATCTATAGATTCTCCTATGCAAAGTCACTTAACCAAATATTATATTGAAAATACTAAAAGTGATATTGGTATTCCCTCTTTTGTAGCAGCACTACTAGCTAGTTACAGATGTTATGATACTCTTGGAGAAACGGCAGTTATTTTAATTGCTGGAATATCGGTATTATTGCTATTTTCACAAAAAAGTAATGAACATGCTTAAAGATTTTATCATTATAAAACATTCTACTCTTTTTATGTTACCTTATATATTTTTATATTGTCTATATATTCAAATTAATGGTGATGCATCACCAGGAGGTGGATTCCAAGCTGGGGCTATATTTGCTTCTATGATAATTGCTTTTGATTTAGTTCATGGTCAGTTCAAATTAAAACAATATTTTTCTACTGATTTACTAGTTGGTATGGCTACTATCGGGGTACTTATCTATGCCATGACCGGTATGGTATCAATATTATTTGATGATAATTACTTAAACTACTATTCTCTTGCAAATGATAAATTATTAGCTCAACATATTGGTATCTTTATCATTGAAATTGGCGTTGGACTTTGCGTTGCATCGGTTATGTGTTTAATATATTCCATAATGAGATATACTCGGTGAACTTCAAGAATTGGCGTCGTCGTGTCTAAAGATCTCCGCTGCTCACGTACTAATGTACGCTCCGCTGCTCGACTTTGACACTCCTAGCTCTTCTTGAAGTTGACCTTCGTCTACCAACTCTTCATTTACGAGCAGTATATACTCGATGAAAATCAAGAATTGGCGTTGTCTTCTTCATGATTTTGATTCTATCGTCTATCAACTCTTCATTTACGAGTAGTATATGCATAAACTAGTACAGCTAATAAAATGGGAATATTTAATTCAAAATCGTATTAATAATCTTAGCAAATATCTATTTATATTTTTTTTATTTTGTATTTTCAGCACGGCTTTAATCAATGACCAAGCAGATATTAAGAAATTTGGGGTTATTTTTTCAGTAATTTTTTTACCAATAGCCCTAATTGGCTTCTCTAGTCTAATATTAAAGCAAGATGTGGAGGATGGAAGTTTAGAGCTACTATTATCCAGTTTCAGTGAGAGTGAGATTGTTACATCTAAATTATTTGCTATATTTTTTAGTTCGCTTACTAGCTCTTTATTAAATATCCCGATAATTTATATTATTTTCGATCTTGATCTAACAACAGTAACCTATCTTTTTATCACTCTAACTTTGCTATTAACTTTGTCCAGTAGCCTACTAGTTTTAATTGGATCTATTCAAAGCTATTTTAGGTCAAATACTAACCTGCTAGCAATATTAATCATGCCACTATTAATACCCAACATAATACTTACCGGTCTTGTTTTACAAAATCTTGAGAATATAAGTCTAATTTTTGTTATGATTGGTATCAATATGCTTCTTTTACCAACCATATTTTATCTCTCATCATATCTAATTAAGAATATTTACAACATTTAATTTATATTATACACCATACTGACCCCTGCACTAATAAAAAAATTGTTATTTTTTTATTATTCATGTAATTTAGTCGTAGTTTTTTAACCATTTTTTGGTAGTTATATATGTGGCAAGCTTTAAGAAGACTAATAGCAGCTAACCCTATGGGGGTGTTTTTATGGAGTATCATAGCTAAATGGTACTTTATGATAGCAGTTGCCTCTTTGATAGTATTATTTTGGGTAGCCAAGGGTCTTGAAAAAATTGGATTTATAAAATATATGACCAATGCTACAATTGAAATTCTTGATACATCTAAATCAATTGCACAAAACTGTACTACAAAATTAGGTCCCAACTTTGAGAGCTTAACCAATTTTTGGAAATGTTTAGGAGACCCGCCAAAATACGAGATTAAAGAAGAAGAAACAGGTGAAAAAGCTTTAGAGGAGGGATTAAATAAGTTACTACCTAAAGACGGAACTGTACCGGAAATGCTTCCATATCGCAATCCTTATGATTCTCCTAGCGATTCTACAGATAGTGATGGTAAATAAACCAAATTAATATTTGGCTAAAATCATGTTTTTAGCTTTAGAAAGGTTTAAAATGCATTCGTGTTAGCCGCTTTAAGAATGCATTTTTCCTTATAAGCAAAATTAGGGTAATACTTCACTGTTAATTGTTGAAGCTGCCCTTGATTTTTTGTTACTTTTCCAGTAGTCTATTATATTAAATATAATAATAAATATCAAATTTGTGCAAAAAGTGAAAGCCACTACTATAGAACCTAGCTTCTATAGTTGCACTCATTATAAAATAATTCCCTACTTCAAGTAGTTGTGAAAACAACTATTGAAGTAGAAGAGGTATACTAGTCAGTTTATGTCAAATACTAATGATTACGATAAGGCAACTCGTAGGGATTTTATAACCTTAACTGCCAGCAGTATGGTTGTGGTTGGAGCTGCATGTGCTACCTACCCTCTTGTTGATTCATTCAACCCTTCAGCGGATGTTCTTGCCCTATCTTCAATAGAAGTGGATTTATCTCACATACAACCAGGTCAAACTCTTACTGTTAAATGGCAAGGTAAACCGGTTTTTATTACTAACAGGACTCCCGAAAAAATTGCTGAAGCAAGAAATGTAAACCTTTCCGAGTTAATAGATCCCGAACTTGATCAAGTACGAGTTAAAGCTGGACATGATAAATGGTTAGTAACTATTGGCATTTGTACACATTTAGGTTGTGTACCACTTGCAAACCAAGGAGATTATGATGGTTGGTTTTGTCCATGCCACGGCTCTCAATACGACTCATCTGGTCGTGTTCGTAAAGGACCAGCTCCTTTAAATTTGGCTGTCCCACCATATGAGTTTATTTCCGATACAAAAATTAAAATCGGATAGTTATTTATGAATGAAACTAATGATCCTAAAAAATCAAATCCCGTTATAGAATGGATAGACTATAGACTACCTGTTTTCTCGTTCCTTAAACATTTAGGCGAATACCAAACACCCAAAAATTTAAGTTACCTATGGAACTTAGGGTCAATAGCTGGTATCGCTTTAGTAATTCAGATAATCACTGGCATTATTTTGGCTATGCATTATACTCCCCATGTCGATTACGCCTTCGAGAGTGTCGAGAAAATTATGCGTAATGTCAATTACGGCTGGTTAATACGTTATATACACTCAGTTGGAGCATCAATGTTTTTTGCTGCAGTTTATCTACACATCTGTAGAGGATTGTATTATGGCTCATATAAAAAACCTAGAGAATTATTGTGGCATATAGGTATAATAATTTTTCTTACCATGATGGCTACTGCCTTCATGGGATATGTGTTACCTTGGGGACAAATGAGCTACTGGGGAGCAACTGTAATCACCAATTTATTTTCAGCTATACCTATTATTGGCAAATCGATAGTTACCTGGCTTTGGGGAGGGTTTTCAGTTGATAACCCTACACTTAATAGGTTTTTTGCTTTGCATTATTTATTACCTTTTATTATAGTAGCTTTAGTACTACTCCATTTAGTAGCATTACATATTCATGGATCAAATAATCCCAAGGGTATCGATGTTAAATCACCTAAAGATACTATTCCTTTCCATCCATATTATACTGTAAAAGATTTTGTTGGATTCGGTGTTTACTTTTTAATATTTGCCTTTTTTGTCTTTTACCAACCAAATTATCTAGGGCATCCTGACAATTACATACCAGCTAACCCTTTAGTTACTCCGGCTCATATAGTTCCAGAATGGTATTTTCTGCCATTTTATGCCATTTTACGGGCAGTACCATCAAAGCTAGGCGGGGTAATATTGATGTTTTCTAGTATTTTGCTATTATTTGTCTTACCTTGGCTTGATAGCTCAAAAGTTAGGAGTAGCAATTATAGACCAATGTTCCGCATAGCTTTTTGGCTGTTCATATTTGATTGTTTGGTACTTGGATATCTTGGAGGACAACCAGCAGAAGAACCTTATATTACCTTAAGTCGATTTGCTGCTACTTACTATTTCTTTCATTTTCTCATTGCAGTGCCACTAATTAGCAAGTATGAAAAAACTCTGCCATTACCGGATTCTATATGAAAGATCAGAAAATTATGGCTAACCCAATTAACATTACTCCGTCATTGCGAGGAGCTACTTTAGTAGCGATGAAGCAATCCAAAGGAATGATTAGGAATGGATTGCTTCGTTGGCTTATGCCTACTCGCAATGACATTAGTATTAAGTTTTTCCTGTGTTTATTAATTTTGTTAATATCAAATATTGTCACTGCCAATAACGATGCACTACCTACAAAAAAGATTGCTTGGCCATTTGATGGAGTTTTTGCTAGCGTTGATAGGAAAGCTGCACAGCGTGGCTTCCAAGTCTATAAAGAAGTATGTAGCGTGTGTCATGGTCTTTATAATTTATATTACCGTAATCTTAAAGAGCTAGGATTTTCAGATGAAGAAATTAAAGAAATAGCCAAAAATTATACTGTACAAGATGGTCCAAATGATGCAGGAGAAATGTTTGAAAGACCTGCCCTACCCTCCGATCCATTTGTTCGTCCCTACCCTAATGAACCAGCAGCAAGAGCTGCTAACAATGGAGCAGACCCACCTGATTTATCGTTGATTATCAAAGCAAGACCTGATGGAGCAAATTATTTATATTCTATACTCACTGGTTATAGTGATCCTCCTGAAAATTTTAAACTAATGCCAGGATTAAATTACAACCCATATTTTCCACATAGTCAGATTGCCATGCCAGCTCCTTTGTCAGATGGACAAGTAAAGTATATGGACGGAACAAATTCATCAGTCGAACAAATGGCTATGGATGTTACGATATTTTTACAATGGGCTGCTGAACCTGAAATGGAAAACCGTAAATCCATGGGTTTGAAAGTGACGATGTTCTTAGTAATTTTTATAATTTTCTTCTATATCTCTAAAAATAGAATTTGGAAGAATCTAGAAACAGAAGAGTATAAATAACAAATCTTTAGGTTCTTATATCTTAAAACATGTTATAAGTAGTTATAACATGTTTTAAGATATAAGAACCTAGTTATCCTGAATTCGCGTAAATTACCGCATATTAAACCTATCATAAGTAATCTTATTCTCTACCGATTCAATCAATGTATCAGAGAATTCTTGCACGAAATCTTGCCTTACCATACCCAACCTCTTCTTAAGCCACGATTGTTTAGCAGATATATATTTAATAGTTACATCACCATATTTCTGTTTTATGAAACTATACATATCATCTATACCATCAATTAAACCAAAATCAACAGCAGTTTCCCCAGACCAAAATGCTCCATTAAATAAAATATCATCTTCTTGTGTTAACTTACCAATACGACGCTCCTTAACATGATCTATAAAATGCTCGTGAATCTGTTTTTGTATATGCTTAATAATTTCAATATCTTCTTCTTGCACTGGTTGAAATGGATCGAGAATAGATTTATTTTTACCTTCTGTATAAACCCTCCTTTCTACTCCAAGCTTATTGATAGCAACAGGAAAGCCAAAACCAGCCGAAACCACCCCTATACTACCAATAATTGAACTCTTAGATGCATATATTTGGTCACCAATACAAGCCAGCCAATATCCACCAGATGCTGCTACATCTTCTACAAAACTATAAATTGGTATTTTCTTTTCCCCAGCTAATGACCTTATACGTTTACTAATCAGTTCAGATTGTACAGGTGAACCACCCGGAGAATTGATAGTTAAACACAAAGCTTTAAGATTTTTGATCTCAAAAGCTTTGTCAATTAACTCATGTAGCGATTCTATGCTAAGCCCTGATTTTACTGAGCTTACTTTACCTATAACCCCACTAAGGCGAAGAACAGCAATTACCGGCTTTGATGCCTTAGAACCTATTCCAGGTAGTAATGAAAGTAATTGCTCTAACTTACCTATTTGACGTTTAGCAATTACCTGATCAAATTTTGCCTCAGCAATTAAACTTTTATTGTGTTCTATGTACATTAGTTACTCACTTATTATTGTTTTTAGAAGCATTATTTTCCTCATTATTCTGTGATATTTGTGTTTTTTCATCTTTGTCTTCCTGCTCTTTAGGCTTTAACTGTTTATTAACCGATTGATTAAGCGTTTGTTCATGGTAACTATTTTTAGGTTCTGGGTGGTTTCCAGGAATATTTGACAAAATAATATTGCGAATTCCTTCATCATACCAATTAATAGCACCAACAAAACTTACTAACATTTTTCCATCTGGATTAATTAGAATAGCAGTTGGTAAACCAACTATTGAAAAAGCTTTAAACAGTTGATTCTTAAAATCATGGTAAATTGGCAAATATCTTATCTCATAATCTTTATAATATTTTTGGATAATTTCTATTCCTTGGTAGTCTTGTGATACAGGGATTATTGCAAATGGCAATTTTCTAAAATCTTTTTGCAGTACATCTAAATCCGGCATTTCTTTAATACAAGATGCACACCATGTTGCCCAAAACACCAATAATATCGTTTTTCCTTCAAAATTATCAAGAGAATATTTTTCTCCTTTATCATCAAAGAAAACCACCGTATCAGGAACACTAGATAAATCAAGCATTTTAACACCTGATTTGATCTGATCTAATGCAAAACTATTAGTGCCAATCAACAAACATGTTACAATCAAAAAAAATCGTTTACTATATTTTCTAATATGCATATAAATAACAAATATATTTCCAATTAATTTATTGATCATAATGAAAAACAATATTTTTTTATCTCTAATATTATTAAGCTGCTTAATCTTAACTTCTTGTGGATTAAAAAAACCATTAGAAAACCCACCTTCAGAAAATCCAATTGCACAAGATTGTTGCGGAGGATGTGAAAACTAAAAACATTAATATCTTTTTAAAGTTCGTCCCGGCATTACTACGTCAAATTCGTACGTTTTAATGCCATCTAGTGCAGTGAACAAAACATGACTAACTTCTCCGCAATTTTCTAAATTAGCTCTTGAATCAGATAAATATAGCTTTGTTTGTAGCTGTCCAAGAACTAGGTGGTCGACTCTAATGTTTACATTAGATGTTTTACGCAAAATTCCACTAGGATATATAGTAATAAAATAAAATTCTCCTTTATTATTAGTAGTAGCAATGCCAGATCCGGTAAAACTTGATTTACTTACAAGGTTTAGCATCTTTTTATTGATACGAGTACGAAGTGGTATGTATGGATATTTTCCGTCACTTCCAACCTGCCATAAATATATTTTTGCATCTGCTACTGGAACGCAATCTTGGTCTAATAATCTACCCTTTACTATAATTTTTGTACCACGATAGACTGCTTGTTGTCCTGTCTTTCTAAGTAAGTTATTGGATAATTGGAATTCTTCCGGTTCGTAATCATTCATTGCACTCTTACTGATCTTACAACAATTAAGCTTATTAGGGTAAAACTTAGATTCACTGGCTATAGCAATAGTGGAATACAAACAGATTAAAAATAACAAATTTTTCATTTTTTACCATTTATGTTTAATAACTTACCCCATTTGGGATAAGAATTAGTTCATTCTTATCCCAAATTCACGTAACTTCTATTAGAAGATGGATATTCTACATTTTCTTATAGAGATTTAAATTATCGTATCCTTTATTCTTTTACAACTATATTAACCTCAGTTTTGGATTAAAATTAAAAATTTTAATCCAAAACTGGCTATAATATCAGAAAAATACATTCTTGAAGCACTTACTATAAATACATTTTAATCTATTATCGCTAATAAAATATTTAACAATCAGGCGTCAAACCGCTTTAAGCCTGATTGTTTACATTCTCATTCCAATTTCGGATTAATAAAATTAATCCGAAATTGAGGTTACATTATATTTATTTTGTTAATTTAAAGAACAGGGCTATCCTTTACATCACGTGGTTCTTATGGTACACTAAAGCTAAACTACTTGAAATAGTAAAAAAATAAAATCATTTATGAAAACACACTTAAAACAAACTATTATTGGCACAATGTCAGCTTTATTTCTTTTTCCAACTGCCACAATTGCAAAGAATAGAGACTATCCCAAAACTGTGCAAGAAAGAAAGATGGATGAAATGGGGTCAATAGTTGGAGGAGAAGGCTTGGTGTTTAGACCAAGTAGAATCAAAAATGAATCTACCAAAACTGTAGGCTGTAACGTTAATAAATATTTATGGCAAGCTTCTATAGAAACTTTAAGTTTTGTGCCTCTTGCTTCAACCGATTCAGTCGGTGGAGTCATTATTACTGAATGGTATAGTCCAAAAGGACAAACAAATTTTCGATTTAAAATAAATATTTTTATTAAAGATAACGTTATTAGTCCGGATGCCATCCAAGTAAAAATATTTGAACAAACACTTAAAAATGGTAATTGGCTAGACAATCATACTACTTCGGACCTAGCTAATAGCATAGAAGATAAAATTTTAAGAAAATCTAGAGAATTATATATTAGTGCTGAAAGAAAAGAATGATATACTTGCTACAATAAGGATAGTTTACGATACAAATTATGAGAGATATTGAAAAGAAATGGCAAAGAATTTGGCTTGAGGAAAAAGCTTTTGCTGCAACAAACGATAGCGACAAGCCTAAATATTATGTACTTGAAATGTTACCCTACCCTTCTGGAAAGATTCATGTCGGGCATTTACGTAACTATTCTATCGGAGATTGCATAGCTCGTTTTATGAAATCGCAAGGCTATAACGTATTACATCCTATGGGTTGGGATGCTTTCGGCTTGCCAGCAGAGAATGCTGCCATTAACAATAACTCTAATCCTAAAGATTGGACTTATTCAAACATCGCAACTATGCGAGATCAGCTAAAATCCATTGGCTTTTCATATGATTGGTCACGAGAAATAACAACTTGTGATCCGGATTATTATAAGCATGAACAAAAATTCTTTTTAGAACTCTATGAGAGAGGCTTAGCTTATCAAAAAGAATCTTTGGTCAATTGGGATCCTGTGGATAATACTGTGTTAGCTAACGAGCAAGTAGTAGATGGTCGTGGATGGCGTTCAGGCGCTTTAGTTGAGAAGAAATATTTAAAACAATGGTTTTTAAAAATAACTAATTATGCTGAGGAGCTATTAAATGAAATTTCGAAATTGGATTTTTGGCCTGATTCTGTTAAATCTATGCAGGAAAAATGGATAGGCAAATCGGAAGGAGTAAATTTTAGTTTTAAAATTAAAGATCATCAAGCTAGTATTGAAGTATTTTCTACTAGACTAGAAACTATCTTTGGAGCAAGCTTTGTTGCGATAGCCTATAATCACCCAATAATTGAGCAATTAGTAGATAAAAATGATGCTATAATATCTTTCATTGAAAAATGTTCGCAATTAGACACTAATGTTGTAGTAGATAAAGCTGAAAAAGAAGGGGTATTTACTGACCTTTTTGCTATTCACCCATTTGATCCTACAATTATTATTCCTGTGATAATAACAAATTTTGTACTAATGGATTATGGGACTGGAGCAGTTTTTGGATGCCCAGCCCATGATGAAAGAGATCATGCATTAGCCAAGAAAATGGGATTACCAATAAAGCAAGTAGTAATTAATAAGGATGTTCCAATAGACGTACACTCGGAATCTTACACTGGTGATGGTATCATGATCAACTCAGATTTTTTGAATAATCTTGCTATCCAAGATGCTAAACAAAAATCTATAGAAGAACTTGAAAAACGTGGTTTAGGCAAACGTACCATTAACTACCGCCTGAAAGACTGGGGAGTGTCTAGGCAAAGATTTTGGGGCTGCCCTATTCCGATAATATATTGTTTGACTTGTGGAATCACACCAGTACCTAAAGAACAATTGCCTATAACCCTGCCAAACGATGTTACATTTGATGGCCATGGCAATCCTCTTGATTCACACCCTACTTGGAAACATACTAATTGCCCAAAATGTCAGAAACCAGCTATTCGTGAAACTGACACGTTAGATACATTTTTTGAGTCTTCTTGGTATTTTACCCGTTATTGTAATGTAGATGCAAAAGATATGACTGACAAACAAGCCTGTGATTATTGGTTACCTGTTGATCAGTATATTGGTGGAATTGAACATGCAGTAATGCATCTTCTTTATGCAAGGTTTTTCACTAAAGTAATGAACGAACAAGGCTATCTTAATATTCGTGAACCCTTTACTAGTTTGCTGACTCAAGGTATGGTGTTACATGCTACCTATAAAGACGCCAATAATAATTGGTTGTATCCAAATGAGGTAACAAAACAATCTAATAAGTGGGTTCATAAGAATACAGGGGAAGAAGTATTTCAAGGGCGAATAGAAAAAATGAGTAAATCCAAAAAGAATGTCGTGGATTTAGAGTCAATATTGACCAACCATAGTGCTGATGCTATTAGGCTATTTGTTCTCTCCGATAGTCCGCCAGAGAAAGATTTTGAATGGTCGGCAAATGGTCTTGAAGGGTGCAGCCGTTTTATCAGTAAGTTAGAAAATATGGCTGAGATACTAATTAATAGTGAAATAACGGGGGGTGCTAATAATAAACTAACAAAGATTATCCATTACACTATCAAACATGTTACCGAAGAAATAAGAGATTTTAAGCTAAATAAAGCCATAGCAAGGATGCGGGAACTATTTAATGCTTTGTCAGATGAAATATCTAGGGGCAAGGAAGCCAATATTACTAGCGTTAAAGAGGGGTTTAGTATCTTGATTAAGTTACTTAACCCATTTATTCCACATATTACAGAGGAAATTTGGCAAAAATTAGGCAATAAGGAAAGATTATATCAAACTTCTTGGCCTTCTTTCAACGAATCATTCTTAGAACTAGAATCTTATACTATGGCTATCCAAATTAATGGTAAACTGAGGGCTACGCACGAATTTGCTAATGTAACGAGCAATATTGAAATTCAGAATATGGTAATGCAATTACCCGAGATACAGAAACATTTAAGCGGTAAAGAGCCTAAGAAAATTATCATAATACCCTCGAAAATAGTAAATATCGTGGTGTGAATAAGGATGAAAGAAAATGTTAATAAAAGATGCTACTGTTAAAACACCGAAACAAAAAGAATCTGCGTTAGACAGTACGCTTGTTTCGTTATTTGCCGGTGCAGGTGGTATGGATATTGGTTTTGCAAAAGCTGGGTTCAAGACAATTTGGGCAAATGAATATGACAAAACAATTGCTCCTTCTTATCAAAACTACTTTCCTGAATCAAAGTTTGATGGGCGTTCTATTTTGGATATTCCAAATGAAGATATTCCATTTGGTGCAACGGGTGTCATTGGTGGCCCGCCATGTCAATCATGGTCAGAAGCTGGTGCTAGGCGTGGAATTGACGATTTAAGAGGTCAATTATTTCATGAATATATAAGGATTATTAGACATGTACAACCAAAGTTTTTTGTTGCAGAAAATGTTCATGGAATAATCCATTCAAGAAATATTAAATCCTTTATGAATATCATAGATATGTTCAAAAAAGAAAACTATGAGGTTAGTTGGAAATTGTTAAAAGCAAGTGACTATGGTGTGGCACAAGATCGAGAGCGTGTTTTTATAATTGGCTATCACAAATCTTTGAACAAAAAATTTGAGTTTCCTAAACCTTTGGGAAACAAAGTTACTTTAAAACAGGTGATAGGTGACCTAGCTGATCTAAAAGTTGGAACAACTAGAAAAGTTAAAAATCATGAGCTAATTGATTCTGGTTATTCCCCAATTTTTATGTCGAGAAATCGAGTGCGAGGTTGGGATGAGCAATCATTTACTATTTTAGCAACAGATAGGCATATTCCATTTCATCCACAAGCTCCTAAAATGATAAAAGTTGACGGACAAGAGTTGAGAAAGTTCGCAATCTTAAAAACTTAGGTAAATGGTCATCAACTGAAAAAGATACCGAAATAGCTCTTGAAACAATCTTGTGTAAAAGAGATAAAAATGGTCAAAAGCTTCCCTTGAATAAAATAGTAATAGATGAGGCTCTTAATTACCTTACTAATACTTTTGAGATGCCAGCAGAAATACTAGTAAATAAACAATTTGCTATCAAAACTTATGAATCAAGTAAAAAAGATACCCCTACTAAAACTTTACTACTTAACAGCTTTTACCTAAATGATCTAATTAAAGCTAGTAGTTTAATTCAAAAGCCAAATGTTCAAACAAACCTCTTGCAGTATTTAGGTGTGAATATCCCATTAAAGCGTTATAATATCCTAGATACTTCTGTTTTACAAAATATTCTTTCTCCCAAAAACATTCCTACAGCAAGGTGGCCTGGATTAGGACGATATCCTTTAGTATTACTTCAACAGGCTGTAGTTAATTTATCCATGACTGAACTAAAAGACAGTGGAATTCTTGCAATTAATGGACCACCAGGAACAGGAAAAACAACTTTATTACGTGATATTGTTGCAAAATTAGTTACAGAGCGAGCAGAAGCGTTACTGAAGTTTGCTGATCCTGAAAAAGCTTTTACCGATTCAGGACACAAAATAAAAACGGGACAGAGTTGGTTAAATTTTTATAAATTAGATAAGAGTCTAAAAGGTTTTGAAATATTAATTGCATCTTCTAACAATAAGGCTGTTGAAAATATTAGTGCTGAATTACCTAGTTTAAAAGCTATTGCAAACGATGCGAATGATTTGCGTTATTTTACAGTTCTATCTGATTTAGTATTTGGATGCAAAAGTTGGGGTTTGATTTCAGCAGTACTTGGAAATATTGCTAATTGTAATAATTTTAGTAAAAATTTTTGGTGGAATAATGATCTTGGGCTTTTAACATATTTAGCAGAAGCAAGCGGAATACCACAGATATTTGAAATTACAGAACCAAAAACCGGCAAAATCCTTGAACGTAGAAAACCGAGAATTATTGAAGAAAGTGATCCCCCACATAATCATAGTGATGCTTTAAGACGTTGGAGACAAGCTAGTACAGATTTTAAACATGTATTACAAGCAAGCCGAACTAGACTTGCTGAATTACAGGAAATAAAAAATCTAGTTCAAGATTTAGCAAATCTAGAAAGCGAATCAGAACAGGGGCAAACGTTAGAAGAACTTTTATTAGAACATTATAAATCAAAACCACATGTTATTTGGCGTATTCTAAATACTCCTTCATTTCGTGCTTGGCAAAAAGAAGGGCAAAGGATCGCCCATAAAGAAAGCCAAAAGCTTGTTCATTTTGATCATGTAAAAAGAACTGTACCTAGATTTTCTAACAAACTTGGATCTCATTTTATTGATAATAATTTATTTTCAAAATCCCATGAAGAAAGGCATATAGTTTCCCCATGGTGTGACACGCAAACACAATCCTTACGCGATGAGGTATTTATTTCTGCTATAAAGCTGCATAAAGCTTTTATAGATGCAGCAGCAAAACCTTTACGTCACAATCTTGGAGTTCTGATGAGAAATTTTGGTGGCTCTTCTAGTGAAATGGATAAAAAAACCGTGGAACTTTTGCCAGATTTATGGTCATCTTTTTTCCTTGTAGTACCTAGTGTATCAACAACTTTTGCATCTGTAGGAAGAATGTTAAAGGATCTCCCTACAAATTCTCTTGGATGGCTTCTTATTGACGAAGCTGGGCAGGCTTTACCGCAAGCCGCTGTAGGAGCTATAATGAGAACAAAACGTGCTATAGTTACGGGTGATCCTTTACAGATAGAACCAGTGGTTACGTTGCCTAACAATTTAACAAAAAGTATCTGTGAACAATTTTTGGTAGACCCAAATCGTTTTAATGCACCAAAAGCATCAGTTCAAACCCTATCAGATACTGTAACTTCATATTTTTCGGAATTTAATACCGAAGACGGAATTCGTTTAGTCGGTGTACCTTTATTGGTTCATAGGCGTTGTGCAGATCCTATGTTTAGTATTTCCAATGCAATTGCCTACGGAAATTCAATGGTACAAGCAAAGAGTCCCAACAATTCTCCAATACGTAACTGTCTTGGTCCTTCTATGTGGTTTGATGTTCAAGGTCAAGCACTAGATACATGGTGTCTAGAAGAAGGAAAAAAGGTAGTTGAACTATTATATAAATTAAAGAGTGCCTCAATATTCCCAAACCTATATATTATAAGCCCTTTTAAACTTGTTGCAGGTAATTTACGCAAAATTATAAAAGATCATCATGTTTTAGATTCTTGGATAACTACGGATACGAATCTTTGGCTTAATGAACGAATTGGAACAATACACACTGTACAAGGACGAGAAGCTGAAGCAGTAATTCTAGTATTAGGGACTCAAGCACCAAACCAAAATAAAACTCGGATATGGGCAGGTAAATCTCCTAATATCTTAAATGTGGCAGTTACACGTGCTAAAGAAGTTATCTATGTTATAGGAAATAAGAGTTTATGGAAAGAAACAGGAGTATTCAGAGAACTAGACTGCAGAATAGATTGATGTGTTCAGCCCATCAGCTTCAACTTGTTGCTAATTGATAGTTGTTTTTAACGTTTGATTTTAGATTTTTAGATTTAAATGCTGTGTGACTCTGCACAAAAACTTTTCTGTTACTTTTCTATTGGTTTTCTATTGCTCTTACACCAAAGTTGCCGAAATACGACCACAAAAAAACTATCAATTCTTTAAACAAAAAAATAGGCAAGACGAAATCGATCATTAATATAGAAACCTTCACAACCTAAAAATTAAGTTGAATATAAACTATTAACAAGCTAATATGCAAGGTACTAAAAATTAGATACAATATTAGATAAAATAAAATGATTACTATTACTTTTCCAGATAGAACGCAAAAACAATTTGAAAAAAATATTACGGGATTGGAGATAGCTAGTCAAATTTCTACTTCTCTAGCAAAGAATGCTTTGGTTGTTGAAGTAAATAACGAGCTAAAGGACTTAAGTTTACCTATAGAATCTGATTGTAATTTGAGGATTCTAACCTATAAAGATTCTGAATGTTTAGAGGTAATACGCCATGATGCTGCTCATATAACGGCAGAAGCAGTTAAAGAATTATTTCCAAATGTCCAAGTGACCATAGGTCCAGCTATCGAAAATGGCTTTTTTTATGATTTTGCTAAAGATAAACCGTTTACCCCGGAAGATTTAGTGATGATAGAAGCAAAAATGCATGAAATCGTCAAGAGAAACGAAAATATCACTAGAGAAGTATGGAATCGCGATCAAGCCATAGAATTCTTTAAGTCAATAGGTGAGCATTATAAAGCCGAGATAATTTCAGAGATTCCAGCAAGTGAGGAGATTACATTATACCGCCAAGGTAACTTTGTTGATCTTTGCCGTGGTCCGCATAGCCCGTCAACTGGCTTCATCAAACATTTTAAACTAATGAAAGTGGCTGGAGCGTATTGGCGTGGTGATAGTAAAAATCCTATGTTACAAAGAATCTATGGGACAGCTTGGGCAACAAAAGAACAGTTAGACAACTACCTTTATATGATTGAAGAGGCAGAAAAGCGTGATCATAGAAAATTAGGTCGAGAGCTTGGATTGTTTCACTTTCAGGAAGAAGCTCAAGGTATGGTATTTTGGCATGATAAAGGTTGGAGTATATATCGCATTATCGAGCAATATATCAGAAATAAAATCAGAAAAACTGGATATATCGAGGTGAAAACTCCTGTGCTTGTTGATAAAAGCCTGTGGGAAGCTTCTGGTCACTGGGAAAAATTTAGGGAGGACATGTTTGCTCTAAATCTTGCTGATGATAAAACATTAGCCATGAAACCAATGAATTGCCCATGTCATGTGCAGATTTTTAAGCAGGGTATCAAAAGTTATCGAGACTTACCACTACGTATGTCTGAATTTGGTTTATGTCATAGAAATGAAGCATCTGGTGCATTGCATGGTCTGATGAGAGTAAAGGCTTTTCGACAAGATGATGCACATATTTTTTGTACTGAGGAACAAATTAACAGTGAGACAGTAAAATTTTGTGGTCTCTTAACCGAGATTTATAAAGATTTTGGTTTTTCTGATATTAAAATTAAATTCTCAGATCGTCCTAAAGTACGGGCTGGCAGCGATGAAGTTTGGGATAAAGCAGAAAATGCTCTGAAAGAAGCAGTAAAAGAAGCCGGTTATTCTTACATATTAAATCCCGGTGATGGTGCATTTTATGGACCAAAACTAGATTTTTGCCTTAAAGACTCAATAGGTAGAGAATGGCAATGTGGTACTCTACAAGTTGATTTTGTCTTACCAGAACGTCTTGATGCTTACTATATTGCAGCGAACGGTGAGAAAAAAATACCCGTAATGTTGCATAGAGCTGTGCTTGGTTCTTTTGAACGGTTCATTGGCATATTAATTGAAGAATATGCTGGACGTTTTCCTTTATGGTTAGCCCCTGTACAAGTAGCTATTGCCACCATTACAAGTGACTTAAATGACTATGCATTGGAAGTACACAAATTGTTGATTAGTGAAAGAATACGGTCAGATGTCGATATTTCGCCTGAAAAGATTAATTATAAAATACGCTATTTTTCTAATAATAAAGTACCTATAATAGCCGTTGTTGGTAAACAAGAAATGCTAAATAATACTGTGACTATAAGACAACTAGGATCAGATCAGCAGGAAATTATTTCTCTACAAAATCTAGTAAAGCTTGTAAAAGATCAGAATATTCGCTATTTAACATAAATACGCGAATTTGGGATAAGAATTTGTCAATTCTTATCCCAGGGGTATAATGGAAGCAACTGTGTCGTACGTGTAAAAAGTACACAAAAACACAACAATAACTAATAACAATTTTTATGGAGAAAATATCATTTCTGGAATTAAGAATAGTAATTTTCCGAAGGCTAATAGGGAAATTAGGGCTAGTCAAGTTCGTTTAGTCGATGAGAATGGTGAGATGCTTGGCATCGTTAGCATCAAGAATGCTCTAGAACAAGCTGAAAAAGCTGGTTTAGATTTGGTAGAAATTTCACCAAATGCCGAACCACCTGTTTGTAAGATTTTGGATTTTGGTAAATTTAAATATGAGAGTAAAAAGCGTGTCCAAGACAGTAGGAAAAAACAAAGGGTTGTTGTCCTTAAAGAAATGAAGTTTAAGCCAAACATTAGTCAAGGTGATTTTAATGTGAAACTTCGCAAGATCAAAGATTTTTTGAAGGAAGGTGACAAAGTAAAAATTTCTCTATGGTTTAAAGGCAGAGAGATTATCCATAACGATATTGGTATGAAGTTATTTGACCGCATATCGTTAGAACTAGAGGGCTTAGCTAAGATTGATTCCGCTCCTAAAATGGAAGGTAAACAGATAATTATGTTAGTCAGCCCTGATCCAAGTAAAATACCAACTAATTAGAACTATTTATGCCAATTAAAATTCTAATGCCTGCTTTATCTCCAACTATGACTGAAGGAAATATTGCAAAATGGCTTAAAAAAGAAGGGGATAAAGTTGTTCCAGGAGATGTTGTAGCAGAAATAGAAACAGATAAAGCTACTATGGAAGTGGAAGCTGTAGAAGAGGGAATTTTTGCTAAAATAATTGTGCCGCAAGGTACAGACAATGTGCCGGTGGGTTCGCTTATCGCTGTATTACTTGAAGATGGTGAAGATGCAAACTTATTGGATAGTTTTATAGCAAGTAGTGATAATTCTGCTAAACCATCTACAGGAGCAGTAATATCTATAGAAGAAACTAAGCCGGTTAAGTACGATCAGCAACCACAAACAATGAATGTGAAAGCTTTAGGCAGGATATATGCTTCGCCTTTGGCTAAAAGACTAGCTGCTATTGATAATATCGATCTGTCAAATATTCAAGGTAGTGGACCTCATGGCAGAATAATAAAAAAAGATGTGTTATCATACTTAGTGCAACCAACAAATAGTGGTAAGATTAGGGCGGTGAACAGAAATCACGAGGAGTACAGATCAGTCCCCAATAATAATATCCGTAAAATCATCGCTAAACGTTTGCTTGAATCCAAACAAACCATCCCACATTTCTATCTCTCAATAGAATGTAACATGGATAAGTTATTGGACATTAGAGAAGATATAAATAAATCACTTGTAGAAGAGAGGAAAATTAAAATTACAGTTAATGATTTTGTTATTTTAGCAGTGGCAAAAGCTTTAAAAGCTGTACCGGAAGCAAATGTTAGCTGGGATGAGTCTGCTATTCGGTATTATAATAATGTTGATGTATCGGTTGCTGTGGCAATTGATAATGGTCTTATAACGCCTATAGTCAGAAATGCCGAACAAAAAGATATAATTACATTATCGCAAGAATTACAAACTCTTATAAAAAAGGCTCGAGATAATAAACTAACTCCTGAAGAATTTCAGGGTGGAAGTTTTTCTGTCTCTAACTTAGGTATGTACGGTATTAAGAACTTCAGTGCTATAATAAATCCGCCACAAAGCTGTATCCTAGCAATAGGAGCAAGCTCAAAACGTGCAATAGTTGAAAATAATCAGATAAAAGTCGCTACTATCATGGATGTTACTCTTTCTTCTGATCATAGAGTCGTTGACGGTGCTGTTGGAGCTAAATTTTTAGCTTCATTTAAAAAATTTATGGAGAGTCCTGTGTTAATGCTCATATAACGTTTGATTGACAGCCTACCCTCACCATAACTTAAAACTTAAATCATAGAATAAATTATGAGTTTTTCCGATAATCTAGCAAAAATCTTGAATAAACATGAAGAATTATCGAAAAAGTTGGCCACTGGTATAGTCGGAGATGAGTTTATAAAAGCATCGAAGGAATATGCCGAGCTAGAGCCTATTGTTCAAACAATTAATGAATATAATAAATCTGTATCTGAATTGCATGACATCAAAGAGATGGCTCAAGAAGCAAATTTGGACAATGATACACAGACGATGATATATGATGAGGTGCATCGTTTAGAGATACTGATGCCTAAATTAGAAAGGGCAGTAAAACTCTCTTTGTTGCCAAAAGATGAAGCTGATAAAAAAAATGCTATTATTGAGGTAAGAGCTGGTAGTGGTGGAGAAGAAGCAGCGTTATTTGCTGCAACTTTATTTAATATGTATCACAGATACGCCGAATTAAAAAGCTGGCGTTTTGAAATATTATCAATCTCAGATACTGGTATTGGTGGGTATAAAGAAGCGTCAGCACTAATTCAAGGACGAGATGTGTTTTCCAAACTTAAATTCGAATCAGGTGTACACCGAGTACAAAGAGTTCCTGAGACTGAGTCAAGTGGGAGAATACATACTTCTGCGGCTACCGTTGCTGTCTTACCTGAAGCAGAAGATGTAGACATTAAGATCGATGACAAAGATTTACGAATTGATACATATCGGGCATCGGGTGCTGGCGGACAACATGTCAATACCACCGAATCAGCCGTAAGGATTACCCATTTACCAACTGGTATTGTTGTTGCCTTACAAGATGAAAAATCACAGCATAAAAATAAAG
The DNA here is from genome assembly GCF_964026415.1 of Candidatus Tisiphia endosymbiont of Piscicola geometra. Classification (NCBI taxonomy): domain Bacteria; kingdom Pseudomonadati; phylum Pseudomonadota; class Alphaproteobacteria; order Rickettsiales; family Rickettsiaceae; genus Candidatus Tisiphia; species Candidatus Tisiphia endosymbiont of Piscicola geometra. The sequence goes on from NZ_OZ032144.1 coordinate 424,693, forward strand.
CTAAGGCTATGAAAATTCTTCGTTCTAGAGTTTATGAAGCAGAGCGATATAAAAAAGATATGGAAAGAGCCGAAGTGCGTAAAGGTCAAGTTGGTTCTGGTGATAGGTCAGAAAGAATTCGCACCTATAACTTTCCACAAGGTCGAGTTTCTGACCATAGAATTAACTTAACTCTTTATAAAATAGAAGATATTGTAAAAAACGGGCAATTAGATGACTTTATTGAAGCTTTGATATCGGCTGATGAAGCAAGAAAACTTTCAGAAGTTTAGGTTATATACAATGCAAATCTTATATTTTTTAAAGGCTACACCATTTTGGGTATACTTATTATTTGGTTACTTAATTTTTAGAGGGATTAGAGCAACTAAGCAAACAGTTATATTGCCATCAAGATTATTTATTGCTCCTGTTATTTTCTTGTTACTTTATATAAAAGGATTTTCTAATAATGTACAAGACTTAATATTATTTTGTATATTGCTAATTATCTCAATTATTATTAATTGGCGATTTTGTGACAAACCTCTTATACAGGTTAATAATAATTAAATAATTATTCCAGGTTCATGGCAACCTCTTATATTGATACTTATCATTTTTTCAATAAAATATTTTTTTGGATATATGAGAGCTGTAAATCTAGAACTAGCCCCAAAATATAAAATAATGGAATTAATAATATCAAGTTGGGTGCTGGGGATCATGTTTTTTAAAGCAATATATTGTTATAGCTATGCAAACAAAATAAATAATCAGAAAAATTGGACCAAAAAGTCCTAAATTAATTAAAACTTTTTCAAGTGTTATAAAATTTTTACTAGACTTAGAAAGCTAATAATTATATAAACCTTAACGACCATTATAAAAGGGCCTGTAGTTCAGTTGGTTAGAACCCACCGCTCATAACGGTGTTGTCGCAGGTTCAAGTCCTGCCGGGCCCACCATTCTTCGATTTTAGTGCATTTCACGAATGTATCAAATGGTGAACGTAGCATAAAGTCTAGCTTTCCGTCTTTTAATTCTAGGTTACCAAACACTAAATTTATCAATTTACGTTTTCTCTCAATAGTAGCACCTTTGAAGGCTACGAACCCTCCAGAAGCCAGTTCTACTAGGTTAATCAAGAGTTCTGAAAATTTATCATCAGCATTTGTATGATTCTCTATTTCTCTAATAATATCTTTACGTTTTTGTATTAATTGTTTATGTTTTGCTTCATAAGTATTTTTGTCAATATCACCATCTAAAAATAAATCAGTCAATTTATCCACACGTGTCGTAATCTTTGCATGTTCACAATTAAGTTCCTTAATACGTTGTTGATAATATTCTTGCTCCGCATTGACACCGCTTTTAATATGTGATATCACATTAGCTAACACCTGTGGTTTCAAATGCATAGATTCAAAGACTTTTTCTACTTCTTCTAATACTTTTTCTTCTTTTACGTATATTATCTTATTAGAATTAGTGGAATCCCAAGTTCGTAAATATGTCCATTCTCCAATCTGACAATTAATGTAGGTTTTCTTTTTAGTAGCAGCAGTGACTATTCGGTCAGTAGCAGCACATTTTATTAACCCCCTAAATATATACTCTTTTCCTCCATATTTAAACGGTTTTTTATTCCAACCAAGGCGTATTGCTTGACAAGCATCAAATAACTCCTTACTAATGATTGGTGGATAAATATGCGGGTATTCTTTTTTAGTTTTTAGTACTCGCATTACTCCGTAATAAAATGGATTGGTAATAATAGAATGAAGATGAGAATGACACAAATAACCTTGATGACGATACTGGACTGAAAAATCAAGACAAAAAAAATAATAATTTTGTTTCCCATTTTTGCATTTTTCAAGCTGCAATTTGTTCATAATTTTGCATAGAATTTAGATAGACATTCATGGGCTTTTTGTAACCAATACTTGAATGAAATCTTCTATAATTATAGTGATTGATGTAATCATCAATACCACGCTCTAGCTCTTTAACATCTTTAAAATCATTAATAAATATACAATTATATTTTAAAGTTCGGAAAAATCTCTCCATTATTATATTATCAATACTTCTTCCTTTACCATTCATCGAAACTTTAATGTTATGCTCTTGTAAAATTTCAATGTGTTCATGACTAGTATATTGACTGCCCTGATCACTATTAAATATCTGCGGTGCAGGATATTTGTTAAGTGCATCCCGCAATACTTCAGTTACCAAACTTACATCCATACTATTTGACAATTTATAACTCAACACAGCTCTACTATGCCAATCTATAATTGCCGCCATGTACATAAATCCCGAATTAGTTCGAACATAAGGGTGAGTAGACTGAAGCATTGCAGCTTCAGCCCCTCTCAGAACGGTGCGTGAACCTCTCAGCTCACACCGCTCCCACCATTTTAGCCTTTGGATATATTCCTAATTTCCAATGTATAAAAGCTTCAGGATTAAGATTTGCTAATCTATTTAGATATTCTCTTGCACGTCTTTTATGCCATGCAAGTTTCTTATATTTTCTTCTAACCCACCGCTCCAAATACCAATTCAGGTGCTTCCATATGTTGTGCATTGCCGATGGATAAAACTGCCCATAATAGTTATACCAACCTCTTAACTCAGCTTTAAACATTTCCGAAAGTTCAGATAAGGACTTGTCATTCTTAAGCTGAATGTGCCAACTCCTTATGGTTTGTATGATTGCTTTCTTAGAGTTATTACTTATCGCAGGTAAGAAATTTGGATGAACCATGCCTTGTTTGTTTACACATCTTCTTGGTCTAAAACTATATCCGAGAAAGTCAAAGCTGATTCGTTCATATTCATCACGACGATTATTGTCCTTACAATATATAATACCCGACTTATCAGGATGTATCGTAAGGCCACATTCCTGGAATCGTTGTCTAATAACTTGTAACACATATTCTGCCTGTTCTTGACTCTGACAATGGAGTAAACCATCATCAGCATAACGACAAAATGCTACACTTGGCATTTCTCTTCTTACCCATGCATCAAATACATAATGTAAAAATAAATTTGCTAATATTGGACTTATCACTCCTCCTTGAGGTGTTCCCTTATCGCGCATAATAATATTTCCATCTTTATCTTGCAATGGTGCTTTAAGCCACCTTTGTACGTAAAGTAGTACCCATTTGCACTTACAATGTTTCTCCAATGCTTTCATTAATAGTTTGTGATCGATATTATCAAACAAACCTTTGATATCAAATTCAACAACAAAGTCATATTTCCAGCATCTTGCTCTTGTAACTGCTATGGCATCATGTGCAGATTTCTTTGGGCGATAACCATATGAATCTTCGTCAAATATGGACTCAACTAATGGCTCAAGTACCATCTTCACTACAGTTTGTGCTATTCTATCCGAAATAGTTGGAATCCCAAGGATTCGTTCTCCACCTGATTTCTTTGGAATAGGCACAGCTTTTACTGCAGGAGGAAAATAGCTGCCTGAGGACATACGATTCCATATCTTATACAAATTATCTTTTAGGTTTCGCTCAAATTCTTCCATAGTTTGTTGTTCAACTCCTGCTGCACCTTTATTATTCTTAACACATTGGTATGCTTGCCATACATATTGCTTAGAAATTTCAAAAGGCTTTACTGTCTTCATAAGCTCCTCCTAAATAAATTTAGTTGACACTGTGATGAACAGCTAAAATGGTCAGACACCTTCACTCCATTGCCATTACAGCAACTTCATCATTACTACATGTCTGTCCGCCCCTGTGTATACGCATCAGTACTATCAGCCTCACGGTTTTATTTCCGCTTGTACCTTTCCTTTAACATCGTTGCACAGGTTCCCGTGTTCAGCTTGAAAGCCTTGACTTAAGCTCACGCCACCTCTATGCCGGATGCCACCTAGCCAGTAAACAGGTTCCCGCTAAATTTATCCCAAAGCAACATCACCTCCTTGGTTTTGACATCATCTGAAGCACTTTCGACACTTGAACGGTGGTTCACTGTTGTTCGTCTTCTTAAGTCTATACCTGACACCTCAAGGATGCCTTTTCTGCATCGCTCACGACAATGCCCTTAAACAATTGCCGCATGCAGTGGTTTGCAGCCTATTCCTGTAAATCGACTGCGAAGGACCTACCTTCATCTCTCAAGCCTCTTGGCACGGCACACTGATATCTCCGCTCCAAACCTCGTTAGCGTTAGGTACGTGTACAGTCCTAGTTGTACCTAGATTAGTCCAATATTTATCAAGCAAATAACTATAAATTTTATGCTGTTTATCTTTTCCAAATGTTAACTTTTTCCTCTTTGGATAAATAGCCTCTATGCCAATCATATTCATATATTTTAGAACCCGATCCTTACCAATAAACAAGCCATCTTCTAATAATTGTCTATGGATATAACGATAACCAAATTCAGGATTATCAGTATATATTTCATCTATTTTATTTAAAATATTTAAGTTATACCCACTAAATGGTTTTGCTTTATAGTACATTGAAGAACGATTAATCTTTAATAATTCATATTGCCTTGTCTTTGGTAACATTGCTAGCTTGAAATCGACAAGTTCTTTTCTATTTGATAAGTCCAAGCTTTGTAGCTTTCCCACAGCCCAATCTCTCTCTACTATTGTTTTTCCAAGCGTTTTCGCTAATTCATCATTTTGTTCTTTCAGCATATTAATTTGTTCCTGATATTTACTTACCAGTTTTGCTGGTTCAAAAGCCAATGCTGCATTTGATATAAATTGTTTCTTCCAATTACTAATTGTCTTGGAGTTTATCTCATATTTTGATGCTATCACTGATAATGGACTCTCTTCTTTCAGCACTTCTAATACTATCCTAGTTTTTTCTTCAGCACTAAAAACTCTTGCTTTTTCTTTTGTCATTTTTCCTCCTAATTTTTTCTTATTATTTTATCTTAATTAGGAAACTTTTTACTCTATTTTCTTGTCCATTTTCTTCAGTCCATTATATCTATTTATGTCATTTATGGGTCTAGCATGTCCTACACCAGCTATTACAGTACCTTGTTCTTGTGATGCTAGTTTTGCATAAAGAGCTGCTAATTCACGAGAGGTACCAGAAATCATAGGTTTAGTACCTACTATCTCTTGTATTATAGCATTACTCTCAAATTCAGCCAATCCCAAATCACCAACTTCGGATAGTATCGATGCTGTAGGCTTAATTTCCAGTGGGATTGGTTTGGTTGGGACATTCTCACCAAGCCCAGTAGATATTTCACTAGCTCCAGCCACACTCCTTAAAATGCTACCTTCGGCAGCTGCCCCTTTAAAAGCATTAATAACTTCACCACCCGCGAGCTTTGCAACCTTACCTACTCCACCTAAAATACCACAATCTCCAACAAATTCTGTTGCTATTTTTGCTCCGCGTGGCAATTTATTGTAGTTCTTTGCTGCATTTTCATATGCATCGTTAGACAATACAGATTTTGCAACACCCTTAGCTACATCCTTGACCCCATCAACTACACCACCAACAACCGTACCTACAGCTAGCAATGTTTCCAGCCCACCTTCCACACATGATATCCCATAAGCAAGATTACTGCCTGCCAATTCTATTGCCTCTCCAGCTTGTGCTATACCTTTAATTATTTGGTTGTTAGCATATTTATTATTTGGATTATCAAAATACTCAGAAATATTTCGATCAGTATCTGCAGTGGTTTTACGTCCCTCCATTGGTGCAACAAGTCTAGGTATAGACCCCATATCCCCACCGATAGCATAAGCTTGCTGCATTAATGTATTATCCTTGCTTTTACTAGCGGCAAGCAAGTGTGCCACGCCTTCTTCAGTCCATTTAAACTCGCTTGGGTCAGCAGTTGCCTTGTTGCTAGGTATTACATCTTTGGGGACAGTAATGGATGGTACGGGTTTTCCTAATAATTCTGGTGGTAGAACTATCTCACCACTACCAACTGTGTTAAAGCTATAGATAGGTTGCCCACCTGATGCCGAGCCACTTGGTGATTTTGGGTTAATGCTTAACATATTTTTTTGTGGCGGATTTATTTGCAGTACATTGTTTAGGTAATTGAGAGTATCTAGAGACATTGGTACTTTTGGTGGCTGAATGATAGAGGTAGTTAACAAAGAATATCTGTCATAATCTAACGACTCAATGTCATCCTTCCTGCGAAGAATGGAATCTACCGTACCTAATTGTCTAGATGTTCCTTGTGCTGACTCCTCACCTGTGCCGAAAAGACGTTTATCTAGTTTCTGCGGCTGCCCGATGGTTAGTCCAGGCTGAACATTAGTGTTGTGCGGATCAAGTTTTAAAGCATGCTCTCTATTGCTGTTCTTATTTTTACCATGCATCATTATAGTGCCATCATCATCACCAGCTGCTATTGCTACTCTTTTTGAACCAGCTAGATTTATCACTTTATGACCATTTCGGCTTTGTATGTCTCTTATAGCATCATTCAAACGATAAGAATCGCCAAGAAGTGTATCACTGATTTTGTCAGATAAAGATACTTGATGCATTCCTTCCTGTATTATCGGATTAGCTAGCTGATGTTGGTAATGACCCATCAAACTCTTACTAACCAGTGCTGATTGTTGAGTAATTAAATGATTAATCGCTGATTTGTAATCTTTCGCACTACTTGCAATCATTCTACTGGCAAATGAGCTGATTTTAGCTCGATATTTTTCACCTACTCCAAGTTGGTTTTGCTTAATAATTTCTACCGCATTTGAGCAAAACTGATTATTGTTGATTGCCCCAATTCGTTCTAATGTTTTTACTATATCAGCAGCATCATCCATAGAGATTAGAGGGTTTGAGGAACTATATAGTAGCTCAACTAGGCTAGGCAGATTACTCTCAATATAGCGTATTTTCTCTTCTAAACTCTGGCAAAAACTATCGGCAAAATCTTGTAGCTTTGACACATCATATGCCGTATTAGTTGTTCTAGCTGCGTAAGCCACTACTTTGACTGTAGTATAATTACTATGACTTAAACTAGTTAATAGCTTGCTGGCAATCTCACCAATAATATTGCGTTTACTGGTCAATATATCTGCTACTCCTTGATTAATGGCATTTTGCCCCTTAGCATTATGATTGAAATCATCGACCATCATGATGTGACTTATGCTGCGTACCATGTACTCAGATAATAGGCAATTGCTGATTTTGTTGTTAACAATATCACGTATTTCATCTTTAAATTCGTTAACTGCTGCTTTAGAGAGACCTGTTGCGGCGTAATCAAGACCAATATTCACTACAGTCTTTATGGCAGATTCTTTTATAGCTTTCTTGACTAGTTCCTGAGTTGTTAGTTTTTTTACTTCTTCTTTGACCCCTATTTTTATTCCTTCTTTAGTCAGCGTTTTAGTTGCACCAAGTTTACCAGCTAGATTCTCACATCCCATCATCGCTAAGGTTACTGCTAAAGTAATGCCTTTTTCAGTCCAATAATTACTCCAGTTAAAATGTCCCGATTGAATAGCGTTTATTGATTTATATAAATCCTGCAGCCCTTCGGTAATAAAAGCTACGCCCCATTTATAGTTACCAGCAACGACACATAATGCTCCAACAAAAATTTGAGCCACACCAAGTGCCGCAACTAACAAGCCATCAAATATCGATGATTCTGGTTCAACTGTATCCAACTCAAATAATTGCAGAATACCAAACATGTTGAGTTCAAGAATCTCATCATCTGGTACGTCGCTAGTAAATAAGTCTGGCAATAATATTCGATTGGAAACTTGGGTAACACAACCATTCTTACAATTTTCAATGGTCTTGGCAGCTGATTCAATATAGTTAATCTGCTCTTTTAGCAGATTGATTTTGGTTCGTATTTGCTTAGATAATTCGCTATCTGGCTTATGATTTGAGATTACTTGGATAGATACTAATCCTGGAATAATAACTGATTCAATTTGAGCTTTAGCCACCATTAAATCAGAATAAGCACTTGCCTGCCAGCTAGTATCAAATTTACCACTTTGCATCGATAAAGTATAACCTTGACTGATTTTGGCATAAGCTCTGTTGTAATAACCAGCAAAACTATAGGATGCATCCAGATTAATCGCCATATCAAATAAATCGTTCGATTGTTGATAGCGATTACCCTCACCAAGTTTGTTAACGCCTTCCCTAACCAAATAGGCTGGATTCCGCATGATACTATGGCCATTAGAATATTGTACCCTCATCTCGGCTTTGAAGTTGTTTAGTTCCCTAAAGGCATATTCCTCTATAGCACTGTTACAACCAGTCTTCTCTAATTTTCTACATTGCTCACTAATTTGCTGTAGCTTAATCCCCCATAATTCTTCTAATTGAGCTAATTTAAATTCATTATCATTGCTATTCCGCAACTCATTAGTGAATTTACAAAAATCGCTAAATAGTCTATCATTCCTTCGAATCTTATCTGCTCCGCTAGTCTTGACTTTCTCTAATTTATTATGTTCAATGACATCACGTAAATTCTTTAGGTCTGTGATATTATCAATACAATTAGCTTCTGAGCCAAATTTTGTCTCAAGTTCTGATTGATCAATGATTAGTTGACCACTGCCATGGTTACCTTGCCTCGATGTTCTACCAAAAGCTTGCTCTTCTACCCGCAAGTTATCTGGTAAGAATGTCAGGCAAACATGTAACCCTCCAGCAGCTTCAACTTCTTTAGTAGTTCTAACATCAGTACCTCTACCAGCTAAATTAGTCGCGATAATAACTTGTCCAGCCTCAATACTAGTTCCAACGGCTAAATATTCATCATTATCATTTCTTGAGTAAAGTTTAATTTTATTGCTTGGATAACCAAATTTCAGCAAATTCTCTTTGACTTTGTATACATCGCTAATTGTTTGGCAAATGACCAATACAGCTCTACTTTTGCTAGTTTCTTCAATAATAGAATTACCGATTTTGGCTAACCATTCTTCTGAGTTATGTGCTAATATTCCAGTTAGTTCAACAAATTGTTTTGGCTTATAAGTTGGTACAACAGCTAAATCAACTGGATAGATTGAGCTGAGCAAATCTTGGGCATCGTGTGAACCTAATGTACCAGTCATACCATAGATTTTACAACCATAACGCAGAAAATACTCCATATTTGAGATAAAACAGGTAGTGAAGTTTTCAGCCGTCAATCTTAAAACATGTTTTAACTGCAAGAATTGCTGTAGACCATTTTGCCAACTTGTTTTATCCTGTACAATGCCAGTATTGTAGTAATCTACTGGTGCTATAACTGAATAACCAGATTTGTCTTTAATAACATAATCTTTGTTCTCCGTCATATTCTTAGCATTAATCGCTGCCTTTGCCCAGTTCTCTATTTGGCTTATAGCAAACTCTTGTAAATATTCAGGAATGAAAACTGATTTTTGTTCGATTATTTGACGAATATAATACTCAATATGTTCTGTGCAAAATAAACTAGCATCATTAATTGGATATGCTACCGACTCTTCACCATCCTCGTTATTAAATAATGTTAGCTCGCCATTCTCATATTTAAAAGCTCCTTGAATAAAGTAATGTGATTGTTGTTCTGCCGAATATATTAAATGATTATCTAGTCGTCCTAACTCTGACCAGATGGCAGCTAGTAAAGTCTCTAAATATTCCATACCAGCTATATGACCAGCTAACCTCACTAGCTTGCTATTATCGTCAATCAGCATTGAATCTACTTCATCGATGATCACACTGTTAAAAGGTCTACCTCCTCTAGTCTGGTAAGCTTTATACTCATCTCTTAATAAGTCAGCTTGAAAATTAGCAACATCTCCATAAACTACATTAGCTGAGTAACAATACCGAGGAAGTTTACCTTTCTCTTCACCAGTATTATGATCAACTTTTAAATTAAACATGGCAAAAAATTCTTTTCTCTCTAAGGCATCTCTTTGAGCTAGAACTTGCGAACTAGTGATAATATCAACTTCCTCTCCTCTTAAAGCTAAAACTACGGCTAACATGGCACTAGTAGTTGATTTACCTTCACCAGTAGCTACTTGAATTAAGCACCCTTTATCTGGTTGATGTAATAGCAACATTAAAACAGATAAAATTTGGGCAAGACGTGGATCGTTATTGGTGTCTATCAGATTGGCTCTTTTAATCACTGCCATCATCTCAGGCAAAAAATTATCATCTACTGCTTTACTGTGGTTTTGCAGTAAATTATTAGACCAATTAGTAATATCATCTCTTTGCCATTGGCTGATCTTCTTACCTAATGGAGTTAAATTAGAATCATGATCATAGGCAGATAAAATTTCAAGAAATTTAGTCTCTAATAGTTTATTAGTCAGTAGAGAATCTGCTATTGTCGGATTATTTTTATTAAGAGTTTCTATCTCGCCTAAAAAGCTTTCTAAATCTTTCTCTTGACTTAAATTCTCAGTACTCAGATTATCAGGTTGTTGGTTGACACCTTCAGTAGAGGTATCATATTCTGTTAATTCACTATTAGATTGTTGTTGCTTTAATCTATCAATAAAGTTTAAACAATAATTAATATCATCTTTAGTTTGTCTATTTTGTAAGAATATAGGCGATGAACTTACTAAACTGTCTAATATATTATTTTGTAATTTAATCCCTCTCCCTAAACTAATCTTTAATATCTTCAAGCTTTTGCCGGCGATAGATTGATTTTCATCCTGAAGATTATTACTTGAATAATCAAACCAACCAAGCTCTGATATATTGTTAGCTATTTGTCGCTCTAAAATTCTTAAACCAGCTTCACGATCTTTCAAAGCAGCATAATGGTTGCCACTTACCTTACTGAACTCATCTAATATTTTACTTGCTATCGGTTTGCCAGCATTCGCAACATTTTCTAAGATTTTATAAATCCAGCATTTTGTTTCATTGTCTCCGGTCAATAATATTTGATGTAAACCTTCAAAATTAGTAATCAAATCCTGTGGTCTATTCGCCAGAATTCTCATACTTAAATTTCCACGTTCCCCAGTATCATCTAATAATTGATTCAAATGAGAGATTGTTGAATTTTGTAAGTGCATTATGTTTTTACAATCAGCCGATCTATTTAATACATGTAATGCAGAATCCTTCAATGCTGGGATATATAATGCTTTTTCTATCGCCTGAATATTTTGAAAAGGATAGCCAGACAATATAAACCTATTCATTATTATTTTTTGAATCGTTATATTTTCATCGTCTAGATGATAATCTAATTTTGCCATTAATGATGAGTGATCTTGACTGGCAATAGACAGAACTCTAGCTGAATTAACACGGGTAGTTGCTTCAATATTTGTATCTTCGAACAGGTGACTAAAAATATTAATAACTGGTAAGGATAATTTACTTCCATTTTTGACAGACTCTAATATATTGCTGCTGGCTAATTGCCTTTTAACTGGATCTAATAATTCTCTTTCTTCTATGGATAAACCAGCATAAGGATTCTCTATTACCCCATTATCAATTGCTGCGTTATTACAATCAGTAACAAGTATAGTTGATTCAGTAATATTTAAAGGTAATATTCCTATTACTTCTGCACTTTCTCCTTCATGGTTTGTTACTGCTGTGCCTTGTAAACTATTTGGCATAGTTAAAATTAATATTTCTGAAGTTAAATGTTTGAAATGTAAGCCTTTATGTAGATGATAAGATAATCTAAAGGTTTTAAAAATCCTTTAGATCACCTGTGGTACTACTGAAGACACACTTACCCTGGGTTATAAAATTATGACAGCAATCAATCTGCATTATCACCTATTAGATGTATTTTATCAAATTGGGATTCTAAGGATTCAATATGTATTACTTCTTGCAAGCTGTACTGTTTACTAGCTGTTCATCATTACAATCTTGTTTTTGTTGTTTTGCCTGCTTCATTGTTTCTAGCTTTGCTTCTTCTCCAACTGTAACAACTCCTTCCTCAGTAGTTCTGCTATGGTTCTGTTTGGTAAGCAGATATTGCTGCAATGATATTTCTTCACCTCTCAACAGTTTAATTACAGTTTCAATATCTTGGTATTCTAATATCTTATCTTTTAGAGCCTGCTCAACTTTTGGACCAAGCTGTGCTATTTCTGTCTGTAAATTGCTATGCCGAGTTACCATTTCTAAAATCTCTGCATTACCTGATCTAACAGCAATTTTTAGAGCTGATTCAGCGTTATTAGTTAAAATTTCTACACTGTTACTACCTAGTTGTAAAATCTTCTACACTATTTCTGTTTTTTGAGCAGATATGGCAATTTGTAGCAATGTGTACCCAACAAATTTTTGTGATAGAAGGTTACTATCATAAGATGATAATTTACTAATAGTAACAACATCATTTTGATTTATCGCATCCACTACCGTACAAGTTAAATCCTGTCCTGTTGCTAGAACCTTTTTAATAAAGCTTTCGTTACCACTATGTACTAATTGTTGTAATAATGTTTTACCTTCAATCTGATAATTACAACAATTAGCCCCATAATGTAGAGCTAATTCAAATAACTCATTATGTGTTTTCTTGATGGCGTAATATGCTAATGCATCAGCATCAACACCTAGAGATTTTATTATACTAATCATCGTCATTGATTCATTATCAGACTTACTAAATAGTTCAGATAAGAAAAATGCCCGTTGTTTGCTATTAAGTGATTGAAACATATCAAAATTAGCTTTTTGCTGCTTGCTAATATTAGCACTTATTACATCATTGCCATGTTTTACTGCATCTAATCTTGCTCTTTCAGCAGCTTCAGCAGCCAATATTGCTTTTTCAGCAGCTATTTTTTGCTGTTTCTCCTGCTCAATAGCATCTAATCTTGCCCTTTCAATAGATTCTAATCTTGCTTTCTCTTCAGCTATTGCTCGTTGCCTTGCCTGTTCAACTGCCAATGCTTGTTGCCTTACCTGTTCCTCAGCAGCTTCTTGTTGTCTTAAACTATTAATTCGTGTTTCTAGGTTGTTAATTCTCTCATTTGCCGCTGTTATATCCCGATCATAGTCCCCTTGCCTAAATCTTCTTATCTTATCGTAAGTCCAATAATTACTTTCCCATACCCTCAACCAATGGTGATAATGTTTTGTTGCTATTGTGTCATAATAATAATACGATTCCTTATTAATATTGTTTCTATGATTAACCGCTTCTGCTCTTTGGTTACAAAGCTCTTGTATATGTTGTTTTGTCAAAATAGCCTCCTATTTAATAGAAGATTAAATATTCTTGTACCTTTCAGTCTAGATCAGAAATTACTTATATGTACGCCTAGGATTCCGCCTGCCACTTGCACTTCTAGCTAACTCTTAAAATTCATCGAGTATACACAAAAGCAGCGATCTAATATTATATAAAATAATATAATATTTTTATATGTAAAGTACTTTTGATAAAAAATAATGACCTATTAATTAGAATCTTAGATTCTAGAAGGGATCGGGTTATCTACAAGGGGAAATTCTTAAAAATAGAAACATTATCATTAGCATACGATATATTTTCTATACTAGAGATAGTAACTTTTTGGAAGAAAATGAAACGGCCTGTCTATACTTTCTTGCACCATTATAGCCTATTGTTATGCTATCTACAATAAATGTAACAGAATAGTAAGAGTATCATTAATAACATTTTCTACTTTTCTTATCAAAAATACTTTACATATAAGATATGCCTTGTATTATAAAAAGTATATTATTTTAGAGATAAAGGTAAAGCTTTCCTAGTAGCTTGAAAGTACCTTGTTATAGATAAGATAACACAGTTCAATCCCATAGAGCTTGCCAACCTTATACATCTCAAAGAGATTAACAAATATTTGCTATTAAGTGATTGAAACATATCAAAATTAGTTTTTTGCTGCTTGCTAATATTAGCACTTATGACATTTTTTTACAAAATTTTATCTAATTGGCTACAGGTATCTAGAAAAACTTTTACTGTGATAGATTTACAACCTATAAAATAAATATTATGATAAATAGTATACAAATTATTATTATTAAAGCTAGAAGTGTGTAAAGATAATTAATACCACAGTAGTAATGGATGTTGAAACAAACAACCTAACTCTGAAGAAATAGATCAGCTAGATTAACACAATAAAATATGGGAGTAATTTTATGAAAATAAGGAAGTGAATATGAAAAATGTGTGGTTATCAAACAACGTTCTAATACCAAACTATAGCTAAAGTATATTATAAACATGATGGTAATTGTGTTGTTGATGGAGATCTTTTTGGGGGTGGTGGCGGTACAGTATCAATTGGTAACAAATCAGTTTCAGTTCCATCTCATCTCTATACGGAAAATATAACAGATCCAACTGCCATTCAGAGTTTGATAGGGGATAGTTCACATCATGACGGATAGTTTAAAGATTCTTTGAATTTATAATTTATTCACTATCTCAAAAATCATTTTAACAACTTTTGAGATAGTGGGCTATAAAGCATCTTTAGAATTACACGATGATGCAATGATTATGTATGGATTCATAATAATTAAATGAACCCTACTGATACTATTAGGGTGATTAGGGTGATTAGGGTGATTATAGTGATAAAATGTATTTAGCACAATGTTGAATATAGGTGATAATTTATGAGTAAGAGTAACCTAGAGAATTTATCTAATCAATTAAGTCAGGCTCTAACACAACAGGCTACTTTAAATAGTCAACTACAAAAGCAAGTAAGTATTTATGAGACTTTTAAGTATTTATTCAATTCATATCGAGAATTAAAGAATATTGCTTTAAACCCCTTGATAGTAATAACTAAAACTATTTCTGCAGAAGAATTAGCTCATACTGATGTACTTAAAGAAGCAAGTAAATCTAAACACACAGCCGCTTTTGATCTAGCACTTGCCAAAATTACAGATTTAGATTATCAAGATAGCGATGGCAAAACCGTTTTGATTCATGCGATTATTAATGGGTTTTATTATGGGGTTGATAAACTTTTACAATTACAACGAGGAGCGGATGTTAATTTAATAGATAAGCAAGGTGCGAATGCTTTGATATATTGTGCTCAGATTCCTCATATAAAATATATAAAACAAATTGCTGAGAAAACCGTTGATATTAATCATAAAGCCGCTCTCTTTGAAGGTGGTACAGCTCTTCATCTTGTTGTATCCCATACAAAGGAAATAATGTTTTCTAGTGAATTAAATAATGATTTCAGAGATTCTACCAAAACTGAGGATCCAAAATTAATAGTTTGTGATGACGAAAAGTTAATACTTGGCTCTTTAGTAGGACCTAATATGACAAATATTGATATTATGAGTGGCGGTGTGACATTAACAGGTGTTGGTCAAAATCCTAATGATTATCCTATTCCTCAAGAAAAAACCTTAAGAATAACCAAATTCCTAACCGACAGAGGAGCTGATATTAATGCACAGAACGATAAGGGACTTACACCATTTTTTATGGCTTGTACTCATAAATTTAACTATTTGGCTTCTTGCTTTGTCAGTCAATTTCGGTTGGATTTTAGCATAAAAGATTTCAATGATCAGACAGCTTTACATTATGCTACCCTTCTAGAAGATACTAGTATTTTACAATTAATTTTAAACAAGGGTGTTGATATTAATAGCAGAAATAGTGGTGGTGGAACACCCTTATATAGTGCCGTTTATGAGAATAATAAGGTTGCAGTAGAATTTCTATTAAATAAAGGAGCCGATGCTAATATTTCAACCAAAAATGGTAGCCATCCATTACATTTGGCTGTTAATAACAATTCATTAGAACTAATTAACTTATTAGTTAAGTATGGCGATATAAATGCTAGAACTACTGATGAACATCAGATTACTGCTTTATGGCTGGCATCTCAAGATGGTAAGTTAGAGATAGTTAAAATGCTAGCAGATCTAGGAGCTGACTTAAATATTATTCGAGCGACGGATGGTACATCACCTATGTATGTAGCGATGCAGAAAAAGCAGATAGCGGTGGTAAAAGAATTATTAGCTAGAGGAGCTGATGTTAATATCCCGAGTGAAGAGGGTTGGTATCTATGGCACGGGCTTAGTTATCAAGGCTTCTTAGACATAATGCAATTACTTTTCCTAAAAAATCCTGACATAAACTTAAAAACAGCTGATGCTGGGCAATATACTGCTTTGTGGTTAGCATCACAACAGGGACATATTGAAACAGTCAAGTGGTTGGCAGAACTTGGTGCTGATGTTAATATTACAAGACAGAGTGATGGGACTACTGCTTTACAAACAGCAATAGTCAACAACCATCTACCAGTAATAAAGGTTTTAGTAGAAGAATGTAAGGCAGATATTAATAAGACAAATCTAGATGGAGCATCACCATTATATTATTCCTTGGGTTATTGGCATCAAGCTTATAAACTTGCGATTACAAAATTTTTACTAGAACATAATGCTAATGTTCATGCAAAAACAATCTTTGGAGATCAACCTATACATCGGGCGAGCAACTTAGCTGATGTAAGTGCGATGAAGTTGTTACTTGATTATGGAGCCTCAATAAATGAAGTTAACAATGATGGTAATACTCCTTTGCATTTTTTAGTTAATGCAGAAAACACAGCTGAAGCAGATAAAAGGCTAACAGCGGTAAAATATCTACTAGAGCATTCAGCTTCTGCTACTATCAAGAATAAAGAAGGTAAAAGTGCCATTGATTTAGCAAAAGATAATTTCCCTGAAGCTTTAGCCTGGCTTGAACACCCGGAGAACTTGCCACCACTTAGCGAGTTTGAAGCAACTATTATAGGTTTAACCGATTTTACCATTTAATTAAGTTGCTTTCTGCCTAATACTTTTGAACAAGATAACCATTGTAGTTCATGGACGCTAATTTTTACTACAATTATTTTTTTATAAAACACTTAGTGCAAGTTATAATTATGTTACGATGGTCTTGTTTTATAATTTAATAAAAATATATAATGATTCTCATACCAATATTTAAAAGTTATTTGGAGTAGTGTTTTTATCGGAACGCTCTACTGATGTTTTGTCTGATAAAGTTATAGTATCGGGCTTGCGGCATTTTGGCAGAAGTTTTTCACCGGGTCGTTTATTTGACGTGCCTGTAAAAATGGGATGGATTAAGCAGCCTACTTTAGAAAAAGATATTAATCCTTATCCAATATTTTTTTTAAAATGAGTACAATATGACGTTTATTATGGATAAATTAGGCGATGTTGTCACGAGATGTAATTCTGTATTTGCTTAAATTACTAGTGATGCTAGCTTATTTGTGCTACAATTTGTTAGATATAAGGCTTTATGGTAATTTTCAAATATAATCAACTAGTATGATAGTTAAACTTTCTGATACTAATATACAATTTAAAGATACTGATCCTGTTAAGGATAATAGTAATCCACCTAGAATGAGGGTAGGTACTGATGATTTTAAAACATTATTGTTAAATAGTGATGTGTTTGTTGATAAAAGCTTGATGATTAAAGAATTGCTAGAAGACAATGGTGAAGTAGTTCTAATCACTAGACCAAGGCGTTGGGGTAAGAGCTTGAACATGGATATGATTAGGAGGTTCTTAGAAATCGAAATAGATGAACAGGGAAATCCGTTAGCATTAGAGTATCAGAACAATATCAAATTATTTGCTGGTGGAGAAGTAGATTTGGGGTTTGATGAAACCAAAGAGCTACAGCCTTTAAAAATATCCATTCATAAAAATATAATAAAGCGTCAAGGTCAATTTCCAGTAATATTTATCACTTTTAAAAGCGTAGAAGGCTCAAGCTATCACGATATCGAACAAGGAGTAAAAAGCCAGTTACGGAAATTATTTCAGTCACATAGGTATTTAGCTAATAGTGATAAGCTTGCATCAGATGAACGAGCAGATTTCAACCACTATTTATTTGAGGAAGTAACTCTAGACAATATCAAAAATAGTTTGGCTATTTTAAGCCACTTGCTGTACAAACATTACAAGAAAAAGCCTTGGGTATTGATTGATGAATATGATACGCCAATTAATAGTGCTTACAGGCGTTTTGGTACTAATGAAACAGAATTTCAAAATGTACTAGACATTTTTCGTGGAATCATGAAATCTACCTTTAAAAGGGAAAGTGGCGATCAAGAATTGCCAGTTGAACGGGGAGTTATTACCGGGATTTTACGAATTGCCAAAGCTGAATTATTTTCTGGTTTGAATAATGTTAGTGAATATAGCTTACTAGATGATGAGTTTTCTAAGTTTTATGGCTTCACCCAAGCAGAAGTTGATGAGTTACTAACCGTCGTTCCAATTGAAACGAATCCTGAAGAAATTAAAAATTGGTATAATGGTTATACATTTGGTGGAGAGGTCATTTACAATCCGTGGTCAATAATGCAATGTTTAGCACGCAAAGGTAAGCTTGATCATTACTGGCTAGATAGTGGTGGGACAGGTTTGATAGATAAAGTATTATTATCAGATGAAATGCAGGAAGATTTACAGAGCCTAGCTGCCGGGAAAAGTATTATTTCGCCTATTACTAAACAAATTAGTTTTGCTGACATCAATAAGCCAATAGGACTATTTAGTTTGTTATTATTTAGTGGATATTTAAACCCAGTACATAGACAAGATATAGAAGAAAATATTTATGAATTGTCAGCACCAAATCGGGAAGTAAGGCACATATATAAGGTACGGATGCTACAATGGGTAACTGATCAGTTAAAAATTGATAGTTCTAGATATTATTCGTTTGTTAGCTTGTTACCAGTAGGTAAAATAGAAGCATTTAAAGAACGGCTTCAGGAATTGTTATTAAATGCTACTAGTTTTCACCAAACAGGAAATAAAAAAGCTGAGTTATTTTATAGTGGTTTTATGCTAGGACTTGTTAACATGTTATCTTCTGCCTACATCATAACCAGTGAACAAGAGTCAGGCAGTGGACGAGCTGATATTATCATGATCCCCAAAGCTGGTAAAGGAGATAAGGCAATTATTATTGAGTATAAGATAGCTAAAAATGCAGAAGATTTAGCCTTGGTAGCCCAAATGGGATTAAAGCAAATTATAGATAAGCAATATGATGTAAAGGTTAAAGAACATTCTCACGTCAAAAAAATCATTAAACTTTCGATGGCTTTTTTCGGTAAGAGTATGGATTTACAATATCAGGTTACAGAGCTTTAGTAATAGACTGTAAGCGTTTGAATAATCAGTAATTTTACGTCTATCGTGGTTCTGAAATTGTCCACTACTGCCCACCATTCTTCGATTTTAGTGCATTTTACGAATGCGTTAAAACTGACTAGAATATCAAAAAAATGCATTCTTGAAGCGACTGGCACGAATGCATTTTAATCTATTATCGCTAATAATCTTAGCTAATGAAAGTGGCGGCTCATCGTAGCTACCTTAACACTGGTCTAGATAATGCTTTAAATATTGTCCAGTATAGCTCTCACTACAAGCAGCGATATCCTTCGGAGTCCCAGTAGCTACTATACTACCACCTTTATCTCCACCCTCAGGTCCAACATCTATAACGTAATCCGCTGTTTTAATAACATCTAGGTTATGCTCAATAACTATAACAGTATTACCCATATCAACTAACTTATGCAGCACTTTAAGCAATTTATTAATATCATCTATGTGCAACCCTGTTGTTGGTTCATCAAGTATATATAAAGTTTTACCGGTTGAGCGTTTTGATAACTCTTTAGCTAACTTTATTCTTTGTGCTTCGCCTCCAGACAAAGTAGTAGCAGATTGTCCAATTTTTATATAACCAAGTCCTACCTCATTTAAAGTAACAAGTTTTTCGTAAATTAGGGGTACTTTAGCAAAGAAACTCATTGCATCCTCAACTGTCATCCTAAGGACGTCAGATATAGATTTATCTTTATATTTTATTTCAAGAGTCTCTCTATTATACCTGTCTCCATTACAAACATCACATTTTACATAAATATCAGGTAAAAAATGCATTTCTATTTTAATCAGACCATCACCTTGGCATAATTCACATCTTCCACCTTTAACATTGAATGAAAACCTACCAACTTTATAACCCCGTGCTTTTGCAGTTGGTAGTTCAGCAAACCAGTCTCTAATATGGGTAAACGCACCAGTATAAGTTGCTGGATTTGATCTTGGTGTGCGACCTATTGGTGATTGGTTTATATCAATAACCTTATCAATATATTCAAGACCTTTAATTGACTTATATTCTCCTGGAGAGTTTTTTGAAGAGGGTTCTAAAAATTTTAAAGCTGCTTTATATAAAGTGTGAATTATTAAACTTGATTTACCGCTACCTGATACCCCTGTTATTGCTGTAAAACTGCTCAGAGGAATTGTAATGTTAACATCCTGTAAATTATTAGAAATAGCCCCAGTTAATGCTATTACCTTACCCGCAGGTGATACTCTAGTATTTGTTGGTACTTCAATAGATTGTTTACCGCTTAAATAGCTACCCGTTATACTATTGGGACATTGTTTAATTTCCTCAATTGTTCCTTGTGCTATTATATGTCCACCGTGAATACCAGCACCTGGTCCGACATCTATGATGTGATCCGATTCGTACATTGTTTCTTCATCATGTTCAACAACCAGCACTGTATTACCAAGGTCTCGAAGATTCTTTAGAGTCTCTATTAATCTAGCATTATCACGTTGATGCAAACCAATTGAGGGTTCATCAAGTACATACAACACACCACTAAGACCTGAACCAATTTGTGATGCCAAGCGAATACGCTGACTTTCTCCACCAGACAGAGTTCCTGATTCTCTAGACAAGGCAAGATAATCAAGACCAACATTCATAAGAAATTGTAATCTTTCCTTGATTTCCTTTAATATACGTTCAGCAATAGTCATTTGTCTTTTATTGAGCTGTTTGTCTAATTGATTAAACCATTTTTGTAATTGTAAAATACTCATGGTAGATACTTGTCCAATATGCATATCAGCGATTTTAATACAAAGAGATTCCATTTTTAGTCTATAACCTTCACAAGATGTGCATTTGTACTCTGCTTTGTATTTTAATAATTCTTCTTTTACTAAGGAAGAATCAGCCTTACGCTCCTTTTCTTGTAAGCTAGGTATTATTCCAGCAAAAGGTTGCTGTACCACCTGAGATTTAGAACCATCATGATATTGAAATTTTATAACATCGTCACCTGATCCATGGAATAATACTTGCTGTATAATATTTGGTAGTTCTACAAAAGGAGTGTCTAATGAAAATTCGTAATGACTCGCTAAAGCTTTTAATGTTTCTAAAAAAAACTTTGAGGATATTTTTCCCCAAGGTGCTATAGCTCCATCTTTAATACTAATTCTTTTATCTGGAACAATTAATTCTTTATCAAGACACAATTCTGTGCCGATACCCTCACATTTAGGACAAGCACCAAATGGGCTATTAAAGGAAAAAATTCTTGGTTCTATTTCAGTAATTTGAAAACCAGAAACTGGACAAGAATATTTTTCTGAGAAAATGATTTTTGAACCTTTAGTAAGGTTGGTTTCTAATCCATTTGGCAAGTCAACAATTTCAATATATACTATACCATCTGCTAGTTTAAGAGCTATTTCTAAACTATCTGCAAGCCTGTTACCTAAATCATCTTCTAGAGAAATCCTATCAACAATTACTTCAATATTATGTTTTTTATTCTTATCAAATTTTGGCAGATTATCAATCTCATAAATTTCATTGTTAATAAATAATCGCCCAAAACCCTGTTTTTTAAGATCAAGCATTTCACGTCTGAATTCACCTTTCTGCCCTCTTATAATGGGTGCTAAAATGTATAATTTACTTCCCTTAGGAAGGTCACGAATAGCATCTATCATCTCCGATATAGTCTGATTCTTTATTGGTAAACCCGTTGCTGGAGAATATGGCACTCCTACCCGTGCATATAGTAATCTCAAATAATCATAAATCTCAGTTATAGTACCAACTGTAGAGCGTGGATTTTTAGATGTAGTTTTTTGATCAATAGCTATAGCCGGCGACAACCCAGAGACTGACTCAACATCAGGCTTATCCTGAAGATGCAAGAACTGCCTAGCATAGGAAGATAGACTTTCAACATATCTGCGTTGTCCTTCAGCATAAATAGTATCAAAAGCTAGTGAAGATTTACCAGAACCACTAAGACCTGTAATGACAACAAACTTATTTCTAGGAATATCAACATTTACATTCTTTAAATTATGCTCCTTAGCACCACGAACTTTAATATATTCTTGCATAATGATTTTGTTATAAATTTTTAAGGAACTGTCAAAAAACTTGTAGCATTATAAGTTGTTTTGAATTACTATTGCAATAATAAAGTTTTAAATAAGTTAGGTAATGATTTGTGGCTGGTAGTTTAAATAAAGCAATATTAATAGGTAATTTAGGACGTGATCCAGAAATTAGGCACACGGCTGATGGTAAAGAGATAGCAAGCTTTAGTGTTGCTACTTCTGAGACGTGGAAAGATCGTGCTACTGGAGAAAAGAAAGAAAAAACCGAATGGCATAGAGTAGTAATATTTAATGAGGGGTTGGTATCTGTTGTAAAAAATTATGCCAAAAAAGGAACTAAAGTTTACTTGGAAGGTAATTTACAAACTAGAAAATGGGTGGATAACCTTGGGCAAGAAAAATATACAACGGAAATAGTGCTACAGAATTTTAACTCACAATTTATATTGTTGGATTCTAAAGGGGGTGGTACTCAAGCACCAGATTCTGTTGCACCCAAAAATATGGTTACTAATTTTGACCATAGTGATCTAGATGATGAAATACCTTTCTAAGTGCTTCTTCGTCAGTGCTAAATTACAGAAACGAATGGTTGTCATATATGGACGCCAATAAAAACACAAGTAAAAAAACAAAAAATAGTAGAAAAAATGAAGCAGTCATATATTCGGCATCAAAGTGCCATAATGGTTTCTGCATTCTGCTAAGATCCTGGAGAGATACACTCATCGCGGCGGTATCAAAGTACCATGACGTTACAACGGATTTTATCCAAAATGCTTATTTATTATCTCCTCAACTTATCGTTTTTATTTTTTACTTTGTTTTATTCATATTACTTATCAATTTTTATAGCACGCCACTAACCACCTAGCAACTTTATAACGTAAATTTGCACCAAATAACTATTATAGTACCTGATAGTTGCTATTACTTATCAAACAACCATAAGTTATTCTAGCTAATTTATTTGCTATGGCTACTGCCATTACATTAAACGATTTCCCTTTTTCTTTTAACCTTTCGATAAATTCTGATAACTTCCCTTGAGGCGGATTCTTTTTATAACTTCTCATTAATAAAGACCTTGCTCCTTGTATTAGCATTGTTCTTGCATATCTATCACCTTGTTTGGTTATTCTACCTAAAATAATCTTACCACCAGTGGTATTTTGTTTCGGTACAAGCCCCAAAGATGCGGCAAAATCCTTAGCAGAATCATATGCTTCAACCGGTTTAATGCTTAAAATACTTGCATTAATTGTGCCAATTCCTGGAATAGTTTCTAAAATTTTTGCTTTCTCAGAACACCTATTTCTTTCTGCTATTTCTTTATCTAACATTTGTTCCCGTACTATCAATTGGCTAATCTCCTTACAATCAAGCAACATTTGAACAGCAATAGTTTTGTTAATAAATCCCTCTTCTAGTGCAAGATTTACAAAATTTTGACAAGTTTTGGCAAATGTAGATTTTCCACATGTTACCAAATAGCCAAGCTCAAATAATGAGGTAATCAGAGCATTACTGCGCTGAATCCTTTGTTGTATTATATTCTGCCTTGCTTTATGCAGGTAAGATATTTCTTGCTCTACCACTGTTTTAGCTTTGACATGCATTAAATCCGGATCACAGGATGCTTTGCAAATTGCAATTGAATCATTAATATCATTCTTTTGACGAATTTTTGCATATGCCTTTACATCTTTAGGTTTAAGTAATATTGCTTTATGCCCCATTGATTCAAGCCTCTGAGCCATATAATGAGCTCCACCACAAGCTTCAAATACAAAAGTTTCTGACTTTGGAAACATTATTGATAAATTTTCAAAAAAGCTTTTTCTATCCATTGCTTTTTTTAATACAACTTTATTTTCTAAATTTATTGCAGCAAAATGTAATTTTCTTTTTGCCAAATCAATTCCTATTACTTTATAATCATTCATGGTATGGACCTCATAAAATTATTAAAAAAATACAAACCTATTTTAGGTTTTGGTTCTTTGATATTTTAATATCATTTGAAACCGTTGATAAGTTTTTTTTCTTTCTTATCATTGGCGTCCATACCATCATCGCGAGCCACGAAGTGGCGTGGCGATCCAAATAAACAGCAGGCTAGTTTTATTTTCTGCTGCAACTTTTGGATTGCCACGTCACAGCTTTGCTGCTCCTCGCAATGACGTTTATGTATTTTCTAAAATAAATTTTTCTATCATTAGTTGCAACTTTTAAATCGTCCTGTGATTACTATAAATACAATATTGCTTTATGAAGAGAAAAAGTATATAATATGATCTAATGAACGGTATCGTTCTTATTGTTAGCAACAATTTTAATATAGGTAATAGATTATGCCATTAACAAATTTTTCTCCATATTTAAAAGATGGAGTGCTAGATTTAAATCAAGAGGGTAACATATTCTCCATTAGGGAAGGGCAGAGCAAAAATAAAGAAGAGCAGAGCAAAAGTGAAGAAGTGAAGCTCAACCGTTTTGAAGACATATTTGATATAAAACAGTTAGTTAAATTTATACAAACTACCCCAGATATTACGGAATTTAAGGCAACTCTGTGGGGTATTGGTAAGATGGGCATAAATGATTTTCGGTCACTAATGGATGCAATAGGTAATAGTGATATTACTGCTCTTAATTTTGAAAACAATACCTTAAGCCCTGAAATGGCGGAGGAAATATCTAAGCTTTCTAAGCTTACTGAGCTCAATCTAGGTGGCTGTGACATTGATGATGAAAAAATAGCAAAAATAGCTGAAAAGCTCTGTAATATTGCAACTCTTAATGTGGAAAACAATTCCATAACTGATATAGGAGTAGGTGCAATAGCTAAACATCTTCCTAATCTTTTATCTTTAAATGCGTCATGCAATGGTATATCTGATACAGGAGCAGATAAAATTAAATGCTTTAAGAAAATCAAGGAGATTACTATTCCTTATGGCAATAACATAAGTTTTAATGTATTTAAAGGAGTAGTTGAAGCACATAGTAACACCCTTACTAAGGTTGATTTATTCTCTTCTGCTTATACTAGTGAACAACTATTGGAAATAGCCGGACCATTGACTAATTGTGTAATTAAACTTGGTCCATACTGGACAAAAGGTGTAAATCACATTAATGAGGCTCCCCTTCGTCTTGTTGAAGCAGTATGGGAAATTCTTCCTCCTGTTGATCATGTTGGGGTAGTAGGAGACGTTTTAGAGGGATAGTAAGCAGGGTAATTTAAAAGTAGGGCTGCAAGACTGGTAGAGAAAGGAAAAAGTGCTTAATATGCACTCGATTCATTCCCGCCATTGCTAAGAATGACATCGATGTGCAGCTGCCGAAAGTTAGAAGAGGAAGCTGTTTTAGGCAAGGAGATGTCATTGCGAGGAAGACCGTAGGTCGACGAAGCAATCCAAAAGTTGCAACAGTACGCTGTTTATTTGGATCGCCACGCCACTTCGTGGCTCGCGATGACGGTTGTTCGTTCTTATAAACTAGCACTACAGTTGTAGATTGAATAAATTATAGAAAATTTGAGGGTTTTCTTTACAATTGTTACTAAAATTCAGGTATAAATATGCAACTGTATCATAGTTTTAGTCATAATGGTTTCTAGTTTTTGAAATCTACAACTGTAGTATTAGATAAAAGAGATTCTTTATTTGAGGCAAGTTGTAGAACGTTTAAAATGATATATGAACATATATGTTAAGTGCTATAATTGTGACCTTTAAATTACCCTGAGTAAAGGATATAAAGAAAATGTTAACATTTTTTGATGTTACATCAATCTGCACAAATGCTTTTTATGGACTAAGTTTGTCTGTGGCTAATCTTGTTAACATAGTCACTAAGCCTAGAATTGCTCTACTTTTTATCCCTCTTCTGCTTTCTTCTTGTGCTTCGTCTATAGAGACAAGGGTTAAGGAAGCAGAAAAGGTAGCTTCAATAAACAAGTTTGAGAAGAAACTTGTTAAGGCAGGGGATTTTGTTATTACAACTTACCAACGTGTTTCGGATAAAGATAGTCCTTACGTATTTTATATTGAAGGTGATGGGAGTATTAGTATAGGACACTATGCCATTGCAGACAATCCAACTCCTTCTAAGGTTATGTTATTTAAGCTTGCTACCCTTGATACTAGACCTAATATAGTTTATATAGCTCGTCCATGCCAATATACACCAGTGGAGCTTAATCCCAACTGTAATCAAGCCTATTGGACAGACAAAAGAATGGCTGAAGAGGTGATAGAATCAACAAATATAGTAATAAATAGTATAAATAATGGTAATCCAGCTAGTTTGGTTGGTTTTTCTGGTGGTGGTGGAGTTGCTATCTTGGTGGCAGCAAGAAATAAGCATATTAATGATATAATAACTGTAGCGGGTAATCTTGATATTGAGAATTTTAGTAAACATCATGGAATATATGCATTAAAAAAATCATTAAATCCCATAGATTATGCCATAAAAATCAATAATATTCCGCAATTGCATATTTCGGGAAGCAAGGATAAAATAGTGCCGAGTAAAATTATGCATGGCTATGTAAAAGCTAGTTCTTCAAATTGTGTACAGCAAAAGATTTTCCCCAATATTACTCATACCAAAGGCTGGGATAAGGTGTGGCAGGAGGTGTTAAAAATTAATCTTACCTGTGGGTATAACAAGAAAATTGGGACGTAAAATAACAAAGCCAATTCGATATAAGAATTAAGCTTACTTATAGGAGATTTTTATGCAGAAGGCAGTAGTTTTAGTTAGTGGCGGTGCAGATTCAGCTACAGTACTAGCAATGATAGAAAAAATGAATTACGAAATTCATGCCATAAGTTTTAACTATTCTCAACATAATAATATTGAACTTGAGAAAGTTAAAGAGTTAGTTAAGAACTATAATATTAAACAACATAAAATTGTAAATATTGATTTACGTAGCTTTGGCGGATCAGCTCTTACTGATGATGCCATAGAAGTACCAAAATATAAAGATCATAGTGATTTAGGGGATAATATACCAATCACTTATGTCCCGGCACGTAATACTATATTTTTAAGTTATGCTTTGGGATTTAGTGAAATAATAGGAGCCTTTGATATTTTTATGGGGGTACACGCAACTGATTATGCTAATTACCCAGATTGCCGTCCAGAGTACCTAGACGCTTTTGAGAAGCTTGCTAATCTTGCAACTGCGGTAGGAGTATTGGGTACACGAATTACCATTCATGCTCCCTTAATAAATATGACAAAAGGGCAAATTATCAAAACTGGTCTAGAATTAGGAGTAGATTACTCTAAAACAATTTCTTGCTATGATCCATTAGATAATGGGTTATCTTGTGGAACATGTCATGCCTGCTTACTTAGACTTAAGGCCTTTGAAGAAAATAATACAATTGACCCGATTAATTATAAAAGTAAATTCGCTTCTACACATGCTTAACAGTTTTATATATCATCAATTTCCTATGTTAGACCTAGACAACATAGTACTGAGAGAATTAACTAGTGATGATTCAGAAGACTATTTTGGTTATATGAATAAATTAGAGATGAGTCCTTTCTTGACAGATAACAACATTCCATCAACTATTCCACAAGCTGCTGATGAACTAAAATATTGGTCTAGCTTATTTCATCACCAAAGAGGGTTTTACTGGGGTATTTCCCTTAAAGATAATAATAAACTTATAGGTACGGCTGGGTTTAATACTGTTTCTACAATGCACCTCAAAGCAGAAATAAGCTACGATCTTGATCCTGCATTTTGGGGTAAAGGAATTATGCTAAAATCAATCAAAGCTATTTTAAGATTTATAGAATATGCTGGTATTGTTCGAACCCAAGCTACTGTAATAAATGACAATATACGTTCAATTAATGTTTTAGAACGATGTAATTTTGTCAAAGAGGGTTTGCTTAAGAAATATGAAATTGTTCAAGGAGTACATAGGGATTATTATATTTACGCTAGAGTGCTTTAGATTTCTGTAAAGATTTTCAACCTAAAACAAATCAGTTTGATGTAAGACATCGGTTTAATAGCCTACGGTGTCGTCCTTGCAAGCGTTATGTCATTCCTGCGTAAGCAGGAATCTAGAAAAATGACCAAGATAGCTTGTGTTGAGTTATTTTAGCCCCCTGCCTACGTAGGGGTGACATCACCCCTAATGGCGATGATTACTTGAGCCTACTATTAATTTATTACATCAATACTTGAGATTATAAATCAATATCAAAACGAAGTAAAGATAGGGAAATATCGACTATAAGCATAGAAATGAGGATTTTGGAAGTTCTTCTTTTGATAAACTAATTCATTTCCATCTATATCCACAATATTTCCACCACTAGCTTTAATTAACGCATGTCCCGCTGCAATATCCCATTCCATAGTTGGACCAAACTTAGGATAAATATCCGCCTTCCCTTCTGCTACTAAACATAATTTAATTGAACTTGGTATAGTAACTATTTCAGTAATTAGATGTTTCTTTAGGAATTCCTTGATATCTGAATTTGACGAACGTGAGCTAACAACAGCCCTATAATGAGTTTTAGGTAAGGCATCGAAGTTTGTTTCTACGCCATTTTGTTCAATTCTTAAAGCATTATTAGCATCTGTATAATATAATTTCTGCACAGATGGTTGATAGATAAAACCAATAATAGGCATACCATTTTTTATCAATGCAATATTTACTGTATACGTATCCTCACCTTTTATATAACTTTTTGTGCCATCAATCGGATCAATCAACCAAAATTGATTGTCATTCAGAGCAATTATATCTCTTTCTTCACAAACTACAGGAATATTAGGTGCTAGGTTCTTTAAACCATTATATATAAAGCTACTAACTTCCTTATCAGCATTTGTCACGGGAGAATTATCATCTTTATAAGAAACTATTAACCCTAAATCTCTTCTAATTAAAGCAATCCCACCAGCTTCAGTAATTAAACTTTTTAAAGACTTAATTAAATTAAGCATCATTTGTTATTTATCATTTGCTATTTGTTATAAATTGTTTAGCCTCATCATCTTCTAACCACTTTCCTGTTTTTAATAATATTTCCTGTTGAAATTTCACTATATCCTCCTGTGGAGTACCTTGTAATTCTGTAACGGCTAAATATTCTACCCCATAACAATCTAGATCAATTGTTCTTAGAAAATTATCTATGTTATCTAATTCACTTTTTTTATTCTCAAAGATTATAATATTATTAGGTAAAATATTTGTGATACTCATAAACTCACGTAGTGCCTGAGCTTTATTTAGATAGTCGGTAAATATTATACCTTTATGAAAAATTGGTGACCTTTTATCAGTTTCATCAAATTTTAATATTTCTTTATTATTAACTTTATCAGTAAATTTAATACCGAGTCTACTTAGCTGCTCATATTGCCATTCCTCATAATTTTTAATCAGTCTACATGCTGGGTTAATTTTAGTAAACCCAAAAACCAAAGCCCCTGAACTTTTCAATTTATCGATAAATTTTGGCCAACTAGCTTCTACTAACATAACTTGTCTTTGCAATAGCAACTTAGCAATTATCTCATCCACATTAGGATGATATTTTGCCAAACTTGCCAGCTCTTCAACAAACCCTCTATAAGGATTAGCATAACGAAACATCTTAGACTTAGGCGTAACTATTGTATCATCAATATTGATTAGCACTAAGCTAGATGCATCAATTTTTTCAAGTAAATTTTTTACCGTAACAGAATCTATAGAATAAGTGGGAATAATTATTGCATAACCTGTATGTGGTAACATGATAAAAATTAATAATAATTTTAATAAAAAGTTATTTTTTATTATCATATGGATTTACACTCTCTTGATTCTTAACTTTGATTTTGTCGTTGCTTCTCTTTACTGCATTTACCTTATTAACCAATTCATTAAGTGATTTTTTTAAATCACGAGAATTGAATATTGATTCTTTTTGGTCAGATAATTTATAATTATAGCCAATAAACATCACATTATCGTCATAATTTCTTAGTTGACTTTCCATTGCAGTCAACTCACTGGAATTTCCATCAACCATTATTAAAACTTTTGGCATAAACTTCACTTCTATTAAAAAATTTAATATCAACTGAAATGAAGCATTATTATTACTACTTAATATACCCTGATAAAATGTCGGATAAGTATTATCAAAAGGCTTCATATTATTAAAAATAAGATAATTATGTTGTGGGAAACTGTTGGACAAATCAATATTAAATTTCTCTAAATACTCAGCCTCCCATATTTCTAGCTTCTTTATATTGTTAAAGTTACCAGTTAAACCATAATCACTCACAATTACGGGGCTACCTTTATCCATTATATTCTTTATAAAATTAGGCAAATTGACATCTAATAACTCATTTTTATACTCTGTAAGCAGTATTGTATCAAAATAAGCATCCTTTGAGGGTCTAACTGCTTTGAATATTTCATGTAGCTTAGATAATTCATTTTTATTCAATTGGATAATTGGGGGGAAAAATGATTTGAATATAACTTTTTCTCTACCCAAGACCACTAAGATATCTTTAGGGGAATAATTATTGCATAATTCTTCGTAGTCCTTATTTATTTGGTCTAAACTATTAACATCAATAATCTTACCATTTGCTATTAAAGGTAGTAGCAATATTATGTAAGAGAGGAGTTTATATGTTTTAAATTTAATTTTTCTAATTAGCATAGAAATTGCTCTTATTTTTTGTTTATAACAAAAGTAGTTGGTCTACATCGTTTTATGTCATACGCAGGTAATCTAACTCAATGTCATTCCCGCGTAGGTAGAGGAATCCATATTATCTAACGACCTTTGCAGGTTATTTTTTGGATTGTATCTTGAATATTAGCTCTTTATGGAGTTAATATGGTCAGGAAGGAATGACACAGTTTAAATTAGATAGGTCCTTAAAGACCGAAGGTATCTTGATGACCTCCTCCCTTGAATCACAAAGTATGATACGAACGGTAGCAGAATCCTTTAGAGATCGAATTTATAATCATGTATCAAAACTTTGCAAAACAACCACTAATTATAGGTAAAGCAAATGACTAAAAAAAGCAAGATATTTATGGGAATAGATGTTTCAAAAGATACGCTTGAGATATCTATGAATAATAGATATCTTTAGCAAACTTGCTTATGCTGAGGAATTTAAAGAAACCACGAAACCTCAGCCCGCAGCGGACTATGATGCACGTGAGAAGCAGAGTACCGGTAGCACAAATAAATTACCAGCAGAAGTAGAATTTCGAAAAATATCTATTGAATATATTTGTAATATTGTGGTTAATTGCATTATAATGAGGTTTATGTATAATAACTTTACTTTTATTGACTTATTTGCTGGGATTAGTGGTGTAAGAAGATCATTTGAGTCTGTTGGTGGTAACTGCGTTTACACTAGCGAGATTGATACATCGGCATTAAAAACATATAGAGCTAATTTTAGCTGTGATCATAAAATTGATGGTGGATATATAGTCAATTCAGGAGGATTTGGTGCTAGGAGCGATGGAGCAACGCCTATATGTAATAGGCGAGCGACGAGTGACGACGTCACCAACTTCTCATCAATTGACTATATAACACAAGTACACGAACAAAATGTACCCCCTCACGATATTTTATGTGCAGGATTCCCGTGTCAACCATTTAGTATAGCTGGGGTTTCAAAATGTTTAATAGTCTTTTAGGCTATTTTTTTAGATTCCCGCCATTGCTTAGAATGACAGCTACTGTGTAGTAACTACAGTTAGCTATATAGTCTTTAAATTACAAGATTGCTGAAATATTTTACACTTTCTAATAAGGCTGGATTCTCCCCTATTAGGCTTGCCTCTTCTCCTAGACCATGACTTTTATAAGGATGACCTAAGTCATAACTTCCATAGTGATGATGATCCCACTGCTTTATAGAAGTTAGTACGGTATCACTAATTTCATGTAATGTACTACTAACATATGATTTAACTGCAGTCCACATAGCCCATATATTCCAACTAGACATGTGACTTATAACCATGGGGCTTTCTACTAATTCTGTATTATTAGCTTCTAAAGACTCAATCTCAGATTTAGTGCTATCAATCACTGTAGTAGTAGCTTCCGTACTATTTATATAAGATGCTTCTGTAGGCACATCACAACCTCTATCATTTGGTGATATATCAGATTGATTACTATCAACAGTATGTTGTTCATTTAAAACTGTTACCTCTGTATTATCAAGATTATCGCTTGCTATATTAATAGAGCTAGTTTTTTCTTGTTGATCATTACAATCTTGAAACTCAGTTAGGGATTCTTGCATAGGGCTAGATTGCTGTTCTACATCATGTTGTTCTACCGCTTCTACATCACAACTTAATTGATCAGTAGCTATGTCCATTTGAAACTCTCTTGTTTCAGGATAAGTTATTGTTATATTTTTTAGCTCCTCAACATCAGTAATAGACTCTATCTTTTCTTCTTCTATCGTTTCTTCATAATTTTCTACTACATGAAATATCTCAGTAGGCACAGGTTGCTGTTCTATATCATAATCTAGTTGATTTATTGGCTCATCAATATCTGTAATATGGTCTTCATGTTGAGACTCCATTGCTTCAAGGAAAGTTATTGATATATCACTTGACTCATCATTAATATCTATAGAATCCGTATTTTCTTCTTTAATATAAATCCCTTTTTCCTTATTATATGATTCAGTTATTCCTTTAGATATCTTTTCTAACTTTTTAGTAGAAGTATCGACCCATTTACTATACTTCCTAGTAAGATTTGCAGTAAGTTGTACTACAATTTTATCCTTATTGTTCTCTAAATATGTATCATTAAAATCAGCTAATACTGGCAATAATTTAGCTATCAGTTTTTTACTTTGTGTTGTTTTGGTTATTTTTAACTTCTGAATTGATAATAATATTATTTCCATAGAGGTAACAATACTATTCACAGAATCAGCAAATTTATGAATATTCTTTGAAGTGAACTTCTCCTGATCAAAATAACCCCACTCTCCCCCCTTTTTGCCTTGGTTTATTTCTACTGCAAAATGCTTAAGTCCGGTTCTATTAATGACTGTCTTAAAAGATGGAGACACACCATAACCATTTTTTAACATATAAGTTTGCACTTTATCAGGGATTGTTATATATTTCGTAACTTCCGAAGCAATATCTTTTGTACTAAATCTAGCCTCTTCATTCGAGTCTCTTAAAACTATCATACTAACAAGATCATCTTGTAAACGTCCAGTAACAATATCTGCGATTCCTTCATTAGTTGATAATTTTTTAATTACATCTGCTCTATATTGCTCAATTTCCTCTTTAAACTTATTAATTTTTTTTGCACCCTCTGATGTTGTCTCTATTTCATCAAGTCTTTTCTTTATATCTTTTATCGTCATAAATAGACTTAGTGCACCTTTCTGCTCATTATATAATAATGAGTGACACATTATCTGAAAAATATCCTTTGTTATATCAACTTCACCTTGATTGCCAGCTACTGTGCTAAAAAACTCTTTACGTAAATATTTCTCAAAAACATGCAGACTATTTTCCCTCAGCTTACTAATAATATCATCCACTTGTTGTGGCGTTTTAGATACACCTAATTCGCTTGAAGATTCTGTGTTATCTACTTCCTTTGTTAAAGGAAAAGCTTCCTGAACAAGTGTAACTGTATTTACTGTTAAAATATCTTGGGACATGTTCTTATATTTTTCTATAAAATTAAAAAAACTTACCTCCGTATCAAACGGATATTACGATTGCGACGGATTATAACATACTTATTCAAACAATGCAAGATAAAAATATATCTTCTGCTTCTCAGGGCAGTTTCAAAGCCACAATCAAGAGTTGGCATATGTAGTAGTATTAACTATTAAGGATGTCATCACCCCCTGCGAAAGTAGCTTACTATAGGCTATTTTTTTAGATTCCCCACCAAAGCGGGAATGACATACTAGTGATCCTGAATAAGAACGGAAGCAAATTTTGACGACAAAATTACCATAACTCTTCTATTAATGCTATGGTATTAACCCTTAGATCTAGGTCATAATCTATGGTA
This sequence comes from Candidatus Tisiphia endosymbiont of Piscicola geometra, assembly GCF_964026415.1. Classification (NCBI taxonomy): domain Bacteria; kingdom Pseudomonadati; phylum Pseudomonadota; class Alphaproteobacteria; order Rickettsiales; family Rickettsiaceae; genus Candidatus Tisiphia; species Candidatus Tisiphia endosymbiont of Piscicola geometra. The sequence goes on from NZ_OZ032144.1 coordinate 459,129, forward strand.
TTATTTATTATTCGTTTGATATTTGCAAATTTTGTTATCAAATAATCAGGGGAATTAGAACGCAATTGATTAAATATTTTATTCTCTAATTCATTGAATTCAATATTGATATTGAGAGATTTTTTAGTAATTCTATTAACTAGATATAGCATGCTACAAGCAAAATCTCCCCATAATTCCTTGTTTTTACTGGTAAATTCTTCGATAAGATCTAACTTCACTTTAGGATTTGCATAGTTAGCAATGTACGTCGTAAATTTAACATATATATCGCTTCCCACTAAGCGATTTTGTGATTTTATGTTAATTTTAGCACATCTAGATCTTATAGTACTTATTATTCCGGCAGCCCTTGAGGTAATCAAGAAAATAAAACTATCCTTTGGCGTATCTTCTAAAAGCTTAAGACAGGAATTTGCTGCATTGAGATTCATTAAATCTGCTTGATAAATAACAGCTACTCTATATTTAGATATTGATGATGTTCTATAAAAAAATTGCTGTAAATCTCTAATTTGGTCAATAGATATGTCTTTGACACTGCTCGTCACAGAATTATCCCTAGCTACTAAACGATAATCTGGATGATTTATTAATTGAATTTTATCTACAATCAAACTGCTTTCTATAAATATAAGCAAATCTTCTAAAGCTTTTGCGGTATCATCAACATCAATCAGCCAACTATTATAAAGCCTAGCCTGTTTGAATCTACATTCAAGATATTCTTTGATCATTCTGCTAATGGTATAATAAAAAATAGGTTTCTAGGCTTTGCCAACATGGGTCAGAAACCACATCTGTCGAAAGTTAGAAGAGGAAGCGGTTTTAGAAGTCATAATGGCAGTTTAAAAGTTACAAAAAAATAACCAAGGTCATTGCGAGGAGGTATAAGCCGACGAAGCAATCCATTTTTGGTTACTTTTATGGATCGCTTCGTCGACCTACGGTCTTCTCGCAATGACGTTGACCATATACAACTTTTAAACTGCCCTGCCTAAAACCCGCTCTACTTTCGACTTTCGACAGTTGTGGGGCAGAAATGCCAACGTAAGTAATGATACTTGTATGGCAAAAGCTAGTGTCATCCCTACGTAGGCAGGGATGACACTAGCTTTGTTGTATTGAACTCAGGTTACTTAAACTTGCACCCTTGGTAAAAACTATAATATTTTACAGAAGCAGGTTCTAAGTAAAATACGAACTTACGAATTATTACAAGCTTCCTTCATTTTCTTACCGGCTCTAAAGACTGGTTGTTTATAGGCAGCAATATGCATTTTCTCACCAGTTTTTGGATTACGACCTTCACGTGCAGCTCTACTTTGTATATGGAAAGAACCAAACCCCACTAGGTTAACGTCCTCACCACGACTAAGTGCTTTAAGTACACTGTCTACAACCCAAGTAAGGGCCTTTTCTGCATCACTTTTTGAATGACCTGCTTCAGCCATTAATGCTACTAATTCTCCTTTATTCATATGCTCAACTCTCCAAATAAATTGTTAACATTTCAGACATTAATGTATTTAGTATACTCAAATGATTTAGAGAATTGGATTTGAAAATGAAGAACAAGCGGTGCGTACATAAGATACGTTGTTACGTTCGTCCTTGATATTAAAAAAACAATTCTTCAAAGCAGAAGAATATATACTAACATACCAGCAAGATTTGTTATATCTCGTTGGCTAGATTATAGCAAACACTAAATTGACTGCAACTGAGACTTCTTTAGAACTTTTGAATATATTATTTTATAATCTAATTTCAATAAAATTGTATCTATTTTACATCAAATTAGTTTCTTATCCTGTAGTTAGGAGGATAGTATATTATTTTTGCTTAAATGAAATAATTAGTTGAAAATCATAATAGTTTATATATTATAGCTTTCTTATTTAATATATAAAAAGGGAACTTTTATGATCACTAGACTATTCTACATATTATGTATTTCAATTTTTAGTTTAAATACTAGTACCAATCCAGCTCCATTGGGTTTTGAATTAAATAAAGCAAGTATAGCAGATGTAGAGCGAGTATATCAGATTACTAAAAAAGAGAGGAATCATTGGGATGGATATAATTATTATGTTAATGTTAGAGAGGTCAAATTAGAGGGACTGACTGAATTATTAGTAATATGTAATGATGATAATATTATCCAAGCAATCATCTTAACGATAAATAACGATAAATTTACAGAGTTTTATGAGTTACTTGCAGAAAAATACAAACTCACCCATAGCCAAAACCCTAATTTAGGTAATAAGGAGATTAGATTTGCCGATGGTAGTTGTACTATTATATTAGATTCTCCATTCCTTAGCTTTAGTATGAGTCTTATATACATAACAGATGAGTTTCTGACAAAATTTAAAGGTAAGCAAAAAGAAGAAGAAAAAGCGAAAAAAGCAAAAGGTAAAGAATTGCTATAATTCAATTATAGGAGGTTCTGAGGTATAAGCCCAACAAACATAAGCCACTGCAAGGGCATCTGCTTCATCAAAGTTACTGATTGCAATTGCTCCTGGTAGTAAAAGTTTAATCATTTGCAGAACCTGATTTTTTTCAGCATGACCATAACCCACTACAGATTTTTTGATAACATTAGGTTTAAATTCTTGAAAAGCAATATCATATCCTCCTATAAGTGACATGACTGCTCCTCTAGCATATCCCAATTTTAACGATGAAACACTATTCATATTAACAAATGTCTCCTCCATAGCAACAATAGCAGGTTTATATTGTACTATTATCTTTTGCAAGGACGAGCTAATGAAAGCTAGCCTTTTATGCATTGCTTCGCTTGATTTAGTCTTTATGACCCCACTATCTAAATATTTCAGAGGATCGGTATCGATTACCCCCCATCCCATACCAGCTAAAGATGGGTCAATTCCTAGTATAATCAAAATTATTCCCCCACTAATAGATTTTTTGTAAAATTACTTCAGAATAATAAAGTTTTACATCTTTTATTATCTATTCATTAACCTTTTTTAAAAATACATTGTCTGTGATATTCTAAATAATCCGAACGTCTTGCATGCAACGATAAATCATATTGCTTATTTGGAATCAACCCCAATCTTTTTGTATTCAACGGTGATAAATAAGGTGAAACAAAAATTTTACCTTCATTTGAAAAAGTTATAAACCCTTGGTCAAATAACCTATCATAAGTTGGTGTTAAAAGTAATCCATTGTATTTATCAATACGTTCTCTGTCATTTTCGCAAACCGCCCAAGGTTTTATATGGCTTGCAATCAGCATTCTCTCATCATTTACTCTTGTTATTAAGCATTCACCCATTTCATCAATAACACTAGTACGATATTTACCTTGTCCTTTTCTTGCATAAATAATTTCTTTCTTTTTATCTTGTCCTAGTGTTTTATCTTCTTGAATTTCCTTTTCTTTTTCTGCTATAATTGCACTATGATGCCTTGGATCATAAAAATAATTTAAATATGGTCTAAAATAAAAAACCTCTTTATTATCAATATTTTTCAGTTTCAAGATTGATATATAAGTAATTTCAGGTAAAACAATTTTTCTAAATTCTTTATAAAATACGTCTCCACGCATTGAACTGATTTAATATCTTGAATCTCCACCTGCCGGTGATTCAGTAAATTCAAAAAACAGTACCTGTTCTTTTCTTTCAAGCATTTTGTTATTTTCAAGCCAATAATCAGTTATATTCTCTCGATAAACTTGTTCTTTATTCTCATATTCAAATTTTGCGTCTTGCAAATACTCTAATAAATCTCTTTTTAATAAAAATCCCGTCATTGAGGTTTTTTTAAAAAACGATTGTATTTCTATGCTTTTTCTTGAACCGATGTATAATTTTGCTTCTCCATTACCTCTTGAATAATCAAGTTTATTTCGTCTATGCACAAAACAATCAGGTATTACAATACTATCAAATGTATTAATATTAATGTATTTCTGCCCCAATAATGTTAGTTCATTTTCCATAAATAGACTTAAGTAAATTTACTAATACATCAACAACAATGCTATTACCAGTTTGTTTATATGCTTGCGTATCGCTAACAACAATTTTGAATTCATCAGAAAAACCCATTAATCTTAAACATTCTCTAGGGGTTAGTTTTCGTAATTTATCGCCTCGTGTAATGTAATTATCAACTCCTGCCCTATGCATTTTTGCCATTGTTGATAAAAGAGGTCTTGCAATTGATAAATCTATTACAGGTTTTGAATAAAAATCCCTTGTACCACTTGATAAAACGTAGTTTTTTACTTTCTCAGAAAGATAATATTTATCCATTACAAAATCCCCGTGCCAATTAAATTGTTGATTGGCTTTTTGACATAATGCAATTTTACCGTCAATTTGTGTATATTTCTTATTTAAGTTCTTGTTATCTGAAACAAATTTAATACCCTTTTCAGGTAAAAAATATTTTACCTCAGGGTTATCAACTAATAAATTTTGCATTGTTATTTCAAGGGGGATCGGTTTTGGGAATTCAAAACTTTGTTCTTCTAAAAAACCAATAACAAATAGTCTTTCTCTATTTTGTGGTATGCCATAATCTCTTGAATTCAAAACTTGTTTATAATATGTATAACCTAGTCCTTTTATGGTTTCTTCAATTGTTTCCCAAGTCTTACCACTATTATGAGATAATAGACCTTTTACATTCTCAAAAATAAAAATCTTGGGCTTTATTTCGTCAACTAATCTTGCAAACTCAAAGAACAAATTTCCTCTATCGTCCTCAAGCCCTTTCCTTTTTCCAACCATTGAAAAAGATTGGCAAGGACTTCCCCCAACAAATAAATCTATTTTATTTTTATATTTATTGCCATCGAGTACTTTTATGTCATTGTACCATTGATTTTCGTTGATTTTATAATTAGCAAAATATGTTTGTTTGCAATATTTATCAATATCACAAGCAAAAACAATATGGTGATCTATTTGCAATCTTTGCAATGCGTGTTCTATTGCACCAATTCCACTAAATACGGTTGCTATGTTAATTTTTTTCATGTAATCAAACTTAAATATGTGTTAGGTTTGTCTATGTCTGCAAACCATTTTGTATACCTAAGATATTTCACTTAAATCATCCTTTTTTAAAACTTTGATATAAAACTGGAATAACAAATATAGTGAAAAGAGTTCCTATACTCATTCCACCAACTATTACTAAACCAATAGAATTTTGAGCGGCTGCTCCTGCTCCAGAACTAATCACTAATGACATTGCCCCAAAAATGGTTGCTAGAGTAGTCATTAGAATAGGTCTAAGTCTTAAGCTAGAGGCTCTAGTTACAGCTTCTCTAACACTTAGTCCTTGGTCTCTTAAGTTATTAGCAAATTCTACTATCATAATAGAATTTTTTGTTATCAAACCAATTAAAGTGATCAAACCAATATTACTATACATATTAAGCGTATTACCACATATTAAGAGCATTAATACCCCTCCAGTAATTGAGAATGGTACAGCAATAAGTATTAATATAGGATCAGTAAAACTTTCAAATTGGGCTGAAAGCACTAAATAAATAAACAACAAAGCAAATAAGAAAGTAACAATAAGATTACTTTGTGATTCTGTCATTCTTTTAATCTCTCCAATATATTCTAATATAGTTGTTCTACTATCCAATAATTCATCAGCTATAGTATTTATCGAATTTATGGCATCGGTAATTTTTTGGTTTGGAGCTAAACCTGACGAAATCGTTACCGATCTAGAATTATTATAGTGGTTATAAGACTCAATAGACACTTTCTCAACCATATTAGCAACTACACTTAATGGCAGCAAATTATTAGTTGGTTTATTGGTTGGTATCAGTATCTTACTAAAATGATCGGTACTATTACGGTATTTTAGGTTATATTGCATAGTTATATCATACAGATTATTGCCCATTCTGAAATCACCAATTTTTCTTCCTGCCAGCAAATATTGCAATGTTATCCCTATATTTTCTAAACTCACACCAAGCAGATAAGCTTTATCTCGGTTAACAATTACGTCAATTGTCGGCATAGAAGAATTTAAATCACTACCTACATTGATAAAAACTGGATATTTCTTCATTCTATTAACAAATTTCTGTGATATTTGATCTAACTCATCATATTCAAGTGAGGTCTGTAAAGTAAATTCGACAGCATTTCTAGCATTACCACTAACCAATGAAGGTGGATTTTGAACAAAAATTGACATTCCTGCTATTTGTTGAAATTGCTTATTAAGCATATTTTTTATAGCTTCTTGTGACTTTGATCTTTCTTTCCAATCTTTAAGAGGTACGAAAGCAAAAGCACTGTTACTAGCTCCAGAGCCAATTATTGTCAAATAACCTGCTATATCTTTATGAGAACTAAGTATTTTTTCAGCTTCCACTACTGTTTTCTCTGATTGTTTAATACTAGAACCTTGAAGGCCAGTGAAGAAAACTTGTAAAAACCCATCATCTTCCTGGGGAATAAAAACTTTTTTGACAAAGATCAAACTAACAACTAGTACAACTAAAGATAGTGCAATAATAAGTGAGAATTTCTTTTTATGATCAAGAGCAAGATTTAAATAGTACAAATACTTGCTTTGTACTAATTTAATGAACTGATCAAATTTAACTAAAAACCCTAAAGGAGGTCGATCATTTTTACCAATCATGCGACTTGCCATCATTGGCGTTAAAGTAATCGCCACAAAACCGGAAAATAAAACGCAGAATGCTAAGGTCCAAGCAAATTCAATGAATAACTTACCAATAAATCCATCTATCAAACCTATTGGTAAGAATACTGAAACAAGTGTTATAGTCATCGCTACAATGGCAAAACCAATTTCCTTAGATGCAAGAAAGGCAGCTTCTATAGGAGAATGCCCCATCTCATTGTACCTAAAAATGTTTTCTAACATTACTATTGCATCATCTACTACCAAGCCAATAGCTAATATCATTGCTAAAAGGGTAAATATATTGATAGAAAATCCTAAATAATACATAACAATAAATGTACCAATTAATGATATCGGAACAGTTACAAATGGTATGAGGGTGATTTTTACTGATGCCAAGAACAGATATATTACTACCATAACCAAAACTAATGCTTCCATGATAGTGAAGAATACTGATCTGATTGAAGCCCTAACTGGAATTGATGAATCATGGGCTATATCAATTGTTATACCTTTAGGTAGATTTTTTTTTATTTTATCTAGTGAATATCTAACCTCTTTGGATAAATCAAGTATGTTTGCCTTCGATTGTTTTATAAGACCAAGTGCTATCGAGTTTTTTCCGTTATATCTAAAAATTACCTCAGTATCTGGAGGGGCTAAATATATTTTAGCAATATCTCGTAACTTTAATATATTAGCATCTTTCACTTTTAGTATAATTTTTTCAAACTCTTCCGGTTTACTTAAAGAGCCATCTAATCTTACAGTAAAATCACGTGCAGCTGTTTTAATAGTTCCTGCTGGATAATAGATATTTTGTTTTTTTATAGCACTCTCCATTTCTAACACTGACATTTTATGCTGATATAATTTTACCGGGTCTGGTTCTATACGCATAGAGTACTCTTTAGCACCATATATCTCAACCTGACCTATTGTTTCAAGTTTTTCTAAAATGGTTTTTACGCTATCTTGAACAATTTGGGTTAATTGTAAATCATCATATACATCACTACTGATACTTAAATACAAACTAGGGAAATTATCTGCATCCATCTTAGCAACATAAGGCATGCTCATACCTTGGGGGAATATGGAACTTATATTAGAAATTTTAGACCTAACATCGTTTAAGGCTGTTTCTATATCAGCCGATGATAGAAATATTAAAGTAATATGACTGCTACCTGTAGAGCTTTGTGAAGTGATAGTATCAAGGTTCTTGACAGTTTTTAGTGCTTTCTCAATACGAGTTGTTATCTCTTTCTCCATATAAAGAGCATCTGCCCCAGGGTAATTTGCATATACTGTTATTACAGGAGAAGAAATATCGGGAATAGCTCTAATTTGCAGTTTAGTAAGAAATACCGCCCCTAAAATAACAACCACTAGACTCAATACTGTTGCAAATACTGGACGTTTTATACATATTTCACTTAAGTACATATTATAAATAAATCCTACTTATGCAAATTTGGGATAAGAATTTGTCAATTCTTATCCCGAATTGGGGTTACTCCACTCCAATTACTAGTCTTTTTTCAATAATTTTAGCTAATTTACTGATAATTATTACCATAACATAGTAACAAAGTCCTGCTATTAACATAGGGGTAAAATAAGTATAACTTTCAATCGATACTAACTGAGCTCTACGCATTAAATCCATTTCACCGATCATTGATATAATCGATGATTCTTTGATTAAATTAATAAGCTCATTAACCAGTGAAGGTAAGATATTTCTTATGGCTTGGGGCAAGATAATATCTTTCATCATTAATCTCTCGGGTATAGCTAATGCTTTAGCTGCCTCAATCTGTCCTTTATCAACACTATTAATTCCAGCTCTAATTATTTCCGAAACATATGCCCCGGAGTTTAATGAGAAAGCTATGCTACCAGCAACGAAGACACCAAGCTTAATGCCAATTACACTAGGTAAACCAAAATAAATTATGCTAAGTTGTATAAGTAACGGAGTACCACGAAAAACAGATGTATAGAAATTAGCAAACAGTCTTAACGCACAACTTTTACTTACCTTACAAATTGCTAGTAAGATACCAATAATCAACCCTAATAACACTGAAACTATACTGTATTTCAGTGTTACTACCATCCCTTGCATAATAAAATATATAGAAGAAAAATCAAGTAATTGCTCAAACATTTAACACTCTTAAATAACCTCAATTTTGGAATTGTTCCAAACTTACTACCTATTCAAATTTTCGTATATTACGAGCAACCTCAATGGAAGAATTCATCATATTAGTACAATATATTTCAAACATTTTCTGCTGTAACAAAGCTAAATCTGGTAACCCCTTACATTTTAACAAATCTTTAGTAAGTACAACATTCTCCTGCATCCCTTTACTCATCGATGATAAGAGTTGATTAAATATATCTTCGGTTACTCTAATACGACTATTAACAACTGCTAAATTTTTAGAAATTGCAGAATTTACTATATCAGTATACTCTTTTGATAATCTCGATAATTGACTAACCAAATTGTCTATTGTTTCAGATTTCATTTCAGAACTATCTGAATTGTCCTTTAATTGAATATCCGGGGGTAGTTTTTTATTTGAGTTTAACTTATTTTTGCCCATATTTTCTCCATTTTAATATAAATATACTCTAAATTGATACTACCACTAAGCATTATTATTGACGAATATGTCTTATATTATTAAGTTTTGTAACCTCTAGGTTGCAATTGGAGCGTATAGGGTTAATATCTATGCCACCACGTCTTGTATATCTCGCATAAACAGTTAATTGATCGGGAGTACAAAACTTATTAATATCACAAAAAATACTCTCAACGCATTGTTCATGAAATTCATTATGATTACGGAATGATACTAAATATTTTAACAAAGAACTATGATCAATTTTCTTGCCTCTATAACTAATTTGTACTGATGCCCAATCTGGCTGGTTAGTAACTAAACAATTCGATTTTAGCAAGTGAGAATATAGTATTTCATTTACTACTTGCGTATTGTCTTCAGACAATTTTAGCAAATTTTGACTAGTCTCAAAACTAGTAATTGTCACCTCCAGTTTATCCAAATTTATGCCTGAAAAGGACTGCAGCTTTATTCCCTCATATGATTCTAAATCTTTTATAGAAACAGTTACAGGTGCTTGAAATACCAAACTTAAGTCCTTTGCAATTAATTCTTTTACTTGCTCTCTATTATCAAACTTAGTATTATTAAAAGAATTTAAATAAAGCTTTAGTGATTTTGATTCTACAATATTAGGCGACTCACAACTTACCATGAACTCCAATATTTTTACTTCAGGTTTACCACTTGGGTTTAGCCAAGAAACTTCATAACAATTCCAAATGTCAAATCCATTAAACGGCAAAGAACCTACTATCTGTAAGCTATCTCTAGCAAATTTACGACTGATTGGGTGTAGTAAACTATTGTCATACAAATCTGCATATTTAGTTTGCTTTCCAAGTACGGTTTCAAGAAACATTATTTTATCCAGTAAGTCATATAGTTTGGATGTCCTGTATCATTCAACAAATATTTGAGACCTATAGCGATTCTTAATATAAACCAAACAAACAAGCATGCGTATAACACCGGACCAATTAGTATTATAGTGGTTATCATAGATATTATAATACCAATAAATCCTATGCAAAAAGTACGTAATATAAAAGTGTAATGGCTAGCTAAAAGTCCATCTTTAATATCCTTATTAATATATGCAAAAACTGCTCCAATAATAGGTAATAACGGTGCAACTACTCCGCACAGAAATAATATATAAATTACTATAAGGTTTGTTTTCCCTGCATTTATATATTTCTTAATCTCCTTATCCATGTTCATCTCTTAAATTTTTAACTACTAGATGCATTATACTACCATGTTTTATATAGTCTATCTCATTATCTGTAAAAACTTGTAATATTACTTTGATAGTCTCAACTATACCACTTTTTCTCTTTATGATACAATTAAGTTGCTCATAAGGCGTTATTTCATTACTCAAGCCGGTAATGGTGACATACTCAGAACCATCAAGTTTTAAGTCATTTACAGTAGAAGAAGCAAGAGCAAGCGGTAAAACACCCATACCCACTAAATTTGATCGATGAATTCTTTCAAAACTTTCAGCAATTACTGCTTTTATTCCAAGTAAACTAGTACCTTTTGCTGCCCAGTCTCTTGATGAACCAGAGCCATATTCTTTACCTGCAAAAATTACTAAAGGCACAGAATGAGCTTTATAATCCATTGCAGCATCATAGATACTCTCTTGATTACCTAGTTGGTTTATAGTTACCCCTCCTTCAATTCCGGGACACATGGCATTTTTTATCCTATTATTGGCAAAAGTACCTCGCATCATTACTTCATGATTGCCACGCCGTGATCCATAAGAATTGAAATCGATAGGTAGAATGCCATGCTCAGTTAAATACTTAGCAGCAGGACTTGTTTTACTAATATTGCCGGCTGGAGATATATGATCAGTAGTAATAGAATTGCCAAAAATAGATAATATTCTAGCAGATTCTATATTGTGCAAGTTACTAGATATATGTTCAATACCTTCAAAATAAGGAGGATTGTTGATATAAGTACTATCTTTACTCCAATTATAAGTATCAGTTTTAGTTACTTTAATATCTTGCCACTCTTTATCACCTAAAAATACCTCACTATATTTGTCTTTGAACATTTTAGAGTTAATAGATTGATCTATTAACTCTTTTATTTCTTGGTGGGTTGGCCAAATATCCTTAAGATATATATCCTTACCATTATGACCTTTACCTATCACGTCAGTTTCAAGATCAATGTTCATAGTACCTGCTAGGGCATAAGCAACGACTAAGGGAGGAGAAGCCAAATAACTAGCTATTGTTAAAGGGTGTACCCTGCCCTCAAAATTTCTGTTACCAGATAATACCGAAGCAACAACAAGATTGTTCCCGGCAATAGTCTCTTCTATTTCCTGCACAAGCGGACCGGAATTGCCTATACAAGTAGTACAACCATAGCCGACAAGATTAAAACCTAAATGATTTAGGTACTGGTCAAGTCCACTTTTTTTCAGATATTCCGTTACTACTTTTGAACCAGGGGCCAATGAACTCTTAACCCACGGTTTTTTCATCAACCCAAGTTCTACTGCTTTCTTAGCAAGCAAGCCTGCTCCAATCATCACAGTAGGATTCGAAGTATTTGTACAGCTTGTGATTGCAGCTATTACGACATCGCCATGCCCTATACTATATTGCTCATCAACAGGGTACTTTTTATCAATATCAACATCACCTCTAGTTAGAGAAGGTAGTTCAGTTTTAAAATTACTAGCAGCATTTTTTAGGTTAACCCTATCTTGCGGCCGTCTTGGTCCTGCTAAGGAAGGTTCTAAAGTAGATAAATCCAGTTCTAATATATCAGTATATTCCGGAGTAATTATTGGATCAAACCATAATGACTGTAGCTTAGCATATTGCTCTACTAGCTTTATTCTATTTTGATCTCTAGCTGTAAAATTAAGATATTTTATAGTCTCATTATCAATTGGGAAGAACCCACAAGTAGCACCATACTCAGGAGCCATATTTGATATAGTCGCCCTATCTGCCAATGTCAGCGAATCTAGCCCATCTCCATAAAATTCAACAAATTTGCCGACTACATTTTTCTTTCTGAGCATTTGAGTAACTGTTAGCACCAAATCTGTAGCAGTAATCATTCCCTTTAAAGAGCCAGTTAACTTAAAGCCAATTACCTCTGGTAAAATCATTGATAAAGGTTGACCGAGCATTGCCGCCTCAGCCTCAATTCCCCCGACTCCCCAGCCAAGAACTGCTAGACCATTAATCATCGTAGTATGACTATCTGTGCCAACTAATGTATCAGGATAAGCGAAAGTTACACCATTTTGTTGTTTAGTCCACACAACATTGGCTAAATATTCCAAATTAACTTGATGACAGATTCCTGTTCCTGGAGGTACTACTCTAAAATTATCAAATGCTTCTTGCCCCCATTTCAAAAATTCATAACGCTCTAGATTCCTAGTTACTTCCATTGTAACATTTTTATCAAAAGAATCACTTGTACCATAATAATCAACTTGTACAGAATGATCTATGACAAGGTCAACCGGGATCAGAGGATTAATCTTTAATGGATTACCCCCTAGTTTTTTTATAGCATCACGCATAGCAGCCAAATCAACAATAGCAGGAACTCCAGTAAAATCCTGCATTAGTACCCTAGCCGGCATAAACGGTATCTCAGCGTCAGATTTTCTAGCCTTAAGCCATTCTTTAAATAGTAACAAGTTTTTTTTATTACCAGTTAGACGAAGGACATTTTCAAATAATATCCTTAAGCTATAAGGTAGACGCTTTAACTCAAGATTAATATCACTTGCCGCTTTATTTATATCAAAAATTTTATAAAGATTATCTCCTACAGATATTTCTTTAAGATAATCAGGATTCATTCCCGTTCCTCCAATTTTTTTAATCATTAGGGTTTACGCGAATTTGGTATAAGAATTTGTCAATTCTTATACCAAATTCGGTGAAATTATCGAAACAATCAGATTTGAGACGGCTCTGCATCTGATTGTTAAATTAATATTTTGCTAAAAACATGATTTTAAAAAATTAAAATCATGTTTTTAGCTTTAGAAAGGTTTAAAATGCATTTGCAAAACCGCTTTAAGAATGTATTTTTCCTTATATTAAAGGCAATTCGGGATAAGGATTAACTAATTCTTATCCCGAATTGGCATACTTTGAGTATACACTTAAAAATACCTACCACTAAGCCTTTCATTTAACTTAACTTGAAAAAATAAATATTTGAAGTAAATTATATAAAAAATTTCTTAGAATCGTATAAATGCTGTCATTTGAACAACTCACTCTTATTATAGACGAAAAAACTATCTTCACTAATATTAGTATGACTTTTTTACCATCATCTATAGTTTATTTACAGGGAGCAAATGGTTGCGGGAAGACTTCACTACTTAGAATTGTAGCTAATATACAAAATCCAACAAGTGGCAATGTTTTGTATAGATCATTGAACTGTAAATATTTAAAGAAACCTTATTGTAATTATATTGGACATAATCTTGGATTAAAATCCCAAATAACTGTATTAGAGCATCTAAAATTTTGGTCTACAATTTATGATTCCCTTGAAGCTTTAGAATCTTCTATATACTATTTCAAGTTACATAATATTTTGCATGAGAAATGTTACAAGCTGTCTGCTGGTAACCAAAAGAAAGTTGCCTTAGCAAAACTCATTGCTTGCCAGTCAAATTTATGGCTATTAGATGAAGTAGAAGCAAACCTAGATCAAGAAAACAAAGAATTACTATATAACTTGATTATTTTGAAAGCAAATAATGGTGGAGTTATTGTGGACACCTCCCACTCTAATATAGATATTAAGACAGCACAAATAATCAATTTTAAGGATTATAATTGTTAGACCTTAGTAACCTTAATTCGATATAAGAATTATTAATTCTTATATCGAATTGGCTTCTTATAATGAAAAATGCATTCTTGAAGCGGCTGGCACGAATGCATTTTAATCTATTACCGCTAATAATTTTATTTTTATAAGTATAAAAATAAAATTATTAGCAAATTAATATTTAACAATCAGGTAGGCAGCCGCTTCAAACCTGATTGTTTCTATATATATCACTGAATTCGATGTAACAAGTTACATCGAATTCAGGTTTAGTAAGTTTTTGTAATATCGATTTAAGACTTTTACACCCAAAATCCAAGCTACACAAACAACAAGAAAAACAACCATCAAAAAACCAGCTAGATCGTTATGTACAGCATTTGGGAAAATACTGAAAGAGACGAATTGAATAATTGCTCCAGAAGATTTTCCTACTTTGTATCCAAGTACATCTACTGCTGCCTTTCCCTTAGTTTTCATTTCATTATCAAGAGGTATATATACCATTTCTTTAGTAGAATCAAACAATGAATATTTTACGCTTTTCCCTAAAACATGCCACAAACCACCTACAAAAACAATTATCATTAATGGAGAAAAATAACTAAGACCAGTCATAATTGCCAATAAAGGTTTTTCTAGTACAACAAAGGTAAAAAACATCATACCTGATAACAGTGTTACGATAGGGGTGATCACTGCTCCCCAAAACCAACCACAAACCCTAACTAAACTACTACCTAGAAAAGCACAAATTAAAGTAAGTACTCCTGTCCAAAAAAACACCTCACCAGTATAAGATATAAATGCTTGGGTACTAGGGTATAATTGCTTGGTTTTAGACATCCATAATCCTTCAATTAGGTTGATTGTCATGGAATATGAAATCATTAATACACAAATAATTCCTAAATATTTAGATGTAAAAATTATTTTGCTGCTGTCAACTAACCCCAATTTTAGTATATCGGTTCTTTTATTTTTGAATCTAATATTTTTAGTAGTTTCTATAATTTTCAATTCAACAAATCTATGCAAGATTAAACACATTAGGCCGGAAATTATAATGATTAGCATAAACGATTTAAGGAGAATTTCTGTTTTGTCGTTAAGATGGGAAAATAGAGGTAACAAAAAATGTTCACCTTTGGCAAAATATATAATTATACTGCCAGATATTAGTAAGTTAGTTTGACCAAATAAGGAAAAAAACGTATAAAATCTTGGAGCTTCTTCAATACTGGTAATCTTATTAGCAAGTTGCCAGTATAATAGTGTAAATACAATTACTGGCCACAACTCCCCCATTATATAAAATAACACAATACTCCATTTTCCCCAAATGATGATAAACCATTTTAAATGTGGAAGTACGGTAACATAATATTCTATTACTTCAGGATCTGGATGAAGATATTCCCGGTATGGAAACAACACAAAAGCAAATAATATGAAGAATCCCAAGAAAAAAGATACTACTATCCTAAACACTTGCTCAGTTGTCATAATATTACAAAGTTTGGAGTAAAGAATGACAAATAAGACACCCATAGGCATCTCACCCCAAAGTTTTATAAAGCTTAAAACTTCCGTACTAATTAATGTTACTACCAAGCTATCTTTGATACTACGTACTAGATTTTGGTTAAGGAGAATACAAAACATTAGTAAAGCCATAGGTATAAACTTTACTAACTCGTTAGATCTAATAGGCCAAACAACGTGTCTAAATTTACTATTTCTAGCCCTATTCCACATATTGCAAGAAGAATTTACTGCATCCATTTAATACCCATGCTCATTTCCAAGCAACCTAAACTATAAAAAAAACCATGTCAAGTAGTTTTATAATTTAATACTCGATAATCAAGTTTTTTTATATCCCGCTACCTACGCAGGGACATCCTAGGCTATTAAACCAATGTCTTACATCGATACTTGAGGTTTATATTACGCTTCCAGTAATTGCTGTTTGTTTAGACTTGGGAGATGGCAAATGTTTTATATCGCTTTTAGATGTCCTATTTGGCACAACATGTTTAGATACACTATCCTTTATATCATTAATGACCATTTCACTATTCTTGCTTTTAGTACTCTTTGCCACATAACTAGTTGCTTCTTGACCTATTTTTCTAGCCTCACTTTGAACATCTTTTTTATGTTCAGGTAATTTCGTCCTCTCGTCAAAACTAACCTGATCAAACGTAGCTTTACTAATTGTCTTGCTCTTAGAGTCTTCTGAAGTAAATTGTGCCTCAGTCAAATCCGTGCCTTTCATAGAAATATCTTTAAATGTTAGCCCACTTATATCGCCAACAATTTTAACATTATCTAAAGTTATTTTATTATTTGCATGATTTTTATTATATTGATTAATTGCAGGCAAAAGAGTTTTTAAAGATTTTGCATCAATAGTTGTCCCTTCGAAACTAATTTTATCTTTAAAAATAGCTCCTTTAAAAGAACAATTGCTAATTTCGCTATTTTGAAAAGAACGTTCTTTAAATATCGCCTTATCAAAATTAAACCCATTAACTATAACATTTTTAGTAGGTATCGGATTTTCTTTGTCAAAAACAAAACCTCTGAAATCTTTACTTATTAGAGAATATTCTACAGTTTTTGAGATTGTACCAATATCAGTGGCATCAGCTTGTTGTTGCAGTAACTCACTTAAATCAAGTTTCTGTCCATCTATTTGCTGAGAACTCTGTTGAGAATCTTTATCAGAAAAACTAAAATGAACTTTGCCTAAAGATTCACTCCATTTTTGTCTACGTGTTCTCAATGAGGTAAAACTTCTTTGTATTAGGAATCTAGCCCCTTCAACTAATGTTTCTGATACTATTCCTAGTAATTTCCTGTCAGATAATAATTTGAATATCCCGAACATACCCATGTTATAATTACCAGTCTTAAATTGTTCGGCTATCTTTGTTAAATCTGGTATCTTGTTGCCAGCTAATTCAATAATTTCCTGACCTTTTACTTTTAAATTCCTACCCACAACTGTTGTATTGAGAAATTCATCAACTACAGCACCAAATCGCTCAGCATTCTCGCCAAGAAACTTTGGAATATCTTTATCAATTATTTTCCTCACATCTGCATTTTTTGGTTTATTTATAAAATCTAAAATAGAATCTGCTACTGTAACAGCTTGAGCAATTTTCTCTTCTTCAGGACTATTTACTAGGTCTTGAATTTTAGTAATAATAGTTGTTACCCCCTCTTTATCTTTTAAAGTAGCATTAACCAAATCAGTTGCTATTGGTAATATTTGTGGAACAGTATCAATAGCTAACTCAGCCATCTTTAATACCAGCTCAGGTTTAACTCCAGCGGGATCTAGGCTAGCTTTAATCTCTTGTTGCTCAGTTACATTCTTTGTAACTGCTAAAATAGTAGCTTTATTTTGTTGTAAATAAGCAGGGATGCTCTTAGTTAATAGAGGAGTAATATTTTGAGCAACCCTACCTACATCATCAATTATATTAGACAAAATTCCTAGCGAAGCCTCATTACTAGCTTCATTTTGGTACTTAGCTAAATTACTATTAATTCCAACTAGCTCTGGCACTGTACTAAGACCAGTTGATACTATATCGACCATTAATGGTACTGTAGCATCTATCAATTCTTGTGGTACAGCATATCTTGCAATTTGAGGATTATTATTGCTAATATTATTAACTATAGCCTTGATAGTTTCTGTATTTTCTCTAAGTAAATTTGGCAAATCCTCCTTTATATTTTGCTGGATATCTGCATTTTCAAGTAGTCCTATAAATTGTTTAATTACTCTTCCTGTAGCTTGATCTTTTAACTCAATATCGCTAGTGTCTTGAGTTATTGTTTGTATATCTTGATAAAGTTCCTTTATTTGTTCTAGACTTACCGCTTTCATAGTATTTTGTAGCACATCAATAGCTATAGGAATTACCTTCCCATAAAATTCAGGGTTTACATTAGCTAGAATTGGAATAATAGGTGATGCTACTACTTTATAAATATCCTCCTTTTCTAAATTTTGAGTATTGCTTTGAGCCAAAGATTTAGCATTACTCTTTAGTGTTTCAAGTAATTTTGGCAGAACTTGAACAGCAATATTGGCAATCTCTGTTTTATTTTTTGCTAAAACATCTGGCAATTTTTCCTTTAATGTTGTTAAGGTTGCATCTTGTAACAAAATATTAGGTAACTGTTTAATAATAGCAAGTTTTTTAGCTCCACCTTGTTTATCTAGGTGACTTACTTCCGAAATAGTTTTAGCCTCTTGCACTTTATCATCAGTATCATTCAATATAACTGGCTTTAAAGCTTCATATATATTACTAACCCCTTCATGGTCTGCTAAAACGTTACCAATAAGTTCTGAAAGTACAGGTACTATTTTTGGTAATAATTCTTTTCCTATTCCTAAGCTACTAAGCGTTCCCTGCAATTCTGTATTGGATTCAATGATTATTTGCGATGCTTTTGCTATATTTTCTCCATCATTAATTAAGAATTTAGATAGTATATCATTTTTTATAAGTACACTAATATCTATTTTATCTAATATTGTACCAAGTAAATCTTTTTTTACTTGAGGGTCGTCAGATAAAGCTCTGTCAGCAGTTAGCTGCACAATTTCTATAATATTTTCAGGGGTTTTAAGTATCTCAACAACGATATTTTTGACAATAGGTAATAATTGACTGTTTATATATTTTTCATCAAAACCAGCTTTCTTTAATTCTTGTAATAAAATAGCCCTATCATACTTGGCTTGTAGAGATTTTAAAGAATCAATTTTTTCTTCTAATTCTTTAATTTTAGGTTCTTTTCTTATTGTAGACGATTTTAGCTCTTGTAATTCTTTGTCTAGTTCCGGTAATTTCTGTATATCATCTTTTTTAGAGTTAAAATCTTTTTGTATCTCATCTATTTTCCCCAACTCTTTTAATGCAATCTTGGTAAGAATTGGAGCAAGATTTTCCACTAATCCATTAATTATTTCAACATTTTGAGTAAGAAATGTTTTTGTATCAGGATCTTGTAACAATTTTATAAAGAAAGGAAGGTTAGATGGATCATATTTTTCTTCACCATTTAATATTTTCTGTAATTTCTCTATTTCCTTAGCATAAAACCCTCCTGAAGTTATAACGCCAACAGTTGTTTTAGCATGACTTACTGCGAATTGTATACCCTCTATGGCAGCTTTAAATGCCTGACCTTTACCAATACCTTTTTCTTTTGTTCTAGGCTCTGCTAAAGGAGATAATATTTTCTCTAAACGAGTTTGATCTTTTAAAATATCGCTACATATTTTAAAAAATTTTTCTTTTTCTTCTTGATAGGAAAGTTCTCGCTTTTGCTGTTGCTTTATCTCCTTTTTTTCTTGCTTTTTCTGTTGCTCTTCTTGCTTTTGTTCCTGTTTTGTCTCCTTTACTGCTTGCTGTTTGTCATGTGAGTTAACTAACTTGTTATAATCCTCTATCTCTTTGTTGCATGCATTAAGTTTTTCTTCCCATGACTTCAGTTGTTCTCTTGTCTTTTTTTCTTGAGGTTTTTGCCTTGCTAATTCAATTAACTCTTTATACTTAGTAATTTCTGCTAATAAATTCGCTTGCCTTTGCTCAACTAATTTTTTATATTCCTCTATTTTTTTTATCTTTTTTTCTATTTTTGCTGATTGTTTGGCAATTCTTTCTTTATCTTTGAGGTTCTTTATATCTAATACTTCTTTTTCTTTTTTATAAATATTTTCTTGTAGATTTTTCAAAGTATGATTAGCCGATTTAAAAACTTGCTTAACGGCTTTAGTAAAAATTGATACCTTATCATTTGTTTTACTCATATCTAATTCTCCTTTATTTATAGTTAACCTAAGAAGGTTTTAGCCATATGTTAATCTTAGCTTAACCTGAATTTGATATAACAAGTTACATCGAATCAGGTTATTTTAGACCCCACTACCCTAGGCGATGCACACAAAATTAGTAAGATGTATACAACTTTTAGTTAAACGCCATTGCGAGAAGCCGCTTTAGTGCTGACGCGGCAATCCAAATTACTTATTATATTTTTGTGGATTGCTTCGTCGGTTCATGCCTCCTTGCAATGATGGTTTTTAACTTTCAACAGTTGTACTCCCATTATCCGAACGAAAAGTTAAGTTTGGAATATTATAGTAGTGAACTAAAAACCTACTGACAAAAGCACCTGCAATTACTGTAATCATAGAATATTTTATTGTACTATAATTAGGGTTATAAGCATAAGCATCTAATAATATACTAAAAATTCCACCCCATAATATAAATATTTCAAAATTAACTTCTCTAGGTATATACTCCATATTCTTGTCATGCTTACAAATTAAATTCCGCAATATTATACCAGCACTAGAAGTCAAACACGCAAAACATGGTCCCCAAAACTCTAACGGTTCAATTCTTTGTACAATTACGGTTACAACGCCAATTATCATAAAGGATGCCTGCCCTAAAGAATCACAAATAACAAGAGTATTACTCCATATTTTTTGGATAAAACTATCCTCATATAACTGCTTATTATAATAAGCTAGGAGTTTAACGGTAAAGAAGCCAATAAGTACCGTTATAAAAACACGGAAAGTATAATATGGAGTCAAAACAAGATTTATATTATAACCATGGTGTACTATTATAATATCGAGTAAAATACATCCTAATAGAGACGGTAACATTGCTAATACAAAAGTACCAAACAACGTGGCATTTGTTTTAGAGGATATAGTGATAGCAGAAATCGCGAATGCTATACTCCCGATAACTCCAATAATATAACACCATTCTGAATCAATAGATTTTGGCAATAAAATATGATATATATAGCTTTTAACGATTTTTTTATATTCATCGCTATCGACAAATTCTTTTATTGAATCCTTAAACCGTGCAACTATGTTAGGAGTTACAGTTTTCTTACTGAACATTAAATGTACAGGGGTTTTAATACCAGTAGGGATTTCTTCTATTTGATCTTTTTTAATATAGTTTAATGAAAGAGCTACCCCTGAAATTCTGTCAGCAAGAAACCCGTCAATTTCATTACTTAGCAGCCCATTAAATAACTCTAGATTACTTCCATATTTAATGATAATATCGTTATTACTCACCTGATTCAGGTAATCAGTCGTTCTTGCATCACCATAAACAGCTTTTTTAATTATACCAAGACGAAAATTTAGTAAACGTATCTGAGCTAAAAATTCATTTATATTACTAAAACTCAAATGTTTTTTTGCTGAACGTAAAGTAAATAAGGAAATTTCTTCAAATCGATATGGAAGAGAAAAATTGGCAAAGTCTGCTCTCTCAGCAGTATAAGTAGCTCCCGCCACCATATCACTGCTACCCTGCCCTATATTTGATATTGCTCGCTCCCACACAGAATCAGCATATTGTACGCCAATGCTAATTTTGCTACTAATACTATTAATTAATTCAATATCTAAGCCAGTAACACAATAGTGACCATTTTTAGCTATATGACTAAATTGGTAGGGTTCTAGTGGATACCAATCAACAAGCAGATTATCTTTATCAGACATTTCTTCAGTACATTGAGTAAAATATTTGTCCTGAATATTAGATAATTGATTACTACCCTCAGGACTAGCAAAGGTAAAAAAGTTTTGCACAATAATAATAATCGGAATGATAATTTTAAGTACTTGCATTTTGCATTAGTTCTCCTAAATTAAGGTCTATTCCAAGTTTTTGCAGCATACATTAATATCACCGTCAAAGAACTTAATATTAAATTCTTGTTTTTTGCTTGCAACAACTTTTGATGTTATAAATTCTCCATTTTCTGATTTAATTACCGCAAAGCCACGTTTTAGTACAGTTTTATAATCTAGACTTGTAAGTAGCAAATTATTTAAATTTAATTGATGCTCATAATTTTTTAACTTAGTGCTAACAGATTTTAGCATATAATTAGATTGATGCACTAATTCCAACGACTGATAATTAACTATTTTTAGAGGATTTAATATTTCTATATTAAGTGAGTCAAGTTTTGCCACTTTAAATCTGAGTAGGTTAGGCAAAGAATCTGTTAATCTAAAACTGAGTTCATCAAGAAGTTGTTGATTATAGTCTATATAAGTAGTTATACTCCTAAAAATGTCAGTATTAGAGTTAACTGCTTGCTGTTCATATTTAACTAGCTGATTAATACGACTGCATAATGCATCATAATACGAACTGATTGTATAATGTAAATTAGAAAGCACAGGTACAGCAAATTCAGCTGCAGCAGTTGGTGTGGGGGCTCGCCTGTCAGCTACCAAATCGATTAAAGTATTATCCACTTCATGTCCAACTGCAGAAATAATAGGAATAGCTGAATTAAATACGCTCCGTACTACTACCTCTTCATTGAAAGCCCACAGATCTTCTATAGACCCCCCTCCCCTTGCAACAATTATAACATCAGGTTTTATATCTTTATCTAATTCATTAAATCCTGAAATAGCACTAGCAATTTCACTTGCAGCATTTTCGCCTTGAACAACAACTGGCCATATTAGTATATGAGATGGACAGCGGTCATTAATACGGTGTATAATGTCCTTAATTACCGCCCCAGTCATTGATGTAACCACCCCAATCTTATTAGGCAGAAAAGGTAGTGGCTTTTTTTGTTTATTGAATATACCTTCTTTTTCTAATCTCTCTTGCCGCTCCTTGAGAATTTGCATGATAGCACCAAGACCTGCAGGTTCAAGGACTTCTACCGATAGCTGATATCGTGAATTTCCTGCATACCCAGAAAGCTTACCTCTAGCTACTACTTCCATACCATCAATTGGTACAAACTTAATTTTTGCCAGTACAGGACGCCAACAAGTACAGGCTAGAATAGCTGTATTTTCTTTAAGATTAAAGTAACCATGACCAGAAGTTGCTATCTTAAGACCAGAAATTTCTCCCTTTACTCTAATATAACCAAAATTATTCTCTAGCAACTCCTTGATCTTACTAGAAATTTCAGTAACTGAAAATTCCTGATCTACTAGATTAGTAATAAAACTATCTTCTTCTAACATAATGATACACTGATTTGGATAGTGGGTTTTGAAAATGATTTTATATAAGCATTTTAAACTAATAAATTCAAGAACAAATAGACAATTAGTGTATTATAACCTCAAATATTGATGTAAGACATCGGTTTAATAGCCTAGGTTATGCCATAACTGCGAAAGTTAAAACCCGTCATTGCGAAACCATGTGAGCGTAGTGGCAATCCACATTAATTAGATTGCTTAGTCACTACTAAAAGTAGCTTCTTGCAATGACGCCGAGCTATTTTCTTCATAAATCTCTCCTTGCCAAATGTGCATAGTCGTCATACTTTAGTAAATCAATATCATATGGAAAGTTTTTATTCGTTACATAATATTCTAGTACTCGCATCATCCCCTGTTTATGACGATCTAAGTCTTCTTTCGTTAAGTCTATTTCCAAAGTTTGGATTATTGGCTTCGAGCTAGAAATTTTTACATAAGTAACCTGTTTAACGCTATGAACTTTCATAGCAAAACCACCTTCCTGTAACATTAAGCCTTCAATGATTAACTGCGGAGATAATCCAGCTTCTACATCTTTTTTACTCGGTAAGCTACCAGTCTTATAATCGATAATGACAGCTGCCCCAAGCTTATCTACCTCAATTCTATCAGCAACTCCAATTATTGTTAATTCTTGCCCTCCAATATTTAACAAAATTTCTCCTCTACATTCTGAATAAACATATTGGAAATCACTTCTGCGTTTTTCATCAAACTCAATAAAAGACTCAGCAATAGGAATAAATTTTATTTGCCAAATTTTTTGTGTATAGGCTGGCAGAATAGTATTCTGTAAAATATTATTACTAATCTCCAATATTAATCCAACTTTGTTATTTTCTAACTTATCATAATTTTTAGAGTATTGTTCTAAGACCTTATGAACAAAACTACCAAATTCAGATATTTTAGGCTCCTGCCCTATCATATCCTTGCTTCTCAAATTCAAAATCTTCTTAGCATAGAAACTATAAGGATTCCGTACCAACATTTCTATATCAGTAACTGAGATTATCTCAGGAAAAATTGGACTACTAACGTAACTAAGTAAATTAACGTCCATACCATCATTGCGAGGAACTGTTTTAGCAGCAAAGAAGCAATCTAGATTAGTATAAGTTTTCTTGGATTGCTTTGTCGATTCTACGACCTCCTTGCAATGAGGATTAGAGTTTATTTCCCCTACGATTTTTAAATCATCCTGTAAATTGGAACTAATATTAATAGGATTAGTTATAATTGACTCAACCATATTAACATTATTTGGTACATCCACTAAGTTATTTTCTGAAATCAAACTTTTCTGTAAAATAAATTGCAATTTTAATAATAAATTTGATGGTAACAAACCAGCTTTACTATCTTGTCTTTTTGCTCTAGTAATTATCACTTGAGCATTATGCAAAAATAAATAGAAATAATATTGATCCATGGTAGAGCCAGTAACAATATGTAATTTTTTAAGCGTCTGCTCATTAATCCACTGATTCACAGCTGATGACGAAGCTAAGCTCCCTTGATTAAAGTCAGATAAAATTACTAAGTCAAATTTAAGTAACATCAAATCTTCAGCTTTACCAATAATTATATTTTTAGAATAATTATTATGTGCAAAATACTTACAACTAAACATTAAAGATTTAAGTAACTCTGGAAAGCATTTTTTATTACTTAATGTTAGATCGCAATTATCTTTGATTAAGCTAGATAAAAAAATTGATAGTTCAGTAGCCGGTTGTTCATACCAAATATTTGGATAAAGTTTTTCGGCAATCTTAATCGAGGATTTTAATATTTTAACAAAACTACTACCACTATTTGTATAAAGTAAGTCTATTAGTTTCTTACACCAATTTATTAATGCATCATCATTGGTTTTTTCTACCAAAGACAGCATCTGACTAGGCTGCCGTATGAAACGGTTCTTGCCGCTCATTAAGAGTTCTAATTTTGCTACTAATTTACAATTAATAAAAGGATTCTTTAATAGTAAGAATAACTTTTTTATCTCAAAATCATTACATAATATTTCACTAACAGAAATTATTAGAGAACTAACTAGCGTTTTTGTTAAATTATCACCTAGTAAATCTTGGAATTCCAAAGAATATTTGGTCAAAAAATTACAGTAAAAACTTTTGCTTGTTTGATTATTAACAATAATAGCTATCTTCTTATCACTATACTGTTTACAGATCAGGCTTATTTGTTCTGCTTCTTGAAAAATATCCTCAAGCTCAAAATATTTTACTAGACCAATGTCATCCCTATTTCCTTCAATATTTAAATGTTCCTGCTTAGCAAGTGTTAAATCTTTATCTTCAAAAATTATCTGATCTAGAATAGAATGATGTTGTTGTTCCTGACCTAAAGGCTGAAAATCTGATAAATCTTTATTTAGAATTGTCAGTAATTTTTTTAGGCTATATAAATAATCTTCTTCAGGATTATCATATTCTAATAGAGATCTATTACTAATAGGCGGTAAAATTATAAAACCACATGGTGAATTAGCAACATTCTTTAAGAAATTCCATGATATAAGATTGTGACCCATGATACCCGCTACTATTAAATTGGTATCAGCTCTTTTCAACCGTGCTATCTCTGCTTCCATCATAGTTATTTGATAATTTACACGATCTAGCAATCCTAACAATTTTATCTGTTTTCTCCATTGCTGATGAGTATATTTAAGAAATTCATAAATAACATTCCAATGTTTTGATGGATTCATTTTTTCTATTTCATTTACAGAATCTATTGATAAATCATTACAATCTAGCTGATAAAATAACTCTGCTATTGTTGAACAAAACTGTAAAGATTGTGTTATACTGAATTGTAGCTTAGGGTAATTATGGATGATTTCTGCTAATATAATTCTCTCTTGCAAAAACGTTATAGGCTCTAGCGTTATAGGTTCTAGATTTTCTGATGTAATACCAAATATTTCCTCACCTTCAGCCATAATATTGGAAAAAGGGATAATATTCGGTAAAATCGCAATATTTTGCTTCTTAATCAAAATATTTTGTAAATTTAAACAAGCAAAGCCACTCGGCAATATAATTTTAAGATTGCTAATAGATTCTTTAGCAAAATTATCTAGAATAAAATCAGCTACTATATCCAAAAACGATGAAGACGGATTGACTCTATAAAGGTTCATTAAATTCCCTCATTATATCATACAAATATAATAACATAACTTGACAGCACCACTAATAGCTAAAACTCTTAAAAATTTTGTTTTAGTAAAACCGGCAATTAAAGGAATAAATTTGCCCCATAACGGTATTATCATAAACCAAAGTATAAATATGTTATATTTTAAAAAAAATTGGGAAAATGATTGGTGGTTAGTATGAACCTGTTCATTTTTAGAATAATAAAAAATTTTCAATAATATCAAACCAAAGAAATAATTTATACTAGTAGCAAATAATGAAGCAATGGTAGCGACAGTAACTATTATTAAATTATTATAAACACCAAATATCCTCATAGAGTGAACGATTAATTCACTATCTAAACTTACAACTAAATTACCTACTAAACTATCAATAAATAATAACGAATATGCCTCAAACTGACCCATAATTCAAACTGGTTTATAAAAATAATAGGTTTGACAAAATATTATCGATACTATAATTTGCTACCTTAAAATACAACATAATTATAATTTAAATTTTCCTGTGAATAAAGCTTTATCCTTAAAAAAACCACTTTTGCTATGGTCTCTTGCCACCCTGTTTTTTGCTTTTCAATTTATATTAAGACTCTCAACTGGAATTCTTAGAGAAGAAATTATACAAAAATTTGCCATTGATACCATAGCATTTGGCACGTTTGCTGGATATTATTATCTAGGTTATGCAGGAATGCAATTACCAATTGGTATAATGCTAGATAAATTTAATTTTAGGATTGTCACATTCTTATCTATCTTAGTTACCTCTCTTGGTACTCTAACTTTTGTTGCTAGCACTGATTTTAATTACTTACTCATTGGTAGATTTATGATTGGAGCTGGTTCTGCTGTAGGTTTTTTATCAGTAGCTAAGATTACTAGAAGCTCTTTCCCAACTAAATATCATTCCTTAATGCTTGGCTTCTCCTTTACCTTTGGCTTACTTGGAGCAGTATTTGGCATTACTCCAATGAAGCTATTATTTACACATTTTGGTTATGACGTAACTTTTAATAGTCTAGCTCTAGTTGGATTTATCATTGGACTAATGATTTTATTAGTAAAAACTGATGATATAAGAAGTAATTCTAATACTAGCGATCCTGAATCTTCAATATTGAAACTATTATTAAACCCTACTATTTTATTTATTGGAGTTTGTGGTGGTCTAATGGTAGGAACATTAGAAGGTTTTGCTGACGTATGGGCTATTCCATTCTTCAAACAAGTTTATCAAATGAATGATATGGAAAGTAACTTGGTTACCTCATTCGTTTATATAGGCATGTGTTTTGGTGGTCCAATACTTGCACTTATTGCTAATTTATCAAAATCATCTAATTTTATAATTATAATAACTGGATTGCTAACGATAGCAATTTTTAGTATCCTATTATATTGTCCTTCATTAAATTTCTTTATTAGTAGTACTCTAATGTTTTTATTAGGAGTTTTTTGTTGTTATCAAGTTCTAATTTTTACTGTTGTAGGTAACCTTGTTACAGATAAATCTGCTGGACTTGCTATTGCGATAGTCAATTGCATTAATATGTCATTCGGACATTTCTTCCATAAAATTATGAGTAATTTAATATCTTACAACTGGGATGGTCTAGTAAATGAATCATCTGTACCTATTTATAGTCGCTTTGATTTTATTATGGCAATTTCTATAGTTCCAATTTGTTGCCTTGTCGGAATCATCGGCTTTTACTGTTTGTCCAAAAAGTCAAAAACTCAAATATCAATCTATAGACCTGTGGAAAAGACTGTTTAAGCTTAAATAGTAATATTAGACTTGCTGCATAAATCAAAGATAGTTGAGGGATTTTTAGGAGAAACGAAGCCGAGCACCGCAGCGTACACAGACGTACGTGAGGAGCGGAGGCGAGTTTCGACGACAAAATCACCAACTAGATTGACTTATGCAGTAAGTCTATTTTTAAAATATTACTAATAAAGCTTAGTGTACATTATAATTGTTGTATACTACATAAACATAACCATTTGTCCTAATAACAAAATGACCAACGAAACAATTAACAAAAATACTTTATTACTAATTGATGGTTACGGATTTGTCTTCAGAGCATACCATGTTCAGCCACCATTAACTTCTCCGAATGGCTTAGCTGTTGGGGCACTTTATGGCTTTACTTCAATGTTGTTAAAACTATTGAATGATTTTAAACCAGAACATGCTATTGTCGTTTTTGATTCTGGGGGGAAGAATTTTCGTCACCAAATTTATGAGCAATATAAGGCAAATAGACCACCTATACCGGAAGATTTAAAGGCTCAATTACCACTTATTCGTCTAGCAGCAAGTATCCTAAATTTCCCAATAATTGAGAGAGCCGGTTATGAAGCAGATGATATAATCGCAACTTTAGCCCATAAAGCCTCTGCATTACAACAGAATACTATCATTATTTCTTCTGATAAGGATTTAATGCAGTTAATTAATTCGCATACTAAAATGTATGACCCTATAAAAGCAAAATACATATCTGAAGATGACGTGATAGAAAAATTTGGTGTAGAACCAAATAAGCTCAGGGAAGTAATGGCTTTGATTGGGGATAAGTCAGATAATATACCAGGTGTTCCAAGCATTGGTCCTAAAACTGCTGCAACACTTATAAAACAGTTTGGTTCATTAGCAGAGCTGTTAAATTCACTAGATCAAATCAGTAACGATCGTCAGAGAGAAATTATTAATTCCTCAAAGGATCTAGCATTAATTTCCTGGCAACTAGTTGGTTTAGATTATAATGTTGATATCGATTTAGACTTTAGTGTATTGCAATATACTCCACCTGATAGTAAGCAAATCTCTGATTTTCTAGCAGAGTATGGTTT
The DNA here is from genome assembly GCF_964026415.1 of Candidatus Tisiphia endosymbiont of Piscicola geometra. NCBI lineage: Bacteria > Pseudomonadati > Pseudomonadota > Alphaproteobacteria > Rickettsiales > Rickettsiaceae > Candidatus Tisiphia > Candidatus Tisiphia endosymbiont of Piscicola geometra. The sequence continues at coordinate 488,512 of NZ_OZ032144.1, forward strand.
TAAATCTCTAAAGAAAAGGGTGGAAAATTTATTTCAAATACAAATTACCAATGAATCCTTGCCTATTAAGCAAATCATAGTTCAGGAGATATCTTCTAAACAACAGCTTGATTCTGTGATGATTAAAGCTGAAGAGCATGGTGTCATCAGTATTTATCTATCAGATCATCTAGGACAAAATCTTTCTATAATTTTATCTATTGATGATAAGTGCTACAACATTAAGTTTACAGCTAGAACCCCTAGCGATATGTCTGATTTACTTTCTGATGATTCTTGCCAAAATTATCTGCATCAGTGGTTTATGGCTGATATTCTTCAATTGCTAAAAAACAAATCTATTAAGAAGATCACTTATAAACTTAAATCATTATTAAAATTCTTTGTCGATAGTGAGGTATACTCATGTGAGGATCTTGAACTGATGCAATATCTGATATCTGCTGGCAAACCTCAGAAAAATCCATTTGATGGAGTACAGAAGGATAGCTTGGAAAGTGTAGCAGAAGTGGTTAGCAACTTCAGTACTGATTATCAAAAACTATTATTAGAGTTAAAGGATAATCATGCCTTAGCGCTATACAAAGAAATTGATTTACCTTTATGCTATATAATAGATAAAATGGAGAAAGCCGGAGTTAAAATCGATTCACAGTATCTTAAACAGCTATCAAGTGAATTTGGTAATGAAATTACTAAATTAGAGCAGGAAGTTTTTACCATTACTGGGACAAAGTTTAACATTGCCTCGCCAAAGCAACTGGGGGAAATTTTGTTTGAGAAAATGCAACTACCCTTTGGTAAATTGTCATCGAAAGCTAAGTCTTATTCTACTAGTGCAGAAATACTTGAAAAAATTAGCGAGAGTGGTTTTGCTATTGCCGATTTATTATTAAAATGGCGTCATTTAACTAAATTAAAAAATACTTATACGGATAGCTTACCCCTGCAAGTAAATCCAATAACTAATAGGGTACATACCACATTTTTACAAACTTCAACTAGCACTGGTAGGCTTAGTTCTCAAGATCCGAACTTACAGAATGTACCAATTCGCTCGAAAGAAGGCAATAAAATCAGAGAAGCTTTTATTGCAGAAGATAAGCACAAATTAATTTCAGCTGACTACTCACAAATTGAATTGCGAATCTTAAGCGCCATGGCAGATATACCATCCTTAAAACAAGCTTTTGTCAATGGTGAGGATATTCATAGTAAAACAGCTTGTAATATATTTAAAATTACTGAAAAAGATTTAACACTAGAACATAGGCGTAAAGCAAAAGCCATAAATTTTGGTATTATTTATGGTATCAGTAGCTTTGGACTAGCAAAACAGCTACATATTAGCTCTTCACAAGCAGCTGAATATATAAAGAAATATTTCGAAGAATATCCAGAAATTCAGAGATATATGGAATATACAAAAAACTACGCCAAAGAACATGGTTATGTCCTAAACCTATTCGGACGGAAATGTTTTGTTCCCTTAATACATGATAAGAAACACTCCCTACAGCAATTTGCCGAAAGGGCAGCAATCAACGCTCCAATTCAAGGAACTAGTTCAGACATCATAAAAGTGGCAATGATTGATCTTGACCGTAAGATGTGGAAATTAAAATTAAGAACCAAACTAATTCTACAAATCCATGATGAGTTACTTTTTGAGTCTCCTATTGATGAAATAGAAGTAGCTACTCACCTAATCAAAACCACTATGGAGAACTCACCTAAATTAGCCATTCCACTTATTGTTGAAACCAAGGTAGGAGATAACTGGCTAAATACATATATCCTCAACTAACTGCACAAATTATTAAAACAACTTTTGAATTTGAAGAAGACTAAGGAAACACACGAAATATGGAAGGTCAAGTAGCCTAGGATTAATCCTAGGCTACCATTTTTTTGCCTTATTTCTTCTTTTTCTTAGCAATTTCACACTCACAAGCGATGTTAGAAGCAACAGAATTCATATGTGATTTAACATCTTGAGAACCAGCGATTACCCCTCCTAGTGCCCAACTCATTTTATTAGCATCTATGCTACCTAACAATTTTTTTGTCTCGTTATCTTTTATATTAATTTTTGCGTTAAAGTGAGAGATACCAACACCAAAACCAATTAGTGTACGCATAACAGCATTACCCTCAGAATACTTAGTTATTTTCCCATCAATAAGTATAGCCCTATCTGTAGAGTCAATATTCCGTTGAACTTTGTCGAATAATTTTTTAGATTTAATTGAACTTGCTATCATATCGGCAAATCTCTTACCTTCTGATATAACATGTGGATTATTAGAAGATTTGCTAGTACCATCCTTAAAATCATTAATAATTATGTAATCATAATTACTAATATCCACCCGACTCTCTGATGGTTGTGCGTTACGTATACTTGATGTACTACCACAAGATGATAGAATTATTGTTAAAATTAAAAAGATAATATTTTTCATAATTCCTCAATATAATTTAATATATAAAGTATATATTAACAAAAGATATTTAGCAAAGAAAAAATATCATCAGTTGGAATATGGTTTAGATAATTGATACTATTGTAGGAAAAATATTATAACCCCTCTCCTTTTTCAACTGGCTCTATTCCATATAGTGCTACCATTCGCTCAAGAACTCTTCCAACAGCAGGAGCTGCAGTCCAGCCAGCAGTAGCAAAGCCAAAGGATTCTTTTGTTCCTTTTGGTTCATCAAACATTATAAAAATAATATATTGCGGATCAATGGCTGGTAATAAACCTAAAAATGATGACATTCTGCTATTTTTAAGATATTTTTTCTTGCTATGCCCATCTGAAGTTAATTTTTCAGCAGTACCAGTTTTACCACCGACAAGATATCCTTTAACATCGGCTCTACGTCCTGTCCCTTCTTTTACCACCAAACGAAATAACTCACTCATTTGTTTAGAGGTTTTCTCACTAAAAACACGCGTGCCAACAAGACGCTCATCGCACCTTTTGATTAAAGTCAGATCATATAATATCCCTCCATTTACTATTGGCAATACTGCTTGCATAAAGTGTAAAGGGCTAATTGAAATGCCATAACCATAGGCCATGACAGCAGTAGTAAGATCACTCCACCTCTTGTCAGATGGAAACAAAGGAGTACCTCTCTCTGGTAACTCAATTTTAAGCTGATCTAGTAAACCTAATTTCTTTAAATAATTTTTAAAATCATTCTTTCCAACTTCAAGCATAATTTGACTAACACCAATATTCGACGAATGCAAGAAAATTTCTGGAACACTGTGCCACCCTTGCCTTGGATGATAATCTTTGATATTAAACCCCCCTACCTTCATATAGCTAATATCATAAGCATCATTCATTGCTATAGCATCAGTATCAAAAGCTACGGCCATAGTCAAAGTTTTAAATACAGACCCCATCTCATAGATACCAAGACTTGCCATATTAAATAGCTCTTCTGGCTTTGCTCTACTCGGATAATGTGGGTTAAAATCCGGCTTACTAACAATAGCTAAAATCTCACCATTATTAGGGTTGACAATTATTCCTACTGCTCCTATTGCACTAAACTCCTTTAACGTCCTATCTATTTCTTCACTTAGAATATTTTGTAATCTTACGTCTATAGATAGTTCAAGAGGTTTTTTAAGTTGATCCGGCTGTATAAAGTCAGAATTAGTTAGAAACTTATCATAGGTTTTTTCTAATCCAGCAAGACCAACCAAATCCCTACCCACATATCCTATAATATGTGATAATAAATTGGAAAAAGTATAGATTCTTTTTTGTTCTTGTTCAAAACTAAAACCTGGCATTCCCAAATTTGATATCGCTTCTTGCTCTTTTGGCAATAAATCCCTTTTGATCCATACAAAACTTTTGTTACTTTGTAACTCTGCAAGTAACTTCATTTTATCAATCTCAGGCAAGATATTGGATAATCTTTCTAAACATTGCGAAGGATTAATTACTTTCTGTGGATTAGCAAACAATGAGGAGGAAGGTAAATTGACTGCTAATAAGTTACCATTACGATCTACTATCTCTTTCCTAAAGTCACTATTTTTTACTTGGTATTCTAGCTTAACATAGCCATTGGTCGCAACAATTATTAAGCGATATAATAAACCACAAAAAAATATAGCAAAACAACAGCTAACTATTAATAATCTGATTTTGGTATTGTTAGCACCTACATCCCATAAAATAATACTACTAAAATTTCTTTTCATTTTAGTTAGAATATTTTTTATAAATGCTAATAAAAATATATTATTATCCATCTACATACTGCTGCTAATTGCTTACTAGTATGTCATTCTGCAAAAGTAGCGGATATATAATACTGAATAGTCTTGCAAGGTACTTTTTCAGATTCCGCACCGAAACAAGATAACATCTTTTTTGCCATGTAAGTACTATACTAATGTTGATTTTCATCGAATATACTCTGATTTTCTAGTTGAAACGGTTTTTATGTATTTATTAGCAATTGTTTTATAACGCCACTTAACATTGGTTTTACTAAAATATGAACCACCTACCTCGTTAGACTTTGCATATTTCTTACTCTCAGGTAGCAAAGGATCACTAATCATTTGCTTAACTTTAACAGTATCTAATTGTAAATAAAGTGATGCTAATTTTCTTAGTCTAGCAGGAGAAGTAAGGTATGATTGTTCGACTTTTAACACGTGAATTCTATCACTCTCATCAGTCAATTGTTTTGAAACCTCACCAAGCTGATAATGCAAGGCAATAACCTGATCTTTAACTCTAAATAACCCATAAATAGAAAAAATTATAGTGCATACTGTTATACAACTAAATATTCTAACTACCATATGTAGTACCATCTATTTTTTGTCCAGCCCTTAATTTTGCAGATCTTGCTCTTGGATTAAGTGCAACTTCCCTAGACGATGGACATAATGGTTTTTTTGTAAGAATTTTAAGCCACTCCTTAGAATTTTCTTCAACTAGAATTTTTGCTGCATATTTAGACCTAGCAACTAATTTAGCAGAATTTGCTTTAAAAAAATTCTTAACAATTCGATCTTCTAATGAATGAAATGAGACAATTACTAGGCGACCATTTGGCGCTAAAATATTCTTGCTATTACTTAGAAACCTTTCTAATTGCCCCAATTCATCATTGATGTAAATACGAATTGCTTGAAAAGTCTTAGTAGCGGTATCAATTTTACCTTTGCGAAAACCTATACTACTACGAACAATATGAGCAAATCTTGCTGTATTGGTAATAGGCTCTAACCGCCTATGTTCTATAATTTTTTTGGCAATTCTTCGAGAATAAGATTCATCACCATATTTATAAATCACATCAGCTATTTCTTGTTCATCAGCCTTATTTATAAAATCTGCAGCACTCTCCCCTATTCCACTCATTCTCATATCAAGTGGTCCATCATGAGTAAAAGAAAACCCTCTATCTCCAGAATCAAGTTGCATAGAAGAAACCCCTAAATCCATAACTATCCCATCAAATTTCAACGAACCTAATTTTGAAAAGCTTTCAGCAAAACCTGTCTGAATAAATCTCACTTTACCAGGATAATCATTTATCAATTGATTGGCGTAGGTTATAACATTTGGATCACGATCAATTGCCACTAATTGACAATTACAACAATCAAGTATCATCCGACTATAACCACCAAAACCAAAAGTACAGTCCAGATAATTCCCCCCATCTTTAGGACACAAGACTTCCTTAACTTCATTTAACAGAACAGCTGTATGAGATGATGCGGATTCTTGTATCATATATCCTTATTGATATTCTTAAGAGTTAAACGGTTATCTTGGGCAATTTGCCGAGCTGAAGAAAGATACGTTTCAAAATTTTGTGGCTGCCAAATTTCAAAGACCAATCCCTTCCCTACAAAGCAAGCTTGATCTGATATACCAGCGTGATCTATTAAAGATTTAGGTAGAATCACCCTTCCCTCACTATCAAAACTAAGCTGGATAGCTTCACCAAGAATGATCGTTTCGAAAGCATCTCGCTCCTCAGAATAGGGATCTAAGGTTTGGATTATTTGACTTAGCTCCTCAAGCCTCTTCAAACTACAGCCTTCAATGCACTTATTTCTAAAAGACGGATAGACAATGACTCCGTTAAACGACTGACCAGACAAAGCGACTCTATAGCTAGCTGGCACTGAAACCCTACCTTTCTTATCAAGATTATTTATATATTTTGACAAAAAAATATTCATTTACCCTTTACCTTTCAATAATTACCACATGGGGTATCAGATCCCAGCCTACACTGAGATGACAGCAAAATTGCTTAAATATTATCCCATAATTAAGTTATAACTAATTTTTGGTTATAATTGGGATAATTTGGGATTATATGGAATTTTTAGGATATTGTACTATAATTATAGAGTCAAGAAGGTTTTAAACAGTTGATAAACAAATTACAAATTTTTATCTATTGTGACTTATTTGACGTATACTGCTCGTAAATGAAGAGTTGGTAGACGATAGTATAACTTCAAGAAGAGCTAGGAGTGTCAAAGTCGAGCAGCGGAGCGTACATTAGTACGTGAGCAGCTTCGATCTTTAGACACGACAACGCCAATTCTTGAAGTTCACCGAGTATATATATGTGATTCAAAGAATTAATAAAAAAATATTTAAAAAAAGTGGATGACGAGTATTAGTGCAGAGAAAAACTTTACTATAATTATATTATACTAAAACTTAATGAGCATTTTATGATTACACTACTTGCTTCAATAACGGGCTTTATTAGCTCAATTATTCCGGAGATTTTAAAAATTCTAAAGGATCAAAATGATAAAAAACATGCACTTAATCTTTTAGATCGACAAATTGAAATCAATAAACTAGGACATACAAAGCTACTGACAGAGCTTGATGCTTCAAAAGACATTGCTGAAAAGAATACTTTATATTCAACATATAAATCAGGCGTTAATTGGGTTGACGCGTTGAATGGGTCAGTTCGCCCCGTCCTTGCCTATAGTTTTTTTATTATGTATGCCTACATCAAATATGTACAATATAGAACCATACAGAGTACGGCGATCCTTGTAGAATATCTTGATGTTTTATGGAATATAGACGATCAGGCTATTTTTGCCGGTATTATTAGTTTCTATTTCGGACAACGGATGTTTAACAAATTATGGAAACGTAAAATGTAACACAACAATTATTGTATATTACAATATAATATGCTATAATAATGTTCAGAAATTATTATTTAATTAAAAATTAGATATATGCTAAAAAGAATCGTTTGGTCTATTTTCTTTGTGCTAGTTATATACCCTATTATACTTTCATATTTGGGTATAAAATACTATGCTAGCCATAAAATAGGTGTATTTGAGATAAGTTTGTTTATAGCTGGCTATTATGGTTCTAATATTGCTGTTGGTGTTGGGTTGCATCGGCTGTGGTCACATCATGCCTTTAAAACAAATAAGATGGTGGAATTTATTCTTGTTATGATGTCAGCGGGTACGTTACAAGGACCAGTATTGTCCTGGGCATCTAATCATTTCAAACACCATGCTTATACTGATAAAGATCAAGATCCGCATAGCCCATTGAAGTTTGATAATAGAATTTTAGGATTTTTATGGTCACATATTGGGTGGATGATCATTGATGGAAGCTATAAGTCCATTGACCGAATTACTATGGTTAAACTTGGTAGAAACAAATTGCTAAGATGGCAATTAAAATATTATTGGCAAATTGCTGCGTTTATGAATATTGTATTTCCAGCATTAATAGGTTACTTAATAGGTGGTACTATTATCTCTGCCTATGCTGGTTTCTTGTTTATTGGTATTGGTAGAGCACTGCAACAACATGCAACTTTTTGCGTTAATTCTCTATGTCATTTCGTTGGTAGTAAGAAATATTACAAAGGTACTGCCGGAGATATTTGGTGGATGGCTTTATTCTTATTAGGTGAAAATTGGCATAATTTCCATCATGCATTCCCATCAGATTATCGTAATGGTGCTAAGTGGTATCATTTTGATGTCCATAAATGGATAATATACCTGATGAGTAAATTAGGGCTAGCTTGGAATTTAGAAGTTACACCTGAAGTTAGAATACAAGCAAAAGTAAATGAGACTAGTAAATACCTAATAGAGGGCAGAAAACAACAATTAAGTTTACTGCAAGATAAAATTAATCAACTAGTAGAACGTGTGTATGTAAAACTTAATGAGATTGAAAATTCTTCTATATCGGTTAAAGTGCAGTTACAAAAATCTTTTATAGAAATTCAGGAATCACTGAAGAAGCTTGCTGAACAGCTACATTCATCAATCCAATTAACTGAAAAGTCATCAGAAAGATTACTAAAAATTGCTAGTAAAAAGATTAAAGATCGTGAAATAGCAATTTATAGGTTATATAGCGAACTAGATAGGAAATATGTTAGGAACTAGGGAGGTCATGATGTCAGACTTAACATCTATTGAGAATATGAGCTTTGAAGCTGCCTTAGCTGAACTAAAAGAAATTGTAAAAAAAATTGATACGGGAGAAGAAAGTTTAGATTCATCAATTAATAGTTTTGAAAGAGGGGTCTTACTAAAAGATCACTGTGAAAAGAAACTACAAGCCGCTCGCTTAAAGATTGAAAAAATCACTAAGCTGCCAGATTCAACCATTACTATAGAAAAGGTAGAGTCCTAATTTATAGTCAATTCAGGAGAATTGGATAGCAGGAACGATGGAGCGAAGCCTATATATACTGCTTGTAAATGAAGAGTTGATAGAATCAAAATCATGATAGTAGCGGGAATTAGCAAGTCGAGGAGAGAGCGGAGCGTACATATAGTCACACTACTGGACAAAAGAGATGGTATGGTTGAAAGAGCTAGTAAATAGAGTATTTTAGATTGAACACAAAAAAATCTGTGATACTCTATTATGCAATGGCAATAAAAATAGGAGCAATTGGAGAGCAAGAGCAACCGATAAAAATGAAGAAAATGCTAGGATGTAGGAGTTATTCTGTACTACAGTTAGGTATAAGATCAATTAAACAAGCTTATAGTCGTTCTAAGCAATTTTTTGATTTCTTAATCATAAAATTGTTTAAGTTACACTTTGTGCAACCAACCTAACCTTTTTGTTCAGTCAGTGTGACATTTAGTACGTGGCTACCTACGAGAACTATAGCTGTCGAAAGTTAGAAGAGGAAACGGTTTTAGAAGTCATAATGGGCAGTTTAAAATTGTGGGCTTATAAGCTCTGTCATTGCGAGCAGGCGTAAGCCAACGAAGCAATTCACTTATGGTTACTTTTTTGGATTACTTAGTCGGCTTATGGTCTTTTCCGCAATGATGGCATGGACTCCGTCCATATACTGCTCGTAAATGAAGAGTTGGTAGACGATAGTATAACTTCAAGAAGAGCTAGGCAGTAGCAAAGTCGAGCAGCGTAGCGTACATGAGTAACTAGGCAGCTTCGATCTTTGGTCGCGGGAACGCCAATTCTTGAAGTTCTACCTGAGTATATACTACGTTCAATCACCCCGTGTCTATTGTTGTTCCCGTTCTTCAAATCATTCGAGTATACTAGTTACATGCGAATTCGGGATAAGAATTAACTAATTCTTATCCTGAATTGGGGTAGTTATCAATAGACTTGCTGCATAAATCAAAGATAGTTGAGGGATTTTTAGGAGAAACGAAGCCGGCTACCTTCGCGTACACAGACGTACGTGAGGATCGGAGGCGAGTTTCGACGACAAAATCACCAACTAGATTGACTTATGCAGCAAGTCTAATAAAGGTACAGTCTCTAATATCTTTACCTTATCTTCTACTTCTACTAATCCACCTATTACTTCACCCAATTTTGTATCAAACTCATCTATTTCATCTTGTAAAAATTTAATGTGTTTTTCTATACTATCTTTATCTATACCATCAATGCTATGATGTAATTTCTCTTTTTCATTGTTAAGTATTAGTACTAAATCTTCTAACCTTTGTTGATATCTCTTCAAAGTTTCTGATTCAGTTTGATATAGATAATTTGCTGTAATCTGCATCTTAATATAATATTGCCTTCATCTTATTTGTGCAAGACTGTTTTTTCCAGTATCTTCTGTAATGCACTATTCTCTTTGGGTATGCTAATTCTCCTAAACTCATCAAGTAACATTTTTACGCCCATTTCTACTTCATCTAAATGAATGGTCATGTGCAAAATATGCTGTTCTTTCTTGGTAGTTAGAGTGGTTATCTCTTTTAATTCTTTATGTAACAAAATTACTTCTTCTTTGGCTGTAATGAAACTATTTGAGAAATCCTGACTCATAAGCCAAATATTGGTACATGCCAGCCTAATACTATATAACCACTTAATACGAATTACTATCAATAGCATTTCAATAATGATTAAAATACTTGAAGAAATTGCTAATAGTTGAATCATTTCATTCCTCCTTTTATTGCCTTCCACGAGATAAGCTATACATTCGAATACTCGATTGGTATATACCCTTCGCCTTTCAAGTGTTGGCGTTGTGGCACGATGGGACTTCGCCTAGGAACAACGGTTTGACTACGCTCCGTTCGCTTTGCCACTCGTACGCCTAGCCAACTCTTGAAATTCATCAGGTATACTCAAATGCTTTGGAGAATGGAGACAACAAACAAGGGGTGAACGAACGTAAGCAGTACGTGAATTACCCGATAGTATTTGCAAGAACCAATTCTTCAAAGCAGAAGAGCATATTCAAGTATACTTTTTTGATTGTTTATTACTTAGTAATAGACCTCTTTCGAAACTCGCTTATGCACAAGGGATTTGAAGGAGACGCTTCACCTCGAACCGCAGCGTACTCCTAATTCCGTTACGGATTCGAGTGCCGCATCATTGTCCAAATCACCAGCAGAAGTAGAGTTTCGAAGGAGGTCTATTGTTATTTTATCCTACTAGTTCTTGGATATAACATTCTCTTGGTCTAATTTTATGGGTACATAGGAATTCTCTTTAGTTTTAGAGATGTGTATTTTTATATAATACAATAGATATTATAATATGCAAAGTGTTTTTAATAAAAAAATTTGTGATTATATTAAGTTTATTGAGAATTTTGCTAGGTTCTGTGAACCTAGTTTGCCACCATAGTACCCTACATTTTTATTTCACTACTGTTAAGGGGTCTTCCGAGCGTCATTGCGAGAAGCGGCGATACAGGATACGCGAAGCGTTACTCTAAAAAAACAGCTTCGCTGTTTACCTGGATCGCCACGGCATCTAAAGAGCCTTGCTATGACGATTATAGAAAAATGTAGGGTACTATGCACCTTCTAGCAGAGATAATTTTTGGAATTCATTGGAAGATATAGTATTGTATAGTAAACTGTGTTCTAAAAACCAAAAATCTTTCTAGGGTTTTTGGCAAGTTCTAAAAACATCTCTCGTTCAAATTGCAATAATTTTTGCTCATCAATTTGTTGCATGGAAATGATATCTTGAAACTTTGACAATAGCCATCCTTGAAAATTATCATACTCAGCTATACTCTTCTGCTTTAAAAAATTGGTTTCTGCAAATTCTTCAGCTAAAGTAACTTTAGATAAAATAACTTGCTTGCTTACTTTCTTTATTTTTTTTGGCAAATCCAAGGCAAAAGCCTCTTGCAGTATTAAATGTTTATTCATATTTACTTGCACGTTAGTAATATCATAATCAGCTATAAAATAATCAGCAGAACTTGATTTATTTGGTAATAGGATATTTCTTAAATTTTTTACCAACTTACTTTTATCGCTACTTGCACGATAAAACATTTCCTTAATGCCTCCCCAACTTGGAACTAAGCCAACCGATACCTCAACAAGACCAGCATTTAATTCCTGATTAGCTACAATAAAATCAGAATGTAACAATATTTCACAGCCCCCACCTAACGCAGCACCTAAAGCACAGCTAACAATATTAATATGCGAGTATTTTAACCTTATCATGGTTTTTTGACCAAGTTTTAAGAAATCTTCTAATTTAGCAAAATCTTGATTTTTTATACAGGAAGCAATGAATTTTAAGTCAGCACCAGCTGAAAAATTATTGGTTAATGGCATAATATATAGTGTTTGCTTCTCATTTTCTGCAATATCAACAGATTCTAACAAAAGTTTAAAAACATTTTCATTGAGGCAATTCATTTTAGTGTTAATAGTAAAAACCAACCTATTTTTATACAGAACTAGTTGAGCCGAATCATTCTTCAATAAAATCTTACTTTCTTCTAATCTGACTCTAGTCAAATGAAATTGACTTAGTTCAATAGTTTCATAGGAACTATTAGCGATATATTCCGGTAATGTTAAATTCATTAGCATTGCTTGTTTTTTAAGCCACTCAAATCCTCCTCCTATGTGATTAATTAACAACTCAAAAGGACCAATTTTCCAACTATAACCAAGCCTCATAGCTGTATCTATATCGTAAATATTATCAGTAACCGATGGAATTAAAGATGTTATATATAAGTAAAACTTCACTAGGATCTCATGAAAAAATTTACCATAGCTAGAGTTGCTATTTAACAACTGATCAATAGAACTATACTCAATCTTTGACTCTTCAAATGCCGCATAAGTTAAAGTTGTAAAATCTATGACTTCTTTAGTTTTTATGCCATTTATCTTTGATATACGGTAAAAACCTCCTAAAGCTTTACGACCAATCAAGTTATTCTCTATCATCTTATCAAGGATAGAAGATGCTAAGTAAACTTGGTGATAATCATCATTATTCGGTAGGGAATTAACTAGTGATGTAGAAATTAATCTCATTACGTCGTGACCTATCAAATCATATAAGCCAAAGATTCCTGTACTTGGTAATTTAAATAAATCAGTAAAAATTTTATCGATAATTACTGGACTTAAATTTTCATCTATGCTACTACGAACAACCAGCTCAAGTAGATAACAACCAACTCGATTTGCTATAAAACCTGGAGTATCGTGACATTTAATAATAGTTTTCCCTAAATCTCGTGTTAGAAAATCTGATATCCTCTCTATAACCCCTGAGCTAACCTCTGAATCCAGGACAAGTTCAAGTAATTCCATATATCTTGGAGGATTAAAAAAGTGACTAATGACAAATCTAGACCTGATGGTAGATTTTATAGAATCAGGCATTTGCTCTTTTAATTTCCTTAAAGGTAAGGTTGAAGTATTAGAAGCTAAAATAGCATCTTCTTTTAGGTAGGCTAGAATCTTCTCATATAGAAGATGTTTTATTGCAATTTTTTCAATAATAACTTCAATGATCAAATCACATTCTGTAATCAGCTTTAGATCATCTTCTAAATTACCAATGGTAATAAACGCTAATTTACTTGGATGCGATAAAGGAGCTGGTTGTTGTTTCTCTATATTTTCTAGAGCCTTTGTAAGGATTGCATTCCTGTCATTAGGGTCGTTGCTTACTACATCTAGTAAAACAACTTGGTGAGAGGAGTTAGCTATCAAGGAAGCTATTGCTAGCCCCATTACTCCAGAACCAATAACACATATTTTCTCTATTTTATCTTCCATCTTATTCACCAAACCTTTGTAACGAGCATCGCAACTATTATATCATGAATTTCTTGTACACTAAGAGTTGAGGCATTTATTTTTACTATTCTATTTGGAAATTTAGCTGATATATATTGAAATCCGTCATAGACTTTTTGATGAAATTCAATATTTTTGCTTTCAAATTTGTTATTATTCCCTCGTACTAATGCCCTTGGTAAGGCAATATTTGGATCTATATCAATAAAAAATGTAATATCAGGCATCACATCAGATATTAAAGACTTATGAAGATCATAAACTAAATCAATCCCTATATCTTGCCCTTGATAACAAGCAGTAGAATCTACAAACCTATCACAAATAACTGATATCCCACAATCTAGTTTAGGAATAATCCTTTTATGAACATGTTCATAACGTGCTGCCATGATTTGCAGCAATTCTGACATAGGTAGCAAATCTTGATTAACTAAAATGTCACGCATCTTCTCCGCAGAAATAGTCCCCCCTACTTCACGTGTTAAATCTGCTGAAATATTTTGTGATAGTAAATACTGGTATAACATATTACTTTGGGTGGATTTACCGCACCCTTCTCCACCCTCAAACGTAATAAATTTACCCTTTTTAATTGACATAGCTATCACTATTCATTTCATATAATCTTGAAATAGTTCTGTTAAATTCACCTTTGCGAAAACCATTCTGATATATTTTTATAGGTTCATCTTGTAATGTCATGAATAATACAACCTTATAAAAATAAGCATTATCAACAAAATTAATAAACCTAACAGCTAAGTCTGTGTTATCAGAACTTATTATACGAATATTTTCTACTATTATGATAGAAAATTTTTGGCAAATATTTACATAATCAACATAACCTAATTCTCTTACAAATAGCTCTTCAAAATCTGTCACTAATATTTTTTCACTAGCCATTTTAAAAGATATTTTACGCCCAAAAACTAGGATATCCTTAGAAATTAATCGGTTATTACTATTTAACTTGCTAATAATATTCTGTATCTCAAGCTTATTATCTTCATTAATGGGGTATATTATGCGTCTATTAGTCATGTGTATAATTTTATCTAATCGATAATCATGCTCACTATCCAAATGCATAACTTCAAACTTTTGATAAATCTCTTTAATTATTGGCAAAAAAGAATTTCTTTGTAAACCATCTTTATACAAATCTTTTGGCTCTATATTACTAGTAATGAAGATAAACACCTTATGTCTTATGAGTTCAAGGAGCAGCGGTCCTATTATCATAGCATCAGTTATGTCTTTAATTTCAAACTCATCTATGCATATTACTTCCACCTGCTTTGCATAATTTGCAGCAATTCTTTTGATAATATTATTTTTAGATTGTGATTTATCTTGCAACTGATAAATATCTTTATGTACCGATTGCATAAAGTTTTGGTAATGTACCATTAATTTCTTAATTTGCAATATTTGGAAAAAATGTTGCATTAATACAGTTTTACCATTACCTACATTACCATATAAATATATAGCTTTTTTTGCTAATAAACTGCTATTAAAGAATCTAAAAAACGACTTATCTTCAATTTGTTTAGCAAACTCTTTAATTCTGCTGAGCAAAAGCAACTGCTTTTCGTCAAATTTTAATTCAGGCAATATATTACATTCTCATTTTAGATTTAGTATAACCTGAACCTGAGTTCGATATAAGAATAATTATTCCCCCTGCAAAAGTGATGTCATTCCTAACTAAAAGCAGAAATCCATGATACTTAATAGCCTTTCAGGCTATTTTTAGTCCCCGCCGTAGCAGCACCGAGACTATTAAACTGATCTCCTATATCGAACTCAGGTGTATAGGTAAAATTAGAAAATAAACTAAAAATACTCTGAAATAAATAATAAATATATAACAATTTACACCAAGGCAACCTTATTAAAATATTACTCTAGTTTTTTCTAGCAAGAGTTCTATAACAATATAAATTTTACTGGTACTTTTTTGTCTAGTCATTTACAGTTTACCCAACGATTTATAGGATATGTGAATATAAAGGAAGTAGCTGTCTATTTATACAACAACAAAATGCAAAAATATTCATCTTTTGTAAAAATAGATAAAAAATCTTTAGTAATAATTTATATTTTAGTTTAACCTATAAATTGAATATAAAAATATTTAGGGTTTTTTATGGAAGAAGAAATCAATTATTGGGACAACTCAAAGTATGCACCTTGTCAATATGCTACTAGGTTACTGGACAAATTACGTAAGATGAATGAGGAAGTAAACCGACCAATAGATATTGATGAGGTTAGAAAGGCTATTTATTACGCCAAGAAATATCATGGCAGCCAAATGCGGCAGTCAGGCGAGCCTTATTACTCCCATCCACTAGAGGTGGCATATATGATCTCTGATTATCTTTTTCGCACTGACATTATTGTTACCAGCATACTACATGATACCATCGAGGATACAACACTTACCAAAAAGATGATTGCTTATATTTTGGGGAGCAGGTTGCTAGTCAAGTAGAAGACTTAAGCAGGAACAAGTCTCACGGGAAGATTAGCTCGGCAGAAACATTAGATATATTACTTCAACAAGAAAAATATGATGTGGCATTGATTAAATTATTTGATCGAACTCATAATATACAAACTCCAGAAACTAAATCACCGGAGAAAGCAAAAAAAATTATAATAGAAACCCTTAGTAGGTTTATGAGCCTTAGTATGTATTTTAATACACCAACAATTGAGCAAAATTTTGCAGAATTATGTTCTAAAGTAATACATAATTATTATAAAACTAATAACTATTAGTTACAGTTATATTCTCCAACTTTGCAAAGTAAAATATCCCAAATCCATAACTTATTACTATAGGCAACATAATACATAGTATTCCTATCTGCCCCATATATTTTGTACAATATATAAAACCAAAAGATGTAACAATAGAAATTGTGGCATGTGCTAAGGCGTATACAATACTACTATAAGTAAAGCGTTTAAAAATAGGGAAATATTTATAAAAAATTGCACTAGCTGGAGCTGGGTCAGGTGCAAATAACACGATCAATAGTTGTATTATAAATAAATGTATAGGAGTGCTGACCCTATAAAGAAAATAAGGGCAAAATATTATAAAAGTAGAGAAAATTACCCACCTGACTTTAATAATCTTTAAAGGGTATATTCTATAACTTAAATACGCTAATAATAGCGTAGTGAATAGCTGTATTATTGAAATAAAAAAGTTATGATAAATGATATCTCCAATACCATAACCAAAAGAATTCCTGAGTATATTACCACAATAAAAACACACAAAGTATGTTGGTACTGGACCAGCACATTGAATTAAAAAATAATAGAATACTGTTTTTTTCTGTACTTTCTCTTCTAAAATCGGATCACCTTTTAATATTTTTCTATCAATAAAATGGTTATCAAAAAATGTTTTTAATCATAATTTTGCATTAGCAAATTCTTGTGCTTCTCTTAAGTTAGTTCTAGCAACTGTACCTATAGTGGCAATTATCATCCCAAACCAAAAAAGATAGCGCCAATTAAATCCATAGTTAGTAATCAAAAAACCAAAACCTAATGCAACCATTGACCCCAAGGAGGCACAAACCGTAATCAACGTTACAACTGGATATTGTATTGGTGGTTTTGTTATTTCCATTAAATATAACTCTGCTCCCACCCTCTCACCTAAGGAAGATATACCTTGTACTGCACGACATATACTAATAATCCATGAAGCCGTAATTCCAATTTGTTCATAAGTTGGTAAGGTAGCCATAACAAAACACGAGGCTGCCATCATAAAGGTTGTAACAATGATAGTTATTTTTCGACCAATAGTGTCTCCTATCCAACCAAACAGCAATGCTCCAAATGGTCTAAAAACAAAAGTGATACTATATGCAATTGCAGTAAAAAAAGAGGCAGAATCTGGATCATTTTGGGGAAAAAACAGACTATTGAGTAAAACAGCCATATGTACATAAAGCATTAGGTCAAAATACTCTAAGAACGTGCCAATTGAGAGTAATCCAATAGCTTCTTTTTGTTGTTTAGTTAGATTGGTTTGAGTATATATAACTCTACCATCTGCTTGTACAAATTTGCTCATAGTTGTTTAAATCTTACTTATATATTATCTAGAATTATAATTATATATAACTGTTTTAAAAACCCCACATGTCAATTTGACATATGGGACTATAATTTTAGGGTTTGATACTACATAATTTCATAACACATATGGAGTTTCCAGCTAGTACGGTATCTGCTTCCGAGTCAGACGTATCAGGACAAGTTTCGTACGAAGCATTATGCTGGGAAGAAGATGCTCCCTGATATGAGTGAAATTGTTGACAATGCTATTCTAATTGTCTATCAGCCCAACTTGAAGCAGACACAGAAATTTCTTCATCCTTGTTAGGATATTTTGTGGTGATTGCCTTAATAGCATTAACCCATTGCCCTACCTCTGAAGAAACATCAGTATAGACTCGTGTAGCATCCTTCTTAAATATTCCTAAACTGCACTCTTAAACAGATCGAGACTTACCTTGTCTTCTTTCCCGTTACCTTTATCCCCATTATCAAAATCATCAACCATTTTATATTTTGCCATGCTATTAGGTTGATTTATGTTGCCATATTTTAATTAGAATCAATTCTAAAATAATAGTCAACTTATTTTAATAAAAAAATTAATTATTTTTCATAATATAAACAATATTCTACTCGTATGCGATACAACTTTGATAATCAACATCTCTTTGATCTCAGGCTATATTTTTACCAAATACCTCTTTCCCCCCTTCTAATTTGTTTATAGAACCGTGATATTGTTACAACCAAGATTTATTATTTCAATTTTCGATATTATAATTTTCTTGCTATCGTTCAACCAAATCTTCAATACTTATAAACACTATAATAATGGCATTACTCTTGCTAGCACTGTAATATGTGAAGCACCAGAACTTGGTAATATTACTTTTAGAAACTTAACTGCTTTAGTAGGTCTTGCTCCTTTTGCTAGAGAAAGCGGTAGTTATAAAGGTAGAAGAAGCATCTTTGCCGGTAGAGGTAATCTTCGAAGAGTTCTTTATATGGCTGCAGTAGCTGCCTTACGATGTAATAAGCGTTTACGTAATTTTTATGACCACTTAATTGCTAAACATAAACCAGCAAAAGTTGCTCTTGTTGCTGTTATGCGTAAATTACTAGCTTTTATGCACTCTATTGTCAAAAATAATTCTTCTTGCAATGAAAATTTATGGTAAGTTATTATTTTCTTATTGACTTCCATTACGGATGCTCGTGTATTTTCAAATCCAATTCGTAGGATCATTCGAGTATATATATTGATATTAGTAGAATAATTTGTTATATACACTATTTGGATTAACCAAAATTATTTAGGCTACTGGAATAATTTTATTAAAAACTTATTATTAATTGCGGTCGTGGCGAAATTGGTAGACGCACAGCTTTGAGGGGGCTGTTCTTAACAGAGTGGAAGTTCAAGTCTTCTCGACCGCACCAGTTTTCTATATACTCTCAACTTAGTTGTCTTATAAAACCTAACATGTTAGAATACAAGTGACTCATCCTTCTTGGCTATTGAGGGTACTTTTAGAAAATTCAGTATATATACTCAAATCATTTGAGTATACTCGGTGAACTTCAAGAATTAAGGTCGTCGTATCTAAAAATCGAAGCTGCTCCGTTACTCATGTATGCTCTGCTGCTCGACTTTGCTACTGCCTAGCTCTTCTTGAAGTTGACCTTCGTACTAACTCTTGAAATCATAGCAGTATACTCAAACGAGGAGTTATGCAAAATCAATCAAAAAATATGTTGTCGGTTCATCAAAACCAATTTGACGAAACATTTGAGTACATTAATAATCTTCTGAATAATGATGAATTTGACAAAGCAATAGAGATTATGAGTAATCTTCACTATGCAGATCTTGCAGATGTTTTAGATAATATAAATCAGAAAACTTATAAAACAATTCTTCCTTTGTTACAGGATACACTAAAGCCTGAAACTTTAGTACAGCTTAGCGTGAACAGTAAACCACTTATAATGCAAATTTTAGGTGTACAGAAAAGTGTACAGCTAATTAATCAACTTGCTATAGAAGATGCTGTTGAAGTTATCGAGGATCTTGATGATCTAACAAAAGAAATGATCTTAAATAATCTCAAAGCAGAAAAAAGACAGCAAATTATAGAAGGCTGTACTTACCCAGAAGATACTGTTGGTAGGGTAATCGAAAGAAATTTTGTGTCATTTCAAGAAGATTGGACAGTAGCCACGGCTATAGATTTTATTAGACACAAACATATAGCACAAGATTTTCATGCTGCTATTGTACTCGACAGTAAATACCGACCTATAGGTAGTATACTTCTAAGCACTTTACTGAAGCATAAAGGGGATAAGTTAGTAAAAGATCTTATGAATCCTGAATTTAAAATTACCGATGTATTCACTAATTTAAGTGAGTTAAGTTTTATTTTTAAACAATATGCTCTAACAATTGTACCAGTGGTGAATAAAAGCGGCAAGTTAATAGGTACCGTTTCAATAGATAGTATGCTTTACATCATTGAACAACAAACCGAAAAAGATATAATGTCACTCGGTGGCGTTCATACTCAAGATACATTTTACAATCTATTTTATACTGTGAGACACAGATTCCCTTGGTTATTTGTCAATTTAATTACTGCTTGTATGACATCGATAATTATTAACCAGTTTAGTATTACAATCTCAAAACTTATAACACTAGCAGCTATTATGCCTATTGTTGCTTCTATGGGAGGGAATGCCGGCACACAAGCCATGACAGTGACAGTTAGAGCACTTGCCAACAAAGATATTCACCATAATAATGTGCTGAGAGTGATTCTTAAAGAAATAGCTGTATGCGGATTTAACGGCTCTATATTGGCCTTAGTTGGGGCACTATTAAGCTTAGCAATGCTTTCTGATCCAAATCTTAGCTTGATTTTCTCCATAGCCGTTATCCTAACGTTTCTCATAGCTGGTCTTTTTGGCTCAGTAATACCAATTACTCTACATTATTTAAATATTGATCCCGCCACTGGCTCAGGTGTATTCTTAACCACCATAACTGATTCATTTGCATTTTTTACCTTTCTTACTTTAGCTTATACCTTTTTGGTGTAAACTTGCCTTGAGATTATCGAGTTTAAAGTGCTACAAGAAGTATTTAAGTATTAGTTACTCACACCTTACGCATAACCCCTATGGCAATTTAAAAATTGTAGAAAAGTACAAGACATCATTACGAGACCACGTAGTGGTCGTGGCAATCCACATTTATTGGATTGCCGCGTCGCCGCTTTGCGGCTCTTCGCAATGATGGTATGGACGCCAATGATAAGAAAGAAAAAAAACTTATCAACGGTTTCAAATGATATTAAAATATCAAAGAACCAAAACCTAAAATAGGTTTGTATTTTTTTAATAATTTTATGAGGTCCATACCATGAATGATTATAAAGTAATAGGAATTGATTTGGCAAAAAGAAAATTACATTTTGCTGCAATAAATTTAGAAAATAAAGTTGTATTAAAAAAAGCAATGGATAGAAAAAGCTTTTTTGAAAATTTATCAATAATGTTTCCAAAGTCAGAAACTTTTGTATTTGAAGCTTGTGGTGGAGCTCATTATATGGCTCAGAGGCTTGAATCAATGGGGCATAAAGCAATATTACTTAAACCTAAAGATGTAAAGGCATATGCAAAAATTCGTCAAAAGAATGATATTAATGATTCAATTGCAATTTGCAAAGCATCCTGTGATCCGGATTTAATGCATGTCAAAGCTAAAACAGTGGTAGAGCAAGAAATATCTTACCTGCATAAAGCAAGGCAGAATATAATACAACAAAGGATTCAGCGCAGTAATGCTCTGATTACCTCATTATTTGAGCTTGGCTATTTGGTAACATGTGGAAAATCTACATTTGCCAAAACTTGTCAAAATTTTGTAAATCTTGCACTAGAAGAGGGATTTATTAACAAAACTATTGCTGTTCAAATGTTGCTTGATTGTAAGGAGATTAGCCAATTGATAGTACGGGAACAAATGTTAGATAAAGAAATAGCAGAAAGAAATAGGTGTTCTGAGAAAGCAAAAATTTTAGAAACTATTCCAGGAATTGGCACAATTAATGCAAGTATTTTAAGCATTAAACCGGTTGAAGCATATGATTCTGCTAAGGATTTTGCCGCATCTTTGGGGCTTGTACCGAAACAAAATACCACTGGTGGTAAGATTATTTTAGGTAGAATAACCAAACAAGGTGATAGATATGCAAGAACAATGCTAATACAAGGAGCAAGGTCTTTATTAATGAGAAGTTATAAAAAGAATCCGCCTCAAGGGAAGTTATCAGAATTTATCGAAAGGTTAAAAGAAAAAGGGAAATCGTTTAATGTAATGGCAGTAGCCATAGCAAATAAATTAGCTAGAATAACTTATGGTTGTTTGATAAGTAATAGCAACTATCAGGTACTATAATAGTTATTTGGTGCAAATTTACGTTATAAAGTTGCTAGGTGGTTAGTGGCGTGCTATAAAAATTGATAAGTAATATGAATAAAACAAAGTAAAAAATAAAAACGATAAGTTGAGGAGATAATAAATAAGCATTTTGGATAAAATCCGTTGTAACGTCATGGTACTTTGATACCGCCGCGATGAGTGTATCTCTCCAGGATCTTAGCAGAATGCAGAAACCATTATGGCACTTTGATGCCGAATATATGACTGCTTCATTTTTTCTACTATTTTTTGTTTTTTTACTTGTGTTTTTATTGGCGTCCATATATGACATTTATGCATTTTAAAAAACAAACTTTTCTATCATTAGCTGTGACTTTTAAACTGCCCTGCTTGAATGCTTATATGATGATGCTTGACAGCCAGTAACAACAAATAGAGATATGTGTTAATAATATCAAAAAGAAACGTAAAGTGAAAATATTTTATAATATAGATAACTTTAATAGCTAATAATTATTGATTTGCAACATCTATATCTATATCTTTACCTGATAGACAAGCTATCATTAGCTGAATTAAATTAAACTAACTCACTTAAAGGAAAAATTTATGCACAAAGGTGAATTCATTGATTATATAGCAAACCAACAAAATTGTACTAAAGTTGAAGCTGAAAAGATTATAAATACATTTACCAATGCAGTTACTTCTATTCTTGCTGAAGGTAAAGACGTAATACTGATTGGCTTTGGTAAGTTTTACTCTAGTAAAGTAGCAGCTAGAGCTGGCAAAAATCCTAGAACTGGTCAGCCTCTTAAAATTGAAGCTTACGTTCAACCTAAGTTCTCTGCTGGTGAAAAACTAAAATCTGCCTGCAATGGACGTAAAGACTCAAAACCAAAAACTGCAAAGTAAGTAATATACTCAAATGATTTGAAGAATTGGATTTGAAAATGAATGGTGAGCATGCAAACCCATGATATTTTTAAAAAACAATTCTTTAAATTATTTGATTATACTCTTTTTGAGCTAACCATGATCAAAATGAAACATCGCTTTAATTTGTTACTCATACTTATTAGATTTTATCAATTCTTTATTTCCCCCCTACTTGGTGATAATTGTCGTTTTAATCCATCATGTTCAGAATATGCTAGATCAGCAATAATAATGCATGGTAATATTAAAGGATTATGGTTATTTATTAAGAGAATAATTAGGTGTAATCCTTTCTGTCAAGGTGGATATGATCCTGTGCCTAATACTACCCAACCTGAAAATTAATTGGAAGAGTATACTCGAATGCTTTGAAGAATTGTTTTTTGAAAATATCAGGAACTCGCGTACTCATATACTAAATGTACACCTAGTTCGCTTGCCCCTCATTTTCGACTCTAATTTGTAGGATCATTCGAGTATAGAGAGTTACTCATAAAAACAAAATCTTCACGAAACCTAATTTTTCAAATCATTTTTGCTCAGTCTTTAATCAAATGTAGTAATTTTTCTTTTGCTTCTGCTTTAGCACGTAGGCTTGCATAAGTGTCTTGCTTACTATCATCTGTAATATGGTTCACAAATACAATAGTCCTATTATCTCTTTGAATCCAACCAACAAACCATCCTTGCTGGAGGTCTAACTTTTTAGTTCTATTTTTATTAAGTTGAGAACCGTTGCCTGTTTTCCCATAAAGTTTCCAGCCGTTTGGTAGTTCCTCCACAAAGAGTATATTTTTTGTCATTTCATGAGATTTAAGACTTATTGGTAATTTGTTATCAATAAGATTCTGTAAGAACACGACTTGCTCTTCAGGTGAAATTTCCAACGAACTGGATAGCCATGAATTCGTTAATCCATTGTTTTTACCTTTATCGCCTGAAACATTTTGATTCCCATAGTTAAATTTTATAACATAGTCTTTGAATTTACTCATCCCAAGCTTTTGCGTCAAAACTTGAGAATACCAAACACAACTATTTTGCATCCATGTTGTTGGATTGTGGGGCTGTTTCCACCTGTCAAGCCAATCTACATAACCTTCTTTAAATGGTAACTCAGGATGAGTCTCATCAACTAGCAATCCTTCTTCATATCCCATTAAACTAATGGCGATTTTGAACGTTGAGCAAGGTGCATAGCGTGATGCACAATCACCTTCTTGTTTGATAATTTTATCATTTTCTTTAGCCAAAAAGCATTTGGTATCTGCCAGTGAAGATGTGTTAAACAATAACCCAATGCTTAAATATAAAATAAGTTTTTTCATTATACCTTCTAAAAATTTAAGTTTGTTTCTTCTTTTATTAAACCAATAAGCCTTATCGGAGCTTCTGTTGCCCCTCTTACCTTAATTGGCAAAGCTAAGATACAGCTTCCTGTTATAGGTATATTTGCCAAATTAGCAACATTTTCAACAATATATTTGCCATTGCTCAAAAACAATTTATGGACGGGAAATCCATCTGCTGGCGTCTAGTGACAAAGTGTCAATACCAAGTCCGCACACACCTCGTTTTGTCAGTATCTCCGCTGCTTCAATTGATATAGAAGGAAAAACGTGATTATAGCTATACTTTCCCGGATCACCCCAAAACTTTTCCCATCCTGTTTTGATCATCACAAAACTTCCCTCATTGATCATTCCGTATTGTTCTTCAAAATGTTCAATGTCCGTTAGGCTTAGACTATAACGCTCATGACAAGAGCTTGATACATCAATAACAACACAAGGAACAACCAGCTGCGATAATGGTATTTGATCAATGATAGTACTCCTGGAATACAGTGTGCTGGTGCATCCATATGTGTATACTCGGTGAACTTCAAGAATTGACGTCGTCGTGTCTAAAGATATCCGCTGCTCACGTACTAATGTACGCTCCGCTGCTCGACTTTGACACTCCTAGCTCTTCTTGAAGTTGACCTTCGTCTACCAACTCTTCATTTACGAGCAGTATACCAATCCCTGCATGCATTTTGAACTGCTGCACACGAAATTCTTCATTCTGTCGGCAGTCAGAATAATCCAATTTAACATCAATATTAAACCCACAACCTCCACTCCACGAAGGAGTCTGCTCATCAAGAGTGTGTGTGAGATCAATAATTTTGTATGGAAAAATCATGGCTATCCCTCCTTCAAACTTACCAAAAAGAATCAGTTCGCAATATTCCTATTATAAAGAAAGTAATATAAACAACTATACATAAAACTATATATAAAGTGTAATTAAATACGTAACCTGTCTGCGATCTACTCACCAAAAAACCAAAGTAATTTACCGTTTTGGCAAAGCTATTTGGACCAAATCTATCTATCACTCTTTGATCCATCAAATTGCATAACTTACTTAAGTTAGTTACTAATCTTACTATCACAAAGTCATAAACCTCATCAAAATAATATTTATGTACCAACAGCTTTTCTATAAATCCTATTTTTATTTTTTCTTTGATTCTTCTATAAAAATAAAGCCCCAAAACAATACCTATTAGTCCCGAAACCATTGGTAATAATTTTATATAAAGAGGAGGATGAATTGCTAGTATTTGGTAAATATGAATGTTAAATATACTATCAAGGAAATAACCATTTGGTTTGTCAAAAAACAATATATAATAACCTATCATTCCTGCAAAAAAACTACCTGCCACTAAAATACTAAGTGGTCCATTCATGATATTGGGTGACTCATGGACATGATTGATGTCAATAGTTAGTCTAGTTTTTCCATGAAATACTAATAAGATAATTTTCATAGAATAAATGGCAGTCAGGACTGCAGCAACAATTCCAAGAATAAACACGATAGTACCAATACCACCACTACTATATGCTAGCTCTAAAATAGCATCTTTTGAATAAAATCCTGCTAAAGGATAAATACCTATCAGTGCCAGTGAACCGATTAAGA
This sequence comes from Candidatus Tisiphia endosymbiont of Piscicola geometra, assembly GCF_964026415.1. NCBI lineage: Bacteria > Pseudomonadati > Pseudomonadota > Alphaproteobacteria > Rickettsiales > Rickettsiaceae > Candidatus Tisiphia > Candidatus Tisiphia endosymbiont of Piscicola geometra. The sequence continues at coordinate 514,599 of NZ_OZ032144.1, forward strand.
AATTACAATAAGTAATTGGCATTTTGTCTTTCAAACCACCCATCTTAAAAATATCTTGCTCATGACAAGCATGAATCACACTACCAGCTGATAAAAATAATAAAGCTTTAAAAAACGCATGAGTAACTAAATGAAAGATACCGGCATTATAAGCTGACACACCGCAAGCAAGAAACATATAACCAAGCTGGCTACAAGTGGAATAGGCAATAATTTTTTTTATATCATTCTGAACTATGGCAATAGTTGCAGCAAATATACAGGTAACCCCACCAATAATAGCAATAAAGCTCAGTACTCCTACACTATACTCAAATAAATAAGAACACCTAGCTACTAAAAAGACCCCAGCTGTTACCATGGTTGCAGCATGAATAAGTGCCGAGACCGGCGTTGGTCCTTCCATGGCATCAGGTAGCCATATATGCAAGCCAATTTGTGCCGACTTACCCATACACCCAAGAAATAATAGCAAACAGACTATGTCAATTATTGATGCAGTAAAACCCAATATACTTAATTGCATATTAGACAATAACTGTGCTTTATCAAATACACTAGCAAAATCAACTGCCCCAAAATAAACAATAATGGTAATAATCCCCACTATAAAAGCAAAATCCCCTACCCTATTGACAATAAAGGCTTTAATTGCAGCTTTATTTGCCGTTTCTTTTTGATACCAAAAGCCAATTAATAAGTACGAACATAAACCAACTCCTTCCCAACCAAAAAATAATTGGACAAAATTATCTGCTGACACCAAAGCTAGCATAAAGAAGGTAAATAATGATAGAAATGATAGAAATTTAGGTAATCCATCATCGTCTGCCATATAGCCAAGAGAATAAATATGCACTACAGCTGAAATCCAAGTAACCACTATGAACATAATAGCAGTCAGCTGATCAACATAAATTGCCCAATTTATGTTGATCTCACCAACCACTAGCCATTTTGCTAAAATTAGATGAATAATGACTTTGTGTACTGCTACATTATAAAATATCACGCTAGCTAATATTGCCGATAAACTTATTGGAATAGTGGCAATAAAAGCTGCTTGCTTCTTGCTAAAACACTGACAAAACAAACCATTGATCATACCAGAGATCAACGGTAATATTACCGTGAATATTGCTGCTACACCTACCATACCAGTTCCCAAATTACCCTTCCATTTGATTCATATCACTCAGTTCTATCGAACCTTTATTTCTAAAATAAACTAGTAATATAGCAAGACCTATTGAGGTTTCGGCAGCTGCTATTGTTAAGATTATTATACTAAAAATTTGACCAGATATCTCATGTGCATAAGTAGAGAATGCTACAAAATTTATGTTTACAGCGAGCAGCATCAATTCAATTGACATCAGGATTGTTATGACATTCTTACGATGCATAAACAAACCGACCATTCCTATACTAAAAATCAGTGCTGACAAAATTAAATAATGCTCCAAAGTAATAGTACTAATCATATTGTATTTCTCCTACTCCTGCATTTAAACGTGGTTTGACCACTAATATGCTATTATCTTTGTTTTTAGCATGTTGCTTGGCAATATCCTGCCTCTTAACTCCACTACGATGCCTAATAGTTAGGGTAATACAAGATATCATTGCCATAAATAAAATAATACCCGAGATTTGAAAAGGTAAAATATAGTCAGTATATAGTACCTGTCCAATAGCATGAGTATTAGTGACACCTGATGTTACCTCAAATTGGCTGTTATCTAAAACTATATCTTTAGCCCCTAAGCAAATTATCAGGACAAGATCAGCAAACATAACGAGTGCTACAGCAATACTAATAAACAAGTTTCTTTTGAATTGTGCAATAATATCCGTAAAACGAACATTCAGCATCATGATAACAAACAAAAATAATACTGCTACTGCCCCAACATATATCACAACCAACATCATTGCTAAAAATTCTGCTCCTAGCAGAATCATTAGCCCCGAACCGTTACAGAAAGTAAAGATCAGCCATAATACAGAATAAACAGGGTTTTTACTAATGACCACCAAACAACTACTTATAACCATTAGCCCGGCAAATAAATAAAAAAACATCTCCATAATTATCTATATTTATAATCATTATGTAGCTTAATTGCTAATTCTTGTTCCCACATATCACCATTCTTCAATAATTTTTCTTTGTCATAAAGCAATTCTTCATGACTAATAGTAGCAAATTCAAAATTAGGACCTTCCACTATCGCATCAACTGGACATGCTTCTTGGCATAGACCACAATAAATGCATTTAGTCATATCAATATCATATCTAGTGGTCCGCCTACTACCATCTACTCTTTCTTCTGCCTCAATAATAATAGCCTGAGCTGGACAAATTGCTTCGCACAACTTACAAGCAATACAACGTTCCTCACCATTGGCGTAACGCCTTAATGCATGCTCGCCCTTAAATCTCGGGCTTATCCGCCCCTTCTCATAGGGATAATTTATAGTTACTTTAGGCTTAAAGAAATACTTCAAAGTTAGACTAAGCCCTGAGATTATTTCAAATAAAAAAAAAGACTTCAGGTAACTAATTATTTTCATTTTATTATACACCAAAAATTTGTAGCACTAAGCATGTTTACAATTTATTTTTTCTTCCTAGAGAAGGTTTTAGGTATACTATATACACTCTTCTGCTCCTACAAATTGTTTTTTGAAAATATCATGGATTTGCATGCTCGCCATTCATTTTCAAATCCAATTCTTCAAAGCATTTGAGTGTACTTAAAAAGTTCTATCTTTTAATAAATCAGCTATTGCCTGATAAGATTTCAGAGCTTTTTCTGGATCACTGGCAATCATTTCTGCTCCAAGTTTCTCATTATTATTCATATTCCATAAACGACAATTATCCGGGCTAATTTCATCAGCCAACATTACCATAAATTCCTCACCATTAAACACTCTGCCAAATTCTAGTTTGCATTCAACAAGCCTTATACCAATACCTGTAAATAATCCACTTAAAAAATCGTATGTTCTTATGGCTTTATGTTTTACTTCATCAATTTCTTGTTTACTTAACCAACCAAAATTTAGTATTTGGTGTTCATTAATTATAGGATGCTTTAACTCACTACTTCTAACTCTAAAATCGATAATTGGATGATCAAATACGTATCCTTCTTCCATAGAGAATTCTTTTACAAACCTACCGCAAGCTACTGTAGAAACTAATATTTGAACGGGGAAAATATCTACAGATTGTATTAATTGCTCACGCATGTTAATTTTTTCAATTAGGTGGTTATCTATTCCTACCATATCAAGTCTGCTCATTATGAAGGACGAAATATTATTATTCAGCACCCCCTTACCCGAAATATCAAAAATCTCTCCGTTTTCTAAAGTAATTTTGTCAGTAAACGCCATAATAAAAGCAAAATCTTCTTGTGACTGATAAAGAGCTTTACTTGAGCCTTGATATAATTTTTGTTTCATTTGAAAAAGATTCTATAGTAGCGGCTTTCACCTTTTGTACAAATTTAATATTTATTATATCAGAAGAATAGATTAAATAAATATTTAATACTAATCCAGCTAGCAGAGATTGCTATAAAAGCTATAATAAGTCCAACTATAGAGGTAATAAATCCAAGAACTATAGTTAATCCATCTCGGTTTAAAAGACCTAATGCCATTATTGTAATGCCCAGTGCAGGTACAGCGTTAGTTAGAGGTAAAGGTATTGATATAGCAATAGAGCAAATCAGCGATATTAAACCAATAAATTGTTCACAATATATAGAGGCTGCGAAACCAAATCTTGGTCGTATATATTTTTCTACAAATTTAATCTTTGGTACAATCTTGTCACTTATATTAATAAGTATATCATTGCTAATTTGATAGTTATTAATTTTGGATGGTAAAGAAACTTGTCTAAAGCCAAGCAACATCTGCATAGATAGAATCATCAAAGGAATACCTACTATAGTAGTAAAACCTGGAGGATACGGCAGCGGAATTGCAACTGGTATTGCAAAAAAAAGTATCGTTAATAGAAGACCGTTTTCATGAAAATCAACTAATAACTCACTAATTCTAGTCTTTTCTTTTTTTTCTTTTTGTCCTAATTTATAAAAAACACTAGATACTGTAGTTCTATCTAGTTGTTTATCTTTTGATGCAATGTTAAACATTTTTACTTAATTTTCTTGTAAATTATACTATATTTTAGATAGTTGGAAAATAATTAATAATCAAAGAAATTAATTCCATCAATAATTTTCTTACGTTAGGTTATCTCAAAACTATGATTTTATAGTAATTGAGAAATGCACTACGGAATGTAGCACAATTGTAATGGATTTAGCAAAGAATATTTACTTTATTATCATTAGTTAACTTCAGTTTTGGATTAAAATTTTTAATTTTAATCCAAAACTGGCTAAAATATTCAGAAAAATGCATTCTTGAAGCGGCTGACGAGAGTGCATTTTAACTTTTTTTATCATTCAAGTTGACCATTTTACAAAAAGAGTAAGACCTATGAATAATAATTTACTTGAATTAATATCAATTACACAAAGTTTTACAAAAGATGATCATAGTACGCAAAAGATACTAGATAATGTTACTCTAAAACTAAAACCTAATGAGATAGTTGCGATACTGGGAAAATCTGGATCTGGGAAATCAACATTACTAAGAATTATCGCAGGTTTTACAAAACCAGTTAAAGGTAAAGTAATACTAAATAAAAAACCTGCTTTTCGTGATCGTTGTGATATTAGTATGATTTTCCAAACATTTGCACTTTTTCCATGGTTGACTGTTTTTGAGAATGTTGAGCTAGGTTTAAAAAGTTTCAATATTTCTGAGTATGAACGTCGCAAACGTGCATTAGAGGCCATAGATATGATAGGACTTGATGGTTTTGAGTCAGCATATCCAAAAGAATTATCAGGTGGCATGAAGCAACGAGTAGGTTTTGCTAGAGCATTAGTTCTCAGACCAGAAATTTTACTTATGGATGAAGCTTTTTCCGCTCTTGATGTTCTAACTGCTAATACCTTAAAGAATGACTTTCTTGATCTGTGGAGTAGTGGAAAAACTCAAATGCAGTCGGTAGTATTGGTAACTCATTCGATTGAAGAAGCAGTAACTATGGCTGACAAAGTGTTAATACTTTCATCTAATCCTGGGCGTATTGTATCAGAATTAGCAATTACCCTCCCTCGTTTACGTGATGTTCAAAGTATGGAATTTCGTACTATGGTAGATAAAATTTATGCTCTCATGGTATCAGCCTATGAAAAACCACCTTTGCCTGTTAGTAATAAACAGAAAGCTATTGTTGGCAACATCAATCAAAAAATTCATTTGTCGGTAAATGAACTGATCGGTAGCATTGAGGCACTTTCTGCATCGCCATACAAAGGTTCTGCAAATTTATCAGAATTATCTAAGATTTTTCATATTAACAATATGGGGGAAATTTTACATATTGTTGGAGCTTTGAAAATATTAAATTTTGCTAATGTTACTTCTGAGAGTATAAAATTAAATAAACATGGCAAGCTTTTTTTCACAAGTAGTTTAGAAGATAGAAAAAAAATGCTTGCTCAGCATTTACTTGACAATATTCCCCTTGCATCCTACATTTGTGAAATTTTACATCAACGTTTAGATCATAAAGCACCTCTTTCGCGTTTTAAGACACAGCTTGAGGATACATTATCTAGTGAAGATGCCACTATAACTTTAAAGTCTATAATAGGTTTAGGAAGATATGCAGAAATCTTCTCCTATGATGATAATAAAAAGGTTTTTAGCTTAGATAATCCAACAGCTTGAAAGTCGAATTGTATATATCGTATAAGGTGATGTTATTGTATTACAATAGATATCTTCGGCAAACTCTACTTCTGTCGGTAATTTCATAGTACCCTACATTTTTTATGTAACCACTATTAAGAAGGGTTCTGACCGTCATTACGAGGAGGCGATGAAATCGCCGACGTGGCAATCTAGGATACGCGAAGCGTTACTCTAAAAAAACAGCTTCGCTGTTTACCTAGATCGCCCCGGCATCTAAAGAGCCTTGCTATGACGATTATAGAAAAATGTAGGGTACTATGCGGTAATTTGTACGTGATACCGGCTACTGTTGTTCCTCACGTACATCATCGTTCACTGCGGGTCGAGATTCCGTGGCTTCTTTAAATTCCTCAGCATAAGCGAGTTTGCCAAAAAGATATAATATTTATGGTGCCGATAGAGGGAATTGAACCCCCGACCTACGCGTTACGAATGCGTCGCTCTGCCAGCTGAGCTATACCGGCAATAGGTTAGCCCTAGGTTCTTATAATACCATTTCCGAAAACTAATCATCATATCGTCGTACTTCATGATCTCCGCTCCTCACATACTAGTTGTACGCAAAGGTAGCCGCCACTCGTACTCCGAGTAGCAATTTAGTTTTGGGAAATGGTATAATAACCTGAATTCGATATAACAAGTTACATCGAATTCAGTATTATATATAGAAACAATCAGGTTTGAAGCGGCTGCCCACCTGATTGTTAAAATGCACTCGCGTCAGCCGCTTCAAGAGTGCATTTTTCCTTATAATAAAGCAAGTATCGATATAAGAATTATTAATTCTTATATCAAGGTTATAATATGTTTTTAAGATATAAGAACCTAGTCAATTTAACATTCTTGACCACTCAGGATCAGAAGCATCTTGAGGGGTGAGAATCTCTCTTTCATTATAACCAGTCAAATCAATGGAATATATACGATTTTTACCTGCTGTTTTGTTTCTAGGAGGCCAGCCTTTAGCAAACATAATTATCCTACCATTGGGTGACCAGCATGGACTTTCAACTAGATATCCACTAGTTATAATTCTTTCAGTATTCTCACCATAGGCAAAGGCTTTCATGACCCCAATTGTAAAACCTTCACCTTGAGATATTTTTGTAAACGCTATGTAATCTCCTCTAGGCGACCAACTTGGTGCAGCATAAACTCCTCCACCAAAACTTATACGTTCAATATTTGAACCATCAGAATTCATAATATATAATTGTCTTGTTCCACTTCGATCAGAATTAAAAACTATTTTACTGCCATCAGGTGAATAGCTAGGAGAGGTATTAATACCAACACCATGGGTCAACTGCTTAGTCGCCATATTATTCAGATCAATTTCAAAAATATGCGTAGCTCCCTTTCTTGCTATCGACATTATAGCTTTGTTTCCTTGGGGTGAGAATCTTGGAGCAAAGGACATACCAGGAAAATTACCAACCAATCTTTCCTTACCTGTTTTAAGATCACGAACATAAACATGTGGTTTCTGCTTGTGAATATAGGATAGATACATGATTTTATCTGCTTGTGGTGAAAATCTTGGAGTAAGAACCAAATTTTTCCCATCTGACAGATATTTATGATTAGCACCATCATGATCCATCATAGCTATTTTCTTTACTCGTTTTAGATAAGGTCCACTCTCTGACACATATACTATTTTTGTATCAAAATAACCTAAATCTCCAGTAATTTTCTCATAAATTTTATCAGCTATTTTATGTGCTACTCTACGCCATAAATGTGTTGGTATTTCAAAAACCTCACCTATAAGATCTTTTTCTAAGCTTGCATCCCATAATATAAAACTAACCTTTAGCTTACCAGAAGAGAGCTTTACAACTTCACCATTAATCAGAAGATTAGCATTAATGTGTCGCCAAGCAGCAAAAAGAGGCTTATGTTTTATCCCCACAATTTGTTCTATAAAAGAAGCAGTAGAAATTGGGTGGAACATGCCGGAAATCTTTAGATCATTAGATATTACACTAATTATATCAGCACCAATTACACTATTCGCACTATCATCTGCATCAAATTTATTAATGGCTATCGGTATTGGATCAACATGTCCTCGCTCTATAACTATAGTTTCTATGGCATAACTATTGAAGTTAGCAACTAACAACAGTATAACACAAAAATACCTGACCACTAATACCACCTAGATCTTTTTTTAACAATATTTAATATCAATTTGTATTTAGGTTGTTTTTGGCGACAGGACCTAAATACAAATTGATGTTAATATATAATAAAAGTTTGGTGGGCGATAGTGGGTTCGAACCACCGACCTTTACGATGTCAACGTAATGCTCTAACCAACTGAGCTAACCGCCCTTGCTTTTCTGATTTAATTTTATACTTAAAACAACAAAGTATACTCTTCTGCTTTAAAGAATTGCTTTTTCAAATACTTGCAGAGTCTATCGCGTACTCACGTAGCAAATGTACGCCTAGTCCGGTTACCCCTTGTTTGTTGTCCCAATTCTTCAAATCATTTGAAATATATATTAAGTTTTCATAGTAACATGTCTAATCTATAATAGCTTCAATTTCAAGTTTTATTTGCATTATTTTAAATATTCAGCTAGAATTCGGCATAAAATTATTAAGTAAATGACCTTAAAATCTCAAGCTTTTAATATTAGCAATAATTTTGTAGTGGCACTGGATGGTCCAGCAGCATCGGGTAAGAGTACAATTGGTCAAATGTTAGCACAAAAACTTAAGCTTACTTACTTTCAATCAAGTATTGTATATAGAAGCCTTGCTATTTCTTGTATAAACCAAAAAATTGATCTTACTGACATAAATGGAATAATTGAATTATCCAAATCTACGGAATATGTACAAAATTCAGAACTTGATAGTGAGATTGTAGGTAATGTAGCATCAAAAATTGCTATTATACCGGAAGTAAGAAATAACCTAGGAAAATATCTAGGAAAATTAATAAAAACAACTCCTAGAATTATAATGGAAGGTAGAGATATTGGAACAGTAGTGGCTCCAAATGCTGACTTAAAGATTTTTATCAGAGCAGATATTATTATTAGAGCAAAGAGAAGATATAAAGAGTTGCAAGAAAAAGGAGGAGAATATATATTTGAGACAGTTTTGGAACAACTAAAAATAAGAGACAAACGCGATATAGAGCGTGATATTGCTCCAACTCTTCCCTCACAAGGAGCTTTAGAAATTGATACTTCTTATCTATCACCAAAAGAAGTGATTGATAAGATCATGGAGTTTATCTCAGTTAGGTAACATCAACATATTTTATGTGCCATAGGTTGTTTTATCTACATTTTATTAACCCTTCATAGTTAATTTAGTTGAATTTGATTACTTAAGGCGAAGAACCACTTGCTTATGTAAATTCAAGTCAATTAACTATAATTTTTATACTAGACGGCACAACTAGTATTAGAGAATAATATGCAAAAATTTAAGAAAAAATTTGTTTCTCAGCTTGCTGAAATTAGTATTCAATCTCACGAAGATTTTGCACAAATGCTTGAATCCGTAAGTACTAGTCACGTAAAAGAAGGTACTGTTGTCAAAGGTCAAGTAGTAGGGATTGCTAAAGGCATTATCATAGTTGATGTTGGATTAAAGAATGAAGGCAGAGTTCCTATAGAAGAATTTGCTCTAGTTAGTAATCAACCTTTACCAGAAGTTGGCGAGATAGTTGATGTATATATTGAGAAAATTGAAGGACGTAACGGTAGAACTATATTAAGTCGTGAAAAGGCCATTAGAGAAGAATCATGGGGACATTTAGAAATTGCATGTGCCAATAAACAGTTTGTTGATGGTGTAATATTCGGACGTGTTAAAGGTGGATTTACTGTTGACGTATCAGGGGTTGTTGCCTTCTTACCTGGAAGTCAGGTAGATGTTAGACCAATAAAAGATATTGCTTCGTTAATGGGTATCAAGCAGCCATTCCAAATTTTAAAGATGGATAAGAAACTTGGTAATATCGTAGTTTCTAGAAGAGCTATACTTGAGGAATCAAGATCTGAGGCTAGAGACGAAATGTTATCGAAAATTAAGGAAGGAATAATATTAGATGGTACAGTAAAAAATATCACTGATTACGGTGCGTTTATTGCTTTAGGTAATTCAGGTAATGTAGACGGTCTATTGCACGTTACTGATATTTCATGGAGTAGAATAAATCACCCTTCTGAAGTTTTATCTCTAGATCAAAAGGTTAGGGTTATAGTTATAAAATTTAATGAAGAAACTAAGAGAATTTCACTTGGTATGAAGCAACTTGATCATAATCCATGGCAAAGTATAAAAGAAGAATTCCCAGTTGGCAAAATAATGACTGGCAAAGTAACAAATATTGCTGATTATGGGGTATTTATTGAATTAAAAGATGGTATTGAAGGGCTCGTTCATTCAAGTGAAATTAGTTGGGTAAAATCAAATCAACATCCTAAGAAAATGCTTACTATTGGTCAAGAAGTTCAATTCACAATTCTAGAAGTTGATACCGATAAACATAGAATATCTCTAAGTATTAAACAGTGTCAAGATAACCCAATTATTGGGTTTGCACATAGTCATGCAATAGGTAGTATAATTAAAGCACCAATACGAAATATCACTGACTTTGGTATGTTTGTAGCACTTGATGACAACATTGATGGTATGATTCATGAAACAGATATAAGTTGGGAAGGCAATGGTACTGAGCTGTTAAAAACATATAAAAAGAATGATCAAATAGAGTGTAAAGTCTTATCAATTGATATTGAAAAGGAACGTATAAGCTTAGGTATTAAACAACTAAGCTTTGACCCCCAGCAAGATGAATTTGGCATGTACAAAAAAAATATGGTCGTTACTTGCTCAGTTACTGAAGTTAAAGATGATGGGATAGAAGTTATTTTAGACGACAAAATACCGGGCTTCATCAAAAAAGCTGATCTTTCTAGTGAAAAAGCTGATCAAAAAACTGAAAGATTTGTTCCTAATGACAGAATTGATGCAAAAATCATTACCATTGATAAGGCATCTCGTAAAGTTACTTTGTCAATAAAAGCACTTGAAATAGAAAAGAGGGAAAAAGCTATCAAAGAATATGGTTCTGCTGATAGTGCTGCTAGTCTAGGAGACATACTTGGAACAGCTCTTGACAATAAAGGAGAGAAAAACGGTAAAACTTGATTGATTAGACTTTGGCAAACTCACTTATGCTGAGGAATTTAAAGAAGCCACGGAATATTGACCCCGCAGCGGACGATGATGTATGTGAGGAGCAGAACACCGATAGCACGAATAAGTTACCAACAAAAGTAGAGTTTGTCAAAGATATCTATTATTGTTTTGTAGCAAAATCGAAGCCTTTACTTCAATTTTGCTACTCAATTTTTACCTTTTTACCTAAAAACTTGAAAAGTGGTAAACTAATTTTCAAGTTTTTGTTAAGTAATATATAGGATTTCCCCATGGACAGTTTGATAATTAAAGGCGGTATCCCTCTTGAAGGTAGTATTAGCATTAGTGGTGCTAAAAATTCGGCCCTACCAATTATGACTGCAGCATTACTTACAGATAAGCTTAGTATTAACAATGTTCCAAAGCTTACTGATATTCTCACAATGAAAAAATTACTTGAGAATTTAGGTAGCGTTGTTACTGTAACTGATCATCAAGATCAATTGAGCATGGATATCGACAGCAGCAATATTAATAATTTTACTGCACCATATGATATAGTACGTAAAATGCGTGCTTCTATTTGGGTTCTAGGGCCTCTACTCTCTAGATTTTCTAAAGCTAAGGTTTCCTTACCTGGAGGATGTGCTATAGGTGCTCGACAAGTGGATCTACATGTAGCAGTTCTACAAGCTATGGGGGCAAATATTGACGTCGATCATGGTTATATTAATGCTACAATTAAAGGTAGATTAAAAGCTGTACATTTTGTTTTTAATAAAATATCTGTTGGAGCAACAATTAACGCCATAATGGCTGCTACTTTGGCTGAAGGAGAAACAATATTATTTAACTGTGCTAGAGAACCAGAAATCATTGATCTGTGCCATTGTCTTAGCAAAATGGGTGCAGAAATAGATGGAATTGCTACAAACGAAATAAGAATAATTGGTAGATCTCATTTAAAAAATGTCAATTATTCAATTATGCCGGATCGTATTGAAGCCGGTACTTACATGATTGCTGCTGCTATTACTAAAGGCAATTTAAACATTTATGGAATCAGCAATAATATCGTTGAAAATATAGTATTAAAGCTTATTGAAGCTGGTATAGAAATTTTACCTATTGATAATGGTTTAAGAGTCTCTTATGTAGGTAAATTAAATCCTGTGGACATCCATACAAACCCATATCCAGGTTTTGCAACAGACTTACAAGCTCAGTTTATGAGCCTTATGACTCTTTGCAAAGGTTCTTCTATAATTACAGAAAATATTTTTGAGAATCGCTTTATGCATGTTCCTGAATTATGCAGAATGGGTGCAAATATAACAGTTAACGGAAAGAGTGCTATAATACGGGGTATACCTTTTTTGACAGGAGCGGAAGTAATGGCAAGCGACCTCAGAGCATCAGTATCCCTAGTATTAGCTGGACTTGCCGCCAACGATACAACAAGAATACACCGAATCTACCACTTAGATCGTGGATACCAAACATTGGAGAAAAAACTAACCAGTTGCGGGGCAAATATAGTACGAATTACTGGAGGTAATGTTTAAATAAATTTATTCTACTTAGGTAGAACTTCAAGAATTAAGATTCCCGTGACCTAAAGATTGAAGCTGCCCCATTACTCATGTACGTTACGCTGCTCGACTTTGCTACTGCCTAGCTCTTCCTGAAGTTATATACTCTTCTGCTCTGAAGAATTGTTTATCATGGATTCGCATGCGTGACTATACTATATGCACGTTCCGCTTGCTCACCATTCATTTTCAAATCCAATTCTTCAAATCATTTAAGTATACTATCGTCTATCAATTCTTGAAATCATAGCAGTATATCACCTCGGGAAAATGAATTTTCAATTTACGCAGCGAGCTTATCTCTCAATACTTCAATTAATTTATTAATTGCTTCGTCAGGATTTATATTCTCAAGAATTGCAAGCTCCCCAGCTAGCCTATTTAAGGCTGATTCATAAATAGTCCTTTCACTATAAGATCGGTCACTATCAACATTCTTATAGAGATCTCGTACCACTTCTGCTACAGATACTACATTACCAGAATTTATTTTACCCTCATATTCTTGTGCTCTTCTACTCCACATCCTATTACCTTGCTTAGCTTTACCCTGAAGCGTTGAATATATTACAGCTAAATCAGTTTTACTAACAAGTTTTCTAAGACCCGAAATAGCAGCTCTGTTTACCGGTACTTTCAAAGTCATTTTGTCTTGAGGGAATGATATTACATAAACCTTAATATCAGTACCAGCTATGATTTGGTGTTCTACATTTACTATCTCTCCAACTCCATGAGATGGATATACAATTCTTTCTCCTACTTTAAATTCAGACGATGTTGACATGCTTACTCCTTTCCATTATAAAAACTTAGACCATGGTCAATTGATTTGAATTTGTGTCAGTGAGTTGCAAATAATTAAATCATAACTATAGATATTTTGCAAATCACAATACTAAAGATAACACTCCCTAAATATACTTGAATGTGACTCCAAATTAGATTTGAAAATGAGGAGAGAACACACTAGACGTACATACGGTACGGGAGTCCTTGATATTTTCAAATAACAATTCTTCGAAACAGAATTAGTATATAATACAGACTAATTTTACTCTGTGGTAGTATAGCATATTTTAGAAGGATAACAAAGTATAAGTTATAAAAAAATATTACCCTACCTAAAACAAAAGAAAAATAAGTTGCCTTTTGCTCTAATATTGGTTAGTATCTCAGCTCTTTAGGCTAGGTAGCAAAGTGGTAATGCCGTGGACTGCAAATCCTCAATGCGCCGGTTCGATTCCGGCCCTGGCCTCCATTAAAACAAACTGTACGTAATATGGTAGAGTTTATCGAACAATTCCTAGAAATGATGATAGCGGAGCGTGGTGTAGCTAATAATTCCGTACTTGGCTACAAAGGTGATCTGTTAGATTTCCAGAAATTTTTATCACAGAATAAATTGTTAGAGCTGAATATTAAAGCTGAAAATATTAGAGACTGGATAGAATATTTGGCAGGAAATGGCTTGCAGGCAAGATCAATCAACCGGAAGATATCCACTATAAAAAACTATTATGAATTTTTAATTAGCGAAAAGCATACCAATTATAATCCTGTTTTGATGGTAGATTTACCAAGATATCAAGCTAAACTTCCTTCTACATTATCAATTGATAAAATCAAAGATTTACTTTTCTATTGCAATCAAGACAAAAACCCTGATTCCATACGCCTAAAAGCAATGATTCATTTATTATATGCAAGTGGGTTACGTGTTTCTGAGCTTGTCAGTATAAGGTTAACTGATATTTTAGTAAATCAAATGTCCCAAAATATTAGAAAAATATTTTCAATAATCGGTAAAGGTAATAAAGAAAGAATGGTGATAATCAATGAACAGGCTACCATGAGTTTGTCTGATTATTTAACTATTCGTAGTAAATTTATAAGCAAAAAACACCCTAAAAGTCAAATTTATTTATTTTGCTCTTCTTCAACTAATGGTCATATGACTAGGCAGAATTTCGCAATTCTGTTAAAACAAGCATCTATTAAGGCTGGGCTAGACCCAAGTAATATCTCCCCACATACTTTACGTCACAGTTTTGCAAGCCATTTGTTAGAAGGCGGTGCAGATCTTAGGGTAATTCAAGAACTACTTGGACATGCTGATATTAGTACTACCCAAATTTATACACATATACAAACAAAGCATCTAAAACAGGCTTTAGATCATCATCCGCTTAAATTATCTACACTCAAATGATGTAAAGAATTAGAGCGTAAAACAAGGGGTGAATGAGCATTTTCTAAAATAGCAATTTATAGTTTAATCCTCCTTTTTTTCTGAATTCTTTGTAATATCACTATTATCTTCTATATCAGAATCTACTTTAGGGTCTGTATCAGGTATGTCGTCAGGGTTTGCATCATATGGAGCTTGATATTTGGCAACACATATATCCAACACATTAAATAAGGGTGTATTATATAATGTTCCTTTGTCATTATGCCCAAATCTTGTAATGTCTTCACCCCAACCCTTACTATCCACTTGAGCTCCGTACTTAAGTAATATTTCTACTGCCTGATATTTAGCGTTCAATGCGGCTTCATGTAAAGCTGTCCTTTTTTCATAACCTAGCACATCTACCGTGGCACTAGACTTAATTAATAACTCTATTGTAAACCCTTCTTTTGCCGCTATATATAATGGAGTTCTGCCATTTATATCTTTGGCATTAATATTAAAGTTAGGCGACTTTAACATTCTGCGTACTAACTCAATATTTCCCATCTTAACTATATCATATTTTTCCTACCCACTAAGCATATTTATAAAAAAATTTATACAACATAGGTTAGAAAATATGCATCTTTTTAAAAATAAAAAGCAATAAATGCTTTAAATAGTCAGAATTTTAGTTTATAATAACTTTATAATTAAAATATCATGGTTTATTATGGAAGATGTTAATAACTATTGGGATAATTCAAAATACCAGTATTGTGCATATGCTGAGAGGTTGCTTAATGAATTAATTTTGCTAAATACAAAAGTAAAGCAACCAATAGACATGTATGAAGTCAAAAAAGGCATCTACTATGCTAAAAAATATCATGGTAGTCAAATTAGGCAGTCTGGTGAGCCTTATTACTCGCATCCCATTGAAGTGGCTTATATGCTTGCCCAGTACACAGCACTAGAACTTCCACAATATTTCAGAACAGACATGATTGTGACTGCATTACTACACGATACCATTGAGGATACACACCTGACCGAAAAGATGATTGCTTACATCTTTGGCAGTCAAGTGGCTAGTCAAGTAGAAGACCTGACCAGGGTCAAGCCTCATGGCAAGATTAGCTCGGCAGAAACACTAGATTTATTAATTCAGCAAAAAAAACATGATGTAGCACTGATTAAACTTTTTGATCGGATTCACAATTTAGAAACTGTTGGTGTAAAATCTCCAGAAAAGATTAAGAAGATTGTAGAGGAAACTTTTAAAAGTTTTATAACTGTCAGCATGTATTATAAAACAACACAACTAGAAAATATACTAACTGCTTTATGTTACAAACATTTATCAATTACTGCATGCCCCTTAGATTCTACAACAATTAGCCGACATAAATACCAGCTTCCTTCTCTAACTTTTGAAAATGACACAAACCAAAAGCAAATCCGAGATTTATTGGAATCATAATAATTAATAATCCCCACTGACCAAAATATTTTGTTAAAAAGATAATACCAAAAGAGGTAATAACAGTCATAAAAGCACGTGCTACAGCCATAATAACACTGCTGTAAGTGTAACGTTTAAAAACTGGAAAATGTCTAAAAAATATTGAATGAGCTGGTACACTATCAAGAGGAATCAGTACAAGGACAGCTTGAAATAAAAATAAGTAAAATGGCTCAGTTATATTGTTCAAAATATAAGGGGAAAACAGCATTAAAATAGAAGATATTGCTAATTTTATTTTTAGAATTTTCAGTGGATATATCCTATAACTTAAATAACTTATGAATAACACACCAGCCAACTGTATAATTGAAACAATAAAATTTTGGTGTATTACTTGTTCTGCACTATAGCCAAAAGAACTTTTTAGAAGATTGCTTGAATGTATATAAGCAAAATAAAAAGATATCGGCCAAGCACACTTTATTATAAATAAATATAACACTGATTTTTTATTAACTATTTCATTAACAATGGGATTATTATGTAATTCTTTTATATCAATATTAGCTTTCTCATATTTCCTTTTTAGTCGAAGTTTCGCATTGACAAACTCAGGTGTTTCCCTAAGAGCGGTTCTAGCAACCCCACCAACCAAAGCAATTACTGCTCCTATCCAAAAAGCAATACGCCAATTCAATCCATAAGATGTAACAAGCGAAGCCATGGCTAAAGCACCTGTTCCACCAATAACAGAAGCAATGTCAATAAAAGTTACTACTGGATATTGTATGGGAGGTTTTATAGTTTCTGTTAAATAAAGTTCTGCTCCTACTACTTCGCCTACTGATGACATGCCCTGTAATATACGGCATACGGTAATTAATATAGAAGCGGCAATGCCAATTTGGGCATAAGTTGGAACATTGGCCATTATTACACATGAAATTGCCATCATAATAGTGGTAATAATAACTGTTGCTTTACGTCCTACTCTATCCCCGATATAACCAAAAATTAATGCTCCAATTGGACGGAAAATAAAAGTAGAACAAAAGGCAAAAGCTGTCAGTATAGATGCAGCAAAAGCTTCATATTTAGGAAAAAATAACTCATTTAGTAATACGGCTAAATGCACATAAAGCATCAGATTAAAATACTCCAAAAATGTACCGATTGAAAGTAATCCAACTGCTTCTTTTTGTTCTTTAGTGAGGCTTCTTTGTTCTTGCTGATATCCTATCATTTATTCACCTTAATATATTTATTAATATTAATAGATATTGATGATTTGGTTGAACGATAGCAAGAAAATTATAATATCGAAAATTGAAATAATAAATCTTGGTTGTAACAATATCACAATTCTATAAACATAATTAGAAGGGGGAAAAGAGATATTTGGTAAAAATATAGGCTTAGATCAAAGGATGTTAAATATCAGAACTAATATAGTTATGCGAGTAGAATATTGGACATTGTTTATATATGAAAAAATAATTAATTTTTTTATTAAAAATTAATTTGACTATTATTTTAGAATTGATTCTAATTAAAATATGGTAACATAAATCAACCTAATAGCATGGTAAAATATAAAATGGTTGATAATTTTGATTATGGGGATAAAGGTAACGGGAAGGAAGAAGACAAGGTAAGTCTTGATCTGTTTAAGAGTGCAGTTTAGGAATATTTAAGAAGGATGCTACACGAGTCTATACCGATGTTTTTTCAGAAGCAAGGCAATGGGTTAATGCTATTAAGACAATCACCACAAAATATCCTAACAAGAATGCAGAAATTTCTGTGTCTGCTGCAGTTTGGGCTGATAAACAATTAGAATCGCATTGTTAACAATTTATTTAACGAATGTTTAGGTCCTGCTATGCCAATTATTTATAAACATTTTCCTGTATTTAAAGGTTTCACCTGTGCTAGCATTATATTCGCTATATCACGTGCTTTCGTATCCGTTATTACTGCTTTTGGCTTCACTTATCTTGTTAACCATTTTGGCTATTGGGGATTATGGGTTATTATGATCCCTACAATTGTGGGGTTCGCATACGGGCTATTACATTTTGAAAAGTTGGAGAAAGTGGCGAATTATCCATAGAATTTTGATGATTATGTTGGTCAAGCTGCTGTATGGATAAATTTTTATAACATAATGCAGTTAAGTCTTGTGTTATTGTTGGTATTTTTAAATACATAGCAATGATTATAAAATTTTTTACGGTTTCTTCAATAATCTTCCTAGCTTTTTCAGGTGATTTAACTCCTAGATTTTGTAAGTTGTGAACTCGGTCAAATAATTTAATCAATGCCACATCATATTTTTCTTGTTGAAGTAATATATCTAATGTTTCTGCCGAGCTAATCTTCCCGTGAGACTTGTTCCTGCTTAAGTCTTCTACTTGACTAGCAACCTGCTCCCCAAAGATATAGGCAATCATCTTTTTGGTAAGTTTTGTATCCTCAATGGTGTCATGCAATATGCTGGTAACAAGAATGTCAGTGCGGTAAAGATAATCAGAGATCATATACGCCACCTCTAGTGGATGAGAGTAATAAGGCTCGCCTGACTGCCTCATTTGACTGCCATGATATTTCTTGGCGTAATAAATAGCCTTTTTAACCTCATCAATATCTATTGACCGGTTTATTTTCTCATTCATCTTACGTAATTTGTCCAGTAACCTAGTAGCATATTGACAAGGTGCATACTTTGAGTTGTCCCAATAATTAATATCTTCTTCCATAAAAACCATAAATATTTTTTATATTCAATTTATAGATTAAACTAAAATATAAATTATTACCAAGGATTTTTTATCTATTTTTAAAAAAGATGAATGTTTTTGCATTTTGTTGTTGTATAAATAGACAGTTACTCCCTTTATGTTCACTTATCCTATATTGTGTAAATGAGAAATCTAGTAAATTTATCGTGTCCCATCTCGCTACATAACAAATCAGATAAACCAGTAGCTGTTGCATAGCTATTTTGACAAATTAAATAGTCTGTATAAATATCTAGTGTTTTGTGCATTCTAATCAATCTTTACTTATAGAATTATTATATCCAAACTTGCATTTTTATCCACCTTTTCTTCTCACTACGTAAAGTGAGTTATTCACCTAAAATTATTCCCCCTACCATAACTTCATTAAAAATTTCATTCCAACGTATTTTATGCTCGTATTTAATAGCTCTATCAACCTCTACTAACGAAACATATTTGTCTACAAAATTTGATGTATCTTGTAATAAGCGTAAATAGTATTTTATTGTGTCAATAATACCATTCACGATAACCTGACAGCCATGTAAGATTTTAATTTTTTGAATTATGTCATTAATAGCATCAAATTCTGATGCGGTTAACTTTAAATTTGATAAAATGTAATATCTTTGAATTTTAGTAATCCGAAATTTGTCAAATGCAATTTGCACGGTCTCTTTAGTGATTAGCCTATTCCACTTAACCTCTATAACTTCAAGAACTTGATTGTTTTTATCAAATACTTCAATATCCCCTACAGCACCACTTCGTAGATCAGATGATGTATGACTTTCAAGTTGAGCCAATTTACATGAATTAAATCTTTTAATCTCATCAATAAAACATTTATATATTGCATAAATTGCTAATACTGGCAACCTACTTGCTCCAAAACCATCTTTGTATTTATACGAAAAATGCTTTTCAAGAATATAAATTGCATTAGCAATCGTTATCTCCGTTGGACGAACTAGATTAATCAGCTTCTTTTCCCTTTGAATTAAAAGTTGCTTAAAAATATACTTAAGAGTTACCTCTGCTGAATATTTATTAACTTCTAATTCATTAAGAATTAATAAAAAGGCTTCGGCTACTTCTTTTGGTGATATTCTTCCCTTGTAGTCTAATATATATGGATAAGGTTGCTCAAGAGAACGAGTTAGCCAACCACTTTCAGACATTGATGGAAATTCATATTTTCTTAAAAATGGAGTAACATATTTTGTATCAAAGCTTCTACCAGAATATCCATTTTGCATACTTGATTGATGGTATCTAACATCCTGAGAAGGATGAAAATACTTGTATACCACACTTGTAATTAGAACTGTTAGCACCCCCTTACTACGCTCTGAATTATCTAATATAATATCCAATCTACTTTTAATACTATCTTCTATAAAGAAATCAGACTCAATAGAAACTTTTTCCAAGATAGCAGCTAATTCTTTTCCATATTCCATAATAAACTCAATAAATCACAGTAATTGTTCAACTATCGCTTCTCCTATAATTCTTACCTTTGGAATGCATACAGAATTTCCAACTTGTTTATATAACTCAGATACTGGAGATTTTAGTTTATAGTTCTCAGGAAATCCCATAATTTTAAAACACTCATTTATTGTTAGTTTTCTTACACGTCCATTATCGAGTAATATCCAATAACGCCCCGAAGTTTCTTGCGATGATAACGTTGGGTGCGTACCTTCAATTGAATATATTCTGTTTGGTTGTTTGTGAACTCTAGATAAATGCTCAGTTCCCTCCCTAACTCCTGTAGTTCTTATCTTTTTATTCCTATATCCACAAAATATTAAACCACTTTGTTGCCTAGTTGGATTATCTATAATTTTATATTCATTTGATTCTAGAAATTCAAAATCCCCTTCTTGATCCAAAATATCATGAATTTTTATACTTTTTTGTTTTTGAAGCTTAGAAAAATCAAACTTACCGTTTAAACTTGCAATAATAATTAATCTTTCTCTATTTTGCGGAACTCCAAAATTTTTTGCATTTAGTATATTGTAAGAAATGTTATAGCCTATCTTATTAAGGTTTGATACGATGTGTTGCAATGTCTCACCATTGTTATGATGTAATAAATGCTTCACATTCTCTAGCATTACAACTTTAGGCTTTAAATGACTTACGATATTAAATATTGATTCAATTACACTTGCACGTTCATCTTTTAATCCCATTTTTTTACCTGAAATACTAAAGGGTTGACAAGGAAATCCTGCACATAAAACATCACACTTTGGTATATCATTTGGATCTATTGTTTTGATATCTCCAGCTGGAATTTCTCCAAAATTTTCTTGATACATTTTTTGGCAATGTTCATTTATTTCGCATGAAAAAAGACACTTTCCACCTATTGATTGCAACGCAATCCTAAAACCTCCTATTCCAGCAAATAAATCAATGAAAGAAAATTTGTACATTTGTAAATCAGTTTTTATAAACTTTATATTAAACAACTTAGCCATAACTCAATATATAATTTTTATATTCTATCGTCTATCAACTCTTGAAATCATAGCAGTATATTTATTTTTCCATATTAACCTTATCACTTATCCCCCTCCTCTAATTCCTTATGATATAATTTATAATATTCGGCTTTATTGTCTATAAGCTGCGAATGAGTTCCTTGTTCAAATATCATACCAGATTTCATAACAACTATGTGATCAACGTCCTTAATACTCGATAAACGATGGGTTATAATTAAGGTAGTCTTACCTTTGCGAAGATTTACTAAAGAATTTAAAATTAATCGCTCAGAATTTTGATCTAACGAACTTGTTGCCTCATCCCAAACTAAAATTGCTGCCGGCTTCAAAAATGCTCTGGCTATCGCTAAACGTTGACGCTGCCCACCTGAAAGTGTTGTACCTTGATTGCCAATCATCGTATCATAGCCAAATGGAAGGTGCGAAATAAATTCATCAGCATCAGCATATTTTGCCGCGGTAATAATTTCACTGTGAGTAGCATTTGGATTACCATAAGCAATATTTTCTGCAACGCTAGTGTCAAATAATGTAGTATCTTGCGTTACTAAAGAGATTTGCCGTCTTAAAGAGTCAATTTTTATGTCTTTAATATCGTAATCATCAATTAAAATTTGCCCACTAGTTGGGTTATAAAATCTTACTAATAAATTAGATAATGAAGTTTTGCCGCTACCAGAACGTCCTACAATAGCTGTAGTTTTTCCTTGCATTAATTTTAAATTAATTTTCTTTAAAGCTACTTTATCATTAAATTTTAGCTCGACATTGTGAAAAATTATTTGCGGATTAACTAATTGAACATTTTGAGCATTTACACTATCTTTAATAATAGGCTCAGTATCTAGAACATTAAAAACTCTTTTTGTTGCAGCAATACCCTCTTGTAAATTTACATTTAAAGAAACCAAGCTTTTAAAAGGTCTATAAGCTGTAACAAAAGCTGCGATAAAAGCAAAAAATGCTCCTGGAGTAGTTTTTCCTTCTATGATTAATAATCCACCATACCAAATAAGCCCTCCAACTGTAATACCACTTAATATTTCCATAATTGGTGAGACTAATGCATCCAATTTTGCAGTTTTCTTTAGAAAACGTAAAATATTACTAGAGAGCAATGAAGCTCGATTGCTTTCAATTTTCTCTCCTAAGAAAGACTTAACAATTTTAATTGACTGAAAAGTTTCATCTAACCTAGAAGTATAATTAGCTAATTCCTCTTGCGCTTGTCCTGATATTTTACGAATTTTTCTCCCTAATTTCTGTATTGGATAAATTGCTGCTGGAAATGCTAGAAATACTATACAGGATAACCTAGGTTCTAACTTAAACATCACTATAATAAGGCCTACTACTGTCAAAAAATATTTCGCACATCCTACTAGTAAATTTGACACAGCACCACGCATCATGGCAATATCGTTAGTAAAGCGTGATATTAAACGCCCTGATGATTGAGATTGAATAAAGAGAGTATCGGCAAATAATAGATGTTCATACATTTTAATTTGTAAATCAGTTAGAATTCTCTGACCGATAAATTTAACTAAATAACTTGAATAATATTCAGCTATCCCTTTAATAGTATATGTTATTACTATCATTAACGGCAAAAATAATAACATTTGACGATTGCCTGTTAAAAATATTTGATCAACAGTTGGTCGCACTAAATCAACGATACAAGCGGTACACACAGCCGTAATTACCATACAAAATACCGCCATGCCGATCTGTTTTAGATAAGGTCTTACATGATCAACTATTAACCTTCTTAAAGTATTATAGGCACTATAGTCATAATTTATTAGGTTATGTTTTTTTTGCAAAATTCTCTCCTTAGATCTAGTGGTTTGTTATAACGTTTGTACTATACAGAAAAATTACTGTACTGAACAATATTAGTAATAATAGCATAAAAAATCCTAGCACTAAGTATATTGCATTAAAATATTGCCATAATAACATACAAAAAAATGGTGTTGTCGATGAAAGTATCATACCGCCAAGTGAATGGGATAGACTACACATTCTTGCCCTAATATTAGTTATAAACATAGATTGGACAATAATTTGTAATGGCACTACGTAAAATGGGGCAAGTCCGATAAGCATTACTGGAAAGTAAATTACCGAGATTTTTTTATATAGTAAAAATTGTACAATAATTATCACTAACAAACTTAATGATAATGCGAGGATGATTTGTTTTTTAGGGTAAAATCTATCAGCTAAAAAACCAGACAATACTGACATAATAGCGTAAATGCTTATTAAAGCTATATTGATAATTTGTGATTGATTGCTATCCATAATTAATGCACTTTTTACAGCAAATACTCCCCAAAAATAAATTAGAAAATGGTAAATACCTCCTATGCAACCACTTATTAATATTGCTATGAAAAATCTGCCAAATGAATTTTTTATAATCTTTCCTAAATCAAAAAAGTTATAATCTATAGATTTATGATCCTTTCTAGACTTTAGAAACTCCTCACTTTCACGAAAATAGTGCCTTAGACTTATGATACATAAACCAAAGATTCCACCAATAATAAAATTTATCCGCCATAAATGAGATATTTGTTCAAACTTTGTTGAAAAATGATAAATTGCTGCAGCAAGCAATGCCCCAACCTGAGTACAAAATGACACGATACCATAAGTATAATTTTTGTGCCTCCTACCCACCTTTTCTACAACATAAATTTTTATTGCATCACTTTCCCCTGCAAAACTCATTAAAAATGTCATACGACAAAATATTAAAATTATTGTAGCATACATACCAATTTTATCAAAATTAGGGGTTAATCCTATAAGAATTGTAGAGATAGTAGCCAAAAATACTGAGATTTTAACTGATACAACTCTACCATATTTATCACTGATAAGACCAAAAATGATCGAGCCTATGGGACGAGCTATTACAACTATGCTGAATATAGCAAAAAATAATAATATCTGCCTATCATTTGATCCTAGAGGTAAAAAATTCTTGGACAGAACTGCTGCTGAGAGACCAAAAAGAGCATAATCATAATAACGCACAATTGTTGTAAAAAAAGCAATTAGGAATGCCGGTCTTGTCATACATCTATATCTATTATGTTTTTCATGGTATACTCCTCACTGCCCATATAGTAGCTAAAGTAATCATTGCAATGTAAATTCCTATAGATATAGAAGAACCAGTAAAATGCCAGAGAGCTATACATATTGAGGGAGTAAATCTTCCAAATATTGAAGTACCTATAGCATCACCAATACTAACCAACATATATTTATCTGAACCATGGAATAGACTATTAAGCCAATAATTTAGTGGGCATAAGAAAGTTACCCCTAATGTAATAATCCACAAACGGACAAAATTAATATACCATAAGGAAGCGTCAGACATATATAACCATAATGGTACTATGCTAATAAATAAAATGCTAGTACTGATGATCATTACATTTGTAGGACGATATTTCTTAACCAAAGACCCTATTATTGGAATCATTGCTGCATCCATAATTAATAAGATTGTATTAAACGTCATCATCCTCTCCAAAGATATAGAGGTAATAAGAGGTATAAAACTATTCATCACGACAAAAGGTATCACATATGTCATATAGGAAAAGCCACTAACTATAGACACACGCAGAATATTGCACTTATTATTCAATATCACATTTGATATATAGCTAACAAAGTCATTGCAAGCAAGAGTAAGCCCATGAAGCAATCCATTCCTCATTTTTCTGGATTTTTTCATTGCTACTAAAGTAGCTTCTTGCAATGACGTTTGTGAATTTGGCATAATGTTAGTCAAGTTAGCTATATAGGATTCTTGTTCTATTGCTCTTTGAGATATATTGGAATAACGTCTAAGATAAACCCCTACAATCCCTGTACTCCCTCCTAATATGAAACATAAACGCCAATATTCATGATGATTAGAACTAATCAGAATTGTACTAACAAAAGAGGCAATAATAAGTCCAAACATTGTTGATAACTCGTATAGATAGGATGCTTTCACTCCTTGAGTTTGCGTCTTATTTTCTACAATATACAATTTGGCAATACAATGTTCTCCTTCACCAAAAATTGCTAACATCATTCGAATAATGAGCAGCATCAATGGTGAGAACCAGCCAATCATTTGATAAGTTGGTATAACTCCTATTAACATAGTAGTAACAGCAACGCCTATTAATGAATAGGATAGAGCCAAAGCTGCTCCTCGTTTTTTTACAATTATACTAAAAATTATTGCCCCAATTGGTCTAGTAATTATTGAAGTTGCTAGTACGCTATAAGTTAAGATCAAAGCAACTATAGGATCGTCTTTGGGGAAAAAGATTATTGATAAAATTGGAGCAAGAAAACTATAAATAGCCGTATCAAAATGATCTAGACTATTACCTATTAAAATTGACAAATCTTTCTTTTTCATGAGAAACCCTAAAT
The DNA here is from genome assembly GCF_964026415.1 of Candidatus Tisiphia endosymbiont of Piscicola geometra. Taxonomy (NCBI): domain Bacteria; kingdom Pseudomonadati; phylum Pseudomonadota; class Alphaproteobacteria; order Rickettsiales; family Rickettsiaceae; genus Candidatus Tisiphia; species Candidatus Tisiphia endosymbiont of Piscicola geometra. The sequence continues at coordinate 540,649 of NZ_OZ032144.1, forward strand.
TTCTTATCAAAAAATTATCTACTAGCTTTACATGGGCTACTATATACTGCTATGATTTCAAGAATTGGTATACTCTCAAATGATTTAAGTATATACGTGGTAAACATACACATAAAAACTAATTAGGCTATATTTAAATTGCAAAAATTATTTGACTATTTAAAAATTACCTCTCAGATTGAACCTAATATTTTATGTTGTGATTCTAGACTAGTTAAATCAACTAGTCTATTCTTCGCCATTAAAGGAGCAAGTTCGGATGGTAATAAGTTTATTGATGATGTAATAAACAAAGGAGTAAAATTCATTATTACCGATGATGCTGAAAGTTTAAAAAACCCTAACATTATCGCTAATGGTGTACATATAACGCTTGTAAGTGATGCACGGGTGGCGCTAAGCCAAGCTGCTAATATTCTCTACCCTTTATTACCACAATATATGGTAGCTGCTACTGGTACTAACGGTAAAACCTCGGTAGTATCCTATTGTAGGCAACTATACGCATTACTAGGAGTACCCAGCTGTTCTATCGGGACCATTGGCGTAGAATGTTCGGGTGGTTTGGATTTAACAAGCATCCAAGAAATTTTAGACGAATCCCCGGCTCTTACTACTCCTGATCCTGTAACTTTCAGGCATATTCTACATAAGCTAGCTGAGAATGGCACAAAATATCTAGCTTTTGAGGCTTCTAGCCATGGTCTAGAACAACAAAGATTATGTGGTATAAAAGTAGATGCTGCCTGCTTTACTAGTTTTAGTCAAGATCATCTTGACTATCATAAGAATATGGAGAATTATCTTTTAGCCAAACTAAAATTATTTACAAATAATTTATCGCAGACAGGAGTTGCTGTACTAAACTCGGAAATAGAACAATTAGATTATATCAAAAGTTATTTACAGGAACGTAATATAAAATTCTTAACCGTTGGTATGAATGGTGATCTGAAAATTATCGACAGGACAATTTGTACTTATAACGGGCAGAAATATAATTTTACTACCGATATAGTTGGTAGTTTTCAAGCAACCAACTCGCTGATTGCCGTTATGATGGTGCATTTGACTGGCTTTCCTTTTGAACAAGTCATATCGAAATTACCACAAATTAAAGCAGTTAAAGGGCGTTTAGAGAGAGTAGCTAATAGCAATATTTTTATAGACTATGCTCACACTCCAGATGCCTTAGAAAAAAGCTTGCTAGAACTAAAAAAAACAAAATTAAATAAGGGGTTATTGAAAGTAATTTTTGGTTGTGGCGGGAATAGAGATAGTGGTAAAAGACCATTAATGGGGCAAGTTGCTGCACAAATTGCCAATGAGGTTATTATCACTGACGATAATCCGAGGAATGAAGACCCAAAATCAATACGGCAGCATATTATACAAGGTATTATAGCTATCACTAATAGATATATAGAAATAAAAAATAGAAAAATTGCAATTATTGAAACAATAAATAATCTACAAGAAGATGATATTTTGCTGATTGCCGGCAAAGGTCACGAAAATTATCAGATAATCGGTAATGAGAAACTACCATTTAGTGATTTCGATATAGCCAAGGAAGCTCTACAAAGCAGAAAAAGTTTGAATTAAAAAATATCAACTAATAATAAAATTATATGCAAATTTTTAGAATATTCTTAGTCTCCTTCTATATAATTCTACCATCCTTATTAACTATACATTCTGTATATGCCACTCCATTTAACCATCCAGAAACATGGAAAAAAGTTGATATCTCAAAATTACTTAAAACATCTACAATACACCATATAGAACCTATGAGAAAGTTTCTCACAGAGACAGGTAAAAAAGCGGAATTCAATGGAGAAGTTTTTTTAGTTACTTTAGATGATCAGGTAAAAGCTGTCTTTAAAAAATTACCTGCAGATGATTTAGGAGATGCACAAGCTGAAGTAGCAGCTTATCAAGCTTCTCTAATTCTAGGTTTCCCTCATATTCCTCCAACAGTAATGCGTAAAATTAATGGAATGACAGGATCATTGCAACTCTACATTGATACTAAAATTGATCCTTTAGTACCTGAAGAGTATGAAAAAGCTCTTCAAGAGGTTTCCATAGAAGATCAAATGAACCTACGAACTTTTTACTTTATTTTTGGGCAGTGGGACTCTGGACCACATAATTTATTAATATTTAAAGATATTAATAAAACATATTTTATTGCCATAGATAATTCAGGAATTCGTAATCGCCAATATGTTAAGCTTGGTGAACTTCCTTTTGTTAGAGTACTGTATAGTGATAAATTAAATACCAATGATTATGATAAACCATTTCCTTTTGACAAAGCAGAGGTGATTGATCTCCCTAATGAAGAAAATCTAAAACAAAGATTTAAAAAACAAATACCTACTACCTTTTACAAAAATTTTCAGTCTTATAACCAACCTTTTCGGTTTGTTATTTATCAAAATAGCCTATGGCGTCAGTATCATGCATTTGATAACAGTTTTATAATATCTTATCCAACACAATGTTATGATGACACTATAAAAGCTATAAAAAAATTAGACTTACCTCTTCTTAGAAAGATTTTTATAACAGCAAAAGGTTCTGATTTTTTAAATAATTCTTACCTTAATGCTATATTAGAACGCCGCGATCAAGTTTTAAGGCATTGCCTTAAAATTAAATAAAAGAAATTTCATACTATAATTTTATTAATTCTGCTTTTTTTGTTAAAGATTCTATGCCATTTAAGTCAGTTGCAGTCACCCATAGTTGTAATCCTAATTCTAGGAAGAAATCAATTAAGTATTGTCTCCTTTTGTTATCAAGATGTACAAAAACCTCATCTAACAGCAAAATAGGCATAGCAATATTTGCTTTAATAGAATAATTAACTTGGGCAAGTATTATGGCAATGAGCATAGCCTTCTGTTCACCGGTGGAACAGTGTTTAACTAAAGCATTTTTTTCTTTATGAATAACTACAAAATCACTTTTATGCACTCCAAAATTAGTTCTATTAGATATCTTATCACGAACACGAGACACCACTAACTCATTTTTTATAAAATCAATATCTATTTCAGAATTTTTTAATATTATATCTTCTATCACCCCATTAATTGATAAAATAGCTTTAGGAAAATCATTATCCAAATCTGAGATAGCTTTTTGCATATATTCTAAAATTTTTAGCCTATTAATAGCGATCTCAATTGATAATTCCGCCATTTTTTCTTCAAGCACTCTTAGCCAATTTGTATCCACTTGGTCTTGTGCTAGTATTTTGCTACGTTCATACATATAATATTCATATTTACTAACTATTCCTGCATGCGATGGATTAAAGTTATAAACAATCCTGTCAAAGAATTTACGCCTATCGCTAATACTGGAAGAAAAAATACCTTCCATTTGGGGTGTAAGCCAAATCATAGCAGAGAACTTACTTAGTTCATTATTTTGTATTTTAACACCGTTAAATTCCGTAAAACGTCTATTAGATTCACGCTTTAAATTCGTTGAAATTTCAACTAAGCCAAGTTTACTGTGTAATAATGCATAAGCTAAACAATGATCTGCTCCCCTTTGACAAATATCATCTAATTTAGCTGATCTCAAACCTTTACCAGGTGAAAATAGTGATATTGATTCTAAAATGTTAGTTTTTCCACTACCATTCCCCCCTATTAGTATAACAGGATTATTACCAGCACTAATATCTAAATTCTGAAAATTACGATAATTTAGTAATTTTAATTTTTGTAGATAAATATTATGCATAACTTATTTGAAATAGTGAGAAAAAAACCTAATCAATTAAAATCAAAAGCTCTTTTGAATCTAAACATATACTGCTATACTCAAATGATTTGAAGAATTGGATTTGAAAATGAATAGTGAGCATGCTAGGTGTACATATAGTATAATTACGCATGCGAATCCATGATATTTTCAAGAAACAATTCTTCAAAGCAGAAGAGTATATAATTTCAAGAGTGGGTAGACAATAATAACTTCAAGAAGAGCTAGCTGTGCGTTGTGATATTTAGGGTACGATGACCTTAATTCTTGAAGTTCTATACCCTTCGCCTTTCAAGTGTTGGCGTTGTGGTACGATGGGACTTCGCGTAGGAACAACGGTTTGACTACGCCTAGCCAACTCTTGAAATTCATCGGGTATACCTGAGTATATACTCAAATCTAATTCAAACAACTAAAATATATCCATGTCTTTAGAAGAATTTCGCCATAAATATAATTATGATCAATCAACAAAGATGATGCAACAATATTTAGACATCAAATTTGCTAATCTTGATTGTCTTCTATTGTTTAGAATGGGTGATTTTTATGAAATGTTTTTTGATGATGCAGTTCTTGCCAGCCAAGTTTTAGGTATTGCTCTTACCAAAAGAGGGTCTAATGGAGACTCTGAGATTGCTATGTGCGGAGTACCCCATCATGCTCTTGAGACATATTTAAATAAATTAATTGAAGAAAATTACAAAGTTGCTATTTGTGATCAACTAGAAACACCGGAAGAGGCAAAGAAACGTGGTGGCTATAAAGCTGTAGTAAATAGGGATGTAACGCGTATCATCACTCCAGGTACTGTTACTGAGGAATCTTTAATTGATGTTTGTGAACCTAATTATTTGGCAAGTTTAGTTTTACTAAAAAACGGAGCATCAATTTGTTACGTTGACATCTCTACTTCAGAAATTTCAGTTATAGAGATTCCGCAGAATGAGATTATCAACGAACTATCACGTCTTAAGCCTAAAGAGATTTTACTTAGCGAAAATTTGCAAGGAGGACAATTAGCTAATAGTATTCAGCACCAATTACATTTTCGTGTCTCGTATCAAGTTGATAGTTTTTTTGCTCCTAAAAAATGCCATAAAATTATTTTAGATTTTTACAAAATCAATGATCTAAAAGCCATAGGGGAAATATCTGAATGTCAAACAAGTAGTATTGGTAGTATCTTAGAATATTTATCACTAACGCAAAAGCAAAATATACCTTCGCTACCTTTGCCTCGGTTGGTCAATTACCATAATTTTATGATTATTGATTCGGCAACTCGGCGGAATTTGGAAATTACTAATAATTTATTAGGAAAAACCAAGGGTAGTTTACTGGCCACTATTGATCATACAGTTACTAAGGCTGGTAGTCGTTTACTATATCACTTTTTATCTACACCACTAATAGATATTGATGAAATAAATTATCGACAAAATATCACAGAATTTTTTTATTCAAATATTGAACTAGTAGGGAATATTAAAAAGTTACTCAAGAAAACTGGGGATTTAGAACGTTGCTTGGCTAGAATTACCATGAATCGTGGCTGCGGGCGAGATCTGCTAAATATTAAATATACGTTAAATGCTGCACTGGAAATAAAAGGAGAGTTTATTTCCCATTATGGGCTAAATTTGCTAGATTATATAGAGAAGTTAATTAAACCTCTATCTGGAGATGAACAGTTATATTCATTAATAGATCAAGCAATTAGAGAGGATGCACCTAATACTATCAATGAAGGTGGGATAATAAATCATCATTATCATCCTAAAATACAAGAATTATATGACTTAATTAACAATGGCAAAGCCCATGTAGAAAAATTAAAAAATGTATATCGCCTTGATACTGGCATCGACACCCTAAAAATATCTCATAATAATGTACTTGGGTTATTTATTGAAGTTACCCTAAGACATAGTGATAAAATGTACGCATCAAAATTTATTCACCGACAAACAACTTCTAATGCTAGTCGCTATACTACTATTGAATTACAAAAGTTAGAAAGCGATATGGTCAACGCTAGGAGTTTAGCGATTAATCTTGAACTAGAATTATATAAAAAAATATGCCAGCAAGTTATTGATAAAGCTATATTTTTACGATTACTTAGCTGTTCCTTGAGTCAGCTTGATGTATTTTGTAATTTTGCTTATATTGCTGATGAATATAATTATGTCAAGCCTAGATTAAGCAATGATTTGAGTTTTGAGATTATTGAAGGACGACACCCAGTTGTTGAACAAAGTTTATCAAATGATAAAAAAAGCTTTATTCACAATAACTGTACTTTATCGGAAGCTAATAGAATTTGGTTAATTACTGGACCTAATATGTCAGGTAAAAGTACTTTTTTACGGCAAAATGCCCTAATAGCTATATTAGCACAAATTGGTAGTTTTGTGCCGGCTAAAAGTGCCAAAATAGGTATTGTAGACAAGATATTTAGTAGGATAGGTGCAGGGGATGATTTACAAGCAGGGCAATCGACTTTTATGGTGGAAATGCTTGAAACATCAGCTATTTTAGCACAATCTACTAAAAATTCTTTAGTGATACTAGATGAGGTTGGTCGCGGAACTTCCACCTATGATGGTGTATCAATTGCTTCCGCGGTGTTGGAATATATTCATGATAATCTCAAATGTCGATGTTTATTTGCCACGCATTATCATGAATTAACCAGCATGAGTAATTTTTTGCCAGCCTTGCAAAATTATACAGTTGCTATTGAGGAATTGGGAAAAGAAATATTATTTTTGCATAATATTATAGCAGGGATGGCTGATAAATCTTATGGAATTCACGTAGCCTACTTAGCGGGCCTACCAAAATCTGTTATAATTAGGGCGAATGACATTTTAACAAAATTAGAAAAAACCGCAACGTACAAAAGCAAAAATATATTAAACACTGAATCAAACAATTTAAGTTTATTTGACTTACCAGTAGAGAGTAAAAAAGAAATAAAATTTAATAAGTTAGAAGAAGAACTTATTAAAATCGATCCCGATCAACTCTCTCCTAGACAAGCTTTAGAGTTGGTTTATAAATTAAAGAAACTAATTTTTTAAAATAGGGTTGCCTTACATGATAGTACCACTAGAACCCAAACGTTCAGTAAATGGAAAAATTTGGCAACAGCGATCAGTAAACGAGGATGATGTTTCAGAACTTTGTCGTTCTGTAGGAATCAGTGATTTTCTAGCACGGGTTCTATTTCCTCGCTTAGAGAACTTGTCACAAGCTATAGATTTTTTATCACCTAAGCTCAAGAATTTACTGCCAGATCCTTTTCATTTACTTGATATGCAAAAAGCAGTAGATAGGACTATAGAAGCTATTATAAATAAACAGAAAATCTGTATATTTGCTGATTATGACGTTGACGGGGCTACTTCTTCATCACTACTTAAGAATATATTTAGAGATTTGGGGCAAGAAGCTGATATTTATGTTCCAAACCGAATTGCTGAAGGGTATGGACCGACCCCAGCTGCTATGCAGAAAATTAAGGATAATGCTACTGAGCTACTTATTACTGTTGATTGTGGAGCAATGGCACATGAGGCTCTAAAATATGCAGCGCAAGTAAAGCTTGATGTAATAGTTATCGATCATCACATTAGTAGTGATATATTGCCTGACGCTGTTGCAGTTGTTAATCCGAATCGTATTGATGAGACAAGTGAGTATAAATATCTGGCTGCTGTAGGAGTATCATTTTTATTTGCTACCGCCTTATTATCCGAGTTAAAAAAACAAAATTTCTTTACCGATATAGCTTCGTGTTCGATACAAAATAGTGTATATTCAAAATGCCATACTCTACCAAATTTAATGCAATATTTAGACTTAGTCGCACTTGGAACAGTATGCGATGTAATGAAGCTTATTCACTTAAATCGTGCTTTTGTTGCTCAAGGATTAAAAATCCTTGGTCAAAGAAAAAATTTAGGTATGAAGACTTTATGTGATGTTGCTGGTTTAAATGAAAAACCAAACTGTTATCATTTGGGATTTGTCTTGGGGCCTAGGATCAATGCCGGTGGAAGAGTTGGTAAATCATCCTTGGGTGCTAGTCTTTTATCTACCGAATGTGCCATAGAAGCAAATCTACTTGCACAGGAGTTGGAGAAACATAATAATGAGCGAAAAGTAATAGAGCTGATAATGATAGAGGAAGCTACTCAAATAGCTTTAACCCAAGAAAATGATAGTTCATTATTTATAGTTGGTAAAGGGTGGCATCCCGGTGTTATCGGCATTGTCGCTGGCAGATTAAAAGAAAAATTTAATAAACCGGTGTCAGTTATAGCTTTAAATGATGGAATAGGTAAGGCTTCTTGCCGTTCTGTCAAAAATGTTGATTTTGGTAGTAAAATTATCAATGCCAAGACTAAAGAGTTAATTGTAGCTGGTGGTGGGCATGCAATGGCTGCTGGATTTACAGTATTAGAAGAGAAATTACAAGAGTTACAAGAATTCTTAAATCACGCCTTTAAGATTGATATTAGTAATCAAAATGATATTGCCTATGAAGAATATGATACGGAACTTACTACAAGTAGTGTAAATTTACCGCTAATGGATGAGCTAAGTAAACTCGAACCATTTGGTCAAGGAAATCATGAGCCAATATTTAAATTCTCTAATCTTTTTGTATTAAAAGCTGACATAGTCGGTGGTAAACATATAAGATGTTTGCTTGCTCCTTCTAAGGAAGCTTTTGGTTCTAAACCGCTGCATGCTATTGCGTTTAATAGTGTATCTAGTCCTATAGAAAATATTTTACTTAATATTAAGTCATATAATATTTCTGTAATTGGTTCATTAAAAATGAACAGTTGGAAAGAGTCTAATACTATTCAATTACAAATAAAGGACTTGATAATATGATATTTGTTAGCTATAGAAAATTAAGAGGATGGATATCCTCTTCTGCTTTAAAAAAATGTCATCCCTGCTTCGGTGCAGGATATCATAGTACATTTTTTATATAACCACTATTAAAATGGCTGCTGATCGTCATTGCCAGGAGTCGCGAGAAAGCGGCGAAGCGGCAATCTTTATGCAGTATTACACCTCACTTCACTAGATCGCCACGGCATCTAACTCACAACTGTTGAAAGTTTACAAATACCTATACCATTTCTATCCCATACACCGCATACTAACCTCGTTTTATGGCACAATTTTGATCCTATCCATCTCGAAGATAAGTCGCGTTAGCCGCTTTAAGAATGCATTTTTCCTTATATTAAAACCGCTTCCTCTTCTAACTTTCAACAGTTGATGACATCGGAGCTATTAAACCGATGTCTTACATCAATAGTTGAGGTTAACTATACTGAAAAACTTAAAGTATTTGCAAAAATATCATAAGTTACAAAAAAGTTACTATTTATTAGAGTTATTAATATAATTTTCGTGATGTTATTTGATATTACTTGATTACTGGCTATAAACCTGTCTTAATCTACTGAAGACGTCTTGTATCGCTAAATTATGAAAGAGGAAGTTTTGGAAAAAAATTAAGTAAGGAGTATAAGTGGAACAAGATATGTATAATTCCTTACTTAATTTTGACAATAAGATTACCTTACAAGAATGAAGTTATGCAAGAGCCTATTTCTACATACTAAAATGTAACACTGGAGTACCAGTAGTACAAACGCTGTCATTCCCACCGTAACTCGGATGACAGCTCTATGTGTAGTAACACAACTAAAGTTTAGCAGCAGGTTTAGATAATATAAAATCTAACTGCTACTAATTAAATAATGAAAACAATAACTATACCAGGAGGATATTATGTCTAAAATAGCTCAGATATTTCAGAAGAGATCTAGTCCAAATAAGAGTACTAGTCCAGATAAGAGTGCTAGTCTAGATAAGAGTGCTAGTCCAAATAAGAGTACTAGTAATGATACTAGTACTCTTCCTGTTTTAGCACTCAAATTTAAATATTTCCAAGACGCACTTGAAGCTTTAAATCAAGAATATGGTGATATACAAAAGATCAGAACGCCTCTCGAACAATCCAGTTATACTGAGGCTCAGGCTCAATATAAAATTTTACATGATGAGATCAAAAAAGATCGTAACCTTAAACCTGAGGAAACAAAGCAATTATTATTTAAGACATACGAGTACCAAGCTATTAGTGCTTTCCGAGCAGGTAAGTTTCAAGAACATAAAAAACATTTATTGCATGCGTATGATAATTATGGTCCTGGTAGAGATGAATCTATAATAGGACTAGAAAGATGGGAGGAGATATATTATAAAACATTTGGTACAAATGCAAAAGACGTACCCAGCATTTCTGAAGAATACGATACTTTATTAAAAGAGGTCAAAAAAGACGTTCAGTCACTAATTAAGGATAAAAAATATGCAGAAGCTCGTGAAAAAATAAAGTATTTGAATGACAATAGCCATAATTTCCATATATTTGATCTATACTTTGATACAATAAAAAAAGATCCAAAGGAAGCTTTGAAGTATTTTGAAGACAAATCAAAGAATAATCTTACACAACGTCAAGATATTCATGATATCCTTAAAAAATGGCAAAATTACCTTAGTAACCAAGTTGATGATCAAGAAGTTGCTGCCAAAGCTGCTACCTATGCTTCAAAGTACAACCCAAATCCAACAGTTGCTACGGCCCCTGTAAAGAAAGCTGTAAAGAAAGCTGTAAAAGAAGTTGAAAGAGATAAAGAGAAATATGACAAATCTACCCTTAAGTTAAAGACGGTTGTAACTGTTGATGAACAGGAGAAACAGATAAAGGAACTTACAGCTAAACACGAAGCTGAATTAAAAGCTGAATTAGAGAAACTTAGAACTGAACACAAAGCTGAATTAGAGGCACTTAAACCTAAAGATTCACCTACAAAAGATAATAAAGTGGGTGAAGCCGGTGACTTTTCTCCTACTTCATCTCTACTAACATCGTATACCAGTATCCCACTTGTTGTGGAAGTTGCTGAAAAGACTCCTACAGCTCCCGTAGTTAAGCCTCTTGAAGAGAATGTTTTAAAGGAGTTAACTGAGTTAGCTAACTTGATTGCGTCGCTTCAGTACTATGATTCAAAGTATGCCCCTGCTAAAGATAAGGCTAAAAAACTTTTGAATGAAGTTATTAAAGAGAATCTTGATGTATATAAAACTATAGAGGATTCTAAAATTTTGGTGCTTCTTGCTGACGTTCTTTTGTCTTCAAATGAAATGGAGAAAGCAAGAATAGTTTGTGATAAGGCTCTTAAAATTGATCCAACTATATGGCAAGTTACCAATGATCAGGTAGTTTTGCTAAATTTAGCTGGAGTTCTTCTTTTATCTTTTTCAAATGAACCTAAAGCTAAAGAAGTTTATAGTAAAGCTATCAGCATGCGTATCTTTTCTGTAGATGAACATGGTAGTTATAAACTTGATGATAATAGGACTTCTACAGCATCCAAGACTGTTGCTCAAGATGGATATAGTGCTGAAGAGAGGGATTGCTTAGCTAAGGTCTGTTTAGGTGGTAAAGTATATCAGCAAGCACAAGCTCTAGATTGTTACCCACATACAGATGTTACTAAAAGACACGAGATAGCTTTGCAATTAAAACAGTTAGGTAAACAAGCACCGAAGCCAGCCGCTGGTGAGTATAAAGCCTATGCGTTATATGCAAAGGCTTTTTCTGTTCTAAAAGACAATCAAGAATTACTTCAGGATATGAAAAAAGCACACGAATATGCTAGCTTCACTAGTTATCCCCCTACTGACGAATCTACTGCATACCTCATCGGTGAGTGTGCTCATAACAATTATTAAGGCTTCTCATAATAATATAGTGAATAAAGTGCCATAAATTATTCCTCCTACTTCAAAGCCATTAACAGCTTTTGAGGTAGGAGGGATAGTTGCTTAGGGTAATTTTAAAATTGGGCTGTTTAAACAGCCCGGCTTTTAAATTAGATATCTTTCGAAACTCTACTTCTGCTGGTAATTTGTGCGTCGATCCGGTACTCGAATCCTCACGTACATTTAGTACGCTGCGGTTCTGCGTTCCGTGTCTCCTACAAATTCCCTAGCATAAGCGAGTTTCGAAAGATATCTATTGTTCTGTTGCTATCCACAAGCGGTTAGTTTCGAGAGAAGTCCAATGTTAAAAAAATACTAAAAAGATAAAATATCGAATAGGCAAATAGTTTTTTAGCTTGTTTATGATCTTTATCACTAAACAGAGAGGCAGCATAGTATAAAAAAATTAGCCCCAGTATCAATGCAGTCACTAAATATACAATATTACTTATTCCTAAAAAAAAGGGCGTAAATGTAGTAATAACCATAATGATACTATAGGCAAGAATTTGCTTTTTAGTATAATATTCTCCCTTTACCACTGGCATCATCGGGACACCACAATCTTTGTAGTCTTCTGAGCGAAAAATTGCTAATGCCCACGAGTGTGGCGGTGTCCAGGTTAGAATAATCATAAATAAAGAAAAGGAGAAAAGTGAAATCTCATTAGTTACTGTTGCCCAGCCAATCATAGGAGGCAATGCACCTGCAACCCCTCCAATAACTATATTTTGCATTGTCGAACGTTTTAACCACATAGTATAAATGAAGACATAATACAATATGGTTATTAGTAACAATAAAGCAGATAGTAGATTAACACAAAGTCCCATCAAAAAAACTGAAAAGAACCCCACAACCACGCCAAAAGCTAAAGCGTCCTGTGGTTCTATAACCCCAATAACTAGAGGTCTATTTTGTGTACGTTTCATTATCGCATCAATATCCCTATCATACCACATGTTAATAGCTGCACTACTACCAGCTCCAAGTGTAATACAAAGCATAGCGATGCAAGCTATAAATGGATGGATGGGGTATGGAGCAAGCCATAGACCAGAAAAGCTGGTAAATACAACAAGTGCCATAACTCTTGGCTTCATGAGTAGGATATAGTCCATAACTGAGCTATTATTAGACCTTTTTTTAATAGTATTCATGCCTATCTTAGCAAAAGAATTATTAATATAATTAGAGGAATTATTCATATATTTTCATCTTAAGAAAATTTATTATTTCTAGGGAATCCACTAGGAGGGATTTTACCAACCGAACCTCGTCGTCCAAGAAATGGTAAAATATCTTTCTCTACCCTAATCTTTTCTCCTACTTTCCAGCTTAGTCCTAAACTACTATCAAATATCTTGACATCCATAAGTTTAGCATTTTTGAACTTTTGTAGAATTACCCCTTGTCCTCGTTTCATTATTGGTATTTCGTCTAGTTTAAATACTAGTAATTTCCGGTTCTCACCTATACAAGCTATACAATCACCTTCTACAGGCACACAAGCAATACAGGAATGATTTGCAGGAATTTGCATAATTTGCTTACCGAGTTTAGTTTGTGCTACTACCTCATCTGAATCAATGATAAAGCCTTTGCCAATACTACTTGCCAATAAAAGTTTTTGGGTAGTCTTATAGACCAACATGCTTATTATTTCTTCATTACCTATATCTATCATCAATTTTATAGATTCTCCATTGCCTTTGCCTTTAAATATATTATCGGCTAGGATAGTGAAAAAACGCCCCGCTGCACTTAATATAAGAATTTTGTCAGTAGTATAGCCTTCTAGAATAAAATTTTCTGCGTCTCCTTCCTTATATTTAACAGTTGATAAATCGTTATTATGACCTTTTAAAGAGCGAATCCACCCCATTTTGGAACAAATTATGGTGATAGGTTCTTTGGTTATAAAAGCTGAAATATCAACAATCTGAGCAACAATATTAGCTTCTTCAAAACTAGTTCGGCGTAACCCCAATTTAGTGCTAAAACCAAACTTTGTTTGCACCATTTTAACTTCTTTCTTAACTATCTTTTTTAATTCACTCGGGTCTTGTAGAATTTTCTGTAAATTCGCATGTTCTTTTTCGAGTAGATTATGCTCGTTAATAATTTCTTGTTCTTCCAATTTTCTTAAAGATCGCAATCTTGTATTAAGAATTGCTTCAACTTGCACATCAGTTAAAGCAAACTTAGCTATCATTACTTGTTTAGGTTCATCTTCTTCACGAATAATTTTAATTATTTCATCCAAATTTAAGTAAGCTATTCTTAGACCTTTGAGAACTTCCAACCTATGTTCAATTTTGCCAATAAGAAATTTAGATCTGCGAGTAATAATATTTTGTCGGTGTAATAAAAACTCCTGCAATATTTCCAGTATATTAGCTACTTTAGGAATATTATTTGAACCTATAACATTCATATTAAGTTGAATTCTATTCTCTAGAACTGTTAATTTGAACAATGACTCCATAATAACATTAGGATCACAATTACGATCTCTAGGTTCAATAATTAATCTTATATCTTCTGTAGATTCATCTCTAATATTGCTTATTAAAGGAATTTTTTTGTCTTTTAACAGTACAGCTATTTGTTCGATAAGTTTAGATTTTTGTACTTGATAAGGTATTTCAGTAATTACTATCTGATATAAACCATAACTTAGGTCTTCCTTTGCCCATCTTGCTCTTACTCTAAAGCTACCACGCCCTACGCTATAGGCTAGGCGGATTGAATCTATTCTATCAATAATTATTCCACCGGTTGGAAAGTCAGGACCTTTGACAAATTGCAAAATATCGTTAACATTTGATTGAGGATGGTCAATTAAATATATTAGTGCATCACATAATTCATGTAAATTATGTGGTGGTATACTGGTTGCCATTCCAACTGCTATACCTTCTGAACCATTAGCCAGTAAATTAGGAAACATAGCAGGCATAATGACTGGTTCGGTATCGGAATCATCATAGGTAGCACGAAAATCTACAGTATCTTGATCTATATCTGACATTAATAAGGTACAAATTTCTGTCATTCTTGATTCCGTATAACGCATAGCTGCAGCGTTATCGCCATCAATAGAACCAAAATTTCCTTGTCCATCAATTAGTGGATATCTGAGAGAAAAATTTTGTGCAAGACGTACTAATGTATCATACAGTGCAACGTCACTATGTGGGTGATATTTACCCATTACATCACCGACAACTCTTGCACATTTCTTATGGGCAGAGGTCGGTTCTAACTTTAGTTGGAGCATGCCATACAATAATCTGCGATGCACTGGTTTTAATCCATCACGAACGTCTGGCAAGGATCTTGACATAATTGTTGATAGAGCATAAGAGAGGTAACGCTCTGATAATGCATTACCAAAGTCTATATTTTCTATTTTAGCATCATCTATCATACAAAACTTTTTCTTATATTTATTCCGTGTTCAGTATAATATCCTAAATATATGCTAGCACTAATAGCAAAATGATATTAAATAATAAAAATTATACTTTTTCTTCAATACTTGAGGTTATTATAGGAATTATACCTTACTCCTGTACAAGGCATAATACTTTAAACAATAGTCCCATTTTATTGGGAGCGATTAGTCTGTCAAGTTGTTTTGCTATTATATTTGCTTCTATAGTGGATAATGTATTTTGCAAGATTTGACTTCGCAATAATATACCATTATTAATCAAAAAGTCACGCTGTGTTATTGAACCATAAACATTTACTCCTATATTGATGCTTACTGTTTTTAAGGCATAAAAGTCAACATGAGCCGATAAATCTGCTTCCCCTAAAGTTTCAAGCAGAGGATAATATTTATGATTTTTTATTGCTTGTAAGGTAGGATTATATTGGTTACGCGTCCTTTTTATTGGATCTATATCATAACCATAATCGATAACCAAGCTTGCCCCACCAAATTTCATGATATGCTGGCTGATAAATTTTATAATTTCTAATGATTTAGGTGATTCTTCTATCACTGCCCCATCACGTGCGTTTGAGTGTTCTTGCAGCAGATAACGTTGCAATTCCTTACTAACTTCTATTTTATCGAATTTAATTTTACCATCAGCTGGGTCAATAATAAGTGTTGATTCATACCAAAGTTCTTTAGCTTTAATATATTGCTTGATTGGCATAGCGTCAAAAAATTCGTTAGCTATTATAATAGAAGGAATTTTAGAGATATATTGTACTGCTGTATGGTGTTTGATAGGTAAACCCGCCATCTTTAGGTTTGTTTGTTGTTTCTTGATGAAATGGGGATTAATATCAATTAATTCTATTGAGAGAGATTGGTAAAATTTTGGAACTAATTTAGCAACATTGAGCAAATCCCGCATTAATACTCCCTGCCCAGGACCTAGCTCAACTAAATTAGTTTTTTGAGGGCAATCCATTTTATACCATTGGTCAATAGCCCATAAAGCTATCATTTCACCAAAAAGCTGAGAGATTTCTGGAGCTGTGGTAAAATCTCCTAGATAACCTAACTTGTCTTGTTTTTGGTAGTAAGAAGAAGAATTTACCGACATTACTTGAAGCATCATTTCATCAAGCTTAATACTACCATTCTGTTCAATAAGTTTTCTTATTTTGGAGTCGATTGGCATCTAATTTGTATTATTAAATAGATTCCTACTATTAGCATCGGTAATGATAAAATTTGCCCTACAGTTACATTATTAAAAATAAGACTTGTATAACAATCTTCTGGTTCACGAAACATTTCTATAATAATTCGAAACACCGAATAGAATATTAGAAATATAGCAGAATTCAAACCATAGATTTTTATGCTTTTATATCTAAAAGTAGCATAAGCTAGAATTAAAAATAATATAATTCCTTCAAAAAATGCCTCATAGAGTTGGCTAGGATGTCTTATTTGTAAGTCACTATTTGGAAAGATCATTCCCCAAGGCATTGTAGTCACTCTGCCATATAATTCGCCATTAATAAAATTGGCTATTCTACCTAAAAATAAACCGATAGGACCAACTGTAGCTAATATATCACCTAGGCAAAAGAATTTAATTTTATATTTGTGGCAGAAAAAATAGCAAGATACAGCTATACCAATAATGCCGCCATGAAAGGACATACCACCCTCATAGGTCTTTAAAATGCTAATAGGATTAGAAAAATATTTAATCGGATCATATAGTACTACCTGACCTAATCTAGCACCTATTACAATGCCTAAAACAACCCAAGTAATAAAATTTTCGAAGGCTTCCGTGGTAACACTAACATCGAATCTTTTTATAATTCTATAAGCATAGAACCACCCAAATATTACGCCAAAAACGTAAGCCATAGAGTACCAATAAACGCTAAATGGTCCAATAGAGAAAATAACAGGATTGATATTTGGAAAGGTCATACGGTCATTATATACGCAAGCTTCATCGATTGCAAGCAACCGGAGAAAAATATTAACTACCAACTTAAATAGATATTATATTTAGTCAAATAAAATATTTTTTATAAAATATTCATAATAATGCTTAGTGTACATTATAATTATTGTATACTACGAGAATCAGGTAGAAAAATAATTATTTTTAGACCTAATTAATGTTATCTATCTTTAACAAAAAGGTTGGCTTATATGACAGTACAATATTTATTGGATATTTATCGTAAATATGATAAAGAGATTTTAATGTTAATAACTATGATAGCTTCGATCATTCCATTGATTATTTTTATTAAAACAATAATCTTTTCAATGATCAAAAAATATATTGTTCAATGGCATCATGATTATGAAATAATATTTAAAAAATATTCTATATACACCTATTTATTACATACATTACTAGCTTTATATATTATATTTTGGGGCAATATCTTACAGTCATTTCCTACTTTACCTTGGATAATTAGCATCAAGAATATCGCGATAATCCTCTATACAGGCGGTTTCGTTACAATGCTAATCTTATCTCTTATCGATACTTTTGCAGATATTTATCGAAATAGACTAACAATTTCTATCCAATCCTATTTAAGTTTATACACTCAAATATTGAAAATATTTATTATTTCTATTGCTACCATTATAATTATTTCCAGTATTCTAAATGTTTCCCTTAGTGCATTTTTTACTAGCTTAGGAGCAGCAGCAGCGTTGTTAACCTTTCTGTTTAAGGACACTGTTGTGGCTTTGCTATCAAGCTTACAGCTAATTTCGCAGGATATAATACGAATTGGCGATTTTGTTAGTATTAGCCAGTATAATGTTGAAGGTACTGTAGAGAAAATTACTATTACATCCGTTAAAATTAGGAATAGTGATCAAACTATTTCGACAATACCCACTTCTAGTCTTTTAACAACTAATGTAGTGAACTCGCGTGGTATAACTGACTCAATGGCAAAAAAAATTCAGGGAGCAATCTGTATTGACATAAATACTATTGCATTGGTGTCAACTGTATCTTTTATACAAGAATTGAAAAAATCACCATATTTAACAAAAGAAGCAATGGATAAAGTGAGTTTGGAACAGCTAGGTGACTATGTAACAAATATCAAAATATTTAGACTGTATGTAAAAGAATATTTGAGAAATCACCCGATGATATGTCAACAAGATTTTACATTTCTAGTACGTCAGCTGCCTGCAACTCCTAATGGTTTACCAATAGAGTTATATGTCTTTACTCATGAAATAAGGAAGGGTATATATGAAGATATTCAATCAGATATTTTTGATCATTTGTTTGCAGTGCTACCTGAATTCAAATTAAAAATATTTCAAAATAGTAATTAACTAAAATGATATAATAATGACTTCAGAAATCAAATCTAATTTAGTTTCTGCCTACCAAATTCTTGCAATTTTGGGCTTAGACGATCATACATATACTCATCTATCGGCAAGACCTAAAGGAGCTGATTTTTACTATATTTATCCTTTTGGCTTAAGGTTTGAGGAAGTAACTAGCG
The DNA here is from genome assembly GCF_964026415.1 of Candidatus Tisiphia endosymbiont of Piscicola geometra. NCBI lineage: Bacteria > Pseudomonadati > Pseudomonadota > Alphaproteobacteria > Rickettsiales > Rickettsiaceae > Candidatus Tisiphia > Candidatus Tisiphia endosymbiont of Piscicola geometra. The sequence continues at coordinate 559,303 of NZ_OZ032144.1, forward strand.
ATAATTTACTGCAAGTTAGTTTGGATGGAACAGTTTTAGAGGGTAGCGAATATAGTTACAATGAAACCGGTTATGTCACTCACGGTAATATCTATAAAGCAAGAGAGGATATTTCATCTATCTTTCATTTGCATACTCCTGCAACTGTTGCTGTATCATCTATGCGAGTAGGATTAATGCCAATAACTCAGTGGGCACTGCATTTTTATGAAAGACTATCTTATCATGAATATAACTCTCTTATACTTACGTCTAATCACAGTAATAAAATGCTTGATGATCTCGGGCAAAATTATGTTATGTTTCTACGTAATCACGGAATATTAGCATGTGGTAGGACAATACATGAAGCTATGTTTTATACTTATCATTTAGAGCAAGCATGTAAAACCCAATGTTTAGCATGTTCCACAAATCAGGAGTTAATCATACCATCTCAAGAAACTTGTAGAAAATCGGTGCAAGATTTATTATCATTTGAAGAAGATTTAGGTAAACGTGACTGGATTGCTTGGCTTAATTTACTCAAGACGGTTTATGGTGAGCAATGAAGAAATTTTTAGTAATAGTAATTTTGCAGTGTATAGCAATGGAAGCACTATCAAGCATTGAAAGAATAAAGTTGCACTCTTTCGATGACTTAACTAAGAAAATTAGAGGTAAAGATACACTAGTTGTATTTGATATTGATGGGGTTATTCTTGCCGCTAAAGACTCTTATTTAAGCCATGATAATCGGGAAATGCGTCATAAATTTCTTGATGACATTGAAAAATCACATGGTTTAGTTCAGAAAAAGAATATATATGGACTCATTATTGCTCAGATGGAGTATAAGTTAATTGAACCAGTATTAGTAAAGCATTTTTGGTTTTTAAAATTTAATGGTGCTGATATTATTGCTTTAACATCAATGGGACCAAATAATCCATATTTCGATCAGGAGCAAGATCGTGTTGATGTGTTGAAAGATAAAGGATTAATCTTTGATGGAAGGTATCAAGGTTTAATAAAAATTGATGAACAAAACCGACCTCAACCAAAAGTCATTGAAGGAGTTATTTTTGCTAGAGGTTATGAAAAAGGATTAGTGCTTAAAGCATATCTCGATCAACAACGAGCTAATTATAGCAAGATAGTGATGATAGACGATATGTCTCAAAATTTGGATTCTGTTGAAAGATACCTTAAAAATCAGGTTGATAGTATAGTTCTAATATAATATAGCTACGATAAGTTAGAAGAGCAGAAATCTATAAAAGCTCTCTCCGCTTTGCAGCAAGATTTTGTTAAAACTCAATCTATTTGGTTAAGCGATAAACAAGCCTCTGTTTTGTTACAAATAATAAATAAAGATAAAACTGAATGATAAAAAGTAAAAGAGACAAAATCGTAAATCATTGTTTTGCACGCGAATCACCGAAGTTTTGTGGCATCAATTTTTCAAAGGAGAAGAGTATATTTTTATGATTAATTTGATAATAATTGCAGTAATTTTTATTTTCTTTTACTTTGTTATCGTAAATTACAAAAGGATTATTAAATTCTTGCCAAAAGGTAATAAAAACTTACATATTAGTGATCTTACTATTAGGACGCGTACTTTAAATGCTGATGAAATTCTTAAATTTTCTCGAGAAAGACAAAATAACCAAAATGTTGCTTGGAACAACACTTTTTCACCAAAAAATTCAATGGAAAAGATTGATGAAGATAAAATACAGGAACATTTATATAAAAACAAAGTCACAGAATGCTTGGAATTAGTTAAAAAGGAGATAAAAGATTTCCAGTTCAATTCCATCACTAATAGTTTAATGATCCCTTTGTGTGTTCCATATTCAGATAGAAATAATGTAAAACAATTTGGAAGTGTTTGGGATCCTAGAACAAAATCTTGGTTCTGGTCATTTGATAAAGATACGAAACTAATTGAAAAGTGGTTACCTCGAATGTATCAGAAAAATGCAACTCCAATTATTCTGCCAAGATTAGTTCCTGAGCCTCTTTGGTATTTAAATTTACGTTCATTATTGCCAAAAGAAGAATGGGATTATTTGAGAAAATTAACTTATGAAGAGTCAGGTTATCGTTGTATTATATGCGGTTGCAAGGGTAAAAAATGGCCGGTAGAATGTGATGAAATATGGTCATATGACGATGATTATTCTAAAGAATACAGTATGGTTTGTTTCCAAGGATTGCAGTCTCTATGTCCATATTGTCACCAAGTTCATCATTTTGGTAAAGCTAGGGTTGATGGTAATGATGATATGGCAATGGCTAGACTTATGGTATTAAATGGTTGGTCTATTGAAAAAGCTCAAAAAATTGTTGCAGAATCTTTTGATAAGTGGGAAGAAAGATCATTAAAAAAATGGTTGTTTAACTCAGATGTTTTAGAAACAAGATATAAAATTTATATCCGAGATAATTCTTATCTAAAGAGAGTTGTTGACACTTGATTAAAAGTATAGAAATTGGTTTTTGTTGTCAATATGACTTATCCTAGGAATCTGTCTGACTTTATTAAAAAAGTACACTTCTAGTAACTAATAGCTAAGAATATATTTTAATAATACGTATATAAATAGCAAAAATTAGTGAATTTTTAGAAAAACTATACTATATATTATACTCAAAATATAGAAAAATTTAAATTTTGTTCACAGACCCTAGCTCAAGAATTTATAAGGTTTTGGTAAACCCGGTTAGTACATGCAAATGATTTGGAGAATTGGATTTGAAAATGAGGGACAAGCACACGCAACGTATATAAACCTGAACTCGATGTAACAAGTTACATCGAATTCAGTGTTATATATAGAAACAATCAGGTTTGAAGCAATTTTACACCTGATTGTTAAAATATGACACTCCATTCAATAATATACTTGCAGCAAAACTGCGTAACACTATCTAATTTCTTTGCTAGTATGAATTTATTGTATAAATTTGGATTTCTACTATGCAAATATCACCGATTAATAAAAAACTAGTTGAAAAAGTAGCAGTCATATTATAATATTTGAAATATTAATAATAATGATAATTAATCAAATGAAAAAACCAAAAGTAGCGACCTTAAGTGCTGAAGAACGAGAAGAACTAATACAGCATGTCAAGGAAAGTTCATTAACGGGAGATGAACAGCAAACGATAGTAGAACTTGTGAAGTTTTGTAACGAGCTAATAGACAAGCTAGCATCATCAAATATCAGTATAAATAAGCTTAAGGAAATGCTGATTGGTTTTAAGGCAGATCACAAAAAAAAGATAGTTCAGATTCATTAAAAGAACCGCCAGGTGAATCTGATAACGGAAATGGTGGTAATGAAGGAGAGTGCGATAAGCCCAAAAAGATAGATCGTAGTAATTGGCAAGGTAAATATGGGTTTGATGATTATAAGGATGCGGATACCAGCTATTTAACTCCTGAGAATTTTTGTAGTGGTGATAGCTGTCCTCACTGTTGTAATGGCAAACTATATAATAGTGAAGCTAGAAGGTTGCTACAATTTACAGGTAATGCTCCAATTACAGTCAACAGATATGTAAAGAAAACGCTACGTTGTAATGCTTGTGATTATATAGTTATGAACAATAAAAATATCAACAAATGGACAAATAGTAGCAGAAGTGCAATAGTGTTACAAAAGACCTATGGTACTCCTTTCTACCGTTTATCTAGGCTGCAAAGTTTAAGTGGTGTTCCTGTGGCACATAGCTCGCTCTGGCAACAATATTTAGATGTTTGGCAAGAAGGTGGTGGAGCTGAAATTTACGGGGTATTATTGGAAATGGCTGCTGAATGTAGTTCACTGAACCTTGATGATACTAGAGCTAGGATTTTAGAAATTACTATAGCCAATAAAAAATTACGTACTCAAAATAAGAAAGGACGCAGCTGTTATACTACTACAATATGTGCTAAGACTGCAAATAATGAGGTGATAGTTTTATATTTTACCGGTAATAGGCATGGTGGAGAAAATATAGGTAACGTACTAAAGAATCGTAAGAATAGAACAGATTCTATCCAATTAATGACTGACGCAAGTAACAATAATAACCCGGTATTATCAGAAGCAGATAAAGAATTACTGGCAATAATAGTGATGATCAATTGTTTGTCACATGGTCAGAGAAAATTTACAGAGAATGAACTATATTACCCTGAAGAATGCGGATATTTTCTCAAACAAACACGTGGGATTTACCACAATGAACATCAATGTAAAGAGATGAGTCCTGAAGAGAAACTTGGGTATCATCAGGAACATAGCAGTAAATATATAGAAAACATATATAACAAAATAGACGAATTATTTAACGACAAGAAAGTTGAGCCTAATAGTAGGCTTGGACAAGCTATGAAATATTGGATAAATAATAAAGAAGGTTTGACCCAATTTTTAAAAATCCCAGTTAGCAATCTTGATAATAATTGGGCTGAGAGATCACTGCGTACCATTATTTTACAAAGGAAGAATTCATTATTCTTTAAAACAATCAATAGTGCTGAGATACATAGTGGTCTGTATAGTATAGTAAAGACTTGTAGTGAGAACGAGATCAATGCCTTTAAATATTTAAATTGGCTACAAGAGAATAGTAACAAAGCAAAGAAGCATCCTGAGGATTATACGCCTTTTGCCTATGCAAGATATATGAATAATACGGAATTAATCGAGACAGCAGCTTAAACGACAGGAAGCCAATCATTAGAGAATTTGGCAGAACTAGGATCGCCATTATGAATAAGAATGTGTAAGGTTCTATAACAAATTTGATAAGATGAATTATCAGATGGGAAAAGTTTTGCGGTAAATTTACCTTTGGATAGGCGTTTAGAGCATAGCCAAAAGCCTTGACCGTCAAAGGACAAAATTTTAATGGCAGTTCTGTTTTTATTATAGAATAAAAACAAGGAACCATTAAGAGGGTCGGAAGAAAGTTTTTGTCTACAAACAGCGATTAAGCCATCGATACCCTTGCGAAAATCGATGGCAATAGTGGCAACAAAAATAACTGACGCCGGGGTTAGTTGCAGCATAAAAATGTCTGAATTATAGTTTTTGGCTCTAGTGTTTGGATAATAAGCTTGGTACCATTTGGTTTAATAATGTGACAAGTATAGTGATTTTGTTTGGGAGTAGCTACAGGATCGGTACTTTATAGAGAACCACTATAGGGTAGTGATTTTACATAGTTTTCCATAAATTCCCAATCTAGTGTTCCCTGTCGTGTTGTTGGTAATTTAATCCTTGCACTACTAACAATATTTTTTCCATATTTTCTACCAAAGGAATATCTGTATCTTTCCAAATCAAGCACAGTTACTAAAAACATGGCATTATACTTATTTAATTTCTGATGATAACCTAAGGTTAATGTTGTAGAACCAATAAAATCAAATGGTTGGTAATTTGTGTATCCAATCGAACCCTGTCCATCGCCTATAAATACTATACTATTGCCTTTGGAGATTAGATTATCAACTGTTACAACTTTTTCCATAACACCGTTATTGGTCTTTTTAGCTCCTATGTAAAAAACATCCTCTCCACTAGTTAACAATACTGAAGCATTACTGCATTTAGCTTTTTCTAAAATTTCAAATATATCTGAAATGTAGAAATATTGCCAATTTATAGTTTCTAAACTAATATCTTGATTAGAGAATACACTATTTGTTGCAAGTTGTATATAGTTATTCAGAAATAAAAATCCAACATAATCTTTAATAGTTTTAATAAAATCATTTTCTGTTAGTCTGGTGTAATCTGTTTCCATATATGCTTCGGCACACCATTCTTGTTCTGAGGTAACATTATTTATTATACTTATACCAGCAACGCTCTCTTTATTAATGTATTTTTCTAACCAAAAATCTTTTATATTCTTCCAGCAATCATTCTTGTCAATTCTACCGCTATTTTTTTGTTTTACGAATCCATCATTTTTAAAATAGCCAAAGAATGTTTTTTTATTTTTAAGATGTGTATAGTGTGCCTTAAGAATTAATATACAGCTATTGACATTGATTGGATGGAATAAATCGTTTGGCATAGAAAAAACTGCCTCTAAACTAGGCTTCTCTAGCAATCTTTTTTTAACTTCAATTACTTTACTAGCGTCAGAAACAACCGTGGACATTTGACAAATAGCAATACAAATGCCACCTTTAGTCAAACATTCTAAAGTATTCTCTATGAACTCTAATTGTTCATCAGCATTTCCATCTTGGTAAGGTGGATTTAAAAAGCCCTTTGTTGGCTTTTGCTCTTTTATTATTTCTTTGTTCTTCTCATCAAAGCAACTGCCATACAAAATATGACTTTTACCATCTCCTCTCATCATCATGTTAGAGCAAGCATGAGAAAACATATCAGCTCTTTTCTCGATGCCAATTAATTGGCTTGATTTCATCTTTTTATGTTTATCTGTATTATTTCCTGCTTTTTTAAGCATGTAATTCATTGCAGCTACTAAAAAACCAGCTGTTCCACAACAAGGATCAAAAACAATATCATCAGTGCTTAATTCTGCGATATCACAAAAGAAATCTGTAATATGGCAGGGGGTTAATACAAGACCAGTTTTTTTGTCACTTCCAGCATATCTTATAAATTGGGTATAAAATTTTCCTAAAATATCAAATTGACTTTCATCAATATGGGGTAAAATATCTTGATTGATAGATAAAATAAAATCCCTCAAAAGAGTGTTTTTCTCATCTTTCTTTGTCTTTTTATTGTAAATTATATCAGAACTAAAATCATTATTGTTTCTAAATTTCGAGTATTCTAAAATTATAATTTGTCTTTTCTCAGAATCTAAATCATTTTGCTTCAAAACACTTTCACAAGCAGATAATAGGGCTTCAGTTAGCTCTTTGTTGGATGTGTAATATTTGTAGCTATTCAAAAAGGGAGCATGTTACAATGCAATTAAAATTGCACTTATTAACGTACATCTTTCGACTTCTGGTATAGAATAATTATGCAAAAATGAATTATATTCTATTGCTTTCTTAATAAGCTCTTCTTCTGCAAATGGCTTAGATTGCTGTTTGATAATATTTCCAATTTCTATGGATTTTAGAAGAATCTTGTCGGGCATACCTTTATAGGTATAATGTTGTTTTAGCCACAAAAAAGTTGTGATTTTTTTTTCTCTATTTCATTTTGTCCACTAACTGCAATAGCGATTATATTAAAAGCATCTTTTAAATAACAAGCATATAATAAAACACCATCTACAGCATAATCTTTATATAGGTTTCTATTTTTACTTTCATGTTGTGATATGCTTGCCTTGCATTCTATGACAATTAAATTATCCGGATTATTTTTAAAAGATATAATAAATTCAGGACGTCCTGCACCATTACCACTTTTTGAAGAATTTTTTAGTAATTTATCTATTTTGGGATTTATTGATGATTGTTCTTCTATTATAAGGTTATCATCATTATAATAACCTTTCTCTCGTAATAGATTCCTAACAATATTTTCAGTTATACGTTCATTTAACATAAAAGCCAATAAATTAGACTTCTTTCGAAACTCACTTATGTGCAAGGGTTTGAAGGAGACACTTCACCTTGAACCGTAGCGTACTTGAATGTACGTAAGGAGTAGAGTGTCGGTATCATGTACAAATCACCAGCAGAAATAGAGTTTCGAAAGAAGTTATTGAATCACAATACCCTATAGATTCGTTATAGCTAACTCGAATAGATTCCTGATCTAGAACATATAACGGATTAACTATAAAACTCATCCTTCCCGCATGACAATATATCACAAAAATCAACTACACTAATAGATATATGCAAATTATTTGATAAATTTTTTATAAAATCATCGACAAATCAATAATCAACTCTTCAAATTGCTGATTATTAGAATATTCTAGAGTTACCTTGTCCTTTATTTGGTTTTTGAACCAAGTAATTTGCCTTTTTGCATATTGCCTAGTCTTAATTTGTGCTAGATTTATGGCATTTTGCAAAGTAATTTCATTATTTAAATAGCATAATATTTCCCGTAGACCAATGGTTTTTATTGCAGAAGAATATATATCAGGAAAATCTTTTTTAATTTGAGCTACTTCTTCAATTGCTCCTTCATTAAATAATTTTTCTAACCTAGTATTACATGTTTGATAAAGAAATTCCCTCTTTGGATGTAGAAAAATTACCTTAAAATCAAATGCTGGAAGAATAGATTTATTTTGTAAGCTTTGGAAAGCAAATATAGATTGCCCGGTTTCCATAAATACTTCATAGGCTCTTATAACCCTTTGAGTGTCGTGTTCATTTAACTTCTGAACAGCCAGGTTATCTAGCTCTTTTAGTTTATAAAAAAACTGGGTCGAACCAATTTTAGAGTGTAGCTCTCTAACATATTGTCTAATTTCAGGAGATATTGTTGGTATTTCATTATAACCAAAAAGTAATGAATTAATATATAACCCAGTACCACCAACAATTATTGGTAACTTGCCTCTACTACGAATGTCTGTAATTTTCTCAAGAGCATGATTTACATATTGTATTACTGAAAATTCTTGTTCTATAGATAAAAAATTATAAAGATGATAAGGAATCTCATTACGGTATATTTGTGATGGCGAGGCAGTAATAATGGGAATCTGCCTATATATCTGCATAGAATCACAATTAACTATCTCACCATTATATATTTTAGCTAAATAATGTGCCAAATAAGACTTGCCACTAGCGGTAGGTCCACATATAACTAACATCGAGTCAATAATTTTTTTTGCGTAAGTTAGCTTGATCTATATATATTACGTTGATTAACTCAAGCTTTTATCAAAGCATTATATTGCAAATCTGTATTCTATCTTTCATTTTCAGACGAAACTCTTACATATTCAACCAATATTCGTAAAACATAATATTTTTTATTCATACATTATACCAAAACAGCAAAGTTTGCCGTATAGTTTTTTTGCCCTTTTTGTATATTTTTTGTTCTCTAACTCAGATGTCTGATAAACACATGTTATATATACTGCTTGTAAATGAAGAGTTGGTAAACGAAGAGCTAGGCAGTAGCAAAGTCGAGCTGTTAGGTGTACATGAGTAACGGAGCAGCTTCGATCTTTGGTCGCAGGAACACCAATTCTTGAAGTTCACCGAGTATATATATTAATATTCAAAAAAATATTCTATTTCTCTAGCATTTGTTATAAAATTGTATACGAGACACTATCAAAGATAGAAGTTGACGAGAAGTTTTTTTAATTGTTTACCACTTATTAAGATTTCGCCATTCAGGTTCTAAAAGTAATATGTGAAGAACTAGAGCTTGGCAATATTACTTTTAGGCAGTTAACATCTTTAGTAGGTTTTGCTCCTTTTGCTAGAGAAAGCGGTAGTTATAAAGGTAGAAGAAGCATCTTTGCCGGTAGAGGTAATCTTCGAAGAGTTCTTTATATGGCTGCAGTAGCTGCCTTACGATGTAATAAGCGTTTACGTAATTTTTATGACCACTTAATTGCTAAACATAAACCAGCAAAAGTTGCTCTTGTTGCTGTTATGCGTAAATTACTAGCTTTTATGCACTCTATTGTCAAAAATAATTCTTCTTGCAATGAAAATTTATGGTAAGTTATTATTTTCTTATTGACTTCCATTACGGATGCTGAGGTTATAATAGCATAATACCTCGAAATATTAAAGCCAATTCTGGATAAGACTTCTATTATGGGAAACGTGCTTTTCTTTAAGTTCATAGTAATCTAGTTTTGCAGTATTTTCATTAACAGACTAAGTTCCTCACGAAATTCTGTATCAATTTCACATAATTCTTCTACTTTTTTGATAGCATGCATTATTGTAGTATGATCTTTCTTACCAAATTTCTTGCCGATATCAGTAAGGCTTTTTGGGGTTAATGTTTTACTTAAATACATAGCTACTTGCCTTGGTCTAGCTATTGAGCGAATACGTCTAGGAGAAGACATATCAGAAAATTTAATATTATAACGATCAGCTACTTTTCTTTGAATATCTTCAATCGTTATAATTCTTTCATTGGAACGTAGTAAGTCACGTAAAATATTTTGGGTATTTTCTAAAGTTATCTCCCTACCAACTAAAGTTGAATGAGCAATAACTTTATTAAGAGCCCCCTCTAATTCTCTGACATTTGACGTTATTTTTGATGCTAAGAATTCTACAACATTTTTAGGTATGTGAATATTCATCTGTTCAAGCTTAGATTCTAATATCCCCAATCTTAGTTCATAAGTAGTGCTGTGAACATCTGCAACCAAGCCCCAACCAAGCCTAGACTTAATCCGCTCTTCAATATTATCTAAATCTGACGGTGAACGGTCACATGATATAACCATTTGACGATTATTATCAATCAAAGCATTGAAAGTATGAAAAAACTCTTCTTGTGTACTATCTTTACCAGATATAAATTGAATATCATCGATCATTAGCACGTCAACTGAACGAAATTCTTCTTTAAATGACATAACATCTTTATTACGAAGTGCTTTGATGAATTGATACATAAACTTTTCTGCCGACATGTAAATTACTTTGCGAGTCGGGTTATTATGTCTTATATACCAAGCAATAGCATGCATTAAGTGTGTCTTACCAAGACCAACACCCCCATACAAAAATAAGGGGTTAGATTCAGCTACGGCACTTTCTGATTCAGCAACTGCTCTAGAGGCTGCATATGCTAACTCATTTGGTCCACCAACTACAAAATTTTCAAAAGTAAATCGTAAGTCTAATGCTGAAAAAATGCCTTCGGAATTGATATCCATTCCTTCTTTTATTGATGGAATTTTTGCTAAATATTCAGGTATATTTGGATTTTGTTCTAGTAATTCTTTAGTAACTATCTCAATTGATTTAATATCTTTGTCATAAGACTGCCAAGATTGCAATATATCACGTGCATATTTTGATTTTATCCAATCTCGGATAAAATTTGTTGGTGTAGAAAGTATAACAGTAGTAGTAGAAGCTTCTAGAAAGTTAATCTTACTGAACCAACTTTTATACAAAGACTCACCGTAATGTTTATTAAGATCAGAACACACATGCTGCCAAATATCTCTATAATGAGCTACTTCCTTTTCTACAGTCAATTGATTTTGGTTAGTATTCACAGAACTTGCCATGGTAAATTATTTTGTTTCCAACCAGCTCCATTACCTCCTCCTTCAAAACCATCAACGATGTTGTAGCATTTTGTATAACCTAAACCACCAGCACACAAGGCCGCTTCATGAGATCGGGCACCTGAACGACAAAGGAATAATACATTATTTTTATTACTGACTTTCGACATGAACTGATTGTTAAATTCACAATTTAATGACATATCAGGTAATAAACGCCAGCTCAGAAACAGTACTTGATCTTTATCAAGCTTTGGAATACCTATTTTCTGCCATTCTTCAGTAGTTCTAATATCAACAACAATGGTACACTCATCCATTTCTAGCAACTTATAAGCTTCTAAGGAAGATATATTTTTGATACTTATAGGCATCTGCATTTTTTTGAATATATTAAAATTTATTGAATAAGAACAAGATTTAGACTAATTGAGTATATACTACTTAATATACAGTTTACATTTTATATTTTATATTTGGTAATTGTCAAACTATCTGAATCATATTATGATATTTTTTTATAAGATTATCAATATGGACTATTTAAAAAAATCATTCCTAGCTAAAAAATTACTATACCAAAGCAAAAATCGGGGTTGCAAAGAAACCGGGTTAATATTAGGTAAATTTGCTGAACAATTTCTTGCTAATATGGATATAGATAGTTTAACAGATTTTGCTTTAATACTTAATCAAAATGATATAGATATTTATGATTGGATTACCAATAAAACGACTCCTCCTGTTCACTTAAATTCAAAAGTGATGTTACAAATACTTAATTTTGATATTAACCGCCTATAAGCTTAATAAACAATGATACAACAACCTCTACCACTCAGTGCAAAAAGTTTTTTTGCTAATGAGTATTTCTCAAATAAACCAACTAAGAATATTTTACTTATTTTTGCCAGTGAAGATGATGCAATTAATAGCCATAAACAATTATTATTTTTTGCACAAAGCATTAAGACTAGTAATATATTATATTTTCCTAGTTTTGATACTATACCATATGATCGCATTTCGCCCCAGTCTAACATTTTATCAGAAAGAGCTAATGCACTAAGTTATTTAGCAACTAATAATGAAAAAAAATTGGTAGTTACTAATGCGGTGAATTTACTGAGCAAATTACCACCTTCGGAATTCTTAGTTAAGTCTTTTCTGAAATTACATAATAAAATGAATTTTTCAGCGGGCAAGCTCGCCGAATTCCTAGTACATAATGGTTTTACAAGGAGTAGTAGTAGCATTGATAGTGGTGAATTTTCAGTAAGAGGAGAGATAGTAGATATAATTTTGCCAGGGTATAAGGGCTATCGTATTAATTTTAGCTGGGATCACATAGAGTCAATACGAGAATTTGATATTGATAGTCAAATTTCTACTAATAGCTGTACAGAGTTAATAATTAATTCTGCCAGTGAGGTAATATTAAATCTAGAAACAATAAAGAATTTTAGAGATAATTATCTAAAAGCTTTTGGTGTTAATTACGTGAATAGCCCTTTATATGAATCAGTAATTGAAGGAAAAAAATTTCAAGGATATGAACATTTATCTCCTTTATTCTATAATTCTTTCAGTAGCTTAATTAATTATTTAGATGACCCTATTATTATTTATGATAATTTGTCGTTACAATCAATTATTGAGCAGGAGAATAATTATACAGATCTTTACAGGTCGCGGATTGAGTCTAACAAAATAAAATTAAACACATTCTATCCTGCATTGCCTCCTGAGCAGATTTACTTTACCAGTCAAGAAATACAAACTTTACTAGAACAGGATAAGAATATTTTAATTAGTCCTGAAGATTCATCTTATGCATATTCATTAGAAAAAATTATTGCAACTAGTTTTATTGAGGATAAGACAGTTTTTGATAAGCTATTTGAGATTATAGAGAACAATAATACTAAAATACCAATTATTTTTTGTCAGTCTAAAAGTAATTTGGAAAGACTGAAGAGCTTGATAAATAGCTACTCACGAGAATATATAGAGATAGACAATCTACAACAGGCAAAAATTGGTGTGATAAATCTTGCATATGTCCAACTTAGTCAAGGATTTTATAGTGATAAATATTTGTTTATTGCAGCTCACGATATTTTAGGAAAAAGTGCGGTAAACGTTCGCCAGCAAGGTGCTAAACGTAAGCTTAAAAATATTCTAATGGAATTAGATAATTTAGGTGAAGGAGAGTTAGTTGTTCATAAGGATCATGGTATTGGTCAATTTCTTAATGTTGAGACACTAGATGTTAAAGGCAAAGCTCATGATTTCCTAAAAATTTTATATGAGAATAATGATAAATTATATATTCCTGTTGAGAATATAGAGCTAATTAAGAAATATGGTAGCAGTGAAGCACAGCTAGCCAAGTTAGGTAGCAGTAGCTGGCAAAGAAGTAAGGCTAAGCTCAAGAATCGTATTACAGAAATTGCCGAGCAATTATTAGCAATAGCCGCTAAGAGGAAATTAACTGTAACTAATCCAATAGAGTTTGATCATGAAGAATATGACAAATTCTGTCAGAGATTTAAATATACCGAAACTGAAGATCAATTAAATGCCATAAATGATATTAGAAAAGATTTTGACTCAGGTATTTTAATGGATAGATTAATTTGTGGTGATGTTGGTTTTGGAAAAACTGAAGTGGCAATAAGGGCAACTTTTATGGTAGCTAAATCAAACTGTGACGTCTCCCCTCAAGTAGCCATTGTCGTACCAACTACTATTCTAGGTAAGCAGCATTATTTAAGATTTCGTAAAAGATTTAAGGATTTAGGGCTGAATATAGTACAATTATCTAGCCTAGTTACCAATAGTGAGGCTAAAATTGTTAAAGAACAAATCAAAGAGGGTACAGCTAATATAATAATTGGTACACATGCCTTGCTGAGTAAGAATATAGAATTTAGTAACCTCAGATTATTAATAATTGATGAAGAACAACATTTTGGTGTTGCTCAAAAGGAACATTTAAAGAAACTAAGAACTACAATGCATGTTCTATCTCTTTCGGCAACACCAATTCCTCGTACAATGCAGATGTCTATGGTAGGGCTGAAAGACCTTAGTATCATTGCCACACCACCGATTGATAGGCTAGAAGTTCGGACAACAGTTATGCCGTTTGATCCGGTGATTATTAGAGATGCTTTACTTAGAGAACGTTTCCGTGGTGGTAGAAGTTTCTATGTAGTGCCTAGAATTAAGGACATTCCGGATATAGAGAAATACTTACAGGAGGTTGTACCTGAACTAAAGTACAAAGTTGCTCATGGCCAAATGCCAGCTGCCAAAGTAGATGAGATTATGAGTGAATTTTGTGATGGTAAGTTTGACATACTCGTTTCTACCACAATAATTGAGTCAGGTATAGATATTGCCGAAGCTAATACAATGATTATTCATAAATCTGATATGCTTGGTTTGAGTCAGTTATATCAGCTCAGAGGTAGGATAGGACGAAGTAAAGTCAGAGGTTATGCCTATTTAACCTTAGCTAATTATAAGAAAATGACCGCACATTCAATAAAACGTCTAGAAATAATGCAGAGTAGCTGTACTCTTGGTTCTGGTTTTACCATTGCCAGCCATGATATGGATTTACGTGGTTTTGGTAACTTGGTAGGAGAAGAGCAGTCTGGACAGATTAAAGAAGTAGGAGTGGAGCTTTATCAGGAGATGTTAGATGAACAAATAGCAATTCTTAAGGATGAAGTTATTGAGCAGCCAAAAGCTTTTGTGCCAATAATTAATTTGGGATTACCTGTTTTCATTTCTGACAATTATATTGCAGATTCTGCTCTTAAACTAAGTTTGTACAGAAGAGTTGGAAATTTAATTGATGATGTAGATATTGAAAATTTTAAGGACGAAATGGTTGATCGTTTCGGTCCTATCCCATCAGAATTTAATAATCTACTTAATATAGTAAAAATAAAGCATAAATGCAGTAAGCTTAATATTGAAAATTTAGACTCTGGTGATCGAGGATTTGTTTTGAAATTTTATAAAGAATCAGATATAGCTGATAAGATTAGAAATTTTGTTATAAAGTATCCTCAGCAAACCAAAATAAAACCGGATACTAAGTTAGTATTTACCAAAACATTGGTAGGAAAAGATATTATAGAGGAAGCGAATAGTCTGTTGGAGCAATTATTGGTTGCATAATATCATATAGGGCGAAAAGGAATTAAAATTAGGACAGTGAGTAAAATTAAAAAGCAATATATATGTACAAATTGTGGTAATAGTACATCAAAATGGGCGGGACAATGTTTTGATTGTGGCTTATGGGGAGCGATTGAGGAAGAGGTAATTAGTCAAGTACAAGTTAGGTTAGGCAATAAACAACAAATACAAAAGCTTGATGGTGTTGTTGTGGAATCATTACGTACTCCTACTCCTATAAATGAATTAAATAGAGTGTTGGGTGGCGGGTTGGTTTCCTCTTCGGCAATTTTAATTGGTGGTGATCCTGGAATTGGTAAATCAACTTTATTATTACACTTAGTGGCAAGTTCTTTTTGTGATAAAATTAGAATGAATTGCTTATATATAACTGGTGAGGAATCCATTGACCAAATAAAACTCAGAGCTTTAAGATTAGGACTTAGCAATAAAACAGCATCTATCTTAGCTGCCACTAATATCGAAGATATTATCTCAACTATTGATGCTGATAAGAACAATATTGATTTGGTAGTTATCGATTCAATTCAGACAATGGTAACTCGCACACTATCATCACCACCTGGCACTATTTCGCAGATTCGGGCCTGTGCTAATGAGTTGGTTAGCTATGCTAAGCAAAATAATATTATTATTTTACTTAGCTGTCATGTGACAAAAGATGGACAATTAGCTGGTCCTAAGTTACTCGAACATCTTGTTGATACCGTGCTATATTTTGAAGGTGATCCTAATAGTCATTTTCGTATTTTGCGTTCTATTAAAAATAGATTTGGTGGAATAGGAGAAATCGGTGTTTTTGAGATGACTACTAGTGGTCTTATGGAAGTCTCTAGTCCTTCCGAGCTATTTCTGATGAAAAGGGATAAAAATGTTAGCGGAACAACAGTATTTGCTGGAATTGAAGGATCTAGACCGTTATTAATTGAGATTCAGGCATTAATTGCCCCTTCCAATATGCCAATGCCAAGACGTTCGGTTGTAGGATGGGATTTAAATAGATTATCAATGATAATAGCTGTACTTAATGTACGGTTTGGTCTTAACTTAACTTCTAAGGAAGTATATTTAACTGTTGCTGGTGGGCTTAAAATTTCAGAACCATCTTCAGACTTAGCTGTTGCAGCTGCTTTAATTTCTGCAGCAAATAATAAAGCTGTGCTAGAACATAGTGTTTTTTTTGGAGAAATTGGTTTATCTGGTGAAATAAGAAAAGTCAATGCAGCAGAAATGAGAATAAAAGAAGCAACGAAATTAGGATTCAATAAATTAATTTGCTCCAAACTTGAAAAGTTAAGTAATAACCTAATTTGCCCAATTAGTAATATAAAAGAATTGAAAGAGTTGATATAGTTAAAATTCACACTTATGAAATTCTAATAACCCTAATTCAGGATAAGAATTATAATTCTTATCCTGAATTAGCTATGATATAAAGAAAAATGTACTCTTGAAGCGGTTCTGTGAGTACATTTTAACTTTTTTACCGTTCAATAGATGATTTTAATAATTAAAATCATCTATTGAACGCAAATGATATTTTAACAATCAGGTGGGCAGCCGCTTCAAACCTGATTGTTTCTATATATACAGCCGAATTTGGGATAACTTGTTATCCCGTATTCGCGTTAATAGTATTATTAGAATCTTATTTGACTATTTTACCTTAGTTCGATGGGAGACATCGGTTTAATAGTTCCGATTATCTGTTTCTTGAAATGTCTTAATTGTTTTTTGAATTGTAGCACTTATGAAACACTTATTTTAAGATGAGTTTTATAAATTAAGGATTCCATCTTTGACAAAGTAGCGTAAAAGTGTTACGCTACTTTTAACCACAAAAAAGCATAGAACCCCCATTTTGGATAAGAATTAGTTAATTCTTATCCAAAATTGGCTTTAATATAAGGAAAAATGCATTCTTAAAGCGGTTAACGCGAATACATTTTAAACCTTTCTAAAGCTAAAAACATGATTTTAAAAGATTAAAATCATGTTTTTAGCAAAATGGATTGCCACGCTCACATACGTTCGCTCGCTAATAGACATATACGTCTATAAAACGTCTATTAGCGAGGAGACCGTAGGTCGACAAAGCAATATATAATTTCACCGAATTTAGGATACTCAAATGATCCTACGAATTGGATTTGAAAATGGATGGTGAGAAGGCGTAGCATACATATAGTATAGTTACACATGTGAATCCATGATATTTTCAAAAAACAATTCTTCAAAACAGAAGAGTATATAAGAATTGACAAATTCTTATCCCAAATTCGCGTATAGAAAAATACCAAGTTTATTATAATAGGAGCAATTTAATTACTAATACTTCAAAAATACTTATTATTGATAATCAGAAAGCATTAAATGAATTCTGTCGACAGTTATTGGATTGTAAGACTATAAGTGTTGATACTGAGTTCTTGCGTAAAAATACCTATTTTGCTCAGCTTAGCATAATTCAAATTATGGCCAGTAGTTATAAAGTGATAATTGACACTTTAAGCAATTTGGATCTTTCTCCTATTAACGAAATATTTCTGAACGATAAAATTCTTAAAATAGTTCACGCCCCTAGAGAGGATTTTGAGATATTTTATCGTTTATTTAAGAAACTGCCAAAAAATGTTTTTGACATACAAATTGCAGCTGGTATTTGTGATTTTGGTAAATATTTGAGTTATTCGGATATATGTAGCAAAATTTGCTTAGTTCACATTGATAAAACTTACCAACGGTCTGATTGGTTAAAGCGTCCAATTAATGCTAATATGTTAAATTATGCTATTAAAGATGTTGAATATTTAGAGCCGATTTACAAGGTATTGCAACAAATAATTCAAGATAATAACTTACAAAACGAATATGACAAGCAAATAAAATCTTTGCTTAATATTGAAAATTATATTATTAATGTACAAAAAGCTTGGCAAAAAGTTAGATTCAATAATCATTCAGAGTCTTTTATTCATAAAATGAAAATTATGGCAGCTTATCGGGAGGAACAAGCCAGTACAATAGATTTACCAAGGAGACATTTTATTTCTGATGAGGAATTAGTACAGATTTGTCAATATTTACCTACCAGTAATAAAGATTTTGAAAATCTTAAATTAAATAGTCGCTATCTTAGTAAACAAAAATATAGAACTCAATTAGCAGATCTGTGTCTTGCTATACAAGAATTAGGTGAATAAAGGTACTTTATTTATGTTAATTGTGGAATAAATTTGCTATTTTCTAAAAGGTTAAGTAAAACAGCATCTGATATCTTTTGGCTTTTAGAGCATGGCAATTTTTACTATAGTTTTTTTTAAAACCATTTCTGTATTACTGAGTGTAGTAATTGGTTTTTTAGCAGGAAGATATTCTAAAGTTGAGAGAGATAGTATAGCTTCTTTGTTATTCTATTTTATATCTCCTATTGTTTTTTTTGCTATTCCCGCCAGTACTACTTTGACTTTATCAGCATTAAGCGTTACTGTAGTTGTTTTTTTCATTGCCACTTCGTTATCAATATTTTCCTACTATTTTTTTGGGCGATATTGGCTTGATCATACACGAAACATTATAGCATTATCTGCAGGTACCGCTAATGGTGGTTATTTTATGCTGCCAATAGCCGCTACTCTCTTTGATGATTATGTTTTAAGCATCTACATGATGGCAGTTATAGGAATAAATATTTTCGAATCATCAGTAGGCTTTTATATTTGTGCTAGGAGCTTTGCTAATAGTAGTGAAAGTATCTTGAAGGTTGTAAAGTTACCAATTTTAAACGGGTTTTTACTTGGTTGTTTATTTAGTTTTGCTGGTTTTACTTTACCTGATTTCCTAGATGATTTTATATATAACATGCGGGGGGCATTTTCTATACTTGGTATGGTTATGGTTGGTTTAGCTCTTTCAGCTTTGCAAAAGTTTGAAATAGACATAAAGTTTACTTTAGCTACTTTCATGGCAAAATTTTTATTCTATCCACTAGGGGTTAACATATTTATTCTTTTGGATAAGTTTGTTTTAGGATGGTATGATGAGAATTATTACAATGCTTTAAGGCTTCTTTCAACCGCTCCTATGGCAGCAAACGTAATTGTCATAGCCAGTTTACAAAAATTCTATCCAGAAAAAGTTGCTACCACAGTATTTCTTTCCCTGCTTTTTGGTGTAGTATATATACCAGTTATGGTAACTATATTTTTAAGTGATTTGAATTAATTATTATAGCTAACCTGATTAACGCAAAATTATAGATTGCTTCGTCGCTAATAGCGTCTGTGAATTTGGTGTAATGCTAGTCAGGTTAGCTATAGCACTAATGATATAAAAAAATGATACAAAAATTTATCCAAGTTGGACCTTATATTAATTGGTTAGGCTCACAATATATTCCAGCTCATAAAATAGCTTATCTTGAGTTTGGTGACCCTAATAATGAAAATGTAATAATTTGTACCCATGGTTTAACTAGGAATGCTCATGATTTTGATAAAATCGCTATGGTATTAAGTGATAATTTTCGAGTAATTGCTATAGATTATCCAGGACGTGGGGATAGTGATGTTTTTAAAACGAAAAAGCATTATAATTATCAAGTATATGTAAAAGATACGGTGCTTTTTTTTAAAAAATTAGGTATTAACAACTGTATTTGGCTTGGTACTTCCATGGGTGGAATAATTGGTTATGTACTAGCTAGTAAATATAAGGAACTTATCAAAGCAATGATTATAAATGATGTAGGACCTTTTATTCCAGCATCTCCTCTAGTTAAAATTGGTCAATATGCAGGTCAAACTCCCTCATTTGTTGATTTAGTTAGTGCCAAGCAACATTTAAAGCTAATATATAGCCAATTCGGTATTAGTAGTGAGGAAGATTGGGATCATCTTACCAAATATAGTTTTATAAAAATCCAAGATGGAAAATATAAAATGAATTATGATCCTGCCATAGTACAAGGTATGAATGCTAATGCAAATAAGCCAAAAAATGTTGATATATGGACTATATGGAATAAGATTGTTTGTAAATTGTTGGTTATCCACGGGGCTAAATCAGAAATTTTGCAACAATCTACTATTGAGAAGATGAAAGAAACCAAAGATTTTGATTTGTTCGTTGTTGATTATGCTGGTCATGTACCTTCATTAATGACCGATGATCAGATTAGTTATATAAAATCTTGGGTAAATGCTTTGAAAATATAAAAATTTAGGTTGTTATGAATCGTTCTACTAAAGTACTTATTATAGGGTCAGGTCCTGCTGGACTGAGTGCAGCAATCTATACAGCTAGGGCAGCACTAAAACCAATATTATTGCATGGTATGCAGCCAGGTGGGCAGCTAACTATTACTACAGATGTTGAAAATTATCCAGGTTTTGCAGAGCCTATTCAAGGTCCATGGTTAATGGAACAAATGACGCAACAGGCAAAAAATGTTGGTGCAGAAATTATCTATGATTATGTAGAAAAGGTTGATTTTTCAAAAAAACCCTTAGTGGTAACCACCTCGTCTGGTATAATTAGGGCGGACAGCGTTATAATATGTACCGGTGCAGAAGCAAGGTGGCTGAATATTCCTTCCGAAGCACAATTCAAAGGATATGGTGTCTCAGCTTGTGCTACTTGTGATGGTTTTTTTTTCAAGAATCAGGATGTATTAGTTATTGGTGGTGGGAATAGTGCTGTTGAAGAGGCATTATATTTAACTAATCATGCACGTCAGGTGACTATTGTTCATCGTCGGGATAGTTTTAGAGCCGAGAAGATTTTACAAGAGAGATTATTTAGAAATCCCAAAATATCGGTCATTTGGAATCATAGACTGATTGAGGTCATGGGTACTGATAATCCTAAATCGGTTAATTCAGCCAAGCTTGAAAACACTCAAACAGGTGAGCTTAGTTCAATTAATTGTACTGGTATATTCGTAGCAATTGGTCATATGCCGAATACTGGTTTGTTCAAAGGACAACTAGATATAGATAGTGATAATTATATTATTACTAAACCAAATTCAACGGAAACCAGTATTAAAGGTGTTTTCGCTGCTGGAGATGTACAAGATAAAATTTTTAGACAAGCAGTTACCGCTGCTGGTACAGGATGTATGGCAGCTTTAGAAGTAGAAAAGTTTTTAAATCATTAAATTAAAATTATGTCTCGTAGTAAAAAAGAGAGTGATAAAATAGATAAGTCAAGTGGATCAAGTGAGACAAGTATAGTTTTGCCTGTTGCTCGAACTTTGCCAGCAAATGTTCAGGCCGAGCAAATGTTAATAGGAGCAATTTTAGTCAACCATGATTACTTAAATACTGTCTCAGAATTCCTAAGACCAGATCATTTTTTTGAGCCGATACATCAAAAGATTTATAATGCTATTGAAGTTATTACCGAAAAAGGCCTAATTGCTACTCCGGTAACGCTTAGAAGCATGTTAGAACGAGACGAATTATTTCAGCAATTAGGTGGCAGTGACTATCTAAATAAGCTAGCTACTCTGTCAATGATGGTAATTAATCCCCTTGATTATGGAAAAATAATCTATGATTTGGCAGTAAGGCGTAATTTAATTCAGATAGGGGAGGAGGTAGTTAATAATGCTTATGACTCCTCTTTAGAATATGATGCAAGTCAACAAATAGAGCATGCAGAGGGTAAGCTTTATAATCTTGCTAGTGAAGGAATTAATGACAAGAGTTTTGTTAAAATTGCTGTGTCTCTCTCGGAGTCCCTTGCCAATATTGACAGAGCTATGAAGAATTCTAATCATGTAATAGGTATTTCTACAGGATTAATTGATTTAGATAGGGAATTATCAGGTTTTCATAACTCAGATTTAGTTGTCATTGCTGCACGTCCATCAATGGGGAAAACAGCTTTTGCCATAAATCTTGCGATAAATGCTTGTAATTCTATGAAGTTAAAAAATAAGGAACAAGAAAAAGATAAGTCAGTAGGTTTTTTCTCTCTTGAAATGTCATCTGAGCAGCTTGCTACTCGTATTCTTTCCATGCATACTAACATTGACTCTTCAGCCTTACGGTCTGGTCATGTGACAGAAGAAAATTATAATCGATTACGTAGAGAAATTATAGCTCTTGACCTACCATTTTTTATTGATGATACGCCAGCTTTATCCATTGCGGCTATTCGCACTAGGGCAAGAAAAATGAAGCGTAAACATAACCTTGGTATATTATTTGTAGATTATCTGCAGTTAATTAGAGGGATAAATAAATCTGATAATAGAGTAAATGAAATTTCGGAAATTACTCAAGGATTAAAAGCTATAGCAAAAGAATTAAATATTCCAGTAATTGCTTTATCACAATTATCTAGAGCTGTAGAACTTAGAGAAGATAAGAGACCAATGTTATCTGACTTACGAGAATCTGGGTCTATTGAACAAGATGCGGATATAGTGATGTTTATTTATCGAGAAGAATATTATCTAACTCGTAAAGAGCCTTCTTCGAGTGATGCAAAATATGCAGAAAAACACGCAGAATGGTTGAGTAATTTAAATCAAGTATATAATATTGCCGATATTATAATAGCAAAACATCGTAATGGTCGTGTTGGTAGCGTAAAACTTCACTATGATGGTCAGTATTCAAAATTTGGTAATTTACAGAAAACACTATAGACCCCCATTCGGGATAAGAATTAGTTAATTCTTATCCCGAATTCGCATTATAGGGATAATAATATGTTCAAGAAACCTTTAATATTTGGTATTGCTGGTACTAGTTTGACTGTGCAAGAAAAGGAATTATTATCAAAAAATTCAATATATGGCTTTATTCTCTTTAAAAGAAATATTGTGGATCGAGAACAGTTACTAAAGTTAGTACAAGATTTAAGAGACTTATATGACTATAATATATTGATTTTTGTCGATCAGGAGGGAGGCAGGGTTGCAAGGTTGAAGCCACCTATCATAGATATAGAATATCCCCCTGCTGGTGATTTCGGTAGAATATATGATCAAGAAGGTGCAGAGAATGCATATTTAAAAGTTTTTGCAAATTATTCAAGCCTGATGAAGAGTTTAAAAGAATATAGAATAGACTCGCCATGTTGTCCAGTTGCTGATTTGCGTTACCCTTATACTGATAATGCTATTGGAGATCGTAGCTTTGGAGATTCTGTAGTAAAAGTAGTTGGCTTATGTGCAAAAACAATAGAGGCGATAGAAGAGCAGGGAGGCATTGCCATTATTAAGCATATACCAGGGCATGGTCGAGCTACGTGTGATAGTCATTATAAGTTGCCGCGTGTTACCAGTTCGCTTGCTGAATTAAATAATACAGATTTTGAAGTGTTTAGACAACTATCTAAAAATGCTAAGGCAGGATGGGCTATGACATCTCACATTGTATTTGAGGCTTTAGATACCAATCTACCAGTAACTTTATCGCCCACTGCTATAAAGTTCATTAGAAATGACATTGGTTTTAAAGGTATGTTAGTTTCAGATGATATTTGTATGCTTGCTCTGCATGGTGAAATTGGAGCTAAATACTCAATAGTTAAAAAACCTCTGACGATTTTTGAAAAGCAGGATTCTACGACTACGATAAGTAATCAAGATTTAGAAAAATTTATTGAATACGGAATTATTAAAGACAAATCCGACCAAACCGGACTAAAAAAATATTTAGTAGAAGAATTCCCAAAACTGAAGGCAGAATTTGTTACAAGTATAGTTGAAGTTGCTAGACAAACTATTGTAGCTGGTTGTGACTTAGTATTACATTGTAGTGGTGATATACAAGAAATGACTGCTGTTTGCAGGGCAGTTTAAAAGTCCCAACTAATGATAGAAAAGTTTGTTTTTTAAAATAGACTTCTTTCGAAACTCTACTTTTGCTGGTGATTTTGACAATGATGCGGTACTCGAATCCGTAACGGAGTTATAGTACGCTGCGGTTCGAGGTGAAGCGTCTCCTTCAAATCCCTTGCGCACAAGCGAGTTTCGAAAGAGGTCTAATGCATAAATGTCATTGCGAGAAGCCGCAAAGCGGCGACGTGGCAATCTTGTGAAGGAGACCTTACTTCATGAAGATTGCCACAGCACCTAACGGTGCTTCGCAATGACGATTTTTTAACTTTCAAGAGTTGTTTTTACAACTCTTGAAAAGAGCAAATAGTAGGATACTTTATTTTATAACAGTTACAGCTCTACGGTTCTGTACCCAAGCTGCTTCGTCACAACCCATAACAGCTGGTTTTTCTTTACCGTAAGAGATAGTATCAAGTCTGTTATTATCAATTCCTAGACCAATCAAGTATTTTCGTACAGCTTCTGCTCTTCTTTCACCAAGTGCTAAGTTATACTCTCTTGTGCCTCTTTCATCACAATGTCCTTCAATAGTAGCTTTAGTACAACAATGTTTTTTTAACCAAACGGCTTGTTTATTTAGCTGTTCTTTTGATTTACTTGAAATATCTGATTTATTGAAAGCAAAAAATATCCTATCACCAACATTTCTTTCGAAATCAGCAGCTAAAGAACTTTCCTCGACACTAGGAGTCACCTCCGCTTCTGTCGGTTTCTTTTTAGCACCACACCCAGAAAGCACAAATAGTGCTAAAAAAGCTATTGCAGTTTTTTGTATTAGCATAACAAACTCCTTAATTTAAATAAAGCTATTGATTATATTTGCTTAACAGAAAAAATTGTTAAACATCCTACCTGTGTATTATATATTATCATACTGTTACTTAAAAGCCTAAAATAGTTTTAGCATTAAACTCTTGGATAAATGTGGTAAAAATATCGTATATAGCCGACGTTTAATAATTCAGAACTTAGATAACAACTCCCTTATCATATCTTGTAACTTTCCTACTTTACTTACATCCGTGCCACCAGCCTGGGCTATATTCGCCTGACCACCACCGCCGCTACCGCCAAGGAATACAGACACTTCTTTAGCTAAGTTACCTGCATGTACCTTATTGCTAATTTCTTTACTAACCGCAATAGTAATAGATAATTTACCCTGCAAATCAGGCATACCTATATATACAATCACTAGATTATCTGACTTATCAACTATTCGCTGGGCAGATAAGCGTAATACTTTAGTATCCAAGTTATGTACTAGTTTATAGATAAATTGTATACTCAAATGATTTGAAGAATTGGCTCCGCAAAACTTCGGGGCATTCGCGTGCTCACGTACTTCATGTACGCTCCGCTCGCTCACCCCTTGTTTTACGTTCCAATTCTCCAAATCATTTGAGTATATATCGGAGATACTGACTGATTCTTTAGCAATTTGCTCAATATTCAAATCAAGCATAGAGACCTGAGTAGCTACTAACTTATCTTCTAATTGTTTTTTACTGGCAATCAGGTTATTTACTTTATCAGTAATTTCATTCTTACCTATTTTTAAGGTTGAAGACAAGTCATCAATTATAGTATCGTTTTGTCTAATTAATTTTAAGGCAAATTCACCACAAACAGCTTCTATCCTTCGAACGCCAGCTGCAACGCTACTTTCGCTAATAATTTTAAATATTCCAATATCACCAGTTCTACTAACATGCGTGCCACCACATAACTCAAGCGAGTTGCCCATTGCCACCACTCTTACTTCAGAATCGTATTTTTCACCAAATAAAGCCATAGCACCTGCCTTAATAGCTTCATCTGTTGACATTAATGTTGTGGTAACCTTAAAATTATCAGTGATAATTTGATTTACCTTATCTTCTATCAATATAA
This sequence comes from Candidatus Tisiphia endosymbiont of Piscicola geometra, assembly GCF_964026415.1. Taxonomy (NCBI): domain Bacteria; kingdom Pseudomonadati; phylum Pseudomonadota; class Alphaproteobacteria; order Rickettsiales; family Rickettsiaceae; genus Candidatus Tisiphia; species Candidatus Tisiphia endosymbiont of Piscicola geometra. The sequence continues at coordinate 585,461 of NZ_OZ032144.1, forward strand.
CTTCTTGTTTTGTTAGTGGTGTCATATGGCTAATATCAAAACGCAGACGATCATGTGCTACGAGCGATCCTTTTTGTGTTACATGTTTGCCCAGCACTTCATGTAATACTGTATGTAATATATGAGTTGCAGAATGATGAATTCTTAAATTTTTACGGTACTTGACATCAATAGCAAAATCAGCACTATCTCCTGTTTGGATAGCTCCTTCCTGTAAAACACATATATGAGCAATTATTGAACCAAGATATTTTAAAGTATCTATTACTCTAATTTTGCTGCCTGTTGATTTGATAAAGCCTATATCTCCCATCTGTCCACCAGATTCTCCATAAAAAGGAGTTTGATTACTAATTAGAATAAATTGCTCTTCGCTAGTTTCTATACTGTTGACTAACTTATTATCTTTAATTAGAGCTAATATCTTACCTTCTGCCTTATCCAAAGAGTAACCCAAAAATTCAGTACTACCAAATTCGCCTTTAATATCAAACCATATTTGGTCAATTTGTGACTCATTTGAACCTAACCAAGCTTTTCTTGCCCTTTCTTTTTGCTCTTGCATCTTATTATTAAAGCTATCAAGATCAACTGATATCTGTTTACCTTTTAATATGTCTTCAGTTAAATCGAGAGGAAAACCATATGTATCATATAATTTAAAGGCTATCTCTCCTGAAAGTTCTGAATTTTTACTAAGATGCTGTGTTTCATCATCAAGCAGTTTCAGACCTCGTTCAAGAGTTGCTTTAAATCTTAATTCTTCCTGTTCCAAGATACTACGGGTAAAAGCCTCAGCCCTCTTTAGTTCAGGATAAGTTGCACCCATAAGATCTACTAATTTTGCTAGCAATCGGTACATTAAAGGTTCACTGCTACCAAGTATATGGGCATGCCTCATACTTCGACGCATAATACGCCTAAGTACATATCCTCTGCCTTCATTTGACGGCATGACACCATCACTAATTAGAAAGGCACAAGCTCGTAAATGATCAGCAATAACCCGGTAAGAAAATTTTGCTTCCCCTTCTACTTTAACTTTTACTATACTTTCCGTATAAGCAATTATTTCCTTAAATAAATCTATGTCATAATTATCATATACATTTTGCAATACAGCACTAATACGTTCTAGTCCCATGCCGGTATCAACGGATTGTTTAGGTAAGGCAATCCTAGTATTGCTATCCAATTGTTCAAATTGCATAAAGACCATATTCCAAATCTCAATATAGCGATCGCCATCTTGATCTTTTGTACCAGGTAAGCCACCTGGTATCTTCTCTCCATGATCATAGAAAATTTCTGAACATGGTCCACAAGGTCCGGTATCTCCCATTGACCAAAAATTATCATTGGTTGCTATTTTAATAATTCGGTCATCACTTAAATTAGCAATCTTTTTCCAATAGCTTGCTGCTTCTTCATCAGTATGATAAACAGTTACATATAATTTTTCTTTGGCGATAGCAAATTCCTTGGTTAAGAGATTCCACGCGTAATATATTGCTTGTTCTTTAAAATAATCACCAAAAGAAAAATTACCTAACATTTCAAAGAACGTATGATGTCGTGCAGTATAACCAACATTTTCAAGATCATTATGCTTACCACCAGCCCGTAGTGATTTCTGACTAGTAGTGGCTCTTTGATAGTTTCTAGTTTCCTGACCGGTAAAAACATTTTTAAATTGTACCATCCCGGAATTAACAAACATTAAACTAGGATCATTATGAGGAATTAGGGAACTAGCTGGAACGTGTATATGATTATTGGCAACAAAATAACTTATAAATTTACTTCTAATTTCTTCAGTGGTAAGTTTAGTCATTAGTAATAATCCTTAAAAATTAGACATACTGTAATTGCGTATTAAGCCTTTCTATGACTTCCAATAAACTTTCTTCTGAGCCAGTTATAGATATTCTTATATGATTCTCTCCGGCTTTACCAAAGGCTGTCCCAGGGACAACCGCAACACGAGTTTTATCTAAAATAAAATTAGCAACAGATTCACTTACAGAATTATTCTGATAGCTATTAGGGATTTTTTTGTATAAGGTACTAATGTTAGGAAATAAATACATACCTGAATTTGGAGCTTTATCAAGCTCAAAACCATCAATTTTTTGCAGTGAAGAGAAAAAGCGAGTTAGTTTTTTCTCTAACAGTGATACATTACTTTTGGTCGTATTTATGACCTCTTGATCATTCATTACCTCAGCTAGTGCTGTTTGTATCAATGTGTTGACAGCCAAACAATTATAAGTATGAGCCTTTAGTGCTTGTGCAGTAAACTTCTCTGATGCAACTAGCCATCCTACTCTCCAACCAGTAATGCCTAGTCTTTTTGAAAAGCTGTTTACAATAATTAAATTATGCATGTTATCACAAAATTTAATTATTGGTATATGAGATTGTCCTGTAAAGATAAAATCATCAAAAACTTCATCTTGCATAAGATAAATATTTTTTTCTACTATAATTTGGTACAATTTTTTTAATGTTTCTAAAGTATAAACTGTACCCGTTGGATTACACGGAGTATTAATGATGATTAATTTGGTTTTAGGAGTTATGCACTTTAAAATATCGTCAACATCTAATTCAAATCTATTAAGATGTGAAGTAACACTTCTTACAGGTAAACGTCCTAATGAAATAACAATAGGTTCATAAAGCATATAACATGGATCAGGAATTATTACCTCATCTCCTATGTTAGTTGCAGTAAAGATTGTTAACCAAATAGCTTCAGCACAACCGTTAGTAACAAGTATTTGGTTATTTGGTTGCAGCTTAATGTTGTATTTTATCTTGTATCTTTCTGCAATAGCGGTACGTAAAGGGTAAAATCCTCTTGAATCTGCATATTTATTAAGGGTACTATCATTGCTTTCTATTGTAGCCTTTAAACTATTCAAAAGTTTTTCAGGAAGGTTGAAATTTGGATTGCCTACTGTCATATTGATATAACTCTCCTTGCCCCCAATTTTATCTGATATGTCTTTAGAAGGATGGGGGTGAATTATATTCAACAATTTATTCATACTAAACTCTCTTTATTAAATTCACCTCTTCAATTGATTATACTGACTCTACATTACTTGCAAATCAAGAGTTATTAAAACTTAGCAATCTCAAATTTGGGGTATAATTTAGGCTCTTAATATTGTAAAATTCTTGAAGATAGCAGTATTATAGAGAATTTGGGGTGTGGTGTCTACTGCAATAACAACTTTTTTAGTATATAACCGCCATGGTAGTTTAAACATTATGAAGAGAAGAAAAGATGTCATTACCGTGTAAGCGGGAATGACATTGATTTTATCCCATTACTGCAACTAACCTGTCCATGGTTATAGTTTAATGCATATCAAGATGTTCTCCTGCTGCGTTAACGTCATCATTTGTGTGGAAATTTTGCATTTTTAGATTAAGTTCATTCATTACTAGCTTTGGTAGCTGTGATCCACTTTGGTGAGAATTGATTCTATCACTTAGATACTTCACTGTGTGTTGTTCTTCGCTAGTTGATCTACTAAGATCAGATGCATAATCAGAATCATTTTCAAATGTAGACAATAAGTTATTCAATTCATTTACAACTGTAGGTATAGTTGTATACTTATTGTCTAAATTCAGTTCGTCTATTATACGATAAGATACGTCGCTCATATTAAGTATTTGTTTAATAGATACATTTGGATCATTAATGGCATGAATCAAATCTAGACATTTTTTTACTTGTTCTAATGCTTGTTTTTTTGTAGCTAATTTTGTGCATAATTCGTTTAGTTTGAGTTTTTGAGACTTTAGGTCTATATGTGGTATTTCTTTTTCATCTTTAGCATAACTCTTTTTTAACTTTGGGAATTGTGTAGTCAATATCTTTTCAGCGTCTATACTAGTTTTACCAGTAAGTTTCTCTTGTATTGCACTAGGTAAACCTATTATTTTGTATATAGCTTTAATGTTTTTTGCTTGCACAGCTTTAAGTATCACCAAAGCATTCTCTACATCCTGTTTTGTAAACCAATAATTTTGTTGTTTAGACATAATAATATAATCCTCAATTAGTTCAACATATTACTAATAATTGATTTTGTAATACTACAAAATATACTATTCTTACCTAATATAGCTGTATCTATATTTTGTATGCTCATTTTTCAATTATTAAGATCATTAGAATTTTATTAGGTTATCGTCCTTTATAATTCGTTATAATAACCTAACTCAAGGAGAGTATATTTATTATTTAAGAATGTTCAACAAAATATTACAAAAACAAAAATTTATTTTAAAATAATAGTAATTTAAGGTTTTGCACCTAATATCATTCACATAGCCATTATCCGTTTGAAACGGATAATATTATAATTATTCAATAGGATTTAGTATTTTTTATAGATAAATCATAAAAAAATACCAAATCCGCTTAGTGGAAAGATAATTGCTGTTATAATAGTCTATGTTTAAATATTTAAGTCTAAGTATTAGTTACATGATTAACATACCCAAACTACCTAAACTACAAGTTTTACTAAAAAAACTACATAAATTGGTTGTATATTTTTTATATAAAAGAAATATTATTATTTTAATAGGCGATAAAGGTACATTTCTTTGTGCTTTAATACACGATAAAGTTGTGGATACTTTATTTGTTCCTGCTGAAAACCAAGATAATTTAGACTCCTATAAAGAATTTTTTGGTAAATTCAAAAACTATTACGTTTTCTTCTTATTAAACGGTTCTGCATGTGAAGTACGCCATGATATAGTACCTGTACTACATTCAATAGTAAAAACCAATCCTGTAGAAAAGTTTATAGAGGAGTATTTTTCTATAGATGATATAGTTGCTTACAATGTCTATAACATCAATACCAAATATAGTGAGGTGTGGAATACCTTGCTGGTATCTACTCCTTATACCCCACCTTTAAGTAAGTTACTTGAGAATCTTTTGGCAAGTAAGAGGCAAAAGTTTGGTGGGATTTATTTTTTAGCTTTGGAATGGAAACCAATTATAGATAAAATTGTAAAAAATGTTGAAAATAATAAGTATAGTGAATATTTACAAATTTTTGTATGTATTTTAAGTACAAACGGTATTAAACTTGTTGTTAAACATCAAGGTAATATAATCTCAATTCAAACATTTGATTATCCAGCTGATAAGTCAGACTTATATATTCAAGGTATAATTGAACAAGAAGTGGAAGATTGTTTGATATCTTGTAAAAGCTATATTGATAGTTTAACCCTTAAAGTTTGTATAATTCTTATAGTAGACCAAAGTCTAAAGTTGTTATTAGAACAATCCAGTTTTGGTGAACATCCAGTAATATGTAAGTCTAGCAGTGCATTATGTGATAATAGCAAATTTTCAGATGCAATGGTTGTCAAGTTATTTAATGAACAAAAAAGCTTTCTAGCCTCTAACAAATATTTAGAATCCATAGCTAAACTCAACATTATCAGTTCTTTAATTTTCAAACCATTTATCACTATAATAATAGTATTGATATTTGCTGCATGTGCTATCAAAATTAAAACCGTAGCAAATTACAGAAAATTGGATCTTTTAAATTCACACTATTTTAGTGCTGAACAAGATTATTATAATGTTAAGCAAGCCTATCCATATATTCAAAATACCACTAATTTAGCTGATTTATACGTATTTGAAGCATTATTGCAAATCCCCGTACCAACGCCATTTGACCCGTTAGAAAAGTTTTTAACAACTTTACCACCTAATCTGCACCTAGAGGAGATTAAATGGCAAAGGTCGGATCTAGATAATACGTTATTATCATCTAATCAGTATATAAAAATCGAGATATTATTAAAATTTATCGTTAGTGATATACTAGTTGAAGATGCTACTCAGCTCTTAAAACAAGAAATTGCAAATTTTAGTAAAATATTTAGCAATATGGATATTAATTTTACGATATTTACTGATCAAATATTAGAGTTACCTAATAGAGTAGTAATACCTGCTGAGGTTATTATTACTAAGAAAAAAGGATAAGAGATGCTTAAAAATTTTATTGTTCATCTAAAAAATGTTATATTCTTTAAGTTTATTATGTGTTGTCTGTGTATTTCTACTATTTTATGGTTGCTGCAAAGTATTAATAAAGATTATATGGAATCAATTGCCAAGAATCAAAATATAGAAGAATCTCTAGCTCAAGAAACGTTAAAGTTGTATTCTATAATAAATTCCAAACATAAAATACTAGAAACTTATGCAAGATATTCAAAACTATTATCTATTTCTGCTAGACAAAATTGTTTAGAACGAGCAAGGTTAATAACAACAATTGATAGTTTCTCAAAAAAATACAACTTAAATGAGCCTATTACTATATCAATTAAACAAGAATTCTTAAGTGGTATTAACCCAATGGTGGGAACAAAGCAGGATACTATAAGGATAAAGAATTATGATGTTTACATAAGATTTGCCACTAAAGATTTTGCAACTTTCTTGACAATTATAAGAGAAATCTACTCTTGTATGCCGGAGAATACTATTGTACTATCTATATACATAAAGAAAGAAGATGTATTAGAACCTAAGGTTGTTTATAAACTATCAACAGAAAGAACACCTGATATGATATTTACAAAACTTAACATGCGTATAAGAGAAATAACGGCAAATAAGTAATTGTAATCTCAAGTAGTTATCGTATATTGTTTATAACAAAATTATTAATAAATCTTAGAGAAGTATATGAATATTGTTGTAAAAAAGTTAGTAAGAGTTATCATTATTTTAAATATTATTTTTATTGCAGAAGTGACGATGGCTAGTAACTCCTCATCAAAAGAAACAAAAGATTATATCGCTACTAGTCAATATTACCATAAATTGATATCCAGTAACGATATGGCAGAGCTTAATATGTTTTTAAGTTTATTACCCAAAGGAGGGGAGCTTCATCATCATTTTAGTGGAGCTATATATGCCGAAAATTATTTAGATATAATTAATAAGGCTGGTTTTTGTATAGATAAAAATAGCTATCACGCACAAAAAAATAAACCAAATAAACTAAATAAAACATGCCTTAGTATTACTGCTCTCCAAGATAATTATGATCTATATACCGCTCTTTTAAGTCGCTGGTCATATGGTAGATTCTTTTACGATCATAACTGTACTCAAGAAGATGGATTAAAACATTTCTTTAATGTTTTTGGATATGTAGGTCCAATAGAAGCAGTTGATGTCAAAAGTAGTTTGACCTTATTAAAGGTAAGAGCTAAATCAGAAAATATCCAATATATTGAAACTATATTGTTCTTAGCCCCAATTAGTGACAATCCTGCACTTGATAAGGTTAATCAACTAACAAGTAATACAGATGATGCCACTATCAATAGTGTTTTAAGTCAGGCTGTTGATGTTTTAGATAAAGATAGCATTATACAAAATGAAATCGCGCAAAATTTACGTGAAATCGTATCTAACTCCCAAGATATTGATGATGATGATTTTAGTATGCGATTTCAACCATATGTAGTACGTTTCAACAACCCATCGCTGATATTTTCTGGATTATATTCAGCGTTTTTAATGGTCAAAAATAATAGCAAATTTGTTGGAGTTAACATTGTTGGTAATGAGGCTCATCCTATTGCTTTACGTGATTATAAGTTGCATATGAAAATGTTTCGTTTCTTAAAACAAAGATTTCCTAATGTAAAATTGTCGCTGCACGCGGGAGAGCTTACTTTAGGTCAAGTTACTCCTGAAGAATTGAGTTATCATATTAATGATGCGGTTAATGTGGCAGAGGCAAACCGTATAGGACATGGTGTCGATATTATGCACGAATCTAACCCCTACCAATTAATAAGTACATTATTAAACAAAAATATACTTGTAGAAATTAATTTGACTAGTAATGAAGCGTTACTAGGAGTACAAGGTGATGATCATCCAGTGAGACTTTATATGCGGTATGGAGTACCAATTGCAATTTCTACTGATGAGCCAGGGGTGTCACGTAATAATTTAACAGATGAATATTTAAAATTTGTCACTCGCTATAAACCATCTTATGATAAGCTAAAAGAAATAGTGTCTAATAGTATTAAATATTCTTTCTTAACAGAAGACGAAAAAACTAAGCAAATTGACTTGCTAAATAAAAAATTTATTTCTTTTGAGGATACGATAGCTTCATTTGTAAAAAAACACTCTCATGTTAAAAAATAAAGAGCCAAAGACTAATGAACATCTTTAGCAGTATAAACATTTCTATATGTAAAAAAAGAATAAGTGAAGAGTTATTTAATAATATAACAAAACATGCATGTTTAACACTTGCTAATATAATAGCTATTGATTACGAAATTAGACTTAAATCAACACCTGAGATTGATGTCCATATAAGTAATTGTATTGGTAAATTAAGAATTTTTCTCGGTCAGAAAGTTATTACGGATGATAGTTTTTCAACAGTTTTAATGTTATTTTCGGTAGCAATCTCTCCTGATGAATATCAAGATGGAGATAATATTCTAAACAAATCAGAAGATATAATAATTGATACACTAATAAGTACAAATTTTGGTAAGGCAAATTCTGAAGAGAGAAAAGTAATAAAACAAGTGTTAAAAGATTTACTGGCAGCAAGGAATAGTTATGAATTAACAAATTTTATACAGCTTGAACCAGAAATATTTTGTACAACGGTAATGCATGCGGTAAAAAAATATCAAAACCCAAAGGAAGTCAGCACTAATGCTAGATTAGAAATTAATAGAATAGTAAATGTTGCAGTAAAACATAATAAGAAAATTGAAATATTTAAACAAGCAACTAGTAAAATTATAACTGCTATTTCTGTTCTAGCAGTTGGGGCTATCAGTGTTGCAACAGCTGGTGCCACATTTGCTTTTATGGTAGTACCAGCTTCTATTCTAGCAATAGAATATGCTCCCAAAATCGGCGAAAAAATTGGCGGGGTAATTCTGAGTCAGGATAAATCCATGAGTGTGCAAGAAGGAAAAATTACCGCTCTAAAAACTAATTTATGGAAAAATAATAAGGAATTCTTGTCTCAACAGCGAGTAGTAGAGCATAATGTATCCATGCAAAAATTAGATAGTCAAATAAAGTCGGTAGTCAATCTAAAATCTAACAAATTAAATATAATAAAAGATCAGGTATCGGTTAACTTACCTAGTAAAAAGTCTTTACAAAATAACAAAAATAGCAAATCTTCAGGACAAATTAAACAAAGGTAACAATATGCTAGTAACTTGGATTCTCCTTATATTTGCAGGATTATTTGAGGTAGGTTTCTCTATATCGCTGAAGTTGTCAGAGGGTTTTACCAAAGTAAAACCCATTATAGCTTTTATTATTTTTTCTATATTGAGTTTTGTTTGTCTAAGTAAAACTCTAGATAAGCTTCCTCTTGGTACTGCTTATCTTATATGGACTGGTATCGGAGCTGTAGGAACAGTAATAGCAGGGATGGTGTGTTTTAACGAGCCATACTCTGCCATGCGAGTTTTCTTTATTACGACTATGATAATTTCTATGATAGGGCTTAAGTTGTCTTAAACTTATGATCAGGCTTATTTATCCTAAATTTTGGCACACCAAGAACATTATAGCATATTTATTATTACCACTAAGTTGGTTATATCTTTTTGCTAGTTATTTAAGAAAAATAATTGCACGCCCTATAATATTTCCTTGTAAAGTAATTTGTGTCGGTAATATAAGCATTGGAGGTACTGGTAAAACTCAAATAGTGATCTTCCTTGCGAAAATGTTGAAGGCTATTAATATTGATTTTATAATTATTACTAAAGGTTATGGCAGTAAACTGCAAACGGCGTTGTTAGTTGAACCACATCATACAGCACTAGATGTCGGAGATGAAGCAGTAATGCTATTAAAATATGGTAAAGTCATAGCTAGTAAAAAAATTCAATATATACTGCCTTTTATACAGAGAATTAAGCCAAAGGTGATTATAGTAGATGATGCAATGCAGAATCCTAATTTTTATAAGGATATTGTTATTCTGTCAGTTGATGCTGACAGGTTATTTGGCAACGAATTGTTAATTCCAGCCGGTCCTTTGCGTGAGTATCCTAAACAAGCTATTGAAAAAACGGATATAGTTATTCTTGTCGGTTCGAGTAATGTTGCTCCTTCTTTCTTATATAGAGAGCTTCCCTTTTTTCAAGCCCAAATAGTTCCAACTATAGACATAGATAAAACAAAGAGATATTTTGCCTTTAGTGGTATAGGTAATCCTAAACGGTTTTTTTCTACATTAGAAAATTATGGATTGCAGTTAGTAGGTAATAAAATTTTTCCGGACCATCATCAATATCGTGAAGAAGATTTAGACTATTTAAAAGAACAATCAGAAAAATCTAATTCTCTTCTAATCACAACTAGAAAAGATTACGTAAAAATATGTGATACTGACTTGTCAGTAATATGTTGTGATGTACATTTATTACTAAATAATCAAAAATTATTAGCAGATTTAATATATGAAAAAATTCTTTAAAAATATTAAGTATTTGCTTGAGTATTTTTTCGTTTTAATAGTACTAAAGATATTAGGAACATTTGGTATCGACAAATCTGTACAAATTTGTCGGTATATAGCAAGGAAAATAGGTCCTCTATTGCCAGTCAATAAAATTGCAAAAGAAAATATTCAAAATATTCTTGGCAAGAATCAGACAAATGGTCTAAGCATGGAGACTCAAGTAACCATTGATCAAGTATGGGATAATTTTAGCAGTTTTATAGGAGAATTTCCATATGTTAATAATATGTCAGAGGAAGAATTATCTAGAAGGGTAGAAATAATCGGACTTGATAATATAATAGAATTTCAGAAATCACAGCAACCTTTCTTATTATTTACGGGGCATTTTGCTAATTGGGATTTTGCACTTAAAATTATAAATAAATTTTATCCTAAATTTGCTATTATCTATCGTAAATTAAATAATCCTTATATTGATAAGCTGATTAATGATAGGCGTAAAACTAGTGATATAAAGCTAATTCCAAAAGGAGAAAAGGGTGCAAGAGATCTCCTATCTGCAATCAAATCAGGATACGCAATTGGCATGCTTGTAGATCAAAAAATGAATAATGGCATTGAAGTACCATTTTTAGACCGACCGGCCATGACTGCTCACGCAATTGCTAAAATTGCCTTACAATTCGGCTACCCGATTATACCATTACAAGTGGTTCGCACTAATAGTAATAACAGTTATTTTAAAGCTATTATCCATCCACCAATACAATTACAAAAAACTAATAATAGTAAAACAGATTGTTATAATATAATGTTTACCATTAACCAAATTTTAGGTAATTGGGTTAAAGAAAATCCAGGCCAATGGTTTTGGTTTCATAATAGATGGAAGAAGAATAACTATGCCCCAAATGACAAAATCTGCAAATAATAACATGTAGCCGAAAATGTAAATTTAATAAGTACTGGCTAAAAGTTTTTTTGCAAAAAAAGTATGGCTAAAAACCATATAGTAATCAAACATATCCAAAGCCCACCTCTAATGTCATATGTACGCTTGATTAGGATTTTTAGAGCATCTTCAGTTTTTTTAGCTTCTCTTATACACTCTGATCTCATGGCAACTATGTAACCTGATATAGTCATAATCTTGCTATATAGTTGTTTTAGATCTTTATCATTAAAATCATTTTGCATAAAACCCTCTTACTATGATTGTAGGTAAAATATTCCTATTCATTATTAGATAGGGTAGTTGAGGTTGCATTTTTAAAAAGAAAGTTGCTAAATAAGCAAGAATAAATTTGATTACTGAGCAAATATTGTATATATTCATAAGGCATTTCCTTTTATGATTGAGGTTTTGTGCTTAACTAACAATTTAGTATTATTTCGTTTTTATTCAACTTACCTATATTTGTAGTAGTTGAATTTATGTACTGAATAGTTTTAGTTTTTAAAGTTTATCTTACTAAATAATTCCTTGGTTCATTTAGTAAGATAAACAACTTTACTGTGACAATTTTTTGTTGTCAAGAAAAAACCGTTTTTCACGGATCAATTTTATAAAAAAATATTTACAATGGGCTGGTTTGAAAATCTAAAAGAATTCCTTCGGAATAAAATGGAAGAAAAACAACTGAAGGCTAGTGATCTTGCTGGACTTGCGGGCATTCCTATAACTACTATGAGAGGGATGTTGAGTAATCGACGTCCTGAAATAAAAAACATAATCAAACTTGCAAATTATTTGGACTGCTCTATGGATGAAATGTTCGGCAGACAGAAATTTGTCTCTGGCGAAAAGCAACAATATGCTCAACTATCTCTAGAAGAATTAAGTGATAATTTGAAGAGTTTTATCACCGACAAGATGAATAAAAAGCAAATGACTCAATACGAATTAGGACTGGAAGTTAGTGGTAGTCCAGACGGCTTTCGAGCTTTTTTAAGAGAAGATGATAATAAACAAAAAATGCTAAGTACTGGAGCAGTTATAGCTCTTGCTGATCATTTGGACTGCTCTACTGATGTAATGGTAGGTAGAACTTCGCAGCTTGAAAAAGAGCAACAGCTAGCAAAACCATTAGATAACAGCTTAAAAAACTTAAGTCCTGAAGTTCTAAAAGCCGCTCAACTGATTGGGAAATCTATGGGTGATATATCACCTAAAGCTCTGACCACAGATAATGTTGCTCCCAGCCATGTGAGTTCTTTAATTAAGAAATCGCCTAATAGGAGTAGAGGGTAATAAATCTCTTTCGATGATAATTTAATGCAAGAACGTATTAGCAATATTAGGGGTCTTTTCGCTAAGTATAAAATAGATGCCTATATAGTACCGTCTAATGATCAATATCTTAGCGAGTATGTTCATGAAAGTGCTAAACGACTGCAATATATGACTAACTTTAGTGGGTCAAATGGTATTGTGGTGATCTGCAAAAATAATGTTATATTTTTCACAGATGGTCGTTATCTAGAACAAAGTAAGCGTGAACTAGATCCAAAAATTTTTGAGATTTTTGATATTAAAGATTTACCCTATTTTCCTTGGGATGATTATTTAGGTAATGATGGTATATTAGGATATGATGCGAAACTTTTCACTAATGTTAAGTTAAAAATATTTTCTAAAATAAAGCCTCGTTTACATAAAGTATCTAATAATTTAGTAGATCAAATTTGGCGTAATAGACCAGCTGAGCCATCATCAAAAATATATATTTATGATGATAAGTTTGCTGGTCAATCGTATAGTGATAAAATTACCATGTGTCGTAATCTACTCACTAAATATTCTGCAGATACCATGATTGTTACTGCAGCAGATTCAATATGCTGGTTATTAAATCTCAGAGCAAGTGATATTCCATATTCACCATTGATGCTTGCTATAGTCCTAATCACTAAGGACCAACTATATTTATTTACTAATCCAAATAGGGTGGACCAAGATATTATACTTGCTCGTCCTCATGTAACTATCTTACCTTCTGCACAATTTGCTGATATATTGAGTCAAGCTAATAAAGTCCTAATTGACGAAAACTTCACTTCCAATTATATCATAGATTTGCTAAGCACTAAGATAATAGAAAAAATAAATGATCCTTGTCAATTAGCTAAAGCCCGTAAAAACGATATTGAAATTAACCATGCAATTAATTCCCATATTAAGGATGCGGTGGCACTATGCGAATTCTTTGCATATTTATTCGAACTACCAAATTTGCAAGATCAAACTGAATATGATTTAGGAGCAATATTAACAGAGTTTAGATTTAAGCAAGATCAATATGTTATGGATAGCTTCCCGACTATATGTGGCTTTAAGGAAAATAGTGCTATAATTCATTACCGAGCAACAAGCACAGGGGCAAAGAAAATCTTAGGTAAAGGCATATTATTAATTGATTCTGGTGGTCAATATAACGGTTGTACTACTGATGTAACTAGGACTTTTGCTATAGGTGGGTATCCTAACAAAGAACAAAAATTACGTTACACTCAAGTTCTTAAGGGGCATATTGCTTTGTCGATGATTAAGTTTCCAGTTAATCTTATTACTGGAGGTAATTTAGATGTGCTAGCTAGGCAGTTTTTATGGAGAGATGGACAAGATTACCCACATGGTACAGGTCATGGTGTTGGTAGCTTCTTAAGTGTTCATGAAGGACCACAAAATATTAGTTTACGCAGTAACATTATTCTAGAACCTAGTATGATTGTATCCAACGAGCCAGGTTATTATAAAACAAACGAATTTGGTATTAGAATAGAAAATCTGATGTATGTCAAAAATGCTTCACAGGATGAAAATTATCTAGAGTTTGATACTCTCACCCTTGTTCCTTATGCAAAAGATTTAATAGATCGCAGAATACTAAACGCAGATGAGATAAATTATATAAAACAATACTATCAAAAAATTAAACAACAAGTTTATCCTCTACTTTCAATTAGAGGACAGAAATGGTTAAGTAATCAATTACTTTTCTAGCTTGTTGATTTCTTCAATACTCAAACCGGTAATCTTGGCTATATACTCAGACGTCATATTTTCTTTAAGTAAAATTTTAGCTATATCTATAGCTTTTTTCTTTTCGCCTCTAGCCTCGCCTCTAGCTTCACCTCTAGCCTCGCCTCTAGCTTCACCTCTAGCTTCACCTCTAGCCTCGCCTCTAGCTTCACCTCTAGTTTCAGCAGCTTTTTCAGCTTGTTCGATTTTGAACTGCTCTACTGCTAGATTATCTAGTTGAGTTTTGGTTATATGATCATAGGTATTTAACTCTTCTTCCGTCCAAGAGGCTTGATCTATTGCTTGGAAAGCTCTTTTAATGATAATATCGTGACCAATTAAATGCTCCATTTCTACTAAAGTACTATGATGGGCATGTTTAAAGAAATACATCCATTTTTCTTCAATATTCTCTAACTGATCAATGGTTTTATGGAATTTTTTTAGTTCAGCAAAGATGAAGTAAAAATCCTTAAGATCATGCTCATAACTTTTGGAATCTAACAATCTATGGGTTGATTTCCAATCTTTCTTGTCAGGAAACATGATAAAATCAGCAATAGCCAAAAATATCACTCCTTTAAGCTTAGCATATACTGCTAATTTTTTATGATTTTCATCTTCTTTAAGTATTTGCTGTGAATAGGCTTTAGCCGCATAAAATTGAGCTCTTTTCTCAAATCCCTTATGTTCGCCAACCTGCATTTCAACAATTACTTGCGTGCCATTTTGGTCTTTACACAAAACATCTACTATAGATTGCCGATATGCTGCAATAGCAGGGTCTTGTATGGTTTTAAGAAAACTAACCTCAATAATTTGATCTTTTCCCTGATATCCCAAAATATCATTAAGGAAGTGAATTAATATATCTTTATTTTTCTCTGTACCAAAGATTTGCTTAAAGCAAAAATCATTTTTTGGATCAAGAAAACGGGAAATAGCCATAATAAATAACTTAAATATATATGATACTCATTGGTAGTATAGCAAAAAAATTCTCAAGCACTAAGTAATATACGATAATTTTTTTAAGCTATCGATAAATAATGCTTGTATATACTCAATTAACCTGAAGAGTTGGCAAAATGATTAAAAGTTATAGTCTGAAATTGGTCAGTTATAAGAGTAATCAAATTACCTTTGTATTTATCAATATTAGCAAAAAATCTATCTATAGCTTCTGAGAATTGAGCAAAATTATGGTAAAATTTATTATTTGTTACAATTCTATGCATAAATTTCCATAATCGTTCAATCGGATTAAGATTAGGGCTATAGGAAGGTAAAAATACTAATTCTATTTTGCTATTTACTAGATACTCCTTTACTTTCTTTGACTTATGATACCCAGCATTATAACAAATCAAATATATCTTCTCTTTATTAGGATTTTCTGCTTCTAATTTTTGTAGAAAATTGATTATATAATCACCGTTTACTTTAGGATTATCTGTGCTAACTAATTGCAAATCAGATAAATTAATTGCTCCTATTAAATGCTTCCTTTTCCAGCCACTAAATGTTGGTAAAGTTTTATTTTGATTCTTTCTGATCCAACCATAACGGGCTTTTGTTTGATACTGAGGATGAACGCTATCCATAAAATATATAGCTTCTTTAGCCTTGAGAGTACCTTTTAACAAACTATATTCTAGCTTAAATAGTTCTTGCTTATCTATATCAAGCTTGCCGGGTACGATCTTTGGCTTCTTATATACAAAGCCTAATCTGATTAATAGTTTTGTTACTCCTGCTATTGTATAGGTAACACCGTATTTTTCTTCTATGTAATTGCTGATATCTTTGGCATAAACATAATTACATATTTCTAAATGCTCTATTAACTCTTTCTCTTCTAGCTCACTTAGCTTACTTGCACTAACACCGGTAGCTGTCTCTAATTTATTAAATTTTTGATAATCTCTTACATGCTTTCTTATAGCTTCTTCACTTAACAGCAATGCTTCTGCTATTTCTCCATAGCTCCAACCTTTATCATACAGCAAAACTGCCTTAATTCGGTCACATACTCTCCTATCTCGTTCATTACCATGACTTGACTTCAGTACCGTTCTTTGTTCAGATGTTAAAATATTTCCCATTATCATATTCTAGCTTCTTTCTTCTCTTCCTTCAACTCTTCATTTACGAGCAGTATACTCAGGTAGAACTTCAAGAATTGGCGTCGCATGTCTAAAGATCGAAGCTGCTCCGTTACTCATGTACGCTACGCTGCTCGACTTTGCTACTGTCTAGCTCTTCTTGAAGTTATACTATCGTCTACCAACTCTTCATTAGACTTCTTTCGAAACTCTACTTCTGCTGGTGATTTGTACGTCGATGCAGTACTCGAATCCTCACGTACATTAGAGTACGCTGCGGTTCTGCGTTCCGCGTCTCCTTCAAATCCCTCAGCACAAGCGACTTTCGAAAGAGCAATTATCTTTTATCTAAATTTTATAAAAATAGATAAATATTATTTAATAACAAAAACACGTTTTTGTTGAATAAGTTTATGGCACACTTCAAGTAACTTACGCATACAAGCAACTATCGCAACTTTCTTAGGTTTAAAATTATTAACAAGCCTATCATATAAAATTTTTAAATATTGGAAACCATTCTTACCAGCTAATACTGCCATGTATAAAGCATCTCTAGGTATTTTCCTGCCTCCTCGAATAAATCTTCGTCCTTGCTTATTACCACTATCACGAGCATATGGAGCTATACCAACAATTGATGACAATTCATTGCTACTATAATTTTTATCTCCTAATTCAGGTACAAAACTAATTAGTTTTGTACCTAAACATTTACCAATACCAGGTACAGTCTCTAATATTTTTACCTTCTCTTTTAACTCTTCTGACTCATCTATTGTTTTGTTTAACTTTTTATCAAGCTCAGCTATTTCATTTTGTAAAAATTTAATGTGTTTTTCTATACTCTCTTTATCAATACCATCAATGCTATGATGTAGTCTTTTCTTTTCATTGCTAAGCATTAATACTAAATCTTCTCGTCTTTGCTGACATCTCTTCAAAGCCTCTGATTCAACTTGATATATATAATTCGCTGAAAGCTGCATCTTATCCGCATAATATGCTAATTTAAATGCATCCTTCCTATCAGTTTTACACAAATTCACCGATTTACTAAAAGAATTAAAACTATATGTATTGACCTTATGTATTTGTTGGTTATTATTATCCAGCTTTTGACAAATCTCAGCTTCGTATCCTCCAGTAGGTTCACATATTATTAGCTTAATCTCTTGCTCTTTTGCTAATTTAATCATCTCTTCATGACCAGTTGCATCATTGGCAAAACGATGATATTTAGGTTTATCTCTTGTATTATATACACATATATCAAGCCAGTTTTTACTTACGTCTAGACCTATTATTTTATTCATGATATAATCTCCTTCTTCTTATGGTGCAAGGCTGCTCTTTTTAAGACCACCTTCTGCAATTTGTTCAAGCTAAACTACCAAAAAGAGGGTACTTATTCTCTTAGCGACTATTTTAGTCAAGGTCTATTCAAGTCACCCTCTTTAATTACTTATAACACATTCTTAAGATATAAGGTCTATTTACGAGCAGTATACCAAGAAGCTACTTAAAAGACATATTTTACAACTTATACATTAGCTAGCCAATTAAAAAATATACCTAAAATTGAAATAATTATAACATTTTTTCAATTTTCAAAAAACTTGGTTAAGAAACTCATTAGGTTCTATGGAGGTTGTTATTTAATTTTGTAGATTTAGTTGACTTTCTATTATTGAATACACCATACTAAATCTCAATTGGTCCAGTAGTTAAACCATTAACAAACTGTTGCAAGTAAGGATTATCACTATTTTTTATTTCATCTTTTTTACCAAACCATAAAATCTTCCCTTTATAAATCATAGCAACCTCTTTAGCTATCATATAAGCACTATTCATATCATGAGTTATGGTGATGGTAGTAGCCTTTAGCTCTTCTTGAACTTTAATTATTAATTCATTGATGACATTAGCCATTATAGGGTCAAGACCGGTAGTTGGTTCATCAAGGAAAAGAATCAACGGATCGCCACAAATAGCCCTAGCTAAAGATACTCGCTTTTGCATACCTCCGGAAAGCTCAGATGGATAAAGACCCAGTATTTTTTTAGACAAACCTACAGAATTAAGTTTAGATGCAGCTAACTCTTCTTTATTTTTTGGAGATAATTTATACAGTTTTTCAGTAAAGAATGTAATATTATCTTGAATAGTTAAAGAATCAAAAAGAGCTCCCCCCTGAAATAGAAACCCCATGGTTTCCATCATTTTAAATCTATCTTTACTTGAAATATTTACAGTTTCCACTTCATCAATAACTATACTACCCTCATCAGGCTGAATTAAACCAATTATAGTCTTTATTAACACTGATTTACCAGTTCCTGATCCCCCAAGAATTACTATTGAACTATTCCGTTTTATATCTAAGTCTATACCATCAAGTACCTTATGATCGCCGAAAGATTTATATAATGAACGTATTTTTATTTTTGATTCATCCATAATCTATTCTCGAGTCTTATACTTTAAAAAACAACTCTGTTATCAAGTAATTACTGATTAGAATAAGAACTGAAGAATTTACTACCGCGGAAGTTGTACTCGTCCCAACTCCTTTTGCTCCTGTACCTGAATAATAACCACTATAACAACTTACTATTGAGATAATAAAACCAAACACTGCTGCTTTTACCAAACCAGAAATGACATCTATTGGTTCTAAAAACTTAAAGCTATTCGTTATATAATTAAAACTATTAAAATCAAGCTTATAAACACTTACCAAATAACCACCCATTACTCCTAATATATCACCTATTAATACTAAACATGGTAATGTAATAACTGCGGCTAGTACTCTTGGAAAAACTAAATATTTTATGGGATCAGTTGACAAAGTATAAAGTGCATCTATTTGTTCAGTCACCCTCATAGTAGCTATTTCAGCAGCAATTGATGCACCAACCCTACCAGCAACCATAAGACCAGCAAGAACTGGTCCAAGCTCTCTAGTTATTGAAAGGACTACCACCGTAGCTATTGAACTTTCAGCCGAGAAACGAGAAAAACCTGTATAACTTTGTAATGCCAGCACAGCACCGGAAAAAAAGGTAGTCATAGCTACAACTGGTAGGGAATAAAAACCTATAGACAATAACTGCTTTAACACTAAGTTGTAGTATAAAGGTTTTTTAAAAATACTAGTGACTCCCGCAATAGTAAATAGAGAAAAAGCCCCTATAGTCCTTGCAAAACCAATAGTATGTTTACCTAATAAATTAACGGTATCAAGAATCATTTTTGTATACTCTCTTATATCTGCTACCTAGTAGAGTGAGAATTTCATAACCAATGGTATTTATTATATTCGCTATTTTATCTAAAGTACAATAATTCCCTATAATTTCAGCTTGTTGTCCTAGAAAAATTTTGTTTGGTGGTAGTTCAGTAACATCAACAGTAATTGAATCCATTGATACCCTGCCAACTACAGGAGCTGAATGGGAATCAATAACTACTACCCCACAATTACTAAAAGCTCGGGGATAGCCATCAGCATAACCAAGGGGCAAGGTAGCAATTAGCCTATTACTATTTGTTTTAAAGGTCATATTGTAACCAATGTAACTTTCCGGTGGTAATTCTTGCAATTGTATTATTGGAGCAGTCAGTCTTATCGGATTATGCATTGGATTTTTAAATGTATTACCCAAAGGATTAATACCATACAATGCAGCACCAGGGCGTATTAAGTCAAAATGATATTCTTTCCCTAGAAATATACTACTAGAGTTAGCTAGACTAGCTTTGACTTTTGGGAAATATTTTAAATAATGCTTAAACTTTTTTAATTGTTGTAAATTATAAGGATCATCAACTATTTCAGATGCAGATAAATGACTTATAATATACTGCAATTCAAGACCAACTAATAGATCAGGTTTGTCTATTATATGTTGCATTTCTGTGTCAATCATTCCTAAGCGATTCATACCAGTATCAACATGGATTGTACAAGGTAATACTTCTTTTTTAAGAGAAGCAAACTCTTGCCAAATTTCAACTTGTTTTAAACTATTAAGCACAGGAATTAAATTACTATTTCTAAATTCCTCAACATCATTGCTAAATACACCATTAAACACAAAAATATTAGATTTTTGCCCCAATACTTTACGTAATGATATTCCTTCATCAACTGAGGTTACAAAAAAACTCTGACAATTCTCCATCTGTAAGGCTGGTGCGATAGCATCAGCACCAAGTCCATAGCTGTTAGCCTTTACCACGGAGGCAATCTCTGAAGTTTTACAAATTTTAGAAATAATACGATAATTAGCACGAATTTTTGCTAAGTCTATTTCAAGTGTACATCTATCAGTATGCATAAAGTCTTAAATTCTCATGATTTTGTAGATTTTTGTAATGCTGCTATAATAATTGGAGCAACTGATATTACATGGAACTTAGATGGTAAATCAGTAGTTTCTATTGTATCAGTTATATATACGTTCATTATATCAGAATTCTGAATATTTTCTTTGGACATGCTAGAAAGCACTGGGTGAGTTATAAAAGCATTGACAGATAAAGCTCCTACTTCCATTAATAGCTTAGCTCCCTTACACAGGGTTTCGCCACTATCAACAATATCATCAATTAATACACAATGCTTGCCGGAAACGTTACCTATTATTTCTGACATTTGGCATTTATCAGTAGACCTCTTGACCTCTCTACTTTTATTAATAACAGCTATATTCATGTTAAGAAGCCTATTCACATCACGTACACGTACAAAACCACCAACATCTGGAGATACAATAATAGAATTATTATAAGTTTCAATAATCGGAGCAAATAAACTTATTGGATCAAGATTTTGTATTGGAATTTTAAAAAAACCCTCTAATTGCTGTGAATGCAAATCGACAGTTATTACATGATTAACACCAGCAACTTCCAACATACTCGCTACAAGACGGCTCGATACTGGAGTAAAACTACAAGATCTACGATCTTGGCGGCTGTAACCAAAATACGGTATAACCGCAGTTACTTGTGAAGCTCCTGCTCTTTTTACCGTATCAACTAATAATAAAAGTTCCATCAAGTGGTTATTGGCTGGTCTAGAAGTAGATTGTACTATAACAACATCACACTTATGCATATCTTCAAGGATTTGTACCCTTGTTTCAGTATCATCGAAAGCTGTAATATAAGTTTCCACATATTCACAATTTAGTTCCTCAGCTAAATATCTAGCTAATTTTTTATGACTAAGACCTGCAAGAATTTTCATGCTAATTATAATAATTGGTTTAAGTTTTTGTAGTATATAATAATTATAATTTGCACTAAGTGTTTTATGAAAAATATTTTTATTCAATAGCAGAAAAAATTATTAACTCTTCATTTACGAGTAGTATATCAATCTTCGTAGGTTTTATGACCTCTTTCCCAATTCATCTATTAACTTATCAAAACCACTATTACTGAGAATATTCATGAACTCTGACTGTTGAGAATTGATAAGACTAACACCTTCTGTAATAACATCTGAGACTTTTAAATTAGTTTTATCGCTTGTACCCTTTACTTGACGTACTAAGTAATTTACTTTAGCAGTTCCTATTAACATTTCTACCATAAACTCTCTTTCATCAAGAACACGCACTTGTTGAACTTTAGGTTCTTGACCATGGTAATTCTTTACTAAATCAGCATAGGCCTTGCTTACATAATTACTGTAAACTTCTGTGAATTGTTTAATTTGTTCAGGAGTTAGAGTTCTTCTATAAACACCAAGGGTGAATTTAGCCATCCAATTCAGATCTAAGTTAGCTAAAATTAGCTTTTTAGTTTTAGCTATTTTGGCATCTTGATCTAAACTCTCATCATTACATACATCTAGCCCAGCTCTTATTAGTTGATTAACATAATTATCAACCGCCATTTTGTCATCAGTAGCAGAATAGGCTGACAAAGATAGACAACTTAAAATTAAGCAAACAATAATTTTTTTCATAAATAACTACTCTTAATTAGGTTTAGGGCATTTAAATTGATTAGGATAGACAATTACCGATTCACGATTTTGATGCGTAGCTGATCTTACAGCTATGTAAGGGTCAGTAGAACTACATCCTATATAGTCAGTAAATGGTAATAATCCTAACCTAGTATGTATAACTTGTACACTAGAAACTATGATTTCAAAATCTCTATGTACCGGGTACATTATAGGATTTAAGTAACTATTTGTAAATATAGCATCTGTACTATCTCTTACATTAGTACTACCAAAAAATGGTATGACTAAATATGGTCCAGGACCAACTCCATAGTGGGCAAAAGTGCTGCCCAAAGTTTGTTTGGTAACTCTCAATCCAATTTTATCTGCTACATCAAATAACCCACCTATACCAAACGTAGCATTGATTAAAAATCTCCACAGACTCTTCATAGTTTGATCATAATTCATTTGTAAGCCATAATTGACAACAGTCAAAGGCATACTAATATTATCTAGAAAACTATTCACTCTAACCCTAGTATAATTATTACTAATTCGTTTATAGCCTATACTAATAGGGCGTAAGAATAGATAGTCTAAAACAGAATTAAAGGCAAAAATTTTACGATTTAGTTTCTCATAAGGGTCATAGACTTGAACACACCCCTTACCTTCATTATAAACATACCTAAAATCTTCATCATCTTGAGTATTTTGAGTACTCGCTATTGCAATTATACTAGAAAAATTAATTAACAACAGTAATATAAATTGCTTCATGGCTTCATTAATGGTTTTTCTTACAAATCACCATATAGTATTTATCATTTTTTTCTAGAGCTAATTCTTCACTATTTAATATGGTAAACTTAGTTTGACCTAAAGCTTTCTTAATATCTGCTATAGTAAAAATAAATTCTTTTCTCTTTAATGAAAGGTTTGTGACATTATCTATTGGTAAACAAAATGCAAAATATCCTAATGCATTAACTATAGAATAAATAGAATTAAAGTAATCTAATAGGTTCTTAGTAAAAGAAAGAGAGTTAAAACTCATTACTACATCATATTTATTAGAGTCGTGTTTAATAAAATCCGATATTGAAATTTCTAATAACTGATCATAAATATTGCCATATACGGTAACAAGCTTATTCATAATTTCTGAATTTTCAACACCGGTAAAAGTAAAGCCATCAGGAAAACGCTTTGTCACTTCATAACCCACTAAGCCTATATTACTACCTAACTCCAAAATATGGTAATTATCAGGTAAGTCTGTTATGTTATTCATAGTTGTACTTACAAAACTGTAAGGTAGGTATAGTTTATTATTACTACGAAATTTATTGCCATAATATTCAGCGGTAAGATTTTTATATTGATGCCAAATTTGCGGTGGAATCTCTGACAAATTATTATAATTTTGTAGAAAAGACGCTAACTTTATTTGATCAGCTTCAAAAGCTCTTTGTAGATGATACAAAGCTTTTTCATAGTTATTTTTTAAGAAATATGTCCAACCAAGCCAATAATTAGCTTGATGGTCGTTAGGAGAAAAAATTTTATCAACCAATTTAAGCCTTAGTATAGCGTCATTTAAGTTATTTTTATACAAATGTTCTATACCAAGATTAAAATTAGTTTCTTTTAAGTGTGTTACCTTATATTTTACATCGACAAAATAATTGATAGATGTAAAGATTTTCTCCCTATACCAAGATGGGAAATTCTTACTATAATTATAGTATAATTTTATTTTGTCTTTTATTGAGCCGTAACTGTTACGAATAATTTTGCTGCCGAACATAAATTGCTATAAATTTGATTTTTTAAACATATATTCATCATATGATAACATATATATCAAATGACACTAATACTTAATAGTAATAAATTATATAAAATAAATCATATTGTACTAAATTCTGCTTTCAAGAATTGTTTTTTTAACAATTATTAGTATAATACACCCCAATTTTGGATAAGAATTAACAAATTCTTATCCAAAATTCGCGTAATACGAAAATAATTATAAGGTTTTATAGAATCATGCCACTTATTGCTAAACGCTTAGATCTAATAAAACCATCTCCAACTTTAGCTTTAGTAAAAAAAACATTTGAACTAAAAAAGCTAGGTAGAGATATAATCTCTCTTGGGGCTGGTGAACCTGACTTTGATACGCTAGATAACATCAAAGAGACTGCCATTAAAGCGGTGCGAGATGGTTTCACAAAATATACTAATGTTGATGGTATGCCGGAACTTAAACAAGCGGTACAGAACAAATTCAAGTATGAAAATAATTTAGATTATGATTTAGATGAAATAATCGTGTCAAGTGGTGGTAAACAAGTAATCTATAATTTATTTATGGCCTCCCTTAACCAAGGGGACGAAGTAATTATTCCTAGTCCTTACTGGGTCTCATATCCAGATATGGTAATGTTAGCTGAAGGGATTCCAGTATTTGTTAATTGTGGCATTGACAGCAATTTTAAACTTACTGTTGGAGCTCTAGAGCAAGTAATTACCCAAAAAACTAAATGGTTAATTATTAATTCACCAAGTAATCCAACAGGGGCTGCATACTCTTACCAAGAGTTAGCAGATATTGCTGAGTTACTACGCAAATATCCCAATGTAAATGTTATGTCAGATGATATTTACGAGCATATTATTTTTGATGATTTTAAATTTTATACTTTTGCCCAAGTAGCACCGGATTTAAAAGATCGAATATTTACTGTTAATGGTGTATCAAAAGCTTATTCTATGACAGGATGGCGTATAGGATATGGGGCTGGTCCTAAATCATTAATTAAGGCAATGACTATTATTCAGTCACAAAGTACTTCTAACCCCTGCTCTATAAGCCAAATGGCAGCTATTGAAGCTTTAACTGGCACTCAAGATTTTATTAAACCTAATGCAAAAAACTTTCAAAAAAAACGTGACCTAACCTTATCAATTCTAAGTGATATCAAAGGTGTTAGTTGTGATAAACCAGCAGGAGCATTTTATCTATTTCCTAAATGTAATGAATTATTTGGTTTGAAAACTCCCACTAGTAAAATTATCAAAAATAGTAACGATTTTGGAGAATATCTGCTTGAAGAATGTAACGTTGCGGTTATTCCTGGTATTGCATTTGGTCTAGAAGGTTATTTTAGAATTTCATACGCAACTTCGATAGAAAATTTGGAGCAAGCATGCTCGCGTATAAAGAATGCTTGTAATCAATTAACGTGATAAAAAAAATCCTTAAAAAAAACAATTTTGTACTTAGTGTAGTTACTAAGTTATTGTATACTTATTTGAGAGTGGTTTATTTTACCTGTCGCTGGCAATTTGTTTTTTCAGATAATTACAATAAGCAAGAATTTTTGGCACAAAAAGGGGTGATTTTTGCTTTTTGGCATAATAGGCTGGCTTTCGGTCCAGGAATATTTGCTGGTCATAAAGATATTTATGCACTTATTTCTCCTCATTCGGATGGTAAAATAATTGGTAATATTGTCAATAAGTTTGGCTTTGGGGTAATAAATGGTTCGACTAATAAAAATTCCGTAACAGCTTTAAAAACAATTGTCAAAAAGTTACATAACGGTAGTAATATAGTGATCACACCAGATGGACCACGTGGACCTATTTATAAAATAAATAGTAATATTAACAAAGTTGCTCAAAAATATAATATAAAATTGATACCAGTTTCTTGTAGTGCTTCTAGATATTTTTTACTCAAAAGTTGGGATAAACTGATTATGCCTCTACCTTTTGGTAAAATAACAGCTTTTATAGGTTTACCGCTGGCTTTTGTAGGAAATGAAAACCAAGATAATATTAATTTAGCACAAGCATTAACAGGGTTGAAGTAAATCTATCTATGATCTATTTATACCATATCTTAAGTTTTCTACTTCTTCCAGTGTATTTCTTTTTATTAGTATTAAGAGTTATTGTTGGTAAAGAAGAGATAAAAAATATTGGTGAACGTTTTGCTATTGGGCATACACATACTAAACGAAACGAAACTTTAGTTTGGATACATGCCGCCAGTGTAGGAGAATCTATGATAGCTCTTACCTTGGTTGAAAATATCAATAATCTTTGGCTAAAAAGAACAATGCCAAGAACCGCCTTAAAATTTTTGGTTACTTCAGGGACTAAATCTTCTGCAAAAATATTACAACAAAAGTTACCTGTAAATGCCATTCATCAACTAATTCCTATAGACAATATTATTTTTGTTAAGAAGTTTCTTAGAAATTGGCAACCGAGTTTAGGAATCTTTATTGAATCAGAATTATGGCCATGCCTAATTAGTGAAGGAAAGAAACATTGTAAACTATTATTATTGAATGCACGTATTTCTGATAAATCATTTGAATCATGGAAAAAAATAAGTTCATTTTTTAGGTTAGTTACCGCTAGCTTTAGTGAGATTATTGTGCAAAGTAACCGTGATTTCCAAAAATTTACGCAACTTGGTGTAACAAATATAGTTAATTTAGGTAACATTAAATTTGCCAACAAAAAATTACCTGTAAATGAACAAGAATTAACAATTTTAACACAACATATGAGTGGTAAAAGAGTTATTGTATTTGCTAGCACCCACCTAGAAGATGAATCAGTATTACTTAATGTTATAAAACCAATAAAGCAACGATATCCAAATTGCTATTTTATTCTAATTCCACGCCATCCTGAACGTAAAAATGATATAGGAAAAGCATGTACTCAATTAAATTTAACCTATAGCATTAAGTCTGAACAAAACATACCTCTTCTGACTGATGATCTTTACATCGTTGATAAATTTGGCGAACTTGGATTGTTTTTTAGCATAGCGTATATCTCATTTGTTGGCGGTTCATTTAAACAAGGTGGACATAACGTACTTGAACCAGCATATTTTGCTAATTATATTATATTTGGACCAGATATGAGTAATTCTGCTAATATTGCTAATGAAATGCTTACTAATAAAGCTGCTACTCAAATTCGAGATGAAAACGATTTGCTGAATAAAATTGAGTATCTTCTATCTGAGACTGGTACTCAGATAGCTAAAGTTTATCAGGCTAATGCTTTGGAATTTGTCAATAAAAACCAACAAATTTTAGGTAATTATTTAAATATTATAGAAAAACACTTAGTGGGAAATTAGTGTTATGTTATACTCAGAACATGTGGTATTAGTTGATGAACAAGATAATATCCTTGGAATAGAGGATAAGTTAAAAGCTCATAATTCTAATACTCCATTGCATAGGGGATTTTCTGTATTTCTTTTCAATAGTCAAAAAGAAATTGTTATACAAAAAAGAAGCTTACTCAAAAAAACTTGGGGTGGATTTTGGTCAAATAGTTTTTGTGGACATCCACAAATTAACGAAACTTATGAACAGGCGGTTTATAGGCATGCAAAATTTGAATTAGGTTTAGTAAATCTGCAGAAAGTATATTTTATTGCTAATTATCGTTATAAATTTGCTATAAATAATATTGTAGAAAATGAAATATGCCCGATATATTTAGCTTTATCAGATGATATTATTAAAATAAATGAACAAGAAGTAGCAGAAGTAAAATTATTTAAATGGCAAGATTTTAAGTTATACATAGAGGAATACTCCGAAAATTTCTCCCCTTGGTGTAAGGAAGAGGTTAAAATATTAGAAAATAACGAAATATTCAAAAAATTTATGGATTCAGCTCTGTAACTATAGTATAAAACTGAACTATGGCTAACCCGACTAATATTTAGCCAAATTCACAAACGTCATATATGGACGCCAATAAAAACACAAGTAAAAAAACAAAAAATAGTAGAAAAAATGAAGCAGTCATATATTCGGCATCAAAGTGCCATAATGGTTTCTGCATTCTGCTAAGATCCTGGAGAGATACACTCATCGCGGCGGTATCAAAGTACCATGACGTTACAACGGATTTTATCCAAAATGCTTATTTATTATCTCCTCAACTTATCGTTTTTATTTTTTACTTTGTTTTATTCATATTACTTATCAATTTTTATAGCACGCCACTAACCACCTAGCAACTTTATAACGTAAATTTGCACCAAATAACTATTATAGTACCTGATAGTTGCTATTACTTATCAAACAACCATAAGTTATTCTAGCTAATTTATTTGCTATGGCTACTGCCATTACATTAAACGATTTCCCTTTTTCTTTTAACCTTTCGATAAATTCTGATAACTTCCCTTGAGGCGGATTCTTTTTATAACTTCTCATTAATAAAGACCTTGCTCCTTGTATTAGCATTGTTCTTGCATATCTATCACCTTGTTTGGTTATTCTACCTAAAATAATCTTACCACCAGTGGTATTTTGTTTCGGTACAAGCCCCAAAGATGCGGCAAAATCCTTAGCAGAATCATATGCTTCAACCGGTTTAATGCTTAAAATACTTGCATTAATTGTGCCAATTCCTGGAATAGTTTCTAAAATTTTTGCTTTCTCAGAACACCTATTTCTTTCTGCTATTTCTTTATCTAACATTTGTTCCCGTACTATCAATTGGCTAATCTCCTTACAATCAAGCAACATTTGAACAGCAATAGTTTTGTTAATAAATCCCTCTTCTAGTGCAAGATTTACAAAATTTTGACAAGTTTTGGCAAATGTAGATTTTCCACATGTTACCAAATAGCCAAGCTCAAATAATGAGGTAATCAGAGCATTACTGCGCTGAATCCTTTGTTGTATTATATTCTGCCTTGCTTTATGCAGGTAAGATATTTCTTGCTCTACCACTGTTTTAGCTTTGACATGCATTAAATCCGGATCACAGGATGCTTTGCAAATTGCAATTGAATCATTAATATCATTCTTTTGACGAATTTTTGCATATGCCTTTACATCTTTAGGTTTAAGTAATATTGCTTTATGCCCCATTGATTCAAGCCTCTGAGCCATATAATGAGCTCCACCACAAGCTTCAAATACAAAAGTTTCTGACTTTGGAAACATTATTGATAAATTTTCAAAAAAGCTTTTTCTATCCATTGCTTTTTTTAATACAACTTTATTTTCTAAATTTATTGCAGCAAAATGTAATTTTCTTTTTGCCAAATCAATTCCTATTACCTTATAATCATTCATGGTATGGACCTCATAAAATTATTAAAAAAATACAAACCTATTTTAGGTTTTGGTTCTTTGATATTTTAATATCATTTGAAACCGTTGATAAGTTTTTTTTCTTTCTTATCATTGGCGTCCATACCATCATTGCGAGTAGCTACTTTAGTAGCGACGAAGCAATCCATAAAAGTGATTAGCAATGGATTGCTTCGTCGGCTTCTGCCTCCTCGCAGTGACACCAGTTTACTATGGCTAAATGCTAAGCGGGTTAGCTATAATGAGTATACTCACCGCAAAAGAATATATAGGGTATTTAGGGGTCATAGCTCAGTTGGTAGAGCGTTTGAATGGCATTCAAAAGGTCGGGGGTTCGATTCCCCCTGTCTCCACCAAATACCTCCAACCTTTCAAAGGTTTTTATAATTTTTTATCTATAGAACAAGAATTTTCAGTAATACAATAGATCTCCTTCGAAACTCTACTTCTGCTGGTGATTTGGACAATGATGCGGTACTCGAATCCGTAACGGAATTAGAGTATACTCGGTGAACTTCAAGAAGAGCTAGGAGTGTCAAAGTCGAGCAGCGGAGCGTACATTAGTACGTGAGCAGCGGAGATCTTTAGACACGACAACGCCAATTCTTGAAGTTCACCGAGTATATACCATTACTTACGTTGGCGTTTTTGGTCTACTTTTTCTGTACTCGTCTGTGCTATAACTTTATTTACAAACAGATAGCAAGGTAAAAATAAGAGTGCTAACCCTAAGTTAAACGTTGCTATCTTTAAGAATCCTTTTTTATATATCTCTAAGGACTCTAGACAATCTACTTCCCCATTTATGGAAGGGATTGACATGAACTTCGATATTAAAATTCCTGCTAAATTAGCAAATGCTGCAAATAACATTATTATACCCATTACCAAGCCTTTTAAGTGTTTAGGTGCAAGTAAAGTTGCTTGTTCTTGTATTAATGGTCCTATACATAGTTCTCCAAGCCCTATAAATGCTATACCACTTACTAAGTATAGTAATCCTATCTTTCCTTCTATATTTGCATTTAAACATCCTATATATAATATAAAAAAGCATATAGCCATGGTAGAAATACCAAAAGCAAATATAGGAGTGGCATATTTTTTATCAAATTTCATATATGCCCCTAATAGAGAACCAAATATTATAATTGAAAAAGGGTTTATTGCTTGAAAAGCAGCAGGTGGAATTGTTAAACCCAATATTTCATTTACAACATTTCTTTGAGTAAATAAGTTGACTAGTGAGCCAAGTTGCATTTCTAATGCAAAAAAACACATAAAAAATGTAATTAGTATTAATAATACTGTTAATCTTTTTCTTTGTAGTGGCGATGATTTTACTATTATGTAAATAAATATACCTAAAATTAGAATACCACACAAAGCAAGTATATTAGCAAAGAACTCACTTAATATAAGCATTCTAGCAACTACAAGAGCAAAAAGAAGGCTAGCTATCATTAATATAGTAAAAATATTTAACCCTAGTATTTTCTTATTCATCAGTTTTGGTCGTGGGGAAATACCATTATCTCCTAACAAATGTTGAAATTTGATAAAAATAGTAAGTCCTAAGATCATACCACCCCCAGCTATACCAAAACCATAGTGCCAACCATATAAATAAGCTATATAACTACATGATATGGATGCCATGAATGATCCTAGATTTACACCTACATAAAATAAAGTAAATCCTCTACTTCGTTCTGGGTCGTCTTCCTTGTAACATGAACCTAACAAATTAGTTATATTCCCTTTAAACATACCAGTACCTACAGCAATTAACGCCAGGCCTATATATATTAGCTCAGACTCCAATTCAACTAAAGTTAAGGACAGGTGACCAATAGTGATAATGATACCGCCAAGTAGTACCATACTACGAAATCCTGTTAATTTGTCAGCGAGGAAGCCGCCAAGCACAGGACCTGCATAACCAACCGATGCAAATAATGAATAGATGGCATAAGCTTTTGCATCTTCATACCCTAGACGGGAAGTCAAGAAAAGCACTAAAAGAGACCTCATCCCATAATAACTAAACCGCTCCCACATTTCAACAAAGAATAGTATTATTAAAAATTTGGGAACCCTCGTTGAATTTGGTACATTTAAAATTGTACTCATAAAACACCTACAATATAATGTTAGAATTTGAATGTTATATGAAAGTAGGTCATTCTAAGGTCAAGCCAAAGAACTTACTAAAACTTAATAAGATTCTTTAGCACACACGTCAAACGACAGCACTTTTCAATAACATTTTTTAAAAATTCACATAAATTAAGCGAGAAAACAAAAAATCGCGGTTAAATTATGTGTTATTAAATTAAGAATTAAAGCTTTTTGGAAAAATAGAAATAAGGTGATTAGCACCAATACATGTGAAAATGATGAGGATATGCGGCAAAAGGAAAGAAGATAGAATTTTCGTTAGTATTTTTAACGATTATTGATAATCGAGGGTTTTTTAAATCATCTGATTCTTTTAACATAAAAATAACCTATAATAGATAGAAAATGTTATGCCATATATTTAATATGACATATTTAGTATAATATAGTAGGAAAAAGAGTCAAGTAATTTAAATATAAAGAATTTAAAATACGGTAGCATTTCACCAGCTTCTATAGTAGAATGAGCAAGTTTACTCTGTATAAAAAGGTTATTAGTATGTTAAAAAATTATTCGTGTTTAAAGGGAATCGTATCACAGGATTTAGAAGATCATATAAAACATACAATGACTCATCATAATCTTATAGTACAAGCTAATGGATTAGACTATCAAGTAAATATAGACACTCAGTCCGATTCGATACCTAATGTTAAGGTGTACTATACCGATCAGTTTAGTAATGAGCTATTAACTAATTTAGATAAACTAGGAAATGAAGGATTATTTAGTTTGGATAAGTTACCTTACACTTCTAGGCTTGATTATCTTCGTAGTGAAATTTTAAAAGTAGCTGATTTAAAGAATATGCTACCAAAATCATGGCAAGAAATATCAGCTTTGTTAGACCAATATCTTATATGTGGTACAAAAGTGTGTATTTTAGGTGAATCGTATTATGATAGTGAAACAATACAAGAGATACCTTATGGCTTACATCTAAGACAAACATATAATCATCTACCTCCTAGAGGTATACATGATATACATATGAACCAAGGTACTTCTTTAATGATGCCGCAAAGTGCAAGTAATGGTATTTATCAAGATGGAGCTATATTTGTAGAAACGCCTAATAATGCAAATAAAGCTTTCTTCTTTAAATTCACGGAGCAATCTTTGGTTACTGATGATGACGGTAACCCTCTTGATGAACAAGGTAAGTCAAAAGCTTGGGCAGATGAATAGGCTCTTAATACAGATAGGTAGGAAAAGGAAAAGATTGTTATGAAAAATTATAGAATTGAAACTGATTCATTTGGAGAAATTAAAGTAGATGATCAATTTTACTGGGGTGCGGGAACTCAAAGGTCTCTTGAAAATTTTAAGATAGGTAATCAAAAAATGCCTATCCAATTGATTAAGGCATTGGCAATTTTAAAAAAATGTGCAGCAAAGGTCAATAGGGAATTAGGTGATCTTAAGCCTGAAATAGCAGAAGCAATAGATCAAGCTACCACTAGAATATTAAATGGGGAATTTGATGATCAATTTCCTTTAGTAGTATGGCAGACTGGTTCTGGTACTCAAACTAATATGAATATCAACGAGGTAATAGCTTCTATTGGTAATGAGCAATTAGTAGGCAAGAAGGGTGGTAAGTCACCAATTCACCCAAATGACCATGTAAATATGGCTCAATCATCCAATGACTCCTTCCCAACTGCTATGCATATAGCAACTGTATTGGCTAGTAAACAACAATTAATCCCAGCATTAACCAGTCTGCATTCAGCGTTAAATACTAAAGCTACAGTTTGGAATAACATAGTTAAGATAGGACGCACTCATTTGCAGGATGCCACGCCAATAACGCTTGGGCAAGAATTCTCTAGTTATGTAACACAAATAGCATATGCCATAGAACGAGTTGAAGAATCACTCAAAAGAGTATATTTTTTGGCACAAGGTGGAACTGCAGTAGGTACTGGTATTAATTGCCGTAAGGAATTTGCGGTAAAATTCTCTGATCAAGTTGCTGCATATACTAATCATCCTTTCAAAAGTGCTACTAATAAATTTGAGGCATTAGCTACTCATGATGCATTAGTAGAATTTTCTGGTACCCTAAATACTATAGCAGGGAGTTTAATGAAAATTGCCAATGACATTAGATTGTTGGGATCAGGACCAAGATGTGGTTTTGGTGAATTACATCTACCGGAAAACGAGCCTGGTTCTTCAATTATGCCAGGTAAGGTCAACCCAACACAAATTGAGGCATTGACTATGGTTTGTGTGCAGGTTATGGGAAATAATCTTACAGTAACTATAGCCGGATCAAATGGTCATCTAGAACTCAATACCTTTAAGCCAGTGATAATCTATAATATTTTGCAGTCAATAGAGTTAATTTCTTCTAGCATCAATAGTTTTGTTACGCATTGTGTTGAAGGTTTAGAGCCAAATATAGAACGTATTGATAAGCTGAGAGAGCAATCGTTGATGTTAGTAACAGCATTAAATCCACATATAGGTTATGATAATGCGGCAAAAGTTGCAAAAAAAGCCTATCAAGAGGGGATAACTTTAAGAGAAGCGGCTATAAAATTAAATTTTTTATCAGGTGATGAGTTTGATAGCTTAGTGGTAGCAAAAAATATGGTATGATATAATGGGCAGATGAAGTCTTGCAAGAAGTCTATTGACATATATCACGATATATGTCAATGTTACGTACCTTATATGTATAATAAGGGGGATTTATGGATAATGTTGACATTAGGCTACGTATTTCTTCAGAAATTAAGGATGAAGCAGAATTAGTATTTCATGAGATGGGTATGACATTGTCTGAAGCTATCAGGATATTTATAAAGCAATCCATCAATTCTAGAGGACTACCCTTTAGACCGCATGTAAAAAAGCCAAACCTTGAAACTTTACAAGCATTTAAAGAAAGTGAAGAAGGTGATTACACTAAGTCTTCCTTGACTGAATTTAAACAATCTTTAAATATTGACTAAAGTTGAAACAGATTATACAGGTTACAGTTTTTAAGCGTGACTTAAAGCGTATTGTTAAAAGAAATAAAGATTTAAAAAAAACTATATAAGGTGGTAGAAATATTGGTACAAGGTATTCCTTTGCCAAGTAAATATCGTTCACACAAATTAATTGGAAATTATGGTTCGAAATATGAATGTCATATTGAACCTGACTGGCTTCTTATTTATGAAATAACTGATGACTTAGTTATATTACACCGCAGTGGTACTCATGTTGATTTATTCGAGTAATTTAAAACAACTCTTAACTATAAGAAAGGTTATTTTATGGTAGAAATTTTTGGATTCTTTACTATACTAACAACAATTTAACTTAACAGGTAGAGTATTATTATGGCTTTACATTTCAAAGCACCAGAGAATATAGTTCTTAAACCAGTTATTACAGTATTTGGTGTTGGGGGAGCTGGTGGTAATGCGGTAAATAATATGGTACTTGCAAAATTACAAGGAGCAAATTTTGTTGTTGCTAATACTGAT
This sequence comes from Candidatus Tisiphia endosymbiont of Piscicola geometra, assembly GCF_964026415.1. Lineage (NCBI taxonomy): Bacteria > Pseudomonadati > Pseudomonadota > Alphaproteobacteria > Rickettsiales > Rickettsiaceae > Candidatus Tisiphia > Candidatus Tisiphia endosymbiont of Piscicola geometra. The sequence continues at coordinate 620,959 of NZ_OZ032144.1, forward strand.
GCACAATCACTGGAACATTCTTTATGTGATAATAAAATACAGTTAGGAGTTGCTATTACTAAGGGTCTTGGAGCTGGTGCATCTCCAGAGATTGGTGCTTTAGCCGCTGAAGAATCAGCTAACGAGATTAAGGGATACTTAGAGGGTAGCAATATGGTGTTTATCACTGCCGGGATGGGTGGAGGCACTGGTACAGGCGCTTCTCCGGTTGTTGCAAAGATAGCCAAGGAACTAGGAATTCTTACTGTCGGAGTGGTAACTAAGCCTTTTCATTTTGAAGGAAAACATAGAATTAGAACTGCCGAGCAAGGTTTACTAGATTTACAGAAATTTGTTGATACTTTGATAGTAATACCGAATCAAAATTTATTTCGTATAGCAAATGAGAGTACTACATTTGCAGATGCCTTTAAAATGGCAGATGATGTATTACATGCTGGAGTTAGAGGGGTTACTGATTTGATGATCATGCCAGGGCTTATCAATCTAGATTTTGCCGACATTAGAACGGTGATGAGCGAAATGGGTAAAGCTATGATGGGTACAGGGGAATCCTCTGGCGAGGATAGGGCAGTTAAAGCTGCTGAAGCAGCTATCTCTAACCCATTATTAGATCATAACTCAATGCGTGGTGCTAGGGGGGTTTTAATTAACATTACTGGTGGTACGGATATGACATTATTTGAAGTTGATAGTGCTGCTAATAGAATTAGAGAAGAAGTAGGTGATAGCGATGCTAATATTATTTTCGGCTCTACGTTTAATCCAGAATTAAATGGTGTTATTAGAGTATCGGTAGTTGCTACTGGTATCGATGCTGATCACTCAATAAGTAGCAAATCCCAACCTATTGAATTAATAGCAAGTACTACTACGAGTTCTGAACAGATGGATAGTCAGTCCAATTCGATAGAAACAACAATATTAGAAGAAATTCCAGATTTTGCTCAATATACTGGTGAAAAGACTAGTTTAGTGGATTCTGAAACACAACATTTAAATTTAAGTGTTCAAGCAACATCAATTGATATGCTAAATCAGCAAACTATAAGCAGTAATGATGCAAAATCATCTTTACTAAGTAGAATGTGGAATTCACTCAGATCTAATACTACTCAAACTCAGGAGCAAATAAAAAAGCCTACACCACCTATTCTTCAGAAGGATAATGTAGAAGTTGATATCCATGATATTCCAACCTTTCTAAGGAAACCAAAATAATTTGTTAACATAATTTATTTTTTTATGAGAGATTTTTTTAGGGTAGGCTTTTAAATTACCCTACAATTTTCAACAAATATATTTTACTAAAAATATTTATTGTCTATTATCATCAGATTATCCTATAAGTATAGTGTGCAAAATGACCAAACTAGATTTTAGACATATTTCATCTGTAATAGATGATTATGATGTTTTTTTATTTGATCTTTGGGGAGTGGTAGTAGAAGGTAACCAAATTTATCCCGGAGTAGTTGACAATATTAACAAGATACTTACACAACAAAAGAAAGTTTTTTTTGTTACTAATGCCCCACGCAATACATTTTCCTTATTTACTAAAATTAACAGCTGGGGCATTAACGCAACGAAAGAAATGATTATTAGTTCTGGTGAAGTAGCAATTGATATGATACTAGAAAGTGATAAAAGATTTGGTATAAAAAATCCTATAGTTTATCATCTTGGTCAAGAAAGTAACGATCTTATGGATGGATTACAGACACCTACTACCACAAACATAAATGAAGCTAATATTTTGCTGTTAACGCTTTATCGTGATGAAGAAAAAAATTTAAATTTGGATGAGTTTGACGATTTATTAAAAACTGCAGTTAAAAGAAACATGGTTAGCATATGTGCGAACCCAGACCTTGGAATTAGACAACAAGGAATACAGAGATATTGTGCTGGATACTTTGCTGCAAAAATAAAACAATTTGGTGGTGAAGTAATTTTTACCGGCAAACCCTATATAGAAATATATCATAAAGTATTAACCCAATTACCAAATATTGCATTGGAACGTATTCTTATGATAGGCGATACTTTCTATACTGATATTTTAGGAGCGAATAAAGTAGGAATTAATTCAGCTTTAGTATTAACAGGTAATGCTACAAAGTTTCATAACCAGTATCATACTATTGAAGAAAAAATGTACCATTTGGAGATTGCAGCAACTGAGCAGGGAGTAATGCCAAATTTTGTTATTCAATTGACTGCAGATTGACCCAGATACTTGAATACTTTGAAGAATTGGCTCTTGCAAATACTTGCGGGGTATTCGCCACAACTGTTGAAAGTTAAAAAAACATCTATTAGCGAGAAGACCGTAGGTCGTACATGTGAGTAGACCTAACCAATTGCTTGGTTAAGCTCCTCCTCAGAACCGGACATGCAGAGCTACCGCAATCCGGCTTCCGAAAGGTAAGATAGGCTACAAGCCTATCTTGTTGGTTTTAGAACATTGAAATGGTCTTCCACTTGATTTGGAAAGTCAACCCTTTTGAGTATTTCACCTAATCTTTGCCAAATGACCCAACAGGACAATATACCGCCGCTGCGAAAGTACGCGAATCTTTACAACAAGGTAAATGGCAACTAACATCTGAAAAAAGAGTGTCTATTATACTTTCCCTACCAAAGATGGTCGGTATTTGCCGGTTGTGGCAAAGGATGGTAAAATATTAAAATTTGATTTGCTAGAATTAAATAACCCTAAAGCTTTAGAGCAACAAAAGCAAAGAGTATTACAAATTATCTCTGAGTATCCACAATAATAATTAATACGATGGAAAATGATGACAACTTTGCCACCCTCCCTTTACGTCATTTTAAGCCTAACCACAACTTAAGACTAGTATTTAATTTAAACATTTCATTAGGTGATAATTTACCAATTTTTGGGTAATTTTTTGGGATTTTATAGAGACAATTTTATCAATCATAATCTGAGATACTGATGCAAGACCAGTTAACTTATCAGGCACTAATACAATACGAAATAACGGTGAGTCTATTAGATGGGATGTTATAGGACACACTACGACACTAGCATGAGTCGGATTAAACAAGTCAGATTGAATAACGACAGCAGGTCTTGGTTTACCATAATCTCCATTTAAAGCACAAATTACAATATCCCCCCTTTTCATTAATGATTCCACCCTGTATGGTCACTATTCATTTCCCATAAATCAGCATCTGGATTTTCTTGTTTATTAGCTAATAATGATTGCCTTCTAGCTTCCTCAACTATATCAGGATGTTCCAGTTGTTCAAGATACATACGCACTGCTTCAATAATTAAACAATTTTTATCTTTGTGTAAATTTTGAGCTGCTGTTTCAAGTTTTTTACTTAATTTTGTTTCCAAGCGTATAACAGTTGCAACGCTTTTGGTCTTTGGTTCTAAACGTATACTAGTTGTAATGCTTCTGGTCATTTCTTACCTTCTTCTTTAAAACTATTACCTATTACGATAGTATTGCATATTAAATTGTATTTTTCCAGTTTATTATTTATCTATTTTTGTAGGAAAATAATTGTGTTTTGAATACACAATTTTTCATTGACTTTTGTTAATATTATACCCGATATTTTACTAGAGGAAGAAGGCAAATTACAGCAATTACATCAGGAGCATATTAATAACCCGGAGTTTCAGGAATATTTGATAGCAGTAAAACAATTAGATCAGCAAATTATCAATAATTTACGGCATCAGCAATGGGAAACTAAAGGCTATGATTTATCGCCTGAGGAGTTATATATAGCAAGAAAACAGCTAGAGGAAGGCAAACATATAAATCTTGAGAATCCACAAGAAGCTGAATCTTTTTACAAGTTAATAAGCCCTTTAACTTACTATATCATAATTTACAAACTTTGCTTAATAGATATGGGATTAATGAAAGTAATTGGCATCTTTATCAGCATTTAGTACAGCAAATAGACAATAAGCCATATTTAATACCTGATATGGCACTACTACCTGATCATTTACTAGAGCAACATTTACAACAACAAAGTGGTAAAAGTACAATTAGTAGTCTCGATATAACTAGATTCAAGCAAGATTTGACCAATAATTTACGAAGATATTTACTTGATCGGGTTGATACAGCTATTGCCACTCCCCATACTGCCGAAAGAAATGCCGTGTTACTCGGCAATTTAGGTATTAAAGCAGGTTCGCCAGCTGCCGCAGTGATTCAGTGTATAATGCAATTCAAAACTTTTGCCTATACTTACATTACTAGACCGTTAAAATCAGTAACCATCGATCAGATACCACTTCATCAACAAGTAGGTAGTGGCAATTTATTGGATTTAGCAACATGGAAGGATATTGCTAAAGCAATGAGAAACCCAACTACTATTAAAATGTTGTTTCAATTATTACCGGGTTCTATAGGGCTTGGTTACTTATCAATCAATGCCAAAAGGTTGGTAGAAGGGAAAGAATGGATTGCACCAAACGAAGAAGGAGTATTTATGGCATCCTTATTACAAGGTGGTGGTCTTGGATTATTTGGGGATTTTTTCTTTAATGAGTATGATAGTTATAATAATCTGCTTAAAGCTTTAGCAGGAACTATGGGTAGTGATATTATTGATTTTGGCACAATACTTACTTTAATCAAAAATGGTGAGTTGGATAAGGCAGAAAAGTTGCTTAAAAAATCCCTTCAAAGAAACATCCCGGGTAGGAATTTATTCTACCTACAACCCGCTCTATGTGGTTTCCATGACTGTCATAACTTGAATTGGTAGGAGAAAATTATAGACCAAGTTCACCATGTGAGCCAAGGCGAACTAATTCCAGTGTGTTAGGATTCGTTTTCCGATAGATAAGCACAAGATCAGGTTTAATATGACAATCTCGATGATCTTTCCAGTCACCAATTAGAATGTGATCACGCATACGCTCAGGTAATCGTGCATTCATAGCTAATAACTCAATTACCTTTAATAAATCATTATCTAAAGTTAGACCATGTCGTTTACGCTTCTCCCGCTTATAGTCCCGTTTAAATTGTATAGTACGTTTAATCGCTCGCATTCAAATCAGCTAACAAATTATCTATACTACCAATAGTTATTAGGTTACCACTTCGTGCAGCTTTCATAGCCTCAATTGTTTTAGCATTTGGTACAAGTGGTTCAAAAGGTAGAACTTTCTCACGAGCAATACGGATTAGAAGCATACGAAAAGCATCTGATACAGTAAGACCCATAGTTGCTAATACAACAGATGCTTCCTCTTTAATATGCTCATCAATACGAGCCCGAACAGTAGTATTAACAGACATAACAATTTTCCTTTTTATAGTTTATGAGCTACATTGTAGCCCAAAGCCTATAAAAAGTCAATTAATATGAAAAAATATACAAAATTTGATTTTACAGAAACAGACCAAATAAAACTTTATCAAAAATGCAAAGAATTAAACGATAAAGGGGTGTATTTTATGCTTTCAAATTCCAATATCCAGTTTATAAGGCATATGTACAAAGATTTCTATATAGAGATTATAGAAGTGCCTCGTACTATCAATTGTAAAGTTGATGGAAGGAAAAACGCAGAAGAGGTTTTGATTAGGAGCTATATTTAGGTAGTTACTAATCGAACTTTATAGTTTCAATTTAACGGATATTGATTAAAAACTCCAACGAACTTGACAAAACAAATAGGATAACCAAACTGAAATATACGCCGAAATAGTCATCAAATTTTTATATTTATTCAATAATTCTAATAAATTTAATTTAGCTTGACAATGAGTTTTAAATGTATATACCGCATCACATAAACCGGATAAAACGGATTGTATAGGAAATTAGTTAGTTTATCTATTTTCTAGTAACAATCAACTATGTTCGCAATAAAAATTTAAATAAATTTGGTTTAAATTTTTATTGCTTCTGCAGAGCTAGTTAAATCACGTAACTTAGCGTTTGCAATCACAATGATTTTCCGCATTAATGCTACCATCGCCACCATTTTCTTTTTTCCTCTATTGATCAATTTTTCATAAAATACCTTCAGTTCAGAGTTAGAATTTCTAGCAGCCATAGCAGCTACAAACAACATAGGTCTAACAAAACTTCTACCATGACCTGTATGTCTATATCCGCTATATCTACCGCTATCATTAGATATTGGTGCAACACCTACTAATGATGCTATTTGTTTGCGGTTCAATGTACCAAGTTCAGGTAACAAAGCTATAAGCTCATTAGATACTACTGTGCCTATACCACTAATAGTTTGCAGTGTCTCTTTCTTAGCCTGCAAGAGTTTATCTTTTGCTATTAAGTCATCTATTTTTTTAGTAATAGATGCAATTTGTTCTTCTAGTACTTCGATTATTTTAACACAACTAGACTTGATTAAATCAGCTCTCGGGGACTGAAACCTATTTTTTTCTGCAATCAACATTTGTTTGAGGTCGTTCCTACGTCCGACTAATTCATACAAGTTTAAAGCTTGCTTAGATTGTACTTTAAATAGTTCTAATCTTTCTGACCGTTCAAAACCATAAAGTGCTAGAGCTTTAGCATCAAGACTATCAGTTTTAGCTGCATTCCCAAAAGACCTAATAAAGTTTTTAACTTTGCGAGTATTGGCTCTATGTACAGCAAAACCCTGATTGCAAAGCGTTAGTAATAGTTCCATTTCATATCCACCTGTGGTTTCTAAAACACACAATGCAGAACTAATCTCTTTTTTGTAATCCTTGATAAAATCAGCTATTCCATTAGAGTTGTTATTATATTCTTTAGTTTCTTTTTTTCCATGAATAGCAACAACAAAATTGAATTTTCCTATATCAAGACCAATAAAATTATTATATAATGGCATAATACCTCGAAGACTTTTAATGTTTACGATTGTAAGCGGGAGTGCAAAGGCATCCCAATCAACTATTCAAACGTCTCGGGGATTTGGGCTAGAGTACCAAGATCCATACGATCTTAAGACCAATTGCTTCACGGTCGCTCACGCCTGCACAGCGATAGTCATTTAGTATTATTAATGACTATCGCTGTAATACCCCCTTATAAGTCAGTATAAATCATTATTTATATTGACTTCAACATCTATTATATCATACTTTTAACTTACAATTGCTTCGTCGACCTATGGTCTCCTCGCAATGACGCTAGGGTGTTTTTCCTATAACTTTTAAATCGCCATGGGGATTATACGTAAGGTAAGTGATTAAGAAAGTTCAATTTATCAAATGTACTTCTTAATGTGGGAATGTAAGATCTAATATTATTATAAATTTTATCCGCTAGCTGCTCATCATAAGTATGAGAGGTAATATTTCTATCTAGCAGCATTTTTAACCACTCTTGTTCATGATCAATCAGATGTCCTTTAAATGCTTCTCTTAAAACATCTTTAGGATATTGCACTTCTACTCCTTTGCTTTCAAGAATTACCCTTAATAATTTCCAAAATAGTTCTATTGTAAACTCAAATCTTTGAATGGTAGCATCTATATTACTTCGATCTTCTAGCACGGGCTTAAATACAATATCTTCTAAAGATATTAAAGCTCTACTTAGCTTTGAAAAACCTAACTCTATTTTAGTATATTTTTTAGGATCTTTCATACAATTTCACCCCTTCTCGTATTATAGATAATTTTAAGTCTGATGAATCCTCTAATTCGTCAAGCCTTATACAATCTATTTTTAAGAGTGTATCAGCATTATCAACAATTTCTTGTAATTTCAACCAATCCTTAGTAGTAGCATTATGACATACTATAGCTAAATCAATATCTGCTCTATCCTGATTATCGTTCCTTGCCCTAGAACCAAATAACCAAACTTCCTCAACCACAATCTGTGATATTAAATCATTATAAAATTTATAATCCTGAACTTTCATTTATTAATCCCATACTTCTTGTTTTTTTATTATCTAGATTAATGAAATTAATCCAAAATTGAGGTTTTTACCCCCACACAACTACCCAATGTTAAAAAATAAGGTACATGATCAGAGGGCATAAGCCAATTCCTAGCTTCTGATAAGGAGCTAACAGATAGCATCTTATCTTGTAAGTTAGAACTAGTCCAAATATGATCTAATCTACGTCCCCGATTAGATTTTTGCCAGTCTATATTTCTATAACTCCACCAAGTATAACATTTTTCATTATACGGTATGAAATAGCGGCTACTATCGATAAAACCTAAGGAAGCCTGTAATTCCAACAGAGTTGAACGCTCTATGTCTGTATGGCTGACAACATTACGCAATTGACGGCTAGACCATACATCATGCTCATGAGGGGCAATATTTAGGTCTCCCGTTATGATAATCTTACTATCTTTACTCCGATTATTGGTTAACCATTCTTGTATTAATTTTACGTATGCCAATTTATGTTTAAATTTTTCATTAACATTCACATCAGCTATATCACCACCAGCCGGTACATAAAAATTATGTATCTCAATACCTAAAACTTCTACTGCTACATGCCTTTTATCGCTATTATACAATTCAAGAATGAATTTATTGGTAAAAGGCAATTTTGATAAAATTGCTACTCCATTATAAGACTTCTCTCCTGAACAATATATATGCTGATAGCCAATATCATTAATAGCTTGGTAAGGAAATAGTTCATTAATTGTTTTAATCTCCTGCAGAGATATAATATCAGGCTGATGTTCATCAATTAGCTTTTTGAGCAAACTCAGTCGCAAGCGTACAGAATTAATATTCCAAGTTACTATTTTCATTTATTAAATCTCTCCAATATTTCCACTACAACATGCTTTAGAATTCTAAGAATTTTTGCCTCTGGGCTAAGATTCTTAGCCGCCCATTTCTTGATCCATGGTTCTATCAGCTGCCATACGTTAATTTCTGGATCAAGCTGCTGCCCTACCCCTTCAACTACTACTATAGTTTTTTGTAATAATAGCAATTGTGGTTGTACCTCCATGCCAAAATCTTCGGTAATTTTAAATAATTGTGCAAGTAACCTACCTATGGAAATATTTTTAACGGCATATCCTATAATCGGTTCACTCACTGCTCTGCACGCCTGAGCAAAAAGATCAAGATCAGTATTCTGAGGAATATAACCAACCCTAAGATGGACAAGTGCTACTAACTTATAGTTCCTACTTAAAAAACCAAATAGGCTTTCAGCAATTGCCATTCTGTCTTTATCAGATAACCTACCCATAATACCAAAATCTAGTAATACTATGCTACCATCCGACCTAACTAAAATATTGCCGGGGTGTAAATCTGCATGAAAGAAACCATCTCTATATACTTGGTTAAAAAATATTGTAGCAAATCTTTGGGCTATTTTAGTTAGATCTAAGCCCTGCTCTATAAGCTTATCTCGAGCATAAATTGATATTCCATCTACCCATTCTGTGGTTATTATATACTCATGAGTCAGTTGCCAATAAACTTTAGGAATATATATATCAACATCATTTTGCAGATTATCAGAGAGTTCTGAAGCTGCTGCTGCTTCTAAACGTAGGTCAAGCTCAAATTTCATAGTAGTATTAAATACATCTATTACCGCTACTGGTCGCAATCTTTTAAATTTTATAAATATTTTTGCTACTAGTTTAGCAAGAATATATAAAAGTTTAATATCTTTATTATATGTATGATGAATTCTCGGACGTAATATTTTTACTGCAACGAATTCACCAGACTTCAACTTAGCTCTGTGTACTTGAGAAATCGAAGCTGCTGCAATTGGTATATCCTCAAAGACGGAGAATAACTCATCGGTACTTTGACCAAAAGACTCATCAATAATCTTTCGTGCTATACTACTACTAAAAGGTGGCAACTTATCTTGAAGAGACTGCAAATAACTGGCAATCTTAACTCCTATAAGATCCGGTCTTGTGGAAAGAGTTTGACCAAATTTTATATAAACAGGACCTAATTTTTTAAAACAATCGGTTAACCTTATACCAAAATCATCTTTTGGTGTTTTAAATAAACCAATTGGATAAAATACTATGGTTATCATCCAGCCAAGAATTTTTAACCTAGATGGTAATCTTATTGTACCAGGATAAGTCAGTATTTGCTGCTTGCTTACTACTCTTAATATATATAAAAAATTCAATAATAAGCTAATCATATATACTCAAATGATTTGAAGTTTTAAGCTACTTACCTAAGCAGTAAAACATCTGCTAAATTCCTTGGGATTAAGTACTTAAAAAAACGTCGTATTACAATTTACTGTGCTTTAGTATTTATAAACTTGACGGCAAATTGTAGTCCCCTATCATCAATAGAATGCATAAGATTTGGTATCTTGTAATTACTATGATCAATATTATATTTCTGTAAATATTCTATTATCTCGTCCATGCTACTTACATCAACCACATCGTCTAATTCGCCATGTATTACGCAAACTGGCGTAGTTTTATTGATACATTCTAATGGGGCGATTAATTTACCAGAAAAGCCTACCACACAAGCAAAAGGCTCTTTTTGTACCAAATTTAAATATAGTCCCATCATAGTGCCTTGTGAAAAACCAATTATGATAGTATCTTTATTAGTTAAATTTAGTTCTGCTTGTTTTTTTTGAATTATCTTTGTAACTAAACCACTATTTTTAGCAACTAATTCCCCTATTACATGAGGAGTACGATCATTTAGACTAAACCATTGTCTACCATACGGTGCATTATCAAATTCTTCAACTCCATGCGGCGAAATAAAATGACAATCTAGCAATTCCTTAGATATAAAGGGAACTAAGCTTATTAAGTCATGCCCATCTGAACCAAGCCCATGTAACAACACAACAAGCTTTTTACATTGGCCATTCAAACTTTTTACTTCTGGGTAAGATAATATTTCATTTTTAATCATTTTTTAAGCTCTTAAAAAGTTTCCACAGGGGTAATACCCCGTTAACCTAGGCAATGCACACAAAATTAGTAAGATGTATACAACTTTTAGTCAAACGTCATTGCAAGAAGCCACTTTAGTGGCGACACTGCAATCCAAATTACTTATTATATTTTTTGTGGATCAACTATGTTCGCAATAAAAATTTAAATAAATTTGGTTTAAATTTTTATTGCTTCTGCAGAGCTAGTTAAATCACGTAACTTAGCGTTTGCAATCACAATGATTTTCCGCATTAATGCTACCATCGCCACCATTTTCTTTTTTCCTCTATTGATCAATTTTTCATAAAATACCTTCAGTTCAGAGTTAGAATTTCTAGCAGCCATAGCAGCTACAAACAACATAGGTCTAACAAAACTTCTACCATGACCTGTATGTCTATATCCGCTATATCTACCGCTATCATTAGATATTGGTGCAACACCTACTAATGATGCTATTTGTTTGCGGTTCAATGTACCAAGTTCAGGTAACAAAGCTATAAGCTCATTAGATACTACTGTGCCTATACCACTAATAGTTTGCAGTGTCTCTTTCTTAGCCTGCAAGAGTTTATCTTTTGCTATTAAGTCATCTATTTTTTTAGTAATAGATGCAATTTGTTCTTCTAGTACTTCGATTATTTTAACACAACTAGACTTGATTAAATCAGCTCTCGGGGACTGAAACCTATTTTTTTCTGCAATCAACATTTGTTTGAGGTCGTTCCTACGTCCGACTAATTCATACAAGTTTAAAGCTTGCTTAGATTGTACTTTAAATAGTTCTAATCTTTCTGACCGTTCAAAACCATAAAGTGCTAGAGCTTTAGCATCAAGACTATCAGTTTTAGCTGCATTCCCAAAAGACCTAATAAAGTTTTTAACTTTGCGAGTATTGGCTCTATGTACAGCAAAACCCTGATTGCAAAGCGTTAGTAATAGTTCCATTTCATATCCACCTGTGGTTTCTAAAACACACAATGCAGAACTAACCTCTTTTTTGTAATCCTTGATAAAATCAGCTATTCCATTAGAGTTGTTATTATATTCTTTAGTTTCTTTTTTTCCATGAATAGCAACAACAAAATTGAATTTTCCTATATCAAGACCAATAAAATTATTATATAATGGCATAATACCTCGAAGACTTTTAATGTTTACGATTGTAAGCGGGAGTGCAAAGGCATCCCAATCAACTATTCAAACGTCTCGGGGATTTGGGCTAGAGTACCAAGATCCATACGATCTTAAGACCAATTGCTTCACGGTCGCTCACGCCTGCACAGCGATAGTCATTTAGTATTATTAATGACTATCGCTGTAATACCCCCTTATAAGTCAGTATAAATCATTATTTATATTGACTTCAACATCTATTATATCATACTTTTAACTTACAATTGCTTCGTTGCCACCAAAGTGCCTCCTCGCAATGACGTATTTCTTAATAATTCTAAAAAACTTGATTATCGAGTAGAACCGCTTCAAACCTGATTGTTTCTATATACAATACTGAATTCGATGTAACTTGTTACATCGAATTCAGGTTATAACATATAAATAAGCTAGCACTAATAGTTATTATCTTAAATATCTACTAATTCTTGATAGGATACTTCTAAAACCTCATAAGATTTTGAACCTTTAGGAGTGGTTACTTCTACTATATCTCCGACCCCTTTACCGATGAGAGCCTTAGCAATTGGCGATACTATGGATACCCTCTTTTTGGTTATATCTGCTTCATACTCTCCAACAATATGATATATAACTATTTCCTCTGTTTCATCATCGATCAACTTAACTAATGCCCCAAATTTTATGGTATCACCGGAGAGTTTTGAGGTATCAATAATTTTAGCTCTTGCTATTTTATCTTCAAGATCCACAATGCGACCTTCAATAAAACTTTGTTTTTCCCGTGCTGCATGGTATTCTGCATTCTCAGATAAATCTCCAAAATCTCTAGCTGTTGCTATAGCTTCAATTACTTTTGGTCGTTCTATGTGTTTAAGATGTTTAATTTCTTTTTCTAAACTATCAAACCCTTTATGTGTAATAGGAAAATCTGCCATAATAATATGTCTTGTCTAAGTTAAGTTTTCTAGTATATTTGTTGTGTCAAACTTTGTCAAATAGGCCTTTTAGGTTATTATGCAAACTAAACTCTTTAATTTTGAAATACAACGTAAAACTTTCCACTTATACAGCTTGATTATACCACTTTTTTATTTATTTTCATCTAAATTAGTTGTTACTACACTATTATTTCTACTTATAATATGTGTATTATATATAGATATTACAAGGCATTATAATTTATATGTTAAGAAATTTACAGATAAATTTCTTGGAAAGTTTATGAGACCTGAAGAACAGAGTGGTTTATTCAGACTAAGTGGTAGCAGTTTTATGGTAGTTGGATTTTTCTTAACTGCTCTTTTATTTTCAAAAGGTTTAGCGATTTCATCTTGGCTTATATTGATAATAGCTGATTGTCTTGCTGCACTAGTGGGTACAAAAATAGGTACGCCTCTAAAAAATGGCAAGTCATTGGAAGGTTCTATTGCCTTTCTAATTTCTGCAATTTTTATTAGCATATTAGTGTATTTTTTCATCGGCTATCACACTAGTTTTACTGTTATTATAATTAGTTCTATAGTTGCTACTATTAGTGAATTCTACTCAAAAGAGTTATCAATAAACGATAATTTATTAATACCTCTTAGCTACTGCTTCTCTACAATCATATTCACCTTTATTTTAAGTTTATGAGAATTCCATTAGAATTTTATGAACTTCTTAGAACTCGGATTAATTTATCAGATGTTGTTAGACAAAAAGTAGTCTTAACTAAGAAATCTGGAAATTACTTGGGACTATGTCCTTTCCATGTTGAAAAATCTCCATCATTCACTGTAAATGATGCCAAGAAGTTTTATTATTGCTTTGGCTGTGCTGTTCACGGGGATGTTATAAAGTTTGTTTCCAACTTTAGCGGTTTATCTTATAAGGAAGCAGCCATTAAACTTGCTAATGATTATGGCATTGAATTGCCTAAATTAACAGCAGCACAACAAAAACTCTATGAAGAATCGGATGAACTATTTGATATCTTAGAGATGGCTGAAAGATTTTTTACATCACAATTGTCACAAGAAGTATGTAGCTACTTACATGACCGCGGTATTAGTAAAGAAGCAATTAAGGAATTCTCCATTGGTTTTGCTCCTCCAGCTAAAGCATTACAGAAATTTTTTGAAAAAAAATCAATATCTTTGACAAAACTTCAAAAAGCAGGCTTAGTGGGCAAGCGAGATGATGGTACAATATATGAGATATTTTATAATCGGATAATCTTTCCGATTAAAAATGTTTATAATAAAGTAGTTGGTTTTGGAGGGCGAGTGCTTGGTGATGGGTTACCTAAATATTTAAATTCTCCGGAAACCATATTATTTCAAAAAAATGAAACATTATATGGGGAGAATAATGCAATTAGTGTTGCCTATAAAAAAAATCATTCAATCTTAGTTGAAGGGTACTTGGATGTTATTGCCTTGCACCAAGCTGGTTTTAAAGAGGCAATGGCAAGTCTTGGTACTTCGGTTACAGAGAATCACCTACAAAAATTATGGCGTGCCGGAGATGAAATAGTACTCTGTTTAGATGGTGATATAGCAGGAATAAAAGCCACCCATCGGGTAATTAATCTAGTACTACCTCTGATAAATGGCAATAAGAAAATTTCCTTTGTGATGTTACCTAGCGGAAGTGACCCTGATGATATTATAAATAAAGATGGAGCGGGAAGTTTCACACAAATTTTTGATAAAAGAATTAATCTATCTGAAATGATTTGGCGTTCCGAATATGAAGGTAAGACTTTTTCAACTCCAGAAGACAAAGCTATTTTGGAAAGAAATCTTGGAGATTATTGTAAACAAATAAAGGATAAACTACTTAGCAATAATTATTATCGATATTTTAAAGATCAAATATGGCAAAATTTAATTAAACGGCAAAATAAAGTAACTATAACAAGTTCAAATATTACATCTACCACTCCTAACTATTCAGAAATCGAAATATTAGAACAAGCTGTTTGTATAATATTGGTTAAATTTCCTGAAATGACCAAAAAGCAAGAAATAAAGGATTTCTTGTTAACGTTAAATTTCCAAAATAAAATGCTTGAAGCTTTTCGTGATTGGTATTTTGCAGAAATTATTAGCAACGATATATTAGATCAGGAAAATATTATTGCTTTGGCAGAAAAAACTGGATTTTATGACACTTTTTCAGTATTGTCAAAATCCAATAATCTATTTCTAGATTTGTCATTTAATCAGGATGATATCGATTCTGACTTACTTTGGCAATGGTTGCATAAAAAACATCACCTAGTACTATTAAAACAAGAATATAGCTCAATTATTCAAAATGGCTCAGACGAAGAGCTAAAAAAAGCTATATTATATCGAGAAGAAATTTTGAAAATCTCCAAAGAGATTTATAATCTAAACGAATCTTTTACTAATTGACCCAAGGTTTATAAATTATGACAGAAGCAAAAGAGAAAATAGATGTAAAAAGTACTGCAGTTGATAACCTAGTTAAAACAGCTAAAGAAAAAGGCACTGCAGTCACTTATTATGATCTAAATAAAGTCATTCCAATGACTAATAATATATCAGTAAAAGATCTAGAAAAGGTAATATCAAAGTTTTCTGAGGCTGGAGTTGATATTATAGAAGGTGATGATGACGAGATCAAACTTGATATTAATGTAGATGATGAATTTAAACTGTCTAATAATGTTGATCGTGAGCCTGAAGACGAAAGTGAAGAAGAAAACTTAGGTACAACCGATGATCCAGTAAGGTTATATTTACGAGACATGGGAGGAGTTGGGCTTTTTTCTCGTGAGACTGAAATAGAAGTAGCCCAAGATATTGAAGAAGGCAAAGAGATAATGGTTAAGTCACTTTGTGAAAATCCAATATCGATGAAATTCTTTATAAAATGGCATGAAGATTTAGTTAATGAAAAAATACTACTCCGAGATTTGATTGATCTAGAAGCTAATATGGTTAACGGGGATGATAGTAATTCTGAAGAGAATCAAAATAATTATATAGAATCAGATCATGAAGAACATGAAGAAGCTAGTAATTTATCAATAGCTACTATTGAGTTACAGTTATTACCTAGTGTTGTCAAGCGTATGGAAAGAGTTTCTAGACTTTCTGAAGAGTTGTTAATTGAAGCAAAAAAACATTACACACGTTATCCTCAACCTAAGGGATTGCATGATAACAAAAAATATGCCAAAAATCTACAATTACTAATTATTGAAATTTCTAGTATCCATTTTCACTCTAAAAGGACAGAAGAAATTCTTAATAGAATATATAGTCTAAATAGAGAATTAGTAACTAAAGAAGGGAACTTCCTTAAATTAGCTGAAAAATATGGCATAAGTCGTCAGAACTTCCTAAATGAATATATGGGAGCAGTAATTGATGAAAACTGGAAAAGGCAAATGCAAAAAAACAAGCCATCTAATTGGAAGAATTTCCTTGCTAAAGAATCTGATGCTATTGATCAAATGATTAGTGAATTAAAAACCATGGAAATGACTATTGGTTTGCCAATTATTGAATTTAAAAAGTTAGTGCATACAATACAAAAGGGTGAAAGACAAGTCCTTAGGGCAAAAAAAGCTATGATAGAGGCTAATTTGCGTCTAGTTATCTCAATTGCTAAAAAATATGCAAATCGTGGATTACAGTTTTTAGATTTAATTCAGGAAGGAAATATTGGGTTAATGAAGGCTGTTGATAAATTTGACTATCGTAGGGGATATAAATTTTCCACTTATGCTACTTGGTGGATTAGGCAAGCTATTACTAGAGCTATAGCTGATCAAGCTAGAACCATACGTATTCCCGTGCATATGATTGAAACGATCAATAAAATTATTCGTACCTCTAGGCAAATGCTTAACGAGCTAGGTTATGAACCGACTCCGGCAGAAATTGCTGCTCGTCTTTCTATGCCAGTTGATAAAGTACGAAAAGTAATGAAAATAGCTAAAGAACCAATTAGCTTAGAAAATCCAATAGGCGATGATGATGGTAGTTATCTTGGAGACTTTATTGAAGACAAAAATGCTATATTACCGCTTGACGCAGCAATTCAATCGAACTTACGAGAGGTCACAACTAGAGTTTTAGCAACTCTTACTCCTCGTGAAGAAAGAGTTCTAAGAATGAGATTTGGTATAGGAATGAGTACCGATCATACACTAGAAGAAGTTGGACAACAATTCAACGTTACTAGGGAACGTATTAGGCAAATAGAGTCCAAAGCACTACGCAAATTGAAGCATCCGACTAGATCTAAAAAACTTAGTAGTTTTCGGGGTGGTTCTAGAAAGCAAAACAATTCTTCAGAATCTGCTTTTGGAGGCTGATTTTCTATAGGTTTTATTTTATGTGAATGTTGCAAATCGAATAATATATTCTATGCAATTCTCTCGTACATGTAGTTGTTGTTGGTTGTGAAAGAAATACCGGTTAAAAAAATATGTAGTTAAATTAAAAGCTTGTTTTTTATCATTATTAGTAATTTGGCTATTAGTGGAGGTTAAGAATTGTGGTAAGATTAGAAGCCTGTCTTGATATGGTAATCCCTCTGATAAGCATACAGCTCTTCCAGATTTTGGCGAGACGTAAGATAGATTTTCCCTAGTACCTGTTACTGCACATTTATGCAAATCAAGACCATAACCTGATTCTTGAAGTATGGCTAATTCAAATTTAATATATTCCTCAAAAATAAAATTATTTGCTAGACTACTTAAATATTTTACAAAAATTGGAAAAAATTTATTGTGATTTTCTCTTTCATGAAATGCCATCTTAATAAGGCTAATAATTGAATTAAAAGCGTAAAGCTTAATTTTATTAGTTATTAAAAGACCAGCGTAAGATTTTATTAATTCGCATTTAGCCATTCCTAGATGCTCGTGTAATCTAGCTTGCCAAAAAAAATCAACAATATTACCTTGTTGATTTACAGAACCAAATTTTTTAGATGTTTCTCGTATTACACCGGAATATAAGCCATGATTCTCAGTAAAAACTGTAATAATAGCCGTATTTTCTTTTAGTGGTTTTTTGGCAATTATTATACCTATATCTTTAAAATTCATATTTAAACTTGTTTCAATCTCATATGGCTATATGAGTGCGGATCATTTTCCCAAAGCTCACGTACTTTCACAAAAAGGAAAAGATGAATTTTACAATCAAAAGCTAGCTGCATCTCTATTCTTGCCTTAGATCCTATTTCTTTAATTTTACAACCATTGTTTCCTAAAATAATAGTCTTATAAGAATTCTTTGAAACCACTATTACCTGATGAATTTTGATAGACTTATCATTATTCTCTTGCCACATTTCAGTTTGAACAGTTAAATTATAAGGTAATTCTTGGTGGAGATTCAAGAATAATTGTTCCCTAGTTATCTCAGCAGCTAAAAATCGCATAGGCAAATTAGTAACATCATCTTCTTCGTATAGCCAAGGCGACAACTCTGCTTGGCTTTGTATGTAATTTAGTAGGTTATTGATATTTTCTCCGTTTAAAACGGATATTTTAAATATATTAGCATCTATGAACTGAGACCTTATAATATTTTCTATTTCTTCTGTATATTGAGAAGGAATATCTATCTTATTTAACAGAAATATTAAATTTATTTTAAGAGTTTGCAACTTTTTAAGTATTTGTAACGTAAATTGATCAATAGGTTTCGTACTATCTATTATCAATAAAACTAAATCTACGCCATGTAAGCTTGACCATGCACATCGTACCATTGCTTTTTCCAGCTGTTTCTTTGGCTCGAATATACCTGGCGTATCTAATATTATCAGCTGCGTATCTTTTATGGTAACTATTCCGGTTATAATAGAGCGGGTTGTCTGAACTTTATTCGTTACTATCGATATTTTTTGTCCTATAAGTTTGTTTAATAATGATGATTTACCAGCATTTGGTTTGCCGATTATACATAGAGAAATTGTCTTTTGAGATATTTTCACGGATTAAACTTTACAACTTTACAAATTGTTGAGGTAGTTCATTAATTTACGGGCAGCAACTTTTTCTGCTTCTTTAACTGAATGACCAGTACCAGTTTGTTGGTAGGCTTCCATTTTTACTAATACAGTGAAGATAGATGCGTGTGGTGATCCTTCTCTTTTTATCACTTCATACACGGGTCTTTCAATTCCCTTTCTTTGTGCTAATTCCTGAAGAGTAGTTTTAGGGTCATAATCAGCTAAATCAGTAATAGATATAAACTCATACCACAAATTATATACTATTTTTTGGGTCGTATCAATGTTACTATCAAGATAAATGGCAGCAATTAATGCTTCCATAGTATTCTCAATATTATTAGGATTTTGCCTTCCCCCTAATACTTCCTCGCCATGGGTCATAATAATATAGTCTGACAAATTGATTTTTGCAGCTACTTTGCAAAGTGATTCTTTACAGACTAGATATGCTCTAATTTTTGCTAATTTCCCCTCATCATAAGTAGAGAAATTTTTAAATAAAATTTCAGTAATGATAAAATTAATTATTGCATCACCAAGTAATTCTAAACGTTCATAGTTTTTTTGAATTCCATGCTTTAGTACATGTTGCTTAAGAGAAGGATGACTTAACGCTTCAAGTAAAAGAGCTTTATTATTAAAATTATATCCTATATCTTGTTCAAGCTTTTCCGGAGCAGAAAGAGCTGATTCTTTACTTGTTATCATTTTGTATTTTATCTGTATAAAGGGACGTAAATATTCTGTTAAATCTAATAGATGCCAGCCAAGTACCAACACGGAGTATTTGATTAATTATCCCAATATCACTTTGCCATAATTCTTCTTTTGTAGAAAAAATAATAAATTGTCCTTTGGCAATAAAGTTTTTAAACGGTACAAATCCTAGGTCTATCCTACTATCATTCGATTCATCTCTGTTATCTCCAAGAAAGAAATACTTACCTTCAGGTACATAAAAGCTTTCCGTATTACCATATTTATTTACTAATGAATGATTATTTTGTTTTAATTTATAAGAAAAATAACTTACACCATTAGGTAACATTTCCTTATATTTTATATAATTTTTTCCTTCTTCACTTGTATATGTACCAATTTCAGTGCGTTCTATGGCTTTATCATTTATATACACTACATCATTGATTAATTGTACTTTATCTCCAGGTAGCCCAATTAATCTTTTTATAAATCGAATATCCATATTATTTGGTGGGCGAAAAACTATTATATCTCCTCTTTGTGGCTGTGACGCCCATATTCTCCCATTAAAAATATTGGGACTAAAAGGAAAAGAATAATTACTATATCCATAAGAATATTTTGTTGAAAAAATATAATCATTCTCTAGCACTGTTGCTTTCATTGAACCTGTTGGCACAAAAAAAAGTTCCATGACAAAAAATCTTATCATCAGTGCCAAAAATATTGTAAAGATAAAAGACGTATATTCTTTAATTTGTGTTTTTTTGTTGGTAACCGCAGTTGTTGTTTGCATAATTATTATTTAATAACGAACTAAATTCAGCCTACAATACCTTATTACTATGTTTAAATCCAGCAATTTTTGAATTGCCCCTAGTTCATGTATGGATCTACCCTATAATGCAAGAAAAAAATAACGTCAATAGCAAAAAAGCAAATGCATCCATGTATCCGGGCTTATAACAAAGTGAATTTTATTAATATTTTCAATAATACAGATAAAATTTACTCTACAACCCTGATGGAATTCGCTGGCTTACAAACTATACTTATCAACTCGTCGCCTTTAAAGAGCCATTGGATAAATCAGTTTTTTTGTAAGCTAAGGTTGTCTTATTTACCATCATTATCATTTTCTTTCGCATATTCTAGGTTGGAATCTCTTAATATTCTGTTTACCTCTACAATGACCTCTTTCGAAACTCGCTTGTGCTGAGGGATTTGAAGGAGACGCGGAACGCAGAACCGCAGCGTACTCTAATGTACGTGAGGATTCGAGTACCGCATCGACGTACAAATCACCAGCAAAAGTAGAGTTTCGAAAGAAGTCTAATGTTATTTCATTACATCAGTTGATTAGTTAACCTGAGTTCGATATAAGTGTAGAAGGATTATATAAAGATATAAGGGTTGCAGTGTAGTGGGAAGTGAATTAAAGTTACTAATTTTAACTGACAATTAAAGGAGGAAATATTCTGTTCAATTGATGATTTTTGTAAGTATTTTGATAAAAATAATCAAAATTATTTTTTAGCAAATTCAGTCAAGAAAAGAAATAAGCCCTGTAGCATGAGTTTAAGGCAAGAGCATAATAAAAAAGTATTAGGGGAATTGCACAGTTGCCAATATAATTAGATTTACGCTAATAATTTATACAAGGATCAATGACTATTTTTTTGACAATCATTATTGTTCTAATGATAGGATGTGCCGCACTGCTTTCAGCTACTGAAACGGCCATCACCGCGTCTTCTCCAGGGAAAATACAAAAGTTTAAGGCAAAAGCTATTAAACGTAACACTGTATTACAAGTTCTCAAGAATAAAGAAAAAGTAATAGGCACATTATTGATTGGTAATACTCTGCTTAATACTGTTTGCACTACCATTGCTACCAGTATATTTATCGATTGGCTAGGTGATAGTGGCACTGTCGTAGCTTCAGCAGTGATGGCTTTCGTGATAATTGTTTTCGGCGAGATAATACCTAAAGCTATTGCTGTAGCAAAAGCAGAACAGTTAGCATTATTCACTTCTCCAGCAATTATATTTTTCCTAAAGCTTTTGAAACCAATTAATTCTATTTTTGAAGTTATAGTTAAGCTGTTCTGTTTTATTTTCCGTATTAATCTACAACAAAATATCTCGGGAACAGAAGAAGTCAGAGGAGTTATTGAACATTATCATCAAGAAGGTAATGTTTATAAATCTGACCGTGACATGTTAGGGGGTATATTAGATATTAGGAAAATGACAGTATCTGAAATTATGATACATAGAAGTAACATAGTAGCCATTAATGTAGATTTGCCTAAAGAGGAGATAGTGAGGCGAGCATTATTATCTAGCCCCCATACAAGAATACCATTATGGAAGGACACTCAGGACAACATAATTGGCGTACTTCACATGAGAGATCTACTCCGGGCTCTTTACGAAAAGAATAACGATGCAAAAAAAATTAATATCAAAGAATTAGTAAATCAGCCTTGGTTTATACCTGATAATGCTTTGGTAACTCATCAACTTCATGCTTTTAGAGAAAGAAAGAGCCATTTTGCCTGTGTTGTTGACGAATATGGTGATCTACAAGGTATTATTACTCTAGAAGATATTCTAGAAGAGATTGTTGGTCCTATTATCGATGAGCATGATTATCCTATTAACACAATTGTAAAAAAATCTGAAACGGAGTTTATTATTGATGGATCTGTAACCATAAGAGATGTAAATAGAGAATTAAATTGGAGTCTACCTGATGATGACGCAAATACCATAGCTGGCTTAATTATCCATAAACTTGAGCGTATTCCCAATCAAGGAGAATCTATCAAGATATTTAATTTAAGTATCACTATTAACAAAAAAATAGGTAACAGACTTGATAGCATAAAAGTCATTATTCTACCAAATAAAGAATCTGAAAGTGATAAGTAGTCTTGGCAATTATTTACAAATATCTGCAATTTTATTCAGTATACTAACAGTTGTTAGTTCTTTATATTTATATCGTTCTGCTACTTTTTTTTTCTATCTTAGTTTCCTGTCAACATTACTAGCTTTTTTGCTACTAGTATGTGGATTTATCATATCGGATTTTTCTATACAGAATGTTTTTTTTAATTCTAGTACATTAAAGCCTCTAGGATTTAAGATTGCTGCTAGTTGGGCAAGTCATGAGGGGTCTATCCTATTATGGCTATGTTTATTACAGACTATAGCTGTTATTTATATTGCACTATTCAATAGCCGTCCAATTCAAGTCTATCACATAATTGTACTAGCACTAATACAAATCTTGTTCGGTAGTTTCATTTATTTTACCTCTAACCCATTTGATAGCCTATCCTTCCGTCCCGCCCAGGGACTCGGCTTAAACCCCATGCTGCAAGATATTGCCCTAATAATACACCCCCCTATATTATATTTAGGCTATGTCTGTTACGTCGTACCTTTCACATCTGCTTGCGTAATCTTGCTTACGTCTAGTTTAGACTTTGTTAATCTCAGAGCAATTAAAATATTTACCAATTTAGGAATGCTATTTTCAACCTTAGGAATAGCACTAGGATCATGGTGGGCTTATAGAGAGCTTGGCTGGGGTGGTTTCTGGTTTTTTGATCCAGTAGAAAATATTTCCCTACTACCATGGCTGTCGGCTATCGTTCTACATCACTCAATCTTGGTAACGATAAAATCTGGACGAATGACAAACTGGAGCATAACCCTATCAATTATCACTTTTTTACTAGTAGTATTTAGTACGTTTTTGGTACGCTCAGGGCTAATCACCTCAATTCATTCTTTTGCCTCATCACCTGAGCGAGCAATCTACATGTTGGTAATATTTGCTATTATTGCTATATCAAGCTTAGTGTTACTGTTAGTAAAAGGACAAAATATCACTCAACCCGATCCAGCAGGATTAGACAAACATAAATTTAAGTACAAACTTATTATTTGGGGTAGTATATTTTTCTTAACAGCCCTAGTAATATTACTATGTGCCACCATTTACCCAGTAGTTTATTCTTTATTATACCAAGAATCTATTACCATTAGTGAAAGATTTTTTATCAATAATTTTATAATCTTCCTTATTCCAACAGTTCTACTAGTTGGCATTGCTTATAATACCAGAAAAAAACAGCTACTAATTTTAGCTAGTTCTTTTGCAATAACTATGATTAGCTCATACCAAATTCAGTATGGTTTTATTTCAGCATGTGCCGTGACATTTTCTCTTTTTCTAATAATACAAAATTGTTATTATATATTAGCAAAAAGCAATTTTTTTAGAACCAAACTAAAAGCTAATATTGCTATGATCTTAGGGCATTTAGGCTTTGGCTTACTTGTTTTAACTATTACTGTTAATTCATTATTACAAAGTGAAGTAGATTTTATAGGAAAAGTTGGAGACAAGGTAACAGCAGGTGGGTTTGAAGTTACCTTAAAAGATATGAGAGTATCCTCAGCCCAAAATTACTATCGGCAAATTGCTGAATTTTGGATTGAGGATCAACAAAATAATATCACCATCTTAAAGCCTGAGAATAGATTATATATAATAGAAAAACAACTATCCCAAGAAAGTAATATATATTCTTATTTAACTTATGATCTTTACGCAGTATTAAGTAAAATTGACGATGATGTAATTCACGCAAAAATATATTACAAACCAATGATGAGTTTTATTTGGATATCTATTATGCTTATGGCTGGAGGATTCTTAATCGGATTATTGAAATTAATCCGAAATTGAGGTTAAATATGGTTTAAGTTAATAAAAGAAGTGTTGCTAACTTTCATAGCAACTTTGAGAAAATAAATCAATATTTCGTATTAGATAGTGTTATTTCAGGGTATTTTTTGGTTTAGCTAAAAAATAACCAATATCTTCGTTATCATAGTGCATTTCTATATAAGAGCCATAAATACGATTATCAAAGCCACCATCCTTCTGTTTCTTAATAAGACGCTTTGCTTCAATTTGTTCCATCGATAAGTTGTATTCTTTGCCTAATGCATAAATCACTTCAAGCAAATCAGCTAGTTCTTCAGAAATTTCATCTGGTGTTTTTGCATCAATCACCTCCTGTGCTTCTTCCAACAATTTATCTTTAAGACGCTGGATATATTCATCTTTTTTCATACTACGTTCAAATACCGAAATACCACGCGAACGCATAATTCTTGGGACTAAATCACGAATTAGTTTATCAATTTTGAAACAATATTTTCTCATCATAATTTCCTATAATAGTAATTATATAGCTAACCCGAGAAGGTTTTAGATGGATAACGTTTGTCATCCCCGCATAGGCGGGTATCTAAAATAAAGCCAGAAAAGCTTTGAGATATTGGAGATTCCCGCCTACGAGGGAATGACAACTTAATATCAAGAACTTAGTCGGGTTAGTTATACCTATCTTCTATGGCTAACAACTGCTAATATTACCAACACTCATTGATAGGCTGGCTGAAACGAATTTCTCTAAATCTCCGTCAAGTATCCCCTTAGTATCAGAAGTTTCATGGTTGGTACGTAAATCCTTAACCATCTGATAAGGCTGTAATACATAAGATCTTATTTGATGTCCCCAACCATTTTCAGTCTTGGATGCATTTTGTTCATTAATATCATCGGTACGTTTTTTTAACTCCGACTCATAAAGCCTTGCTTTAAGCATTTTCATAGCTTGTGCTTTATTTTTATGCTGCGATCTATCATTTTGGCACTGGGTTACGATATTAGTCGGTAAGTGGGTAATCCTTACTGCAGAATCGGTAGTGTTTACATGTTGCCCCCCAGCCCCGGAAGACCTATAAGTA
The DNA here is from genome assembly GCF_964026415.1 of Candidatus Tisiphia endosymbiont of Piscicola geometra. Lineage (NCBI taxonomy): Bacteria > Pseudomonadati > Pseudomonadota > Alphaproteobacteria > Rickettsiales > Rickettsiaceae > Candidatus Tisiphia > Candidatus Tisiphia endosymbiont of Piscicola geometra. Next base: position 646,569 of record NZ_OZ032144.1, read on the forward strand.
TCAATTCTAAGATCTTTTTCATCTATTGTAATGGAAATATCATCGTCAATTTCTGGATATACCCAACTGCTAGCAAAACTAGTCATCCTTTTACCTGCGGCATTAAAAGGTGATATCCTAACTAGCCTATGCACACCAGATTCTGTTCTAAACCAACCATATGCTTGGTAGCCATTAATTTTGATAGTACATGATTTTATTCCAGCTTCTTCGCCATTAATAAGATGAATAATTTCGCTTTTAAAACCCAGCCTTTCTGCAAAGCGTAAATACATACGCATCATAATTGATGCCCAGTCGTGGCTTTCTGTTCCTCCAGCTCCAGCGTTGATTTCTAGAAAGCAATTATTACTGTCAAATTCTCCAGAAAATAAACATTCAGTCTCAAATTTTCCGGCAATAATAGATAGTTTCCCTAAATCTTCTTGAACTTGCTGCAAAACTTGTTGATCATTTTCAGTAAATGCCAAATCCTCAAGTTCTAAACATTCCGTAAAATTAGACTGAAGTTGTTTAAACGAGTTAAGCTTGATATCTAGAAGTCTTTTTTCTTTTAGAATACTCGAGGCCTTCTCTTGATTATTCCACAGTTCCGGATCTTCTGATATATTTTCTAGCTCTAGAAGCCTTTTGCTTGCGTTATCGAAATCAAAGAGACCTCCTGAGCAGCTCTAAAGACTGTTCGATTTTTTTTACATAATGTTCAATTTCAGCACGCATTATTAATTTTCCTACTATAAAATGGAATTTTATTATATAAAGATAAAACTTCTTTCTAATTTTAACATTATACCAAATATACCATGAATAATCAAAACTTTATCAGAAATTTTTCAATCATTGCTCATATTGATCATGGTAAGTCTACTCTAGCAGATAGATTAATTGAATATTGTGGGGGGTTGGCAGCTCGGGAAATGAGTCATCAGGTACTGGACTCAATGGACATAGAAAAAGAACGTGGTATCACTATCAAAGCACAGACTGTTAGATTAACTTACAAAGCAAGAAATGGTAATACCTACTATCTAAACCTAATGGATACTCCTGGTCATGTGGATTTCTCTTATGAGGTGAGTAGATCGTTAGCTGCTTGTGAAGGTTCTTTGTTAGTAGTGGATAGTAGCCAGGGTGTTGAGGCACAAACTCTAGCAAATGTTTATCAAGCGATCGATAATAATCATGAAATTATTCCAGTCCTAAATAAAATTGATCTACCAGCTGCTGTTCCTGATAAAGTTAAGCAACAGATAGAGGACGTAATTGGCATAGATGCAAGCGATGCATTATTGATTTCTGCAAAAAGTGGTATAGGAATAGAGGAGGTACTGGAAGCAATTGTTAATAGGCTGCCATGTCCAAAAACTAATCAAACAGATATTCTAAAGGCATTATTGGTTGATAGCTGGTACGATTCTTACCTAGGGGTAGTAATTTTAGTTAGAGTTATCGATGGAGTTTTACGCAAGAATATGCGTATTAAAATGATGGCTACCAATTCTACTTATAATGTTGACAATGTTGGGTATTTTACTCCTAGAAAACATATATCAGATATTTTATACCCAGGAGAAATAGGCTTCTTTACTGCTTCAATAAAACAAGTTGCTGATTGTAAAGTTGGGGACACAATAACTGACGAGAAAAGACCTTGTCAGGAATCTCTGCCTGGTTTTAAGCCGCATTTACCGGTAGTGTTTTGTGGTTTATATCCTTCAGATGCTTCGCAATTTGAGCATTTAAAAGATTCTTTAGCTAAATTAAAACTTAACGATGCTAGCTTTGAATTTGAAGCAGAGAGTTCAACAGCCTTAGGTTTTGGCTTTCGCTGTGGATTTTTAGGGTTACTACATCTTGAAATAGTACAAGAAAGATTGGAACGCGAATTTGACCTTGATATGATCACCACCGCTCCTAGTGTGATTTATAAGATTAATATGCGTGATGGAAATCAATTAGAAATACATAATCCAGCTGATTTGCCACCTGTGCAAAATATCGACTCAATGTTAGAGCCTTGGGTTAAGGCAACAATATTAGTACCAGATGAGTTTTTAGGTAATGTGTTATCTTTATGTACCGATAAAAGAGGGGTACAGATTGAATTAACTTATGTAGCCGGTAGAGCTATGGTAATTTATCGATTACCGTTAAATGAGATAGTATTTGATTTTTATGATAAGTTAAAAAGTTATACAAAAGGCTATGCTAGCTTTGATTGGGAAATAGATGTTTATCAGGAAAGTGATTTAGTAAAATTATCTATTTTGGTTAATAGTGAGCCAGTTGATGCTTTATCTACTATAGTACATCGTTCAAGATCAGAATATCGGGGGCGGGAGTTGTGTAAACGTCTTAGCGATTTAATTCCAAGGCAATTATTTCAGATTGCTATTCAAGCTGCTATTGGCAGCAGAATAATTGCTAGAGAAACCGTTAAGGCAATGCGTAAAGATGTTTTATCTAAATGCTATGGTGGGGATATAACTCGTAAGCGTAAATTATTGAAAAAACAAAAAGCTGGCAAAAAACGTATGCGTAATATTGGTAATGTTGAGATACCTCAATCTGCTTTTATAGCTGCTCTTAAAATAGGAGATGAGTGATATCACGCGACTTATCTTCGAGATGGATAGGATCAAAATTGTGCCATAAAACGACGTTAGTATGCGGTGTATGGGATAGAAAATTAAATTTTCTTTACTGACTACATTTTATCATTTTGCAGATTTTGTCATTTGGGGCATTGTTAGATCAAATAAATTGAATAAATGTTGCTGAAGAGACGTTAATTTTGATAATCTTGCTACTTTACAACCTTTGATAGTGTAATATAAAAAACATTTTTTCCCAACTCTCTTAATGCTTCATAACACATTTTTAAGATATAAGGTCTAATATAAATCTCAGGGTTTGTGGCTTATTGCTTCAAGCCACGCAAACCAGCAATAAAGCCTAATAAATTAAAAGCACAAAAATTGCTCCTTACGTTAAACTGAGGTTACTATACCAGTTTCTAATTATACCAAATATGTTTTTAAACAAATGATAGATGGTGGTAAAAGTTTGCAGGAAATCTTTGATTTAATTAGAGAAGAATTGCAACAAGAAGTTAGTAATGAAGCATTGTTGCATGAAGTAAAGGCTATATTCGCTCCATTTTTTATTACAGGAATTATGTTGCTTCATAACAAATCAGTGAAACTTTTTTAAAATATTAGTTACTCACCTTACACATAGCATTAAAAAGTCACAGGGGAGAAAACCCTTGGGACTTTTAATGCTATGCGTAAAAGATTCCTTTTGCGTTGAAATGTAGTAGATGTTATCTTCTAGACTTTTTGACGGAGCGACTATTTCTTTGACAAACAACAATCACTATCTGCCCAAAGTAGTTAGGCACGAGATAGTTTTATAGAATGTATGCTAAGAACCTAATAAGAAGTAGATTCACCGCCATCCAGTAGAATATTTGAGCCATTTATATGACTAGACTTATTTGAGAGCAAAAATACTACTAAATTTCCGAGATCTTCAGTTTCACCATAAGATTTCAAAGGTATAGAAGAGGTATCTTTTAATAATTGTTCCTCATATGAAATGTTATTTAAACTAGCCTTTTCTGTTATCATATTCTTATGATGTTGCGTTAAAATTGGTCCTGGGGAAATAGCGTTAACACGAATTTTACGTGTAGCAAACAAATGCATCAGATTTTTTATTTCTCCACTCCAAGCAAGTCGTACAACATTGGTATTAGGGTAGGCTGGTAGAAAATTCTTAGAACTACTACCTGAAATTACAACAATGCTACCATTATTATGAATTTTAGGGGCAAAAAAACGTACAACCTCAAGTGGAGCAATAAAAGTTTCTGCAAATACTTTAGTCCATTCGTCTTTACTAGGAATGTCATTTTTATTCAAGGATGGTCTTGGACCAATAAGCACAATTCCTTCGATAGAGGAAAGAGTAATTTTACTTGCCGCATTTTCTATAGTTTTAGTATCTGAAAAATCAATTATCAAGGTTCTAACTGTAATATTAGGGTATTTCTTTTGTAAATCCTTTTGCAAATTAGTTAGTTTATTATTGTTCCTACCAGATACTAGTAGATTATACCCTTCTGATGCTAGCACATCGCATATAGTTGAACCTAATGCACCGGTTGCTGCAGTAACAAGTATAGTACCATTTTGTTTGTGATCACTAGCATTACTGGAGAAATAAAATAGTAGGGTGAAAATAGTAATTAGAAGTCTCATATCAACAATCCTTTAATTTTGATAATAGATTATTTTTTAGTCCAGTTCTAGATGAATTATAACTCTTCTCTTCTAAACCATATTTATAGAACATTTTTACAATAACAAATATATTAATGTTATTAATAATAAGAAATCCTAACATGAACTTCAATATCTATATTAATGATCAGCTATATCAGAAATTAGAATACCTAGTACTAAACCGCCATACGTTTTTTCGTAGGTTTTACATAATTTTTTGGGGTAACTACTGGCTGAGCTGTACCATCTATAACATCTTTTGAAATATGTACATGCATTTTTTTTAGATTGGTAACATTATACATGCTGTCAAGTAGCAGTGTCTCAATTATCGATCTAAGACCTCTAGCTCCGGTTTTTCGTGCCAGCGCTTTCTCGGCTATTCCTTCTAAAGCATCATTATCAATTGATAGTTCAACATCGTCTAACTCAAATAATTTATGATATTGCTTGATAACAGCATTTTTGGGTTGAGTTAAAATTGCCACCAAAGATGCTTTGTCTAGGTCATCTAAAGTTGCTACTACTGGAAGCCTACCGATGAATTCTGGAATTAACCCAAACTTTACTAGATCTTCAATTTCTAATGATTTGAGTATTTCGCTGTGGTTTTTTTCTTGTTTTGATTGGACATTTGCCGCAAAACCAATCGAACTTTGAGCAGTACGGGCATTAATGATATTATCTATCCCCATGAAAGCTCCACCGCATATGAACAAAATATTGGAAGTATCTACTTGAACAAAATCTTGCTGTGGGTGTTTTCTGCCACCTTGGGGAGGAACAGAAGCAATAGTTCCTTCCATGATTTTAAGTAATGCTTGTTGGACTCCTTCTCCTGATACATCTCTTGTTATGGAAGGGTTTTCAGATTTTCTAGCGATTTTATCTACTTCATCTATATAAACAATGCCTCGTTGGGCTTTGGCTATATTAAAGTCTGCTGCTTGTAATAATCTTAGCAAGATATTTTCAACATCTTCACCAACATAGCCAGCTTCGGTTAAAGAAGTGGCGTCTGCCATAGTGAAAGGTACATCAAGAATCTTTGCTAAGGTTTGTGCCAAAAGGGTTTTACCAGAGCCAGTAGAACCAATAATTAGGATATTTGATTTATTTAATTCGACATCATTATTACCTGACTCGATATATTCTAATCGTTTATAGTGATTATATACCGCAACTGATAAAACTTTTTTTGCCTGATCTTGACCAATTACGTAATCATTAAGAGTAGAAAAAATTCTGTGTGGTGTTGGAATTAAAGAGGCAACTTGTTTAAGATTTACTTTAGTCTCTTCTTTTATAATATCACGGCACAGTTCAATACATTCATTACAAATAAATACTGTTGGTCCAGCAATTAATTTTATTACTTCATATTGATTTTTACCACAAAAAGAACAGTTTAATTCTTTTTTTCCAACTTCCCCTGACATGATTCCGCTTTATTTAATTTATGAGTTTAATATAGCTTATATACATCTAATATAGATAAGTTATTTAGGTAAGTCTAATATATTTTCAAGACACGCGAATTTAGGATAAGAATTTGTCAATTCTTATATACTCAAATTCGGTGAAATTATAATTGCTTCGCTTACGCTTGCAATGACGTATTTTTTAATAATTCTAAAAAACTTGATTATCGAGTATTAGGCATTTTCTTTTCAAATATTCTCTTTTAGCCAAATTAGAAACTTTTTAAACCAACTAGTATCGTTATTATCATTAATATCAAAATTATTTTTTTGTATTTTTAAAGATTGATTTTTTACCATACCTATAGAAGTGGAGTATATATGGGGATTATAATCTTCAGCAAAACCTAGTAAGACCTCTGGTTTACCAATTCGTACTTGTTTTTCAAAAATTTTGCTTGCCAGTTCTTTTACTCCTCGAAGCATTGCCCCACCGCCGGTAATAACGATGCGATACGCGATCATATTACCTGCAACAACCTTGTCATATTCTGCTTGAACCATCAATAATATTTCTTCTACTCTTGGATTAATGACAGATGCAAGATACTTTGAAGTAATTGTTGGTCTGCCGCTATCAGGAATCTCCATTTCAGAATCTTCTAAACTAATAACACTATCTTTATCAAAAGAAGACGGCATAGCATTACCATAAAGAATTTTAAGTTTTTCTGCAACGTTAAGGCTTACCGAAAAGACTTTTGCTATGTCAGATGTAATATGAAAGCTACCTATATCTATGTAGCTTGTATATAGTAATTTACCTGAGACGAATACACCAAATGAGGTAGTTCTAGCACCCATATCAATTATAATAGAACCAAGAGCTTTTTCATCTTCTGAAAGACAAGCAATTCCCGAAGCGTAAATTGCTAATATAATATTATTTATTTCAACATGACATTTTGCAAAACAATTGGTAATATTCATCAGCATATTAGAATTTGCTGTAATAATATGTAATTCACACCCTAATTCTTTGCCAAACATCCCAACTGGGTCTTCAATAGCATTATTATCGTCAAGAATAAATTCTATAGGAAAATAATGAATAATTTCTTGGTCTTTAAGCTTGAACTCCAATAAGGCTTTTTTGATAAGTTTTTTGATATCTTGCTGTGAAATTGGCTGATTAGAAAGTTTTATTTTATTATTTATGTAATAAGACTTAGTGCCATAGCCTGTTAGTGATATAGTTATTTTTTTTATGTTTTTACCGCAATCTTTTTCTAATGCATAAATCGCCCCGACTATGCTATTTTCTGCCTCTTTTAAATCTAATATGACTCCTGATTTAATGCCTTTTGAGTAATACAGATTTTGGCTTATTATTTTTGCTTCCTCTCTTTTGTCAATATATGCCGCAATGCAAGCTATTTTACTACTACCAAGGTCAAGAGTAACAAAGTTAGACAATTTGGCTTTCATAACTTTTAATATTTTTCCATGTAAACTTTACTCGAATCTCGTAAATCTACAATTTTATAGTTCTGATTAAATAATATATTTTCCATATCCAATCCTGCAAGATAATCTAAAGCATGTTCAAACCTTAAGTCCGGCATTTTAACAGTAATACCTTGTTCTAGATTTAAATCCCAACGTCTTCCTCCATAACGTACAGAAGAGATAATTTTTTTAGCTAATTCAGGGTGTTTAGCTAAATCCTGAATTAATTTGCTAGTATAAATATTAGCATCTGATCCCACAACATGCAAAAGATTAGAGAAACTACCTATATTATTGGTAATTTTATATCCTTCTTGATCAATAAGAAAAACTTGCCCGTTAATCTGCCAAATAGCAATAGGCACTCTCTCAATTAATCTTATGTAAATAGTGTTAGGTAATCTTCTCTCGATAATTGCAACATTTTTAATCCAAGGATTGCGTTCCAAATTATTCTTTATTGCCTCCATATCTATAGAAAGAATAGGTGTACCCTTATCAGCATTTAAAGTAGCCAATATATCTTCTGCCTTAGTATTATATTGTCCTTCTATTAAAACATTTTCAAGTTTAAATCCAATATCAGAAGTAAATTCGTAAGTATTTTGGATAATTTCTTGTCTTATAGGAGCAAAATAGCTAGTAAAGAAAAATGCAGACAGCAAAACCACTAGGGCAATTTTAATAAAAAATACCACTCTAATATACAACACTGCCAACTTTCGTCGCAGCGGTATATTGGCTTTTTTCTTCTTATTAGACGCTTTATTCCTCTTCATGTGTCAATACATGCTGTTTCTAAAATTCTTTCAACTAGTGTACGGAAATCCATCCCCTGTAAGGCAGCTATTTCTGGTATAATCGATAAGGAAGTCATACCAGGATGGGTGTTAACTTCTAGAGTAAAAAATTCATTCTTGCTTTCATCAAAAATAAACTCCGCTCTAACTACACCTCTACAATTCATGGTTTGATATATTTTTTCCGACTCTTCTAATAATTTATTATACATATTCTGTGGTAGTGGAGCTGGACATAAATGCTCAGCAAATCCATCTGTGTATTTAGTCTTATAATCATAAAAACGCTGTTTCAGGAGTTTTATTTCCAATACCCCTAAAGCTTTGCCGTTTAAAACGGCTACCTGCATTTCTCTCCCCTTAATATATTCTTCAATCATTACCTGAGCACCATAAGGAAAATCATAATCAGCAAAGTTAAAATCATCTTCAACAAATATTACTTCAACGCCTATGCTTGATCCTTGGGTGAGAGGTTTTATCACATATGGTCTTGGCATAGGGTCGTTGCTAATATTGTCAGATTTATTAATGACAATACTCTTGGCTATCTTAATATCATTAGCAACAAACCATGCTTTTGCATGTGTTTTACTAAATGCTAAAGAAGAAGCAAGAACACCACTATGAGTATAAGGAATTCGTAGGATATTGAGTAATCCAGGCAAACAACCATCTTCACCATAAGTGCCATGCAAACAATTATAAACTATATCAGGCTTTATCTGCAACAATACTGAAGCAATATCTACTCCCATATCTATGAAAGTAACTTTATACCCACTATCTACCAAAGCTTGGTTAACCCCCGAAGACGATACTAAAGAAACTTCTCGCTCAGCCGACATACCGCCACCTACTACTGCCACATGTTTTTTTCCTTTATCGCTTAATATTGTAACCTTAGAATTGGCAATAAAGCTTGTTTGATATTTATGCATATTTCCCTATTCGTTTAATCTCCCATTCTAAACTAATTCCACTATCTTCAAATACATTTTTTTTAACAAGATCACCTAGATCTTCTAAATCACGAGCAGAGCTATTACCATGGTTTATCATAAAATTACAATGTAGTTGTGACATAGAAGCCCCGCCAATTCTGTATCCCCTCATACCAGCTTTGTCAATTAATTGCCATGCTTTATGATTATCTGGATTAGCAAATGTACTGCCGCTCGTCCGTTCTTTAATCGGCTGGGTTGCTAGTCTATTTTTATTTATTTCATTCATTTTTTCTAAGATCATATGACTATCTCCTATAGCTGTCTTAAAGATCGCCTTGGTAATAATCAACTCTTGTGGTAAATTATTACCACGATATTTAAAACCTATCTCCTCGTTAGGGATTAGGATAAAATTCCCTCTAGAATCTATTGCTTCAATTGCTATTATGATATCTTTAAACTCTGAACCATACGCCCCAGCGTTCATAACCACTCCACCACCTATAGTACCCGGTATACCGCTGAGAAACTCAAAGCCAGTAATTGAATGTACCTGACAAAATTTAGCAAGGTTAAAATTAAGGCAACTACTCCCTACCGATATTTGATTATTCGGCATTAATTCTATATTAGTAAAATTTTGACCAAGTTTTATTACAACTCCCTCTATACCACCATCTCTAATAATAATATTTGATCCAGCCCCTAAAACAGTTATTGGTCTCTGTTGTTGGTTTTGTGCTACAAAATCTGCTAAAGTCATTGAGTCTAATGGTTTAAAAAATATCTCCGCAGGTCCACCAACTTTAAACCAAGTTAGATGACTTAGATTGTAATTATTCCTATATTCACCAAGTAATGCCATAATTATAAAATATCTATCTTTGACTTATGCAGCAAGTCTAATAAATTTGTTAAAATAACGTCATCGCGAAAAGCTACTTTAGTAGCGACAAAGCAATCCAAAAAATGACCAAAAATGGATCAACTATGTTCGCAATAAAAATTTAAATAAATTTGGTTTAAATTTTTATTGCTTCTGCAGAGCTAGTTAAATCACGTAACTTAGCGTTTGCAATCACAATGATTTTCCGCATTAATGCTACCATCGCCACCATTTTCTTTTTTCCTCTATTGATCAATTTTTCATAAAATACCTTCAGTTCAGAGTTAGAATTTCTAGCAGCCATAGCAGCTACAAACAACATAGGTCTAACAAAACTTCTACCATGACCTGTATGTCTATATCCGCTATATCTACCGCTATCATTAGATATTGGTGCAACACCTACTAATGATGCTATTTGTTTGCGGTTCAATGTACCAAGTTCAGGTAACAAAGCTATAGTAAATCAAATTGAATTAGGTGACAAAGAAGAAAGAAATTGCCTCAGATAATGTACCAGTTTCAGCTATTTTGCTTCGAATCCATCTCTTCATATTAGCCCAAAATTTCTCTATTGGATTTAAGTTTGGCGAATACGGTGGCAAAAAAATAACTTCACAACCAACTGATTCTATTAGCTCCTTTGTCTTTTGAGATTTATGAAAACTAACGTTATCCATCACTACAACCTGTCCTGATGTTAACTCTTTAATCAAGAATTTTTCAACCCAATTATTAAATAGTTCTGTATTACAAGTTTTATTAAAAACAAAAGGGGCTATTGACTTGTTATTTACTAAACCAGCTATTATATTGGTCCTTTGGTAATGTTTCCCACTCTTCTTGCCAATCAATAATTCTCCTATCTTACCCCAACCTCTATCTTGGCAAATTGTCATATCTATCCCACTTTCATCAAGATATACTATTTTATCTTTATCATATTTACTGATCTTTTCTAAATAATCAGATCGTTTTTCTGCACTTGCTTCCAAGTAGCTAAAGGTTTTTTTTTATAACTAAATCCTAACTTTTTTAATATATTAGCCGCTTGTGAACCTGTAATTCCAAAATTCTTACCAATGTCTTGCAACTTACTATTAGGGTTATTTGTTACGAAATGTTCTAATGCTTTTTTATCAACTTTACTTTTAATCCCTAGTCTCGCCTTTGCTAATACTGTTCCTTCTTTTTTTTTCCTTACGTTCCAACGGCTAATTGTATTCTTATGTATATCAAATATCTTAGCAGCAGATTTCTGACTATTACCTTTTTCTATATAATTTATTACTTTTTCTCTTAAATCTTGACTATATGGACTTGTTGACATTTTTTCCTTTATTTATACCACATCTTATCATCTAATTCAATTTGATTTACTATATAAGCTCATTAGATACTACTGTGCCTATACCACTAATAGTTTGCAGTGTCTCTTTCTTAGCCTGCAAGAGTTTATCTTTTGCTATTAAGTCATCTATTTTTTTAGTAATAGATGCAATTTGTTCTTCTAGTACTTCGATTATTTTAACACAACTAGACTTGATTAAATCAGCTCTCGGGGACTGAAACCTATTTTTTTCTGCAATCAACATTTGTTTGAGGTCGTTCCTACGTCCGACTAATTCATACAAGTTTAAAGCTTGCTTAGATTGTACTTTAAATAGTTCTAATCTTTCTGACCGTTCAAAACCATAAAGTGCTAGAGCTTTAGCATCAAGACTATCAGTTTTAGCTGCATTCCCAAAAGACCTAATAAAGTTTTTAACTTTGCGAGTATTGGCTCTATGTACAGCAAAACCCTGATTGCAAAGCGTTAGTAATAGTTCCATTTCATATCCACCTGTGGTTTCTAAAACACACAATGCAGAACTAATCTCTTTTTTGTAATCCTTGATAAAATCAGCTATTCCATTAGAGTTGTTATTATATTCTTTAGTTTCTTTTTTTCCATGAATAGCAACAACAAAATTGAATTTTCCTATATCAAGACCAATAAAATTATTATATAATGGCATAATACCTCGAAGACTTTTAATGTTTACGATTGTAAGCGGGAGTGCAAAGGCATCCCAATCAACTATTCAAACGTCTCGGGGATTTGGGCTAGAGTACCAAGATCCATACGATCTTAAGACCAATTGCTTCACGGTCGCTCACGCCTGCACAGCGATAGTCATTTAGTATTATTAATGACTATCGCTGTAATACCCCCTTATAAGTCAGTATAAATCATTATTTATATTGACTTCAACATCTATTATATCATACTTTTAACTTACAATTGCTTCGCTGGCTTACGCCTTCTCGCAATGACGTTCTCGCGTAAATTGCTGATGCAAATTATTTGCCCAAGTAGAAATACTCCCAGCACCCATCATAATTATTATATCATTTGGCATAGCCTCCTTGGCAATAAGGCCAGCTATATCCTCGTGATTCTCAATAAATGATACCATTGCATGGGATTTAGTATTTTTGATTTTGTTTACTAAATCTCTTCCCGTTATACCATCTATTGGCTGTTCACCAGCAGCATATATATCTGTAATATACAACTGGTCAGCGTCAGAAAAACAAGTTACAAAATCATCAAATAAATATTTAACTCTTGAATATCTATGTGGTTGAAAGATTGCTATAACCTTACTATTTCGCTTATTAGCAATATTTCTTGCCGTAGCAAGTGTAGCTTTTACTTCCTCCGGATGGTGAGCATAATCATCAATTATCGTAGCATTGTTATATTCTGCCACTTTAGTGAATCGGCGTTTTATCCCTTTAAAGCTATTAAATCCATTTTTAATAATTTTGATACCAAAATCAAGCTCCACAGCTATCGCGATAGCAGCAAGAGCATTAAGGATATTATGTCTTCCTGGGGTAGGTAAAGTAATTCTCTCGATAGTTGTTACGCCATTTACATTAGGTAAACTAATTCGCACATCAAAAGTTGACGATTCAATATCAGAATCTAAATTAAAGGCTTGTATGTTAGCATCATCCGAGTCTATTCCATAAGTTATGATTCTACGCTCAACTATGTCATTTACTAGTTTTCTAACAGCTTGATGATCAATACAAACAACTGCAAAACCATAAAATGGTAAATTAGTTATAAAACTTCTAAAAGCTTGAATTAAACTATCAAAATCATGGTAAAAATCTAGATGTTCAGGATCGATATTAGTTATTACCGCAATGGTTGCTGGTATGTGAATGAAAGTTGCGTCAGACTCATCAGCTTCGGCTATCAGATAATTACCAGACCCAAGATAGGCATTAGTAGATTTACTATTAACAATACCACCATTAATTAAAGTTGGACAAAGCCCAGCTGCTTCAAATAAACAAGCAACTAGTGATGTTGTAGTAGTCTTTCCATGCGAACCAGAGATTGCTACAGAACATTTTAGCCTCATTAATTCAGCCAGCATCTCAGCCCGCCTAATTATTGGTATCTTTCTATGTAAGGCTTCCTGAATTTCAGGATTATCTTTATTTATAGCTGATGATACCACTACATATGAAACATTAGTGACATTTTGTCCTTGATGACCTAGGAAAACCTTAATACCATTATTTTCTAGTCTTTTGGTATTATAATTTTCTGCTATATCAGACCCTTGCACTTTATATCCGAGATTATGTAGTATTTCGGCAATGCCACTCATACCGATTCCTCCGATACCTATAAAATGTATCGTATCAAGAGTTCCGTTTATTTTTTTTAGTTCTAATAAAAACATTTTAATAATAGTTATAGTTGTTTATCTCTTGCATAATCAGTTTTTAACCAAAGGTCAAGCTTTAAGAAAAAAATTTCGATTGATTTGAGTATACTCGGTGAACTTCAAGAATTGGCGTTCCCGCGACCAAAGATCTCCGCTGCTCACGTACTAATGTACGCTCCGCTGCTCGACTTTGACACTCCTAGCTCTTCTTGAAGTTGACCTTCGTCTACCAACTCTTCATTTACGAGCAGTATATATTCCAAAATCTTGAAGTTCACCGAGTATATATATTTTATTATAATAACATAATATAACTAAACACTAAGTACCTTAGATAAATTTTTACAATTAATATAAGAATTCCCACGATAAGAATAAAAAAAGTTGACAACTCTACATGATGATTCAATTACCCGGTGCTTTACAAAAAGGTCAAGTATGCGTATATATGTTCTTCTAGTAAAAGTTAATTACTATAATTTAATAGTTTTGTAATATTTATCTTATATTAATTAACATTTATTAGATTATATCTTTAATTAATACTAATGAGCATAAATTTATGACTGATAGTCTTCCATCTAATAGCTACTTTAGTAAATCAGCAAAAGTAGAGGATGATACTCTTGTTGTTAATCCTACTGTTAATCTTGATACAGTTTCTGATGATTCAGTTTCTCCCCCACCCTTCTCCTTGCCCTACCCTGTTGCTAACTCAACGTTTTACACTTCCCTTGTCGATTTACAGGGAGACACGAACAACCATAATAACGACCACAATTAGGGAATATAAAATTATAGAAACCCATTATGAAAACAAATATGACTATTGCTAAAAAAATATCCACCTACACTTAGTGCAGCTATATTACATGATATAATGCCTTATATTAACTATAAATATAAGATATTAATATGTTTGGTCAGATTCTAGGTAGCGTAGGAAGTAGCATTGGTGGTGTTTTTGGTGGCGGTATATTATCGACCATTGGACGATTTGCAGGTAAAGCATTAGGTGATTATTTAGAACATTTAAATTATGAACCTGAGGAGTATTACCATTTTAAAAATATTAGAGAAAGTTTTTCCTTATCAAAAGCCGTTTATGGGCATCCAATAACCTTAGTTTTTGGTACGGCAAGAGTAAATGGTAAAATAATTTGGGCAAATCAAATTAAGGAAGTACAAGTTACCAGCGTTGCACAACGAGGTTTATCAGCTACTGCTGAAACTGCTTCTATCCACAATTTAACGGAGTGTGAATATTATTTATCCTTTGCAGTTAGCTTATGTGAAGGCGAAATAGCTGAAATTGGTAGAGTATGGGTTAATGATCAGTTACTCAATCTTGAACAATATAAATTCAGGCTTTATTTAGGGTCAGAAGAACAATTACCCGATCCTTTAATTGCTGCGGCTGAGCCTCAAGGTCAAGCACCAGCATTTCGTGGATTAAGTTATGCTGTATTTGAAGACCTACCCTTAGCTGATTTTAATAATTCAGTGCCTAATTTTTCCTTTGAAGTAACTAGGAAGGCTAATATTCCTGATTACGTAGAAAGCAAAAGTGTAGAAGATTTAGTTGAGGCTGTTGACATAATCCCAGGATCCGGAGAGTTTGTTTACGACACTATAATACAATACAAAACTATACAAAACTCTTTAGGCGGTATCATTAGTAAAAAACCAATAAATTCAAATAATTACCGTAATATTGCTAATAGTCTTTATAGTCTAAATCAAATGAAAATTATATGCCCTAACATCAAATGGGTTGCACCAGTTGTATGTTGGTTTGGCGATAGTTTGGATATTGCAAGTTGTACTATTAAACCTGCTGTGGAATTTAATGATCCAAATACACAATACTCAGAACAATGGCAAGTTGGGAAATATTTACGTGATACGGCAAGGCTAGTATCACGAGATGCAGATGATTTTCCTAAATATGGTGGCAGCGTCAATGATGCTAGCTTAATCCGTTACTTACAGGAATTAAAACGTAGAAACTTTAAAGTTATGTTTTATCCAATGTTTTTTTTGGATGTTTGGCAAAAGCCATGGCGTGGTCATTTAACAGGCTGCGTAAATTCAATAGTAGATTTTTTCAATAAAGATGAGGGTTATAATAATTTTATCCTACATTATGCTAAATTGGTTAAAGATCATATTGATGCTTTCGTAATCGGTTCTGAACTAATAGGTTTAACTAGTGTCAAGGATCAATATAATACTTTTCCCGCTGTTACCCAATTGATAAAATTAGCAAAATTAGTCAAAGAAATCGTGGGTAATAATGTACTTGTTACTTATGCAGCAGATTGGTCAGAGTATCATCACACACAAGATGGATGGTATAATTTGGATAAATTATTTGCCTCAGAATATATAGATTTCGTAGGTATTGATGCTTACTTTCCTATAACGAGAAGCATAAATTCAGGAATTTTACCAGAAGAAATCATGAAAGGCTGGCAATCAGGCGAAGGATATGATTACTTTATAGATGAAAATGGTGGCAGGCATCAGTTAGCTGCCGATTATGCTTGGAAGAATTTAAGACATTGGTGGGAGAATTATCATCGTAATCCTGATGGTGTTACAACAGAATGGCAACCAAGAATGAAAAAAATTTGGCTTTCCTTCCATTGATAAAGCAACTAATCAACCTAATATATTCTTTGATCCTTTATGTAGTGATGGTGGAGTACCGAGATATTCTAATGGTGAAGTTGATTTTTCTATTCAGCGTAAAGCTATTCGAAGTTTTATTGAATATTGGCAAACACAAGAATATATCGAACAAATGTTTTTATGGACTTGGGATGCTAGGCCTTACCCAGCTTGGCCACATAGTAATATTTGGCGAGATGGTAACTTATGGGCAAAAGGGCATTGGGTTAATAATAAGTTTGGGGCTTGTAGTTTAGCGGCAATAATTCTCGAATTGTCTTATAAATGCGGTATTCCATTAAAGCACATCGATATATCAACTCTTGATGAAGCTGTAGAAGGGTTGGTATTAAATAAAGCTTTGTCTTGTATTGATGTTATTAACCTTTTGCGTATTATATATTTCTTTGATATCATAGCTTATCAGGAACAAATTAAGTTCACTAAACGTGGATATTCTACCCCTAGTCATATTAGTCCCAAAATATTGGTTAAACTATCAAGCAATAGCTACTTAGAACAAATAGAAATTTCTAAAACTAGCATTATTAGTAAACTAGCACTAAACTTTATCGATCGGTATGATGATTATAATAATAGCTTTTGCCAAATAAATAGTGAGAATTTTTCACACAGACCTATTCCTAACTTAAAACTACCTATTATACTATCTTATCTTGAAGCTGAAAGATTAGGGCAGTTAATCCTAAAAAATGCCGCTACTGAAACTAAAATTTTAAGATTTATCATGCCAGCAAATTTTATTAAATATCAACCAGGAGATTTTATCATATTATATTATCGGAATTATCAATATCAGATTAGAATTATCTCCATGAGATTATTTCGCCTAACAACTGAAATTCACGGAATTATTGATGAAGTTGAGAGTTATATATTCAAGTGAATAGCAGTATATATACTGCTCGTAAATGAAGAGTTGGTAGACGAAGGTCAACTTCAAGAAGAGCTAGGAGTGTCAAAGTCGAGCAGCGGAGCGTACATGAGTAACTAGGCAGCTTCGATCTTTGGTCGCGGGAACGCCAATTCTTGAAGTTCTACCTGAGTATATAAGCAGCAAGAATTTATTTGGAATCTATCCAAGATATATTCCCATCCCGACGGTAATAAACTACATTCATGCGATTAGTATGACTATTTTGAAACATTAAAGCAGGAAGGTTCTCAAGATCCATTTTCATCACTGCTCCACTTACCGATAGAGTTAATATTTCTACAGATTTTTCTGCTATAATTACAGGATTATCATATGCTGCCACATTATCTTCGTCTTCATGTTCATATTGATTGGGTGTTATAGTATATTTAACTGCTTTATTAGATGTTACTTCGGATATTTTAACTCTATCATGACGATCCTTGAGCTTAGATTTATACTTCCTAAGCTGCTTTTCAAGTCTAGCAAGAGCAATATCAAACGCTGAATATATGTCATCTGAAGCAGCGTTACCTTTCAATATCATATGTCTGCCTGTACCATCATTGACGACAATATCACAAACTAGTTGGAATCCTTGTTTAGAGAAATGCACGTTTGCACTAATTATTACATCACAAAAATACTTTTCTGACACCTGCATAGTACGGTTTCTTACATAATCTTGCAAAGAATTCCCAATAGAAATATGTTGACCTGATACTGATATTTGCATAAAATCCTCTTTAATTTAGTTAAGTCAAATATTATATGTAATAGAAAAGAGCTAGCATATACCCAACTACCTATCTATACAACTAATGCATAATCATGTGAATTTCAAGCCATTATTTTGAAATTTTCATAATGGCTTGATAATTGTGGCTTGATAATTGCGTTAAATAGAATGTAAGCTTATATATACTTACTTTAAATTGCTTTTTTAAAATATTGTTCAGTTAAAAAGCGATTCTTTGACCGTAATTTTACCTAAATTGTAACATTTTATAGCTAACTTAAATAAGGTTATAATTTTGTTCTAAATAATGTTTTTTTGTTTTTACTATCTACTGAGTTTTGTTGTGATGACTTTCTAAGCCTAGATTTATTCTTATGTAGCTTTATAATTGCTTTGGTTACTCTTACTACAAAAGATGGCTCAATCCCACCTTCTAAACAAGTTTCTTTAAAAGATTCACTACCACCAAAAATCCATAATTTTGCTTCTTGTTCTAGCTTTTTTGCTGTGCGGAATTTTGATATATTGGTTGCGTCAATAATTGCCTGAGTAATAATAGCTTTACGTAAGATAACATCAGGTGAATTAGTGTATGATTTAAGACGTTCAAATGGGGATTGGAATTTAATAACATTATATATATTTACTTTGTTAACCATAAATTTATTACCATATATTGATTTTAATTAAGTTCTGCGTGCAGAACCTAAGAAGTATAATGATTTTTATGCGTGTACTAATAGTTTCAGGGTAAAAAAGTGTAAATATTTTAAACTTTCTTAATAATTTAACCTGTATTTGATGTAACAAGTTAATACTAGGCTCAAGTAATATACTGCTCGTAAATGAAGAGTTGGTAGACGATAGTATAACTTCAAGAAGAGCTAGGCAGTAGCAAAGTCGAGCAGCGGAGCGTACATGAGTAACGGAGCAGCGGAGATCTTTGGTCGCGGGAACGCCAATTCTTGAAGTTCACCGAGTATAATCCCCATTAGGAGGATATCAGCCCTGCGTAGCTTACTATTGAGCACATCTTTTTTTCGTTCGCTATCAAATAGCTCACACTAGACTCATTGGTCATTTTGTGGTATACTGCTCATAAATGAAGAGTTGGTAGACGATAGTATAACTTCAAGAAGAGCTAGGAGTGTCAAAGTCGAGCAGCGGAGCGTACATGAGTAACGGAGCAGCGGAGATCTTTGGTCGCGGGAACGCCAATTCTTGAAGTTCACCGAGTATACAATGTAAATGTTTTTGTATACTCAAATAATCCTACGAATTTCAAAGCAGAAAAGTATAAATAATTTATGGTTTTAAAGTACTATGCCTGTGTTACCTATTGTGACTGCTCCAGATTCAAGATTAAAACAAAAATCTTTGCCAGTAAGGATAATCGATGATAATATAAGAAAGTTAATGGATGACATGGTTGAAACTATGTATCATGATCATGGTGTGGGGTTAGCTGCCATTCAGATTGGAATAGCTCAGCGTATATTGGTAGTTGATTTGCAGAATAATGATGATACAGAAAGACCCGCTGGGTTTTATCCATTATTTATCGCTGACCCGAAGATAATAGACAAATCTAAAGAATTAGTTGTGGCAATAGAAGGCTGTTTATCTCTACCGGAACAACGGGTCGAAGTAGCAAGGTCTGAGTCTATAACTATAAGATTCTTAGATTATCATAATAACCAACAAGAATTAAAAGCTGATGGTTGGCTTGCTAGGGTTATTCAGCATGAAATGGATCATTTAGATGGTAGACTACTAATTGATTATTTAAGTGATATAAAAAAGGACATAGCATTACGTAAATTAAAAAAACTGAAAAATAATATTTTGTGCAAGTAATTTTCATGGGTACGCCTGAATTTGCTGTACCTACTCTTAAGAGTTTAATTAACAGTAAAGATCACCAAGTGGTTGCTGTATTCACTCAATCTCCAAAATCTAAAGGAAGGGGGCTAAATGAGGTAGCATCACCTATCCATAGTTTGGCATCAAAATATGATATTCCAACTTATACCCCTAAAACCTTGAAAACCGAAGAAATAACCAATTTAATTAATTCAATTAATGCGGATATAATAGTAGTAGTTGCTTATGGATTCTTGATACCACAAGTTATCCTACAAGCCAAGAAATATGGATGTCTTAATATCCATCCCTCAAGTTTACCACGTCATAGGGGAGCTGCTCCATTGCAGCGTACTATTATAGAGGGAGACTCTGAAACTTCCGTATGCATAATGCAGATGGATGAGGGGTGGGATACTGGTGATATTATATTGCAGCATTCGTTTTCACTCTCTCCTAGAATAACTTTACCAGTTTTGCATGACCAATGTGCAGAAATAGGGGCTGATTTATTGGTTAAAACTTTAGATAATATTGATAACCTACCAAGGATTGTCCAAGATAAAGATGGAGTAATTTATGCTCATAAACTCAAGAAAGAAGAAGGGAAGATAAATTGGTATGAGACTGCTTACAAAATAGATTGTAGAATTCGAGGTATGAATCCATGGCCTGGAATATATTTTGAATATAGAGGTAAAGTTATAAAGATCCTAGAAGCGTATTATAATGATTTGGATGTTAAATTACAGCCTGGTACTGTGGTTAATAATAATATCTTAGAAATAGCTTGTGGTAAGGGTACTTTGATCATCAGAAAATTACAGCAAGAAGGAAGAAAAGCTTTAAACGTTGAAGAATTTATACGTGGGGTACAAATTCCCCTAGGTACTTTATTGGATTGATGTGGGAGAATTAGTATATACTAACTCCAGCCACTCGTCTTCATCAATAATTTTAATTCCAAGTTCCTTAGCTTTTTTGAGTTTACTACCGGCATCGCTACCCGCCACCACTAAAGCAGTAGCAGACGAAACACTACTACTTACTTTAGCTCCTAATTTCTCTGCCTGAGATTTTGCTTCTGCTCTTGAAAGAGTAAGTAAAGAACCGGTAAATACTACAACTTTACCAGTTAATGCGGTTTTGGTGGTTTGATCACTATAGTCTTGAATTTCTAAAATTTTACTTAACTTATGAATAATTTGTAGATTTTCTTTAATATCAAAGAAGTCTATAATATCCAGCAAAATTTTATCTCCTATTCCTTCTAGATCATTTAACCTTTGGTACATAGGCTGATCACCCTTTAATAAAGATTCCATAGCTTCTATAAAATTACCATAATTCTGAAATTCTCGAGCAAGTAATTTGGCATTTTGTTCGCCAATATGTCTGATTCCTAGGGAATAAATGAATTTATTTAGGGGGACGGTTTTGGATTTTTCAATGTTTGCGAATAAGTTTTCTACAGAAATTCGCCCCCATCCTATCATATTTTCAAGCTTGACTAAGCTTTTTTCATTATTATTTTGTAAATAAAAAATATCCACCGGATTTTCTATTAAAGATTTTTCCAGCAAAAATTCTATTTGCTTCTTTCCTAAACCGTCTATATCTAAAGCATTTTTAGAAGTAAAATGACAAATTCGTTCGTAATTCTGAGCAGGACAATTTAACCCATTATCACAACGAATTATTATTGTCTCTTGATTATAATGTAAATTAGAATCACAAGACGGACAAAGTTTTGGCATATCAATTTTTTGTGATTCACTAGAGCGTCTAGTAAAATTTACCGCAGTAATTTGCGGTATGACGTCCCCTGCCCTCTGCAAAAACACATAATCGTTGATCCGTATATCTTTTCTGATGATTTCTTGATAGTTATGTAAGGTAGCTCTTGATACCCTAACTCCACCAATAGAAAGCGGCTCTAACTCAGCAACCGGAGTTAATACGCCAGTTCTACCTACTTGTAGAGTAATATTAATTAGTTTAGTTTGACCAATTATCGCAGGAAATTTATGAGCAATAGCAAATCTTGGGCTTCTTGCGATAAAACCCATCCTTTGCTGCAAAGCAAAATCATTTAGCTTATAGACAATACCATCAATTTCATAAGGCAGCTCTTCTCTAGACAAATTCAAATATTCATAGAAAGATTTCATATCATTTTCAGAATATGCTAATTTTCCTATATTATTAACGATAAACCCTAGCTCTTTTAACTTATCTAATAAAGCATCCTGAGAATCAGCTATTTTGTTACTACTACTTCCCACAGCATAAACAAAATACCTTAGAGGTCTACTTGCTGTAACGTTTGGATCTAACTGCCTTAACGACCCAGCAGCCGCGTTACGCGGGTTTGCAAATTTATCTTTTTTTGATAATTCTTGTGCTTGATTTAATAATAGAAAATCTTGTTTATTGATATAAACCTCACCTCTTACTTCCAAAATTGCTGTATCCAAGACTATTGAATGAGGGAAATGCTTGATAGTCTTAATATTTTCAGTTATATCTTCTCCAATAAAACCATCACCTCTTGTCGCAGCAGCGGTGAGTATGCCATTCTTATAGGTAGCAGAAAAAGATAAACCATCTATTTTAGGTTCGCAAAAGATAGGTTGAAAACTATCAAGACGTAAGAAATTCTTTATTCTATTTATAAATTCTGATACATCCTCATTATCAAATGCATTACTAAGAGAAAACATTGGATTTATATGTTTTACTTTAGAAAATTTCTCTGCAGCTAGACTACCGATTTGTTTAGTTGGACTATTTGCCAGCACAAGATGAGGAAATTTTTTTTCAAGTTCAAGATTTAAATTAAATAATTGATCATATTCAGCATCAGAAATCAGAGGAGTATCTTCTTGGTGATATGCTTTATTATATTTTTCTATCTCACTTGCCAATTGTTTTAGTAAATCTTTTGCCTCTAATTCAGAAAGCTGTTCAATATCAGTTGGAATATTTTGCATATTAATCGTAAAAGTTTGAGGATCAGATTTAATTGTAACTAGGTATGAGGTACGGTAATGTTGTATGAACTCAGGTTAAATTATTATTATCGCATAAACCTTGGCAACATAACCTAATAAGACCTATTTAACGTAAACTCAAGTAAAGAAGCTAAATGATCTTTATAAATATTCTGTATAGGGATTTGCTCTAATAAATTACTAGCCTCATTCTTAATGTTTGCTAGATGGTCGATAATTTGTTGCTTAATACCATGTTGTATCATCAAACTTCGTATTATCTCAAATTCACTCTCAGATCTATTATCCGCCTTAATCATTTTCTGAACTGTTAATTGCCCGGTATCATCAAGCTTCTTATATAAAAAGATTAGGGGTAGAGTTATTTTTCCTTCTAAAAAATCATCACCTATATTCTTGCCAATATCATGACTATTTCCTAAATAATCAAATAAATCATCAATAATTTGGAAAATATTTCCTAAATATCTACCAAAATTTTGTAAACTTTCACAGATCTCGTTAGATTGACTAGAAATAATTGCTCCTACTTCACAAGATACTCCAAATAACTCTGCAGTTTTAGCCATAATTATTTCATTATATTCTGTTTCGTCAATAATTCTCCGCTGATTCAATTTCACAAGCTGAGAAACTTCACCTTCTGATATAATTGCTGAAGCTCTTGATAAAGATTTCATAGCTTTAACAGATTTGGTATCTACCATTAACTGAAATGATTGACTAAATAAAAAATCTCCAACTAGAATACTAGCCTTACTTCCCCAAACAACATTAGCAGTAGGTTTGGATCTTCTCATTGTACTTTCATCTACTACATCGTCATGAAGTAAAGTTGCTGCATGAATAAATTCTACAGCTCCAGCAAGTTTGATATTATCTTCACCGACATAACCAAACATTTTACTAGTTAGAATTGTTAGTAATGGCCGGATTCTCTTTCCACCAAATTCTAGTAAATATTTACCTATTACGCCAACTAGTTGTTCTTTGGCAGCTAAGTGGGTCAGAATAAGTTTATTTAAGCTAGACAGTTCTACTGCTAAATCTTTATGTATTATTTTTATAGTATCCAATTTACATCTCTAATGCTATTTTAACCTCAAGTATCGATATAAGAATTAATAATTCTTATATCGATACTTGCTTTGTTATAAGGAAAAATGCACTCTTGAAGCGGGTGCATTTTAACTTTTTTCATCATTCAATATGTGATTTTAATTATTAAAATCACATATTGAATGGAGTATTATATTTTAACAATCAGGTGGGCAGCCGCTTCAAACCTGATTGTTTCTATATATAATACTGAATTCGATGTAACTTGTTACATCGAATTCAGGTTATTTTATGACTTCCTGCCAAACATCACTATCAACCTCCAAAAAAGGCTGGATCATTAATTGTTTTAACAATGAATGATGCTCATTAAAATCAGGTACTAGTTCTTGTATCCTTTTTGTTACATTATCACCAATATGTATTTTTTCCGAGGCTTTTTTGTATAATGCTAGATAATATAATGGCAAAAATTTATTAAAGTCTACGGAACCTATTTTGCCTTTTTCTATATTACTTGAATCTAAATTATACTCAAAACTTATGTCACCTGAGTTAGAATCAGGATGATCTGATATGGTTCTTAAAAAATACCTCGTACCTTCTTTGTATACAATACGACTATCTTCTGAGAATGTTTTAAACCTACCCAAGTTAAAGAAATAATTGGTTATAATATCCGTTGCCTTTAAATAATTATTGAAGACAATAAGTCCCTTAATATCAAATTTTCTAAATGCATCTAGCCTGCATTCGCTTGATAATCGAAACCCGGTATTATTAGAAAACAAACTAAGATTATTTATTTGAGCTCTCATTATATCTTTTTTTCTAGCAAAAAAATTTATATCTAAATCAAAAATATATTGATGGTTCTCTAATTCAGTCAAGTTGAATTTATCTTTATTACTGTTAATATACTGTAATTCTTCTATTAAAGATGAACTATTAGGGAGTAGCGATATATATGACAATAAATACTGTATAGAATTCAATATATTATCAGAAAATCCTGGCTTCAAATCAATTTTTGATTCAACCTTAAGATGACTATCATTGCTACCTTCTTCTACTTTACTTTGATACAATAAAGTAGTCAAGGATTCTTGGATACTACTTGAAAACTTGCTGGATATCATTTTTATTTCCAAATCTTTAGCAAATTCACTATATAAAGATTTATTAGTTTTTATATAAAACTTACCTTCAAAACTAAAAGGTATCGGCCAAGCAAATCTATATAATAAAAGACCAGCTGGTATTCTTCTGTTTATAATATTACTTTCTAAGATGTTTGTTGAATAAGTAACATTTAATTTTTGTGGCACATTATTTTTAAAATCTTCTAGATCAGTATAATATTTATTCCTTTCTAGTGAAAATGAAATAATTGTATGATCTTCATCATATAATTTCTGCCCGTCAACTAAATCAAAAATTTTTGTTTTCTCAGATGTTAATTCCAACTTTTTTATAAAATTTATAATTTCAAACGGATCTTTTTTTTGTATAAAAATCTTAAATAATTTAAAGCTTAAAGGCATTTTGGCTATAAAAGAATAATTACCACTTTCGAATTTTGTACCAAATCCCAACTCAATAGGTTTATAGCGACCTGTTGCGTCACCAAAATAACTAATAAAGCAAGCCTGTTTCAGTAAATCATAACCTATATAAATCGGGGAATTAAATTCAATTATACTATTCTCTCCCTCTTCATGCCAACCAATTACTTGCAAGGCAATTTTAAACGGAAAACCATAGCTAACAACTTTATTAAATTTAATGAAATATTTTTGTTCACTATCTATCGAATTAGCAGCGATATAGCGGTTACTATATTGCCCATTAATCTTACTAGCTACAGAAGTAACAATTACCAACCATGAAATGGTATAAATCAATAGGATTACAGCAATTATAACTGATATATATATTAACTTTTTTCGCATGCTAATTACATAATTTCACATATTCCCGGTTTAGTTGTACTATATTCCAAAACCACAAAATAACTATAATAATAAAAATTGTTAGTAAATAAACTACTATTGAATCACATGTGGCAGTAGGCACTATAATAAATATAAAAGACTGGATAAAAGCTCCTAAGGACTTACCAAATTTAATACCAATAACCTCAACAGCAGCTTTACCTTTTGTTCGAAGTTCTAATGATAAAGGAATATATGCCATTTCTTTTGTTGAATCAAATAACGAATATTTAGTTGATTTACTTAAAATATTTTGTACTCCTCCGATAATTACAGCCACATAAATTGGATTAAAGTCTTTTATACCAAAACTTATATATTCTGAAAAAATAACAAAGATAAAAAACATTAAACCAGTTATCAAAAGCATTAAGGGTGTTAATAATGCTGAAATTAACCAAGTAAATTTCCTAATCACATTACTACCAACTATCATAAAAGTAACGCTGGAAATTCCCATCCAAATATTAAACCTACCCATAAAATGTATATAATCTAACATATTGGGATTAAGCTCCCTTACCTTAGCTTTCCATGGACCTTCCACTATATTAATTAGTAGTGCATAACAAATTATCAATAAAGCAATGCGTCCAATATATTTTGAGTTAATAACCAACCTTATACTATCCATAAGTGATAAGGAAGTTTTTGCCTGTATTTGAACTATTTGGAAATCAGCCTTTAGCACCTCGTCATTCAAAATAAGATAATTAATTAACCTAAATAACAGCATGGAAATTATACCAACAAACACTATTATAGAAATAACAGGTTGTAGCATTAGTTCTGATTTATATTGCAAATCTTCATTTATTATAACTTGAGCATCGACTACCCCTCGTACATTTGAGAAAGCTACTAATACATTGCCAGCTAAAATCAGGCCAACATTACCTACCACTCCTAAAATTGGATAGAAACGTTTCGCTTTACTGGTATCAAAAATATTATTAGCAAATTGCCAAAACATTAGATTAATAATTACTGCACTCCATAATTCTGAACAAATATACATGAGAGCATAACTCCATTTACCCATTATCTTGATAAACCATCGAAAATTAGGATACAATGATACTAAATGTTCTACCTGCTCAGCATTTGGATGATAAAACTCCTGATTAGGGTAAATGATATAAGCAAATATCAGGAAAAAAAGCAAAAAACTCGAAATTACTATATAAAAAATATATTCAAAACGTACGTGATTACTAAGTTTTACATATATTATAGTAAATAATATAGAGGAAGGAAGAACAAACCAAAGTTTTAGGAAACTAATGACTTCTGCTCCTATTGATGGTATGACCAATCCGTCTTTAACGGATCTAAGTGTTCCAAAATTAAAAAGAATACACAGCATCATTAATGCCATAGGCAAAAAAAGTTTCAATTCCTCTCTTTCTATAGGCCAAATGATTTCCTGAATTTTAGTAAAAATACTTTTGAATGGTAACATTATTTTATACAAAAAATTACCTAAAGACTAACACTATTTAACATAGATAATGTAATGAAGCCGAACTAAACCTTTTAAAGCTCTATGTTAATAAAGTCAATGAAAATAAGCATATTTTTCTATTAACAAAATATTTATGTGACAAAATTATAGGACAACGAGACATAACTTGCCTTGTAGGAAAATTTCTAATATGCTCCAAAAGATAAAGTAAAATGATAATAATTATGTCCATTAGGTCAATATTAGCCCTATATTTATTGTTTCTTTTTCCATTATATTTACATGTTAATGTAGCATATGCTAATATAGACATAGAAATTGCTGAATCACATAAATGCTCAAGGATGTTTCCTTACTTTGAAAAGGTACATAAAATTCCTCCTAATACGTTACACTCGATAGCTTTAAAAGAATCGGGCAAAAAACATACTGAATATAAAATTAAAGTGGTTTGGCCTTGGACTGTCAATGTTGAAGGTAAAGGCTATTATTTTAATACTAAAAAAGAGGCAATATCATTTGTCAAAAAACAAATTATTCAAGGCAAAGAAAATATTGATGTAGGATGTATGCAAATCAACTTAAAACATCATTTAAATGCATTTAACTCTTTAAATCAAGCTTTTGATCCTAAGAAAAACGTCGCCTATGCTGCTAAATTCCTAAAAGCTAAATATGATCAGTTAGGTAGTTGGCACAAAGCAATTGCTCATTACCATTCAGCCACCCATGAGTTTGGCTCTAAATATAAACAAGATGTTATCAAAATTGCTAACAATATGGACTTGTATAAAAACTCTATTAACATGTATAGTGGGTACAATTATTATAATAATACACCTCCTCTGCCAACAAACATGCTTTTGAGGAATAAACAGAGAGCTTCATTTGAAAGTAATATTAGGAAATATAAGAGTAATATTATGGTAGTATTACCAAGAGCTAGCTAGAGGTAACAATTATATTTGATCGTGAGAAGTTAAAATCTAATCGTGACAAAGTGGTGGATAATATCGCTGAGTGTTCGTTCTTTAAGTATGCAGCATTCGATATTATTGAACGTCTAAATATTATTGATAAAGAATTTCCTGATATTTTAGATTTAGAATGTCGTACTGGTATACTAACTAAACTATTAGTGCAGAACTATAACTATGCTATAATTGTAGCGGCTAGTGCATCAAATGTTATGTTACAATCGTTTGACCATACTCCCAAATTACTAGTTGATGAAGAAAACTTACCATTTAAAGCAGCTAGTTTTGACCTAATAACTTTTTCCTTGGGTCTACACTGGATCAATGATGTACAAAATTTTCTGTTACAGATAAAACGTATTTTAAAACCAAATGGTCTATTTATTGGTAATTTTATCGGTGGTAACAGCCTAAAAGAACTACGAATGAAATTCATTGAAGCTGAAATAGCATTAAGTCGCCCTCACTTTCAACATGTTTCCCCTTTTATCCATTTTGATCACGTAACACCTTTACTAGGACAGGCAGGATTCACAGAAATTATCGTTGATTATGAAAATATTCAGCTGAGCTATAAAAGCCCTTTAGATTTCATTAGAGAATTAAAGAATATTGGAGAATCCGGAGCATTATTAAAAAACTCTCATAATATAATATCGAAGCAAATGCTTTCTATTCTACGCAATGATACTAACACTTTTACCGAACAAATTAATATAATTAGCTTCATTGCCTCTCCGAGTAAGAATAGTATAAAAATAACTCATAATTTAAAATAGTAGGAAAAAATAAGCATTTATAGCTTGCTCTTACTTTCTCCTTACATTATTATAATAATCATAGCAAATATATACTGCTCGTAAATGAAGAGTTGGTAGACGAAGGTCAACTTCAAGAAGAGCTAGGAGTGTCAAAGTCGAGCTGCTAGGCGTACATTAGTACGTGAGCAGCTTCGATCTTTAGACACGACGACGCCAATTCTTGAAGTTCACCGAGTATACATAATATGGTATCTTATGAAATCACAGTACTCAACAGTTACAAGTAAGGGACAAGTTACTATCCCATCATATATTAGAAACAAGCTACACTTATCTTTTGGCAGTAAATTAGAGTTCATTATACAAGATGGCTCTTTTATAGTAGTGCCAATTAATAAGCCAGTTAAAAATTTAAAAGGAATACTTCCCAAACCGAAAACACCATTAAGTATCGAAGATATGAATGAATCCATTAAGAGTGGATATGATCGGAATTGATACTAATGTTTTAATTCGTTATTTGATTCAAGATGACAAAGTACAAAGTAGCAAAGCTACAAAATTAATTGAGCAATATTCAGGTATTAGTGGTTCTATATTTAGAAATAACATAGTAGTTTGTGCAATAATTTGGGTTTTAGGACGAGGTTATAAATATTCAAAAAACCAAATAATAAATGTACTAAAAGAAATATTTGCTACTATAGAATTCCAGTTTGAGGATCACAAAACTTTATCGCTAACTGTTAGAGAATATGAGAACTGTAATACAGATTTTGCTGATATTTTAATAGGTAAACTAAATGAACTAAATGGTTGTAGTACTAGTTTCACTTTTGACCATAAAGCATTAACTCTGCCAATATTTACTACAATAAAATAATCAAAAAATAATTGAATTAAATTCAAATTAGCTATTAGTGTTCGTATATTTATGGTTTATAATGCCATTAATTATTATATGTAAGGAAAAATATATGCAAGAATTTGATTTAATAGTAATTGGTGGTGGTCCTGCTGGTTATACAGGAGCAATAAGAGCAGCCCAGTTGGGTATGAAGGTTGCCTGTATAGAGAAAAGGGTGACGCTTGGTGGTACTTGCCTAAATGTTGGCTGTATTCCTTCCAAGGTATTGCTAAATTTCTCTGAGAAATATCATGAAGTATTGAACCATTGTGCCGATATTGGCATTATGACCTCAGCCAAACTTGATTTACAAAAAATGATGACTAAAAAAAGTCAGATAGTATCAGACTTATGCAAAGGCATAGAAAGCTTGTTTGCAAAAAATAAAATCACTAAATTTACAGGAAGTGCCAAATTTATTTCAGCCAATCTTGTGGAAATTACTAACGGTACATCAATTGAACAGATATCGGCTAAAAATATTTTAATTGCTACTGGTTCTGATATTATTGAAATGCCCAATATTGTTGTTGATGAGGAATATATAGTTTCATCAACGGGAGCTTTGAGCCTTGCTAAAGTCCCAGAAACTATGGTAGTGATTGGTGGTGGTTATATCGGTTTAGAGCTTGGTTCGGTATGGAATAGGCTTGGTTCTAAAGTAACGGTTATTGAATATGCTGGAAGTATTGTGCCAGCTTTAGATAAAGAGATTATCGGTCAATTTACCAAAATCCTGCAAAAGCAATCTATTGAATTGCGATTAAATACTAAGGTGCTGTCTGCTGAGAAAAAAGCAGGAAAAGTTATTTTGAATATACAACAAACAGCCGATAACTCAGTGCAACAAATAACTACTGATATAGTGTTATTGGCTGTTGGTAGAAAAGCCCATACAACAGATTTAGGTTTAGATAAATTAGCTATTGAAACGGACAAACAAAATAGAATTACGGTAAATAGCCAGTTCCAAACAATAATTCCGAATATTTATGCTGTCGGTGATGTAATTGCCGGACCTATGCTCGCTCATAAAGCAGAAGAGGAAGCTGTTGCTGCCGCTGAAATTATGGCAGGCTTAGCAGGTCATGTTAATTATAATCTTATTCCAAGTGTTATCTACACTTATCCAGAAGTGGCAAGTGTTGGTTTAACAGAAGAACAATTGAAAGAAGCTAAGATTGATTACAAAGTTGGTAAATTTCCGTTTTTGGCAAATAGTCGAGCGAGAAGCACAGGCTCTACTGATGGGATGGTAAAAATATTAGCTGATAGCGTAACGGATAAAGTACTTGGAGCCCATATAATAGGCTGTTCAGCTGGAACTATGATTGCAGAGCTTGTAGCATTTATGGAATTTGGGGCTTCTTCAGAAGATATAGCAAGAACTTGCCACGCCCACCCTACCCTAAGTGAAGCTATAAAAGAAGCGGCTTTGGCTGTGGATAGGAGGAGTATTAATTTTTAGTAAGCTGTTTAAATAGTAATTGGTTTTTACACAACAAAGCCCATTAATTTTTTGATTTCAGTAAGAGTTTTAGCAGCAGTAATTCTAGCTTTATCCGCTCCTTCATGTAGTGTGCTTACTAGATAATCTTGGTTTTTCATTAACTCTGCATATTTGGTATTAATGGGAGTTAGAGTTGTGATGATAATATCAGCTAGATCATCCTTAAATTTAGCAAAACCGCTATTTTGGTATTGATTAACTATTGTGTCAACATTACTATCAGATAAACTGCAATAAATGTTAATTAAATTGCTGATTTCCGGTCTATTCTGAGGATCATAACTAATCTCAGCTAAATGATCGGTTTTAGCTTTTTTAATTTTTTGATAAATTTGATCTCGACTATCATTTAAATTAATACGAGATAAATCAGATGGATCAGATTTACTCATTTTTTTACGACCATCTTTTAAACTCATTATTCTTGATGAACCTTGAATTAATGGTTCTGGTAATTTTAGGATATCTTGATTGAATTTCCTGTTGATGATAGCCGCAATATCTCTAGTAAGCTCTAAATGTTGTTTTTGATCATCGCCAACGGGTACTATATCAGCATTATATAATAATATATCAGCCGCCATCAATACTGGGTAAGACAATAATCCTAAACCAGCACTCTCTTGGTCTTTTCCTGCTTTGTCTTTAAACTGAGTCATCCGTTTAAGCCAACCAAGCGGAGTAACGCAATTTAATATCCAAGCAAGTTCAGTATGCTCCTTCACCATACTTTGGGCAAATATAGTGGTTTTCTCCGGCAAAAGTCCTGTTGCTATATATGTAGCAACAGTTTGCAATATGGAAGAATTTAGATCTATAGGTGAACGAACTATAGTAATAGCATGCAAATCGGCTAAAAAGAATAAGCAGTTATACTCATCTTGGAGCTTAGACCAATTAACAATTGCCCCGAGATAGTTTCCTAAATGCAGAGTCCCGGTCACTTGACATCCGGATAGAGCTGTTTTTTTCATTTAATTTCCCCGAATAATTACTAATTATATCTATATGTAGACGTAATTTTATGCTATTGTACCCATTAGACTTGCTGTATAAATCAAATCAATTATTAACAACTAAGATTAACCAACTATGTTTTGGCGTTTAAGAGTATTAATATTTTATGCATTACTTGCTATATTTACCATTACGTTCTTCCTTATATGTTACATACCTGTAACATATTTTAATGTCAACTATTATATACGTTACAGGATTGGAGTTATTTTCTCCTATGTATTTATTTGGCTGGCTAGAATCTTTTGTGGTTTAAAATACCAAGTTTTTGGTCTAGATAAATTGCCTTCATCTCCTTCTATAGTATTGTCTAATCACCAATCATGCTGGGAACAAATATTTGTACAATTAATTATACCTGAACATTCTTGGGTATTAAAAAAAGAGTTATTTAATATCCCATTATTCGGTTGGGGATTGGAAATGGTTAAGCCAATTGCCGTAGATCGTAATGCCAATATTTCAGTTGGTCAAATTTTAAGAGAAGGACAAGAAAAGATAAAAAGTGGTTTATGGTTGGTTATTTTCCCTGAATCTACTAGATTCAAACCAGAACAAAATGCTAAATTTAAACCCAGTGCGGCAAAATTAGCCTCACTAGCAAAAGTACCGATCGTGATGATGGCTCACAATGCAGGGGTATACTGGCCAAAGGGTTTTTGGATTAAGAAACCAGGGGTAATCCAAGTAAAGATTATTGATGTTATCCCGATAGAGGAAATAGAACAATCTGATGTTCGAGAATTGACAAGTAAGATAGAACAGGTAATCAATAATGAAAAGCAAGTATTATTTGAACAAGCTGGTACACTCAAATGATTTAAAGAATTGGATTTGAAAATGAGGGGCGAGCAAGCAGAAGAATATACTTCCGAAGGAACAGGGATGACACCCACAACTGTTGAAAGTTAAAAAACCGTCATTGGCGAGGAGACCCGTAGGTCGACCGAGAAGCAATCCATATGCAAGCTTCATAGATTGCCCCACGCTCACGTACGTTCGCTCGCAATAACGCATAGGCGGAAATCTAAAAACACCTTAGAGTTAAAGGTTTTTGAAATCCCAGCTTTCGCTGGGATGACATAATGGCGGTGACATCACCCCTAAGAACATTTTTTATTACAGCAATTCTGATTAAGCATCATGTTCAAGATCAACAACACCTGCTAAAGTTACATTAGGGTGAAGTTCATCTAAAACAAATTGACTTGCCTCACTCCACTCATTTGGAGGGGATTGTTCAGGAACATAACGTGTATTAAATTTCTCAAACCAAGTGGCGGTTTTATCACCACATTTTCCATCAACTTCAATACCATAACCATGGTCTTTTAACTGTTCTTGAACATGAGAGACTTTTTTAGAGACTTCTGTATCTTTATCACCTTTTCGTATTAATATCTGTTCTGCTTGTTCTTTCGTAGTAGGTATAAATTTACCAAAGCCAGCATCTGCAAGTTGTTTCCAAGGGAAGAATTTTCCGGGTGCTACATGCCTTTCAGCAACTTCACCAAGCCCTACAAGATTCTCCTCAAGATTCAAGTTTGGATATCTAACTGTAATATCTTCAAGTAATTTTATTAATTTATTTATTTGAGAGTCTGTAAAAGCACTTTTTGCATTATTAATAAGCATAATGCCTATACCAAAGTCATTAACCTTTTCTTGCCCTTTCCAACTACTCTTACCGGCATAAAAGGTTTTTGATTCTAAGTCATTATGGTCTTGGTACTGCTGCTCTTTTTTTTGTTTGGTTCTATATCTATCTTGTAATGTACGCTTGTTCCATTATATTGCATAGTTTCTATTGCAGAATTTAATGTTTCACAAACAGAATAGGTTAGTACCACACAACTTGGTTCTACCCCCGGTTCTCTAGGTGCAGAAAATTTACTATCATTAGTAGTGCTAACACCCTTATTTTTACTCATTACAACCTCCATTAAATAATTTTAACCTAATTATATTTACGCTGAACAATAATATACAGCCAAATTGTTTAGTGTAGAATCACTAGATTGTTATATCTAGATATAACAATCTAGTACTTAATATTTGTAACATTGTATTTTTATTGAGTCAATACCTTAATCAGTTAAAATACTTACGCTCCTTAGTTACAACTTCATCTTCATTAGAGGAGGCTGTTTTGTTATTTTGCCATTTCTTTGCATATTCGCGTTTATTACCATTATTATCGCTGTTATCTTTATAAGACTCAGATTTTTGATTAGTTGTAACGTCCCGAGTAATTTCAGCATCGATATTTTTTATGGTTAATTTAGCTTTGCCTTTATTGTCGAAACCAATAAGTTTAACTTTTACTATATCTCCATGTTTTAAAACACTAGATACAGATTCAATACGTTCTTTTGAAATCTCACTAATATGTATGAATCCATCACGATTACCTAAATAATTGATAAATGCTCCAGAGTCTAATATTTTAACAACAGTTCCATTGAATATGCCGCCTATTTCAGGATCAAAAGCAATTGACTTAATTTTTTCGACAGCCATATCTAGCTTCTCTTTACCTACAGCCGAAACAGTTACATTGCCATCGTCGCTTATGTCAATTTTAGCCGATGTCATATCACAAATTTCGCGTATTACTTTGCCACCCGCTCCTATGACGTCTCTAATTTTATCTTTATCAATTTTAAAACTTTGAATACAAGGCGCATACTGGCTAATATGGTTATTGGTTTTATTAATAGTCTTATCCATTTCTTGTAAAATATGAACAAGACCAAGCTTTGCTTGAACTAAAACATGCTTCATTATTTCAAACGTTACTCCAGATATTTTTATATCCATTTGTAATGCGGTTATGCCGTGTGTGCCACCAGCTACTTTAAAATCCATATCTCCAAGATGATCTTCATCCCCCATAATATCGGATAATACTACAAACTTATCGCCTTCTTTTATCAAACCCATAGCAATACCTGCTATAGGAGTTTTGATCGGTACTCCAGCATCCATAAGAGCCATGGAACTACCACAAACAGTAGCCATGGATGATGAGCCATTACAAGAGGTAATTTCTGACACTACTCTAATAGAATAAGGGAACTGTTCTTTAGTTGGCAGCATGCGGTTAATGGCTCTCCATGCTAGTTTGCCATGACCTATTTCTCTGCGACCAGGAGCTCTTACTGGGGTTGCTTCGCCTACTGAATAAGGAGGGAAAATATAGTTAAGCATAAAACGCTCTTTATATTCCCCGTCTAAACTATCAATAATTTGTTCATCTTGACCAGTACCTAGTGTAGTGACTACTAAACTTTGTGTTTCTCCTCTAGTAAATAAGCTTGAACCATGTGCTTTTGGCAACAAAGCCACTTCACAAGCTATGTTTCTTATATCTTCCGGTTTTCTACCATCGATACGAATATTACTCTTTAATACGTTTTGCCGTAATATTTCTGATTCTACTTCTTTAAGAGCGAACTCAATCTGAGCATTAGTAAGATTATTATTAGCAATATCTTCGGCAAAATGTCGCTTAATTATATCAGAAACATGCTTTACCGCTAAGACCCTTTCTTGTTTTGATTTGATAGAAAAAGCATGCTGAATATCTTCTGATGCGATGCTTCTAATTTGTTCCTTTAAGCTAGTAGGGAATAACTCGGTAAGCTGTAATTTAGGTTTCCCAGCAATATTTACTAAGTCATTAATCAATTCAATTACAGGCTGTAATGCCTTGTGACCAAACTCAATAGCTTCCAACATTTTTTCTTCGGACAATAGATCGGCTTCAGACTCAACCATCATAACTGACGTCTTAGTGCCTGCCACTACTAAGTCTAATTTACTATCCTTTAATTGGCTAAATGAAGGGTTTAATATGAATTGATCATTTATCAAACCAACTCTGCTAGCTGCTACTATATCTTGATAGGGTGCATTAGACAAAGCCAATGCAGCCGATGCTCCAATAATTGCTAATATATCCGTATTACATTCAGGATCGTATGAAAGAACAGTACAAATTACTTGTGTTTCATTAAGAAAGGCTCGGTGGAATAATGGTCTAATCGGTCTGTCGATCAAGCGTGAGACTAATACTTCTTTTGCTGACCCTTTACCTTCTCTTTTAAAAAATCCTCCAGGTATTTTACCAGCAGCAAATGCCATTTCTTTGTAGTGTACAGTAAGAGGAAAGAATCCTATCCCTTCTTTTACTTCTTTGCTACTCACGGCAGTACATAATAAAACACTTCCTCCCATTTTTACCATAACTGCTCCATCAGCTTGACGAGCAATTTTACCAGTAGTTAATTCTAGTCGGTTCCCACCTAATTCTATCGTTTTTGTTATTTCTTCAAACATTCTTATTCCTTATTTAATGAACAAAAAACCCGGATAAAATTTTTGATTTTTTAACCGGGCTTTATTTTATTTTCTTATTCCTAGTTTATTAATCAACGACAAATATCTGCTTAGACTTTGCTTCTTGATATAATCCAACAATCGACGCCTACGACCAACTAACATTAATAATCCTCTTCTCGAAGAATAATCTTTGTGATTAGTTTTAAAATGCCCTGTTAAGTTATTGATTCTTTCAGTTAGAATTGCACATTGCACTTCACTAGAACCAGTATCGTTTTCTTTAGTAGCATATTCTGTAATTAATTGCTGCTTACGCTGTGCTGTAACCGACATCAGTAATCTCCATGTTTATTTTATAGGTTAAATACTCGTAAAGAATTAAAGCAATTTTCACTCAAGCTACCAATTGCTAAGAGAGAGTCATGATACCGAATCCAAATTAATTCAATATTCTCAGGATAATCAAAATAGCATTTCTGACCATGAATGATTTTCTTAGCTTGGTCAGTAGTAGCATCAAGCACCAGGATGTCGTCCAGTACTGCTTCAATTTTTATAGCTTTTTCTGCAAGGAACTGTTTCATTTCTTGCTTTTGTATATCAAGTTCTGATAATTTAATAGCATTGATTGCTGTAAATATTCCAACCTTAGTACGCTGTAATTCTAACACAAATGCTAAACTTTGCAAGGATAAAGCAATATCTTCTGCTAAGGTTCTTACATAGGTTCCTTTAGAGCATTCTACCCTATAGGTAGCTTGATTATTTTGATGGTCAAAATTAACACATTCTAGATTATATATTTCAATATTCCGAGGGGTTAATTCGACTGTCAAATTTTCTCGTGCTAATTTATAGGATCTAATACCGTTAACTTTTATAGCAGAAAAGGCAGGAGGACGTTGTTTAATTGTACCTATGAATTTTTTACATATATTATGGCAATCAATTGAAATAGGAATATTATCAGTAACCTTTATTATTTTTCCTGAAGCATCTGCTGTATCAGTTTGCCTACCAAACTGTACCGTAAAAATGTAAGTTTTCTTTGCATCTACTAGAACTCGTACTAGTTTTGTTGCTTCACCAATTGCTAAAGGCAATACCCCCTCTGCTTCAACATCTAAGGTTCCACAATGACCAACTTTAGCCCCTGCAAGGTTTTTCTTAATGATAGAAACAAGCTTTGCTGAGCTTATGCCTTTAGGTTTATAAATATTAAGCCAGCAATTATTAAGGTAAAACGTCATTTGTTCGGTTATTTACGAATATTGTTAGCATAAGAGTAATTTAAATCTTAGCATAATCCTATCCTATGAAAAAAACACTATTTTTCTTTTGCATAATTGTCACTAAACTTAATATTTACTATTTTTTTTACAAAAGACGCTTTACATATTAAAATATATATTGTAATATACAGAATGTTTGTGATAAAATAGATAATTATGGATCTAATGAAGATTAAAAGCAATAAATTAATAAAGGGGTTTAATATGAAAGCAAAACTAGATCAATTTATAGACACTTTAGCAAAACTAGACTTATATCCGTTTGGATACAATCAGGCGTCTGACGCTAATAATTTACCATTAATTTTAATGGGACTTGATACTCTGAACACTGATAATGAAGATACTCATGATAATACTCATACAAATAGTGTATATGTATAATAAATTTAAGGTTCTCTATAATGAATAAGCTAGGCATTATTTTAAAAATAGCAGAAAGATGCAACTTAAATTGCACTTATTGTTATTTTTTTAATGGACCAGATGATTCATATAAACAAAGACCAGCAAGGATTAAGAATGAAACTATAGAAAGATTAGTGGAATTTTTGCTTGAAGGGATTCAAGAATTAGAATTAAATGCTTTGGATATAGCATTTCATGGCGGAGAACCTTTATTATATGGCATAAAAGAATTTGACGATTTATGTAATATACTAATTACTAATTTATCTTCAAAAATAAAGTTGCGGTTAACAATTCAGACAAATGGTTTGCTTATAAATGAAGCATGGATAGCACTTTTCAAAAAACATTCTGTAGATGTGGGAATAAGTATTGATGGACCAAAAGAATATAACGATAAACACAGGGTAGATTTTTTTGGTCGCGGTTCATACGATAGACTTTTAAAAAAGATCGAATTGTTACATAAATCTTCTATGAGATTTGGTGTATTAACTGTTGTCAATCCAGATATAGGGGGGAAAAGATTTATAGTTTTATTACAAATGAGTTAAAAGTTAAGAGTTTTGACTTACTGCTTCCTCATCTCACTCACAATGAAGTTTCAACTCATAGTATGGATCAATATGCGAAATGTCTTACAGACTTATTTGAAATTTGGACTAAGGCAGATGACCCTACGATTAAAATTAGATTTTTTAATTCATTTTTAAGAATCTTTTTAGGAGGAGAGCGATTAATATACGGGATTGGAGCACCTAATAAATTATCTTTGCCATTGATAACTATTCGTGGTGATGGTGAACTAGGTCCTGCTACGGGTTTAATGTATACTGATCCAAATACTGTAACAAATACGGGGGCTAATATTACTGACATTAGTTTGAAAGATTTTTTAAACTATCCTATCTTTTTAGAATTAGCTAAAGCACAAACTGAGATGCCCCCAAAATGTAGCTCTTGTTGTTGGGAAAAAGTTTGCGGTGGAGGTAATATAATTGACAGATTTAGTAAAGAAAATAGATTTAACAACCCTTCGACATATTGTGATGCATTACAAACATTATATGCACACATTACCAAATATTTATTAGTCTCCGGTATATCTATAGACAAACTTAATGATAGGCTAACTATATATTAAACGTAAACTTAAAGATATTTGCAGTATGTATCTTTGTTTTTTTTATTAGCAAAGCTTTTGGTAGCTTATCATATGAGGTTTATCATTTTCCTAAGGATAAGAAGCTTAGAATTAAGTTGGAATTTACTTCTCCTAATTCAAATCAAACAGAATTATATATTCCTCATCAAGTTTGAGGACATGATTTGTCTAATCAAATAAAAAATATTCATGTAGAAAATGGTGTTTTTATAAAAAATGCTAATAAAATAACGCATAAACCCAATCAAAAGATTATTGTATGGTATGATATATTGAATACTCAAGAAAAACTTGGATCAAGCTATTATACTTACATAATCGACCAGGGATTTTATTTTTTATATAAGTTTGCCTTAATATGCCCCAAATTATATACAAACGACGAAAGTATAGATGTAGATATTAAATTTGCTAGTCATAATGATGTATTTACTAATTTTGGCAATATTGCTGCTAATAAAATACAAAAGCTTAATCTTACTGCAGATAACTTAATTTCAAAGGGATTTGCTATATCTGGAAACCATAGTATCTTACAAAATGTAAATTATAAGGGTAACAACATAATATTTTTTAGTATAGATACCAAATCACAAGAAAGCTTAACAAAACTTTTGTATGAAATAATAAATGCTCAAGAGAGATTCTTTGAAACAAAGAATAATGATAAAACAAAGAATAATGATAATTTGTTTGTATTCATAAATAACCATAGAAAACATAATAGTTTCTATGGTACTTTAATTGGCGGTAATACTGTTCTGTATCTATTACCTGAGAAGTTTAATGTAAATGATTTTAATATTAAGCACCTACTGGCACATGAAAATTTGCATAAGTGGATAGGCAATACTCTGATAAAGGAAAAAGAGGAAACACTATATAAGTGGTTTACAGAAGGATTTACACAGTATTTTACTGACAAGATTAATTTAACTAATGGAATTGTAACATTTGAAGAATATTTAGGGAACTATAACAAGATTTTACAAAAATATTATACCTCTCCTTACTTATTATTTGATAATGAAACTATATCAAAATTATATTGGGATAATGCTCTAGCTAACGAGTTACCATATGACAGAGGCTATATAATAGCATCTGTACTAGATCTAAAAATACAAAATCTAACTAATACTCAGTTTAGTTTGGATAATCTTATAAAAACAATAGTGGCAAATCATACTCATAGTAAAAAAGAGAAATTCACTACCACAATTATGATGCAATATATTAACAATATTACCAAAAATAACTTGAAACGTACAGTTAATAAATGTGTAAAATATGGTAATTTTGATTTAAGTAATTTCTTAAATAACTCAAAATTACATTATAAAAAAATTGCCATAAATGATTATGGGTTTGATATTACAAATTTTCAGAAGATAGTTAGCAACTTAAAAAAGGATAGTACAGCATATAAAGCTGGGCTACGTAATAATGATAAATTCAAGAAAATTCATATTTCACAAGAAAATCAAGAAGCTATAGCAAAAATAACCATTGAACTAATTAATGGAAGATTAATAAAATATTATGCTAAAAAGAAATTAATAAAAATTCCTGAATATACCAGTATTTATAAGTAGGCAGGATTATCAAAAGCTAAAAAACAGAAACTTGATTTTAATGAATTCTTATTGAGCGGCACAAAATTTGATCAACTAGAAATCAAGAGAGTGAGGGAAGAAACTTGGGAGACTTGAGTTATGAGATATCTTCTAGTACAGGGCATTTAAACATTGCAGCTTATCTAGCCATATTATATAATAATTATCTTAAAAATTGTTTCGGTATTTATGAACAAATGGATCTATTATTTTGGTACTAAAGGTGGGGATGGTAATGCCCAAATGAAGGACGTACTTGGTAGTAAAGGAGCTGGTCTTGCTGAAATGTCTAACTTAAATTTACCTATTCCCGATGGTTTTACTATTACTACAGAGCTTTGTAATTATTTTTACAAAAATAATTACAATTTGCCTGAAAATTTTAATAAGGACTTAGCGGTAGCTGTTAAAAATTTAGAAAATACTACTGGTAAAATTTTTGGGGATCATAAAAATCCACTACTACTATCCGTCCGTTCAGGTTCAAGAGCCTCTATGCCTGGTATGATGGATACTATACTTAATCTTGGGTATAATGATCAAGTTTGCGATGTGCTATCCAGTACTGGAAATGAAATTTTTGCTCTTGACAGCTACCGAAGATTCTTAGAAATGTATGGATCAACAGTATTATCCGTTTCAAACGGATTATTTAAGAATGCATTTGAAATGCATAAGAGCAAATGTAATATTTATCAAGAGAATGAAATTACTGGGGATTTCCTAAGAATAATAGTTGAAGAATTTAAAAAGATAATCTTTA
This sequence comes from Candidatus Tisiphia endosymbiont of Piscicola geometra, assembly GCF_964026415.1. Classification (NCBI taxonomy): domain Bacteria; kingdom Pseudomonadati; phylum Pseudomonadota; class Alphaproteobacteria; order Rickettsiales; family Rickettsiaceae; genus Candidatus Tisiphia; species Candidatus Tisiphia endosymbiont of Piscicola geometra. The sequence continues at coordinate 688,659 of NZ_OZ032144.1, forward strand.
ATCATTGTGGTGAATCGTTTTTTGATCCATATACACAACTAGAAGAATCAATAAAAGCCGTATTAAAATCTTGGACAAGTGATAGAGCAATAACTTATAGAAAGCTACATAATATACCCAATGATTGGGGTACAGCGATTAATGTACAGTCAATGGTTTTTGGTAATCAAGGGAGTAATTCTGCTACAGGTGTAGTATTCTCACGTTGTCCTGCAACCGGTGAGAACAAGCTTTTTGGCGAATATTTAGTAAATGCTCAAGGTGAGGATGTTGTATCAGGGACAAGAACCCCAAGCCCTATTATGTCAGATAAGCCTGATATAGACTACTCAATGCAAGTAGTTATGCCACAAATATTTGAACAATTACAAGGTATTTGTAAGAAGTTAGAGCTGCATTATTTGGATGTACAAGATATTGAGTTCACCGTGCAGAACGGTATCTTGTATATTTTGCAAACACGTACTGCTAAAAGAACAGCTTTAGCTAGTATTAAAATTGCCACTGATATGGTACAAGAAGGGCTGATTTCTAAACAACAAGCAATAATGCGTATAGATCCAGAATCGCTAACTCAGCTTTTGCATACGGCTATTGATTATAGTAATAGTTTAAACCATGTCTCTAAAGGGTTGCCAGCATCTCCAGGGGCTGCTACTGGCATGGTAGTTTTCTCTCCTTATGATGCCGAAAAAATGTCGCATCATCATAAGGTAATTTTGGTACGCCATGATACTAGCCCTGAAGATATAAGTGGTATGTATGTTTCAGCTGGTATTCTGACAGCTAGAGGCGGAATGACCTCACATGCTGCGGTAGTTGCTAGAGGGCTAGGAAAACCCTGTGTTTGCGGAGCAAATGATGTGGTAATAGATGAAAAAAAACAGATATTTAAAATAGGTAACACTATCATCAATTATGGTGACTTAATAACCATAGATGGTGGGACGGGAAAAATTTTTTTAGGGGAAGTACCATTGCTTCAGCCTACTTTTACCAAGGAATTTCAAATAATTCTAGATTGGGCAGATGAGTTTGCTACTTTGCAAGTTAGGGCTAATGCAGAAACTGTTTTAGACGCAGGTGTGTCCATAAAATTTGGAGCGAGTGGAATAGGGTTATGTAGAACAGAACATATGTTTTTTGATCCTGATAAAATACCATTAGTACGAGAAATGATCATTGCTCCTGATATAGAGAGAAGGAAACAGGCGATAAGCAAATTATTACCACTGCAAATTCGAGATTTTAAAGCATTATTTAAAATTATACAGGGTAAAGCTATAAATATCAGATTGCTTGACCCGCCTTTACATGAATTTCTACCAACAACAGAGGATGATAAAAGAAACTTAGCAAATGTGATGAATCTACCGTTAGCTGTTGTTGAACAACGTTTGCACGCACTATATGAAGTGAATCCTATGCTTGGACATAGAGGATGTCGCCTTGGTATTTCTTATCCTGAAATTTATCAAATGCAAATAATGGCAATTCTTACTGCTATCAGAGAATTGCAGATTGAAGAGAATATAAATACTATTTTAGAATTAATGATTCCTTTAATTAGTGATGTTAATGAGCTAAAAGCTTTAAAGATACATATACAAGATGTGATCATTGACATGGAGAATACTAACCAATGTAAGTTTGATTTTACTCTTGGTACTATGATCGAACTACCAAGAGCTGCTTTAAAAGCTGGCGAAATTGCCGAAGAAGTGGATTATTTTAGCTTTGGTACCAATGATTTAACGCAAACAACTTATGGCATTTCTCGAGATGACGTAGCATCATTTTTCCCGGATTATTTGGAGAAAAGAATTTTTGCATTTGATCCTTTTAGTAAATTAGATGAAGAAGGGGTAGGGGAGTTAATAGAAATTGCTATAAAACGAGGGCTTAAAAACAATCCTACATTAAAACTTGGTGTATGTGGAGAACATGCTGGTAATCCTGATTCTATAGAGTTTTTTCATAAAGTTGGTTTGCATTATGTATCCTGTTCACCATACCGCATTCCTATAGCTAGGATTGCCGCAGCTCAAGCGGAAATAAAGAAATGTGGGTAAAAATATCCCGGTAAATCTATATTAATTATTATTTCTTTACCAAATATTTTCTCCGGTAAGATTATTCTTTTGGCATGTAATAACATTTCCTTGGATAAAGCCATGGCTTCTTGAGTACCATATTTTGTGTCACCTATTATGGGACAACCCAGCATTTTCGCATGAAATCGAAGTTGATGCATTCTGCCAGTAAGAGGAGTGAACTCAACTAGAGTCAAACCATTATTTAAGTTTTTCAGCAATTTATAGCAAGTTATGGCTAATTTGCCATGTTCTTCATCATTTTGTACAGTCTCATACGCCCCTCCCCTATTCTTCCCTATCATACCACTAATTTCTCCTTCATGTTGCGGAAGGTTACCTAAAACTACTGCAATATAGGTTTTCTGAATATTCTTTTCCTTAAAGGCTTTCACTAATTTTATACTACTCGCATAATTTTTAGCGATTAGTAATATACCTGAAGTATCTTTATCTAACCTATGTACTAGTTTTAAATCTACCCCTTGGCTATTTAAATATTGTAGTGCATCATCTATAGATAGGCTTATTTTACTACCGCCTTGGGTTGCAAGACCTACTGGCTTATTAATTGCTATAAGCCACTCATCCTGATAAACTAGGTAATCCTTCATTAACTTACCGGCTAGTATAACTGCAGAACTAGAAAAAATCTTATCAGAAGCTTTTTTAGGGTCTAAATTTAAACTATCCTCTATAAAAATTTGATCCCCAGCCTTTATTCGCAAATTTGCCGCTACCTTACAAGAATTAACCATTATCTGTTTAAACCTTAAGGCACGCTCAACCATCCCTTGGGTAAAGCTAGGATATAATTTCTTCAAGTAACGATCCAACCTACAAGGTAGTTCTATATCTACATTTAATATTGCCACTAGCTACTCTTTAACAAAAAATACCCCCATAATATACATGATAATAGTATAATAGCAAAAATCTGATGCACTAAGGCCATTAATATAGGTACTGAATATAAAATAGTAATTATGCCAGCTAACATTTGTAATATCAGCACACCAACAATATAATAAGCAACTTTGTTTAATTTAGGATGCTTGGTTTTTATTAGACTCAACACTAATAAACCAACACTAGTACAAACAATATACGCTCCAATTCTATGGATAAACTGAACAAAAACAGCATCACTTAAACTATCTCTACTCAATAGTTTAAAAGCTATTTCTTGAGGTATAAAACTATTCCCCATTAACGGAAAGCTATTATATACAAGCCCTGCATCAAGACCTGCAACTAGACCACCTAAAAAAATCTGTATATAAACTATAATAATAGTGAATATACAAAAGAATTTTGCTAAATTTAAACTTATTGACCGTTCAACTAGTAAAATATCAAAACTATTTTTCATCAGCTGATAGAACAGTAAATTATAGATAATAACTGCAATAACCAAATGACAAGCTAAACGGAAATGACTGACATATGGCTGCAAAATTAGACCACTTTTCACCATATACCATCCCATAAATCCTTGGACTGCAAATAATAACGATATCGCCAAATATACAGGCAGTAACCTTGTATCAATCCGTCCACGTACAAAAAAATATAGTAATGGTACTAGATACAACAAACCTATTACTCTGCCAGCAAAACGGTGAATAAATTCAAGCCAAAAAATAAATTTAAACTCTGAAAGAGTCATATTAGTATTTTTTTGCTTATATTCGACAGATTGTTGATATTTAGCAAATTCATCCTGCCAGTCAGCATTACCCAGCGGGGGAACGACACCTGAAACCGGTTTCCATTCAACAATTGATAAACCAGCATCAGTAAGCCTAGTGAGACCTCCTAAAAAAATCATAAATATTACCATGCAGCAGCATACCGCCAACCAACGCTTTACTAATATGTGTGACATTAGACCCACTACCTTTAATATCTATAATATAAAATATAACAAATTTTTATCGTCCACTAATACTCTTTTTCATTATGAACCTCATGTATACTAAGGTAGAACTTCAAGAATTGGCGTTGTCGCGACCAAAGATCGAAGCTGCCTAGTTACTCATGTACGCCTAGCAGCTCGACTTTGCTACTGCCTAGCTCTTCTTGAAGTTATACTATCGTCTACCAACTCTTCATTTACGAGCAGTATATGATATTTTTACCTAAATATTCTATCAATAACAGCACCCACATCTAATTCTTCCATTTTTCCAGTCCTACGATCTTTTAGTTCGACCACATTATTTTCAGCTTTTTTAGGACCAATGATTATTTGGTATGGTGATCCTATAAGATCATGCGTGGCAAATTTCCTACCAGCTCTTTCATTTGTATCATCATATAATACCTCTATTTTATTGGCCACAAGTTTGTCATATAGATTTTGCGATAGTTCATTGCATTTACTATCAAGTACGTTCAAATTTAATATTGATAACATAAAAGGAGCAATATTTATAGGCCATATAATCCCTTTTTCATCATGACTTGATTCGATTATGGCAGCTAAAAGCCTTGAAATACCTATACCATAAGAACTCATTTCTACTGGCACAAGACTACCATCACTAGTATTTACTAGAGCCTTCATTGTCTTAGAATATTTTGTACCAAGATAAAAAATATGACCAACCTCTATAGCTTTACTACTAGCAAGATTCTCTTCTGTTAACAAACATTTATCATGTTCATGTTTTTCTTCTGCTGCCGCATATAAGGATTGTAATTTTTCAATATCTAAACTTTCCTGATCTGTTAAAGATAAAAACTTTTTGTCATAAAAAATAGTACTCTCACCATTATCAGCCAGAATATGGAACTCATGGCTTAAATCCCCACCAATCTGACCATTATCGGCCAGTACTGGAATTACACGAAGTCCCATGTCACGAAAAGTTTGCATATATGCTAGATACATCTGATTATAAGTTTTTATTGCACTTATTTGATCTATATCGAAAGAATATGCATCTTTCATTAAAAACTCTCTACCACGCATTACCCCAAAGCGAGGTCTAATTTCATCCCTAAATTTCCATTGAATATGATATAAGTTTTTGGGCAAATCCTTATAGGACTGAATATTATTCCTAAAAATATCAGTCACCATGTCTTCATTAGTAGGTCCAAACAATAACGTATTATCATGGCGATCTTGGAATTTTAGCATTTCTTTGCCATAATTCTCAAATCTTCCAGATTCCACCCATAAAGATGCTGGTTGAATACAAGGCATTAATATTTCAATAGCCCCTACCTTGTTCATATTAAGTCGAACGATATTTTCAACATTTTTAAGGGCTTTTAAGCCTATCGGCAACCAGCTATAAATCCCAGCAGATTGTTGTCTTATCATGCCGCTCCTAAGCATCAACTTATGAGAAATTACTTGCGCCTCCACTGGTTCTTCCTTCAGCACAGGTAAAAAATATTTTGATAGTAACATGAGTTTACCTTGGGTTATTTTTTAGAAATAATATTTAGGAATTCGTGGCGATATTTCTGCTGCTCTACATATATGCCTGTATAATGCATAGTATTCATAATACTATCATTTTGCATAACTCCTCTAAGAGTCATACAGCTATGTAATGCAGAAATCTTAACCGCAACACCTAGGGGCTTAATATATTTCTGTAATGTTTCAGCAATTTGTACAGTCATCTTTTCTTGAATCTGTAGTCTCCTAGCAAAAACATCAACTATCCTAGCGAGCTTGCTGATACCTATTATACAATTATCAGGTATATAAGCTATATTTACCGTACCAGTTATCGGTAACATATGATGTTCACAAAATGAATTAAAATGTATGTCTTTTAACACTATGAAATCCTGAAAATTACAAGTATCGTAAAATTTAGTCGTTAATATTTCTTCCACATCTCTATCATACCCAGAAAACACTTCTTGGTAAGTTTTTATTACTCTATCAGGAGTTTTTAGTAGCCCTTCCCTATTTGGATCTTCACCAATAAATCGTAATAAAGTTTTAACTGCCTCTTTGGCTTCTTCTGTAGTAGGTTTTTTCAAGTCCATTATTTTTATTCCAATTACTTAAACAAGATTCTTCTACCACAAATAATAACAAACATCAAGCCACCAACAATAGCAATCAGCCCACCACCACCCATTATACCCATTAATAATTTACTGCCAATAGTCATTTCTACCCCTGGTGTTTTTCGCATCACCCCATACCCACCAGCAAAAAGAAGAGCTATAATATGTAACATTTGCCCTATAGTTATCGTTATAATTGCTGTTGTAAAATATGAGTTCTTCTGCTGTTTATCGTCACATAGAAGAAAGCAGAAACCCATACAAGCTACACTAATCCCAACAATTGAACCATGATAGTGTGCAGGAATAGTAACATTCATACCTGTAATTAATATACCAATAAATCCTCCAAACAGAAATAATATATTGGAACAAATTATGGTTGTCTTCACCAAACGCATTTGAACCTCCCTGATGTCCTTACTAGGGTTAATGTCATTCCCTCCTATGCGGGAATGATACCACTTCACCTCATAAAACATTATTATCAAAGACAAAGTTGCTGCTATCCCACCACCATATTTCATTTGTTTAGTGTAGTATTCTTTGAATTCAGCATCTATAATATCATATAATAAATGTCCACTAATAGCTGCAACACTTATAACAAAATTTAAATATAATAGTGCAAGGTACAGCTTTTTTAATCTTAATTCCTTACCTATCCAAACATGGAATAATACTATCATTACTAATATCAAAATTTGCGTGTAAATAAACTGTAATAAATGCCCACCACTCCAAAAAAGCAATTCATAGTAAAATTCTATATCGACTGGTACAAGTTTAATAATTTCTTGTAATTGGTAATAAGACCAAATAAAACATACCCATACTAACACCCACATTATTACGGTAGAAAGGATAGTAAAATTAATGAGGGAGTTAAAGCAAGATATTTTGCAACAGTTCCATAATGTATATAAGGCAAATAACAATACAGATACACCAAATAAACTAATTCCGAGAATAAACATTATATTCTCCAGCATTGGTATGTAATTATTCATTACAGGAAAATTTTGACCACAGAATGGTGATAAAGCTATTAGTGCAGTAGAAATAAATGCTATTATTACACATGTTATGCTGGGAGTCGTTGCCTCTAGATTATAGCTCCAAACACATGCTGTAACTGACATCAACCAAACTAAGATTGATAAATTAACATGAATAACCAAAGCTGATTTAAAGATTTCTGTATTGGGGAATAGGTTAACTAACATTGGAGTGCGAAGCATTACCAATATTATTGAATACACCCCAGCAAGAGCAAGCGAAAATACACCATTCCTAAGCCAGTAAATAGCTAACTTATTACGGCTTAATTGTGGAATTATATTCTCAAGATTCATAAAGAATACTTACGAATGGTGGGTTTGAGAAGACTTGAACTTCCGACCTCACGCTTATCAGGCGTGTGCTCTAACCAGCTGAGCTACAAACCCTTAATACCCTTAGCATTTCAAGTGTTAGCAGTGTCTGCATCAGATATACTTTTTTAGCTGGCTTCACTTAGGATTATAAACCCAACATACGCAGATATGTTTATGGTTTTAAGTACCCTAAAGTGGTGGGCTCGCCGGGATTCGAACCCGGGACAACCTGATTAAAAGTCAAGTGCTCTACCTGCTGAGCTACGAGCCCTAAACAATACTACTTAAAGACAAATTGTCTCTCAAGAACCTGTCTAATAAGCTTTACTTTATCGTTTAAAAAGCGTATCATGTCAACAATTATTTTGATAAATATCTTTAATATGGTAGTTTATGCACTCTGATGTTGCAATTATTATTCCTTCAAGACTTGATTCAGTAAGACTTCCCAAAAAACCTCTACAACTTGTAGGGGGAATCTCAATAATTGAGCGTGTTCTTAGGCAAGTATATTTAACCAAACTAAAAAATATTTATGTGGCAACTGATTCAGAAACTATAGCTAAAAAAGTTACTGATTGCGGTGGACAATTCATTATGACAAGCCAAGAATGTCAAACTGGTACCGAACGTGTATACGAAGCGTTTCAGCTAATCCCTAATAATCACCATATTAACTATATCTTGAATGTACAGGGTGATATGCCTTTTGTTGAACCGGAATCAATTATTAAAGTTATTGAAAACCTAAAATCTAGTAGCCATGATATTATGACCCCAGTAGTAAAAGTCGGTATAGACGCCGTAAATGGTCATAGTAATGTCAAAGTTATTACTGACCATAATGATAAGGCTTTGTATTTCTCTCGTAATCTCATTCCACACGGTGCAGAAGAATTTCTATATCATGTAGGAATGTATGGGTTTCGCAAAGAAGCATTAACTAAATTCATAAACTTACCTGTTTCAACTTTAGAATTAAGCGAAAAACTTGAACAACTAAGAGCATTACAAAATAACATGTCCATAGGGGTATGTTATGTTAACAATATTCCTATCTCTGTTGATACAGTAGAAGATTTAAACAAAGCTATCAAATTTTATCAACAACTTAATGTTACTGTGTAAGTAAGAATCTACGATATCTCAGGGCTAAGTAAGGTAACTACCTTTCCATCATCAAGTTGAATTCTTATACCACCATATTCATCTATATCTTTAAAAATTCCTGAGATTTTTGTGTTTCCATCATTTACGCTAACCATCTCACCTAATTTATAAGCATGTTTAAGCCAATATTGTCTTATTTTGCTAAACCCTTGTTCCTTCCATCTACTGAAACATTTTTCAAAATTAATCATCAATATATCTAATAAATATTCTATATCTTTTATTTCTATCCCCTCATCGAATAGATTAGTTGCAAATTGTTCAATATTTACAGGACTTTTCTTGATATTAATACCAATACCTATAATAAGATAATTATTGTTATTGATACTAATAGATTCAAGCAATATACCAGATACTTTCTTGTCATTTATCAAAATATCATTAGGCCATTTTAATTTAATAGAATTTTCTGATCTAGCGGACAAAGAATTGATAGTTTTATAAACAACAATAGCCATAACAAAAGATAATTGTGGAATATAGCTAAGATTAATCTTATGATTTAATAATATACTAACATGCAAATTCCCTAGACTAGAATGCCAAATTCTACTATTTCTTCCACGCGATTTTGTCTGATTTTTTGCCAATATTACATAATTTTTATCAGGACAATCCTTAGCCATCCTAATAGCTTCAGAACTGGTACTATCTATCTCATCAAAAATTAGTAGCTTATATTTTTTCTGCCATGACATAGCTATAAACCATCCATAGTATCAGCAAGTGGTTGGATAAAAACACACAGAAGCAATAAAACTCCAATAATCAAATAGCATATAAATTTTAAGCTCTTAGGTGTTGGTACTAAAACTAGTTTCAAACTTTTATCCGCCTCAAAAAAATACATAAACTTAACTATCTTCAGGTAATAATAAGCCGCTACAACACTTGTGCCAATAGCTATAAATGCTAGAGTAAATTGTTTCTCTATAATAGCCTGATAGAAAACGCTGTATTTCGCAAGAAATCCTGCCAGTGGTGGAATGCCTATCATAGAGAACATGATAATCGCAATCCCAGCAGCTAACGCCTTACGGGTAGAAGCAAGACCTTTAATATCATCAAAAGTTGCTGAATCTGATTTTTTACCTAGCAGAGTAATTAGGCAAGCAAAAAAGCCAATGACAGAAGCAGCATAAATAACCATATATAGTAATGCTACTCTATCACCGTAAGGAGTATGAAAAGAAATAGCCATTAAAACATAGCCTATATTTAGAATAGTGCTGTAACCCATTAGCCTTTTGAGGGAGGTTTGTCTAATAGCACCAGCTGCCCCAATAAGCATGGACAAAATCGCAGTGATTTTTATTAGATCAACTGAAATTTGCTTATAATCTCCAATTACCATAGTCATTATATTTAATAATACCACCACATTACCAATTTTTGTGGCAGCAGAGAAATAGGTAATTGAAGGAACGGGAGACCCTTCATATACATCTAACGTCCAACTATGCAAAGGAGCAGCTGATAATTTAAATAAGATACCACTTAAAAAAAGCACTAAGCCCACTATTAAACCAATATTTGGCTGCGGTGAATGATTTAATTTCTGAAAAATATTACTATAATCTAAACTACCGCCAAATCCATAAATAAAGGAAATGCCAAATAACGTTAGGCAGCTAATCAAAGACCCAAGAATAAAATATTTTAACGCTCCTTCTGATGCTTTAATATTATTCAGATTAAAGCCAGCTAATACATAGGCTACCAGTGCCTGTAACTCCATAGCAACAAATAAAAGTAAAAAATTACGGGCTGATATAGTAATACAAATACCAACAGTAGAAAGTAGCACTAAGGTTATAAATTCTGTTTTAAACTCCTCCTTAGTGATTTTACAATATGCCTGATAAATCATCATAGTCATTATTGAAAATAATAAAACAAAGAATTTAAAACCAACAGTAAAATGATTAACGACAAAAGAATTACGAAAAGCTATTATACCATTACCTGAACCTTGTAAAGCAAGATACTGCAACTGTTGAAAAGCGACAATAAGTAATATTGCCGATAATAATATCTGAGTATTGCTAATGGTTTTAGTTTTTGTACTAAATAACACTGCATATGTTTGAGTAAACAAAGCTAGTAAGGTCAGCATTATCTCAGGTAAAATAATTACAAATTGTTTAAAAATTGGGTCTGTCATATTGCAAGTTTCTAAGTTTTTATATAAATGCTAATATATACTATAAAATCGCTAGCACTAAGTACGAATAGTAAAAAATATTCAATTATATTTATCAAGTACCATAGCCATAATCTTACTAGCTATAGGGGCTGCTGCCCTGCCTCCACCTCCACCATGATCTACAAACACTAAAACAGAGTAACGAGGTTGTAGGTAAGGAGCAAACCCAGCGAATATAGCGTGGTTACGCCTTTCCCAAGCAATTGACTCTCTATTTAAATCATCATTGATATTAGCCTTTGATTGCACTTGTGCCGTACCTGTTTTACCAGCTAATTGATGCCCTTCTGTCAAAATTCTACTATAATAGGCAGTCCCACCTTGCGTATTAACTGCTCTATACATGCCTTCTTTTAAAATATCTAGATATTGTTGATTTATATTAATCTGATCGAATACTGACCCATCTTTTACTGATATATCTTTAGCAATTTTAGGATTATACAATTTCCCATTACTGGCAATTGCTGTTACAAATCTAGCTAGCTGGATTGGAGTAGCTGATAAGAACCCTTGCCCTATCGATAAATTAAGAGTATCACCAATCGTCCATTTAGAGTTAAATTTTTTCATTTTCCACTCTTCTGAAGGAACAAAACCTAATGATTCTCCGGTTAAATCAATGCCAGTTTTTGTACCAAAACCAAAATTTCTTGCCATATCTAATATTCTTTTATGACCTATCAAGCGAGCTATTTCATACATATAAGAATTACAAGAATATTTGATAGCATTATACATATCAACGATGCCATGACCATGACGATTCCAACATCTAGCACTATTATTACCTAATACTGAAGCACCAGTACAATTAATAGTTTTAGTCGGTTTAATGCCATTTTCTAATCCAGCTAAAATTGTAATAATTTTAAAAATAGATCCAGGTGGGTAAGTACTTTGTATGGTCTTATTAATCAACGGCTTATAGGGATCATTGATTAAACTTTGCCAGTAATCTTGGGATAATTTTATAAAATTATTAGCCTCAAATACTGGTGACATAGCCAGCACTAGCACATTACCATTATTGGTATCGATAACTATTGCAGAGCAACCTTGTTTATTTAAGTATGGCTGCACTCTTTGTTGTAGTTCCACGTCAATATTTAGATGTAAGTCCTCACCTTGCTGGCTTTGAATATTGGTGATTTCTCTTACTTGTTTACCCAAGGCATTTACTTCTATCTGCTTATAACCAAATTTTCCACGTAACTTGTCTTCATAATATTTTTCTACACCAAATTTTCCAATATTAAAATCCCCTAAATTGTTAATTTGTAAATCTTGTTTTTCTTGCTCATTAATCTGTCCAGTGTACCCTATCACATGACAAGTCGCTTCTGAAAAATGGTAAAATCTTGAATAACTAGCATCTACAAAAATAGAACTTAAATTTAACTTTTGTTCTTCAATAAGTGACATTTGTTGCCAGCTAAGATTATCTAGTATAACCAAAGGAATATGTTTATTGGCTTTTTTTATTTTTTGCTTAATGTAATTTTGTTCTTCTTCGGATAATTCTAGGATATTGGCAACTAGAGCTAATTCGTTTTTGTAATCATTGCCATTATGTATGTCAAGTAACAACCTAAAACAAGTTTGGTTTGTAGCCATAATGTTACCGTTGATATCATAAATTTGCCCTCTAAAAGGTGGAATTAGAATAAAACTTATACGATTTTTATCAGATAAAGTACGATATTTATCATTTTCAAGCAACTCCATAAAAAACATTCTTCCAGCCAATAACGAAAGCAATGTCAGTTTTCCTGAACCTATGAGAAAAGCCCTTCTTGATATTAACTGGCTATATAATATTTTACTATTTAGCATGTTTTCTAAAATATTCTAATGCTTTATCAAGTGGAATTCGTAGCAAATTATATGAGAATATAGTAGTTAGATACTGCATTAATATCATAAAATACCCCTCCGAAGATAAGCCTTTGCTTAAAATCAGCAAATATCTAAAATGTAATATAAAGAAATAATAGAAACAAAAGACGATAAAATTTGTTAAATAACTTCTAAGTACAAAAAATTTTCCTGTGAATTCTAAAATTATGTGAGCAATTATCAGAACCAAAGAATTTGTACCAATTGGCATGGAATATAACTGGTCAAAAATTATTCCTGCTAAAAATATTAGCCAAAAACCAATATGATAAAATGTGGAAAAATAGTAGAGTAAACTAACTTCAAAAGCTGGGAAAATAATAGATTCTCCATTAATTCTAAAATTTTCTAACGGAAAAATTAATAATAACAAACAGAATTCTAATAATATTATTTTACCAAATATTGGTGATAACATTTGTGATAAATTGCCAAAAAACTTCATACTAATTTCAGTTCTTTAATTACTGATGAAATAATCGGTAATGTTAGATCATATTTTCTTATGAGATCCAATACCAGTTTAGCAGATTCTCGACCCTCCACTAAGTATAAATTTTCATTTAAAAATTTATTAACATCTAAGTGCTTCCCTAATTCATAACCAAATCTACTATTTCGCGACTCTTTAGAATAACAAGTTAGCACCAAATCCCCTAATACACCTGGAGCATATAAAATAGAGTTATCCCCTAATTCTCCATCAATTGCCTCAGATAAAATTTTTATTTCTTGAAGCCCCCCCGTTATTAGACCTGCTTTAGCATTCTGTCCATAACCTTTTGCATCATACCAACCACTCTTTATCGCTATAATATTCTTAACAGCCGATGCCACTTGCATCACTACCACATAGTCAGTTATGGTAACCTTAAATTGTTGCGATGCTAAACTAATTGCTAGTCGTTTGGCAAGATCAACATCTAAAGAGGCAATGGTAACTGAAGTTAATAAATCTTGAGCAACTTCTTTAGCTAGGTTAGGTCCAGCTATAAAGGCTAAAGGATTAGCTGGCAATATGGCTTTTACTTTATCAGATAATAACTCCGTAGGGTCTCTACCAAATCCCTTAGTTGCAACTAATAACACCACGTTGTCAGATATCCCAGCATCTTTTAATATCTTCAAAGTTTCCTGGAAAACAAAAGATGGTACTGCAATAATTATTACTTCTTTATCTAAGATGTCTGATAAATTACTACAAGGAGTTATATTACTAGGAAGGATAATATCAGAACCAAGATATTTGCTATTAGTTCGATTATTTAATATTTCCTCAATAATATTATTCTCACGCACCAATATCGAGACATCCTCATAACATCTTGCCACCTGGCAAGCTAGTGCAGTTCCCCAACTACCACCACCATAGACAGCAATATTTTTAAATTTTTTCATAATATTTCTGAAATCATGTGATTACCCTCTATAGCAACTAGCCGAGCCTTAACAATTTGTCCTACGTCAAAATTACCTTCAAGCTTTACCGGAATAAAATTTTCTGTATGAGCCATGTTATTTTGTTCTACAAGTAGCTCTACTTCCTGCCCTATATTCCTTTGGAAAAATTTTTGTAATTGTTGTTCTCCGGCAGTTCTTAAAATTTCTGCTCTTGCTTTTCTAATCGATTTTGCTATTTGCGGCATTCTTGCAGCCGGAGTTTCATCGCGTTCAGAATATGGGAAAACGTGTAAATACTGTAAATCCGCCTCAGAGATAAGTCTTTTGGTATTGTCAAACATTACATCAGTTTCCGTCGGAAAACCAGCTATAATGTCTGCACCGAATGATACATTTGGTCTTAAATTACGCAATTTATGACAAAAATCAATAATATTTTGACGATTATGGCGACGTTTCATACGCTTAAGTATCATATCATCACCAGCTTGTAAACTAATATGAAAATGCGGCATAATCTTTGGTATATAGGCCATAAGATCGAACAAATCATCATCGATCTCAGCTACATCAATTGAAGATAATCTAAGCCTCTTTAGTTCTGGAACCAAGCCAATAATTCGTCTAATCATCTGAGCAAAAGTTGGAGTTCCTGGCAAATCTGGTCCATAAGCAGTCACATCAACACCTGTAAATACTACTTCATTGTAACCATTTTCTACTAATGCCCTTAACTGTCGTACTATAGCACCCATCGGTACTGACCTACTATTACCTCTACCATAAGGTATCATACAGAACGTACAACGATGATTACAACCATTTTGCACCTGAATGAAGGCACGAGATCTACCATCAAAACTACTCACCATATGATTAGCAGTTTCAGTAACCGACATTATATCATTTACTACCACTTTTTCTTCGGTAAATTGATAATGGGCAGCTATCAATTTTTCTTCATTACCAAGTACTTTATCAACCTCAACCATATTAGCAAAAATAGCTGGGTTATTCTGAGCAGCACAACCAGTAACAATAATTTTTACATCAGGATTATTTCTTTTGGCCTTACGAATTGCTTGACGTGATTGTTTTTCAGCTTCCTTAGTAACAGCACAAGTATTAAATACTATGACATTTTCTAAACCAGAAAGAGCTAGGTTAGTTCTGATCACTTCACTTTCGTAAATATTTAATCTGCAACCAAAAGTTATAACTTCTTGGGTTACAACTTCTTGTAATTTAGTCATAAAAAAACTCCCCTCGCGAAACTAAAGTAGCAGGACCAGTCATTATTATATTCTCACCTTGCTTTGACATTTGTAGACTACCCAATTGAAATACTACTTGACAAGGAGAGCTAATAAATCCTAGCTTGACCCCAGAAGCAAAACTAGCACATGCTCCACTACCACAAGCAAGAGTTAAGCCTGTACCTCTTTCCCAAACCGATAAATAAATTTTATTATCCTTGATTGAAGCAAAATTAACGTTAACACCATCAGCAAATAATTCTTTTCCCTGTAATTTTTCTCCTATTATTTCTTTATCTTCAATAGCGAGATCACTAAAAATAACAAAATGTGGATTACCAATATCAGCACAGATAACTTCCTTGATGTCGATCATATAACGTTCTACAACCGGCCAGATTTTTTCGGATGAAGGCATCCAGTCTTCCTCGAAACTAACTATCCCACTATCTACTTCAATCTCGTTCTCATTCAGTATCTTGCAAGATAATTCTTTTCCATATACCCTCAAAGTGATTTCCTTTATACCTAAATCAAGATATATCAGCTTGGTAAGACACCTTGAAGCATTACCACATAATTTGGCACTTGATCCATCTTGGTTATATATAATCATCTCATAGTAATTTGGTTTTTTATCATAAATAATAAACTGATCACAACCAATACCAGTATGGCGATTGGCAATCTTTAGAGATAATTGTTGCAAATCACAATTTTTAGGTAAATCACGCTGATTGATAATCACAAAATCGTTACCTAATCCATGCATTTTAGCAAAATTGATTTTTTTTAACACGAGAATATCTTTAGTTGTTTGAGTTTAGGTTGCTACAAAGCAACTTAGCTATTATACCAAATATATGAAATTTATGTAGAAAATAATAGACTCCTTGTTAGTATCATACCTATAATGATATTAACAACTAACTAATAACTATTAAAAATATATCATTGAATTAGCCAAAAATTAAAAGAACTTTATATGCCTTATTTGCAAAAATTTGTATTTGACTCACCTATGTTATGTGTTTTCTATTTAGGAGGAAAAGTTGAAGGTTGCAATATAGAAATGCATGATGTTGTATTTGCAGTCGGGAAATCTGATATTGAAATTTCTCAAAAAATTAAAAACAAATGGTGTGGTATAAAAACATCTCTACATGTTGATTCTTGGTTCATACTAGCTAGTCTTAACGGTTTTGATGTTAAAATTACGGAAATAAAACCTCAATCTAGTACCAATCATTTATATTTTGTTAACCTTGGTTCTTATAAGAGAAACTTCTTTGGAGAAAATCATTTTATCACTTTTGTTGTTGCACAATCGAGAAGCCAAGCCATTGAACAAGCAAGAAGAGAAGTGTCTAAGGGTACAGAAATGTTACATACTGACAATATCTATGATATAGATGAATGCATTAGAATTACTGAAGTTGATAATTACCATATTGCACTTGAATATACTGGCATAAAAAAGAAGTTAAGTATAATCAATGGTTATCAGCAACTCAAATAGATTGACTTATGCAGTAAGTCTTTTGTTTTAATAGGAAATGACTCCTTGCATAACTAGTTGTGAAGAGTTATTTTAAGGTCATTGGAATCTAAATAAGTGATAAAATGGACTTTAATTCAAGCAAACTTAAAAATGGTCTAACTATTCTTACCTATAATATGTCTAATGTAAATTCTGTAGCTATTAATGTCATTGTTAATGTAGGTAGCCGCTATGAACAATCTTCAGAAATAGGCATATCCCATTTTCTTGAACATATGGCATTTAAAGGCACAACAACTAGGTCTGCTAAACAAATTGCTGAAGAATTTGACTCTATAGGAGGACATTTTAATGCATATACCTCGCATGAACAAACTGTTTATTATTCAAAAATATTGAATGAAAACTGCTATAAAGCTTTAGAAATACTGGCAGATATCATCCAAAATTCAGTTTTTTCAAAGGAAGAAATAGCCAAAGAATATCAGGTGATTCTACAAGAAATTGCTCATGTTCAAGATACCCCTGATGAACTTATCCACGAGAAATTTTACAGTAGTGCTTATGAGAATCAAGCACTTGGCAGGTCAATTCTAGGAACTCACGACAGTTTGGCTAAATTTGATAGAGAACATTTTAGTAATTATGTTGACAAACATTATAATGCCGAAAATATTTACTTATCAGTAGCAGGAAATATTTCCCATGAGCAAGTTGTAGAATTTGCCAAAAAATTATTTTGTTCATTAAAAAATAAACAAAACAGTCATTTTGAGAAAGTTAGATATACAGGGGGACATAGCTTTATCACCAAAGATCTTGAGCAAACTACTCTAGTTCTAGGTTTCGAGAGTGTGCCGTATTTTAACATACAACAATTATATCATACGCAAGTTCTTTCACTAATACTTGGCAATGGTATGTCATCGAGATTATTTCAACAAATCAGGGAAAAACTTGGACTGGTTTATTCAATTGGTAGCTATAATAGCTCCTACTATGATAGTGGGATTTTTGGCATATATGCCTCCACTAATCATGATAAACTACCATTCCTTACAGAACAATTAGTTAATGAAATAAAAAAAGTTTCTACAGACATCAAAGACTCAGAAATTGATAGGGCTAAAGTACAACTAAAAACTAGTATCTATATGGCTCAAGAAGAATCTTCTTATAAATCAGAAGAAATTGGTAAGAATTTTGCTGTTTTTGGCAAATATATACCTACTGAACAAACTATTGAACATATTATGAATATAACAAAACAAGATATAATAAATATTGCTAACAAAATATTTGTTACAAAACCTACTTTATCTATTATTGGTCCTAAACCACTTGCCATAGATTATCAAGAATTATGCCATAAGCTAGCTTTATGAAATCGGTGCTATTAACTAGAAGTTTAGAGGATAATAATGAAACCATTAGAGAATTGGAGAAAAATTGTAGTTTTAAATATATCTGTTCTCCTTTAGTGGAATATCAAGCTTTGCCATTAAATAGCACCATTTTGCATAATTATGTTAATATAATTGTCACCAGTAAATTTGCTGCTAGAATCCTTGCTGAGCATCAAGAGGTAGAACAAAAGAACGTATGGATAGTTGGCAATTCATCAAAGTTAATTCTAGAACAAAGAAATTTTGTAGTACGATATGTTGCTACAAATATTCAAGACCTACTAGAAAACATCCCTCAAGAAATATATGAGCAAACCATATATTTATCGTCAAATGAAATTACTCAAGATTTGCCTCAAAAAATAAAAAGACACATTATTTATCGGGTAAAATACGCGACCCAGCTGTACCAAATAGCAGAGATTGAAAAGGGCATCAATTTTATTTTACTATATTCACAGAACAGCACTAAGACTTTCATTGAATTATTAATAAAAAATAATTTGCTAAAACTACTAGATAATAGTTTAGTGATTACTATAAGTGAAAAAGTAGCAAATATTATTAGATATTTTGCCAAAAATGTGGTTTATTGTGATAATGGACAGCCGCAACAAATGTTAGAGTTATTAATTTATAATGCAAAAATCAGAAACTAATATAATAAAAGGTCGTAGTAATAATCCTATTATTCTTACAATTATTCTAATTGTGTTATTTGCCATATCAATAGGTTACATGACTTTTTTAAATAATAAAAAAGTAGATACTGAACTACCTGACAACCCAACTACTTCTAAACCAGCTACTATATCAGAAAATGTTGTACTTCAAAAAGATAGTAGTTTGAATCAAGAAGAAGTCTTATTAAACCACCAACCCAAATCATCTAAGCCCCCCCCTAATTATAGCATTTATTTACTTAGCGTTAATCTTTTAGTGATAAATTTTTTACAAGATAAAGATTATACACAGCAAATTCGTCAAATTGAAACTGTAGAGTTACCTACAAAAATAAAAAATATTTTGCTAGACCTACACAATTATAATGAAAATTATTTACTTAATAATAGTCTAGGTTTAGTCAAGATATTTCCAAAAGCAAATTGTTGGATCGAGAAATTTATTAAGATTGAAAGGAAATCTAGTTTTACCAAAGATAAAGAAAAACTAAAGTTGAGAATAATAGGCAATCTAGATTTTTTTATTAATTTCTTTTATTCAGAAGAATTACAGCAAAAATTTGTAGAGTAAAATAATGATAAGATTATTAATAATTTGTATTACATTTTTGTTATTATATTTAGGCTTTTCTGTCTTAAATCAGCTTGACTCAACATTAACCTTAAATTTATATGATTATTATATAGAAACCTCCTTTTTTACTTTCATTACTTTATATATATTATTTACACTTTTTAGTGCTATTTTTTTTAAAATAATATTTCTAATTATTGACCTACCTACTAATTTAAAAGATCTTTTCTTTTCCAAAAGAGCCACTACTGATAATTACCTACTGATGAAGGCTATGGCAGAATATATTGCTGGTGAAAAATCAAAGTCAGTAGCAACTAGTCAGAAAATAGCTTACCGTTTAAGCAAAGAAAACAAGGTATTTCATACTTTACTTTTAGCAGAAGCAGAATTAGATCCTTCAATAAGAATACAATATTTTCAGGAATTAGAGCAATCTAAACATTATAGTGCCTTTGTTACCAAAAGACTTGCACAAATATTTTATCAAAATAATATGTATGAAACAGCTGAGAATTATGCTGTTAGATCATTTAACCTAAATGAATTTGATAGTGAAACTTTAGAAATTTTACTTGATTGTTATGCTAAACTTTCTCTGTGGACAAAATTTATCTTTGTGGTATCCAAACTTAACAGAGTTGACACACAAAAACTAGAGTCTATAAAGAACAAAATAGCTGATTATTATGTTGATGCTGCCAAAAATATGCTAGAAGCTAATGAGACAAAAGATGCTATCCATTATTTAGAATCAGCTATTAAACTTATACCTTCACATATCTCCGCATTAAATCTTTATCTACCTATGAACTCTTCTAGCTGGAATAATAAAAACATTGAAATATTAAAAGCTGCCTTCGCAAATAACCCTTCTTTTGAGATTGTAGAATTATATAAGCAATTTTCTTCTGTACCACCTTTAAGAATTTATGAAGATCTAGCAATGTTAGTAAACCCTAAACAATATTTAGGGCTATTTTTAGCTATAGCCGCTTATTTAGGCTTACCGGAAAAGATTAAAAATCTTAAAAATGAACCTGAACTATTACCTTTTCATGATATTTGAGATTAATAGACTTACTGCATAAGTCAATCTAGTTGGTGATTTTGTCGTCGAAACTCGCCTCCGCTCCTCACGTACGTCTGTGTACGCTGCGGTACTCGGCTTCGTTTCTCCTAAAAATCCCTCAACTATCTTTGATTTATGCAGCAAGTCTAATATATCTCCTGAGAAGGATCTTTTTCTGGAGGGATATTATGGAAAGCATCATTATCTTGACCTTGGTGTTCTTCTTGATAATCTAATACTGGTATATCATGAATTTTGAATGCTTCCATAATACTACTAGCAGAAGTAATTCTACCAGTTGTTGGATCTATTGGTAACAATTTAATTGATTCTGGTACTTTAAATGCCAGTGATGGAATATCAGAATAAGCCTTCTCCATAAAATCAATAAATATAGGCAAGGCAACACTTGACCCTGTTGCAGTTCTTCCTAGTGTTTTTGGCGTATCATAACCAATATATGTTCCGACAACTATTTTTGGAGTAAAACCAATAAACCAAGTATCCATACTATCGTTGGTAGTACCACTTTTACCAACTATAACCTTACCAAGTTTTTTTGCAGCGGTTGCCGTACCTCTTTCAACTGCTCCAGTGAGAAATGAGATAATCTGATAATCACTTGCTTCATCGGTAATCATCCGATAGTCGGGTTGAGGTAGGATAGGGAGTGATAAGTTATCAGTAAGCTGGGAGTCAGATACATTACAATTTTTACATTCCCTATTATCTCTACGATAAATTATTTTACCATTACGATCTTTAATTAGCTCTACGAAATGCGGCGTAACTTTTTTTCCTGAATTAGCAATTATTGCATAAGCATTGGTCATTTTTTCTAGTGTGGTTTCGAGCGAACCAAGCACCATAGAGTAAAATCTCTTCGGCTCATTATTAATACCAAATCGCTTGATTATCTCAGCAACTTTGCTTAGCCCTATAGCTTGTGCTACCCTAACAGTAACAAGGTTTCGTGATTTCTCAAGCCCTATACGCATAGTAATTGAACCTAGAAAATTCCCTTTATAATTTTTTGGTCGCCAAACTGGCATGCCAGGACCTTGCGGAATCTCTACTGGACCATCTTCAAAAATTCTATTTGGCTGGATTGCGTTTTCTAAAGCAGCAAGATAAACAAAAGTTTTACTGAGTGACCCTGGTTGTCGCAGTGCCTGAGTAGCACGATCAAATTTACTAACTGTGAAATCATATCCACCAACGCTGGCAAGTACCTGACCTGTTGTAGGATTCATCACTATAATCGCACCATTAACAGTAGGAATTTGCCGCAAATAGTAATTAGCATTTACTTTTTCGACTACTACAACGTCACCTTTCTTTAAAAGAGTTTTTACTGATTTAAGATCATTTTTTGCCCACTTCATTTCTGATAAAACTATTTTTGACTGACTCAAGTCACAAAGACCAATTTCTGCTTGATTATCCGAAACATTTAACACCACAGCTAATTGATATTCTAAAATAGCTGGAGGCTTTGCTACTTTATTTAAATTATCTTGCCAGTTATTTAGATCAATATTAGTTATGACTCCTCTAAAACCATGCTTCCTATCATATGCTCTTATGCCTTGCCTAAGAGCATTTTCTGCAGCTTGCTGATAACCAGCATCAAGTGAAGTAATGACCGTTAACCCTCCAGTATAGAAATATTCTTTACTGCCAATTTTACTAATGACTTCTTCCCGTACTTGCGCAGCATAATAACCGGCTGTAACGGTTTCATTACGATCCCGCTTTTGCAAAGTAATAGGACTATCTACTGCTTCTTTTGCTGTCTCTTGCGTTATATAACCATCTTCCAACATTCTCATAATAACATAATCTCTACGATCTTTCACCCTAGCATAATTTCTCTCCGGATTAAAATTTGATGGTGCTTTTGGTAGACCAGCGATAAAAGCTGATTCGGCAACAGTTAAATCTTCAATAGACTTATTAAAATAATTCTGAGCAGCCATGGCAACTCCATAAGCTCCCCTACCAAAAAATGTTTGATTAAGATATAACTCCAAAATTTGATCTTTAGTAAAGGTTTTTGAGACCCTATAGGATAAAATTGCTTCTTTGATCTTACGTTCTATCGATACCTCAGAGCTTAATAAAAAATTCTTAACTACTTGCTGGGTAATAGTTGACCCTCCTTCCACTCTACGACGGTGTACGATATTAGAGATATTTAATATTGCTGCTCTGATTATACTTATAACATCAACTCCTGTATGTTCAAAAAAATTCTTATCTTCTGCTGAAATAAACGCCTCTATGAGAGAGCGTGGTACACTACTAATAGGTACAAAAACTCTACGTTCCAAAGCATACTCCTCCATTAATTTTCCATTTTGGGCATATACTCTTGTTACCGATGGTGGATGATAATCGGCAAGTTGAGAATAGTCCGGTAAATCCTTAGAGTAATGATACAACAAATATATACAAGCACTAAGAGCTATTATGCCTGATATTATAAATAATTTAAAAGATATATAAAAAAATTTGAGCATTTTTGATAGTGTGTTTCTTACATTTATTCAAGTAAAAGTTTTATTTTATATAATATCATCATCTAAAACATCCTTCCTGTTTATTTTTTAGCTCCCAGTTTACGTTGTGATGACTGGGATAAGAATAGTTAATTCCTATCCCGAATTCGCGTAAATTGGATCACAGCACCATTTCTCCGCTCAAACTACTTGCCCCAGCATTGATAATTTTTACATCGATAATCTGACCGAACAAATCTTTTGCAGGGTTTATTACATGCACCGACTGCATATAACATGTTTTCCCTATCAGTTGATTGTCCAATTTACCGTCACGATCAAATAATACTGGCATTATTTTGCCAATACAACTTTCATTAAACAATAATTGTTGGCGAGATATTTCTTGCTGTAAAATTGCTAAACGCCTAGATTTTATATGTTCAGGCACTTGCTCTTTAACCGCAGCAGGTGTACCAGGTCTTGGACTATATTTAAAAGAATAACACTGACCATAACCAACCTTCTTTACTAGATCTAAAGTGTCAGCAAAGTCTTCATCCGTTTCTCCAGGAAATCCTACAATAAAGTCAGATGAAAAGACTATATCTCTTCTCGCATTTCTTAAACGATTAATAATATCAAAATAATAATCTCTGTTATGTCTACGATTCATTGATTTTAAAATTTTGTTAGAACCTGACTGTACTGGCAAGTGTAAAAACGGCATTAATTTTGGCTCAGACCCATGTAACAGTATTAAATCTTCTGTCATATCAATAGGATGAGAAGTAACGTATCTAATACGCTCAAGACTTGGTATTTCTGCTATGTAGCTGATTAGATCTGCTAAACTACACTCTTTGCCTTCAATAGTTTGTCCATGATAAGCATTAACATTTTGACCTAGCAAGATTACTTCTCTTGCTCCGTTTGAAACGGAGCTTGTAATTTCCCTGTATATTTGTTCTAGACTCCTTGAGAATTCTGCACCCCGAGTATAAGGTACAACACAGAAAGTACAAAATTTGTCACAACCTTCTTGAACTGAAATAAGGCTACTTACTCCTTGTATATTAGACTGTTCAGGCAGCTTATCAAATTTAGCTTCTTCAACAAAATCTAATTTAATTACATGTTTTTCATGTCTAGCAATTTTTGCTATCAACTCTGGTAAATCGTAGTAAGATTGTGGTCCTACTACTATATCTACATAACTAGCTCTTCTAAAAATTTCATCACCTTCAGCTTGTGCAACACATCCAGCAACAGTAACGATTACATTACCTTCTCCCTTTGATTTTCTATCATCTTTAATTTGTTTGATGCGACCAAGCTCGGAATACATTTTTTCTGCAGCTTTCTCTCTAATATGACAAGTATTTAAAATAATCATATCAGCTTGGTACATAGAATCAGTTGGCTGATAATCAAATGGCTCTAGCAAATCCTGCATCTTGAGGGAGTCATATACATTCATTTGACATCCGTAAGTTTTAATAAAGAGCTTTTTTTTCACGTTTTTTACTTAACAAAAATAAATTTAGGTTGCATTATATATAATACTGTAAAAAATATGACATATTTTTTTGGAATGATTTTATTTGAGGTTATTGAGGTTTGGAAAGTTATGAAGCTTATAGTATACTCGGTGAACTTCAAGAATTGGCGTCGTCGTGTCTAAAGATCTCCGCTGCTCACGTACTAATGTACGCTCCGCTGCTCGACTTTGACACTCCTAGCTCTTCTTGAAGTTGACCTTCGTCTACCAACTCTTCATTTACGAGCAGTATACATATGTTTGTGTAATACTCTAACTATGATAATACCATATTCTTGTTTTAGATAATACAATATATGTTTTTTTGTAGGGAAGCTCAATAAGGTAGGATATATATCATTTCGTAAAGTACCTATATTAGGATTAAGACTTAAAGCAATAGCTTTGTTATGTATCTCATCTAAATATTTTATAGTTTGCTGCCTTCCCCAATGTTTTAGTGTATAATCTGTAATATCTTCAAGATCACGTTTCGCACTATTTGTAAATTTACACTGAACCATTAAGCTTTATTTTTAAGTTATCAAAAACAACCTTATGAGAGTGTATTTTATTTTTTGCTAAGTCATCTAATCCTTCAGAAATTGCAAGTTTTAATACTTGTTCTTTAAAAGATTCTAATTCATGAAACTCTTTATCAGAAACTATTACAGCTATAGGCTTGCCATGTCTACTAATGCTGATAGGTTCTGTTTGCACTTTGATAAGTAATTCACCAAACTCACGTTTTGCTTCAGTTGCATTTAATTCTTCCATGATAATAATTATTTTAATTAATATGATTAATTAAAACATAAATTATTAATATAATCAAGTTAATTACAATGTCTTTTTCTTTTGGAACATTACATTATGCCAATCACTAAAAGTTTGATTCTCAGTTCTTGTTTGTACAAAATTATAGAATATTTTTAAGGTATTATAACGATCCCACTTCCATTGACAGCGATAATTTTGATCACTAGGCTTACAACTTGGGACTAACTTATAACCATTACTCACAGATTCTACATATGTTAGCAAATCATCGAATGGTTGTAACTCGCCAGCTTCTTGTTGTTTTAACATCATAAGCTCAGCTATAGCTGCCATGGTACGACCTCTTCCACCTAAGCAATGTAAATAAACCCATCGACTTGGATTTAATTTTAATTTTTGATCAAAAAGTGCTACCATTCTATCTAAATTATCACGATTAGGTTCTCGATGATCTAATGTGGTAATTCTATAATAATCAATATTCAAACCTGCCATTATATCAGCTTCAGTCTTAGTAGAAATAGGTATACAGATTGTTAGGTCCTTCTTTGTTGGCGTAGTCTTCAAATTATTTACATATATACTAAGTTGCTTGTAAGTTGGTAATATTGAACCAAAAAGATATTGCTCCTGTAGTATAATTTCCTCTTGAGATTTATTAGCGTTAACGTCATTATATGGTAAACTGATAAAGGACACTGGGTTTAGATCATTGAATCCATGATACTCACTCCTTAAATCAACATCAATAATATCTGTTTTACACCCAATAGCATTTTTAAATTGGTTAACACTAAATTGTCCACTGGCGATTATATTATATTGTTCGATATATCTAATATTTTTAGGAAGTAATTCTTGTAGTTTATTATAATGATTAAATTGGAAATATGCTAAATTTCCATTATTTAAATATTCTGATGGTAACATGTAAGTAATACAAGATGAACGACTACAGCATGGTATAAGCAATAATAACCCCATTATAGCAAATGCAATAATAAATTGAGATTTTCTACTTATGTTCAGAGCTATTATTTTCTTCATTTATTATTATACTAATTTGCTAACAGTAACAGAGCAATCTAAACTAAACCCCTTGCTTGGCTAGCCTTTCTTCAATCTCATGACGGAAATGACGAATTAACCCTTGAATAGGCCAAGCAGCAGCGTCTCCAAGGGCACAAATAGTACGACCTTCGATCATTTTTGTAACGTCCAATAATTGATCTATTTCATCTATTTTTGCCTGACCGCGTACCAGTCGCATCATAACTCGCCACATCCAACCTGTACCTTCTCGACATGGGCTACACTGACCACAAGACTCATGCATGTAGAATTTGCTAAGCCTAGCAATAGCGTAAATAATATCCGTAGAATTATCCATAACAATGACTCCACCAGTCCCGAGTGCTGAACCAGCTAACCTTAAACTATCAAAATCCATTGCAACATCCTGACATAATGACTTTGGTAGCAACGGTACTGATGAACCACCTGGGATAATAGCTTTCAGATTACTCCATCCACCCCGTACACCCCCGGCATATCTCTCAATCAACTCCTTTAAAGGTACGCCCATGGCTTCTTCAACATTACATGGCTTATTTACATGACCAGAAATACAGAAAATCTTTGTTCCGGTATTATTAGGCTTACCGATTCCAGCAAACCAATCAGCTCCACGCCGGAGTATAGTAGGCACAACGGCAATTGATTCAACATTATTAATAGTTGTTGGACAACCATATAAGCCGAAATTAGCCGGGAATGGTGGCTTTAATCTAGGGAAGCCCTTGTTGCCCTCTAAGCTTTCGAGCAGAGCTGTTTCCTCACCGCAAATATACGCCCCAGCCCCTCTATGCAAATGAATGTCAAGATGATACCCTGTACCACAAGCATTACTGCCTATAAAACCGGCATCATAAGCCTCATCTATAGCACGCTGTACATTGGAGGATTCATTATAAAATTCACCCCGAATATATATATAGCAAGTATGTGCGTTAATAGCAAAACTGGCGAGCAAACAACCTTCAATTAATTTATGTGGCTCATACCTTAAAATATCACGATCCTTGCACGTACCAGGTTCTGATTCATCAGCATTAACCACTAGATAGCTAGGTTTCGGGTGATCTTTAGGCATGAACGACCATTTGGTGCCAGTCGAAAATCCAGCACCACCCCGCCCTCGCAGACCTGATTTTTTTACTTCATCAATTATCCATTCTCTACCTTTAATAATAAAATCTTTTGTATTATCCCAATCTCCTCGTTGCTTACTGCTTATTATATCATATTTTTCCTGCCCACTAAGATTAGAAAAAATTTTATCGCTAATTTGTAACATAATTAACTCTTAGAATATCTACATATGATATTATAGCTGAAGGCAAACAATTGTGAAGAATAAATATTAGCAGGGTTTTGCACAAAAATACAACAACACCAACTCTGAAATGCGTTAAGTACATTTGTTCTACATCAAAATGCTTGCAAGAATCATCAATTCAATATAGATTCTTTATGTAATAGGGATTATATGTCCTCTAATTTTATGATTAATATAATACCTCAATTCAGGATAAGAATTAACTAATTCTTATCCTGAATTGGCTTTAATATAAGGAAAATGCATTCTTAAAGCGGCTAACGCGAATGCATTTTAAACCTTTCTAAAGCTAAAAACATGATTTTAATCTTTTAAAAGCATGTTTTTAGCAAAATATTAATTTAACAATCAGATGCAGAACCGTCTCAAATCTGATTGTTTCTATAACTTCACCGAATTTGGGATAAGAATTGACAAATTCTTATCCCAAATTCGCGTATAATGAAAGGTTTTTATGTCAGACGATAGAGCAACTATAGAATCCAGTAATTTAAATATATCTAATTTTAAGAGTGATAAGGAGTCTATTCTTTCTGAATATAGTACGAATCAAGATGATAATATATCAGTAAGATCTGTTGATTCTGGGTACGAAAGTGATAGCCATTTAGCAGATAAAAAAGATGATATTATTAGAGTTAACACTAAAAACGAGATTGAAAATATAAATAAATTAATAGGAAGGGCATACACATATAAACTTAAATTTCTAAAACAACCAATTCCACAATTATCAAAAGAATCCATAGATAACGGATTACTCATTGGTACTAACGAATCATTTATGAGTGCAATGACTGGATTAGCAGTAGAAAGTTTTTACTGTAATTTATCTGATAAAAAGACAGAAGAACTTCTTGATAATTTTAGTTTAAATATAGAACGTTCTAAAAGCATTATGAACGACAATGACAAGGCAAAAGCAGACAGACAGTTTGCAAATTTAGAAGCTAGTTTAAAGGGGTTTGTATTAAATGATATTAAAAGTAACAATGATCAGGATAAGATCGCTCTTGAAACTGTTAAAAAAGTAATATTAGAGCTAAAAGGTCAAGCAATTCCTAAATCAGATTATGCCAGTACAGTAATTAACAAAACTATGGAAAATTTACAAGCAGATGCAAGACATTTTAGTACCGAGCAACTTAATATTTTTAATAAAACTATTAGCCAAGGAAATAAAACTGTTAAATTTGCTAAAGAATTCACAAAACTTAATAAGACAGAACGTACAGTTCTTTCTAATGCAGTTAATGAATCTGCTAATTCTTTTATAAAAGAATTAATAGATAGTAGGAATAATGGGTTAAGTCCAGAGTTTGTTAATTATAGAGAAAATGAAACTAAAAAACTTTTATTGACTCTTAGTATAAATATACAAGATACTGGTTCTATGGAAGAAAAAAAGATCAGACAAGAGGCTTTTTGTAAACAGCTTCTACCTTATGTCCATATACCCAGTGAATTAGCAACTGAGTTATTTGAAGAGTGGAAACTAACAGAGCTACATAGCTTAATTGGCAAGGAAGCTCAGAAATTTTTTAGTGTAGATAATGCTCCAAAAAATTCTTCGTTTCTAACCTTAGATGCAACAAAAATTACAGAAGAAAATATCAAACGATTTGCCGATTCTATTAATCCAATTATTAAAGATAAAGATGCAGAATTAGTCTCAAAACCAATCCTTAAAGAATCTATTAACAGAATTCAAAATAAAACAGATATAAAGATTACAGAACAACAAAATAATAAAATCTCGGAACAATTATCTCCGACTTTAATAGAACTTGGTTCTGAGCAATTAATAAATCATAAAGACGAGATAATATCTGACATAACAAACAAAATTGCATCAGATAAATCTTGGTATTCTTCTGTGATTAAAAAATTACCTATTTCTACAAATAATTTACAGGATATTGCTACACATCTTACAGACAAATATAGCAATCAAACTGCACCAACCATGTCAACTTCAGTGTCCACACCACCACCTCCTCTTACTCAACATTCTAGCATAGAAACAAAACAAATACCCGAACCTAGTAGTTCTGATTTTGTGGTATCAACACCAACAGAAGCTAAGTTAGAAAATATAGAAGCACACAGGTTAAATGAGTTAACTACGGACCAACTAGATAACAGAGTCTTGGTGGATAAGTTACAGAGCAATTCGATAGCACAGATGGACAAACCTAGATATCAAGAGCTAGCTGAAGATGCTACTGACCTGCCCAACCCAAAGGTAGAAGAAGTGCATGCTAGGCAAGATACCATAAATACTTCAATGATAGCAATAAAATCAGAGCAAGAAATACATACAAAAGCCCCAATAGTTCAGGAAACTCAAACGCCGCAAAATAATCCAAGCATGTCTAGGATTATTAGTAATAATGTTAAAATAGAAATTCAACAAGTAAAAAAAACGTTAAGGCATGTAGAAACAATTAAAAGAGAACTAGCAACACCTACTAAACCTGCTCTTAAAGCAGTAAATAAAGGAAGGTTATGGTAAATTGACTGACTTTGTTGCGTGGGTCACTCATAGTACCCTACATTTTTTATATAACCACTATTAAAATAGTTGTTGATCGTCTATTAGCGAGGAGTCACTGAAAGCAGCAACGCGGCAATCTAGGATACGCGAAGCGTTACTCTAAAAAAACAGCTTCGCTGTTTACCTAGATCGCCACGGCATCTAAAGAGCCTTGCTATGATGATTATAGAAAAATGTAGGGTACTATGGTGCTTTAGACACGACGACCTTAATTCTTGAAGTTGACCGAGTATATACACATGTGCATCAACTATTGGTTATACTTTTAAATTATCCTACCATGTGTAATTTGTTTGACAACCGCAAAATAATTTGATAAATATAAATAATTAAGTTAGTATTAATATCAATTCCCAAATTAAGTTAGTTACTCGGAAATACGAATGCTCTCTAGGTCCACATAGTCTAGCTGAGCTGTCAAAATTTTGTGATGCTAATTTCAATAAATTTCTTGCAGAGTTCACTTATGTGCAAGGATTTAAGGAAGCCACGAAATCTCGACTTGCAGCACACTCAAATTCCGTTACGGATTCGAGCCTAGGCACGATGAATAAATTACCAACAAAAGTAGAATTATGCAAGAAGTCTAATCATTCGAGTAGTAGTCTAACCTTAATCTTTAAGTAACTTGACTTTCGTAGGTTTCGTGATTCTCCCAGTTTTTAAAGCAATAGACCTATTTCAAAACTAGCTATGAAAGGAATTTCTACTAAAAAATTAATCAAAAAATCGTAAGTAGTACTGGTGTACATGAGAATTCCTTCGATTAATTCTAACAACAAAATGACTTAGAAAGAATAAAGTTTCTAGAAAAGTTTGATCTTAACTAATCTAAAAAAAATAGGTATGACCCAAAATACAGTTACTAACAATAAGAAATCACCTGATATTTATTATAATAATAATACTCAGTATGATAATCCTAATAAAGATGGTATTGTTATCATCAATCTTAAACAATTAAAACGTAAGTCACCTGAAGAATTGCAAATACAAGCAGAAAATCTTAATATTGAAAATTCTAGTGCTTTGCTAAAACAAGAGCTAGTCTTTGCTATACTCAAGAAATCTGTTGAGCAGGGTGATTTGATTTCAGGAGAAGGCGTACTTGAAATTTTACCTGATGGGTTTGGCTTCCTTAGATCTCTAGAAGTAAATTACTTAGCCGGTCCTGATGATATTTATATTTCCCCAAGTCAGATTCGTCGTTTTGGACTACGTACAGGGGACACGGTAGAAGGGCAAATTAGAGCTCCAAAACCAGGAGAACGTTATTTTGCCTTGTTAAAAGTAAACAAAGTTAATTTTGAAGACCCTTCTAAGGCATATCATAGAGTACATTTCGATAATTTAACACCACTTTATCCTGAAGAAAAATTATCCCTAGAGCTAGAAGATAATAGTAAGGATTTTAGTACAAGAATAATTGAATTGGTTGCTCCTATGGGTAAAGGACAACGTGCGTTGATTGTTGCTCCACCAAGAACGGGAAAAACTGTTCTATTGCAAAATATAGCTCATGCTATTACCACCAATAACCCCGAAGTATTTTTAATTGTTTTGTTAATTGATGAACGCCCAGAAGAAGTTACTGATATGCAACGTTCAGTGCGTGGTGAAGTAGTTAGCTCAACTTTTGATGAACCCGCTATTAGACACGTTCAGCTTGCTGAAATGGTTATTGAGAAAGCTAAAAGGTTGGTCGAGCATAAAAGAGATGTAGTAATATTGGTTGACGCAATAACAAGACTTGCAAGAGCTTATAACACTGTTGTACCCTCGTCTGGTAAGGTTCTTACTGGGGGAGTTGATGCAAATGCTCTGCAACGTCCAAAAAGATTCTTTGGAGCGGCAAGAAATATCGAAAGTGGTGGTTCATTGACTATAATAGGAACTGCTTTAATTGAAACCGGTTCTCGTATGGACGAGGTAATCTTTGAAGAATTTAAAGGTACTGGTAATTCTGAAATAGTCCTCGATCGTAAAATAGCTGATAAGCGTGTTTACCCTGCGATTGATATTACTAAATCTGGTACACGTAAAGAGGAGCTATTGGTTGATAAAGCCATTTTAACCAAAATGTGGGTTCTTCGTAGAATCATTAACCCAATGGGAACTATCGATGCAGCAGAATTTTTAATTGATAAACTTAAAAACACTAAAACTAATACAGAATTTTTTGATTCAATGAATTCATAAAATGCTTTTCAGGAGGAAGTATGGCTAAAAGAACAAAAATTGCTTTAATTGGTGGTGGAAAGATTGGCGGAACACTTGCACATTTGATCAGTCTTAGAGAACTTGCTGATATAGTTATGTTTGATTTATCTGAAGGTCCTTCGCAGGGTAAGACTTTAGATATATCACAAGCTGGAGCAATTACTGGATCAGATATAATTGCTAAAGGTACTAACAATTATAAAGACATAGAAGGTTCAGATGCTATAATTGTTACAGCTGGAGTACCACGTTCACCTGGAATGAGTCGTGATGATTTAATTAATGTTAATACTACTGTTATAAAAACTGTGGCTAGCAACATTAAGCAATATGCACCGAACGCTTTTGTCATTGTTATAACCAATCCACTTGACGCTATGGTTTACGTAATGTTAAAGGAAAGTGGACTAGCTAGCAATATGGTAGTTGGTATGGCTGGGGTACTTGACTCATCAAGATTTAATTTTTTCTTAGCCAATGAATTTAATGTTTCCGTAGAAAATGTTAGTAGTTTTGTACTTGGAGGTCATGGTGACTCAATGGTTCCTTTGGTTAGATATTCGACAATTAACGGCATACCAGTTTTAGATTTAGTAGAAATGGGGTGGTCGACGAAAGAACGTATTAATGCGATAATAGATCGCACAAAAAATGGTGGTGGAGAAATTGTTTCACTACTTAAAAATGGTTCTGCCTATTACGCTCCGGCAACTTCTGCTATTGAAATGTTAGAGAGTTATCTAAAAGATAAACGTAAAATATTAAGTTGTGCTGCTTATCTTCAAGGAGAATACGGAGTAAAAAATATGTATGTCGGTGTGCCGGTTATTATCGGTAAAAATGGCGTGGAAAGAATAGTAGAAATAAAATTAAATGATGAAGAACAAAATTTATTTAACAAATCAGTAGATGGAGTTAGGAAGTTGATTGAATCAGTTAAATTGTAAATTTCTTGTCTAAACTACAGATATGCTAAGTATAATTTCACCAGCTAAGACTCAAGATTTTATCTCGGAAATACCGGATTTACCATGTACGCAGCCGCATTTCCTTACTAAAATGCAGTATCTCTTACAGATATGTAAAAGCCTATCACAAAATCAGATCAGGCAATTAATGGGGATTAGTGATAAACTGGCTGAGCTTAATTATCATAGATTTCAAGATTTCGATAACCATCCTCAAAAGCAAGCGATATTTGCCTATGATGGGGATGTTTATGATAATATTGATAGACGCAGTTTCTCTAAAGAGCAATGGGATTTCTTGCAAGGACACACGTTAATTATATCAGGTTTATATGGACCACTAAGAGTTTTAGATAAAATAAAACCCTATAGGCTAGAAATGTCAACAAAATTGCCAAATTTAGAAAAATTATCCAGTTTTTGGCAAATTGATATTACCAATTATCTAAATCAAATATTAGCAACTCACCAAAATAAATATCTAATCAACCTAGCCTCTAATGAATATTCCTCCGCCATAAATCAAAATGATCTTAAATATCCAATAATTAATATATATTTTAAAGAAAAAAGAAATAACAAATAATAGCTATAAACTCCAAAAAAGCTAGGGGTAGCATGCTTAACTTTATTGCAGAAAATCTTATAGACGTACCTGAAAAATTAAAACAGTTCTCTAAACAAAACTATTATTATAGTGAAACTGAGTCTTCCGATAAAGATTGGGTATTTGTGAAAAATGAATAAGTTGTAATATTACAACTACATTTAAATTTAAAGATAATAACTTGGAATTATATATTAGTTATATTTAAATTCTTTACTATTCTGATTATTATTTATTAGTAGTTTATAAAATAGTAGTATCTATGCAATTTAACCGTAACAGAGCAATTATTGGTTTCCTTAAAGCCAATGAAGGTCGGAAATTTACTTCTAGAGAAATAGCTGCATGGCTAGTAAAAACTTATCCTGAGGAAGTCAAGAGAAAAGCGGAGAACAGTAAATGCAAATCAATACTCAATGTAACTGATCCAGCAAAAATAGCTCAAATTATTATAGTACTCTTTAGTGGAGAAATGACTAAAGAACGTAATGAAGCCATACAAAAACAAGAGCCTGGTATTAAAATAACACAAGAGTGTCCGCGCAAATATTATTTTACTAAAAAAACTGATCAAGCGGAGATAGAAGAAGATGAAAAATGGTCAAACATAAAAGAAAAAGAGGTGTATCTAAAGCTTTCAGAATTTCTTTGGGATGAGCTTAGTATTTATAACATGACTATTAATGATAAACGTTCTTCAAATCGTAGTGGTACTAATGCTAATAAATGGTTATATCCCGACCTAGTGGGAATGGAGGCTATGACGAAAGGTTGGGCAGAGCCGATCAAAGATTGCGTCAAACAATATGCGGATATAAAAGCTAAACTTTGGTCTTTTGAGGTGAAAGTAACAATTAATCACTCCAATGTAAGAGAATCTTTTTTTCAAGCATTATCAAATTCGTCATGGGCTCACTATGGATATTTAGTAGCTTTCTCTCTAGTAGAAAGCAAGGATAGTAACACTTCTCGTGAACTGGAAATTCTTTCTGCTAGGCACGGTATAGGATTCATTTTATTAAACATAAACGAATCCGAAAAAGGTCGAATACTAATTCCTGCTAAAGAAAGATTAGAGATTGATTGGAATATGGCTAATAGGCTCGTTAAAGAAAATCCGGATTTTGAACATTTTATAAAAGAAGTAACTTCTTTTTATAAAACCGGAGAAACTAAACGCTCCGACTGGAAAAATGTGAATTATTAAGGCTCTAGGCTCTGTCCAATTGATTGTGTGTGCGTCAAGATAAGGTGCATTAATCTTACGGATGAAAATCCTATTATGGAAGGAGTAGATAGCTCCACCATATAGCGAGTCTTGTGCAGCTGAAGGTAACGACAGTAGTAAAGCGTAGACAACGAAACATCCGAGCCGAAACCAAATCTAACAGTTAGCCTTAAGTTTTAATTGCAAGGATTAAAAAGAAATAAGATAATATTAAATTTTATTTTTTAAGATTTGAGGTAAGCAATTGGATAGTTTGGGACTAGGAGAAGGAAGTAATAAGTTATTTTTTGAATCAGAATTTGAAAGTTTAGTTTTAAAAGATCAACGTCTTAAATCAAAAGCTTTAAAGATTTTTACAGCTCTAATGGCAAAATTTACAATCTACCCCAATTCAGGATAAGAATTAACTAATTCTTATCCCGAATTGGCTTTAATATAAGGAAAAATGCATTCTTAAAGCGGTTTTGCAAATGCATTTTAAACCTTTCTAAAGCTAAAAACATGTCATGTTTTTAGCAAAATATTAATTTAACAATCAGATGCAGAGCCGTCTCAAATCTGATTGTTTCAATAATTTTACCGAATTTGGGATAAGAATTGACAAATTCTTATCCCGAATTCGCGTAATCTGTATTAAGAATCTTTTTGATAATCCACAAGATCAAAGACAATCTTATGATTTGTTAATAGCAAAGTTAACAATGATTATTTAATAGAGTCGCATTTTAGGCAAACTACTGATAGAAATAACAACAATAATGATAATTTATTGCTAGTGATACAAGACAGTACTTATCTTAACTTTACTAACCACAAAGCCAAGATTGACATTGGTATAGTCAATTCAGGAGAATTTGGTGACGTCGTCGCTCGCCTATTATCTATAGGCTTCGCTCCTCATCTTCGAGATAAATATGAGCAAAAATTATGCTATAGAAGTGGATTATCATGCGGCGGGTGGGAAAACTGAACCTCATTTCCATCAACTTTTTATCTACTCTTAATCGGAAATTTAGGTTTATAGAAAATATCGTGAGATAATATCATTACTTACATATTCTCCGCTAGAGTTATTTTTAATCCATTCTTCATCCAAAAAATTCATAACTACTAAATCATTAGAAAATTTGTACTTTTGATTATATACTAATTCTTTCACTATTGATTTTTGTATTTTAGGATGTAACATATATTGTTGTGGCTTGTGATTAACCTCTTGAACTAAATGAAATACTGCTTGCACGATTCCACCAAGTAATAATCCTCGAGTAAGTTGTATATCATTGGCTGGCACAGATTCTCCAGAATTATCCAAATTTACAGGGTATCCTCCTCTAAAAATATTGAACGTTGCACTATCTGTAGAATATTCGATATTATCCAATACGTTAGAGGTATTAATAGAAGAATTATCTTGAATAATATGCAGTAATGACTGAAATTCTATATCTTGTGATGAGCAACTAATTAGATTCTTTGTTCCTCGTATTTTATTGACGTCAAGAGATAAAGTAATATCTTCTCCTGTACAACCAAAAATATACTCAGATTTTTGAAATAAAGATAGAATATTATTTGTAGTTTTAATCTGCTTCATAAGATTATACTTACTGTCAGATCTATCATATATTATTACTTTATGATTTAAAGATAATAATTTTTGTGCAATAGCTCTCCCTATAGCTCCAAAACCTACTACTCCACATACAAGAGTACGAGATTGTAAAGGCAAAATTTTATCAAGTTTTCGTATGACGGTCTGAGCAATCATTGGAGACTCTAATATTTGCTTTGCAGCAGAATAAGCAACGTTAATAAAAGGTAACGTGGTATAATTGTTTTTAATAATATGAACAACCCCTGATGATGTCTGCTCTACAGCAAAGACCTTGTAATTATCACTTAGTAACTTTGGAATAGTTGTTGTACATTTACTACCATCATCTAGTATGATAATAGTGTCAGATTTTACATTTATTATGGTAGTAGCAACATTAGTCCACATATTAGCTATATCTGTATTAAAATAATAGTTAAAATAGCCAAATTGTTGCGGTTGGGAACTAGGATAGTAATTTACTCCCATTTCTATAAGTTGGGCAATTACTATAGGACAATTTGAGTATATTTTACCCATTATATGAATATTATTCGGCTTAGCACCTAATCTGATAAGAGATTTTATTAAATCTATTGTTGTAAATAACAAATGTTGTACACAAACAAAGGTAACATTTTTTAAATTAAGATACTTACATCCTTTTAATTTATCTATTATACTTTGTAGAGTTTCTAATATGGGTGTATTTAAATTACTCATAATAAACTCAAAAAATTACTCATTATTACAGATAGCAATACAACCATTAAAAAAACTAGATGAGGAGCAAAATACTCTTGCTTCCTTACCATTACTATTATACTCTAAAAACCTAGCATCATCTTCAGATATAATTTTACTAGATAATATCTGACCAAATGGATCGTTTCCAGAATGAAATAACTCAAATTTTATGTTTTTAAGGGAATTGGCACTATGATTCTCAATTTGGTGAATAGTATTTATTAAAATATCTAATAATCTTTTAATCTCTCTTTGATCTTCAATTATACTCGGAGGATTTCTACAATAAGGAGAGCTATTAAATAGAGTAGGAAAGCTAAGAGAATAATAGACTTTACTATTTTTAGTAAATTTTGCTGGTTGCATAATATTTGGTATATAATCTTTTAGATTATAATCATTTACATATATTTGCTGTATTAAACTCATTGGCAAACCTGTATCATCCGTAGATGGCTTAAATGCTACAGCAGAACCTTTAGAAATCAAAATTAAATGTCTAACAGTGTCTATTAGATATGATCGTGGTTTTAAATTACGTAGATTAATTGCATGAGTAAAAAATGACCATAATAAACTAAAATCTGTAAAATCTTCTAACAATTGAAATTGTTTCCAACATTGAGTAACTAGATAATTATAAAAACCACTATATCCAAGATCATTTGGTTGAAGAAACCACTCATTAGAAAATACTAAAATGCTATTATTCCAATTTGAATTATGAAAATACTTATTAATATCTACAAATGTCTGCCAATGATCTGACAAACCATAGGGAGCATAGATATCAGCCCCTAATTTCTTTTTAATCCTATTATGACCCACTGTATCAGAAATACTTGGAATCATGACAGTAGAGCGAGCTCCAGCTGACACATTCCAAATAGGCATATCTAATGAAGATGTTTGGTTTAACATATGCATTAATTCAAATAGACCAAAAAGTTCACCTGTCAAAAGAACATTAAGGGAAACAATTCTATTTTGTATCTGAACAAATACTTCGGTCAAACTATTAAGAATTAAGGATAAGGGAATATGGCCATATCCCAACTTCTTTTTTAGAAATTCTGGAATTCTTGAGTCATTTATAGAAATTAGTTTGCCGTCTTTAGTTGGTAGATGAAACTCCCCCCTATTAACAATATATGCTCCATAAGGATATTTTA
Organism: Candidatus Tisiphia endosymbiont of Piscicola geometra; assembly: GCF_964026415.1. Classification (NCBI taxonomy): domain Bacteria; kingdom Pseudomonadati; phylum Pseudomonadota; class Alphaproteobacteria; order Rickettsiales; family Rickettsiaceae; genus Candidatus Tisiphia; species Candidatus Tisiphia endosymbiont of Piscicola geometra. The sequence goes on from NZ_OZ032144.1 coordinate 727,655, forward strand.
TTTTGAATAAAGAATATCCTCCACATTGATTAACATTATCACATTTTTCTGTCAATTCAGGATTAACCTTATACACTTCATCCTTAACTTCAGACCATTTTACTTCTTCAATACTAAAATTCAAGTCTTCTTCCATACCAAATTCTCGTATAATTAAATAAACTTAAAGTGATTAAAATTGGTGAGTCTATTATATTTATTTCTCTGCCTCTATTAATAAGAGTATATTAGATTCTTTTATAAGGTTAAATTCTTGTTCTGTAAAGCTCTGTAAAGCATTTTCTTTTAAAAACAAGTTATGTTTCCTCACATTCTTGAAGCCCAATTTTTCCATTAATCTCTTTATAGTATCAAAATCCATATGATAGCACGTTACAACACAATCATTTGTAATACTAATTTCTATGGGGCAACCATCCGTGTACTCATCTTTCAAAAACTTCGTGGGAAATTTTAATATATCAAAAACCTCTGGATAAGAATATGCACTTATAATATCTAAAGTGCATATTACAACTTTTCCTCCTTGTTTTAAGCATTCATAACAATTTTTAATAAATATTTCTAATTTACTTAAAGCATCTATATATAAAATCACAAAGATACTATATACAATATCGTATTCATGTTGTCCCAAAATTGCAGAACTTTCAACATCAGAAAAATCTAACACATGTAACTCAATATTACTATTTTTGATATTTTCTTTACATAGCTCTACTTGATAAGGAGAAATGTCGCACCCTACTAATTTCAGTGGATTATCAGCATAGAAAATTTCTAAATATCTACCAAATCCACAACCTATCTCCAATAAAGTCTTGTCTCTTACATTTCCTATAATATTTTTTACGTGTGGGTTAATAATATAATTATTAAATCTAAATTCCTTAGTTTCTCTATAAGAATCAGTAATAGCTCTTAATTTCCAGTTATTCATAATTTTACCATTGAACAATTAGAGGAACTGCTTTTTATTATTTTAACATAAGAATTAAAATTAAAAAGCACTAAATTACAATAGCATAATTTTAGCATGCTATTCTCGCCCCCTATTTTCAGTCTTACCAAGTGTGTTTATATATGGTTTCTTTATATTTATTATAAAAATACGAGACTTTATGAGAGATCAGAATTATTGGCAAATAAAATTCAAAATGTGTCAATACTCAAAAAGATTGTTAAACCAGCTTTTAATATTAAATAAACATATTAAAGACAAGGTGGATATTATTGAAATTAAGAAAGCAATATATTATGCTAGGAAATATCATGCTGACCAGAAAAGACAATCCGGAGAGCCATATTACTCACATCCAATAGAGGTAGCTTACATGGTTGCTACTTACACGGCTCAAACACGTCCACGATTTTTTAGAACAGACATGATAGTTACCTCATTACTTCATGACTGCCTTGAAGATACAAATATAACTGAAGAAACGATTAATATTATCTTTGGTAGTAAAGTTGCTAATCAAGTTCAAGACTTAACTAGAATAAAACTAGAAAAAAAGATTAGTGTCGTGGAAATGATTAATTCTTTATTTATTCAAGGAAAGTCAGATATATTGATTATTAAAATTTTTGATCGTTTGCATAATATGAGAACTCTTTACGCAAAATCCTCTGAAAAAATTGATAAAACAGTTAATGAAACTTTATGTTATTTTGTACCACTTGCTATGCATCTTAATATGAATGATATAGCAAACGAATTAATTAATATATCTTTAAAATACCTATTAAGTCGTAACTATAAATTGTAAACAGTGTTTGACCCTCTAATAAAAATTAACCATCTAATACCATTTCCGAAAACTAATCATCACATCATCGTATTTCATGATCTCCGCTCCTCACGTACTAGTTGTCATATCTTTACCCACATCTTTTAAAAGCGGCATACTTATTAGGCTTTAAAAATACATCTTTGATATTAAAACCTGATATGTATAACCTATTTAAAAAGATGTGGGTAAAGATATGACTAGTTGTACGCTCCGGTACACAACTGTTGAAAGTTTACAAATATAGTCAATTCAGGAGGATTTGGTGCTAGGAGCGATGGAGCGACGCCTATATGTAATAGGCGAGCGACGAGTGACGACGTCACCAACTTCTCATCAATTGACTATACCTATACTAACCTGAATTCGATGTAACAAGTTACATCGAATTCAGATTCAGGAGTAATTTTAGCATTAATCTAGTAGTAGGTCCATGTAGTTCTAGTACTTCTATATTTTCATAAGCCTCAGATGCTAGAAATGTTATAATACAGGTGTTGATTTTTTAGTAACGAGCCTTGACGCGGTTAGATATACAAGATATAATTATATACTAAATTTCTTTTATAAGATATTAGTGCTAACTATATTTAGTGATATAATATACAAATTAACAAAAAGCAATAGTAGAAAATGTTTAATCGAATATATACTCAGGTTCTAAGAAAATCCCCTTGGGGAGATTCTGAAGAGGAAGAAAAAAGTGAATATAATATATTTACTAGGCCAAGGAAAAAAAATAAGTTTAACCTTAATGATTTCTATAATAAGTTTGGCTTCAACAATAACATAATGGTGTTAGTTTTGTTGTCGTTAGTTGCTGTTTGGTTTGCCTCCGGAGTTTATGAAGTTAAGGAAGGAGAAGAAGCTGCAGTAATGAGGTTTGGTAAGTTTGTTCGTAAAGGATTCCCTGGTTTGAATTATCACCTTCCATTACCGTTTGAACAGGTAGTAGTTGAGAAGGTAAACCAGTCTCGTAGAATTGAGATCGGCTATAGATCAACAAGTAGCCTTAGGTCTAATGTGGACAACACCAAAGCTGTGGCTGCTGAAAGTACTATGCTTACTGGCGATGAGAATATTGTTGCACTAAATTGTGATATAATGTGGCATATTACTGATTTAGAAAAATATATTTTTAATATTGTTAATCCAGAAGATTCTGTAAAAACAGCTGCTGAAAGTGCTATAAGAGAAGTTATAGGCAATACTCCTATCTCTTCGATATTATCAGACCAAAAACAAGAAATCACTAATAAGATTGAAGCTTTAACACAGAAAATCCTTGATCATTATAATGCTGGTGTTGGTATTGAGAAAGTGCAGTTACTAAAAGCTGAGCCGCCAGCTGAAGTAATTGATGCTTATAGGGATGTACAAACTTCTAAAGCCGATAAAGAACGTGAGATAAATCAAGCACAATCCTATAATAATGATATTTTACCTAAAGCTAGAGGGCAGGCAGCTAAAATTGTCCAAGAAGCAGAAGGTTACAGACAAGAGGTTATCTCAAGAGCTGAAGGAGACAGCAAAAGGTTTGCTGCTGTATATACACAATATGTTGCTAATAAGTCAATAACTAAGGATCGCCTTTACTTAGAAGCTATAGAAAATATTCTAATGGATACCAGCAAAGTTATTATGGGTACTAATGGCGTTTTGCCGCATATGGCAATTCAGCAAAATAAAATTAAGGAGTAGTGCTGGATGAAGACAATTTATTATATAAGTTTCGTAGTTTTCGGATTATTATTATCAGTTACCAGTGCTTTATTTACTGTTGATCAACGCCATTCCGCTGTGGTATTTCAATTTGGTGAAGCAATGAGAACCATTGAAAGTCCAGGATTAAATATAAAGATTCCATTTATTCAAAATGTTGAATTTTTTGATAAACGTATCTTAAATGTAGAGGCGGAAGCAAAAGAGCTAACTGCTTCTGATGGGAAAAGGGTAATCGTAGATGCTTTTGCCAAATTTCGTATTGTTGATCCTGTGATGTTTTACAAAACTGTACATAACTACCACGGTGTTAAAATTAGACTTAATAAAAACCTAGAATCTTCAATGAGAAAGGTTATAGGTAGATTACCTTTGACTAGTCTTCTTACAAGTGCAAGGTCTGACATAATGTCAAATATCTTAAATCAGGTTAATGAGGAAGCAAAGAATTTTGGGCTTGATGTAATTGACGTTAGAATCTTAAGAGCTGATTTACCGAAAGAGAATAGTGCAGCAATTTATCGTCGCATGCAAACTGCTCGTGAAAAAGAAGCTACCCAAATAAGAGCTGAAGGACAAGAAGAAGGGGCTCGTATAAGATCAAGAGCTGACAAAGAAAGTAAAATATTACTTGCTGAAGCTTATATGCAATCTCAAATCATAAAAGGTGATGGTGACATGGAGGCAGCTAAGATATATAATCTTGCTTATTCTGTTGATCCAGAATTCTATAAATTTTATAGATCCTTGGAAGTATATAAAAATACTTTGAAGAAAGATGATACTTCTTTTGTGTTGTCTCCGGAAGCAGAGCTATTTAAATATCTAAATTTGGGTAAATAGAATGACATTGAGAGAGTGAAAATGATTAGTAATTGGGTAGATGATATGGTCCAAAATATTTGTAAGTTTAACAATTTACTAAGGTATTTAATTGTCACTTTTCTGATGACTATGTGGTTGGCATCTTCTGTTTTTGCTGAAAATATCCAACCAAGCAAAATTACTCCTGAGGAATCTAATAATTTACAGTCAGTGCCAATAAAGATACCTGAATCCCATAATTATAGTTTTGCAGACATTGTTGAGCCACTTATTCCAGCTGTGGTAAATGTGTATACAGTACAATATAACCAAAAATTAGAGGATTCTCATAAAAAATCTTTTGAGCGTTTTCCATTCGATCATTTTAATGAACTTTTGGAGCGTTTTAATCTACCTTTTGATTTTGATGAGATGTATTCAAATCCTAAATCTGTTCCCCTTGGCTCTGGTTTTATTATAGATCCTACAGGTTTTATTGTTACCAACCATCATGTAGTTGCAAATGCAGATGAGATTCACATAAAATTAACGGATAATAGGGAGCTATCAGCCAAATTGGTAGGTAGTGACAAAAAAACTGATCTTGCTCTTTTAAAAATTGAGATCGAAACTCCTTTGCCTTTTGTAAAATTCGGTGATTCCAGTAAAGCTAGGGTAGGAGATCAGGTTATTGCTATTGGTAATCCTTTTGGTAGACTTGGAGGAACAGTAACTGCTGGTATTATATCTTCAAAGGGACGTGATATTGATAACACTAACGGTATAGTAGATGATTTTATACAGACTGATGCGGCTATTAATAATGGTAATTCCGGTGGTCCAATGTTCAATATTAATGGTGAAGTTATAGGAGTCAATACAGCAATATTTTCACCTTCTGGGACTAGTATTGGTATTGGATTTGCTATTCCATCTAATACTGCTAAATCAATTATTGACCAGCTAAGGCAAAATGGAAAAATTAATCGCGGTAGGCTTGGGGTAGTAATTCAAGAAGTAACTAATGAAATAGCTGAAGGGTTTGAGTTAAAAGAAGCTTCGGGAGCGTTAGTAGTGGAAGTACAAAAAGATGGTCCAGCTGATAAATTTGGTATAAAACCTGGGGATGTAATAATAGAATTTGCTGGACAACCGGTAAAAAATTCTAGAAGGCTGCAGATAATGGTTGCTGAAACTACCGTCGATCAAGAGGTAAAAATTATCGTTGTACGAAATGGCAAAAATCAAGAATTAAGTGGCAAGATTAGTAGTGAAGAGGATATAGAGCCTAAAAAAGTAAACGACAAGGTAAGCGATAAAACTTCTGATAATAAATTTTCTGTTGTAAAAAATAATGTTACTTTTAGTAATTTAACAGATAACCTTAAACGAAAATTTGCTATTAAAAGTAAAGTTGAGGGCATTATTGTAACTGATATCGCAAAAGATGGAAAAAATTATGGTTTTAAAATTGGTGATTTAGTAATAGCGAGCAATCAACAACCTATAGCTTCTATAGATCAATTAAATATATTGTATGACAATGCCCAATCTATTAAAAAGCAAAATATAATCTTGTTGGTACAGAGACGGGGTGTTTCTATGTTTATAGCCTTGCCAGTTACCAAATCTGAAAATTAGTAGTAATGAAGTCAGTATGGATAATGATAAAATAGCAGTATTAAGTTTTTATAGTTTTACTAACCTAGAAAACCTTGAGATTTTGCTGCCAAAGATTTTACTTATTGGTAAAAAAAGAAGAATTAGGGGTACTATTCTTTTAGCTCTAGAAGGATTTAATGGTTCAATTTCTGGGACAAAAGAAGATGTAAATTTTTTAGTAGATGAAATTATAAAACTTACATCTGCGAAAGATGTAAATATTAAAATAAATTATTGTGATATCCATCCCTTTCAAAAATTAAAAGTAAAGCTGAAAAAAGAAATTATTGCTATGACAGTTGGGGATCTTGATATTGCAAATCTTAAAGGAGAGTATATTGAACCAAAGGACTGGGACAAGTTTATTAGCCAAAATAATGTGGTATTAGTAGACACTAGAAATGACTATGAAGTTTGTGTAGGTACTTTTAAAGGGGCTATAGATCCGAAGACAGAAACGTTTAAGCAATTTCCCAAATGGGTAGAGCAGAATAAAGAATTACTTGCTGGAAAAAAAGTAGCAATGTTTTGTACTGGTGGGATTAGATGCGAGAAATCAACAGCCTATTTGAAGAAACTGGGTTTTAATGATGTGTACCATCTTAAAGGCGGTATTTTACAATATTTAGAAGTGACCCATAATCGTAATAGGTTATGGCAAGGAGAATGTTTTGTATTTGACGACAGAAGAGCTGTGGCAAGTGACTTGTCACCAGCTGAAGGACATTGGTTGGAACGTGGTGATCAATAGATATCTTTGGCAAACTCTACTTCTGTTGGTAATTTATTCATGCTCCCGGTACTCTGCTCCTCACACACATTTGAGTACGCTGCAGGTCGAGGTTTCGTGGCTTCTTTAAATTCTTCAGCATAAGCGAGTTTCGAAAGATATCTAATAAGCTATTATAGGCAAGATCAGATTTTAATATGAATTGTCATCCCAACATAGGCTGATATCTAAAAAAAAATAGCCTAGAAGGATGTGTTAAATATCATAACCCCCTGTTTACACAGGGGTGAGATAACATGACGAGTAAGCTGCACCGAAGCAGGGATGATATTTAGTCTCTTAATTATCTTGAATAGAGTTCAACTACTAAATGTACTTCTGGTTCAAATGGGTACGGAACATCAGAAATTACTGGGATTCTGACAAACTGACCAAACAATGAATTGGAATCAAAAGTTAAATAGCTTGGTACAATGTTTCCTTGTTTGCTAGCTGTCTCGAGTATTACAGGGATTTGTTTTGCTGATTCCTTTAGCTCGATGACATCTCCTTCTTTTAGTCTTATACTTGGGATATTAACCTTTTTACCATTCACTTTAATGTGACCATGGGTAACAAATTGTCTTGCAGCAAAAATCGTTGGTGCAATATTCATTCTGTATATAACAGCGTCAAGCCTTCTTTCCAATAGGGCTATAAAATTTTCACCCGTATTGCCTTTCATTTTTTGTGCGAGAGTAAAAGTATTTCTAAATTGCTTCTCGTTAATTCTACCATAATGGCATTTAAGTTTTTGTTTAGCCTTCAAATGTAGACCATAATCAGAAGTTTTAACCATACTATTCTGACCATGTTGACCAGGACGATAATTTCTTGTATTGAAGGCATCTTTACTATCGCCCCACAGGCTCACACCAAGTCTTCTGCTAGCCTTATATTTAGAATTAATAATTTTTGTCACGCTCTATGTCTCATAATTTTGATATCATACTGACGTCATTATGACGTTAATTTAAGTATACTCTCCTGCTTTGAAAATATCATGGATTCGCATGCTCACGTACTATATGTACGTTCCGCTTGCTCACCATTCATTTTCAAATCCAATTCTTCAAATCATTTGAGTATATATATTTTAAGTATATATATTTTAACAATTAAAGTCAATTCCTCATTTTTTGAAATTATGATAAGCAAATTATGCAAGAGGTCTATTCTAATTCCTTGATTTTATCGGATGATTCGAGTAACTGGGCATCAATAATTTCAGATTTTGATGAAACAAGCTGATAACGCTCTATAGGATGCTGGATTGTTTTGTTACCAATATCTATGCCTAATTTTTGAATATTCCTAGCCTTAGATAAAAAATGTCGATTAAAAGAAGCGGCAAATTTATCATAATTATTGACTATATGCTGAATATTATTGCCAAGTTTCTGCGAATGCTCCGCTAACGAAGCAATAGAGGTCAATAATTTTCTTACCTCTTCTATAATTAATTTGTGATTTTCTGACCGTCTATAATCTGAAATTTGGAATTTAGCAAATGATAGCATATTCATAAGTCCTGCTGGACCAACTGGGAAAATATTGCTTTCCCAGGCCTTGTATAAAAAATTATTATCTGCAATCAGAATTTTTTCAATTGCCTGTTCAGTAGGGACAAACATCAAAGTAACTATATTAGCAAAATGTTCCTTTTTATCTTGGAAACTAGCTAAAATATTTTCCGCGTAATCTTTACTATTTAAGGACTTTAAATGATTATTCATAGTTTTACTAAGATTAGAACTATCTTGCCCTAAATCTACTAAAAACTTTGAAGCTTTTGCATCTATAACCATTAAGTTACCAGAAGGTAAGAAAACTAAGGCATCTGGTCTAAGTTTTAAATTATCGGTAGTTGTCACAGAATATTGTATGATAAAGTCTAAATTAGAACGTAGACCTGATGATTTTAGAATGTTCTCAAGAGTAATTTCAGCAAGTAATCCAGCTCCAGATGGAGAAAGAAGAGATTGTTTAATAATGTCTACTGTTCCTTTAGATTGTTCGATATCCCTACTTAATGACCCAACCATGTTTATTAAACGTTCAAACTCGTTATTAAATTTGCTTGTTGCTCCCGAAATATTTTTTTCTGATAATTCCCTTGCTTCTTGATTTTCCCGTCTATGAATTTCAATTAATTGTTTAGACAGCTCATTACCAAGATCAAATAAAGCATTTTTTGCCGATGCATATGACTCCTGCCTTGCTTTATCTGCTTCAGCTATCAATTGATTCTGATAGTCTACTTTACTAGATAATTGCTCAATTTTTTGGATATAAGAAATTTTTTCTTGCTGCAAAATTTGATTCTGCTTATTTGCTTCTAAATAGTTATTTGATAGAAAGCCTAATTCTGCATTGAGCTTGGTTGTCTTATGATAAAACCAAACGAACAAGCTAAATAAAACAACAAGTCCGGTAGTAAGCAATAATGAAATATAACTCATTGATAAATTTACTCTTTAGTTAGTAATTTCGGAATCACCCGGTCTTCTAAAGGACCAGTTGGCATAGCTGGCTTTAATAATTTCGGAGTTAAAATGAATTTAGTCTTTTGTTCAATAGGTGAAAGAGTAACAAAATAACTATGCGGTTGCTGAATTATCCCGTATTTATCCCATTCTGGGTATAGCCTATCTAGGTTACCTTTAAATTCATGAGGACCATAAACTTCAATCTCACCAAATTTATATTTCTTCAGTGGAAATACTTCATTAATATAAAAGAAATCATTAGGAAATCTACGTAACGTTCTGAAATTAGCAGATATAAACATGTTGTCTTTTGGGCGAAAAATAAAAATATCTATACATACCTTGTTGCATATAGTGTAAAAATCTTGATGGTAAGTTTTATAACCTAACTCGACAAAATCTGTTAATATATCTTGTAACCTTATTTCATCAGCGTGCATTATACCAATATCTAAGTCATCATCAAAAGGTATAAGACCTTTATGCCTTACTGCCCCAAGAAGTGTACCGCCCTCAATCCAATATTGTATGTTATGTTTAGTCAATATTTCATGAGTATCTTTCATTAATTGGTATAAGCTTAGGGCTTTGTTTTCACTAATTGTATATTTCTGTACTTGTTGGTCGGTAGGAGTTACATATCTCCATTTGTGATCATAAAACTCTACATAGCCTAGGTACAAACCGTAAGTAATTATAATTACTCCAGCTATTTTAAAGAAAAAGTTATTAGTTTTTTTATGATTTTTGTGCATATATATTTCCCATGTTTATTTTAGTAGACTTTTTTAAAGTTATAAACTATAAGTTGCTTTAGTTAGATAATTATATAATTAATGATATATGAAAGTAAAACCAGTAATTATGGCTGGTGGTCTAGGAACTAGATTATGGCAATTATCACGACAGATGCAACCAAAACAATTTATAAAAATATTTAAGAATTTGAGTTTAATACAAAAAACTTTGATTACAAACAGAACTTTAGGCAAACCAACTTTAATAATTGCTAAGGAATATGAATTAATAGCAAAAGAGCAACTTAGAGAGCTAAATATTGAAGCAGACTTAATAATAAGAACCTATGCCTAAGAATACAGCTTCATGTGCAATTATATCAGCTATTCAAGCAAAGAATAATGGTTATGATACGGTCATACTACTGCCTTCTGATCATTATATACATGATATTGATAAGTACCTAATTACTATTAATGAATCTTTGAATTATGTCGCAAAATTTGGTATTTGTACTATTGGGATTAAGCCTAGTTTTGCAAATACCGAATATGGTTATATTAAAATAAATAAGTTATTAGCAGATAGAACTTACAACACTCAACAATTTGTAGAAAAACCTACTCTTCAACAAGCACAAAATTATCTAGCAAATGGCAAATATTTTTGGAATTCAGGAATTTTTATTTTTAATATAGATTTTATTTTAGAGCAGGCTAAATTATGGCAAAAAGAACTCTTTAAACATGTGTATGATGCATATTATTTTGCAACCAAAGATCATAATAATATAACACTTGCTTTAGAACCATACCTATATATTACCCCAATTTCTTTAGACTATGCTATAATCGAAAATATTAGTCAAATGATTATGATAGAAGCCAATTTTAGTTGGAATGATATTGGCAATTGGCATTCTTTATGGCAAATACAAAAAGAAGATATAACGAATAATTACTGCGAAGGCGATGTTATAAACATTGATAGTACAAATTCATATATTAGTTCTAATAATAAGCTTACTGCTGTAATAGGAGTTGATAATATAATAATTATTAATACTGAGGATGCTTTATTGATCGTAAATAAATCAAGAGTTGAGAAAATAAAGCAGCTTGTAATGGAAATGACAGAGATGGGACGAAAAGAAGTATTATGAACTTACGTGAGAGTATAAAAAACTATGTCAGCAATTTTCAAGAAGAATATAAATATAAAGAAAGGATGTTGGACTTTCTAGATAATTGTAAAAATCCATTTAGTAGGGAGACAAAAGAAGGACATTTTACCGCTTCAGGATTCTTGCTTAATTCTGATAAAACAAAGTTCTTACTGATGCATCATCGTAAGTTGGATAAATGGTTGCAACCAGGAGGACATTGTGATGGTAATAATAACATTTTGGCTGTAGCAATTAAAGAGGCACAGGAGGAATCGGGTATTTTAGAGATTGAGCCGATTTCTAGACAGATTTATGATATAGATGTTCATCTAATTCCTAGTAATTCTATAGACCAAGAACATTATCATTATGATGTGAGATTTTTATTAAAAACCGTTTGCAACGACTATTTTGTAAAAAATTCTGAATCAAACGAATTACGATGGATAGAATTTGCTTCTAATTATCAAGAACTTGTGCTAGATAATTCAGTAGAAAGGATGATAAAAAAGTACACTCTTATGCTTTGAAGAATTTGCTTCGTAAATATATGCTGCTATGATTTCAAGAGTCGGTAGACGATAGTATCCCAGCTTTCGCTTGGATGACATAATGGCGGTAGGGGCAACATCACCCCACAAATATTGAAAGTTAAAAAATCGTCTATTAGCGAAGTGCTGTTTTAAGATATCTCCTATCATGCTGTTCTAGTTCTCTGTAGTGTTGTGAACCTGCATAGGAACAAAGGTCTTGATATTCCTTTACGTTTTCTAATGATTTTTCTACATCAGTATGCTTTCTTTTCATAACTAATTACCTTAATTATTGATTGTATTTTTTCTAAAATTAAGTTTCAAAGATGACTCTCAGCAAATTGCCAATTAATCATATGTTCTATATAAACTGAGACATAGTCTAGACGCTTATTACGATAATCTATATAGTATGCATGCTCCCAAACATCACAGGTAAGCAGAGGTTTCATAGATTTAGTAATAGGAGTTTCACCATTACTAGTTTTTACTATTTGTAATTTCCCATTATTAGAGACTAACCACGCCCAGCCGCTACCAAATTGACTTACTGCTGCTTGCTTAAATTCAGTAGCAAAATTCTCATAACTGCCAAAATCTTTATTTATCTGTTCCAATATCTTACCAGTAGGCTTCCCTCCACCTGAAGGCTTAATAGAATGCCAAAAGAAAGTATGATTCCATATTTGTGCTGCATTATTAAATATGGCTGCTTCAGTTGGTTTTATGCTTGTAGAAATTATTAATTCTTCCAAACTTTTTTTCTGCAATTCCTGATTATCTTGTAAAAGATTATTCAGGTTAGTTACATATGTTTGGTGGTGTTTCCCATGGTGGTAGTCAAAAGTTTCAGGGGAAAAATGCGGAACAAAATCACTTTTACCATAAGGTAATTCCGGTAAGACAAAAGGATAAGATGTTTGGTTAGATTGTTTGCAATATATCATAATTTCCTCAATTTTAGTATAAAATACTTACTTTTTTATTAAGCACTCTCGTTGTCATTCCAATTCTAGATTAATAAAATTAATCCGAAATTGAGATTTAGTATATCATAACTATATAACTTTTGCAGACTATTTTTTGAATTCCCACTTTTAGCTAGGAATGACATCGAAACCTATTAAGGCGAATTCGGGATAAGAATTAACTAATTCTTATCTAGAATTGGGATTATTGAGCTGGATTGCACTGTTTTGTCGGTTACCTAGTATGTGTATCTGTTTTTTTTACCCCCAAATTCGGTGTAGGTGCTTCTGTTTCTTTTTGAGAAGAAGTAACTGCTTTTCTCAACCCTGCTAGTGCATTTGTGATATCTGCTGAGCCAACAACAAACCCCGGTCTCTTTTGCTCAGTCTGCGGATTGGTTGTTGGAGATACTTCTACAGCTGTTTCTAATTTTCTAATATTAGGTAGCGAGTTTGTACTAGGCGGAGGAGGTGGTGGTGGTGGAATTTCTCCAAGCTTAGATTGAGCATTAGGAGGAGATAGTATCTTTTCAGCTGCTGCCTTCTTTTCTGCCTCTTCCTTTAGTGCTGCTGCTATCCTTGGAGCCTCTATCTCCTCTTGTCTTTTTTGGCGTGCTTCTTCTTCTCTTCGCAGCCTTTCAAATTCAGCAGCATCTTTAGCATATGTTGGAGATACCTTCTTATTGCCTTGCCCCTCAACAAATCCTCGACGTGCTACCAACTTTTCCTGCAACTCATTCATAAAGGGATCATCTGCTTGGTCTGCAGGTAATTCATTTAATGTTCGGTCTTCTACTTTGTTTAACTTAAAGTTACCTTTTGTTATAGCCGCCAACAAATCAGCTTGAGATATCTGTTGCAGCACTACATTAGAATGAAGAGGTGAAGGCGGAGGAGGTGGTGGCGGTGGTGCTGGTGGTGGCGTAACTGGATCGTTAGGAGGAGTAACTGTTGCCTGCACTGAGATAGTAAAGTGTGCAGTTTCATGTACTACTACCGGTGCTGTGGTAGCCGTCGTTATATGAGGTTTCTGCTGAGTTTCTACCAAAGATGGGGGCAAAACCCCGGTTTCTTTTACTGGAATGCTTGTAGATATTTGTTCTTGCACAGGGGAAATAGCATTATAGTAACTTTTTATAAGTTCAAGCTCTTTAATAAAATCTGATTCTACTTGTTTTAACTCTTCTTTATGTTGTTTGCTAAATGGAAATTTTAAAAACTTAATAAGAGAACGAGTCCATTCCCTTGCTTTAATAACAATTGGGGAACGATTTTTACTGTTTTCAACCTTTTTGGTTAACGCTTCTAGATTTTTCTGTAAGTTACTTCCATCCGCAACATTTATCGTACTAGTTATAATCTCAGCAACATCTTCTAAATTTTTCTTATCAGGAGAAGATGGTGGTAAGCTAACATAGGCTGCTATTGCAGCCTCAGCTAGCTTATTCACAGATTCATTGGCAAACCTTAAGTTTTCTTTACCACTTGTCATACAACTACTCCTACTTGATTAATATTTCTTAAATATACAATATAACGTTATTAATTTAATGAAGTCAAGGACTCTAAGCAAAAAAACACAAATTGCGATGTAATAAATTATCAGTATAATTCCCTTAGGGCTGAAGCATTGATTCCCTTTCGATGTCACCCCCCTGCTAGCCACAACTGTTGAAAGTTAAAATCGTCTATTAGCGAAGTGCTGTTGTAAGCCTTAAACCGTCATTGCGAGGAGTCGCTGCAAGCGGCGACTTATCTTCGGTGTACCAAGAGTACGAGTCACTGTAGAAGTGAGGAGTGGTGCTGTACTTAACATGGTGGTAGGTCCACCGTAATCGGCTGGTATGAGCAATTATGAACAAAAATACAAGAGCAAATTAGTACAGGCTCTTGAAAAACGTGCAAAAGAATTAGGATTTACTTTAACAGCAGAAAATACTGAAAATCAATATGTTATGTAGCAGTTTGTTGGAAGAGTAAGCAAATGAGCAAAGAAGTAACTGATAATAATTATGAAACTAACCCTACTTCTATATCAAGGCATTTTCTACTTACATCTAGACCTATTATTTTATTCATGATATAATCTCCTTCTTCTTATTGTGCAAGGCTACTATATTTCAAGCACCTTCTGCAATTTGTTCAAAGCAAACCTTGTAAGAGGGTACTTATTCTGTGAACAACTATTTCTGTCTAGAACCTATCAAGTCACCCTCTTATAACTACTTATAACATGTTTTTAAGATATAAGAGTCTAATTTGAGTAAGTAAAAAGTCAAAAAATATGCCAAATCCAATAACTTACACAATAGAAAACTTAAGCGATGCACGAGAGTTCTTATCCAAATTCCATGAGCCGGTTATTTTAACTAACAAAAGTGGTAGCACGAGATATTACGGTATGCTAGTGTGGGATTATATTTTTAAAAAACTAATTGAAGAATTTCCCCAAATCGTAAAAATTATTGTTAATGTAGAAAACGATCACGCAGCTTTATTTACCGCTATCAAACTTAATTACCAAAATATAATTTATACTGGTAAATCAGCAGAGGCTAGGAAGCTGGCTTTAGCTAATACACCGTATAATACTCTCGTTCTAGCATAATTTTTGATCACTCTTGCCTTGAGAAGATAAGTAGCGATGTCCACGATAATAGACAGTTTTATATGACCGCTCACTATTGGGAAATTTCCGCTCCCTAATTGAGAAGCTACCGAAGCCTCTAATTTCAATACGATTTTGCTCAGCGAGGCTAGACTGTAAATAATCAAATACCAAATCTATAGAATCTTTTATATCTTCCTTAGAAAGATAATTAAGTTCCTTAGATATTTTATCCACTAAATCAGACTTTCTTGCCATAAATTAAAAAATTGCCTTTATCCCTTGAAATTTATTTTTAAGAAAATTTGGTAGAACACTATCAAAATCCTCCATAATAATTTCAAGAAATTTTGCTTTCGGTTTTATTTTAAATTCTTTTACCTTCAAATCTTTATCAATTTTTTTGACTTCCTGTAACCATTTAATCGCATCATCCTCAGAACCCACAGCATCAACAAGTTTTAGTTTCAAAGCTTGGCGACCAGAATATATCCGACCATCAGCTATTTTTTTAACTTCTTCAATTGCTAATCCCCTTCTTAAAGCAACGAGTTCAATAAAATAATCATAAGTATCCTGTACATTAGACATTATAGCTTGACGAACAGCTTCTGTAACTTTCTCAGTAGGATTAGGAGCAGCTTTTAATTCCCCAGATTTAAAATTATTGAAGGTAATACCTAGTGTCTTTGCTAAATCTGTTACTTCTAGAGTTTGGAAAATCACACCAATTGAACCAGTAATCGTTCCATTATGACTAATTATGTAATCCCCTCCTAATGATATCAAATATCCTCCACTCGCTGCCAATGTACCCATAACAATCACTACCGGTTTTTTTGCTGATATTTTTCTGAGTATATTGTAAATTTTCTCTGATCCAACCACAGTTCCACCAGGAGAATTAACATTAACAATTAGAGCATTAATCTTATCATCATCAATGATTTTCTCCAATCTTTTATCACGTTTTGTATCCTCAAAAATTATATCTTCTATTGAAACTGCAGCTATATAGTTACTATTAGTAGTTACATATTCAGAACTTGGCAAATTAAATTTCTTAATCATCACAACAATTAAAACTATAAACATTAAAATTGTTGCTAACTTCCACAGCCTTAATTTTAATTTATTTTGTTTTCTTTCAATTATGTAGTCAGGAGTTATGGTCATTCACTTTACCTATTTGTTTATATGGAAGTATATTCGGTGAACTTCAAGAATTGGCGTTGTCGTGTCTAAAGATCTCCGCTGCTCACGTACTAATGTACGCTCCGCTGCTCGACTTTGACACTCCTAGCTCTTCTTGAAGTTGACCTTCGTCTACCAACTCTTCATTTACGAGCAGTATATAATGGGTGCTTTAGACTATAAGAAGTCAAGGTGCTGTAGGAGTGTGGCATAAAAATTATTTTTATCCTACTTCGCACGCATAATCCGACCTTGATCCCTTTTCCAATCTTGTTCTTTAATAGACTGTCTTTTATCATGTAATTTCTTACCTTTTGCTATGCCTAACTCAACTTTTACTTTATTTTTTTTATTGAAATATAAAGAAAGAGCAACAAGAGTGTAGCCTTTTAGGCGAATTTTACCAATTATTTTCTTTATTTCACTAGAATTAAGAAGCAACTTACGGGTTCTTCTAGTCGAATGATTAAACCTGTTAGCTTTTTCATATTCCGCAATATGACAATTATACAAAAACACTTCGTTTGCCGAATTTTCGGCATGACTATCTTCTATACTAGCTTTTCCTTGACGTAGCGATTTAACTTCACTACCAGTCAATATTATGCCAGCTTCAATTTTTTCTTCAATAAAGTAATTGAAATATGCCTTCTTATTTTGAGCTATTACTTTTTTATATTCCGACATAGTCCATAGCTTTATTTATTTTCTCCTCAGTGACTTTGCCAGCTGAAGTTAAAGGAAGCCGTAACTCATTAGAACATAACCCTAATCTTGCCACAGCATATTTTACCGGTATTGGATTGGATTCTGCAAATAATGCCTTATATATAGGCAATAATTGCTGTTGAATTTGCAGAGCTTCTTGGTAATTACCATCACGACAATTATCCTGTAACTTCTTGCACAAGCTAGGCGTAACATTAGATGCAACAGAAACGCACCCTACTCCCGAATGAACATTATAAGATAACGCTAATTCATCATTACCACACAATAAATTAAAATCTTTGCTTACAGCAGCCTTAATTCTCAAAGGACGTTCTAAATCATTACCTGCATCTTTAAAAGCTACAATACGTGGTAGTTTACTGAGCCTAACTATCGTGTCATCTGAAAAGTCAACCACAGTTCTACTAGGTACTGAATACAGCATTATGGGCAAATTACTTGCCCTATCTATAGAAGCATTATGTATAGCTTCAAAATGTAAATAAATTCCTTCTTGCATGGGTTTTACGTAAGAAGGAATACTACACATAAGCCCATCAACAGGAATTTTTGTACATATTTTTATCATATCTATGGCTATACTGGTAGTAATAGCGGAACAACCTGCTATTATTTGGATACGGTTTTTAGTAATTTCTACAGCTATTTCTAACAAAGATTGATATTCCTGTAAACTTAAGCTAGGACCTTCACCAGTAGAACCAGCAATCACTACTCCATCAACTTTATTATCAATTTGATAGTTAAGTATTTTCTCCAAAGAAACAAAATCTAATTTATTATCCTTAAACGGGGTTATAATGGCTGTAATAAGCCCTTTAAATATATTATTGTTCATCGCATCAGTTCCATTATATCACTATTTATTTACGCACTAAGTCTTTATATTCTTTTTTTAACAAATTAGTAATTTTATTATCTTCAAAGGTAATATTTTGATCACCAAGGTTAATCGATTTAATCCCCTTAACTTCCACAGCTGTACCAGTCATAAAACATTCTTTAAACTCCATTAGCCTATCTATAGTTATGTACTCTTCTATAACCTTGATATTTAAATCATTAGCAAGTTTAATAATTGTTTGACGCGTTATACCATTTAAGAAACTATCGGCTATCGGGGTGAATAATTGCTCATCTTTAACAAAAAAGATATTTGACGTGCTGCATTCAGCAACATACCCCCGCCAATCTAATAAAATTGCATCATCATAACCCATAAATTTAGCTTCTTTTTGGCATACTATCATCATATTATAATGCCCTGATGATTTACATTGTGGTGGTAGTGAGTTTGGATGGCATTTCCGCCAACGTGCAATATGCAAACTTAAATCATCAGAAGGTCTAGGAGTTGATGGAACAGCAGCAATTAATAAATTAACCGATAAATTCGTATTAGTCAGATTAAGAGATTCACTACCATACCAAATTAAAGGACGAACATACGCATCTTTAATATTATTCTTTGTTATAAGTAACTGGTGAGCTGTTATAATATCTTCAAAACTATACGGTACCTCTATACTTAAACTTTTTGCCGACTCTATCAAACGTTGTGTATGTTCTTCTAATTTAAAGATTTTGCCATTATAGGCTTTTTCTCCTTCAAAAACTCCACCAGAATAATGTAAACTATGAGTAAGAGCGTGTATCTTAGCCCCCTGCCAATCAATAAATCTACCATTAATCCAAATATAACCTGATAGTTGATTAAGATTTTTAAACGGCTTTTCAGTTAATGTATTTTCTTGTATTATTGTCATTGTCAATGTTCCACTATTAAACTATAGTAATTCTTATCACCGAAAATTTATTTATGCAAAGCTCAAAACCCCACATTCTTGTAGTCGATGATGATACTCGAATACAAAAACTTTTAAAACAGTTTTTGTATAAAAACAACTTTTTAGTATCAACAGCAGCTTCTGTCCAAGAAGCTGAGGAACTATTAAAATCCTCTATTTATAACTTAATTATTTTAGACGTTATGTTGCCGAATGTTACAGGGCTTGATTTTGCCCATACTATAAGATCAAGTAAAAACCTTATACCAATTGTTATGCTAACTGCACTATCACAACCAAGTGATCGTATCAAGGGATTAGAATCTGGTGCATCTGATTATCTGACCAAACCTTTTGAACCGAAAGAATTATTACTCAGGATTAATAACCTATTAAATAGCTATAATAATTATAAAAAACAAGATGAAATCAAGCGATTTGGCAATAATTATTATAATTTAGAATCAAAGGAATTTATAAAAAATAATCAACCTGTACAATTGAGTTCTACAGAACAAAAATTGCTAGAAGTATTATTAAAACACAATGGACAAGAAATGAAACGTGATGAGTTGTCAAAAATAATGGGAGGGCTTAGCCCTCGTTCTATCGACGTACAAATTGTTAGAATAAGAAGTAAGATTGAAGATGATCCTAAAGAACCAAAATATCTAAAAACCATACGGAATAGCGGTTATGCTATTTATACATAAACTTATACCACAAACTTTACTGGCTAGATTTGTTCTCATTATTATTGTTCCAACATTAATAGGACAAATTCTAGCAGTGTTTTTGTTCTATGATCGTCACTGGTATAATGTTTCTTATTATACTAGCAATATTATTGCTAATGAAATTATTTCCCTTCTTGAACAAGACGACAATAATCTATTAGAAAAAAACACAACAGAGACAAATTATTTAAATTTGTCGTATCAGTTTCATCAAAAATTAAACTTGCCACGCAAACAACCTAGAATTAGTGAAGAATTAGAGATTTTTAAAAATATTATTAACGTAAAAATTAATAAGAAAAATATAGTACAGATTAATGATGCAGGAAGAATTGAAGTATTATTCCAATTGACTGATGGTTTACTAAAAATCACTTTCCCCGCAAAATTATTGATGAATCCAACTGCCTATATTTTTGTCTTATGGTTAATTTTCTTAACTATTTTATTACTTTCTGTTTCTTTGATCTTCTCTAAAAATCAAATTAAGTCCATTTTAACTCTTGCAGATGCTGCTGATCAATTCGGACAAGGAATTACAAGATTACAAACATTTAAACCTTCTGGTGCAAAAGAAATTAAAAAGGCTGGTATTGCTTTTCTTAAAATGAAAGAACGAATTGAAAAACAAATTAGCAAAAGAACTAGAATGCTTGCTATGATTTCGCATGATTTATGTACTCCTTTAACAAGAATGAAGCTACAATTAGAGTTAATGAACAAATCCGAGGAAACGGAAGGGCTTAAGGAAGATATAGTTATTATGCAACAAATGATAAAATCATATCTTGACTTTGCTAGAGGGGAAAATGGCGAAGAAGATCAAATAATCGAATTATCCTCTTGGATATCAAATATCATAAATAAATGGTCTATGACCAATATTGAGTTAATCGCCACAGAACAGTCAGTATATGGACAAATTAGGCCTACCAACTTTGAACGTGCAATATCTAACGTAATAAATAACGCGATAAAATATTCTACAAAGATAAAAATTACTATATGTTCTACCTCTACTAATGTAATAATAAAAATTGAAGATAACGGTATTGGCATAAAGGATGAAGAGAAATTATTAGTATTTAAAGCATTTTATCGTTCAGATAAGTCACGTTCGCTTAATAATTCAGGGAATGTTGGACTTGGTCTTGCTATTACTAAAGAAATAATTATTGATCATGGCGGTACAATATCTTTGCAGGATAGCAAAACTTTAGGCGGTTTATTGGTTAAAATTTCACTGCCTAATCTCAAGTGTTGATGTAAGGCGTCGGGTTAATAGCCTAGGGTATCTTCCTATTACCCATAAGTTTTTCTTGACATTTATGGTAATAGGAAGACTAATAGCTAGGGAACGCCAATTCTTGAAGTTCTACCTGAGTATATGACGTTAATTTAGATATATATGATAAAAACACTGTTTCATTTTCCTATTGTTAGAATTTACCTAATATTTCAGTTTATTACTCGTATTCTATTAAGCTCATATGCTTTATGGCAACAACAAATAACCATATCTGATCTAGTGTCAATTTTTGTTATTGGTACATTTAATGATCTAATATCTCTTTGTTATTTTTTACCAGTAATTTCGCTTGTTATCATTGGCTTCTACAAGTTATTGGCTCGGTATAAATTTTTGTATGTAAGCTGCTCTTTTATCGCTTATTTTTGTACTATTGCTTTACTAATATTTATTGCCATTGCCGAGATTATCTTTTGGGATGAGTTCGGTGTTAGATTTAATTTTATTGCTGTAGATTATCTAATTTATACCCATGAAATCATTGGTACTGTAAAGGAATCTTTGCCCTATATAGAAATATTACTAGGCATTATAATTATTACACTATTAATTGTTTTTTTCTTGAGAAAATACATAATTAATCAAGCAAGTACTCTAAATGGCAAGAAACATATTTTTTGTGTGATAATGCTATTTTTGCTTAGCCTAGTTGCTTTTAATTTCTATAACCCTAATAAAATTGCTTTTAATTCTAATAAATATGCTATCGAACTTGCTAAAAACGGTCCATATGAGTTTTTCTCTGCCTATTTTAATAATAGCTTAGATTATAATAAATTTTATCCAGTAATTGATAAAAACCAGGCTTTAAATATCGTTCGCAGCAATTTATCGAAAGAACAACAAATATACTCAAATGCTACTACTATAGAACGTAATATCAGGGCAAGTTCTTTTAACAGTAATAAATATAATATTGTTTTTATTACCTTAGAAAGTCTGAGTAGCGAATTCATGGGTAAATTTGGCAATCAACAAAATATTACGCCAAATTTGGATAAATTAGCTGAACAAAGCATATTTTTTACCAATCTATATGCAGTAGGAACTAGAACAGTACGAGGTTTAGAAGCTATTACTTTATCAGTACCGCCAACTCCTGGCTCTTCTATTATCCGTCGTCCTGATAATCAGTCATTATTTAATATAGCTACTATTTTTAAGAATCAAGGCTATGCTGTTAACTTCCTATTCGGTGGCTATAGTTACTTTGATAATTTACAAAATTATTTTCATGGTAATGGCTATAATATAGTTGATCAAGGCAATCTAAAATCCAACGAAATAAGTTTCTCCAATATTTGGGGAGTAGCTGATGAGGATATACTAATAAAATCACTGGAGTTAGCTGATCAAAATTATAAGGAAGGCAAAGCCTTTTTCTCATTAATTATGACTACCTCTAACCATCGTCCTTATACTTTCCCCGAAGGTAGGATTGATTTGCCATCTGGTGGTGGACGTAGTGCAGCTGTTAAATACACCGACTATGCTATTGGTAAGTTTCTTGAATTAGCTAAAACTCACCCTTGGTTTGATAATACTATCTTTGTTATTACGGCTGATCATTGCGCATCAAGTGCTGGTAAAACTGATTTACCGGTTAATAAATATCACATACCTCTATTAATATATGCTCCCAATATATTAAAACCACAGATAGTTGATAATTTAGCTAGTCAAATTGATATTGCACCTACTATTTTGGGATTATTAAATTTTTCGTATAATAGTAAGTTTTTTGGTCAAGATATATTAAACATGCCAGCAAACAGAGCTTTTATCAGCACTTATCAATTGCTTGGCTTCATGAAGGATAATCACTTAGTTGTCTTACGACCACAGGAGCAAGCAAAAACTTATAAATTAATTGCTGAAGATAAAATAGAGATTGAGAATATTCCTAGTTTAGTGGAAGAAGCTAGTAGTTTTTATCAGGTAGCTCATGATTTATATATTCAGGGTGAAATGAGGGAATAGAGTTCTTGAATTACATCTAATAGCAGCTTATTTTAAGTAAAAATCTACTATTAGATGTAATGACCCTAAGAGATTATAAATTAATTTTTAGACTTGCCAAAAGCATTTTAGAACAAGAATATCACAATCTCAGCCTTTGGTATTTTGTTAGTTTCATTTGCGGTATTGGTACTTATTTTACTTTAAGTAGCGAACCTTCCTTTATATCTATTCTAGCTATTTTCACAATTTCTTTGTCACTAATAATCTTAAGAAATAACATATTTGGGCGATTTATTGCGGGGATAATTATCGCTTTTTCCTGTGGTATGCTAGTTGGCAAATATCGTATATCAAATTTACATGTTGTTGGTATTAAAAAGCCAATAATTTCGAGAATAAGCAGCATCGTAGAATCGATGAAACCGACCACTCATGGTATGCAGGTTATATTATATCAGGTAAAAATTCAAAAACTTAAGCAGGTTTTGCAAAAAGTTAGGATAAGCATGCCGGCAAAATATGCTCAAGAAATTAATATTAACGATAATATTAGCCTAGTGGCTCAGCTTTATAAGCCTCAAAGTAGTATCCTACCAGGTGGCTATGACTTTGGCTTTTATGCAT
Organism: Candidatus Tisiphia endosymbiont of Piscicola geometra; assembly: GCF_964026415.1. NCBI lineage: Bacteria > Pseudomonadati > Pseudomonadota > Alphaproteobacteria > Rickettsiales > Rickettsiaceae > Candidatus Tisiphia > Candidatus Tisiphia endosymbiont of Piscicola geometra. The sequence goes on from NZ_OZ032144.1 coordinate 751,248, forward strand.
ATTTGGCAGATATTAACGCCACTGGCTATGCACTGTCCCCCCCTCAAATTATAGCACATAGTAATCTTTACACTAATAGTTTTATCTATAAAATTAAAAAAAATAACAACCGCCTGCTCCAAATACTCGGTTCTATTAAAGGTAATTTCGCCGCAGCAATATTACTAGGAGAAACCAAAGCCATTGATAGAAAATTAATGAAAGAAATGAGACAAAGCGGTATATCTCACATACTCTGCGTATCCGGTTTACATTTGTCATTGGTAGCTATGCTGTTTTTCATATCAGCAAGATTCTTATTAAATCTATCAAATTATATTGCTTATAATTACAACATAAAGTCAATAGCAGCAATTTGTTCTTTAATAGGAAGTTATGGTTATTTGCAACTAAGTGGCACACAAATCGCAGCTACTAGAGCCTTCATTATGACGGCAATTTTTATTTATGCAGTTATGATAGGACGGAAGCCCTACCCCCTAAGATCGCTCGCGATTGCAGCTTGCATAATATTATCGGTAAATCCCGAATATATATTTCATCCAAGCTTCCAATTATCTTTTGTGGCAGTATTATCGCTAACTGCTGGTTACGAATTTTATATAAGAAATCAATGGATTTTAGGTAAAAGCAAGGGCATCTTTTCTTCCATAAAATTTTATATTGCCTCTAATATTTATTCAAGCTTCCTTGCAAGCATAGTAACTGCTCCTGTAGTAATAAACCAATTTTATACATTTCCTACTTATTCTATTCCCATGAACCTTATTGCTGTACCAATAATGTCTTTCTTTCTGATGCCGTTATCTATTATCTCATTATTCTTAATGATGTTTGGTATAGATCAATATTGTTTAAAATTAGTAGGTTTTTTCATTAATATAATTATTGCAGCAGTGAAATTTACTAATAGCTTACCATTATCAGTATGGTATTTTGGTTATATAACCAAAATTAGTTTAATTACTTTCTTATTTGGATTTTTTTGGACTTGTTTATGGAGAACAAAGTGGCATTTCTTAGGTCTGATTATAATGATTATATCTGTAATCTTAATGCTAAATTCTCCTAAGCCTAATTTCATATTTGATATGAATTTAAATGCTGTTGGTATAAAAAATAACAATGGTGAACTTGACATTTATGTCAATGAGATGCCAGAATTTAAACGTATATATTGGGCTAACTGGTTTGGTCAAAAGGATGCTAAAATATTTCCTATAGAAAAAAATATTTTTACTTCCGATGGATACACAATTTTGGTAAACTATAAACCAATTGCTCCAAATAAAATATGTGAAAATGTCGATATATATATTAACATATCAAGTAGAAACCAATGTAAAGGTAACAAAATTACTATTACTAGAGAACTTCTAAGAGAGTTTGAAGTAATAATGATATTTTGTAATCAGCACGAATGTACAATTAAAACAAATAATAAAAAAAGATGGCAGGGTAACTGCAAGAGTTTTTAGTGATTGCTAACATTAATTAAAGATATTTCTATGCCCAAATTAGAGAAGTTTAAATCAGATATAGCTAATATTGTTGGTGAACCAAAGGAAGGCTTTGTACAGGATATAGATAGGTTCAAAAGTCTACTCAACTTTAGCTTTGATTCGAAATATACTCCTGAACTTGCTGAAGCTATGGAAAGCATGGGAATAGAGAAAGAAGTAAAAATACAGGTGTCGTTGGATGATGACTCAACAAATGTACTTTCACAAGCTGTTGAAACTACTGACCAGAAATTTGGTGAATTTAAAGGCAATATTAGCACCACCCTTGATGCTCATGGTAAACTTGCTAAAGGATATTCTGCCGAATATGTTAAAGGACAACCTAATTTAGATAAATTTGGCAAACAAGCTAAACAAATGGATACATTGATAGAAGAGTTTCCACATAAATCCTTACAAAAAACCGAACAAATTGAAACAATTGCAACTATAGGAGCTGGTACAGAGAAAATGTATTCGGCATTGGAATTTTCACCGGCTGATCCAGTACATGTTAGAACCATTACAGATTTAGGTGCAAAACTGAGGCATTATATTAAATCATTTGTTAAATCACCTGAGGAACAGAAAAAGTCTTTTATTGAAAATGGTGTCGGAACAATCCAAGCTATTGATAAAGCAAATAGAAGTGATGGATTGCAAACTAGTAAGACTGCATTAGAAAAGATATTAAGCAAACTTGAGAGTACAGCTGGATCTCAAATATATCACCGTCTGAGAGAAACTTTCAATAAAAACGATATATCTATGGGAAATGGTAGTAGTACTATTAAACCTAATACGACCCCTTCTAACACAAAGCATTCTAATAAAGATAAGGGGCGGTAGATCACCGCCGTAGCCGTAACTCATGGGTGTCAATTTAAGCAGTTTAAGTTCTACCTGAGTATATAAGGTGGGAATACATAGAGTGTCATTTTATGGGAGGCATGATGTTTACATTAGAACAAAAATATTCAGGATTGGTAGCTGGAGTAGATGAAGCTGGCAGAGGTCCGCTAGTTGGTCCTGTAGTAGCTGCATCTGTTATCATTGATCAAACAAAAATCATACATGGTATCAAAGATTCTAAAAAACTTACTAAAACAATGAGGGAGTTGTTATATAAACAAATAACCCAAAATTATGTTTGGTCTGTTGGTATAGTGCATCACGATGAGATAGATATAATTAATATCCTTGAAGCAACTAAAAAAGCTTGTACTATATCAGTAGCAAATCTTGCTGTTAAACCGGGTACGGTATTAATAGATGGTAATATGAAATTTCACGATCCAAGATTTATTAGTATAATAAATGGCGATAATTTATCAATTTCTATTGGAGCAGCATCTATTATTGCGAAAGTTACTAGAGATCGGTTAATGCTTGAATATGCCAAAGAATTTCCGGAATATATGTGGCACAAAAACTCTGGTTATGGTACTAAAGAACATCTAAATGCTATAAGCCTTCACGGTCTTTCGCCTTATCATAGAAAAAGTTTTAAGATAAGAAGTTCTACATTATAGGCTATAACAGGGTTATTTAAAAAAACTTGATTATACTCTTCTGCTCCTACGAATTGTTTTTTGAAAATATCATGGAAAAGAAAAATGCATTCTTAAAGCGGTTTTGCGAATGCATTTTAAACCTTTTTAAAGCTAATTATACTTCTCTGATTTGTTTAAATACTAATTTTTTTTTACTAAATATGTTTATTTTACGAAAAAAATTAGTTAGAGATCTTGGCTTTGACATATCACGTTTATAGCTTTGCTTAGTCATTAATACATAGTTAGAAATTAAGGAAGGTATAACTTCGGAATAATATACTTTATATAATCCTTGCATTGTTGCCATAGTCGTTAAATATCCCCATTTCATCACTTGTTGGGGTACTCTTGCTAGAGCTTCTATACAGGCAATTGTCTCTTCGATCTCAGGGGCACTATTTTTATAAACATCTGCGACTGGTGCTAAATTAAACTTCATATCTTCGATCATAGCTCTAATCATCAAACCCATATATTGTTCCCTTGCAAATCTCTTAATAAAGAGCAAGCCCTTCCTATTAACAGAAAATAAAAATTTCTGTTTATGGATTAATCCAAGTAATTTTGCCCAATAAACCCTTATGCCATGTACCTTGTTTTTATTATAAAATTTTATCTTTTCTTCATAAATAATCATTTGCCTCATCCCCATAGAGAGAAGATTAGCTAATAATTTATTGCAATTAATAATATCATCTTTCCTCGCCTGTTTTACATGAGGCGTTGCTTTCGTTCCAGAGAAATTTGCTGAATGACGACTAATTTGACGACCATTTGCATCTCTTTTAATATCAGCAAAATGCCCAAGTTCCTGCCCAGCTATAATTTGCAACCTAGCAACTGCTGCCCATCCATCACCATAAGTTGGGTGATTTTTATCATTTTCAGCAAATGGATTTCCACCACAGGAAACAAAGACTGCTACATTCTTACCGTCAGTACTTTGCATACCGCTATTAGAACCAAAACGTTGCCAATCAACTATATCCATCATATCACCAATATTATGGGAATAAGTAATAAATACTTGGACCTTATCATGTAATAACCACCTAATAACTATAGGATGGGCTGATTGAACAAAAAGCCTTGTTAATTTTTCAGTAACAGATTGGTCAACTGGTTGTAATTTTTGAATTTGTTTTTTCAAATCTGTATAAATCGATGCCAATTTTTTATCGGATATAGAAGATTTATATAAAGATCTAAATAACTGATTAGTTTGTTCAATTAAATTTGGCTCTGTTATTTCCTCTTTACTTACCATCAAACTAATATTGAACTTTGGATCAGAAAATCTTGCAAAATTACAACTATTATCGGTATCTATTCTAAGTTTTCCTGATTTGATTAATTGCTGAGCTAATTGTTCATATTCTATTTGCATGTCCTCAGGATAAATAGCAGGAATCTTATCAAGTATATGATAAATTGAACTCATAGGGGTATACTGCTCGTAAATGAAGAGTTGGTAGACGATAGTATAACTTCAAGAAGAGCTAGGCAGTAGCAAAGTCGAGCAGCGTAGCGTACATTAGTACGTGAGCAGCTTCGATCTTTAGACACGACAACGCCAATTCTTGAAGTTCTACCTGAGTATATACTGAATATTTTAAAAGACCTCAAAGACTTTATCCTTAATAACTTCATCAAACTGATCTAACGTTATATCAATACCAAGTTTCTTAAACGAGGTCATAGGCATATCTCTCAAACCACAAGCAATAATTCCGGAGAACATATCAAGATTTGTTGAAATATTTACAGCAACACCATGATATGTAACCCATTTTTTAACTCTAATACCTATTGATGCAATCTTTGCGGGTACACCGTTTTCTTTTACCCATATTCCCACTATACCACTTATAGTAAAAGCTTTAATCCCAAAATATAAAAGGCTATTTATAATCCATTCTTCTAATAGTTTAATATATAGTTTTAAATCCTTTTGCCTTCGTTCTGAGGCTAAATCAAGAATGGGGTATATTACTCTTTGTCCGCTACCGTGGTAGGTAAACTTCCCCCCCCTACCAGTATAAATTACCGGTATATCTCTAGGATTTAATAATTCATTTGCCTTAAAACTAGTACCTGCGGTATAAATATCCTTATATTCAACTAAATAAACAATCTCTTGTGAAGATTTATTGATTAAACTTGTAACCTTATCTTCCATCAACTTTACTGTGTCTTCATATTCTGAAAAGCCTGATAAGGTAACAAATTGAACCATAATATTAACCAAGGGTGAGCGAACGCAAGCAGTACATGAAGTACATAAGTACGCGAAATCCCCGCAATTATTTGCAAAAACCAATTCTTCAAAGCAGAAGAGTATATTATAATAACCTAAGTTCGATATAAGCACCAAACAAAATACTACGCATTATGTAAAAACATAAACAAACTATTAGAACAGTTTATTAGAAGAATTAATAATTCTTCTAATAAACTGGCTTTGTCATAAGGAAAAATGCACTCTTGAAGTAATTCTGCGGGTGCATTTTAACTTTTTTCATTATTCAATATGTGATTTTAATAATTAAAATCACATATTGAATGGAGTATTATATTTTAACAATCAGGTGTAGAACTCGATAATCAAGTTTTTCCTTAACCAAGGTCATTGCGAGGAGGCGATGGAATCGCCTCCTCGCAATGACCTTGGTTATTTTTCTGCAACTTTTAAATTGCCATGATGAGCTTTAAAACCGCTCCTTTTTCTAACTTTCAACAGTTGTGGGGGCATCGTTCTGATGATTATTTTATTCTGTTAACCGATGCCGGTGAGAAGAAATCGCCTTGCATATTATCAATTTTTAAGTTGATTAAAAAATTGGCTATCTCCCCATTTTCAACAAATTCTGCTACAGTTTGAACGCCTAAATTCTCAGAAATTTTAATTAATCGTTTAATGAAATCTTGACTTTGTATATCGCTAGTGATGTTACGTACGTAACTACCATCAATTTTAATAATATCTATCGGTAGATTTTGTAATTGTTTAAATGAAGTAAACCCAGCTCCAAAATCATCCAAAGCAAATTTACAACCGTATTTTCTTAGTCTGTGCATAAAGGATTTTATTTGTTGGTAATGCTGATTAAGGGTAGTCTCAGTAATCTCAATAATTAACCTTCCTGAAACATCATATGTTTGTAATAGTTTTTCTGCTATCTCTAGGAGAGAAGCATCTAATATACCAATATTTGAAATGTTAACTGCAAGCACTAAGCTAGAGTTAGCATCTAGTTCTTTGATTGCCATTTCTAGCACTATTTGATCTATTATAAAAATTAAACCTTTCTTTTCAGCTTCTAGAATTATTGCTCCTACAGAAAATAGATTGTTATTTGTGTCAGGAATCCTTAGTAAACATTCATAGTAATGAATTTTCATTGTTTTACGGTCAATAACTGGCTGATAAGCAAAAACCATTGTTTTGTTTAATAAAGCTTTTCTTAAGAGATTCAGCTGCTTATTAGACTCTTTAACACACTCTATATTATAATATTTATCATACTCACGATAATAACTTTGGTCACCTTGATAAGAACCTAGCCAATTTAATAGATTATATACTTCTTCAGCTTTATTGGTAAATCTGGGAAACTCTATGCTAGCACTACTGCAATTCATATAAACTGCAGGTAATAGATCATCGACATAAAGTTGAGATAATAAATATATTTTTAGGACAACTTCCTTAACTAGATTTTGGTCTAGTGTGGGTAAAAGCAACAATATTCTATCATGCTCAATTTGTTTATAAACTGATATAGAAGGAGCAGTAATTAATTTATTACAAACTTCAGAAATAATTTTATTAAATTTGTCAATTATATAAATATCTCCTCCCATCATAGCATTCAATTCGTCGTAATTTAATAACTTAAAAGAGATACAATACCCATGCCCGGCTTTATCAAGCTCAGATTGCAAATTTCTAATTTTTGTATCTAATTTTGCCATAACCAACTAAATAATAATATTTGCTAAATACTAAAATCCCAGTAGACTTGATACAAGTAAAAGTTTTATATATATATAACTATGACCAAAATAAATAGAATAAAAAGAAAACTAGATGTGTTAAAACCACATTATTGCGAAATAGTTGACGAAAGTTACAAACATGCCAGCCATAATGGTGGCATTACTGAAAGTCATCTTAAGATCAAAATTTTTACAGCAGTTTTTATAGGAAAAAGTTTGCTAGAACAGCATAAAATAATTAACAATCTTTTAGCAGATGAACTAGCGAGCGGACTACACGCATTATCAATTGATACGAAACCCCCCACTCACCTTACTCGATCTTGAAATAAATTTATTATGCTTAATATGTGTAATTGGAACAAAAATTTACCTATTATAATGCTTGTTATTTTAGCTTGTGTAATATGGTATATACCGGCCCCTGAAGGACTTGATGTTAAGGTGTGGCATCTTTCTATTATATTTATTACCACTATTGCAGCTATAATTCTTAATCCTTTACCTATGGGTGCTATAGCCTTATTTAGCATACTCTGTTGTATTCTGACGCAAACCCTTTCCTTAGAACAAAGTCTATCCGGGTTTAGTCATAGCATTATATGGCTGGTGCTGTTTGCTTTTTTTATTGCTCAGGGTTTTATAAAAACAGGCTGTGGGGAACGGATAGCTTATCACATCATTCTACTTGTCGGACAAAGTACCCTTGGTCTTTCATATGCTTTGGTAATTGTTGATTTTATACTTGCACCTTTTATTCCTAGTGTATGTGCTAGGGGAGGAGGGATAATTTTTCCTATCACTCAGTCACTCTGCACCGCTTACTCTGATAAAACAAATTACAAAACATCCGTTTCAAACGGTGGATTTCTCATGAAAGTAGTCTTTCAATCAAATGTGATAACTAGTGCTATGTTTATTACCTCTATGGCCGCTAATCCTTTAGCTGTTAAGTTCGCAGCTGATGCTGGGATTATAATTACATGGAGTGACTGGGCAATAGCAGCTATAGTGCCAGGCGTGATTTCTCTTGCTGTAATGCCTCTTATTATTTATTATTTACATCCACCCTCAATTAAATACGATCCATCTGCTATACAAATAGCTAGGGCAAAATTGCAAGAAATAGGTGATATATCATTGCAAGAGATTATTATGCTAATAACTTTTGTAATTCTAATTTTTTTATGGATGCTTGGCAGCAAATGGGGATTATCAGCTACTACAGTTGCATTGTTGGGAGTATGTATTTTATTATTATGCAAAATAATTAAGTTTGAAGATACTCTTGCAGATAAAGGGGCATGGCATACCTTTATTTGGTATGGCACTTTAGTTATGATTTCAAGTTTTTTGTCTGATTTTGGTTTAATATCATGGGTTAGTGATAAACTTAGAGACAATTTATTAAGTTTTTTCTCTCCAATGATTGGTATAATTATACTTTCTATAATATATTTTTATATACATTACTTTTTTGCCAGTACTACAACCCATATTGCTATACTTTTTCCTACTTTTCTAGCGTTATTTATGCATGCTAAAATGCCTGGTTTACTATCTGCATTGATACTCAGTTTTTTATCAATATTATCTTCGGGGCTTACTCATTATGGACTTAGTAGTGCTCCAATATATTTTGAGACAGGATATATGAAGATCAGAACATGGTGGTATCTTGGTTTAATTTTGAGTCTAGTATATGGCATTATATGGATTTTTATAGGCGGTATGTGGTGGAAAACACTAGGTTTGTGGTAGAATTGCTACTAGAATATATAGCAATCATTGCTGACTAATTTTATTTATTATAAAATTAGTCTTTAACCTTGTATAATTTGCTGTTAGACTCTCTTTTAAGATTAAATATGATAGGAGTCTATACCAATAGGTTATATATTATGACAGATGACAAAAAAGAATCTACGCCGTTTGAAAACCTTGAAAGTTCTGAGATAGGTAGTACTACAATTGTGCCTAAAGAGATAGAAATAGCTAATACCTTAGACAATCAAACAGTGCAACCCAAGCAAAGAAAAGCAGAGCTTTCCAAAAGCTTTGATGATATGGAGCTTGAACGTGAAAATAAGTTAAAACGTACTCTCTCTCAAAAATCTGTAAAAAGTAAAGATGATTTACATATAATTGAGCAAGAGAAAAGTGAAAGATTAAAATCGGTTAAAACAAATGAAGTTAAAATTTCAGATGAATTTGCAAAATCTTTAGAACAGGAAAATACAGAACCAAAGACAGAATCAAAATTTAAGAGATTTTTAAATAAAATTAAAGCTGCTTGGGATTGGACAAAGAGTACGAGGCTTTTCAAAGGTATAGAGTGGCTGTTAGATACAAAATTGGCGAAGGCGCTATTTGCTAGCGCTATAGGTCGTACTGTTACAATTGCACTTGCAATAGTAACACTAGCTGGAGTTTCCCCTCCAGCAGCCTTGGCCGCGGCTGCAATAGCATTAGCTGGAGTAACTAGCGAAATAATAGTTGATGTTATCAAAACAAGAAGACTCCGTAAACTTGCCCAAGAAAATGACCTATTGATGCAAAATAGAGGGGACATAGACAAGCAACAATACTTACTACTACTCGATCCCAAATTAGCCAAGGCATTAGAAAATAAATTACATGTCCCAAATAATCATGTTCCAAATGGCAAAGATAAAAATTACCACTATGTAGATCCTAAAATAGAAATAGCATTTAGTACAAGCAAGTTCTTAGTTGATAATCTTCAAAATGCCGCTAATTTAGCGTCTAACATAACTGCTGCTACTAGTGGGAATCCTGTTAAGATTCTTACAGCACTAAAAAGTGGTACACTTTCAGCTATTTCTATAGTTGAGTCAGGTGTAAAGGCAAAGGACTCAGCTAACTTTATTACAGCATTTAAAATCAATATTAATAATGAACGCCGTAAGAATGATGTCCCCTATTATGGGGGTTTACCAGAGTTACTTGATATCACCCAAAAACAACATATCCAAACTGCAGCTTTGGTTGAATTAATGCAAAATAAGGATTATTTTAAGTTAACCGATGAGCAAAAACAAGATAAATTTGATATATATAAACAAGTTTTAACTGAACTGATGTTTGACAAAAATTATAATAAGTTAACCGATGAGCAAAAACGAGCTACACTTCATACAGCAGTCAATAAGTTTGAAGAAAAATCTAATGAAAAAGCAACTGAACCTGAAACTAAAGAAAAGAATAAAAGTAATAATATACTGACAGCAGCTGCAAAAGGTACACTAAGCCTTTTAAAAGATATAGGTAGGACACATAATCCTTTTTATGAACAACCTAAGGTAATAAGGGATTATAGCCCATTAACGAAAGCTATGGAGGCTGCTAAAAAATCTGCTAAAGAGATCGTAACACCTGAGGTTATAGCACAGTTACGGAAAAGTAAATCTGAACCAAATTTATTACAAGAAGAAGAACGCTTTCTTCATCGGAAAAAACTGCAGAGAAGTAATTCTATAGATAACCATAATCAACATTCTATGTGACTGATCTACCACTCCTATCGTTCTTATTTACTGGTGGTTTTACTGGAGGAGTACTAGGAGGTGAAGTAATAGATGAAGTACTAGAACGCAAAGGTTTATGAGTATCATGCTGTGCTAAATTATGCCTTAGTCTTTTTGCCCTAGATACTTCTCTGCTTGTTTTTTGTTCTTCTTTTAACAATTTTGCTTTCTTTTGTGCCTGTATTACTGGTGCTAATATTTCTTCTCTTCTCTGCCTAAACTCCTCTATATTTTGTTGTTTAGGAGATGGAGTATCTTTATTTTGTGAATTGTTCAAGAGTTCTTTAACAATATCAATAACCTTATCTATAATCTTTGCAAACCAGCTTTTTTCCGGCTTTATATCATCCAAAATAGCGTTTTCCTTTGGAACATCGGGTTGTCTATTATTATTGTTAATTTTCGATTTAGATGGGTTCTGCTCCTGTACCTTACGAGAATTAGCTGCTAAATTATTATTCCTTTGGCTATTATTCCTTGGGCGTGTGGCTACTTTACCTATTGGTTTTGTTGACTGAAGTATTTTTTTCTCATCTTCTTTTAATTTTTTCAGTGTTTCTCGCAAATCGTCTACAGTTGGAATTGGACCTTCCACAGTTGGAGTTGGATCTTTTTTTAATTTATTAAGTCTAGCTTCTATTTCTTGATCTTTTCGTTTACCTAATTCAGCAGATTTATTATCTAAATTAACTTCAGACTGCATTTCTTCCATCAACTTATCTACTTCCGAAGACGAAACAGAACCACCCGTTCTATCTAATGAGTCATTAATCATATCTGTCACCATCTCGGATTCCAACAATTTCTTATCTAACTCGCCAAGTGTTTTCTCAAATTTTTCATTAATATTTTGTATTTTCTTACTCAAATTATTAGATTTTTTCTTGGACATAGTAACTAACCCGCTATTTAAATACATGAATTATTATAGTTTATTCTATTAAATACTACTAAATAATTTTATCAAATGTATATTTTTTAAGATATTTGCTTGTAAGATTGTTACTTTTGTGATATAAGTTATATGCTATAATTATAGCTCATTTTCTATGCAACAAGACCTTGCTCCTCCACTATCAAATAAGCAGTTACTTGCATTCTTTGCAATGATAGTGGGAATGTTTATGGCAGTGTTGGATATTCAAATTGTTGCCAGTTCTTTATCAGTCATTGCAGCCGGTCTTTCTGCTTCTAGTGATGAATTATCTTGGGTTCAAACATCATATCTTATAGCAGAAGTGATTATAATACCAATAACCGGTTTTACAGCCAAGCTTCTCTCCACTAGAATTTCTTATTTTATTGCTGCTCTTGGTTTTACCGTTATGAGTATTCTATGTTCGCTTGCCAGCAATATAGAAACAATGATTATTTTTAGAGCTTTACAAGGATTTTTTGGTGGAGCAATGATACCAACTGTTTTTAGTACAATATTTATAATTTTTCCTACCTCAAAACGCCCCGTAGTTACTGTGATAGTAGGATTAGTCGTAACAATAGCCCCAACACTTGGACCAACACTTGGTGGTTACATTACTGAAAACTTATCTTGGCATTTTATGTTTTTACTCAATGTAATACCTGGTATTTTTGTTTGTGTGGTCGTATATTTATACGCTGATTTTGATCAACCTAATTACAATTTGCTCAAGAATTTTGATTTTGTTGGCATTATTTTATTGACTGTTACTCTTGCTTCTTTGCAATATGTTTTAGAAGAAGGAAATAAGAAAGGTTGGATAGAAGATAATTTGATATTATTCCTTATCATACTAATTGTTGTTGGGTTTATTATGCTAGTTATTAGAGAACTGACATTTATTAATCCAATCTTAGATTTAACAACTTTTGCTAACAAAAATTTTACCTTTGGTTGTATCTACTCTTTTGTCATAGGTATAGGATTGTATGGTGCAGTCTATTTATTACCTTTATTTTTATTTACAATAGCTGGTTTTAATACTGTACAAATTGGTTTCACCATGATGGTTACTGGTATAGCACAATTTCTGTCAGCTCCACTTGCAGGAAAAATGCTTAGTTCTGGATTAGATTTAAGAATTATTTTGGCTATCGGCCTAGCTACATTTAGTTTAGGTTGCTACCTAAATAGTTTTCTAACAGCAGATGCTAAATTTGCCGAATTTTTTTTACCACAATTTATTAGGGGACTGGCGATGATGTTTTGCTTTTTACCTACTAATAATATTGCTTTAGGCAGTATGAGTAAAGACAAGGTGGGGAATGCTAGTGGGTTGTATAATCTTACTCGTAATCTTGGAGGAGCTGTTGGTCTTGCAGTTATTAGCACCCTTCTTACAGATAAAACTAAGATTTTTAGCCAATATTTAAATGAGAATATTTCTTCCACTTCACCCTCTATTCTAATGAAATTACAATTTCTAGGACAATTATTGGATGGTAAAGTGGTTGATCCAGAAAAGGCTTCGTATTTTTGGTTAGCCAGTAATATAAATAAGGAAGCATTTGTAATTGCGATAAATAGCATTTTTGGTATTATAAGTGCATTATTTTTTGTGGTAATGATCTTTCTACCGTTTACATCAACTGTTAAAGGTGGAGGAAAGTATGATGCACACTAAAATCTTTACTTTAATTACTTTGTTATTGGTGTTGTTTGGTCTAACAGGAATACCTACTGATGTTTTTGCATTGTTGGTTTTCTTGATTATCCCCAGTATATCTTATCTTGTGGCAATAAAACTCAATTTGATCCCTGATAGGATCTATTTAAATTATCGTTCTATATTATATTTTATTTGGTTAATTAAAGAAATAGTTGTATCTAGCTTAGGAGTAATGAAGATTATATGGCGTAGAGATCTTAAACTACAGCCAGTCTTTGAGCGGATTAATTCAGAACAAAAAAACGATACAAGTCTTGTAATATATGGTAATTCTATTACTCTTACACCAGGAACTGTAACACTTAACATATCAAATAGTATGTTATTAGTTCATGCTCTAGAACAATCATCAATCGACAATCTAAAATTTGGTAATTTTACTATGAGTAAAAGAGTTCAGCACATTTCAAAGAACAACTAAAAAGAACGACTATAGTCAATTCAGGAGAATTGGATAGCAGGAGCGATGGAGCAAAGCCTTATAGATATACTCAGGTAGAACTTCAAGAATTGGCGTTGTCGTGTCTAAAGATCTCCGCTGCTCGACTTTGACACTCCTAGCTCTTCTTGAAGTTATACTATCGTCTACCAACTCTTCATTTACGAGCAGTATAATAGGCGAGCGATCGAAGACGACGTTACCAAATTCTCATCAATTGACCCTATCATGAACGATAGGGGCGAATTCCTTAACTACAGCTTTGTAAAGCTTGCGTTTAAAGGGAATTATAATTGACAATAACTCATCAAACTTAGCCCAACGCCATTCCTCAAACTCTGGGTTATGAGTATTAATATTAATATCTTCGTTAGTACCGGTAAACCTAATTAGAAACCATTTTTGTTTTTGACCTCGGAAATTACCACCCCATAATTTAGGTATTAAAATTTTAGGTACATCATAGCTATACCAATATTTGCTTTCTGCAATAATATAACCTTTATTACAACCTATCTCTTCAAACATTTCTCTAAGGGCAGCAACACTAGGCGTTTCTCCTAGATCTATACCGCCTTGAGGCATTTGCCAAGCTGCTATTTTGGTATCTATTCTTTTACCAACAAATATTCTATTAGCACTATCTATTATCATCATGCCTACACTTGGCCTATATGGCAATTCACGATAACATTTATAAATAGTTTCATTTTTCATGATTTTAGGTTTTTATATGAAAGGTAGACTTCTTTAAGAACTACCCTCTCATAAGCTAATTTTACAATAGACCCTTTTCGAAACTCTACTTCTGCTGGTGATTTGCACGTCGATGCGGCACTCGAATCCGTAACGGAATTAGAGTACGCTGTGGTTCGAGGTGAAGCGTCTCCTTCACCCCCTTGCACATAAGCGAGTTTCGAAAGAGGTCTAATAAGTCTAGTATACCTGATTAGTCTTCATTTGTGTATCTAAATTATTCTTATCACTTTATTTCTTCCGTCCTCCTTTGCTTGATACAGAGCTTTATCGGTACGTTCTATAAAATCACTAATAGATTCCCCTATTTTGTATTCAGTTACTCCTATGGAGATAGTTTTCTTAATAGGGTCTTTTTGCGTTTTAACTTTAAAATCGATAGACTCCACTCTTGTTCTTGCCCTCTGCGCTATATACATAGCTTCGTCAATCGTTATGTCATTTAAAAGGATAGCAAATTCCTCTCCGCCATATCTAGCAACCAAGTCTGTAACCCTAAAAATACTCTTCAGAACATTAGCAATGGTTTTTAGCACTATGTCTCCTGCTTGATGACCATAAGTGTCATTAACTTGCTTAAAATGATCAATATCACACATAAGTAAGCATAAAGGTCTTTTACTATCAGTAGATTTTTTTACCATTTGCTTTATGTGTGTATCAAAATAATGACGATTAAATATGCCTGTCAAACCATCTTTGATCGACAAATTTACGCTTAACTCTAAATCATTGCGTAAAGTATCTTGGTAATGTTTTCTTTTCAATTGAGTTCTGATTCTAGCTAATAGCTCGTTTTTGTCTACTGGGTATGTAAAATAATCATTAATACCCAGCTCTAAACCTTTGATAACTATCGATGTATTTTCTTCTTCAGCTTGTAATATGAGTACCGTATCATGGAATTTAGCATCAGACCGTAGCATCACGCTTATTCTTAAAGGATCTCCTTGCTCTAATTGGCAGCTGATAATTACTAAATCCGGGGTATATTCGCTATCTTTCTCCAATTCATTAATATCAGATATTATTTTGATATTGGGGGTAAGGCTTAGAAGCATTTTATTTATGTTTCTTGCCTGCACTATATCATCGTTAACTAAAAGTATTTTACTATCTGAAAAATTATCTTTTACCTCTATAACGTCACCACCTAATTCAGCATTAGTAGTGTTTCTAAGCTTGAGTTCATCAATAACCGCCTTCATTCTAGCAAGAGATCGTACCCTTGCAAAAAGAGCAGTGTCATCAATAGGTTTTGTTAAGAATTCATCAGCTCCAGCTTCAAGACCTTTTATGCGATCCTCAGTATCAGAAAGAGCCGTAACCATAATCACTGGTATATGAATAGTGTGAGGATTAGACTTAATTCGTTTACAGATTTCAAATCCATCTATATTAGGCATCATGGCGTCAAGTAATACAATATCAATTCTATTAAGGGCAAGAACATCCAATGCATCTTTGCCGTTATTGGCAGTAAATACTGTGTAATATTCTCCTAAAAGTTTAGCTTCCAGTAATTTAACATTTGATTCTATATCATCAACTACTAGTACATTGGCTGTCATAAAGTAATATATTTTTCTACAGACTCTTCAAATCCTTACACATAAGTGAATTTTGTAATAGGTCTCATGTTTCTTGGAAGAAATTTTTTTTTATTTTAGCATGAATTTCTCATAGCACTAAGTAATATTACTCAAATAATTTGAAGAAGATGTTTCAAAGATCAATAAAATTTGGTATAATAGCCTAGAAATTATCATTTATACGCGAAAGAATTTTATTCTGAATTTTTTGTACTGTTTTGTCAAGAAAATCAGTTACTACAATTTTATAGTAGGGGTTGTAAGATAAAATTTATTACCCTAATTCTTTAGGTACACTAAATAAGTTTAATAAAAAGTCCGCATTCATTAGCGAGTTCAATAGTTCTTTCTATCTCTAGAATAATCACTTTATCTTTTTGTATGACTAACCCTTTATAACCATAATTAGCTAAGTTACTTATTGTCTTTGCTCCTATTGTAGGTATATCAATTCTAGTATCTTGACCTTTCTTCATCATTTTAATAAGTACACCACCTGTAGAATTTTTACGTAAATATGAACATCTTTCTATTAAATTATCTGTACCCTCAGCCGCTTCAATACCTATAATATACCCATTATCAACAATTACTGACTGTCCTACATCAAGATATCCGATACTATCTAATAGCTTTATCCCCAGTTCGATATCTGTATTATCTATTCTAGATGGAACAGCTATGGTCATAACATCATTATTTGTTCTTAATATTTCATAACTAGAAACTACTTTAAACCCTTTTTCTTCTAGGAAATCTGTTACTATACTAAGAAGTTTATCATCTCCTAAAAATTTTTGTTTCAATATGCGTGCAAGTAACCTTGATCCCATTAAATCTACTTTAATTGATCGCAAATTAGGACGATTTACACTACCAGCAAGAATTATATTTTTTACATCATACTTACGAAAATATTCAATTATTGGCTTAACCATACCGATTTTAAAAAATTGGTGGGTAAAATCCTGATACAATACCGGATTTGCTTCTCCCTCCAAAGCTGCGATATAACATTGCCCGCCTTGCTTAATGAAACTATTGGCGAGTGAAATTGGCAATAAGCCATTTCCTGCTATAATTCCAACTATACTCTTTTGCTTTAAAGGGTATATTTGCAACATTTTACTTACTTACCTTATCATGTTCAACTTGTCTTGGCTGGCAAAATGCTCTACTAATATCCTGTTTTATAAAAGTGATAATTTGTTCTACAATAGGATTACCTTTATATTGCTTTAAAACTATCTCAATTCTATCAGTAAAAATACCTTCGCCAATAAAAATCTCATCTACGGCTTTTATAGTATCAAGCGTTTCCTGATTATCAAAGCCACGTCTTTTCATCCCAACTAAGTTTATTCCTTCAAGAAATGCCCTTTCATTTGTAGCTAGCCCAAATGGAATCACATCTTTGCTCACTGCAGACATACCACCCACCATCGAATGTTGTCCTATACGTACGAATTGCAGAACAGCAGAAAGTCCTCCTATAATGGCATAATCATCAACTTTAACGTGACCAGCTAGGCTAACATAGTTAGCAAGAATTACATTATTACCCACAATACAATCATGTGCTATATGCACTCCAACCATCAATAAACAATTATTACCTACAGAGGTAACCATACCACCACCTTTACTACCGGCTTGAATAGTGACATATTCTCTAATAGTATTATTATTACCTATGATAACCTCTGACTCTTCTCCCTCATACTTAAGTATTTGAGGGGGCTGACCAATAGAAGCAAATGGATATATAACTGTATTAGCACCAATTTTTGTTTTTCCCTCTATAACTACGTGTGATTTTAACTCAATATTATCTGCCAAAACCACATCCGACCCAACAGTACAAAAAGGACCGATTCTGACATTTGCACCAATCGAAGCCTTTGGATCTACTATGGCAGTTACGTGTATAGCTGATAAGGTCATTGTTAATTCCTATTTTTAACCATTGCAGTAAATTTGCTCTCTGCAACTATCTGATCATTAACTTTGCTGTTACTTGAAAATTTCCAAACAGAGCCTCTATTTTGTTCTATTTTAGCATAAATATGTAATGTATCACCTGGCTCAACAACTTTACGAAATTTTGCCTCTTCAATAGTCATAAAGAAAACATCTTTATCTTTGAAATCCATTGATTTGGCTACTAAAATAGCAGATAATTGAGCCATAGCCTCAATAATTAGCACACCAGGCATTACTGGTTTTGTGGGAAAATGACCAGTAAATTGCGGCTCGTTAAAAGTGACATTCTTGATACCAACAATAGACTCATGAAGCTTAAATTCTAGTACCTTATCTATTAATAAAAATGGATAACGATGAGGTAGCATTTCCATTATTTCTATAATATTAATTTTCATCTATATCCCGTTTTTTTGTGAGCTGTTTCATAATTACTGATTGTTTATGCCAATCTCTAATAGGTACGGCAGGGAATCCACCAACTGTTATTCCTGATTCAACATCTTTTATAACACCGGCTTTTGCTGCTACTTGCACTTTATCGCCTAATACTATATGTCCGGATATGCCTGACTGCCCCCCTAAAGCACAATATGCTCCTATTGTAGTGCTACCTGATATACCGACTTGGGCGACAATAATCGCCCCCCTTCCTATTATAGCATTATGTCCTATCTGCACTAAGTTATCTATTCTACATAAATCTCCTATCACCGTATCATTCATTGATCCTCTATCAATAGTAGTATTACTACCTATTTCAACATTATTACCTATTTTTACCATACCAGTGTGGAAAATCTTTTTATGAATTCCTTTATCTGTTGCAAAACCAAAGCCATCTTGTCCAATCCTTGCTCCCGGTAATATTACCACATCATCACCTATTATACTGTAACTTATTGAAACATTTGAGTATATTAACGCTCTATTACCTATTACTACTCCATAGTCTATAAAAGTTCCAGATTCTATAACACAATTATCACCTATTACAGCATGAGCTTCAATAACAACATTATGTCCTATATAACAATTACTTCCTATAGTGGCAGAATCTGAAATATAGGCAGATGGCATAATTTTGTTAGGATAAGTTTTTGCTTTACTATAAAATAGATCCACTAATTTTGCATAAAAGAAATATGGATTCTTTACTCTTAATAATATTGTTCCATTATTAGATTCTTGTAAAAAATTCTCTGGAACTATGCAGCATGAAGCTTTAGTGTTTTGGAATTGAGTAATATATTTGATATTACTTAAAAAGCTTATATCACCAACATCAGCCTCTTCTAATGACTTAACATTATGAATTAACAAATCATTTGAGTATGCTATCTCAGCATCTATTAATTTCACAATTTCTGATAATTTATAAGGAGCAGATTTCTTATAAAAACGTGAGTTTATCATGATTATTTATTCCCATAAAATATGGGAGTAGTATAAACGCTAGTTAGAAAATACTCAAGTTTTCTTACAATAATTTGTATTTCAGGATATTGTTCATTATTGTATAATAGTTATTCTACAATCTAGAAGTATAGTATAAGAGATTTATCATAGAGATGGTGGCTAGAGCCGGGATCGAACCGGCGACACAAGGATTTTCAGTCCTTTGCTCTACCAACTGAGCTATCTAGCCGCATGAACAGACCTATTGTACCCCAATTTGGGATAAGAATTGACAAATTCTTATCCCAAATTTGCGTTGTAGTCCCATAAATCTAATTTCGTTACAACTAACTTTCGGATTTGATATCAGATATCTGAACTTGATATTCCTTATTAAGTCCTTTAATTGCATATAGCCACAATATTACGATAACAAAAAATATACTAGCAAAATAAGGGGTGGCCTCAACAAAGGTAAAAGTAGGAAGCAAAATAAAGAATGTTGACTGGATGATACCTCCTCCAGATTTACCGAATCTACCACCTATAACTTCTACTGCCGCTTGACCTTTTGTTCTAAGATCCTTATCAAGAGGGATATATGCCATATTCTTGGTAGCATCAAATAGTGAGTATTTTGTTGCCTTACTTAAAATATTTTGAATCATCCCAATCATCACTGCTACTGCCAAAGGTCCAGAAGAGAATAGACCAGTAACATACATCGCAATAGTGCTATCAAAGAAAATAAAAGCAAAAAAAGCAACCCCAGTAATTAACATCATCAAAGGAGTAATCATAGCGGCGGTAAACCAAGAAACCCTTCTTAAAATGTTAGAACCAACAATCATAAACAATATAGCTGCCACACCTTGCCAAGCCTGGAACTGACCCATATACATAGTATATTCTTCTTTAGTTGGATATAGTTGCTGAATTTTTGACTTCCATACACCTTCTACAAGATTTACTGACACCCCATAACATATAATTAGTAAGGCAATAAGCCCTAAATATTTTGAGCTAAAAATCATTTTAAAGCTTTCCATAAGAGATAGCTTAACCTTGCTTTTCTTATTGCTAGCTTTACTTGTTGGATCATATAAAGTAGGATCGGTTAAAACATGCTTATTCATCCATCTATACAATAACATGACAACTACAGCACTACCCATCATAATAAGAAGCAGTGGGGTAAATTTTAAATGTTCTGAAACTATTTGAGTTTCTTTGCTTAAAAAATAACCAAGTATTAATGCAGTAACTGGTAAAGATAAATTTGCTAACATACCAAACATAGAATAAAAGCGTTTCGCCTCTTCAGTTTTAGTAATTTGGTTAGCAAATTGCCAAAATAATAAGCTAAGCATCATACTTCCCCAAAGTTCGGATATAGCATAAAATATGGCAAAACTCCACTTACCAACTACCCTAATAAACCACTTAAAATTTGGATATGCAATACTTAATGCATCAATTGTCTCAGGATTAGGATGTACCAACTCTGGATATGGATATAATACAAAAGTAAACAGCACAAAATATGCTAGAAAAAAACTGGTCACAGTGTAAAAAACATTTTCTGCTTTTAAAAGATCACAAAGCTTTACATAAGCAACCATAAGCAGTATTGCTATTGGTAAAACTACATAAGTTTTTACAAAACTTATCGATTCAGGACCAATAACTGTTACCACAAATCCATCTTTTATCGATCTAAGAGTGGAATAGTTGAGCAAAATACAAAACATCATAGCCGCCATCGGCAAAAATTTCTTATTTTCATGCCCTTCAATTGGCCAAACCACTCTTCTTATTCCTGAGAAATAACTATTATCTTTCACCTTATCCATACTGTTTTATTATTCATTATAAGTCAGTGGACTTATACAGATATATACAAGAAAAGTCAAACGAAATGATTATTTTTTGCTAGATAGATATAATTATAGGTCTAGATGTAATACCAATTCCCAAAATTAATTTATTCTGAGGAATTTGAAGGAGACACGGAGCACACAACCGCAGCATACAAAATATACTCTATTAACTCCTTATCATTATTATGTACAACCAAAATAAAGTCGAGTAATCCACTCCAGTTACCTGTAGTTGATACGGAGTAGAGAGCATTCAAAAGCATGGGCAAAGCTAAATTTTGCTAAAAAATATGCCTAGCTTTTTATAGTAACTGATAAATTGCTTTTATATGTCTGATAATACTAAGATTTACCAATTTAAAGTACATTTTAAAGATATAAGTCCAATGATTTGGCGTAGATTTCTAATTCAAATTTAGCTTTGTCCATGCTTTTGAATAGTCTCCAATTGCCAATTTGACTGCTGATTCTTTAAATTCGGTCGAATAAACCTTTGGTTTGCTATTAGTCATTTTTGTACTTCCTTTCTGTTAATCTTTCTGTTAATATTGTCTCGTATTAACTGTCCGGAAAACTGTTGACAGAACAATTTTTTCATAATACATTTAATCAGTAAAATGAGGTTATATTCAATAAAAATATTTTTAAGCTTTCTATTATAGATTTTCGTATTTGGGTTCATCTTGGATGTACTGAGGAAGAGAAGGCTCATCCCCAAATGGTTAGTTTCAATATTGACTTGTGTTTTAAGGTGTGTCCTCAAGGTGCTTATACAGATAATCTAAAGGATGTTGTTTGTTATCTTAAGATAGTTGAGTTAATTACCGTTTTTTGTCAAGGAAAGTGCTTTAATGTTGTTGAGCATTTGACAGAATCTATTTATAAGGCAATTTTTGATTACTTAAATTCATTCCAACATCTAATCCAATCAATTAAAATTGAGACTCGTAAAGTTTCTCCTCCTGTACCCAACATTCATGGGGGTATTAGTTGGACGCATTACATTAATTTTATTAATAGACCTCTTGCGGAATTCGCTTCTGCTAGGGAATTTGTAGGAGACACAGAATCTCGACCCGCAGCGTACTCAAATGTACGTGAGGAGCAGAGTACCGGTATCACGCACAAATTACCAGCAGAAGTAGAATTACGCAAGAGGTCTTGAGGATGCGTGATGATTTATATAAGCTTGGGATCAAATTTAGGTAATCGCCTTGATAATTTATGGGAATCTGTTAACTTAATTAGGAAATATTGTTTATCAAATATTAGATGTTCTATTATTCTTGAAACTAAGGCAATTTTACCATGCAGTGCTTCTGCTGATTGGGATAAGCCATTTTTAAATATGATAGTTGCTGGAGAAACAAACTTATCACCAACAGAATTATTGCAATCATTGCAAAATATAGAAGTAACTATAGGACGTCCTAGAAAGTATGAACTATGGGCTCCACGTATTATTGATTTAGATATTTTGTTTTATAACGATCTAATTATAAATAATTTAGATGATGTATTGGAAAAATGGTCTTTACTTAAACATCCATTTTATCAAGCTTGGAATAATGGTATTTTGAATAAGAATACACTGAACGTTTATGCTCAAGAATATTATCATCATGTTGCTGCTTTTCCTAGATATATCAGTCAGATTCACGCTTTATGCGTTGATATCCAGGCAAGACAAGTCTTATTAGAGAATTTGGTTGATGAAGAACAAGGGGACAATAATCATCCGGAGCTATGGTTACGTTTTATTGAAGGATTAGGGGGCTCTCGAGATGATGATAAGAATCCAAAATTTGAGTCAACAAAAAGATTGGTTAATGGTTTTTTTGAGTTAACTCAAACAGATTATCCTACTGGACTTGGAGCCTTATATGCTTATGAAAGACAAACTCCAACAGTATCAAAAGTCAAGATTGATGGTCTGAAAAAACATTATAATATTCACAATCAAAGAACCTTAGAATTTTTCGTTGTCCATGCAAAAACTGATATATGGCATACCAATGAACTTATTAAGCTGATTAACAAACTTAATAGCATAGAACAAAAACAAGTACATTATGGAGCTGTGAAGGGGGCTAAATTACTCTGGCAATTTCTTGATGGGGATGGAAGGGTTATATGCAAATTCATGCCATTAAGACTCATAAAATCCAATATGGTGAGTCATTACAAACTATATTGACTCAGTATATTGCAGATTTAAAAGAAGGTGATGTTGTAGCTATAACTTCAAAAGTAATTAGTGTATTAGAGGGAAGGTTTGTTAAAAAAGGTGATATTGATAAATATACATTAATTCTACAAGAGGCAGATCAAATATTAGAGACAGAAGAAAATAGGTATAATATTTACTTAACTATAAAAAATGGCTTACTAATTCCCTCTGCTGGTATTGATGAATCTAATGTCGATGGTGTTTATGTATTATATCCTCAAGCTGTTCAGAAAACAGCCTATTGGATTTGGCAATATTTACGCAATAAACATAATATTCGCGATCTAGGAATTGTTATAACCGATAGTCATACAACTATTATGAGACGAGGTGTAACTGGAATTGCTCTTGGTTGGTGTGGTTTTAGCCCCGTATATTCCTATATTGGTAAGCATGATATTTATAATCAATCTTTAAATGTTACACAAATTAATATATTAGATTCATTAGCAGGAGCAGCTGTTTTTGTTATGGGAGAAGGCAATGAGCAAACCCCTATCACTATTATTAAGCATGCTCCCCGTTTGACCTTTCTTGACAGACCTCCATCGGAAGAAGAAAAACTTAGCATTGTCATTAGTATGGAAGAAGATTTATATGGTCCATTATTAAAATCGGCGAAATGGGTGGGTTAAAAAGCGTGCAATAATGATCCGGTAAATGGATTAATGTGCGTTGAAAAATAAGATTATTAACGGTAAGAGCTTCATTTTACTTAAAAACGATGATTGATATAAACCAACAACAAATACTAAATAAAATTTCAGATATCACTTTTAGTGACAATACAAAATTAGTCAGTATTATATCTAATATTATAATTAAGGATAAAAATATTGGGTTTGCCATTGATATTCTTGGTAAAGATTCCAAGGAAATCGATGAAATAAAAATTAAAGCTATTAATAAATTAAATGAAATACCTAATATTGGGAAAATAACTATAGTTTTAACTAGTAGCAAAGGTGTAGCTAAAAAATCAACTAATCCAAAAGTTAAGCATTTCATTGACGGAGTAAAGAAGATAATATTGGTGGCATCCGGTAAAGGGGGAGTTGGTAAATCTACTATAACAGCATTGATAGCGGAGCAATTAAATCTTGAAGGATACAAGGTAGGAATAGTGGATGCTGATATTTATGGTCCGTCAATTCCGCAAATATTTGGTATTAGTGGTGTACCTGAAATAGTGTATAATAAAATGACCCCTTTAAAATCGCGGGGCATTGAAATTATTTCTATTGGATTTCTTATTCAGAATAATTCTGCTATTGTTTGGCGTGGCCCGATGGCCAGCAAGACAATTTACCAGCTATTATCTCTCACTAATTGGCAGGAGTTAGATTATTTAATTATTGACATGCCTCCTGGTACTGGTGATATTCACTTAAGTATTTTAGAAAATTACCAACTAGATGGAGTAATAATAGTAACTACTCCACAAAAAATGGCTGCAATAGATGTCGTTAGATCGATTGATTTATACAGAAAATTTAACCTACCAATTTTAGGTATTATAGAAAATATGAGCTATCTAGTTGAACCAAGTTCGGGAAAAAAAATTCAGATATTTAACGGTAATAGTGGAGAAAATTTTGCCAAAGAATATAATATACCTTTAATCTGTAAGATTCCTATTGAACCCAAATTATCTTACAACTGTGATAACAGCACTAGCCTTACAGATATAGTTAAACTACCAATAAAACAATTTGTTTAATGATATACTAAAATGATTTGAATATAAAATTCATAAAAAAGCAGGCCATAAATAAAGCAGGATTATATGTCAAACATAATCAAGATAGAAGAAGCTCAACCCCTTAAAAGACCTGATTGGATAAAGGTTAAAGCACCAAATTCATATCAATATCATGATACAAGAAAACTAATTGAGAGTTTAAAATTAAATACAGTTTGTCAAGAAGCTGCTTGCCCTAATATAGGGGAATGTTGGGCAAAAAAACATGCTACAGTTATGATTTTGGGATCTGTCTGTACTCGTGCTTGTAGATTTTGTAATGTTAAAACTGGTCGTCCCGATTTACTCGATCCTCATGAGCCACAGAGACTAGCACAAGCCGTAATGAAATTAGGGCTTGAACATGTGGTAATTACTTCAGTTGATCGAGATGACTTAGATGATGGTGGGGCTGAGCATTTTGCCAATTGTATAAAGGAAATAAGACTAGTTGCTCCTAATACCACAATTGAAGTTCTAACCCCAGATTTTCTTAAGAAAGATGGGGCAGCTGAAATAGTAGTATTAGCAAAACCTGACGTTTATAATCATAATGTAGAGACAGTGCCTTCTCTATACAAAACTATCAGACCAGGAGCGAGATACTATAATTCATTAAGTCTTTTGCATAATGTGAAAAAATTAGACTCTGAGATTTTTACTAAATCAGGTATGATGGTTGGTCTTGGAGAAACAAACGATGAAATTATACAAGTAATGGACGATTTAAGGGAAGCTAAAGTTGATTTTCTAACTATAGGACAATATTTACAGCCAACCAAAAACCATGCATCAGTTGCTAGATATGTTTCTCTAGAAGAATTTAAATATTTTGAAAGAGTAGCAAGAGTTAAAGGGTTTTTGATGGTTTCCGCCAGTCCATTAACCCGTTCTTCTTATCATGCTGGTGATGATTTCCAAAAATTAAAGGGGGCTAAGGCCTTAGCTTCGGCATAGTATAAGAAAATGAAAAAACTACCTAAAAAGCTTAATCTACCCGTAATAATATCGTTCTTACTCGGCATTACTATCGGGATAGGATATAATGAGGTACGAGAAACAGCTTCTTGGCACAGTTTTCATACCGAAACTGATAATTTAAATGTTTGTTTTACCCCGCCATCCGGCTGCGGATCATTAATAGCAAAAGAAATATCCAAGGCTAAGGATAGTATTTATGTTCAAGCATTTGGTTTAACTTCGCAAAATATAGTGGATCAACTAATTAAAGCTAAGCAAAACGGTGTTCAAATAAGGGTATTATTGGATCGTAGTAATTTACACGATAGATATTCTAAAATGCATGAATTAAAACGGGCTGGTATTGATGTCTCAATAGATAAAGTACCAGGTATTGCTCATAACAAAGTTATGATCATTGATAAAAGTAAGGTGATTACTGGTAGCTTTAATTTTACCAATGCAGCTGATAATAGAAATGCTGAAAACGTCTTATTAATAGAGAATAGAAATATTGCAGCAACTTATTTGCAAAGCTGGTTTAATCGTCAAGCAAAAAATTAATTGAGGTATACTCGAATAATTCTGCGAATTTGGGTTAATTAGTTCTGACCGAAACTATAGCAGACATTCCTGGTATCAAATTACTAGTAATATCTTTAGGAGTCTCAAAATCTATTAGCACAGGAATCCGTTGAACAATCTTAGTAAAATTACCAGTTGCATTATCAGTCGGAATTAGACTAAATTTTGAGCCGGTAGCTGGTGATATATTACGTATTCTGCCGTATATGATCTTTTTTGGTAAAGAATCAAACTGTAATTTAACTTTTTGCTTTGGTTGCAATTTTGCAATTTGCGTCTCTTTAAAATTAGCTTTTACATACATTTGTTCATCCTGCACAACAAAAAATAATACTCTCCCTGGATTAATAAAATTACCTACCTGCAAGCTACTATTTGCTATTATTCCGTTAACTGGGGCTATAATTTGGGTATTTACTAAACTTCTAGCTACTATATTTTTATCTTCCAGTAACCCTTTCATTTTTTCTTCCTCAGCAGTTTTCTGTAAAGCTAAAAGTAGTAAGTTCTGCTGTGCAATTTGCAAGTTTAACTTTGCCTGATTATAATCAGTCTTTGCTTTAGTAAAAGACATTTTAGATTCATCTAATGTCTTTTTACTAGCAAATTTTTCTTTGTTAAGTTCTTGAGTTCTTATATAATCAACTGAGTTAATCTCCAAATTAGTACTAGCAGAATCAACAACCTCTTGACAAAGCTCTAAACTAATTTGAGCTATTAAAGTCTTTTGTTCTATGATTTCTATATTTTTAATAGATGCCTTAATAGAAGCTTCCAGTGAAGCAAGACGCGACTTATAATCCTGATCATCGATCTCAGCAATAAGATCACCTTTTTTTACCCTCATATTATCTGAAATAAATACATTCTTAATCACTCCATTAATCTCAGAGCTAACGTTGGATATGTCAGCCTCAATATACGCATTATCAGTCGATTCTGTATGACTCCAAATATAAATATGATAAGCTAGGTAGACGACTATTACGCCAAACAAAATCAGAAAATATTTAGCAAATGGATGAGACTTATATTGTTCAAAGATTTTTAACATAAATTAACCTCAGTTTGATATAATAAATTAATAGTAACCTCAAGTAATCATCGCCATTAGGGGTGATGTCCACAACTGTTGAAAGTTAAAAAACCGTCATTACAAGTTACCCACCAAAAATAAATTTTTAGGTACAAAAAAAATGACAAATGGTATAAAAAGTGTTAGCAACCTAGAGACCGTCGAGGCAATAGTGCCGAAAGAGCCTGATTGCGAGTTTAGTACGCAGAAGCTCCATACATGAGTTAATAGTCAACTCTAAGAAAATACAACCCACATGCTGGAGCTTTTATACCTGCTGCCTCTCTTTTTTTAGCATCCAAAGCTTTTTGTATATCACCTTCCTGCCATATATTGCGTCCAACTAATACTAAACTACCAACAATATTTCGAACCATATGATGTAAAAAAGATCGAGCAGAAACATATATTTTTATATCGTTGTTTTCTTGTGTAATAACTAACTTAGATAAGGTTTTTATAGGTGACTTTGCTTGGCAATATTTACCTCTAAATGAGCTAAAATCATGATTTCCTATGAGATAGAAAGCTCCATATTTCATTGCTTCAACATCAAGAGGTTGTTTTATCCACCAAGCACGATTTAAATCTATTATCACTTGACTAGGTCTATTAATAATTCTATATACATAATGACGTTCTACAGCAGAAAATCTTGCATGAAAATCTCCGTCGACTAGAATACAATCAACTACCCCTATATGATAAGATCTTACAAAATAGTTAATAGCCTGTATAACTTTATAGGGCTGCATATATTTCACTAAATCGAAATGTGCTACTTGCCCTAAAGCATGAACCCCTGCATCAGTCCTGCCAGCTCCATGAACCACTACTTTTTCACCAGTAAATTTGTATATACCATCTTCCAGTATTTGTTGAATAGATATAGCATTACACTGCCTTTGCCAACCAACAAAAGCAGTTCCTAAATATTCAATGGTAATTTTATACCTATAAAAATCTACTAGTTGATTCATGAATTTATTTACCGCCTATTTCAGCTCTCCATACTGCAATTCATACACTCTATGCATCTTATGTGCCATTTCATGATTATGAGTTACCACAATAATAGAGGTATGTTGTTGTTTGGCGGTTTTAAGTAATAAGTTAAAAACCTCATTAGCAGTATTAGGATCTAGATTACCAGTAGGTTCATCAGCTAAAATAATTTTAGGATTATTAATTAAGCTACGAGCGATAGCTACTCTTTGTTGCTCTCCACCAGATAGCTCACCCGGCATATTATGTATTTTATTGGCTAGTCCTAACTCTGATAATAGCTCTTCTGCCTTCTTAAGAGTTAATTTATAACTATCGCCAGCAATTAATTTTGGCATTGCTACATTCTCTAAGGCAGTAAAATCTTTGAGTAAATGATGTTGTTGATAGACAAAACCTATATTACGCAGTCTTATTATATGAGCATGATTTTGGCAATAGTTTGTTGACTCTATCTGCACCTCTCCATTATTTGGGGTATCAAGTAGACCAGCTATATGCAGTAAAGTTGATTTACCGCTACCAGAAGAGCCTATTATGGCAACTAGTTCCCCTTGCATTACAGTTAAGTTAACATTACTTAATACTTCAATAATAGATTTTCCCTGCTTATATTTTTTAGAAATATTTTTTAACATTAATACAGCTTTATTCATAACGCAAGGCATCCACAGGATTTAACTTAGCAGCTTTATATGAAGGATAAATTGTTGCACAAAAACATAAAACTATAGAGATAGTTGATACTAATATAACATCTTCTAATCTTACCTCTGACGGTAGAGTGTATAAAAAATAAATCGCTGCTTCAAAAATTTTAGTACCGGTTACTTTCTCCAAGATATTTCTAATAGACTGGATATTATAAGCAAAGCTTGTACCCAATATGATACCTAAAATCGTACCGAGCAAACCTATAAACATACCATTACAAATAAAAATAAGCATAATCTGCCTAGTACTTGCACCAATAGTACGAAGCACTGCAATATCTGAAGTCTTATCTTTAACTAACATAAACAAGCTAGACACGATGTTAAAGGCTGCTACCATAATAATCAAAGAGAGAATAGTAAACATTGCTATCCTTTCAACAGCTAAAGCATTTAGAAACTGTAAATGTGATTTCTGCCAACTTGTCACTCGTAATTTTGATCCTAAAAGATTTTGTATCTCCCAAGCATAAATTCCCGCGTTACTCGGCTCTATCGTTATTACTTCGATTAGATTAATAACTTCCTTGAAAGACAGAAAATTTTGGGCAGCAATAAGTGGCATTAAAATAGTTGCTGAATCATAATCATACATACCACTAGTGAAAGTAGCCACAACCCTGAATTCTTTAGATCTAGGCATACTACCAAAAGCAGTAGAAATTGAATTGGGAGAAATTAATTTTATTTTTGTACCCGCTTGAACTCCTAGGTTACTAGCAAGTTCATTACCAACTGCTACCACATCTGTACCAAAAAAATCGGTAAAATCTCCAGTATTAACATTCTGTAAAATTTGATTTTTATATTTGAGTTCAGTTAAATCTATACCTTTAATTATAGCACCACTATTCATTCTTTTACCTAGTGCAAGAGCTTGACCGACAATGCTTGGAGAAATATGTTTTATATAATTCTGACTAATTAATTTTTTGTTAATTTCATCATAATTTGCGATAGAACGTGATACTGGTGTTATGCTAATGTCACCATTAAGACCAATAATGTTTTTAGTCAGTTCATAATGAAAACCGTTCATAACGGACATAACCACTATCAATGCAGCAACACCGATAGTTACACCCATCAAAGAAACACCAGCAATAATAGAAACAAATCGCTCATTCTTCTTAGCTCTAAAATATCGAACTGCTACTTTTAGAATAAAATTATCTTTTATCATTTATTTAGGTTCATCAAATATTCTATCTACTTGCAATAATTTATAACAACCAATCAATGCTATAACTATAGTGATGCACATAACAATTGCTAATGGCTTAAAAGTACCCTGATAAAAATAACTAACCAACTGCAAACATAATGCGGTAACAATCAATCTTCCTGATACCAATATAGCAGTAATTCTGCCTTTAGCATTTGGTATAATCTCTATCGCCAAAGGCCATAAAATATTACAAGGGAATATCATACCAATAGCCACTAGTTGTGTTACTATTGTTATGGTTAATGGGTCATTAGTCTTGCATATCACCAAAACTATAGCGGCAATTATAAAAGCTACAAGTGCTAAAATACTAAAGAAAAAACATTTTTTTTGTCCAAAATTCTTTAATAAATAACCACTGCTAAAGCTTACAGCCGAAAATACTGCAGCCATTGCTCCCTGATAAAAACCAAATTCTTGAATAGACACTCCTATATCTCGCATATACAAGATAGGAGAGATACCAATAAAAATCCAATAACCTTGAAAAAGCATTAATAAGGTTATTATATAATAAATAGCTTCTCTCGATTTAAAGACCAAGCCATACTCTTTTAGAGATATTTCAACATTATAATTTACCTGCCCTTTGGGAATAAATAATAGACCAATTATCAAACAAAATATCCCAAATATTAACAGTATAGCAAAATTACCTCGCCAACTAAGCAAAAAATTTACATAACTTCCTATTACCGGTGCAAAAGCCATGGCTAAACTAACTGCACCATTTAAAGTCCCCATCATTTTTTGTTGTTGCTTAACCGAATATAAATCAGCAAGTACTACATAGCCTAACACAGCTACCCCAGATATACCAATTCCTTGCAGAAATCTACCAAGTAGTAACATGTAATAATTAAGACCAAACACACAAAAGATACTACCAACAATAAATATTATAAGACCTATAATAATAATTACTCTTCTGCCAAACCTATCTCCTAAATTTCCTACTATCAAGGAAGTAACACAGTGGGCTATGAGATTTATTCCTAATAAAAATTCCACCTTAAAAGTAGAAAGATTAAAAGTATCTTGTAAATCTGGAAAACTAGGAACAAATAAATCCACTTCAGCCCCAGATAAAACTTCCATAATTAAAATAGTAATAAACAAATTCATAAAAAAATATATACTCCTTACAAATGAAGAGTTGATAAACAACAAGGCAATTTAAACTTCATAATCAACAGTTAATATAAACATAAGCAAAGCTACCTGCTAACCACCTGCTTTTTTGTCTAAATTTTCCAGTTCATTATATACTTAAACTTCACAATTTGTAATACTTACTCTATAACTCCTTAATATTCAATCTTAATGTTCAATACTAACTTTAGGAAATAATATTATGACAAATTATCATTTATTTACTTCTGAGTCTGTCTCTGAGGGACATCCAGATAAAATGGCTGACCAAATTTCAGATGCTATACTGGATGCAAT
The DNA here is from genome assembly GCF_964026415.1 of Candidatus Tisiphia endosymbiont of Piscicola geometra. Lineage (NCBI taxonomy): Bacteria > Pseudomonadati > Pseudomonadota > Alphaproteobacteria > Rickettsiales > Rickettsiaceae > Candidatus Tisiphia > Candidatus Tisiphia endosymbiont of Piscicola geometra. Next base: position 783,535 of record NZ_OZ032144.1, read on the forward strand.
TCTTAAGGAGTATCCAAAAAAGAGTCGGGTAGCATGCGAAACACTTATAAAGACTGGACTAGTATTTATAGCTGGAGAAATCACAACAGATGCTTGGGTTAACATTGATCAAATAGTACGCAATATTATAAGAGAGATAGGCTATACTAGCTCTGATATAGGTTTTGACGCAGACTCTTGTAGTGTGATTACTTCAATAAGTAATCAATCTCCGGATATTGCATTAGGTGTAGATAATCGTGAAGATCATGAAATAGGTGCTGGTGATCAAGGTTTGGTGTTTGGGTACGCAACGAATGAGACTCCTACATTTATGCCTGCACCAATTATCTATGCTCATAAATTAGTTATGAGACAAGCTGAACTCAGAAAAAAGGGCATTTTGCCTTGGTTAAGACCAGATGCTAAAAGCCAAGTCACTTTTAAATATGTTGAGAATAAACCAGTTGGTATAGACACCGTTGTACTTTCTACGCAGCATCACCCTAATATCTCTCATGCTGATTTAGTAGAAGCAGTAATTGAAGAAATCATTAAGCCTGTGTTACCAGATGAATGGATTGATAAAAATACTAAATATCTTGTGAACCCAACAGGAAGGTTCGTAATTGGAGGGCCTTTGGGAGACTGTGGACTTACAGGAAGAAAAATAATAGTTGACACTTACAGTGGAATAGCACGCCACGGTGGCGGATGTTTTTCTGGTAAGGATCCAACAAAAATCGATAGATCTGCATCTTATGCAGCAAGATATCTAGCAGAAAATATTGTAGCAGCAGGTGTTGCACAGCGTTGTGAGATTCAAATTTCTTATGCTATTGGAGTTGCCCAGCCAGTTTCTATAAGTATTGAAACGTTTGGGACTAGCAAAATGAGTGAATCAGCAATAATTGAATTAATAAAGAATAATTTTGATTTGAGCCCAGGCGGTATTATAAAAAAACTATCTTTATATAATCCAATTTATCTTAAAACAGCATCATATGGGCATTTTGGACGGGAAGATCAAGATTTTCCTTGGGAAAGAATAGATAATATAATGGGACTATAAAATAAGTTGATAATGCAATATATGAGTAAGATTTTTAACTATAACCCCAATAAAAAATTAGCCATTATTGCTCTTAAGGTTAAAGCTAACGCAAAGACAAATAAGATAGGCGAGTTTGTCATAATTAATAATCAATATCATCTAAAATTATCTATAAAAGCAGTTCCAAAGGATGGTAAGGCTAACGATGCTATTGTCAATTTTCTATCCAAAGAATGGAAAATTTGTAAAAATAATTTTGAGATAATATTAGGTCACACTAATATTTTAAAACTCTTAGCAATAAAAAATATTGAATTAGACTATTTAAATTTACATTTAAAACACTATATACATAACATTAAATAGTATTATAGGACTTAACTATGACCCAAGAAAAAAAGAAATTTGACGCTGAAGTTGGTAAGATTTTAAACTTAATGATCCATTCTCTTTATACTAATAAAGAGATTTTTATGCGTGAGTTAATATCTAACGCTTCGGATGCTTGTGATAAATTAAGATATTTAGCCCAAAGTGATGCAAAACTTATTGCAGATGATCCTATCTTTAAAATTACTGTAAAAATTGATAAAGATAAAAGGCAGATTATTATTAGAGATAATGGTATTGGTATGAACCGAGAAGATTTGATCGATAATCTAGGAACTATTGCAAAGTCTGGTACAGGGAATTTCTTAAACAACCTGTCTGGAGATGCTAAAAAAGATAGTATGTTAATAGGACAGTTTGGCGTTGGATTTTATTCAGCTTTTATGGTTGCTGATAGCATTACTGTTACCTCACGAAAAGCAGGAGAAGAGAAAGCTTATGTTTGGCAGTCAGATGGTCTTGGGGAATATATTGTTGATGATTTTGCTCATGATTTTACCAGGGGAACTGAGGTAGTTATTCACGTTAAGCTAGAAGAAGATAGTTATATTGATCATTTTAGATTGAAGCATATAGTTAAAAGTTATTCTGATCATATTGCCATACCTATATACTTTTTTGATGAATCAACTAATAATGAAATACAGCTCAATTCAGCTTCTGCGTTGTGGACAAGACCGAAATCTGATTTGACTTTTGAACAATATAAAGAATTTTATAAAGCTTTATCTTATTCGATGGACGATCCTTGGTTAACTATTCATAATAAAAATGAAGGTACTGTTGAATTTACTAATTTGTTATTTATTCCGTCAACTAAGACTTTTGATTTATTCCACCCCGATCGTAAGAGAAGAGTAAAATTATACATCAAGAGAGTTTTCATTTCTGATGAGAATGTAGACTTAATACCTTCTTACCTAAGATTCCTAAGAGGGGTAGTAGACTCAGAGGATTTACCTCTTAATATTAGCCGCGAATCTTTGCAGCATAATAGTACTTTAGAGAAGATTAAAGCTGCAATAACCAAAAAAGTATTGGGGGAACTCAAAAAGAAAAAAGACGAGTCTATAGAGGAATATAGCAATTTCTGGTCCAATTTTGGGGCTGCTTTAAAAGAAGGATTATGTGAGGCAACTAGTGATCATGATAAATTACTTGAAACATGTATATTTAAAAGTAGCCTTTTAAGTAAAATGATTAGCCTTGATGACTATATTAGTAACTTTAAAGAAGGACAGGATACCATATATTATCTTAGCGGTGATGATCCAGCAAAATTACTCTCTAGCCCTCAAATAGAAGGATTTTTGAGCAAAAATATCGATGTACTGCTATTTACTGATACAGTTGATGATTTTTGGGTTAATGTTAATAGTAGCTATAAAGGTTACGCCATCAAATCAGTTACTAGAAGTGATATTGATTTAGAGAAATCTGAGCAAAAAACTGAGGATATCAAAGAAAACAATGATGAATATGCCAAATTAACAGAGTATTTTAAAGAGATATTAGGTAATTTAGTAAAAGATGTAAGGATTTCTAAAAAACTCACTTCTAGCCCAGCTTGCCTTGTCGTTGGTGATGGAGCTATGGATATTCGTATGGAAAGATTCTTAATTGAGCAAAAACAATTAATGGCAGCATCTGCTAAAATACTTGAACTAAATCCTAAGCATAAAATTATTGAGAAAATTAATGCTGATATAATCTCAAATAATAAAGATTCTGCTAATGAAGAATTGGTAAAATTAATGTATGATCAAGCATGTATTCTAGAAGGTGAGCCAGTCAATGATACAGGTGGATTTGCAAAAAGACTTAACGATATGGTGCAAAAAGCTATCTTATAAACTTAACAATCAGATGCAGAGCCGTCTTAAATCTGATTGTTTCTATAATTTCACCGATTTGGGATAAGAATTGACAAATTCTTATCTCAAATTCGCATTATACGGGTTTACTGGGTTTCCGAAATTTGTCCAAAACTATTATATTATCTGCTGAATTAGATTTACTTTTAGAATCGCTAGACATCTTAATTGTTTCTCTTTTCTTCTCGTTAGGCAATTCATTAGATTTGATTGTTTCTAGCTTAAACTTTAGGCTGTAACCATTATTAGGATCAACAAAGCTGATAAGCGAATCAAATGGTACATAGATAGTTTCTTTGATACCATCAAAACTAATTGTTACAGAAAAGCCATTGAGTCCTACAGTTAAATCTTCAAATTGATATTGTATTACTATAGTTATTTCTTTGGGATAACGTTCTTTTATCCTAGAAGATAAAACTACGGCAGGATTATCAGTTTTGTAAGAAATATACAAGAGTTGATTCAGCTGCAACTTATCGGTACGAATTTTTGAAAGAATCTTTTTTACAAATTCCAACATACATTCGTTAAGAAATTGTTGATATGGGGTCTTCATAGTTATAAACTAAACAAAGAAAATAACACAAAACTAGATATAGCTAATCCGAAAATGTTTGATCCATAGTAACAACCTTGATGTCATTCCTAGCTAAAAACGGGAATGACATAGCTTATAGCTAGGTCACATTATAACTAAAACCTTTTCAGGTTAGCTATAGGTTGAACAAAATTTAAATAGTCTTATTCAAACCTTATTCATATGAGGTTTTGTATATCTCTAGTTATGCAAGGTAAAATTCTAGCGGGGCTTTTTCTGTTGCCCGGTTAAGCCCCCAACCGCGTAGGACTAGGCAGCTAGTGCTGCAGTTCCTACGAAACGTTCATTATCATTTGCGTTTCTTTTTTTTAACCCAACGACACAAGGTCCGGCGGAATTATACCGAGTAAAGATAATTTTTTTATTAAGCACGTCGATCCTATTTCGCCCCCATGAAAGCTTATGGATAAAACCTGTACTATCCTTCTATCACAACTTAATTTGGTGGAAGCGTCGGGTACCGCCCCCGAGTCCGCAACCTCTATTCTAAATCACGTTTATTACTATAGCTACAAAAGCAGCAATCTTATACTACAACAATTATAATAGGATGTAAAGGACAAATTTTAAAAAAGTCTATTGTATATACTTATAAGAAGTGCGATAATCAATTAACTTGAGTTCGATTCTAATTCCCGCGTAGGCATTATACCCAGTATAGAAGGATAATTATTACATCGAACTCACGCGAATTTGGGATAAGAATTGACTAATTCTTATCCCAAATTCGGATAACTCAGATTAATTAAAACAGTTATTTGATTTTTATGAAACTAATAAAGCTATTCTTCCTTGTTATATGTTGTTCCTTTTTAATGATTGGTTGTAACAATCAATCTAAAGAACAAAATTTAATAGTTGCAACTTCTGCAGATAACCCCCCTTATGAATTTATCCAAAATGGTCAAATAGTAGGATTTGATATTGACATTATTAATGCTATAGGAGAACAAATAGGGAAAAAAGTTATAATTAAGAATTTTGATTTTAATGGTCTACTTGCATCTTTGACTACTGAAAATGTTGATATAGTGATAGCTGGGTTATCGGTAACCGAAGAGCGTAAAAAACATATTAGCTTTTCAGTTCCTTATATATCAACAAATGTGTCAATATTGTATAGATCAGCAGATAATTTAAAGAATACTGGAGATTTGGATAATAAAGCTGTGGGTGTACAACTTGGTACAACATGGGCGGTAATAGTTCAGGATTTAGCTAAGCAGTTTAATATTAGAATAAATTATTTATCAAATAATTTAATGCTAGTCGAAGAGTTAAAGTCAAAAGTTATAGATGCGGTGGTACTAGAAGCATCCCAATCTAAGAAATTTATTGAGAATAATCCTGATCTTGCTAGCTTCGGTTTAACAGAGTTTTCATCTGAACTAGCTATTGCTATGCCAGAAAATTCTAAACTTATTGATAGTGTTAATAAAGCTATTGCTGAATTGACAGAAGATGGAACAATTAGCCGTATTACTAAAAAATGGCTTCAACAGTGAATTCCGAACGATTTAAACAAGCTCTTAGCACTTTGCCTACAGGTGTTACTATTATCACTACTTTATACAATAATAAGCTATTTGGTTTTACTGCAGATTCCTTTACCTCAGTTTCCTTGTTACCACCTTTGGTATCGTTTTGTCTTGGTAAACAGGCTTTTAGTATGAGTGCTTTTACTAGTAGTAAATATTTTGCTGTTAGTATTCTAGCTGAGGATCAAGAAGATATTTCTAGGCATTTTTCTAAGTTTAACACTGATAAATTTGCGGGTATTTCGTATAATTTAGGGTGTACTACTAATTGCCCTTTGATTGAGGGGGCAGTTTGCCATATTGAATGCAACAAATTTAGTCAATATGAAGTAGGAGATCATGTTATATTGGTTGGTGAGGTGATAAATACTATAGTGAACAGTAACTTAAACCCACTAGTACATTGTTTAAGACAATATAGAGGATTAAAATGACTGTTTGTATAGGTGTTTGTGGTGCAACTGGTAAAATGGGGCAGATGATAATTCAAAGAATGAATGGATTTAATGCTTGTACACTTTCTACAACATTTACTAGAAAAAATAGCATAGATGATCTTGCTGAGTTTTGTCAGAATTCTGATGTAATTATCGACTTTTCTAGCAGTGAAATATTAGAAAAATTACTTGATTATGCTATTAGCTACAACAATAAATTAGTGATTGGCACTACTGGTCTAACTCAATATCAGCTTGATCACTTAAACTCAGCTTCCAAAAGCTTGGCTATATTATATTCAGCTAATATGAGTTTAGGTGCGAACTTACTTACAGTACTGGCAGAAAAGGCAGCAAAAATTCTAGATAATACTTACGACATAGAGATTCTAGATTGTCACCATCGTATGAAGAAAGACGCACCTTCTGGTACAGCTATAATGTTGGGTAAGGCTGTAGCTAAGGCTAGAAATTTAGATTTTGATGAATATGCAGTATTTGATCGTAGTCAGAAAGGTCAAAGACAGCCTGATGAAATTGGTATTAGTTCTATTAGGGGAGGGCAGGTACATGGGGAACATGAAGTGTTATTTTTAGGTAATAACCAAGTTCTTAGTATAAAACATCAAGCATTAAGTAAAGAATCCTTTGCTGATGGGGCAATTCAGGCTGCCATTTGGTTATTTGATAAACCAGCCGGTCTTTATTCAATGCGTGATATGTTCTCGCTACTTCAAAGGTGTTGACGATTTTTACATTAAAGTTTACATAATATTAATATACATATTGACATAAGACCTTATTATATAGTATAATCCTGTGTTATAAATTATGGGAAGGGAGATCACGATGTCTCGTAGATGTGAGCTTAGTGGAGTAGGTGTTTTATATGGTAATAAAGTATCGCACTCACAAAGAAAAACTAGAAGACGATTTGAACCTAACCTAAGGGTGGTGAGGTTTGCAAGTGATCTGACGAAGCAAGAATATAAGCTTTCGGTAAATGCCAAATGTATGCGTTCTGTTGAGAAAGCAGGTGGTTTTGATACATATATGCTTAAAATATCATGTGATGTACTCTCAGATAAAGCAAAGGTAATTAAAAGAAAGATAGCTGAGAAAAAAGTTGGTGCTTCATTATGAAAACTGGAATACACCCAAAATATAAAAAATTCAAAATTATTATTAGTAAGGATGTTTTTGAAACAAACTCCGGTGGTCATGCAGAAGAGATTTTGATGGATGTTGATTATAGGAAACATCCAGCATGGACTAAAGAATCTGGAAATGTTGTTAACCAATCTAATAAAAATATCAGTGACTTTAATAAGAAGTTTGCTGGGCTTAGTTTTGGTAAAAAAGTATAGCTAGGCTTTTACTCAAGGTGGATGTCATCCTAAGCGGGGTGGAGGATTTGTTAAAACTAAGTAGTTTAGGTTCTGAAATAAATTTAGGGTGACGTCATGGTAAGTGTGTGCGTGTATTATAGGAGTGTCTACGAATTGAATAATTTTTAGGAAAAATGTAGAAGAGTATACCGCAAGCAGTACGCAAATATACGTAAGGAACGGAAGCAAGTTTTGACAATAAAATTACCAAGAAGAATCAATTCACAGGTACTTCCATTATCGTGGGGTGGAGCAGTTTGGTAGCTCGTCAGGCTCATAACCTGAAGGTCGTTGGTTCAAATCCAACCCCCGCAACCAATTATGGTACGAGTTTTAGTCTATCTGAGTTTGTTCTTGCAGTGTCCCATATATACTGATGAAAATCAAGAATTGCGTTGTCATTATCCAAGATTCTAGCGATACTCACGTACTAATATGTATGCCTAGCACCTCGATTTGGTAATTCCTGCTACTATCATGATTTTGATTCTATCGTCTATCAACTCTTCATTTACGAACAGTATATGACGTCTATGTATTTTTATTACACTAGGATACACTTAGGTTCTGTGGAGTTTCTTAATAGAATCTAAAGTAGTTTCTAAAATCATACTTGCTGCGATTGAATCATCTTTTTGGTTACGTTCTCGTCTTTTGATTCCTAGCGATTTTAATAAACTATTGGCAGCAAGAGAAGTAAGTCTTTCATCTTGTAGATATATAGGAAGATTTATGGCTAAGCTAAGCTTTTTGCTAAATTTTAATACAATCGCAGTTTGATCACTAGCCTGACCATTCATACTAATCGGTAGCCCTACGACAACACCACAGCTAGAATAGGTTGTGATCAAGTCTAATATTGATTTGATCTTATTTTCTTCTGTTATCTCATATATAGTTTTTATAGGCATAGCGATGGTATGTTCTTGATTTGAGACAGCGATGCCTGTTTTTCGTGTCCCATAATCAACAGATATAATTGGTCTATTAACTTGTAAAAGTTGAAAAAACTCTTGCAGTGTTGATGTTATCATGATACCTAAGTTACAATCATACAAAAGCACGTTATTTATATGTTAAAACTAATCCAAAAACATTTAGATAGTAAACTAATCAAACTATCTTTGGTGTTCTCTTTTATTTATTGTCTACTTTTTAATTCAGCAGTTATTGTTTATAAGTTCAGCTACTACAAATTCACTTTTTTAAAAGCAATATTGGAGTTAAGTAAGGACTCTATTTATATTTGCTTTACTTGCTTTATCATTTTTTTTGGTTTAACTATCCATCGACTTGTTTTTATAATAGGAGCAATATTTTTATTTATAACGGGAGCAATTGCCAGCTATTATCTATATCTTTTCAAAATTTCTCCTACAAAAGAGATGATGGGTAGCTTTTTCTCTACTGACTTCAATGAAGTATATGAGATAGTTAGTATTAGGCTAATTGTTTGGCTAATTTTTAGCATAGCTACTTGTATTTATACGATGAAGCATTTCTCTATTTTAGATAGTAAACTATTTGTTACAAAATTACTAGCGGCAATTTGTCTTTTAATTACCATTAATAATATTATTATGCCGCAGTTTAATTTGCTAAGGGGTTATTTTCCTATCCAATATTTACATAACACATATTTATCTTTAAATAGCAAAAGAAGTGCAATGCGTGATGATATAAGTAAGAAGTTTTCTTTCATTGATCAATCGGATCAAAATATTACAGTGGTACTTGTAATAGGAGAATCAGCACGATTTGATCATTTTGGTATTAATGGTTATCACAGGGACACTACGCCATATTTAAGTTCTGTTGAAAATCTTTTTTCATTTAAAGCACAGTCTGCTTCCAATCACACACATCTTTCTGTTCCATCTCTTCTATCTCGCCATCCTGCGAGTAGCTTAGACAAAAGTACAAAAGAAACGAGTTTTTTGTCAATTTTTACCATGCTTGGTTTTAACACTAATTGGATTGGCACTCAGAATATAGTAGGATACTTAAGAAGTAAAAACCCAATTACAATTTATGATGAAGTTAGGTTTACTATGATACCTGGTGGTTCTATTTTATTAAGGAGGCTTGATCACGATGGAAAAATGTTACCTCATATTGAAAATAATATTGTAAATTCTACTACTAAAAATGTTTTAGTTATCCACACAGCTGGTAGTCATTGGAAATATTCTGCTAGATATCCTAAAGAATTTCAAAAATTTACTCCTAAGTGTAATTCCATTACTAAGGTAGATCAGAGCAGTTGTGATATTGAAGAGTTGATTAATGATTACGATAACACCATTTTATATACAGATTTTTTTTTGTATAATGTAATAGATCTATTAAAAAATAGTAACGCTATCCTAATATATGTTTCTGATCATGCAGAATCTTTGGGAGAACATGGTTATTACGGTCACGGTGGACCTATGATCCCAGAACAAACCACAGTGCCTTTTCTAGTTTGGATATCGGATGAATTTAAAAAAAGACATCCTGATTTGGTAAGTTCTATAGCCAATCATTTAGGCTCTGAAATTAGTCATGACTATGTATTTCATTCGATCCTTGATTGTGGTGGCATTCATTCTGCTGTGATTGACAAAAATTTAAGCCTATGTACCCCCATTCGGGATAAGAATTAACTAATTCTTATCCCGAATTGGCTTTAATATAAGGAAAAATGCATTCTTAAAGCGGTTTTGCAAATGCATTTTAAACCTTTCTAAAGCTAAAAACATGATTTTAAAAGATTAATTTAACAATCAGATGCAGAGCCGTCTCAAATCTGATTGTTTCGATAATTTCACCGAATTTGGGATAAGAATTGACAAATTCTTATCCCGAATTCGCGTTATGTAGTAAGCAGAGGTTAAATGGCTAAAATTTATCTAATTGCTGGTGAAATCTCGGGAGATTTTATAGGGAGTCATTTGATACAAAGCCTAAAAGATCTCTATAAGTTGGAGGAGATACAATTAGAGTTCGTTGGTGTAGGGGGAAGCAAGATGGAAGAAGCGGGGTTAGAGCATAGCCTTTTCCCGATTAGTCAAATAAATCTTATGGGTTTCGTCGAAATTATACCACATATTTTTAAGATCACTAAGCTAATCAAGCGTACTATTGCTGATATAATTCAGCATGCCCCAAATTTGTTAATTACCATAGACTCGCCAGGCTTTACTTATAGAGTAGCAAAGAAGATTCGAGCAGCTAGACCCAATTTAAAGATTATTCACATTGTTGTGCCCTCTGTTTGGGCATACAAACCTTCTCGGGCTATGAAATATGCTAAAATTTATGATCATTTGTTGGCTTTACTGCCATTCGAGCCACCGTACTTTCAGAAGGTAGGTCTAGATTGTCGGTATATTGGTCATCCAATATTGGAGCAGTATTTTTATGATGATAAAGATAAAGAGCTATTAAAGCAAGAATTACAAATACCTGTTCATTCAGAAGTGTTATGTGTCACTTGTGGTAGCCGCAAAGGTGAAATAACAAGACATGCCCCGGTATTCACGGCGGCGATCAATCTACTAGCAAAAAAATTCCCTAATCTTGAAGTGATATTTGTCACGGCTGAGTCTAGTCATAAATCTTTAATTGAACCATTTTTATCAGATGCAGCATTTAACTACCATTTCTCAAGTGATAGACTTAAGATTTTTGCTGTAGCTACCCTTGCTCTAGCAAAATCTGGCACTAATACCTTAGAAATTGCCGCTTGTAATACTCCAATGATTGTTGCTTATAAATTAAATATCTTAAGCTTTTTATTAATAAAGTTACTAATAAAAATACCTTATATTTCTTTGATTAATATTATTGCTAATAAAGAGATATTACCAGAATTGATCCAATTTAACTGTACTAAATCAAATATAGCAGATAAGCTTACATCACTATTAGTTGACAGGAAAAAAGCAGCACAGCAAGTGAAAGAAAGCAGGAAGATTTTAATAGAATTAGGTTTTAAAAGTCCTAGCTCTCCTTCAAACGTAGCAGCACATATTATAAAGTCAGAGTGTTTAAACTGATATATCATAGTACCCCTCTTGTAAGAACTCGAGAACAAAAATAACGATGAAATTGACTATTAGATACAAGAACCAGTTATATTAGAAGAAAAGTTATTATTTTTTGCACTTGAAAAAGATCATCTTAGCTGATATAAAACAAACATCTTTGTATATATACTCTTCTGCTTTGAAGAATTGGCTTTTGTGAATACTTGCAGGAATTTCGCGTACTCACGTACTTTATGTACTGCTTGCGTTCGCTCATCCCTTGTTTATTTATTGTCGTAATTCTCCAAATCATTTGAGTATACGCACCCTTAGCTCAGCTGGATAGAGCAACGGATTTCTAATCCGTAGGTCAGAGGTTCGAATCCTCTAGGGTGTGCCATTCTTCGATTTTAGTGCATTTTACGAATGCATCAAACGGTGGACGTAGCATAAAGTCTAGCTTTCCGTCTTGTAATTTTAGGTTCGAAAATACTAAATTCATCAATTTACGTTTTCCTTCCGTAGTCGAACCTTTAAAGGTTTCTAACGCTCCGGAAGCCAGTTCTACTAGGTTAACCAAGCATTCTGAAAATTTATCATCAGCATTATTATGGCTTTCTATTTCTCTCACGATATCTTCACGTTTTTGTATTAATTGCTGACGTTTTCCTTCATGATCTTCCTTGCTAATATCACCATCTAAAAATAAATCAGTTAACCTATCCATACGAGTTTTGATCTTAGTATGCTCAGTATGTAGCTCTCCTATACGCATTTTATAAAAACCTTGCTCTATTTTTGCTGAAGCTTTAATATAACTAATTACTTCAGAATGCAATTCAGGCTCTAAATGGAGTGTTGCTAATACTTTTTCTACTTCTTGTAGTATTATTTCTTCTTTCACGTATACTGCTCGTAAATGAAGAGTTGAAGGAAGAGAAGAAAGAAGCTAGAATATGATAATGGGAAATATTTTAACATCTGAACAAAGAACGGCACTGAAGTCACGTCATGGTAATGAACGAGATAGGAGAGTATGTGACCGAATTAAGGCAGTTTTGCTGTATGATAAAGTTTAGAGCTATGAAGAAATAGCAGAAGCATTGCTGTTAAGTGAAGAAGCTATATATTTTATGGATAGCGTTCATCCTCAGTATCAAACAAAAGCCCGTTATGGTTGGATCAGAAAGAATCAAAATAAAACTTTACCAACATTTAGTGGCTGGAAAAGGAAGCATTTAATAGGAGCAATTAATTTATCTGATTTGCAATTAGTTAGCACAGATAATCCTAAAGTAAACGGTGATTATATAATCAATTTTCTACAAAAATTAGAAGCAGAAAATCCTAATAAAGAGAAGATATATTTGATTTGTTATAATGCTGGGTATCATAAGTCAAAGAAAGTAAAGGAGTATCTAGTAAATAGCAAAATAGAATTAGTATTTTTACCTTCCTATAGCCCTAATCTTAATCCGATTGAACGATTATGGAAATTTATGCATAGAATTGTAACAAATAATAAATTTTACCATAATTTTGCTCAATTCTCAGAAGCTATAGATAGATTTTTTGCTAATATTGATAAATACAAAGGTAATTTGATTACTCTTATAACTGACCAATTTCAGACTATAACTTTTAATCATTTTGCCAACTCTTCAGGTTAATTGAGTATATCCATGGAAACTCAATGCATTTATAGCGTAGCGTGCATTGAGTTTTCATGGATATGCTATTAGTTTCTGCATTATATTTTTCACATTATATTACTTAGTGCTTTATAATTTCTGTGCTATACTAGCTTTATAATTGATAACTACCTAATAGCATATATGGATAAAATAACTCCTCGAGTCGATTTGGCATTTAAGAAAATCTTTGGTGTAGAAGAGAATAAGGACTTGCTGATATCCTTGATTAATTCTATCGTTGGACAAGTGGATCAAGTGGCAGAGATAACGCTGCTTAATCCATATAATCCTAAAAACTTTAAGAAGGATAAACTCTCAATATTAGACATTAAAGCCAAATCTGTTGATGGCAAAAGGTTTAATATTGAAATTCAAATTAGCGACGAAGCTGATTATGATAAGCGAGCTTTATATTATTGGGCTAAATTGTATACTGAGCAATTAAAAATCGCTGAGGACTACTCTCTTTTATCTAAAGCTATTGGTATTCATATTCTAAACTTCACTTCTATTCCAAGTGTTGATAAATATCATAATGTTTTTCATATAGTTGAAAAAGATAGTGGATTGGTGTATTTCAAGGATCTCGAATTACACACTATCGAACTCAATAAGTTTACTAAGAATTCTCAAGAAGAATTACCTGACATCGTAGCTAAAGTAAAAAACTCTTTAGATATGTGGACAGCTTTTCTAACAAGACACGATCTACTGAACAAAGATAATTTGCCTAAAGAATTAGACAATGCCAGCTTAAAAAAAGCTCTAACAGTGCTAGGTGTTATGAACTTTACTGACGAAGAAAGGGAGGCTTATGAAGATCATCTTAAATGGCTGCGTATCGAAGCTAATACTCTGAAAAAACAACTAGAAAAAGGTAGAGTGGAAGAAAGAATAGCTATAGCTAGAAAATTACTTAAAGAAAATATGACATCTGAGCATATAGCTAATATTACTAGTTTAAGTATTGAAGAAATCAACAAACTACTAAAATAGTATATTAGCCATATGGTTATTGGAAGTTTTAGGGTTGTGTACTGGTATTATAATATAGATGCTGATTTATAGCAATTCTTACATCGATTTGGGTTCGTAAATCATCCACTAGAGTCCACCAATACTTTTAGCAACATTTCGGTTAGAAGCATGATACTCATGGTATTTCCTCCGGTTAATTAGACTAAATATTTAATAGTATAGAAAATTTTATTACTTGTCAATTTACAATTAATTTGTAGGTTTTTTTGGCAGAAGAGTTGATAATAACTATATACTGCTCGTAAATGAAGAGTTGGTAGGCGATAGTATAACTTCAAGAAGAGCTAGGCAGTAGCAAAGTCGGGCAGCGTAGCGTACATGAGTAACTAGGCAGCTTCGATCTTTGGTCGCGGGAACGCCAATTCTTGAAGTTCTACCTGAGTATACTCAATTAACCTGAAGAGTTGGCAAAATGATTAAAAGTTATAGTCTGAAATTGGTCAGTTATAAGAGTAAGCAAATTACCTTTGTATTTATCAGATACTGGACTGAAAAATCAAGACAAAAAAAATAATAATTTTGTTTCCCATTTTTGCATTTTTCAAGCTGCAATTTGTTCATAATTTTGCATAGAATTTAGATAGACATTCATGGGCTTTTTGTAACCAATACTTGAATGAAATCTTCTATAATTATAGTGATTGATGTAATCATCAATACCACGCTCTAGCTCTTTAACATCTTTAAAATCATTAATAAATATACAATTATATTTTAAAGTTCGGAAAAACCTCTCCATAATTATATTATCAATACTTCTTCCTTTACCATTCATCGAAACTTTAATGTTATGCTCTTGTAAAATTTCAATGTGTTCATGACTAGTATATTGACTGCCCTGATCACTATTAAATATCTGCGGTGCAGGATATTTGTTAAGTGCATCCCGCAATACTTCAGTTACCAAACTTACATCCATACTATTTGACAATTTATAACTCAACACAGCTCTACTATGCCAATCTATAATTGCCGCCATGTACATAAATCCCGAATTAGTTCGAACATAAGGGTGAGTAGACTGAAGCATTGCAGCTTCAGCCCCTCTCAGAACGGTGCGTGAACCTCTCAGCTCACACCGCTCCCACCATTTTAGCCTTTGGATATATTCCTAATTTCCAATGTATAAAAGCTTCAGGATTAAGATTTGCTAATCTATTTAGATATTCTCTTGCACGTCTTTTATGCCATGCAAGTTTCTTATATTTTCTTCTAACCCACCGCTCCAAATACCAATTCAGGTGCTTCCATATGTTGTGCATTGCCGATGGATAAAACTGCCCATAATAGTTATACCAACCTCTTAACTCAGCTTTAAACATTTCCGAAAGTTCAGATAAGGACTTGTCATTCTTAAGCTGAATGTGCCAACTCCTTATGGTTTGTATGATTGCTTTCTTAGAGTTATTACTTATCGCAGGTAAGAAATTTGGATGAACCATGCCTTGTTTGTTTACACATCTTCTTGGTCTAAAACTATATCCGAGAAAGTCAAAGCTGATTCGTTCATATTCATCACGACGATTATTGTCCTTACAATATATAATACCCGACTTATCAGGATGTATCGTAAGGCCACATTCCTGGAATCGTTGTCTAATAACTTGTAACACATATTCTGCCTGTTCTTGACTCTGACAATGGAGTAAACCATCATCAGCATAACGACAAAATGCTACACTTGGCATTTCTCTTCTTACCCATGCATCAAATACATAATGTAAAAATAAATTTGCTAATATTGGACTTATCACTCCTCCTTGAGGTGTTCCCTTATCGCGCATAATAATATTTCCATCTTTATCTTGCAATGGTGCTTTAAGCCACCTTTGTACGTAAAGTAGTACCCATTTGCACTTACAATGTTTCTCCAATGCTTTCATTAATAGTTTGTGATCGATATTATCAAACAAACCTTTGATATCAAATTCAACAACAAAGTCATATTTCCAGCATCTTGCTCTTGTAACTGCTATGGCATCATGTGCAGATTTCTTTGGGCGATAACCATATGAATCTTCGTCAAATATGGACTCAACTAATGGCTCAAGTACCATCTTCACTACAGTTTGTGCTATTCTATCCGAAATAGTTGGAATCCCAAGGATTCGTTCTCCACCTGATTTCTTTGGAATAGGCACAGCTTTTACTGCAGGAGGAAAATAGCTGCCTGAGGACATACGATTCCATATCTTATACAAATTATCTTTTAGGTTTCGCTCAAATTCTTCCATAGTTTGTTGTTCAACTCCTGCTGCACCTTTATTATTCTTAACACATTGGTATGCTTGCCATACATATTGCTTAGAAATTTCAAAAGGCTTTACTGTCTTCATAAGCTCCTCCTAAATAAATTTAGTTGACACTGTGATGAACAGCTAAAATGGTCAGACACCTTCACTCCATTGCCATTACAGCAACTTCATCATTACTACATGTCTGTCCGCCCCTGTGTATACGCATCAGTACTATCAGCCTCACGGTTTTATTTCCGCTTGTACCTTTCCTTTAACATCGTTGCACAGGTTCCCGTGTTCAGCTTGAAAGCCTTGACTTAAGCTCACGCCACCTCTATGCCGGATGCCACCTAGCCAGTAAACAGGTTCCCGCTAAATTTATCCCAAAGCAACATCACCTCCTTGGTTTTGACATCATCTGAAGCACTTTCGACACTTGAACGGTGGTTCACTGTTGTTCGTCTTCTTAAGTCTATACCTGACACCTCAAGGATGCCTTTTCTGCATCGCTCACGACAATGCCCTTAAACAATTGCCGCATGCAGTGGTTTGCAGCCTATTCCTGTAAATCGACTGCGAAGGACCTACCTTCATCTCTCAAGCCTCTTGGCACGGCACACTGATATCTCCGCTCCAAACCTCGTTAGCGTTAGGTACGTGTACAGTCCTAGTTGTACCTAGATTAGTCCAATATTTATCAAGCAAATAACTATAAATTTTATGCTGTTTATCTTTTCCAAATGTTAACTTTTTCCTCTTTGGATAAATAGCCTCTATGCCAATCATATTCATATATTTTAGAACCCGATCCTTACCAATAAACAAGCCATCTTCTAATAATTGTCTATGGATATAACGATAACCAAATTCAGGATTATCAGTATATATTTCATCTATTTTATTTAAAATATTTAAGTTATACCCACTAAATGGTTTTGCTTTATAGTACATTGAAGAACGATTAATCTTTAATAATTCATATTGCCTTGTCTTTGGTAACATTGCTAGCTTGAAATCGACAAGTTCTTTTCTATTTGATAAGTCCAAGCTTTGTAGCTTTCCCACAGCCCAATCTCTCTCTACTATTGTTTTTCCAAGCGTTTTCGCTAATTCATCATTTTGTTCTTTCAGCATATTAATTTGTTCCTGATATTTACTTACCAGTTTTGCTGGTTCAAAAGCCAATGCTGCATTTGATATAAATTGTTTCTTCCAATTACTAATTGTCTTGGAGTTTATCTCATATTTTGATGCTATCACTGATAATGGACTCTCTTCTTTCAGCACTTCTAATACTATCCTAGTTTTTTCTTCAGCACTAAAAACTCTTGCTTTTTCTTTTGTCATTTTTCCTCCTAATTTTTTCTTATTATTTTATCTTAATTAGGAAACTTTTTACTCTATTTTCTTGTCCATTTTCTTCAGTCCATTATACTTCACTGAATTCATAATTCTAAACCACCACATACTTCTGTATGACCGATAAACTCAACGCTCTTATCATACTCATCATAACACAAACTAGGGTTAAAATTTTTGGTGCTAAAATACAATGCTTTTGGATTACTATATGTACGTACTAGGTTACTACCATCAAATAAATGCTTCAAAGCATCTCTTTCTTTTGTATTATGCAAAGAAACAGCTACCTCTCCATCCCCACCTTTAAAAACACCAACATCACCAATTTTTTGACTATGACGTACTATAATATGATCTCCTTGTAATTCTAGTGGGTCCATTTTATTATCAAATATAACCTTTAATTGATCCTTTCCCCCAGCCTTTATTGCATAGTACTTCTTCATATTATGTGCCACCGAATAAGAAGCAAACTCTATATCTAAGCCATTTACTGTATGAGAAACTTTGCATTTATGTAATTCTGACACAAAAGGCTTTAATGTTGTATTTAATTCACGTACAAAAGTAGTTAATGTGTATTTTAATTCTACGTTACTAGCACAGTAATGATCCAACATTTCCATAAAATGCTTACCTTGTTTACCACAAAATGTGACATGCAGCATTTCATAAGGATCAGACTGCTGATTTAAGTGAGTCCCGTGTCCTTTCATTTCCACATGTTCACATTCTGTTCCTTTTTTTATAGCTTCAAATACTCTTTTTGTTGCTCCTACATACTCTGCATCAGATCGTAGTAAATGCGATCCCGATCCACTACTCGTATTTATGATACTATCAAGCTTTGTTAACGCTTCGTTATATCTACTAAATAAACTTGTTAGCTCAGGTTTTATTGCGTTTTTTACAGAAGTTATGCTTGATAGTGGCTCAGAACTTGTTCTTGACTTCATATATACCCTCTATATTTCTTTGTTAAAAAAGTATTCTTAAAGGGAAGATATTACATTTTCTTACTATATTCAATAGATTTACAAAATTCTTTTATCAGGTAATTTAATGGTTACCTATCAAGGTTACATTTCATCAATTACCCTTGTAATTTGGTAAAATCTTTGCCTTAGCATAGATTTTTAATATACTAACTGGATAAGGCTTATCGACCTTAAAAGTCACATCAATATCAGTTTTAATTTCTCCGTGCATAATAAAATTCACCCAGCCTGATTGGTAAGGAGTGGCAAATAAATCACATACTTCTTTAGTGGCTGTTGATGTTAAATATTTTTTATCATTAACCAATCTAATCAACGCATCACTATCTACATATCTACTATTGATATGTTGCCTGTCTATTTGCCCATTATCAAGCCTTTCTTCAATATAACCACCTTTACTATTAAAGAGTTTTAATCCAAGTTCCGCATCTTTTTTCGGAGCGTGTTCTACTTCATCCGGGAATATCAGAGGAAAAGTTTGTAATATCGAAGAATAAGGAAAACCTACCGACAAATGTCTTACTGGCTGTTTTAGCTTAATCAGTTCATTATCGATAATTCGTAAATCATGTAATTCTTCGTCACCAATAATAGATACGACAATTTTCTGAAAAATTGGCAATATAGTTGCAATATTTATTTGCTGAAATGATGGCAAGCAGTTACGGGCTATACTACTTAATTCATAACCACCAATATCAGGAAATAGTTTTTTAAAAACTGGAAAATATCTTTTTGATAATAGTAAATATTTCTCTAATTTTATGCTCTTCTCATCTTCAAGGATATCTTTCAGTAAAACCGGATGAAAGCTCGGCATAATTAACTGACAATACTCAATAATGTTACGCTGCAAATAAGCTAGCCCTTCTTTGAGTTCTTGCATTTGCTCAAATATTCTATCCGCTAATGTCTCAGTATAACCTTCTTCGCTATATATCGATGCCCTAGAAGACGATAATGAGGACTTACGATCTCTTTCCATTATCGGGGCAATTCTGTTTGTTACTTCATCTACAATTTCATCGATAGTTTGACTGAAATCATTAGACAAAATATATTCTTTAATATCTTGGCTAAGTGGTTCATCAAGTATGATACTCCTTAAGCGATCAACTATTTCTTCTCGTCTTTTTGAATTGGTCAGCTCATAAATCTTGTTGTCATTATCTATTTGTTGTAATTTATCGATTAATTGATTAGTAATAGTTGATAATTTATCATTTATTTGTTGCTTACTAGTATGTTGATTAAATCCAATAATTTGCTGGTCAATTAATTGTTTGGTTTGCTCACCAAATATATATTTAGTCAGTTCCGGATGAGCGATATTTAGCAATTCCGAGTAAAAATCCACTCCAGTTTTGGCAAAAAACTTTTGTAAATTAACTAGCAGTCCGGATTTTTTATCACTATCCTGCTCGGCATAATATAGCAATATTTTCTTATTGAGGTGACTAACCGCTAGTCGCATTTCTTGTATCTCTCTACTTATTTCAAATTGCAGTTCAATATTCTGTTTGGCAGTTGCCATAATATCTTGCACCGTACCAGCAATGAACCTAATTAGTTCGGTATTTAGCTTTTTTATTTGTACACAAATAGTTGGACGAAAAGAAAAAGCACTATTAGGTAAATATTCCATCAAACCACCATCTCTTAAAATAGCTGGTGCATCTATTTCATTTAGTAGCTCCACGGCTTCAATAATATCACCACCAAGTCGCTCCCCATCATATAATAATTGCTCGATTGTCACAAAGCTTTCAGGATTATTTAAAAACAGATTGTCTAACTCTGCATAAATACACGAGAATATTCGATGATAGGCAAAAGATACCGCCAAAATATTCATAATCTTAGGCAAATAATTTTGATAATATTTTTGTAAAAAATTCTCTATCTCAGCTCTATGTTCATCATAATTAGCAACTAGCCTATTTTTGTATTTAAAACAATCACCAACATTATCGAGCTTAAGTCTCAAAATAGTTTCTGCTTGAGCTTGTACAATATGCTCTAGCTTGGTTATATCGCCTCTAAACTCATAAGCACTATCGTCTTTTAATGCCTGTATGATTGTTCGGTAGGCGGCATTCTCTCCGGGCTGTTGAATATTCACATGACAATCAGCATAAACTGCTTTATCGGTAACAAAATGCTTAGCAGAAAAATAACGAGTTTGCAGCACTTCTAGATATTCCTTGCTGCTTGTCCCAGTATCATCACTTCTCCGAACATGCAAATATAACATGTCGGCACTTTCCGCATAGATTGGTGTGACGCCTAATACTTGACCGTTGCCACCTAGCCAATGTTGTGACCAGCCCATAATTTTTAAATCATGCGAATAGATAAAACTAGCAAAAGAGCCATTTTTTAGCACTGCTACTATCATTGAAAATGGACTATTACAGCCGACAATTTGCCTAATACCACCAGCAAATATATGCTCAGCATAGGCAGTGATGTCTGATATCTGAAAACCGCCTTTTTCTTGTGAATAATACAAACTATTGATTTTACAACCATTACCTTCAACAAAAAAGATAGTCTTACCGATTACTACTGGTTTCAGTGGTGATATCGGTAACTCAATCTCTTTATGGATTTTAACAAACTCTCCCTTAGCTCGATCTCCTTCTTTGACTAAATAAATGCCATCACTAGTACCTAATAATAATTCATCGGCAAAAGGCACTGACCATAGGACATTATCAAAAGTCGCGGAAGAGAAAGTAGCTGAAAAAGCAGTTAAAGGATTACGAGCCTCTAGTAAAGTTCTATATGCCATCCTAAAATCACTAAAATCTCCTTTATAGCTTGCCCAAATTGAATGAATATTTTTATTAACCCCAAAGCACCATAATCGGTTTTCAAAAGTAACCACTGAAGTACAATATAATTTCTCCGACGTGGCTTGGTAGATATTGCTTTGCCCAGTTGATAGGTTAGCTGCTCGTTGGTGAATAGCTTTTAGCTCATCATTAATTTTGTCTACCTCTGCTCCGTAGATTACTTCATTAAAAGGTTTTTGTATTAAGCGTTCTCTTTGGTCACTTCGTCCTGTCGAAAAATAGTTAACTTGGCATTTTAGTGGTTCAATGATAAACATCTTATCTTTGTTAGGGAAATTGCTGGCTAGCTCATAGCTGCTACTGGACGCTATCTCAGCTCTTTCACCATATTCTACCTGTCTCTTTCTTGCCTCCGTTTCAATATGTTGGTAAAATTGCTCGACAATTTGCGGATCAATGGAGAATTTAAAAATTGGTCTCTTATCACCAAATGAAATATAAGCAATTCCTTGAAACACTACATAAGAAAAATCCTTAGGACGAAAATGAAAATTTTGCCCTTCATCCTGTATAACTTTACTAGTTAACAACAATTCACCACCAACAAAGAATAAGCAACGAGTTTCTAGCTGATGCGATTCAAAAACCAGCAAGTAGGATAATTTCCTTGAGAACATCACAGCTGCCATTTTCCTTGGTACATTGTCACTGAACAAATGAACAAACTGCGTACCATGTCTTCGCATAATGCCCCCTGAGGGTAACAACATGAAGTTGATCAGCTTCTTAACGCCGTTCTGATACAAAGCCAGCTCTGTTCTTCCCTCAATAGTTGGGGTTAGCTCACCACCTGAGAAGTTATTTTTTTGCGAATATACAAACTGCTCTTGTTGCATAATATTTTTTAATTATTAGTAGTTACTTTAATAAAAAGTATTCTACCTAAGGTTAAATGTCAACATTCGCCGGAATTAATCAGATTATAATCAACCGCGTAAATCCTTCTTGTTTCTTCTAATTTGATCAAATATTGTTTCTTTAGTCCATCAGTAAACACACTATCGGAATACATAGCAAATGATACTTGTGAGGCTAACGATAAAGCCGCTAATAACTTAAAGCTGCTTGGCACTTGTTGCCAAATAGCCGTATCGTTATTTAGTAAATTATCAACAATCTTTCTGCTGTAGTAAAAAAGCGAGGTAAGTTTACCACCTTTGAAGTAAATCTTACCTGCTTCCGTATAAAATTGTAGATTAGATGGTACTATTACCGCACATTTAATACAATCATTAATGTCCGGTACTTCGGTAAAGTTTTGTCTATTACCTTCGATATTATCGACTCTCCGTAAGGCAAATGACCATTTAACCATTAGCACAGTATCTTCAATGGCAGGATTAACAAACTCCTCACACAATTCCTCAGTTTTTGATACTCTACCACCACCAATGCTACTAATACCAACATTTGACCCAAGTAGTACTACTGCCTTCTTGATAATCTCATATTTCACGGTAGTTACACTAATGAATAAATTTTTAAGTTACTCATCATCATGCTCACTCTCAACAATACCACCACTAAAGTTATCATCCTCAACAATATCATCACCAATACCAACATCAACGCCAGCAATGCCAACACCACCAATACCAATATCAACACTAGAAACAGCAGCAGCCCCACCACCAATAGCACCGGTCGCTGCTCTCCTCATGACCATCCCTCGTACTCTAGTAGCTAAATTGTCGTTGGCAATTACTGCTAAATTATTTGCGTCAATATCCTCTGTATTATCAATGTTACGATATTGATTGCCAAACATCTGCCATGGCATTGTTATGCTATGCACACCTCTTCGGTGATTCTCATTCGCTGCTTCTTTCCACAATGTACCTTGATGGCTGCTACGATCATAATTCTCTAAACATTTAATCACTACTACTGCTTGTTCATTATCACGGCTCGCCCCAAAAGCTTCACTGTAATATAATACTTTGGCATAGTGGTATTGTACCAACTCTTCAATGCCCTTCTTGTTAGAACCACTGACTGTATTAAATCTTATAGCTCCTTCATTAAAGGCATAGCAATCCTTCACAGCATATCTAGATTGACCCGCATCCCCAGTATTATCAAATATACCACCCAACATCTCACTAGTAATAAAAGTAAAGCCTAAGAAGCTATTAACTTCACCACTTACTAAAGCTCTAACGTTATTATAGTCATAATTGGTAATTTGTGGATCGCGTAATAAGTCTGAGATTTGATTGCTTGAACATAGTAAATATAATTTATCATACATACCAAAAGAACGTTTTTTTAAAATATGATGAGCTTTTATTAGTTTGTCGACAGTTAACCCGGCTCTTTTCGAATTAATGATGCCTCTGTTGGCAGCAATTGCAGCTTGAGCATTTAAGCCTAAATTAACATCAGTAACCTTTAGCCCTACTGGTACAACATTATTAGCGACGTCAAAGTTAATAACATTATTACCTGTCCGTCCTGCTCTGACTGGACTGGCAAAAGCACTAATAATTACCCGATCTTGTTGTCTACCCATTGCCCAGCCTGCCATTTTAGGAAAATGTGAGGTGGGGTCGGTTAATAGGTTTAGCTTATCGTTCCTATCCATGGTAGCGTTCCAATGGTAAGCGGAAGCAGTCAAAAAGCGTCTTGAAATAGTTGGTATTTTAAATTCTATTTGTTCTAACCTGTCACGGTCTCCATCATCAGCATAATGCCCATGCAAATGATTATCAGGGTCAATTAGGTGTCTAGTTCTACTCTCTACCTCATGGGTAGTCATTGACTCAAAACTAATTACCTCAGTGTCTTGCGTACCATTAGTAACGCATTTTCGTAGTTTAGAACCTTCTTGTTGAATAACTAGGCTGATATTTTTAGCAAATTGTTCTTTAAGACCATCTGTTATTTGTTCCATTTTTCCTCCTCAAATAATCTATCAATATTTAAAGTGCGATATCATTTATACTAAAATATGGTCGTTGTCCGCTACGCAGCTAACGACCTTTCAGGTATCTATGACATTAGTGGCTCTTTTATGATAGGTTATTGCGAAGTCGCAGCCTTAAAATGAGTTGTCACATCATGACTTTAATGATTGGTTGGTTACGTTATTTTTTTAGACTTCTTGCAAAAGTCGCTTATGCTGAGGAATTTGAAGAAGACGCGGAACGCAGAACCGCAGCGTACTAAAGTACGTGAGGATTCGAGTACCGCATCGACGTACAAATTACCAGCAGAAGTAGAGTTTTGTAAGAAGTCTATTGTTCTTTATCATAAGCAATTTTATATAGTTGTTGCATACGTTTAACAGCTTGATCATGTCCCGTATGGTCTTTAGTTCTTAATTTTACCATAAACTCAGGGTCAGAATCAAGTTTTTCTATCTCTGACAATGCAGCTTCCCGGCTATTAATTGCAGGTAGCTCTTTACCAGTTACTAACGAGTCGGATTTTAAAGTTTCACCAACCCTAACTAACAAATCTACTAAGGCTGGCGAGTAATTGGAATCTTCAATTAATTCAGCCAGTTCTTTAGTACCAAACTTAGATAAAGCTGCCTGCATCACTGTCATCTTACTGTCAAAACCTTCACCATAAGTGTTTTTCAACCAACCAATGTGAGAGTGACGTGTTTGCTCGATAGCATTTTTTTGCTGTTTTTGTAAATCCTGCGAAAAACCATACAGAGAATTAAGCAGCTTCTCACCTTGCCTTTTAGATAATCCGCTTTGGTAAAACATGTCTTCATAGCGAGCTAGATATTCTTCATCTTCTTTACTTCGTTTATCAGTATATTTCTTATCCTCAGGCATCCCCATCCTAGAATAAAATTTATGCCACTCTTCATCAGAGCTGTCATCCTTTGGCACAGCAACTCGTTGATTCAAGCTCTTCTCTGCTTCCAAATAGCTCTGTGCCAAAGATGAGACATCTTTAAATTTACTCAATGACTCAGCTTTGCGGATGTCCTCAGGCATGTTAGCTAGCCAATCGCTAGCAGAGGAAGTAGGGTTAATTTCATAGTTATTAGCAGTTCCTTCTTTGCTCATCGGCTTACTCTTCTTTTAACTCTTCTATTTCTTTTTTTAACTGTTCTATTTTTTCAATAGTTAGTTTTGTATATTTAGCTATTTTTTCTATTGGCTCATTATCAATTAACATTTCTTTTGCCACAACTATAGCTTTTTCTTCAATACCTTCAGCTTTGCCTTCAGCTTTGCCTTGATTAAAATTTTCTGCTAGAGCAAGTTCTTCTGCATCTTCCTGCAATTTGGTTCTAATATATAAGTCATATTCTGCTGGGGTAAGCTTATACCGTTCAATCATATGGTAAGCATCTAATACCTTACTGCTCTTAATATCTTTAGGTGGTTCTGTCTCTTGTGTTGCACATTTGAATAGATGTAACCACTCATCAGCAACACTCGCTAATTGTGTTTTTTTAAATTTTCCAAGCTCTATGAATACATAAGAGAGGTCAAATAAATATTGTTTATTAGTAGTAGTCTCAATATTTTTATGAATACTTATATAAGGCACTTTTTTGTCAAATATTCTATTTTTTATCAATGAAATAACTATTACTGGCAATAAATCCAAGTGAGTTAAACCTTCTGTAAGTTGCCCAACATATGAATGGGCAGAATAATATTGTACTCTTTTTAGATAATCGGTTTCATTTTTTTTCTGCATTTCGATAATGTACCAGTTTCCTGATTCATCCTTAACTTTTAAATCAAATACACTTCTCCTACCCTTATGAATCCCTGCTAATTCTTCTACTGGAATAAATTCAATTTCCTTAATTCTGTACATTTCAGATAAATCAAGAACACTATTAAGAAATTCTTTTAAATTCTCCTTATTACGGAAGATTTTCTTAAACAAACTATCATTTGTTGGATCTAAATATTTTTCCATATCAATTACTCCCTTTTCCTTCAATATTATCAACTCCATCATCTTCTGAAGCCTGCGAGCATATATATAGGAACAACGCCCGATGTCCTTCTAGAAAGGCAGTGTACTCACTTTCTTGCCGAACAAAATTGCTGCGATATATGCCACTCATTTGAGCTAAATCCTCTAATATTATTTTACCATCTTCTCCACTAAAAAGCTTGCAATAAATTGATTTTAATTGCTCTTTTGTTAGTAAATTTGATGGGGGTGAGGAGTTAATTGATAGTTTCATGTACTCCTTACCCTTGTATCTGTTGTTGTTGCTGTTGTAATTGTTGCATTTGCATCATCTTACGTTGTTGTCTAAGCTGTAGTACTTCTTGTTCACTCTTGAGGATTGAGTTTGGGGCTTCTCGTAGTTCAAAAAATAGTTTAAAACACTCATCCCAGTTAATATTATCATAAATCTCAGGAAAAAAGTTACTTATACCACTTCTTTGGAAAAAACCTAATACCTGTTCAACGCTGGATATTGCTGATGTTTTCTGTACCCTTGATAATGGTGACACATATTCAAGCTTTATCTCAGGCGGGCTATTTGCTCCCTCTAAGATTGGTACTCTGTTATATTTAATCAATGTTTGATATATTGCCATGATTAACGGATTTAACAACTCACTCTCAATTCTTCCAACCATCGGGGACATTAAACGGTATTGTTCTTCTGTTCTAATTTGTACCTCAGTGGCAGTCATTTCTTTGTTTTCTTTCTGCATTCTAAAAATATCAACATAGAATGCCTTAAATATAGCATCGCGGCATTGATTCTGCTCGATTTCAGTCGGTAGGATATTCTCCATACCAGTTAGGGGTATTATTTTATCTGCCATACCATTACGGTAAAAATTAACACTGCCCGGCGTAGTATATAGCGGTAAGTAATATCCATCTTTTGGCACTAATAATGGTGGGTCTAGCTGTTTCTGTGCTACTTTTAGGGTAATTTGTCTTAAACTATTGAGTAGTTTAATATCAGGTAGCACATGATGAGCAGGAGCGTAGCCATATACTTCACCTTCTTCTTTTACCCATCGCGTGACAAAAAATGGGAAATAAGAATAACCTGACTGACTAATAATTTTTTGCTCAGCTAGGTAGATATATTCTGAGCTATAATCTAATGTTGATGAGCTAGATGTTGAAGGACTGGCTGCCGTTGATTTTCTGCCTCTACTTTTCTGATTTTGAGCTTGCGGGCTAACTATGTGCAATATTTCTACTATTTCATCAGGATTCCGGGCTAACCTCTCCTTGAAAGGGGCAAAATCTGACCATTTAGCTGACGCGGTTTTAATTGGCATGCTAAATAGTCGGTACATTGTATTAACAAAACCAAACTTATTCTCTTCAAAATAACATTCCTGTAAATTAATATTACGAAAGAACAGAGTTTGTGCTAATTCTAAATCTTCTTCAACATAGAATATCGCAGTACCAAAAGCTGATAAATTCAAGAAAAATTGATGAATCTGACTATAAAAATTAGAAGCCGGATTATTAAATATATCCATTAGGCTTCTTTCTAGCATTTGGGCTAACATGTTGCGTTCAGCGGTGGTTAAATATTGCTGTTGCTCATGATTTTCAGCGACTATAGTAAGGTTAAACCAGTTCATTGCTGGGGGTTTACCAGCAAGCTTTGTAAACCTGATGCTAATTGCTCCCTTGACCAAATAGAAGTTGAATCAAATATTACCTTATTGCTTTCAGTTTGCGGACAAACATATTTCTTCAACTCATCCCATATATGATGCCATTTCTCCCGCTTGCTCTTGAGATTATCAAAATATTCAATTTTTTTGTTTAAATCATTATCAGCCATAAGATGTCACCATATTTGTGTTGTAATTGCTACGTGTTGCGTTTGGATTTATGGTTGAGTTTGTGTTTAAATAAGGTTCACCCAACTTCTTTGACACTTTCTTGAGTTTCTTAATAAACTCGTTATCATATAACACCTCATAGTTATACTTTTTACCGCTAGCTGCCGTCATACTAGGCAAACCAAGGGTTAACCCCTCAATATCCTTAAGCGACACGATCTTGCCAAGAGATTCGTGTAATGGCGGCAAATCTTTTAATCGTGGCACTGACCTCATGCCAAAATGTTCCAAAGCTTGTTTTAGACCACCAAGCTCAGGTATGGCTCTTTTTTCTAATCCTGATGGACCGTATCTTGCTATTCGCGACAAATCAGCACCTATACTCGGATCATTGTTGTTAAGATTAATTCTGTCAAAACCAGCAAGTTTACGACTAATATCGGATTTGTTCATATAATGACCAATACCAACAAGCGGTGATAACATTTTGATTCCCGAACCTATCCCAGCAAGTATTGAACCCTTAACACCAATCGCTCCTAAGCCTGCCCCAAGTCCAAAAGTTAAAGCTGTTAGCCCCAATCCTTGTGCTAGCCCAGTATCTCTTGCAGATTTTTGATACTTACCAGCTCGCCAGTCTAAATCCCTGCTATAGCTATCCAACTGGCTTTGAGCAGCTTCCCCATAACTTCTTAACTGGTTTTGCAACCCTTCAGCATGCGACCGCTGCCTTGTATAGTTAGCAGTGATTTGCTCTTGTCTATTCTGTTCTTGTTTGCATTGTTCAATCATGCTGAGCAATTGTTGTCTAGCATTATCAAAGTTACTAGTATCCTGCGACAATCGATTTTGCTGTGATTGATAGTTAGTAAGCTGATGTTCAAGATTAGCTTTCTCCCTTGTTAGCTGTTGATGCTCTTTGGTGATACTATCCATCGAATGGCGTATTTTGTTTTCTGTTTCGCTACGTTGCTTTTTTAACACTTCAACGTCTTGCTGATATTGAGTAATATGGCTACCGGCTTCCTCTTCAGTTAAACCTTTCAAGCTTTCTCTTCGCTGGGCTACTTGATCATACAGGTTTTGGAACTGACCCGGTAATTGCTCTACCTCGCTTATCTTTGCATCAAGAGCAGGAGCTTTTTGTGTAAATGCTGCAAAAGCTTGTTTTAGCTGATCAGCTGATGTGACCAAACTAGCTCTTTGTGATTCTATATTTCTTAAGCCACTCTCATATTGTCGAGTATGATAATCTAGTTGGTGTTGCATATCATAGCTTCTCATGCTAGCTTGATACTGTTGCTCCTCTAGAGAGTGTAAGTCCTGCTGAGCTTGTTGCAATTGCTGCGACAAATTATTGATAGTATTTTGTGCTTCACTCGCATAACTACTATAACGATCTCGTGACTCATTATAGAGGTGCTTCTGTCTTGATGTATCAGCTCCAGTAATGTACCTGTTCCTAGATGCACCAACTGCTAAAGCACTAAGTCCTAGTAAACCTAATATTGGCCACATATATTACTTTGCCTTAATTATTTATTAATTACCATTATCTATTATTGCATCATCAATTCTTGCTTCTTCTGCTCCATCATCTTTCCAACGCATTGTAATCATTCATTACTTTACGATATTGTAATATATTATATTGCGATTGTTGTTGCTCATTACCAGTTTTTACATCCATCGCCATATAACAAAAGCTTTCGGTGATATCAGTTGCTCTAGATGAACTAGAATGTACTCCTCTTTTTGTAGCATCAAACTCGTAAAGTCCGTTAATGCCACGCTGACATTTCTCGGCATCTATTCGGCACGCACCTAACAAATTTCTTGCTTTAGTTATCATCTCTTCCCGTAAATATTTCCTGCCAATCGCAAAGGGTGAGAAGCCTACCTTTTCTGCTATTTCATTAGCTTGTTGTAAGCGAGTATCCAAAGTCGGCATTTGTCTTCGGCTCATATCATGAGGCAATACGTTACGTCCATATTGATACGGTCTAGTTCTTAAATGATTAAGATAAAACTCTAAATCTTTGCCCCTATTCATATAAAAATCTATTATATCAATATAGTCTTGTTTCTCTTGAACAAACCAAATCACCGTATAATCAACAATACCTATATCCCAATAAGTATTAACCTGATAGCTTGCATCAAATGGCACATAGCCAATACGCCCCTGACTTTCAGCTAGTCGTAACTGTTCAACAAAAGTACCACCTTGATCAGCTCTCTTGTAACGATAGGCAGCAAAGTCACAATAAAACTCTCTTTGAATCTCTTCGTTACTCATATCGACCGAAGCTAACTTGTTTTTATCGACTAGTGGTTGTCCCTCATTATCTGTTGTATCTTCAATAGTTTTTATTTGGCAAAATACTTCCGGATTATCTTGGTGTTTCCGGTATAATTCTTCACCATGTGTCAATTTTGGATTATCGGAAGGAGTATATAAATAAAGCAGCCAGCAATTATTACGAATTACCATCGGCTCTATAACGCAACTCATAGCTCGTGGATCATGGTAAGAATACTCTGAGATAACTGCTCCCTTAATACCGCTACCCCTGATAGTAGCATAACGGTCACTACCAACAAACTGAATCACTGAGCCATTTTTAAATAATATCCGTTGCTTATATTGCTGACTACGAGCAATAATCCCTTTAGGAATAAATGACATATAAGGACGTCCCGATAATGTCATACCATCCCATATACTCATTTTAGCTTGATTATAGGTAGGATAGACATACCAATAAATGCCCACTTCTCGAATGGCACTAGCAGTGATCCAGTTAATACCCATAATATCCTTGCCAGCTCTTCTATGCCAAATGGCTATAGCTTTCTTACCACCTGAGTATAAATATCTCCACAAAGGTAGCTGGAACGGGTAGGGTGACCAGCCCACCGGAAATTTATTAGGCTTTCTGCAAAACTCTACTTCTGCTGGTAATTTGTACGTCAATGCGGTACTCGAATCCTCACGTACACCGGAGTACGTTGCGGTTCTACGTTCCGCGTTTCCTTCAAATTTCTCAGCATAAGCGATTTTTGCAGGAAGCCTAATGCTCGTAGAGCTAGAAACCTCTTTGCTGGCTTTAGCTTTATTAACAGTCTTCATCCCCTTGTTCTTACTGCCCTTTGGCAATTGCATATTCTGTTTCATACGATTCTATTTCAAAATTAGTTACATCTATCGTCTTTGCCATTTCCTGAGCTTTTGCCGATTGTTCAGCTTCATTACTATTTTTCCTATGGTAACCAGCATCATTTTTCCTCATTTGATATTTCTGCGAATTAGCCTTAAGATATTCCAACAATGACTTAGAACAATATTTTTTCTTAGTAGCAATTGCCTGATTATCCTTGTTATAGGTCACTTCCTCATAGCCGTTAATTGCCCTATCATATAACACTCCTTCTGCTCTATCTACCGCAATGGCTAAAGCTAAATTGACACATTTGGCTAAATATTTTCCAAACAAACCATAATTTTTAATCATATAAATATTTCTATAAAAATTTTTTGTAATTCCCTTTATTATAGCTGATTCCCAGGTTTTTTTACCAATTAATCAATTGAAAATACCTCCCTATATTTCGCAGTGTACTACAACTAAAGGTTGCTGTCAACAACTTATTTTCTATTTTTCATATTATAATTAAATTTTTATATTTAGTTATTCCAAATTATGCTCTTATGTTTATAAATATAACATATTTTTACGCTCCACTAATAGCCGCTTTCATTATTTTTGCAGTATTACCTATTTTTTTATTGACTTCCATTACGGATGCTGAAGTTGCAAACAGTAAATCTAGAGGCAAACTTCCATTTCTGCAGCGGAGGATTGACCTTTACAAGCCTCATTACTCTCATACTTTCTAAACCCTTACAATTTCATATGTGATTTGTATGTGCTTTTCAACCTTCAGTAATTGGTTGATTATTATTAACTTCTTTGTAAT
Source organism: Candidatus Tisiphia endosymbiont of Piscicola geometra (assembly GCF_964026415.1). NCBI lineage: Bacteria > Pseudomonadati > Pseudomonadota > Alphaproteobacteria > Rickettsiales > Rickettsiaceae > Candidatus Tisiphia > Candidatus Tisiphia endosymbiont of Piscicola geometra. The sequence continues at coordinate 815,744 of NZ_OZ032144.1, forward strand.
CATTCTTTTTCTCACTTAATACAATTAGTTTTTTGTTCTATTTGCCATAGCTTACAGCCCAGCCATGCTATCGACTTTCATAAACTCAAAAGTATAATTCAGTTTACTACAAGCATATTCCAAATCTCTGCTGTACTTATTCTTAATCCAATACCCAATGAAGGCAGTAGCTGGTTTGAGAATAAGCTTATTACAATCTTCTTCAATTGCTTCTAACTTGCTAAACCATACTTTATCAATGGTTTCACCGTATAACTTTAACAGATATTTCCTTATTTTATACCACGCTGATTCTGGATTTAGTCCACTTAGCTCTAAATGATAATCCGATATTTCTCTTTTGTTAGTAATACGCAATTGCTGAATCTCTTTGCCATATACCTCTTGCACTGTTTGGAGCAATGTGCATTTATCAGTTTCTGACAAAGAGATATCTGCTAGATCAATCTTGTATTCATCGTCACATACTCCAAAAAAACTGCACCTCTTCAGCAATTGATAAGCAGTACTAGGCTTACTCTCAAAAGCTTCAACAATCTTGCGTTGCAACTGATTCAGCGGTTTAACGCCCTTACTATCTCTTATCTTTTGCAAATAAGCCTTTCTTGTACTAGTAGCATTGTTCAGATCGAAGTTAAAGCTTGGGTTATTTGCCACAGATGGTGGACGCATTTCATGACGCAAAGTTTTCTTCATGTAATTCAGTACTGCTTGCTTGCAGGGAAAGCGATTGTTAGGAGAATCCACGCTATGTTTAATCAACAGCTTGTTGATATAACTCAATTCGTAGTTACGACCTGTTTACTTTCTTAGCCAAATAGCATCTTCTTCGCTCAATGGGTAAAACGTCTCTAGCTCCCTAGGTGAATACCAACCTTTAGCCTTTTTGGCAATATCAGTGAGCCACCCAGACAATTTCCCGCTAGCTTCTTGCTCAGACTCACTACCTCCTGAATATCCACCTGTTGAATCTGAATCGGAGTCTGACTTGTCATCAGTTGGAGTTACCTCAGAGAAATTAGACCTCTCCGAAAACTCTACTTCTGCTGGTAATTTGTGCGTCGATCCGGTACTCGAATCCTCACGTACATCTGAGTACGCTGCGGTTCTGCGTTCCGTGTCTCCTTCAAATTCCTCAGCATAAGCGAGTTTCTGAAGAGGTCTATTACCGTCTGTGGAATTGTATGGTAACGCTTCATTTACTGAGCTTGCCGTTATCTCTGTAGGTAAATTAAAGCTTTTCTCTTCAACTGACCCAATCTCTAGTAAACTTTGTTCATCTGAACTTACCATTACCTCCGACGATAGGTTAAAGCTTTGCTCCGTAGTTAACGCAGGTTCTGACAAACTTTTTTCACCTCTTTTTTCTGTTACTTCAAGCGGTAAATTAACGTTTTGCTCCTCAGTTGATTCAGGCTCTGACACGGGTTGTCCACAGACTTGTCCACAATTTTCTTTATTTTTTTCGTATCTAGATAATATAGATATATATAGATGCATTTTTTTTAATTTTTTCTGAGTTGAGTTAGAATTTTCTCTAGGTTGGGTTAAAATTTTTTGATAGCTAGACTGGATATTTGTGTGATTAAAGTGATAAGAATTATTATTAGCTTTACGAAAATTTGTAAATTTCTTAAGAAGTTTGATACATAAAATATTACGGCATTTTATATTATATTTGACCGTAGTAATTAAAGTATGATAAATGAACCCACTTTTTTGTAATTCTGTTAGACATTGTTTTACCCTACTTTGACTAACTCCTAGCTCTTGTTGGAAAAAATGATAGCCTTCTTGTAACTCTTGAGAGTCTTGTGTATTGTCATAACGATTAGTTTTTATGCAAGAAACTATCAAAGATAGAAGTTGACGAGAAGTCTTACTTAATTGTTTGCCACAATTATTGGTAAGATTTCGCCACTCAGGCGGGATGAAATTACCAACAAAATTATAAAAGATAATATCCTGATTTTCAACTACAGGGTTGGAAAAAGTTAATGATTCCGTCATATTTTCCCCCCTTGTAACAGGGTTAAAAATAGACGATTTTGTAGGTCAAATTTCAGGAAATTTGTCTGAGAAGTTACATATGAATTACATATGAATTTTAGTAAAATAAGAAAACTCTGAAAGGCTGATAAGGACTGGCGGGGCGTAGTGGACAGTTTCAGAACCACGATAGACATAAAATTATTAGTTATTCAAACGCTTACAGTCTATTATTAGAGTTCATCAACTTGGTATTGTAACTCCATATTTTTACCACAAAAAGCCATGGAAAGTTTGATGATTTTTTTAACATGAGAATGCTCTTTAACTTTTACATCATATTGTTTATCTATAATTTGGTTCAATCCTATTTTAGCTACTGAAACTAAATCTTTTTTATTTTTAGCTATTTTATACTCAATAATAATTGCCTTATCTTCTCTACCAGCTTTGGGGATCATGATAATGTCAGCTCTACCACTGCCTGACTCCTGTTCACTGGTTATGATATAGCTAGAGGATAACATGTTAACCAGTCCTAGCATAAAACCACTATAAAATAATTCTGCCTTTTTCTCCCCTGTCTGATGAAAACTGGTAGAATTTTGTAACAATTCTTGTAAACGCTCTTTAAATTCCTCTACTTTACCTACTGGCAATAAACTGATAAAAGTATAATATCTAGAACTATCGATTTTTAGCTGGTCTGTAACCCATTGCAGCATTCTAGCATTATATATATACCGTACTTCTTTGTTAGGTACTGATAACTCATAGATATTTTCTTCTAGTTTTTGAGCTGTAGGATTCAAGTAACCGCTAAATAATAACAAACTAAATAATCCTACTGGTTTGTTGATGTCAGCAAAACTTATTTGTTTGGTAATAGGTGAGATAATACTTTTCCCAGCAGCTAAGTTTTGTAAATCTTCCTGCATTTCATCGGATAGTAATATTTTATCTATTAAAGCTGTCCCCCCACTATCTAGCCAGTAATGATCAAGTTCCCCTTCGCTGGCTAAACATTGCATTATTGACCATGGATTATATATAACCTCTCCACCAAACCTATAGCCATTATACCAGTTTTTAATTTCTTCAGGATTAGTCTTGGTCGGGACGACGGTTAATAACTCATCAACTTCTGCCTGGGTAAACCCATAAAACTTAGCAAATTTCTTATCTAGTAAAGTATATTCTCGTACATTATTTAAACCGGAAAATAACTCAGCTTTAGTTATACGCAAAATTCCAGTAATCACTCCACGCTCTACTGGTAATTCTGATTCCCCTGTTTCCTTTTTAAAGGTTGATTTCATTATACCTCTAAAAAGCTCTAGTACTTTTTGAAATTCTGTCTCATTTTTGCCAAAATACCTATAGGCACTATTAATCGGTGTATCATATTCATCGATCAATACCCACACTTTTCTATTATAATGTTTGTAAAGTAACTTGCTTAATATACTTAAACTATTCTTGATATTTTCTATAGTTATTTCTTGAGACAAATATATAGCAAAATCATCTTTTTCATTTAGCTTTAGCTTATCACTGTCAGTTAAATAGCTATGTGCTTGAAATAACTTACGTAACTGTATTTTTACTCCTCGTTCAATATTTTGGTATTCCGCCCCTTCTACACTCTTAAAGGTTATGAATATTACTGGATATTGACCTTGTTGAACCATGGCATACTCATTATTATTAATCTTTAAAGGCTCTAGAGTTCTTTTACCTTTAATACCTAAATCTATTGTCCCGCCGACAAATAACTTGTAATTAACTCTATCTTCTGCAGCTAAAGGTTTACCATTATCATCCAGCTCGATTTCTAAGAATCTCCTAATCATATCCATATTTAGGGTTTTACCCCAACGTCTTGGTCTAGTGATTAATATAACATCACCACTATCTTCGAGTAATTCTTTAATCATCAAGCTTTTATCAACAAATATATCACTATTTAACAATAATGTTTTAAAATCATCAGTACCTACCCTCAGTCTAGGCGGTTTATTACTCTCCATAACAGTGTCAGTTCCCTTGAGATGTGTATTAGTGTCTGAAAGTTCAACTATCATATTATTCAATTATATTTATGTTTTGGTAGCAAAATTTTTAGTTAAATTTTAATAAATTATTTTACCGATTAAGTTTTGATAAAATGTGTTAGTATGCTGTTTCGATAAAAATATGATATAGTATAGATAAGTTTGATTCAATACAGAACTACATCTCGTAACAACATCGCCTAATTTATTCGTAATAAACGTCATATTGTACTCATTTTAAAAAAATATTGAGTAAGGATTAAGATCTTTTTCTAAAGTAGGCTGCTTGATCCATCCCATTTTTACAGGTACGTCAAATAAACGACCCGGTGCAAAACTTCTGCCAAAATGCCGCAAGCCCGGTACTATAACTTTTACTACAGCTATCCCTGTATCCTTTCTAGTTTGGTCAATATAATAAGCTTCTAACCCTACTTTTTTCACAATATTTATGCAATTTTCTAAAGTATTGCTGTCCTTTACTGTACTGAAATTATAATTCGATAAATCATAATTAATGTTATCCTTAGGTAATAAATATGGTTGATTGCTAGTGTGTGCTTCTTCCCACCATTTTTTAACATCTACATTAATATATACATACTTAATAGCTCCACCCTCATCTTTATAAAAAACACTATCTAGAACCTGTAATAATTCTAAAATAGCTTTTTCTATAGCCACTATCGGGTCAAAATGGCAACCAAAACCGTAAATAATATCCTCTTGTTCCAAATTTCGGCATTGAGAAAGTGCAACAAAGACCGGTACATTTAAATCATTAGTAATATTTAGTACCCAAATATTACGTTTTAAAGAAGAAAGGTAGTTGATAACTCTCTTTATAAAATCGCTATCCAGCCCATTTAAGTCAATAGCTGGCATACTAAGGCGATTATACCACCATATTGCTACTGCATCTCGTTCAAATAACTCTAGAAATCCATATATTAAAGCGTTTTCTTTAGTGTCTCTCGCAGCTGATCCATTAGAATCACCAATAATATACTGCTTTTCCTCTTTGTTACTGGAATAATAGCAAAATGCCGTGGGTAAATACCTAATCTCTTGATTGGTAAGGGAAATAACAGGTGACCAATTAAATTTTTTATCACGCGGAAAGATTAAAGGAATCCGGTGATAAGGAGCAAATGGTTGTTTTGTTTGCTTATTAGTTAGATATTGCTCATTACTAATTAATAATACGTCATTAGGATAAATTGCTTGCTCACCTAGTTCAGCTAAGGAAGCATTAATAACTTTTTCATTACCTTGAAAAACTCCGCTATAACGTTCTACTGCTTCGCATATCGCTCCTATTTTCGCCTCACTTTCAGATTTGCCTTTTCCACAACTTATTATAGGATGAAAATTTCTTAAAAATGATTCTATATCTTCAAACCTTTTGATTAGAGGATGATACGAATATACTAAATAAAACAAACCTTCTTGGCATATTTCTTTGTTTTGTAATTCACTTGCAACCCCAGTAATCGGGCTAACAAGGCTCTCAATTCGTGATAGAAATTTTGCAGGCGTATAAGTGTTTGTTTCCTCTATGTTTTGGTAATGAATTGCTTGATTACCATCATTATAGCAAACTTCACAGCTTTCGATTTTAGGTAATATATGAGTTGTTAGGTTATTAGCAAGTAAGTCATATGAAAGTAAATTGATATCTAGGGTGGCAGTTTCAGATATTGCTGCTTTGGTAGCAAGGTTAAATAATGAAAGAGAGAAGGCGATGTTTAAAGAAAGGTTATTAAAACATACAGGTGATTTTATTTTATTAGTATAACCATGGTCATTTAAAAATGATAAAGCTTTATCATGATTCGATAACCTTTCTTTTAAACACCCCCAACAAGCGGTGTGAGGCTGAAATAATGGGCCTATTAAAATAATACTCCCCGTTGGTTTACATACAAACCATTTTTTCTTGTCAGCAAGCATTTGTTTATTTACCATAGCTAACCTTTTATCAAGGTAATTATCGGTCATTACTAAAGTGTAATTAGCTTGGCTATTTATTTTAATGTTATATGTACTTAACAAATTGTGATATATTTTGTCATCGACTTCAGTAAAGTTTACGATGTTGACCTCTTCTAACAAAGAAACATCGCAATTGAAGAAATCATTTATTTGTTGGTCAAAGCAGGAAGTTGAAAGAGCAGTCTCAGTGTTTTCTTGAATATAACCTTTGCGTTCTAATTCACTTAATATAAAATAAATTTCTCCAATTTTATGCTTCTGACTGAGTTGGTTAATAATATAGTCTGAAGAATTTGCCCCGTTAATCATGTCGCAAATCTCTAAATATAATTTATCAGGCAAAACATCAGTAGAGCGTTCCGATAAAAACACTACTCCAATATTTGGAATGCGGATACACTCTAGATAACTTTTAAATATTGGAGTGGAAATCATTATATTTTTTTATTAAATTATAAAAAACAAGATTATCATAACATAATTATAACTTGCACTAAGTGTTTTGATAAAATAAATAAATTTATTTCACCGGTTTTTGCAATGGTTCTATGGTTACAGGCTTTTTATTTCTGACGCCCGACATTTGATCCAACTGCTGCCGTCTCAGTCATACAACATCTGATCACTGTAATACACATTTCCCATCATTTAAATTTACGCCATCTTCTTTCTTGCCATTTAGGGTTCTGCTCATGGTCAGGTTCTCGCCAGTTATGCCAGTAACTATCTTCTTCCGGGGTTAAAAATTGGAATTGTTTGCTTGGATATAGTTCTTTTGCTAGTTTTGGGTGATAGATCATCCTATAAATACTATCATCAAAGGCTATTAGATGTCCCTGCCAAGGATCTTCCTTGTAGACTCTTTTTATAACACGCCCTTTATCGCCTTCATAAGCATAATCAATTACAGATTTTTCTCTATCTATAGCATCAATTGTATTCAAAGCATTCACTACGTAAAAATCTTTATTCTCATAAGGTGCTACTTTATCAGATAAATTAATTAGTATTACTGGCAAAGCAATAAAATCATTAGGACAAATATTTTGCATTTTCTCCACCAAACGTTTGTTAAATAATTTAGGTAATTCATATCCATCCCATAACCAATCAAAATTGATAAAATCCTCTAATTTAGCCTTTTTAAAACCTGCTATAACTTTACATTGTTTATTTGGCTGAATATTTTGTATTGGATACAGTCCACTTCTTAAATCTATCTCAGATTCTACTAAATCTGGTATACATTTATGGGGGTAAGGATTACGAGGAGCTATTACCAAAGGCATAGTACCTGCAAATCTTTGTAAATATTCCTGCATTTCTGTTTTAGTTCTTCTCATAGTCAACCTTTTATTTTCTACCAATTGAGTTTAAAGATTTTTCTCCGCTAATTAATGATTGTTTTTCTTTTTCGATGAACCAGTTAAGCCAGCAAGCCCTATGTCCATTATGTTTCCTGACTTATGCGTTGTTTTATTGATATCATTATTACCTCTTTTTATTACTTACAGGGCATCATAACATAATCATAACTCGCACTAAGTGTTTTGATAAAAAATAATTAAATTTATTTCACTTAGGTTTTTGCAATGGTTCTATGGTTACAGTGCCATCTTGGTAGCGTCTTATCTCGTTACCTTTTTCGTCTATATCATACTCATATAAATTATTTAGAAATTCAGTAAAATTATTGGCTACTAGATAAACATTATCCCACCAAGGTTCTTGACCATCCGGTGCTTCATTCTCATGATCCCAAAAAAATACATTTCCAAATTTCTCTCCATGAATACAAAGACAGATTTCATTACCAAACGAATCAGTAGCAATTGGTAATAATTCTGATGGAATACGATTACCTCGTATTTCAAGTGAACCAAAAATATCATAAGCATACATTATTGAATCTTTATCTGGACAAATTCCATAAAAGCAACGAACAGTATCAAAATTTGATTTACCATCTAGAAAATAATTTTTTATTTCAAAACTATTCCAATTAGGTTTCCCACCATTATCTTTTAGTAAGAAAGCACTATAATTATTTGGTAGTTTGCAATTTCTAATTTTTTCAACGTTTTTTAAATCTTGATTGGTTATTCTATATTCACTTATTTCTTTTTTTATATGGAAATTAGTCATAATTTGTCTATTTATTTCTTATTTTTACTTCTTTGTAATGCACTTCCACCAGTATGATTAACTGCGTTATGCAATTTCCACGGAATTAATTGTAATGTCTTCCCATCCTCTACGTGATGCCATGTTTTATCATCAGGGGTTTCTAGTAAACCTGCTTTTTTATTTGCCATTTTTTCATCTTTTCCATGAACACCTGTCAATCCTTCTATTTCAAGTGTTATATCTGCATAAGGACTAAAGTCCGGATGACCATTTTCTTTAAACCACACACCTTCTGGAAACAAAATTTCTAATTCAGGTGATAATGGATATTTTTGCCCAGCTAAGTCGGCATTGATCGGAAAGCGTTCATTGATTTTTTCAACAGTATCGGGATATTGTTTTTTATACAATATATTCATTGAATTTGCTAGATCACTATGATCAGGGAAGGATTCAACTAAACCTCTAGTAAGTTCGGAAGGGGCGGGAGAAAAGCCCGGTAGAGTACCGAGTTTTTGCAAAATATCCCTCTGATCCGGCGTAGATAACGTAGTTACAGGCTTTTCACTTGGTATAGGGGTAGTGAGTATTGTTGGCTTGTTGACAGCTTGATCTATAACAGCACAAGGGTTAATATTAGCAGGTAATGGTTTGGTAACATCCCCAATTTTCACTGGTTGCTCAGCGACTGGCTGCGATTGATTCGATACTATATCAGTAGAGCTATTTCCGCCAAGTAAATTATAGGTATCTTCAATAGCCTTAGAACCATAATTAACTATTGCAGCAGCTGTGACCGCATCCAATGTCGTATATAATGGGTTTATAGGGGTTGCAGTAGCGGCAGTACTTCCAATCCTAGCTCCAACATTTGAGCCCACTCCTGCTGCCTCGGTCATAAACAATCTCGAACCAGCATTGGCTAATTGAGAGCCGCCAAAGATAGATGATCCCCCACCACCTTCAGCCGCAATAGTAGGAAGTAGACGGGTAGCAGCAATCGCAGTTTCTCCTAGTAGTCCTACACCTATTCCTGCGTATGGTAATAGTCCCAATGCTAGTGCAGTCTTTGGATGTTCTTCAATGAATTTCTTGGCTCTTGGATCATAATCAAGCCCCATATCTCCACCAACTGCAGAAGCTTGCTGCATCAATGTTTCATCCCGTGCAAGCTTCTTAACTTCAGCATCACGCATATTTTGGTTGGCGATTTGCAGGATAGTTCTATGATATTCGTTTTGTTTCGCTTGTAGTTCCTGCTTATTCGCCGTTAATGTATCAACCAAAAATTGTGCAGCTGATAACTCCGACTGGCTTAAGGGCTTTGGTTGTGGAGTCGGCTGGGATGGCGGCTTTGGTGGAGTGGTATCGGCAACTGGAATCGGCTGAACTACGCCTCGTAATATATCGGCTGAGTATTTACCATTACTACTAGCAGATATTGCTTCAAATATACTGCCACTGTTACTCGAGCCTTTATTGGTAAAGCCAAAATATTGCTGGTTTTTACTGTCATATCCTATAGTAATTGGCGTGCCTCCTAAACCTTTGCCGTATGATTGTAGGAACTTACCATTTTCAAACACATAGATTGGCTGTTGCATGGCAGATGACAGTAGTAATATCGAATTGCTACCCCCAGCACCGCTACCTGGTTTTGGTAATAGTGAAGCTAATGCTAGATCGCTACTGGTTAAGCCAGCAAGTCCTGTACTCTCCGGTTGAGGAGCAAGGTTAGATCCCAACATGTTAACTCTTAGTTGCTTGCATAATAACCTCTTCTTTAATATTTATTGGATTATCATAACATATTTATTACTCGCACTAAGTGTTTATTTAAAATAATCTGGATGGACGTGTAGATAATAATCCGGTGATTCATGATATAATCGCCAAATGAATCTCTCAAAATGTTCTTCTAGCACCCTGCCAAGCATATCATATATAGCATCAGGTTTATCAGAGCTAGGTTTCATTACTAAAAAGCTTGACATGTCTGCCACTTCAAAGAAAATAATATCATCATCTTTTATATAACCTTCTTCAATATATTCAACAGCTTCTAGTAAGATATAATCACTTTCTTCTTTAAGTAACATAATATCGGCTATTTGTTGTGGATATAGTATTCTATTGCTAAAATCTTTTTTTACTTTATCAATTGAAGTGGTTAAAAAACCATATCCTATCTCTAACCAAAATTCTTTTAATGATCTTGGAAATGTGAAACCTAATCTTTCTTCTGCTTCTTTAATTTCTTTAGTGCTTATTGAACCAAAAAAGTTACGATGAGGTTCACTTGGTTTGCTATTAATAAATTTCCTTAAGTAATTATATTTATCCATAATTCTATTTATTTTGGTTTAAAAATTTCATTTGCCTTAGAACCTGTACCATGGATCAGTTTATGCTCAATTATATTATCAGTAGGATGAATATTCCACCATGTATTTGGACCACCATAGTTACTTTGGATTATATGATGAGCATCATATGGCTGTCCTTTTTCTTTTAAAATTTTTGTTCCACTTTTATCATAAACATCCACCTCATACACCGGCCATTTCTGCCCAGTATTTTGTTCCCATTCTGCTCTTATAGTAGGTCTCATACTATTAAACTTACCTCTATGTGTCTCCTTTTCCACTACACTCAACTTCCTAAACTCCTGAGTTTGCAGAGCTTCTTTAAGTAAAGTTAGCTGTTGGTCAGGTAGTTGTAATTTAGTGATTTCTTCAATTTCTTTAACATAACTTCTAGCCAAATAAGGGTTCTCAACAATTTTTTCTGTAGCTGTTAAAGGTGTTGCTGAGCCTAATGATATTTCTTCTGCAACTCTTTCAACTTCTAATGCTTCGATAGGTAATTTTTGCTCAACCTTAGTAAGCATTGATAATGGTTTAGTAAGGGTGTTTTCCCCAACTAATCCAATTTCTGAGGCTTTCCCAACTGTTGTAAATGCTGAAGCCTCAGCAGCCACACCTTTCTCAAGGGCAGAATATAATTTACTGGTAGCTGGTCCACTTGCTATCTGTAAAACCCGACCAGCTCCCCATAAAACCATACTGTCCGCAGCTAGAGTTGCTGTTACTTTAGTATTTTCCGGTAAGCCCTTATACCAGTCTGATAATCCCTTATACCACTTCTCAGGCAAATGCTCTTTAGCTATATCCTTGCTAAAATCTTTTACTGTACCAATTAATTTATTAGGAAGATAGCCAAGAACTTTTAAAGTATCTGCTCCACCTTCGACACCACTTATAACATGAACAATTTGTTGCATACCACAATCTATCAGATCTCCGCTTGTTGAAAATACCGCAAGCGGCAAATTACCACCATATTTAGGGTCTATAAGCGAGCTTAAAGAATTATCCAAAACCTCTTTGAGGTTTTTTGCTTGCCATCCAAGTTCTACCCTTTTAAGTGGTAGATATGATTCCCCGCCAATTGCATAAGCTTGCTGCATCAAAGCTGCATCTCGTGCAAATTTCTTAACTGCAGAATCATGCATATTTTGTTTAGCGATTTGCAGGATATTTCTGTGATATTCGTTTTCCTTCGCTTGTAGTTGTCGCTTGTCCGCCGTTAAAGTGTCAACCAAAAATTGTGCAGCTGATAACTCCGACTGGCTTAAGGGCTTTGGTTGTGGAGTTGGCTGGGATGGCGGCTTTGGCGGAGTGGTATCGGCAACTGGAATCGGCTGAGCTAGGCCTCGTAATATATCGGCTGAGTATTTACCATTACTACTAGCGGATATTGCCTCAAATATACTACCACTGTTACTCGAGCCTTTATTGGTAAAGCCAAAATATTGCTGGTTTTTACTGTCATATCCTATAGTAATTGGCTTACCGCCCTGATCTTTGCCGTATGATTGTAGGAACTTACCATTTTCAAACACCAATCTTGCGTCATTGCGAGGAGGCGTAAGCCAACGAAGCAATTGTAAGTTAAAAGTATGATATAATAGATGTTGAAGTCAATATAAATAATGATTTATACTGACTTATAAGGGGGTATTACAGCGATAGTCATTAATAATACTAAATGACTATCGCTGTGCAGGCGTGAGCGACCGTGAAGCAATTGGTCTTAAGATCGTATGGATCTTGGTACTCTAGCCCAAATCCCCGAGACGTTTGAATAGTTGGTTGGGATGCCTTTGCACTCCCGCTTACAATCGTAAACATTAAAAGTCTTCGAGGTATTATGCCATTATATAATAATTTTATTGGTCTTGATATAGGAAAATTCAATTTTGTTGTTGCTATTCATGGAAAAAAAGAAACTAAAGAATATAATAACAACTCTAATGGAATAGCTGATTTTATCAAGGATTACAAAAAAGAGATTAGTTCTGCATTGTGTGTTTTAGAAACCACAGGTGGATATGAAATGGAACTATTACTAACGCTTTGCAATCAGGGTTTTGCTGTATATAGAGCCAATACTCGCAAAGTTAAAAACTTTATTAGGTCTTTTGGGAATGCAGCTAAAACTGATAGTCTTGATGCTAAAGCTCTAGCACTTTATGGTTTTGAACGGTCAGAAAGATTAGAACTATTTAAAGTACAATCTAAGCAAGCTTTAAACTTGTATGAATTAGTCGGACGTAGGAACGACCTCAAACAAATGTTGATTGCAGAAAAAAATAGGTTTCAGTCCCCGAGAGCTGATTTAATCAAGTCTAGTTGTGTTAAAATAATCGAAGTACTAGAAGAACAAATTGCATCTATTACTAAAAAAATAGATGACTTAATAGCAAAAGATAAACTCTTGCAGGCTAAGAAAGAGACACTGCAAACTATTAGTGGTATAGGCACAGTAGTATCTAATGAGCTTATAGCTTTGTTACCTGAACTTGGTACATTGAACCGCAAACAAATAGCATCATTAGTAGGTGTTGCACCAATATCTAATGATAGCGGTAGATATAGCGGATATAGACATACAGGTCATGGTAGAAGTTTTGTTAGACCTATGTTGTTTGTAGCTGCTATGGCTGCTAGAAATTCTAACTCTGAACTGAAGGTATTTTATGAAAAATTGATCAATAGAGGAAAAAAGAAAATGGTGGCGATGGTAGCATTAATGCGGAAAATCATTGTGATTGCAAACGCTAAGTTACGTGATTTAACTAGCTCTGCAGAAGCAATAAAAATTTAAACCAAATTTATTTAAATTTTTATTGCGAACATAGTTGATCCAAATCTAATAATTTTTCTAGATTGCTTCGTCGCTACTAAAGTAGCTCCTCGCAATGACGTTTGTGAATTTGTATGAGTAAGATTTAACATAGCAACTAATTTTCTGAACTTGCTATAATATACATCATAAAATCACTAGCACTAAGTATTCAGAATGAAAAAAATATAATAATTTTAGGAAATTATTTTTAATCATCGAAAAGCTGTTCTTCATGGTAACACCTTATCTTGTTAGCTTGCTCATCTATATGATAATCATATAAACCTTCTAAAAATTCAGTAAAACTATCCACTGCTACTCATGCTTTCGTAATGGTTCTATTGTCACAGTACCATCTTGGTAACGTCTGATGATATTGTCATTATCATCAAGTTCGTACCTATATAATCCATTAATAAAGTCAGTAAAGTTATTAGAGATTAAATAAAGATAATCCAAGTCATCCTTATCCCAAAAACTCCAATTAGTAGTCCAATAATATAATTTTCCGTAATCATCACCTCTAATACTAAGGCAAATTTTTCCACCACTATCATAAGCAATTGGTAAAAATACTACCAATTTATCTATTAGTTCATCACGTGTTCGTTGAAATTCAAGAGTAAGATTGGAATACTCACCATCATATAAGGCAAAAAACCATTCAACTCCAATTTCTGTATTTTTTGCATTAACTGGTTCAATTAATTTAAAGGTTTCAGTAATTGGGTGTCCACCATTATGCTTAAGCAAAAATTTCTTATAATCCTTAGGAAGTTTAGCTTGTATTAATTTTTCAAATTTTTCTATTTCTTCTAAATTTGTAGGTCTTTTTGATTCTTCTACTTCAATATTGTTCATCATTGTTTACCTTTTCTTTTTGTAAAGATATCATCCCAGTATGTTTTACAGCCTTGTGTAGATCAGTTGGTATGGCAATTAATGTATTACCGTCCTCAACGCAATGCCAGAGATGTCCCTCAGGAGTTCTATCTCTCCCCATTACTTTATTTGCTTTTTTTTCTATTTCTTTTAACCTTGTAGTTTTTTTTAATTCAACATTACTGATCATTTTTTACCTTTTGCTTTTTCCACAGCTCTTCCCCCAGTGTGCTTGATAGCATCGTGTAAGTCACTTGGTATTGCAATTAATGTTTTAGTATCCTCAACATGATGCCAAGTATGTCCCTCAGGAGTTTTATCTCTTCCCATTGCTTTATTTGCATTCCTAGAATCTTGTTTGTTTCCATTGATACTACCAAGTTCTACTCTGTAAATTCTTCCTAATTCATCAATATGGGCATAGGGTTCAAACCTCATAAATCCCTTTTCATCAACCATAACACTATCAGGATATTTTAGTTGAATATGTTCCGGTAGTTTATGTAATGGATATTTCTGTCCAGCTAAATCGGCATTTATCGGGTAACGCTCATTAATCTTTTCAACTGTATCAGGATATTGTTTTTTATACAATATATTCATTGAATCTGCTATATCACTATGATCGGGGAAAGATTCAGTTAAACCCCCGGTAAGTTCGGAAGGTGCGGAGTCAAAACCCGGCAATGTCCCGAGTTTTCGTAGCAATTCACCTTGATCCGGCGTAGATAGTATAGTTACAGGCTTTTTACTTCTGACGTCCAACATTTGAGTCAACTTCTACTGCCATCTCAGTCATAAACAACATTTGATTACTGTAATACACATTCCCCATCATTTAAATTTCCACCATTTTCTGTCTTTCCACTTAGGGTTCTGCTCATGGTCAGGTTCTCGCCAGTTATGTAAGTAACTATCTTCTTCGGGGGTTAAAAATTGGAACTGTTTGCTTGGATATAGTTCTTTTGCCAGTTTTGGGTGATAGATCATGCTATTATAAATGCTAGTATCAAAAGCTATTAAATGTCCCTGCCAAGGATATTCCTTGTAGATTCTTTTTATAACACGCCCTTTATCTCCTTCAAAAGAGTAACGGATAACTGACTTCTCCCTGTCTATAGCATCAATTGTATTTAAAGCATTAACTACATAAAAATCTTTATTTTCATAAGATGCTATTTTATCAGATAAATTAATGAGTATTACCGGTAAAGCGATAAAATCATTGGGACAAATATTTTGCATTTTTTTTACTAAACACTTGTTAAATAAGTCTGGTATACCACCTCCACCCATCAACCAATCAAAATGGATAAAATCCTCTAATTTAGCTTTTTTAAAGCCTGCTATAATTTTATATTGTTTGTTTAGCTGAATATTTTGTATTTGGTTAAGTCCATATTCTAGGTCTATTTCAGATTCAACAAATGTTGGTTTACATTTGTGAAGATAAGGATCATGTGGATATATCACCAAAGGTACTGCACCTACAAACCTTTGTAAATATTCCTGCTTCTGTTCTTTAGTTATTCTCATAATCAACCTTTTATTTTCTACCAACGGAGTTTAAAGATTTCGTTCCGCTATTTAATATCAACTTCTTCTATTATATCTCTTGTAACAACCTCACTATGCCTACCTATATGCTGGGTCATGATCATTAATTAAACTTTTTGCTTTACGATATTTATCCATTTCAATTTCGACCCACTCTTTAAAAATAGCTATACCTTTTATCAATCCCTTAACATGAGTCCTAATAATAAATTTATATTCTTCTTTATAACATTCAATTGTCCCTTCATCTTCTTCTATAACTATTCTATCAAAAGATGAATCTTCTAAGTCTAAGTAATCTAAAGAGAAAGCCATAACCCATCCAGATGCAACACTAATAATGCTACAGCCATAACTATGTTCCCAGTCTTCATCACAACAATTATAATAGAATTCTTCAAGCCAGCTAAGCAACGGATTTTTTTGTTTTAATTTTTCCCTAAACATTGGCAAATCCTCTATTATAAAAGGTATATCTTCAATCCAACAACGAAATGCTTCTAAAATAGTGGCTAAATAGAGAGGCCCACACGATTCTTTAAAAACATCATTTTCTTTATTTGCAAATAGCCAATCATTACTATCTTGGTCAATTAAATTGATTCCGCAATTAATCTGAATATCAGTCCAGTTATTTTCTCTAGCAAGCATATTTTTATAAAAAAAACTTAATGACCAACCGGGGTTACTTAGTGTGTGAATTTTAAATAGTCCTAGGGAAGATGGTATCTTTTCTAATGGTGAGTAATCTTTTAACTGATCATCAGATATATTTGGAAGCACTGGCCTTAGATTACAAATATTGGCTGCATAAAGTTCCTGTAGCCAAATTAAATTTTCGTCTATATTAACCTCTGTCACTATTTTTTCTCTCTTGGAATTTCATCAGATGTAGCTGGTCTTACACCCCCTAGTATACCTCTTCCAACAACGTGAGGTGTTGGTACTTCCTGACGAGTTATTTTATTAAAATGACTCTCACCTGTTAAATCTACCCTTTTTACTAAATCTAGTCCAGTTGGATTTTTAGGATTCACCTCATAAGTTCCATAATTTGTTATTTTTCCATCTGACCCTACTTTGATTACTGTATGAGGCATCCCTTCTGCTGCTGGATATGGTTTATTTACCTTATCACTCATTCTGCTTTCTAATATCAAATCCTGCCAATTCTGCTCATGGATTGGCAAGGACTCAGTATTAGTATCAATTGATTCACTTGGTGCGGAGTCAAAGCCCGGCAATGTCCCGAGTTTTCGTAGCAATTCACCTTGATCAGGTGTAGATATTACAGTTACAGGTTTTTCACTTGGTATAGGAGTAGTTAGTATTATTGGTTTGTTGGCATATAAATGAACCTTATATTACAATCCTCGCTTCTTCCACCATTCGTCGGTCCAAAATTCGGCTGGTACTATTTCTTTCTCTGAATTTCTAGGGTCTGTAATATTATATTCTTTTTCTAAAATATTCCACCATTCATCATGCGATACTTTCTCAGGTAATTTAATGCCACACCAAGGACAAAAATCTATTTCTTGTCCAATATGCTTATTAACCTTTATTAGATATGAACGGTTCATTGGGTCATAAATAATAATCCTCTCTTTTTCCTTCATATGAAACTTGAATTGATCACAACAATAATATTGTGCTTTTATTTTACTATATTCCAAGCTGCCTCCCTTTAACTGGTTCTTTATATAATTCTCCGGTTTTTGGATTTATTGAGCCTTGATGACAACCATTACTATCATATACTTCTATATCATTATGAGTATGATCCCATTGGTAAAATCTCTGCTTATTTCCACTCAGTCCGTTAGTTTTAGTTTTTCCTTTGTAAGGTTTTAACTCCTTCCATATTGGGCTTTCAGATTTTTCACAATTGTATTTTCTGTGCTGCTCATCATCCGGCTCGAGGTCACCCGGGTCAGGCATGAATGAAGCAGACACCTTCTGCTGTTGTTTGCTTGTAGATGGTTTATTACTAATATCATCATGTTTTCTTTTTTCAAAGTCATTTGATATATTAAACGCGTTTATTGGCGAAATGGCTTTTCCTAGTAATTCCGGTGGTAGTACTATCTCGCCACTATCAGTTGCATTAAAGCTATATAGAGTAGATATTACAGTTATAGGTTTTTCACTTGGTATAGGAGTAGTTAGTATTATTGGTTTGTTGGCATCCAAATCTATAATAGCACAAGGGTTAATATTAGTAGGTAATGGTTTGTTGACATCCCAAATTTTTACTGGTTGTGTAGGTGTTAGAGTCGTTGGGTTAGCAAATTGATTCCATAACTCCTTTATATTGTCATCATTTGTAGCTTTAAGAGCAACTGCTGCCGCTAGAGGTATAGCACTAGCTCCAATTACAAAATTTGGGTTTGGTAGTACGGCAGTTGTTGATGCAGAGAATCTTGTAACAGTTGCTGCCGCAGCCCCAGCTGATTCATTCATAAAAAATGCATTAGCAAAGCGTGATCCACTAAAGATCGATGATCCACCGCCACCTTCAGCTGCGATAGTAGGAAGTAGACGGACAGCAGCACCAAAGCCAATTTCACCCAATAGTCCTACCCCCATTCCTACATATGGTGCGGCTGCCAATGCTAAGGCTGTCCTTGGATTTTCTTCAATGAATTTTTTGGCTCTTGGATCATAATCAAGCCCTATCTCTCCGCCAATGGCATAAGCTTGCTGCATCAAAGCTTCATCTTGTGCAAACTTCTTAGCTGCAGAATCATGCATATTGTGTTTAGCGATTTGCAGGATATTTCTGTGATATTCGTTTTCCTTCGCTTGTAGCTGTCGCTTGTCCGCCGTTAAAGTATCAACCAAAAACTGTGCAGCTGATAACTCCGACTGGCTTAAGGGCTTCGGTTCTTGCCTTGGTGGTGGTGGGTTTAGTGGTAATTTTGGCTTTACCTTTGTGACCTCTTTACTAGATCCTTCACTTCGTTCATGCTTATGCCCACCATGGGGTTCAGAATGACCTCGGCTATATTGATAATCACCAATCTCCATTTCATCACCTGCTGCTATTGCCGCAAAGTTTTGCACCTTTGGTTCGGAGACAAAAGTTCTAGAACCATTAGAAGTTCGGTGTTCTTTCAGAATTTTTTCTAGATGATTTGAACCTTCAATCAATTTATCACTAATAAGTTGACTGACAGGTCTTACCCCTTCTTTGACCATTGGGCAAACTAACTGATTGTGCAACTTACCCATCAATTGATTGCTTACTATAGTCACAATATCTCTTGAGAGTTGATCTATAGAACCACTATAATCCTTAGACAAACTATGAGCCAGCTTCCGAACAAATTCAATTATCCTTACCCTATGCAGCTCATATTTACCAAACTTTACTTGCTCAATACCTTCTATCGTACTACTGCCTAACCGATTATGCTTTACCATCCCCGCTTGCTCTAATATCTGCACAATAGCTTGGGCATCTGACATATTTACTATCGGATTCATGCTACTATATAACAGGTCGCTGATAGTTGGTAACTCTTGCTCAGTGCGGGTTATTCTGCTAGCCAAACTATGACAAAATGCATCGGTAAAAGCTTGTAGCTTAGATATATCATGACCCGCTTTGCCTACCCTAGCTATGATGCCTATAGCTTTGACAGTTGAATTAGCACTATAACTCAGTGCATCCATACCCTGAGTTGCAATATCGACTATGACGTTACGTTTATTAGTTAATATGTCATTTACAGCGGTATTAATGGCAGTTTGCCCCCTAAAATTCTTATTAAAATCATCAATAGCTACTATATGATTTAGGCTATTCTGTACAGTTGACTGATGCAAGCATTCGGTGACTTTATTACTTACAGTATCATGTATATCATCTTTAAAGCCCTTTAAAACTTCTTTTGATATTTTAGTTGCTGCACAATCCATGCCTGTATTAACAGCAACTTGTATTAAAGCTTCTTTTAGTGCTGCCTTTGCACTATCTGCACCTACATCTGCAGCTGCTGTTCCTGCTGCAGGTGCTAACATACCTTCAATACCAATAACTATTGTGTCTACAGCACGATTAATTGCTTTATCTATAAAAAATTGCTTCCAGCTGAATGGGCCGCCAGACATAATATTCATTGCTTGATAAAGATCTTGCACTCCTCTCATCATCATAGGAACACCTAAATTAGCAGCACCAGCTACTATGCACATTGCTCCAGCAAGAACTTGAGCAAATCCTAAAGCTGCAATAAAAATACCCGCTCCCCATTGTATTTCCGGCTCAACTATGTCTAGTGAAAACAATTGATGAATGCCAAAGATACTTAACTCTAAAACTTCATCATCGGGCGACTCACTAGAGCTTTATAGTTCCGAAAGTAAGGAATGGTTTAGGATCTTGGTGATATCACCCTTTGCACAATTTTTTATAGTATTTATTGCCGAGTCAATATAATCTAGTTGCAGTTTTAATAGATTTATTTTGGTAATTATTTGCTTAGTAAATGCACTATCCGGTCTATGGCTTGATAGTATTTGCATCGTCTCTAGTTCGGGGATAATAAATGTTTCAATTTGACTTTTAGCCATCATTAAGTCGCTATATGCACTTTCCTGCCAGCTAGCATCATGTTTGCCTTTTTGCATGGATAATGCGTAACCTTGACTGATCTTAGCGTAAGCTCTATTGTAATAGGCAGCAAAACTATATACATCGTCAAGATTAATAGCTTTGGTAAATAAATCAATCGATTCAGCGTAACGATTACCAACACCCATCTTATTAAATCCTTCCCTAATTAAATAGGCTGGATTTCTCATAATGGTATAACCATCAAAATATTGCTTTACCATCAACTCTTTAAAATTCCTAAGCTCCTTCAAGGCATATTCTTGAAGCTCAGCTTGCGTTACCGATGAAGTTCTTTGCCGCCTCGCTGATTCTTCCTGAATTTGTTTTAGCTTAATTCCCCAAAGCTCTTCCAATTGTGATAATTTATCTAGGTGATTTTCCTTGCTTCGCAGTTCATTGGTGAATTTACAAAATTCACTAAATAATAAATCATCTCTGTGGATATTACTGACTTCATGATTTTTAACTTGCTGCATTCTTTGGTGTTCAGCAAGGTTGCGTAATTCTTTTAAGTCTGAAATATTATCTACATAATAACTATCTTCCCCAAGTTTTAAGACAATTTCTGAGTGATCAGTTATTAACTGAGCTGTACCTTTCTTACCTTGCCTTGCTGTTCTACCAAAAGCTTGCTCCTCAATTCTTAAATTATCTGGTAAGAAAGTAACGCAAACATGCAAACCACCATTATCTTCGACATTTTTGGTAGTTTTAAGATCAGTACCTCTGCCTGCTAAATTAGTAGCAATAATGACTTCTCCACTATCTATGCTATTACCTATTGCTAGATGTTCATCATTGTCACTTCTTGAGTACAGCTTGATTTTATTAGGTGGATAACCACTTCTAACTAAGGCTTCTTTGACTTTTTGAACTGCACTAATTGTTTCACAAATAACCAGTACTGCTCTTTTCTTACCAGCCTCTTCTTTAATATTATGCGTAATATTTTCTAACCATTGTTCTTCTCCCTCTGATAATATTCCTAGTAACTCAATAAATTGTTTTTGTTTATATGTTGGGACAAAAGCCAAATCAATAGGATAAATAGACGTCAGCAAATCTTGTGAATCATTCGATCCTAGAGTGCCTGTCATACCATAAACCTTACTACCATAACGCAGAAAAAATCCCATATTCGAGATAAAACTAGTTGTAAAATTTTCAGCAGTAAGTTTTAAGCCATGTTTTAATTGTAAGAATTGGTGCAAACCATGCTGCCAACTTGTTCTCTCTTGAACAATACCTGTATTATGATAATCTACCGGTGCTATAACATCATGACCTGATTGGTCTTTGATAATGATATAATTCTTATTCTCTGCCATATTCTTTGCCTTAATAGCAGACTCAGCCCAGTTTTCTATTTGACTTACAGCAAATTCTTTAAGATGTTCCGGGATACAAACTAACTTTTTCTCTATAACTTGCTTAAGATAATTTTCAATATGTTCTTGACGAAATAACCTAGCATTTTCAATTTGATCAACCTCAGGCTCTTTTCCATCACTATCCTTGAATAATATTAGCTTGCCATTTTCATAGCTAAAATCTCCTCTTATCAAAAAAACGCATCCTTCTTCTAAATATACTAAATGTCTATCTAGTCTTTC
Source organism: Candidatus Tisiphia endosymbiont of Piscicola geometra (assembly GCF_964026415.1). Taxonomy (NCBI): domain Bacteria; kingdom Pseudomonadati; phylum Pseudomonadota; class Alphaproteobacteria; order Rickettsiales; family Rickettsiaceae; genus Candidatus Tisiphia; species Candidatus Tisiphia endosymbiont of Piscicola geometra. Next base: position 837,772 of record NZ_OZ032144.1, read on the forward strand.
TAGTTCATACCAGCCGGCTGCAAGCAGTGCTTCCAAATATTCCGTACCAGCAATATGACTAGCAAGCCTTGCTAGCTTGCCACTCTCGTCAATCAACATAGAGTCTACTTCATCGATGATAACACTATTAAAAGGTCTATCTCCTCTAGTACCATATCCCTTGTATTCATCTTTGAGTAAGTCATATTGGAAACTACCAACATCTCCGTAGACTATATTAGCTGCATAACATTTCTTATAACCTCTTATCTTTTCATCACCAATATTATGGTCTGCTACTAAATTAAACATGGCAAAAAATTCTTGCCACTCTACTGCATCTCTTTTTGCTAGTATCGGCGAACTGGTTATAATATCAACTTTTTCTCCCCTTAAAGCTAAGATTACAGCTAGCATAGCACTAGTTGTTGATTTACCCTCACCAGTAGATACTTGAATTAACCGCCCCTTATCTCCCTGGTGTAACAGTAACATTAAAATGGATAGAATTTGTGCAAGCCTTGGATCATTATTGGTATCGATAATAGTTGCTCTTTTAACAATGGCTATCATCTCAGGCAAAAAATTGTCGTCTAACGCCTTGCTAGGGTATTTAGTCAGCAATTCATTAGACCAATACTGAATATTCTCTTGTTCCCATTCACTAATATTCTTACCTAAAGGAGTCAAACTAGAATCGCTATTATAAGTGGTTATAGTCTCAGTAAACTTAGTCTTTAGTAATTCATTGCCTATTAGTGAGTCTAATAGTTGCTGATTATGTTGATTAAGGCTTGTTAAATCACTTAAAAAGCTACTCAGGTCTTTCTCTTTACCTTCCTCCTTAAGATTAATTGCAATTGCTAGCTTAGATAAGTCTGTATTCCAGTTTATTGCCTCTTGCAGAGTTAAAATACTCCATGCACTTTTGCCGTTAGTATCTACAGCATCTTCTGTAAGCTTATAGCTATTGATGATTCTAATAGCATCTAATAATAGCTTCTCTTCAACTTTATCGGTTTCTAATAATTGACTTAAACTATCAAGTTGCCAACCAAGATCAAGCAACTTACCTAATTCCTTGCTGATCTCTTGTACAAATTTTGCTCCACTATGCCAAAATTTACTACTGACAAGATTATTTAGTACTTCCTTAGAGAGAGCCGATCTTAAATCTATTAAGTTATCTACTTGGTTTAACTGCTTGCTGACTAATTCTGCTGGAATAGCATATTTTACGATAAAGTCTAAAATATCTATGATTAACCTAATTTGCTCTATATTAGCTATAGAACTAGATTTACTAAATAATTTATCTTGTAGTTCAATATCTAAATTACTCGCTGCTGTCTTACTTACTATTTCACTAATTAAACTAGAAGGTACAATAATAGATGGAAAATATTGTTCTAACTCAGCCTTTGTCCAAATTGTTCTATCTTTATTCCTTTCTCTATCACTATTAATATTTTGCTCATTGACAGCTACACCAATTTGTCCATTTGTATAACTTGTTAACTCTTTTTTTTGATTGCTTGAATTAATCTCCAAGATTTTAGTCGCTCTATATTTGAGAGCATGATCGAGACTATTTTCAAGAAAATCTGTTAAATCAGTTAGCGTAGCTATTGGTAAGTCTGTTTTAGCTAACACTAGTTTTTCGAGGATAGAGAGTGCTATCTCGGCAATTGCTAGATCTAATAAACTATCAGAGATTAACTCAATGTCACTAAGGCTTAAAAACTCCGCATTACTATTACCCTCTTTAACTATTATACCAATTGTCGCAAGAACGATATTACGTAAATCCTTATAATGTAGTGCCTGCTTTAATGAATTAACTACATTCTGTGGTAAAGAATTAAAACTCTGAGTTTGAACTAATTCATAAATCTTTTGTGCAGCTGTAATCTTCTCTTCAATACCAAGATTATTATCACTTAATTTTATTGTATAGCTAATCAGGTTAGCCATTTTTCCGACTGTACTATCCAAAACCCTAGTTGTCTCGTTGGTTGTTTCACATTTTGCAACGCAAGAGATCATGGCTAAGATATTAGCCTCTAACTCACCCTTTAACTCCATAGTTAGAATTTTTACCAATAATTCTTGATCACTTACATCCAACCTTATTCCTTGCTTGCATAAGGTCAAACCAATGCGACTAGCTAGAATCTTTATCAATGAATTGCTATGGCTTAATAGTTTTAGAACGACTTTAATGCTTGTAGCTGGCAATGATTGATATTGATGATTCTCCAATGAATTATTTATACATTCTAGAGAATTAATAGTAATTTGCAGACTAACTTCACTATCACCATCTTCTACAAGGTTACTAATTAGCTTGATTAACCATTCAACCCCGTTTTTTGATAATATATTACCCCTTTGCGAGAGTAATTTTAGACTATAAGTGGCATATTCAATAGATTTGGCATCAGAAGGTTCTTGTAAACTAGTTAATACCGCTTCAAATGCATCTACCATTTTATGGTTACTGCAGCTAGTTTTTTGTACTACAGTTTTTAAGACACTAATTAACTCGACATTACCTTTATTATTCAACAAGCTATAACAAATAGTATCAATTAAACTAGTTGGTAAGTCCTGATCATTTCGCAAGGCACTCTCTATAATAATCAAAGCCAGTTTCTGTTCTTCATCTCCCTTGAGCGTTATATTTTTCACTGACTTTATTAGATCTTCTAGACAGGTAAAACAGTTCCTAGTAATCTTGCTGCCACTTTGGACTAGTCTTAAAATCTCTGATAAAGCTTGAATAGTTGACTCTTTAGAGCAAATCTTGCTACTTTGCTTTTCAATTTCAATTATATTTAATAAATCTTGAGGTAATATTTCGTTTTCACTTGCTAGTTTCACAATATCAAATGAGAATTTTCTGATTTCAGGATTTGGATGTTCAATTAATAACCATCCTAACAAATCTAACATCTTACTAGGAAGCTTATTACCAGCAGACTCTTGATATAAGAGTACCGTAATTTTATATAAGGCTTCTATAGTTAAATCAGCCATTTCCTCTGAGATATTTACTAAACTATCCAAAAGATTAGGTTTTGGTACTTGGCACGAATATTGAAAATAATATTTTAAAGCAAAAATACTAGCTTTGTTTATTTCTTTATCTTGGTTACCTAAACTTAAACTCAAAACTTCCAAGACAGAATCTTCCAACAATCCTACCTTACCATTATGAATATGGTGTACTATAGTCCAAAGGCTATTTCTTTTAATTAATACTGAAACTAAAGGGTTATTTAATATATCGATTAGATCCTTAATGCCACTCTCTGAAATAATAATGGTATTGTTATTTTCTAGAATATGCCTTAAAGCAAAAACTACAGAATTATCACCGGATATTTGGTCCTTTATATATAATTCAAGGATACTGCTAATTTCTTCCTTGAAACCATATTTTGATTTTGTATTAAAGTCTTGTTCTAATTGGGCAATAAACCCTAAACAATAAGCAATATCTAATCTAGTTTTTTTATCTTGTAATAATGTTGTCGATGACTCTACCAAATTCTCTATTACATTACTTGATAATTTTGCTCTCCTTTCCAAACTAATTCTTAAAATCTTTAAGCTTTTTCCTACTATAATTTGATACTCATCCTGAAGATTACCGCTCAAAGAATCAAATCCACCAAATCCTGTTATATCGCTATTATCTGTTATTTGACGCTCTAAGATATCCAGCAAATACTCACGGGTTTGCAACATATCATTTGTATTACTACTTACTCTACTTAATTCATCCAATATTAAGTTAGGTATTGCTTGCTTTGCATTAGCAATATTTTTTAAGATTTGATAAACCCAAACTTTAGTGTTATTATTTGTAGCACTCAATAGTATCTTGTGTATTGCATCTAAATTAGTAACTAAATCCTCGGATCTTTTAGCAAAAATACTTAGAGTTACATCTCTACTCCCATCAATAGCTTCTAATAATTTATTTAGATGCTCAATTGTTGCCTCTTGTAACTTTATGGGATTTTTATGAAGAGCAGCACTGTTTATTACATATAAGGCAAATTGTTTTAATTCTGGTATAAATAACGCTTTTTCTATGGCATGAATGTTATGAAAATGATACCCCGACTTTATGAACCTATTCATTATTATCTTATAAAGATCTAAACTTTTATTATCTAGATTCTTATCTAAATCATCTAGATTCTTATCTAATGTTATCATTATTAGTGGATGATTTTCACTAGCAATAGATAAGATTTGAACTGCATTAAAACGGGTTGATATTTCAATGCTTTTATCTTCTAAGATCTGACTAAGAATATTAATGACTGGTAAGGATAATGTAGTAATACCACTTTCAATGGACTTTAGTATATTTGCACTTGCTAGTGTTCTTTTACTTGGATCAAATAACTCTTTCTCTTCTAGAGTTAACTCTGAATAGCTACCGTTTTCTCTACTTACTTCAGTTAAATCGTTAGATGTTTCCGAAATATCCAAGGCTAATAGCCCCACCGCTTGATCAGTGCTAAAATAAGAATTCGGCATAATATTTAATCAACAGAGGCTGTTAAAAATTTTATATACTAAGGCATCAATAGATTTATTGTATAACTAGATATGAAAGAGAAGTTTTTGAGCAAAAATTAAGTAAAGAGTCGTAAAGCAGTACACAAATGTTCATATACGATTTTAAACTTAATTTTAACAATAGTATAACCTCGGAATAATGAATTTATGCAATAAGTCAATACTCTTCTGCTTTGAAGAATTGGCTTCGCAAAACTTTGGGGGATTTGTGTACTCATATACTAAATATACAATTCGTACACTCATCCCTTGTTTGTTGTGCCAATTCTTCAAATCATTTAAGTATATACATCATTCATTATGACCAATTAAAGAAGTTTCAAGAAGTTGAGACTCTAAAGATACAATATTTAAAGAGGCTTCTTCTTGCAAGGCAGTACTCTCTACAGAAATTGCCTTACTTGCCTCTTCTTGCTGTGCCTTTTCAATAGCTGCAAGCCTTGCTTTTTCAGCTGCTTGCTTTGCTTGCTCAAGAGCCTCTAATCTTGCTTTTTCTGCTTGTTGTCTTGCCTGCTCTGCAGCTGCCTCTTGCCTTGCTTTTTCCGCTGCTTGCTGTCTCGCCTGTTCAGCTGCTTCTTGTTGTCTCAAGGCATTAATTTGTGCTTCTAAGTTGATAATTTTAGCATCTGACGCTGCTGTATGCTGATTATATAGATCTTGGTTAAATCGTCTCTCTGTGTGGTACGTATAATAAGGCTCTGCATTTACACACAAAATATGGGTTCTATGTTTTGTTGATATTGTTTCATTATAATAATACGATTCCTTATTGATACTGTGCCTAGCCTCCTCCTGTTGCCTGAGAAGTTCTTGTATATGTTGTTTTGCCAAAATAACCTCCTTTTTAAAAGTGTTAAATACTCCAGTGCATTTCAAACTACAAACATTTGAAGTCCTAATTTACAAAATCATCAATTAAACCTATAATGCTAAATTCTCATTAGCCGTATTTCAGTAGTAAAAGTTTGCTCAATTCTAGCTTTTTGCTTGTTCATACTCTGCGATTTCTTGATGAACCTTAATTTGTTCCAGCATATACTTTATTATTAAAGTGAATATACTTCATAATAAAGTATACTATGTGTTTTGATGCGTAAAGTGTTTTTATAAAAAATAGCTAGGGTATTAAATTTAGTGGTAATTATGCAATAATCGCATTACTTCATCAAAAATCTAACTACTTAAATATAAGGAAGTTCAGTCAAAAATATGGGATATGGCTTAGTTATAGGAGGTCAGAGGTAGTATAAAATGTAGATTCCATTTACTATCTGTAAAATAATGGTATGGACTTCCTGATATAGAGAATGAAAAGCAGTTGCTAATCTTCTAGAGTTAATATTAAATATATTAAAACAACAATCAGGAGGCTAAGATAGAAGTTAGCACAATTGGTATAGATATTGCAAAAAGAATTTTGCAAATTCATGGTGTAGATAAAAATGGTAAGACGGTATTAAAGAAAAAATTGATGAGAGATCAGGTTTTAACATTTATGGCTAATTTACCAAAATGTTTGGTAGCAATGCGATGGCTGTTAGTTTATGACAGTGTAAACAACTACCATGAAATTGCCCCATTTTTACCAAAATCTGGAGGATATGTTATTTTAACGACTCGTCAACGTAATTGGCCAACAAATTTTTCAATATTGCCCATTGATGTTATGACAGAAGAAGAATCTATAACAACGCTAAAGACTTTGATACAACGAGATATAACGAAAGAACAAAGTGCTATAAAAAAATTAGTAGAAATTTTAGGATATTTACCATTAGCACTAGAACAAGCTAAGAAAAAACTACAAGCGGATGAAAAATTGACCTACCTAAACCTTAGTAACTATAATATTGGTAGTAGTGGTATCAATATGCTTAGCAAAGCTTTAGAAAAAAATAAAACGGTAACGCACATAAATCTTCACAATAGTAATATTGACGATGAGGGAGCAAAGATAGTTGCGAAGTTTTTGCAAAACAACAACACAGTAACCCGAATAGATTTAAGCAATAATAATATTGGTTATATAGGTATGCATAGCCTTGCAGAAGCCCTAGAAACCAACAATACTGTAACTCATTTAGATCTTTGCCACAACAAGATTGCTAATATGGGGGCTATTCGATTTGCCGAAGTTCTAAAAATAAATAAAAAACTATACCATATACAGTTGGCAGCAAATAATATTATCAAAAGTGCAGCAATTATGCTTGCGGAAGGCTTGGAAGGTAATAATAATATAACAGCTATAAACCTTAGTGAAAATAATATTGGAAATTGGGGAGCTGAGGAATTTGCTAGGGTTCTAATGCATAATAAGTCCGTAAAGTACCTAGACCTTAGAGATAGTAATATTGAGGACTGTGGAATAGAGTCGTTAAGTAGCATGCTACGGTATAACGACGCTATAACCCATATCAATCTTGCTGGAAACTATATTTGGCCAGAAGGAGCTGAAATACTTAGTAAAGATTTGGAGTATAATGAGACTGTAACCAACATTAATCTTGGGGAAAGCAATATTGGCTATAAAGGAGTAAAGCACCTTGTTAAAGCGTTAAAGATTAATAATACTTTGGACGAAATAGACCTTGAACATAATGATATTGGTGATCAAGGAGCAATCATACTGGCTGAATTTTTAGCAAATAATAGAACCATCAAGAGACTACACCTAAATGGTAATAATATTGGTGATGAAGGAGCTTTACAACTTTTCAAGGCTTTAGAAATTAATAGGACACTAACCGAAATAACGCTTGGTTACAGTGTTTTTAGTCATAATGTGGCAGAGGAGGTTGTAAGAAGTCTAGAGAATAAAAGGATTGTCAGCAAAATAATGATAAGTTTTTGTGGCACTGAAAATTATGATATTAATTCTGAACGATCAGAGTTATTAATTGAGGCTCTAGAGAATAACTACACAGAAACTGATGGTATAAATATAAATTAAATGTAGATTCCACCACTTATTCAGTTAGTCTTGATATCGTTATTTTTTGAAGACTAACTGAAAATTTTATTTATTAGACTTCCTGCATAAGTCAAAGATAGTTGAGGAATTTTTAGAAGAAACGAAGCCGAGTACCGCAGCGTACATAGACGTACGTGAAGAACGGAGGCGAGTTTCGACGACAAAATCACCAACTATCTTTGACTTATGCAGGAAGTTTATTGACGTCATTGCCAATTCTACTTACCTTAGCAAATTTCAGATAAAAAATCTAAAATAACCAACTCAAAAGGAGTCTTGTACAAGTTCAATCTAACTTGTCAAGCAGTTTATATTATTACAAAAACATTAAATATTTCCAATATATCTGTAATTTTTGCCTTTTTAAATAAAGAAGTATTTTTATTAAATTTCCTAACCCATTTTCACGCTTGCAGTTATTATTACAAATTACTTTTAATAAAGTAATTTGTAATATTTTTAACTTACTACCAGTTCAATAAAATTATAGCTACTTTTCCTTAAATTTATATAGTTCGTTTATTTTACAATCAATTAATATTTTCCACCTATAGCTATTTTTTAGATAAACCATTTTCTTTTTTTACCTCTCTTTTCTTCACCCACCTACCTTACCTAAATAACCCACTTAAGGAGCATTCTGCTGCCTATATAAAGCTTGCCAATAAAATAAACTATGTAGTTACAAGTTAGGTTTTAGCATTTGCTTTTGAAATCCCTCTACCCGCACTTGGGCAAACTAGGTAAACCTAGTTTGCCTGCGCTCAAAGATTCAGTTTTTGTCATTGCTATTACCCAAAACTTACAGCTTATAGCGGTAATAGCAATGTCAATATATCACTGTAATAAATCAGAAGTACGAAGAAGCAAAGGACAAAATGCAGTTGCAGCAAGTAGCTATATTTCAAGAAGTAAATTGCAGTTTTTTACAACTGACCGTAAAACAGGAGAAAAACGCACTATTACCTATAATTTTAACAGCAAGAAAGGACTTATTCATAGCGTAATTCTAGCTCTAGAGGGTTCTCCTAGTTGGGTGTATGATAGACAAGAATTATGGAATAGAGCAGAAAGTAGCGAAACAAGAAAAAATGCTGAAACCGCTAGAAAGCTGACCATAGCCTTACCAAAGGAATTAACTCAACAACAGAATACTGAACTTACCGAACACTTTGCTTCTGAGTGCCTAGTTAGCCATGGTATGATAGCAGATATAAACATTCATTATGACAATCCAAATAATCCTCATGCCCACATTCAGATGACTACTAGAAAACTACTACGTTTAGAAAATGGTGAAGTAATTTTTGGTGAAAAAGGACGTGATTGGGGAAGAAGAAATTTTTTATATTATTATCGAGAAAATGTAGCCTATTTCATCAACCAATATTTAGAAAAATATGGTCATTTAGCTAAGGTATCACATTTATCGCATAAAGCAAGAGGAATTGATTTAATACCGACTATCCATGAAGGAACAGCACATTATATACAAGACTCAAAATTAAGGTTAATAAATGAACAAATACTAAAAGAAAATGCTACCAAGATTAGAGAAGATATAGAATTAGTTTTTCAGAAATTATCAATTAACAAGCCAGTTTTTACTAAGGAAGAAATTGCTATAGCATTAGCCGATACGTTAGCTGTAGATATTGAGTCATGGCAAGCGGATAAACAAGGATTTCAGCAACGTTTAAGAGAGATAAGTAAACAATTAGTAGCAGAAGATTTAGCAACAGAAAATATTAAGGAAAGTCCTGTCCAAAATTTAACTATTTTAGCAGTTAGAAAATGTTATAATTTCAGTGTCGCTCGCAGTTATTATGTGCAACTCTGCTCTATCTACCTGACTCGGTATAAAGACCTTATCGCCCAAATGAAATTTAGCGACATCCGGTAAATGATCACTATTACTTGTGTAAACATTTTTCATGATTTTTCTAAGATTTTTGATATCTTGTGGCTTGTTAAATCTGACTGCAATTTTTCTCATGTAATCCCCTATAGTATCTGTATCGTAGGGGAGTTATTATATCATAAAAAATCACAATTTGCATCATATTTTGTGCTATTTTTACCTCATATTTTCACTAATATAATTTAAGTTGTTTGGCAATAATGATGCTAAAAAAATCACAACTAATTACTAGAAAATAGCAACAAGTAGTTATTTAGTTGTTTGACAAATTATTATTATTTAATCTTAGATGAATTGATATGGCTATTATTAAAAATAATTAACAGTACTTTATTGATAATTACAAGTACTATTCACTTTTAACCAAAATAAAAGAGAGGGAAAAATGCCATTAACCGAAACAATTATACAACAAATAATAAATAACTCTATTACTAATCTTAACCTTTCTTCTGACCAGATAGGAGATGCAGGAGCGAAATCGCTAGCAGAATGCTTAAAGGATAATAAATCTATTACTACTCTTAACCTTCAAAGTAACCAGATAGGAGATGCAGGAGCGAAATCGCTAGCAGAATGCTTAAAGGATAATAAATCTATTACTACTCTTCGGCTTGATAATAACCAGATAGGAGATGCAGGAGCGAAATCGCTAGCAGAATGCTTAAAGGATAATAAATCTATTACTAATCTTAACCTTTTTTCTAACCAGATAGGAGATGTTATAGCAAAAGAGATAGCAACAGAATTACAGATTAATAAAGACCCTATTAAAAAAGCTGCTAAGATACTAAAACAGCAACAACAAGCAGAAGCAGATGAAAAAACCAGACAAGAAGCTGAGAAACTTGAGCAAGAGACAAAGCTTAGAGAGCAAGAGGAAGCTAAATTAAAAGCCATAGAGGAAGCGAAAATGAAAGAATATATACCAGAAATACCGGTTGTAAAATTATTTGAGGTAGCAGATGGGGATAATCAGTTTGACAAGGATAATCAGGCTACTATCAAGCAAGTATCGGATTTAATCCGAGATGGTAACGACCGTCTGCAGGAACATGGCAAAAAGGGAATATTGCTACTTGGTAATACCGGGGCTGGCAAGAGTACACTCGCTCATTTGTTTAGTGGCAGAGAACTACAGGCGATTTTTGATAATGAAACTGATGAACTGGTTATTGATGCGATGCAGCCACTTGCCAATATTGTCATTGGTCATAAACTGGCTTCCGAGACTAAAATCCCTAATAAATGTTTTGCTAAAGATATAATCATTTGGGACTGCCCTGGCTTTAACGATACTGAGCCTGTTCAGGAAATTGCTAACAGCTTCTATATTAAAAGACTCTTTGAGACTACAGATCAGTTGAAATTTGTGTTGATAATAGCTGAATCAGATTTAAGGAGTAAAAGAGGCAATGATTTCCTTGAAACGCTATCTAACTTTATGAAAAGTTTTAAGGATGTTGGTTCTATAGGGGGTAGCATATCTTTAGTAATTACCCAGGTATCAAAAGACAAGGATACTCAGCATATCAGAAAATCTATAGAGAGAATATTAACAGATAATCAAAGGGCAAAGGATGAACACAAGGAACTAGTTAATAAGCTCAAAGATTGTTCAATACATCTATTCCATAGACCAAATGAAGAAGGTGAGTTAGTTGCACCCGATTTACTGGCAGCAATAGACACATCATCCAAATATTCTGACGTTAACGGTGAGATGGTCAACGTAACTATTTCAAAGGAAGCTAAGGAGTGTTCATCTCATTTGTTAAATACTGCCAGTAACAATTTTAATCAACTATTAGAAGTGATAGTTAAAGCTATTGGTAATGCAACTAAGTGCTTGAATGTCAATCCACTCAATGCATTTTCCGAGAATTATCATCTTGTCAAAGATTGGATACCCTCATCAATTAATTACCATGAACTAAAACAACATAGTGAAGGTGAATATTTTCTAGAGCTGGAATTATTATCAAGATTGCAAAAAGTATTTAATAAGCCAATAGATAGCATATCAACTGCCCTAATCAACTTGCAGATAGCAGTGGAGATTTTTGCTGAATATGCTGAATCTGATAATTCTCAGCTTAAGCATCAGATACAAGAGTATGGTTATTGTTTACAGCAGCAATATGACTATGTGCAATTCTTTTCTGATGTATGTAAAGCTGAATTGCCTGATCATGCAAAGATTGCAGAGTTAATAACGGCTTGCCATACTAAAGTGACAGAAAATCTTGAGTATCAAGTTAATAATTTGCCTATTGATAACAACCAATCTGACTCAGCTTATTATCATGAAGCTCTAAAATACCTGAAAAATTATCAAGATTCTCCTGCCTGCAAGAATCTTAAGGCTATAGCCTATAGTTGCTTAGCTAGTATCGCAGAGAAGGATGGTGGCAATGAAGCGGCATCTGTTTACTATGCAAAAGCTATCGAAGCCAATAGCCATTTACCAGAGATCTATGAAAAACTGGGGCAGCTCTTTTTTAACAAGGGTGAATATGCTAAGGCGATTGATTGTTATAAAGTAGTTAATGATGAATTTGAGATAAAGGCATGTTTTAAGGCATGGTTAGGACAAGATAAAAGAAATCCAGATATAATGCTAAAGCGGGCTGAGTATTTTGAGTCTATAGGTTTATTTGAGAAAGCTAAAACATATTATCACGACGCATTCAGCCTCAGTCATGATGAAAATTTTAAGGTTGCAGCTTTTAGAGAAAATTGGTAATATTATGGTTAATACTGCTACCCAAGGTCAGAATTTTATCACCAGAGCAAAGGAACATAATTTGTACAACTATGAGCTGGTAAATGAAGAATTTACCAACAATTTACTTGGCGATATAGTTTTAAAATGTGATTTGTACTGCTAAGAGATTGCGAAACAGTTTGCTGTAAGTATACTCAATTAACCTGAAGAGTTGGCAAAATGATTAAAAGTTATAGTCTGAAATTGGTCAGTTATAAGAGTAAGCAAATTACCTTTGTATTTATCAATATTAGCAAAAAATCTATCTATAGCTTCTGAGAATTGAGCAAAATTATGGTAAAATTTATTATTTGTTACAATTCTATGCATAAATTTCCATAATCGTTCAATCGGATTAAGATTAGGGCTATAGGGTGGTAAAAATACTAATTCTATTTTGCTATTTACTAGATACTCCTTTACTTTCTTTGACTTATGATACCTAGCATTATCACAAATCAAATATATCTTCTCTTTATATTTACAACAAGTCATAAAATACCTAGATGCCATTGTTGCCAATAATAAAGTGATACTTGATGCTTTAAGTGGTAAATTTTAATAAAATTATTTACCCTTGCTTTTTTAAGATTGTAGCTATTTGAGGTAATGAAATAAAAAATTTTAATGTGTAGCGACTTGATATTTCTGATTAATGTCGCCACACATTAAATCTTAATTAGCTAAATTATGTGCTTATTTAATAATTTTAGCCACTGTCTCCAGTTCAACACTGCTATAATAAATTTTACAAAAAAATCACTAATAGTGGAAAAAACCGCTGTACTTCTCGGATTAATGAGGATATCTGTGAAGATGATACTACGTGGTGTGGTGTTAAGCACCGAGGTTAGAACAAAGATAGGAAAAATTTTAAATCTAACCTCAGTGTCTATTTTCCAAACACAAAAAACAGGGATTAATTGTATGACGAGCAATGTCAAAAATCAACAACAAAATGATTCAACAAATGAAAAAATAAATAATATCACTAACATTGCTGCACAAATACTTAGAGAAGTTTTGCAGAGCAATAATATAACTTATATAGAACTTATCGATGTTCGTATAGGTTTAGAAGGAATTGAAATACTTGGCAAAATTTTAGAACATAATAAGCTTATAACCGCAATACGTCTTTGCGACAACGATATTGACCTTGAGGGACTAAGTTTGCTTATCAAACTGTTAGAGAATAATCATAGTTTGATTAATATAGATATTGAATATAACAACATTGGGGTTCAAGGGCTAATCATACTAGATGAATTTCTAGAAAATGATAAAACCATAAAGCAAATAAGTCTTAGAGGCAATGATATTGGTGATGAGGGAGCGGATATACTGGCAGGAGTTCTAACAAATAATGAAATTATAAAGCAAGTGGATATTGGTAGCAATAATATTACTGATAAAGGAGCAATCATATTAGCAAGACTTCTAAAAAATAATAACACTATAAAGAAAATATCTCTTAATAATAATGATATTGGTGATGTTGGGATTGTCCAGCTTGTTAAAGCTTTGGAAACTAATAGAACCATCAGCCAAATAAACCTTAGCTATAATAATATTACTGACAATGGAGCAATAACACTGGTGGGACTTCTAGAGTCTAATAATAAAATTACAAGCAAAATAATAATAGATTTCACAGATTTTGAAAATGCAAATATTAGTTATCAAGTACAAGAGCTGTTAATTGAGACTCTAGAAAGTCACAACAAAAAACTGGAGGTATAATTTTAAAAATATTTATCTTTTTTTAATAGTGAATATATTGATGTGGTTAAAAAGGTATCTATTACACCAAAAAAGATCATGTTTTGCTTGCAACAATATCACGGTACTCAAATAAAAGCCTAAATGTTATAGGGGAGATTTTTGTACATAGGTGAATTTGCAAAATTCTTTTTGCAATATCTATGCCAATTGTAGTAATCTGTATTATAGATAGCTGCATTACAAATATATGAAAACTGTTTTACCCGAACGCTCCGTGATAATTCAAGAAAGACTTGATAATATCGTCAAAGAAATTCTCGCTGTATCAAAGCACAAGATTGCGATGATTATTTTATTTGGCTCTTACGCTAGAGGAGATTGGGTACAAGATGAGTATAAAAAAGGTCACATACCTATAGCTATCAAAGTGATCTCGATATTATGTTAGTCATGAAGAAATGCAAACATGCCGGTCTTGCAGGGTTAGCAATAGAAGATAAAATAGAAAAAAGGTTGGAAAAAAATCATTAAGAAATCCTTTTGAGTTATGGGTAACTTTGGTACTAGAATCAATCAAGACGGTAAATAGCCAGTTAGAGAAGGGGCATTATTTCTTTTCTGATATTAAGAAAGAAGGAATACTCTTATATGATAGTGGCGAGTTTCAGCTGGCAGAAGCTAAAAATTTACCTTGGACAGAAAGAAGACAAATAGCTGAAAAAGATTATGAGTACTGGTTTACAAAAGGAGCAGAGTTTTTTTTAGAATGTGGATATCCTTTAGAAAGAGGTAATTATCCATTTTCAGCCTTTTTACTTCATCAAGCTACCGAAAGTTTTTATAATGCTATCCTGTTAGTTTTTTCCGGTTATAAACCGAAACTGCACGATATACGAAAACTAGGTAGTATAGCTGGAAATTACAATGAAGAACTATGGCAAATATTTCCTCATTCTAGTATTGAGCAAAGGCAATGTTTTAGATTACTTGAACAGGCTTATATTGAAGCTCGCTATAACAAAGATTATAAAATAACTAAAGAACAGCTACTTTACCTTATTGATAGAGTTAAAAAATTAAAAACAGTGACAGAAAAAATTTGCTTGGAAAGGATTAATAAAGAGGTAATTTAAGCTCCTTAATATAGACAAAGTAAGTCTATAAACGCAATGACCTATAAGTTTGAGGGTATTAGGGTATAGTAGTTTTGTTGTTATGAATTATTATAACAATCTTTGCGGTGTTGAATTACTAGTATATTAATTGTTGTATCTACTATTTGATAAATCACTCTATAATCACCAATTCTGAGGGAGCGGCAACCTTTGAAGCTATGTTTTAAAGGTTTACCAAATTTTATTGGATCAGATAATAGCTTTTTTTCAATGGTTATCTTTATTAAATATTTAACTGGTGTAGAAAGCTTAGGGACATCTTTATGTATAACTTGATCTGAATAGAGAAGATTATACATTTATTTCCAAACATCCGTATGACGAATCCATTCCTTAGTATTACCTATCCTTTCATCTGCTAATTTAGCTAATATTTTGTCCTCTTGAAGTTCTAGACTAGTTATAATAAGGTCTTTTGCTACTTTAGATAGGGATTCATTGTTGATTTTAGCAAGACCTGCAATTTCATCAAATATTTTCTCGTCTAAAGACACTAATAATCGTTTAGCTGCCATAAGATCACTACAATTTATTTGTTATGACTCAATTGTATCATATCTGATACAGAATATCAATAAAAGGGATCGATGTAAATAGTGGCATTCAGTTAAGTTTTTAACTTATCTATTTTAAAGCAAACCCATATAAATAAAAAAGCCCCTATTTAGACTTAGAGCGTAATAATTTAAAAAACTGATTTTCCTACCATAAGAACACTAAAAAGCCGTGTAATAGCCTTAAAAGAGCTAAAATAATAGTTTAATAACAAACCAACTGATGTAGCACACTACTAAGTGTCAGAACAATTTATTTACAATAACCAAAAATTATTAATACTAAAAAAATGTTACACTTGGCTCTAATACTTAGGTTACTTGGATAATTTAATGCAAACTCAACTTGACTCGTCCAGTATTTAATCTATCTCTGAATGCATAATACTTTTATCTAAGGAAAAAATATGCCAGACAAAGCAACAAAATCAATAATTTTAGTTCGTGTTTCAACAAGGGAGCAAGAAGAAGGGTATTCAATTGAAGCTCAAAAATATAGATTAGTAGAATATTGCCAACGTAAAAATCTTGAAGTTATCGAAACTTTTGAAATTATCGAATCTTCCAGCAGAGGTGATCGCAAACAATTTAAAGAGATGATCAAATTTGCTAAAAGCCATAGAGAAACAATTGCTATAGTTGCTGATAAAGTAGATCGAGTACAAAGAAGAATCTCAGAAATTTCATTACTAGAAGAACCAATAAAAGCTGGTAAGATAGAATTACATTTTAGAACAGAAGGTTACATAATAGATAAAGATTCTCAGTCTCATGCAAAGCTAATGTGGGGGATGAACGTATTGATGGCACAATCTTACGTTGATAGTTTAAGTGATAACGTTAAAAGAAGCCTAGATCATAAATTGCGTAAAGGAGAGTGGATAGGACCAGCCCATCTTGGTTACCTAAATAGCCGAGATGAAAAAGGAAAGTTTAGGGTGGAAGAAGAAGCCTTTTAAATATGGTGGTAAGGATTTTCTTTTTAGAGGATTAATCACCTGTGCAGTAACTGGTAAAGTTGTAACAGCTGAAACTCACAGCAAAACATATTCAGATGGCAAAGTGGACGAATGGACTTATTTAGGTACATGGGATCCAAAGAATCCAAACAAAAAGATTTATGTAAGAGAAGATGAGGTTTTAAAGCAGGTAGAAGAGGTTTTTAAAAGAATAGGTATAAGAGACCCAGAAATGCTAAAAGAGACTCTAGCCTATTTAAAAAACACAAATGAACTAAAGAAAGATGAGCATGGGCAAGCAACAGCTGCTTTAAAGAAAGAACATACCGAAAATGAGAATAGATTAAATTCATTAATAGATTTGCGACTCAATGGAGAACTTAGCACAGAAGAATTTCAAAGAAAAAAACAACAATTAAAAGATCGCCAATATGAAATTGCTCGTTTAATTAAAGTTTATGAGGAAGCAGACGATAAATTTACTGATACCGCTACAACGCTAATAACTCTAGCATCTGAAGCCTATGAAACCTTCAAAGGTTCTGAAATGCCCCAAAAACGCAAAATGATAAATTTCGTATTTCAGAACCTCAAGCTGAGGGGCAAAAAACTTGAGACCTCTCTACGTTTCCCGTTCGATATTTTTGAAAAAACGACAACTTGTACCGAATGGCGGGGCGTAGTGGACAATTTCAGAACCACAACAGACATAAAATTACTGGTTATTCAAGCCATTACACTCTATTATTAGGGTTCATTAACTTGGTATTGTAGTTCCATATTCTTACCGCAGAAAGCCATAGAGATTTTGAGTATTTGCTTAACATATTGATACTGTCTTATTTTTATATCATATTGTTTATCTATAATCTGCTTTAAGCCCATTTTAGCTACTGAGGCTAAATCTTCTGCATTTTTAGCTATTTTATACTCAATAATAATTGCCTTATCCCCTTTACCAACCTTGGGGATCATGATTACATCAGGGCGTCCATCACCTGATTCTTGCTCACTTGATATTATATAGCTCGGTGCTAGCATATTAACAATCCCTAGCATAAAGCCACTATAAAATAACTCTGCCTTTTTCTCCCCTACCTGATGAAAACTAGTGCTACTGTGCAGCAACTCCTGCATTCTTTGTTTAAACTCCTCTATTTTACCAGCTGGCAGTAAGCTCATTAGCGGATAATATAATGAGCTATCCATTTGTAATTGTTTGCCAAGCCATTGTAGTAATCGAGTTTCATAAATAAATTTTACTTCTTCATTTGGAGCCGCTAATTCAAAAATATTTCTTGTCGGTTCAACAGCAGTAGGATTCAAATAACCACTAAATAATAATAAGCTAAACAAACCTGAACGCGAACTAATATCAGCAAAACTTATCTGTTTCATAATAGGAGCAATAATAGCCCTGCCAGCAGCTAATAGCTGAATATCCTGTTGCATCTCATCCGACAACAAGACATTATCAATCCAGCCAGTTCCTCCACTGTCAATCCAATAATAATCAAGCTCACCTTCACTCGCTAAACACCGCATGATTGACCAAGGATTATAGATAATCTCACCACCAAATTTATAACCATTATACCAACTCTTAATTTTTTCTGGACTAGTAGTAAGTGGCACTTTAGTTAACAACTCATCCATTTCTGTCTGGGTAAATCCATAACTCATCGCAAATTTCTTATCTAATAAACTATATTCACTAACATTATTTAGCCCGGAAAACAACTCAGCTTTAGCAATCCGTAAAATTCCTGTAATAACTCCCCGTTCAATTGGTAATTCTTGATCGCCAGTTTCCTTTTTAAAGGTAGATTTCATGATGCCACGAAAAATTTCTAACACTTTCTGAAATTCTGCCTCATTAGTACCAAACCACCGGTAAGCACTATTAATGGGCGTATCATATTCATCAATCAATACCCAAGGCTTTTTATTGTAATGTTTGTATAGCAAGTGGCTTAAAATAGCCAAACTATTTTTGATATTGTCTAGAGTTACTTCCTCAAATAAATAGCGATTGAAATCTGCACGTTCATCTGCTGCAAGCTTATCACTATTAGCTAAATATCTATGTGACTGAAATAATTTCCGTAACTGGCTTTTTACACCTTGTTCAATATCGTGATAGCTTGAACCTTCCACGCTTTTAAAGGTGATGAATATTACGGGGAATTGACCTTGATATTCCAAAATAATATATGGATACTCAGCTATTTTGAGCTTTTGAAGTAATTTTTTTCTACCAGTTGCAAGTCCTAAATCTATTTCTCCACCTGTAAATAATTTGATATTGTTCTGATGCTCTAATGATAAGGGATTGCCATGCTCATCTATTTCTATTTCAAAGAATCTCCTAATCATATCCATGTTCAAGCTCTTTCCCCAACGTCTTGGTCGAGTAATTAGAGTCACCGCTCCATTATCCTCTAGCAATTCTTTGATCATTAGGCTTTTGTCAACAAATACATCGCTGTTTAATAATAACGTTTTAAAGTCATCAGTGCCAACAAACATCTTTGGTTGATAATTAATATTATTTTTATTCTTTTTTTCTGTCATTGTTTTTACTGTTCTCTACTAACTATAATACCATTATACACCTTTTTTATTGTACACTAATAGCAATTAGCAAAATTTTTGCTAATCATACTATTTTTTCTCAATATTGAAAATCAAGCCTTAACTTTTGCACTCTAGTCAAAATTAATTAATTTGTATGTCCTTCTGCACCTAATAGAGGTGGACTCTCATTTTAGGTATTATTATATTTTTAGATATTAATTCGTTTTCTTTATTAATTATATTATTCCAAACATTTTCATTCTATAAAATTTAGGATTTTCAATAATTATTCAAGGACTAGGTAAATCCTGATTTGTTTTAGATAAATCAATATCAGCAAGCAAGTTCACATCTATGTCAATATTATCATTAGTGCTAGTACTGGGGTTAGTTGCGGATGAATCAACAGTTACCTCAACACTATTAGAAAGTAATGACAATAGTTCAGGACAATGTTCTGTAGCATAATCTATCACTGTTTTGTTAGCTTTATCCTTAATTGTCATATCATATAGTTGACGAAATTCTTTTATTATTTCCAGCTTAGTTTCTGAGGTAATATTTTTTCTATCTAATAAACAGTGTACAGGTGTCTTGCCTTCATCATTTTTGGCATTAATCTCAGCTCCATACTGCAATAATAACTTAATATCTTCTTTGTTACCTGTGTAATGTGCCATATGCATCGAAGTATTCCCAGGGTGGGGTTCATCTTTTAGGCTTTCCTGAAACTTCTCAATCGCCTGATCATATTGCCCTTTATTTCTATAAGCTTCTCCTAAATTATTTAAAGAAGCCGCAATATCTGGGTGGGGTTCATCTTTATAGATGAGTTTCTTTATCTTTAGGCTTTCCTGATACTTCTCAATCGCCTGATCATATTGCCCCTTAGCTTGATAAGCATTTCCTAAATTATTTAAAGAAGCCGCAATATCTGGGTGGGGTTCATCTTTATAGATGAGTTTCTTTATCTTTAGGCTTTCCTGAAACTTCTCAATCGCCTGATCATATTGCCCTTTATTTCTATAAGCTTCTCCTAAATTATTTAAAGAAGCCGCAATATCTGGGTGGGGTTCATCTTTATAGATGAGTTTATTTATCTTTAGGCTTTCCTGATACTTCTCAATCGCCTGATCATATTGCCCCTTAGAGTCATAAGCACTTCCTAGGTTATGTAAAGAAGCCGCAATATCTGGGTGGGGTTCATCTTTATAGATGAGTTTATTTATCTTTAGGCTTTCCTGATACTTCTCAATCGCCTGATCATATTGCCCCTTATCCGCATAAGCAATTCCTAGGTTATGTAAAGAACCCGCAATAGCTGGGTGGGGTTCATCTTTATAGAGGAGTTTATTTATCTTTAGGCTTTCCTGATACTTCTCAATCGCCTGATCATATTGCCCCTTAGCTTTATAAGCAACTCCTAGGTTATTTAAAGAAGCCGCAATATCTGGGTGGGGTTCATCTTTATAGATGAGTTTCTTTATCTTTAGGCTTTCCTGATACTTCTCAATCGCCTGATCATATTGCCCCTTAGCTTGATAAGCACTTCCCAGGTTATTTAAAGAACCCGCAATAGCTGGGTGGGGTTCATCTTTATAGATGAGTTTCATCATTTCTAGACTTTCCTGAGACTTCTCAATCGCCTGATCATATTGCCCTTTATTTCTATAAGCTTCTCCTAAATTATTTAAAGAATCCGCAATAGCTGGGTGGGGTTCATCTTTATAGATGAGTTTCCTCATTTCTAGACTTTCCTGATACTTCTCAATCGCCTGATCATATTGCCCCATAACATAATAAGCATTTCCTAACATATGCATTAAACGTAAATGCTTTTGTAAATTATTTTGATTAAACGCTGTCTTTAATGCCTCTTCTAAATTGCTTTGAGCTTCTTTATATTGCAGTAATCTGTAATGAATAAGCCCTTGATTGCCTAAATTATTTTCATAAAAATTATTTTGCTGAAAGAATTGTTGCTTGCTTGTTTCATCTAATTCTTCATATTGATCACAAAATTTTTCTAACCTTCTATGCAATGGCAGAGCAGTATAAAAATATTGAAACAACCCGCCTTGTTCTTCTAAATCTGCTTCAGGTAAATGGAATATTTGTTTTGCTTGCTCTTTAATTGCCGATTCATTTTCAGCAGGTTTAGCAAATATTGACATATCTTCTATTTGAGCTTGATGGTGCAGATAGGTCTTTAGTCTTAAAGTACTAGCAAAAGTTATCGCGTTCTTTAGATTGCTTGCTGCTTCTACACCGATCACTCCTTTACTTGCTAATTTATCTACCGTATCCCAGCTACTGTCCCCTACTATACCATAATATAAACCAAGATTGTACACCATCCGATCAGGCAATCTATAGATTTCCTGTTTAACGTCAAACAATCTGCCTTCTGCATCATCTAAGTTAGGTCGGAATTTATCTAAATCACCTTTAAACACACTTTCTTTAGATTTGAAACTAGATGTTTGTGAAAGATAGTCAATTTCTACCGTACCTTCCTCTAGTAACTCCAAGGCTCTTATCTGACAATTTAATTTATCTTCTGAGTCATCTACATTTTTGTTTAAAAACTCCATTATGTTATTTTGATAATTTTGTACTATTTGTTCATCACCATACACATAGCAAACTTTTTCTAATATATGCGGCAGGTTTTTATCTATATGGCTTGCCCAATGTTGCTCATTACGCACATAACCCATCATCCCATCTACTGTTTGTACTAAATCATATTTTTTATCCTGATCTATTCTGCCAAGTGGGGTTTTCCCTCCTAAATCCAAGTTTACTGCCTTATGTACTAAGTGGCTCATATCCAAACCATATTTACTGATGGGAATTATGCTTTCTCCTAAATTGATTACCTTAAAATTTACCAAGTGGCTTAGGTTTTTGAAATACTCCCTAACCTTAGGATCATCACTTTGTTGGTAATCCTCATTATCGGTAAGAATAGCAAATTCTAAATCTGAATATGGCGTCATTTGCTGCAATGCCATCGAACCAAGTCCTATGACTGCATATTTACAAGGTGGTGCTATAGCCATTTCTTGTTCACTATCACTATATAACTTAGCCAAAAATTTTTTCATTCCATCAGCTGTGTATTCAAAGCATTTTCTTGCGGCATTTACATATAACTCCTGATATTTTTGTTTTTCTTGTTGATTATCAGTCTTTGCCTGTTTGCGATAATTTTCTTTTAACGCCATATAGAAATCAGCTCTATTTCGCAATATTAATAACATATCTTTATTAGTTTTCGCTTCCTCCTGCACTATCGGCATTTTCTCTTGGTTTCCGCCAATTGCTGAGAATATCGCCTGCTGTAGGTGACTTAATTGTTGATATGGGTCTACCAGCTCTTGTTTGGTAAATTCATTTTTACTCTCAGCACTTAGCTTTTCATCTAGTATAGTAATAACATATTGGTAGAATACTGCCGCCTCAGTGTAATATTTCAGCTCACCACTTAACTCTCCTAGTTTGGTGGTTAAATAGCCTAAATCTTTCAGGACTATTACTAAATCTTTTAGTTCTTCTTGACTCTTTTTATAAGCTAATTGCTGGATCAAAGACTTATATTGTTCTTTCTCTACTTGCTTTAGTTTAACAATTTTGATAGTGTTGCTTTCTTCTGAACTAACTACTTGTTCTACTTTTTCTCTTATTTCTTCTATTGTTAGTGCTGAAACATATTCTACAGACTCTATAGATAAATACTCCTCTAAATGAGCTCCCCCAAGTGTAACTTGCTGTTTAAAGAGCTGATAATCTAGATTTTCTTCTCCCAATTTTTCTTGTAGAAAAGTAAGCTGTGACAAACGTAACTGCTCTGCACCTAGTGGATAAGGTGATGATATGTTAAGGTTGCTATCGGTTATCCTTCTCACTAGCTCATCAGCAACAATCACGCCGCAAGATGTACTATCACCATAGGATTGTCTTGCATTGGTGAAAGGACTTAACAGGCTGGTTACTGATGTTACCTGCAAACCACTTTCTCCTATGATTTTGTGTAAAGCGGCATTGAGTATGCTAAAATTATTCTCTAATAACTGTCCCCCACCGTAAGGGTCGTGGGTGTATATTACTACTGAGACATTATCGCCTTTCTTATCGATAACGATCTCTCCAGTAAGCCAGTGAATGTTAGTTATGTTATAAGGAAATAATATTTTGGCTTTACAATTTTCTTCTGATAACATTACTGGCATTAATTCATCAAAGACATCCTTCCGATCATCTCTCTTCTTAGGATCAGGAGCAGGTTGTTTTGATTTATCAAAGAAAAAATCTAATGGAAGCTTGCCAGCACTATCTACAGCTCCCGAATATAGAACGTAACAAGGATTGTTTTCTGTCCCGAATTTGTTGTTAAGAAGAAATTTATGCTCATTTTTGAATCCCCCAAGACCGTATCTGATGACATTATTAACGTAGCTATCAATATCTCCTTCACTGTAAAGATATTCAGAGTTTATTCTAGAATTTTTTGACATTTTACACCTGCTATTTAGTTAAAAATATAATAGGCTCATCAATAGGGGCATTTGAACTTTGAGAGTCCATATTTAACCTGTATGCAAATAATTCTCTAGAACTTTAGTAAAATAAGCTCAAATGCCCATAGCTTCTTTATCTCTATATTTATCACTCAATATTAGAATGAGCTGCTCCCATTAATTTCGGTAGTACTTCTATATCTTCTGTATTCTCTGCTAAATTAACCAATAAACTTGTTGAGCTTATTGGTACTGTGACAGCATTTGCACTCATATTAAATTCAACGTCACTTTCATATTTGATGTTTCTACCTAGTATCTTATTTATTTCATCCCTAGCTATTTTATGTGCTAATATAGAGCTTAATAACTTATATCTTTAGATCTAGATTGAGAGAATCGAGCATAGAATAAGTACCCTCTTATCGTTAAGTTTGCTTTGAACAAATTGCAGAAGGTGCTGGAAGCAGCAGCCTTGCACAATAATACGAAATAGATTATATCATGAGTAAAATAATAGGTCTAGATGTAAGTAAAAAATGGTTTGATGATTCATGTATTTGGGAAATTATCGGTTGCTTTCTTTTTGTTAAAACTCAGATTGAGCTCTTAATTGGCATTCAATAATAATTATATTGGTCCTAATAGGGCTTTTCAACTTTGCAAGGCTTTAGAATTTAATTAGGGCTCTAACCGAAATAACGCTTGGTTACACTTTTTTGTATCATAATTAGGCAGAGGAGCTTGTAAAAAGTTTAAAGAATAAAAAGATTGTCAGCAAAATAATGTTAAGTTTTTATGACCACGAAAAATATGATATTAATTCTAATTATCCTAAACTATCAGAGTTATTAATCGAGGCTTTAAGAGATAACTACATAGAATAAATATAAACTAGATATAGATTTCTCTACTTTTTCAGTTAGTCTTGATATTGTTATTTTCTTAAAGACTAACTGAAAATTTGATTTCTTGGTATTATTAACGTCATTGCCAATTCTACTTACTTAACAAAGTTCAGATAAAAAATCTAAAATAATTAGCCCCTAACTATAACAATAAATTTACCCACTGTCTCCGTTTTACCGCTGTTCTATCGAATTTCAAAAAAAATACTCTAGGTGCTAAAACTTCTCTGGACTCTACTAGTGATTAGGGTAGTATATTAGTAGTGACCCACGTGGTGTGGTGTTCAAGCACCGAGGTTAGAAGCAAAGAATCGCAAAATTTTTAAATCTAACCTCAGTGTCTATTGTTTATAGTCAAAAAACAGGAGTTAATTCTATGTCGAGTGATATTGAAAATCAACAACAAAATAATAAACAAGATAAATTAACAAGTGATATTTCTTTTGAACTAGAACAAGCTGTGTTAAAACTGATTAATAATTTAGACAAAATAAACCTTGCACATATCAATCTACTTAACATAGCTTTGGAAAATGCTTTAGAAAATAATAAAACGCTAACTCACATAAATCTTCGTAATAGTAACATTGACGATGAAGGAGCAAAGATAGTTGCGAAGTTTTTGCAAAACAACAATATAGTAACCACAATAGATTTAAGCAACAACAATATTAGCTGTGAAGGAGTAAGTCACCTTGTCCCAGTGTTAAAGAGTAATAATACTTTGGACGAAATGAACCTTGCAGATAATTATATTAACGATCTAGGAGCAGACATACTAGCCAAATTTTTAGCAAATAATAGGACTCTCAAGCGAATACATCTCGATAATAATCATATTGGTCCTAGTGGGAGTTTTAAACTTTGTAAAGCTTTAGAACTTAATAGTACTCTAACCGAAATAACGCTTAATGGCACTTTGTTGTATCATAATGAGGCAGAGGAGCTTGTAAAAAGTTTAAAGAATAAAAAGATTGTCAGCAAAATAATGTTAAGTTTTTATGACCACGAAAAATATGATATGAATTCTAATTATCATAAACTATTAGAGTTATTAACTGAGACTTATAATAACTACATAGAACAAATATAAACTAGATATAGATTCCACTACTTTTTCAGTTAGTCTTGTATTGTTATTTTCCTGAAGACTAACTGAAATCTAAATTTATTGGTTTTATTACCGATCTTACTTACCTTAGCAAATTTCAGATAAAAAATCTAAAATAACCAACTCAAAAGGAGTCTTGTACAAGTTCAATCTAACTTGTCAAGCAGTTTATATTATTACAAAAACATTAAATATTTCCAATATATCTGTAATTTTTGCCTTTTTAAATAAAGAAGTATTTTTATTAAATTTCCTAACCCATTTTCACGCTTGCAGTTATTATTACAAATTACTTTTAATAAAGTAATTTGTAATATTTTTAACTTACTACCAGTTCAATAAAATTATAGCTACTTTTCCTTAAATTTATATAGTTCGTTTATTTTACAATCAATTAATATTTTCCACCTATAGCTATTTTTTAGATAAACCATTTTCTTTTTTTACCTCTCTTTTCTTCACCCACCTACCTTACCTAAATAACCCACTTAAGGAGCATTCTGCTGCCTATATAAAGCTTGCCAATAAAATAAACTATGTAGTTACAAGTTAGGTTTTAGCATTTGCTTTTGAAATCCCTCTACCCGCACTTGGGCAAACTAGGTAAACCTAGTTTGCCTGCGCTCAAAGATTCGGTTCTTGTCATTGCTATTACCCAAAACTTACAGCTTATAGCGGTAATAGCAATGGCAATATGTCACTGTAATAAATCAGAAGTACGAAGAAGCAAAGGACAAAATGCAGTTGCAGCAAGTAGCTATATTTCAAGAAGTAAATTGCAGTTTTTTACAACTGACCGTAAAACAGGAGAAAAACGTACTGTTACCTATAATTTTAGCAGCAAGAAAGGACTTGTTCATAGCGTAATTCTAGCCCCAGAGGGTTCTCCTAGTTGGGTGTATGATAGACAAGAATTATGGAATAGAGCAGAAAGTAGCGAAACAAGAAAAAATGCTGAAACCGCTAGAAAGCTAACCATAGCCTTACCAAAAGAATTAACTCAACAACAGAATACTGAACTGACCGAACACTTTGCTTCTGAGTGCCTAGTTAGCCATGGCATGATAGCAGATATAAACATTCATTATGACAATCCAAATAATCCTCATGTCCACATTCAGATGACTACTAGAAAACTACTACGTTTAGAAAATGGTGAAGTAATTTTTGGTGAAAAAGGACGTGATTGGGGAAGAAGAAATTTTTTATATTATTATCGAGAAAATGTAGCCTATTTCATCAACCAATATTTAGAAAAATATGGTCATTTAGCTAAGGTATCACATTTATCGCATAAAGCAAGAGGAATTGATTTAATACCGACTATCCATGAAGGAACAGCACATTATATACAAGACTCAAAATTAAGGTTAATAAATGAACAAATACTAAAAGAAAATGCTACCAAGATTAGAGAAGATATAGAATTAGTTTTTCAGAAATTATCAATTAACAAGCCAGTTTTTACTAAGGAAGAAATTGCTATAGCATTAGCCGATACGTTAGCTATAGATTTGGAGCTAGGTCAAGCAGAAAAACAAATGGGAAATAGTGCAAATGGTAGTATTGATAAGCAAAAATTTCAACAAAATTTAAGAGAGCTAAGCAAGCAATTAGTACAAGAGAATATTCAGGAAGATATTGCTATAGATACAACTATTGTAACAGAGCCTAGTAGTAAGCAAGATAGCGGCGTACCTAGTACGGAAGATACTATTAATATTGCTACTATTAGTAGCGTTGACAATAGCAGTGATAATAGTGTTACTGATAATAATAGTCCAGTATTATCAGATATAGAACTATTGAATCAAGAATATTCTACTGAATTTATGTTGCTCTATAGTAAATTGCTGGCGTCTGATAAGATTAGTTTAATAAATCCTAGTGATTTAAAAGGTCGTACCTTATACGCATTAACCAAAAGGGTAGAGTTAGAGCAAAGATTTATTGGGATAGTAGAGGAGTTACAGCATAGTGAGAAACATAATCTGTCTATTGATGATAGAGCAATAGATAAGATTTCTATAGGGAAGAAATTAATTGCCACTATTCGACAAGTTGGTATTGCTGTGCAGGAAATAGTAAACAACAAAACAGGGCTAAAGATAGAGTTAATTGATAAACAATGCAAGCCTTTAACAAATGAGCAACGTAAGGCAGTAAGAGAAATTGTCAATGGTAAAGATATCAGCGTATTAGAAGGATATCCTGGAACTGGTAAGACTTTTGTCATGCGGGAGATAGTATGTCAATATAACAAGGCGGGTTACAGGGTAATAGGAACAGCCCCAAGTAGTACCGCTGCACAAGTTCTAGCAAGTAGTACGGGTATTGAATCAAAGAATACAGCACTACTGCGTAAAGAATGGCAAGAAGCTAAGGAACAAACGTTTGAGTTAATGCTGCGTTCTGATTATTATAAGGAAATAGAATATCAACATCAAGGCAGAATAGAGACTAGTTTGAGTTTGTATAAAAATATTAGTGGAGAGTTAGATGATAAGACCATATTAATCATAGATGAAGCTAATATGGTCGAGTTGGCAAATATGGACTATTTACTAAGTACAGTATTAAAGTCAGGGTCAAAAGCGATAATAGTGGGTGATAATAATCAGTTTGCTGCAGTTGGTATGGCTGGGGCTTTTAAGAAGATTTGTACTGTTGCAAAGGTAAGTACATTAACTGAAGTGATGCGTCATAAACACCAAGACGACTGGACTATGAGACTACAAAGGGAAGCTACCAAGCTAATGGGTCTTTATAAGATAGAAAAAGCATTAGAGATTTATCAAGGGCTTGGAGTATTGAATATTTATGACAATGTACAAGTAACTAAAGAAGCGTTAGTAACAGATTATATTAATGAGTATTTAGAGCAAGCCAAGAATTTAGCTAGAGATGATTTAGTGTCGATTAGGTCGATAGTAATAGGTGCTTATACTAATGTGGCTGTGAATTATTTTAACATACAAGTTAGAGAGAAGTTAAAACATGCTGGTATTTTAAAGGGACTGAGTGGTAATTTTAAATCTGGTCATGAGATGATAGAATTGCTGCGAGGTGAGCAAATAGTTTTTACCAGTAACAAGGCAGAATATAAGGGGTTTAATGGAGTACTAAATGGCGAGGTAGCAACAGTTATAGATTTTAATAGGCCTGATAATTTTGGTCATGGCTGCGTGCAATTGCTAGTACATAAAGCAGATGGCAGTAAGAAGATAGTCAAGATTGATACATCTGACCCACTATATCCTGTTCAATTTCAATATGGTTATGCAGTTACTGGATATAAGCTAGAAGGTGAGACAGTGGACTATATGAAAATATACCATGAAGCTATTATGGGTTATGAAGCATTTAACGTGTTGATGAGTAGGTTTAGATATGAGGTAAAACTGTATGGAGCTAGAGATGTATTAGAAGATATAGTTTATAGAAGAGTGGAAGAAGATGCGGCAAAAGGACGGGAACGGTTTAGTATAGAATCATATACCTATAAGGTATCAGGTGGAAAAGATTCAAAGTTAGTTAGGGAAGAAATACCTACTTGGTATATTGGTTTAATGTTAGGGATCAGTAGAAGAGTAGATAATAATTTAGCAATTGATTACCGTAAGCTTGATAATTTAACCCCTAATCAACAAGTAATTAAGAATTATTTAGACTCTAGACGAGAAGTATTTGATTTACGTGGTAAGATGCAAGAATGGCGAGAGCGTCGAGAAATGCCTATTAAACTAGTTGGACTATGTATGCTATTTAAGCAAAGTGCTAATGTCGAGATACAGAATGTTAGAGAAATTATTATAGACCCGTATGATTTAATATTTAATAGAGAGGTTGATGAAAAGATTGATAGTAAAGACACCAATAGTAAAAAAATATTATGGGCAACATTATCAAAAGAGAAGCGTAATCAGCTTATTTGGCAATATCTGTCAGAGTATGATAGGGAGGAACTAGAAACTATCTATAAGGAACTACAAGAAGCAAAGGCGAAGTTGCAAAAACATGCTAAAATTATTTGTGATAATTATCATGGTAGTGTCAGTATTAAAGACGCAGGAGGTAGCGATGTTAAGGATCAAGTAAGGATGGGTGATAGACTTATCCAGCTTAATTTAAATTATCAGACAATCCAAAAACATGCCGGCTATTCAACTTATAAATACTTCTTGAACAACATCAATCAAGGAGCAACATTAATTACAAATAATCATTGGGGACAAATGATGGAGATTTATCATGGTTTGCATTCCACCCAAAATGATAGTACCGACTCCTTAAATAATACAAACTTGATAAATATCTTTACCACTAATTTGGCTAATCTCAATGAATTTATTACTGAAACCAAGCTGTTACTAAAAGAGAGAACTGAACTATTAGAAAAGACTAGTATAGAGCATCAAGAGATAAAAAAAGAACTAGCAGAAATAATTACTTATCGGGAAAAATTATTCCCTGAATTCTTAAGTCGTATATATAAAACTCCTGTATCAAAAATACTGCAGAAATGGCAAGATTTGTTAGTAGAATGCCGGTATGAGCAATTAGCAGATACCATTTCTAAAGTAAAGAAAAATCCTAAATTACTGGGTAATTTTAGAGGTATTGGCTTTGGTAACATTTTGGGTATTAGCCAGCGTCGGAAAGATGCTATTAACAATTTTGAGGTCATAGCTAAAAGGTTCAGAAATTATGAGCAAGGTGCAATTAAAGTACAAGAACTACAAAATAAACTAACAGCAGGAAACTATCCGAAGTTACTTGAGAGCTTATCAGCAGAAATAATGTCGTTAACTGATAGTTTGCCTAATAAATATGAACAGAGCTTTTTGGATCAGCTTTACCTTTTACAAAAAGAGGGAAAACTAACTATAGAAAATTTGGCGGCACTAGCAAAAGAAGATGATCTACAAGGGCTTATTTATGAATATTATAACTATATTAATGATGCAGAACTAGCTAAATTAGCCATATCCATCTCAGCTGATATTCAAGGTGAAGATCAGAAAGAAATAACTAGCAACAAAATAGAGGAAGCAAGAGAAGGTAAAGTTAGACTAGAAACTAACAAATATGATAGCATTAATGCAGCTAGGAATGAGAGATTAGACTT
Source organism: Candidatus Tisiphia endosymbiont of Piscicola geometra (assembly GCF_964026415.1). Classification (NCBI taxonomy): domain Bacteria; kingdom Pseudomonadati; phylum Pseudomonadota; class Alphaproteobacteria; order Rickettsiales; family Rickettsiaceae; genus Candidatus Tisiphia; species Candidatus Tisiphia endosymbiont of Piscicola geometra. The sequence continues at coordinate 868,672 of NZ_OZ032144.1, forward strand.
TAATGAAGTTATCCAAAGTTTGAGTGAATATAATTATCGTAATATTTTTGAAAGCTATGCTAGAAGGATTAATAGTGATGGCAAAAATTTTAAAAGGAGTGGTGCTGAGATTAGCCTTGGCAGTTTGAGTATGAATTTAAGGAAAGGATTATGGATTCGTCATAGTACTGGAGAGGGAGGCAATATATTTTCTTTTGTTCAGAAGGCTCTTAACTGCAGCAAATTAGAAGCATTAGAGCAAGTAGCCTTGATATCTGGTATTAGGGCTAGAGCAAATAATTATCATAATGATAACTACAGCAGCAATAAGCAACTACAAGAAAGTGATGGACATGAAAAGATAGTGACACACTTAATCAATGAATGGTATGCACAGCCTTACGTCTCTGAATCTGCACCTAAATTCGATCCTAATATTCACTTGGCTGGTATGCTGAAAAGTAATACTATTGCAGGCATCTATTATTACAGAAATGATAAGAGCCAGCTAATAGGTTTAACGGTTAGACTGATAAGTAACCAAGATGGAACGAAGCAAGTACTACCAGTGAGCTATTGCCAAAATGAATCATTAAATAAAGAAGCTTGGCGGTTAAAGGGTTTTAGTGATAATGGTTATAAACCGATCTATCATATAGAGAAAATAACAGATGAGCAAAAGAGTAAATTAAATACTACTATATTAATAGTGGAAGGTGAGAAGACCTGTGATAAAGCCCAAGAATTACTGCCCGAATATATTGTAGTATCTTGGTTGGGTGGTAGTAATTCGGCAGATAAAGCAAATTGGCAGCAATTGCGAGGTAGAAGAGTAGTTATTTGGCCTGATCATGATCAAGCCGGCATCAAAGCGGCTAGAACAATATGCCACATGATTAATAAGGCTAATGGTCATATTGGCAATGTAACTATCATTGACCCAAGTCAACTAGAGTTTAATGGTACTATCCATACCGACATCTTACTAGAGAAATGGGACTTGGCTGACCAATTACCAGTAGGTTGCAATATAGATAATATCAGGGAAGCTATCATAAATTGTCAGCAGCAAAATAGTTCCTTATCTTATAGTCAGTCTATGACTGCAAGACTACAACAATTACTACCACAGAAAGAACTAGCGATAGGAGAAAGAATATTGTGGCAAGCTAGAAGTAGCGGTATTATCCTTGCCATAGAATACATAAGACAAGAAGCTGCAAAAGAAGTCAGCTGGCAAGAGAAGCTTACCTCATCAGAAGCTAACTATTACATGAAATATGCTGAAACTACCAAAAAAGATGGGAGTAAACATGAATTTTTAGGAGTACAAGATAGCCTATACCGAGATACACTAGTTGCTATAGCCACGAATAGCAACATCAAAGATAAAGAGTGTCTAGAATTACCAAAATTAATAGCAGAACTGCAACATGAGTACGAGCAAAAACAAAGAGCTTTAAGTTATGACAGTAGTGGTCGTAGTTTTGGTGATGATGATCATTATCAATCTTACATTACAAGTTTAGAATCTTATGGTACTGATAGGGTAGAACTATATCATATTATGCTCAGGGATGTAAGCTTGCTACATCAAGAACAATTAAGTGGGATAAAGGGTAAAATAATTAAAGCTCACCAAAGAGCCATAGAGCAGACAGTATATCAGCAAATTAAAACTTATCAAATAAGACAAGCGAGAAATCAAACAAGTAATAAACTAGACTATGATGATAAAGTAAGAATATCTAGTAAAATATATGATGGTCTTTGTAGTAGTAAATGGTGGCAAAGTTTAGTAGTAAAAGATCTAACTTACATACAGAAACTACAGCAAAAAGTTCAAACAAAACTGGCTAAGAATAATAGTTATGAGAGAAGAATAGAAGAGATAGTAGAGAAATATAAAGGACAAAACCCTAGATTGATAAATAATGAATTAGTAAATAAATGGACTTCAGAGTTAGAAGAACTAAAAACATATAGTGCAGATAGTTTAAGTGACATTATTAAGATAGGGGAGGAAAAAGGCTTAGAACAAGCATTTAAAGAAACTGTTAGCATTAATGATAATAAAAATAGAGAGTTAAAAATAGTACTTGAAGTATATAAGGATAGGATAGATGAAATACAAAAATTTAATGATAAGTTCAATGTAGAGGATATAAAGCATCAAATAAAGCCATTAAAATATAACGATATGGTAAAGGCGGTAGATAAAATACGGGTCGATAGTTTTAGAGATTGGATAATTCCACAATTTAATAGAATAGAGCAGGAGCGACAAGAATCACAACAAGTTAATGGATTACTGAATAGCCTCGAGCAAGAGAGGGACTTAAGTTTAAAGATGGGTAAGGATTATCAAAGTTTAACTTATCGTATATCAGAAGAAATGGAAGAAGAGAACATCAATGATAAAAGGAGAGTGTATGACTGCCAGCCTGATCTATTAGAGAATATTAAAAGGGATAGTTTATATATAGCAAAGCATAATATATGGGAAGAAGAATTATTAATTAAGGAATTAAAGCGAGATATTTCAGAACTAAAAGATAGAGTAGCACCATTAATGTTTAAATTTAGTCAACAACATTGTAAGAAGCAAATTGAACAAGATATAAAAATAATAAAAGAACAAGGGATATTAATTAAAGAAAATAAACAACAATTTAAAACCGTGCAAAGTTATTTAAATAACTTAATGAATAATCAGGAAATAAGGTCTTATATAAGAGGGGCTGATTTTGAAATAATGCTAGTGGAAGGAATAAAAGATACAAAGCAAGTAGCTGTGCTAACAAAGCAATTATATAAAGAACGTCAAGCACATGTACTAAAAGAATTGAGTACTGAAATACAAGAGCTTAAAGAACATGGGATGATAAAAATTAACAATAATACTTATGATGCAAAATCTTATTTAGAATATAGGATGAATGATAAGCTAATTGCTCCGTATTTGAAGAATACAGAAATAGCAAAAATACTAACAGAGATATATAGACAAAAACAACACTTAGATCAGCAAAAACAATCAGAGCTAACACGGGAAAAAATAATCTAATGAAGATGTAAATGGTATGGTATTGGCAAGCTGTTTTAAGTCGTCAGGATAAGTAGGAATTCCTTACGCCATTACCGCTCTCTCCACTTTCTAATTCTTCAAGTATTGTTACCACTATATAACTTTTGGTGGATATCAAATCCGGCACTACATTTTATTCTTGAATATTTAGTAATAAATTGATTAAATAATTTCACAATTGTTACATAGGAAGACTTAAGAAATTAATAATGTATGAAGGTAGAAAACTATGGATACACAACGAATTAATATTTGTGATGAAGATGCTAGCTTTGAATGTACTATCCGCTTTCCACCCATAGGCTTTAGTGAGTTTAAAGAATATGTTGAAGAATTTGAATGTAAATTATTATACTTAATATATGAGGATGAGGATAGTGAGGGCGAGGAAAAAGTAATTGGTAAATTACATGGTTACCGTTTTTCTCTTTACGATTGTTACCGGGATTATGACGAAGACAAGGTAGATGCTCTATTACCTTTAGACATACTTGACATGATAGATGATAATGTAGCAAGGTTAATGTGTTTATTTGAAGATGCCTCTTACATAAAGCCTAAATATTTTAAAAAATGGCAGAACATACTTGATCTAGATTTACCAGAAATTACGCCTAATATTATTTTAATTAACCGTGTTGAAGTATTAGCAGAATATAGAGGTAGAAGATTCGGTGAGTCATTGATATCTAACAGTCTGTATACGATAAGTAGAAGAAATGATTTAGTAATAGTAGATGCTATGCCATTACAGTTTTGGCATAAGTCACTCCAAAATAAATGGGAAGAAGAAATGAGACTTGGTGATCTTGAACAAGATAAAAAAAAAGCAAGAGAAACACTAAATAAGTATTATAGAAAACTTGGTTTTAAACAACTTACTAAAGATGGGTTGCTATTTTTAGCCTTACCACAATTACGATTGTAAATTTGGAAGAATTGTGACAAACCACAAATTAGTTATATATCAAAGAAAAAAATAAGGTTACTTTTTATAATAATAAATTAAATTATTGACACGTTAAGTAACTTATCGTAGCATAATCTAGAAAACTTGAAGAGTATAATGAAGGCTTTTAAGATATGATATAATCAATGTAAAAAAAATGATAGCAAGAAGAAATGACTATTTACGTAAGATCGATCAACTTATTGGAGAAAATATTTATTCTCTAAGACTTGCTAAAGGGATGTCACGACAACAACTGGCGTATATACTAGAAGTAACAGGACAGCAGTTACAAAAATACGAAAGAGGCATTAATAGAATATCAATAGGTAGATTAGTTCTTATTGCTAAAGCACTAGATAAAAATATAGAGTATTTTTATAAAGACTTAGAAGATGCTGATACTGTACAGCCAGTATTTGTTGAAAATCAGCATATGCACATAGAGGTTTCAAAGAATTTTATGAAAATTCGTAGTTCAGAGCAGCAGCAAGCTGTTAATGCATTGATACGATCTTTGATTACTAAAGAAGTTGAGACATCATAAACTTATAATTAATAATAGTGCTTGAAAAACAAGATATGGAATAAGAGAAAGCGATAAATAGACACAAGATTTACAACAACTAGTATATCTTGTTAAAATTAAGTCGGATATGATTTTTAAATGCATATAGACGGAAATATGCCTAGATTATGAATACATGTTATTGCCATCTATATGAGGTTTGAGTTTGAAGAGCAATAGATATATTGAGTACAAGTTTGGTTCAAACTAATATCATGCAACAATTAATACAGCAATTCAAATCGTTCATTATTGCTATTATTGTTTTTTTATTTTTTAATATTGGTTTTTATATTTACCTTTTACATCTACAAAAAGAAAAGGAAAAATTAATGCTTGCTGGTTATTTAGATAGTGTTGGTAGTTTATTATCTCATGATTTGACAACAGTCTTCAACAAATCTAGCTATAATAAAACCTTTTTTTTATTTAAAAATTTTTCAAGAACAAATAATGTTATAAGCGAAAATACAATAAAAACCACACCATATACAATTTCTATTAAAAATTCAGCAGAGCAGTTTATATTTGATTTACAAGAACTAAGGGATAATTTAAATAAAATATTTCCCCATTACATAGGTTATGCAATCATAATCAATGATTATAGTGTTGCATTTGGTCTAGACTATAAAAAAAATTTAAATGTAAAAAAAGATTATCAAATTGATTTAAACACAGTTTTGACCATAAAAGTAGGAATTAACAAAAATTCTAAATTTTATCTTTTAAACAACAATAAAGTGTACCAATATACTTTTATAACTGTAGTTTTGACTTTTTTAATTTGCTCATTATTTTTGTATGTTTACCTCAGAATAAAAAAAAGAAGGGTAGAGAGACTTTATATATTAGAGCATGATTTATACGAAGAAAAAAAGATTAATAGTACATTGTTGAGCAACAAAAAAATTAATCAAAAACTAAAGAAGCTCTTTATAAAAAAAGCAACCGAGATGTATATCAAGCAAGAAATGGGTATAAGTGATAAGAAAATAATTCAGAATATATCCCCAAGTAACTATTTATTTCCAATGTGCTTATACGATACATCTCCTGAAAAAATAGATATAGTAAATTTAACTAAGTATTTAGAAGAATATTTTTCTCCTTATTTCATTACAATAGCCTTAAAGGTACAAACTAATATAGACACAATTAATATTAATTGTACGACCGAAGTTTTTTATCAGTTAATTTTTAGCCTTATTTTTAATTTAATGGAATTTATGGATAGGCAGAGTGAAATTCCTAAAATAATGGAAATAAGTTTTACTAACAAAAAAGTTATTATTAAATATGACAGTTTTCCTTTAAACGAAAAAAGAATGGTGGATTTGTCTGAAACTATAGTGTTAGAATATATGGATGTATTTCTACTTAGTTGTCGTAAAATATTCAAATCTCTAAAGGAGCATAAGTTTAAGTACAGTATATCTTCTGATGACGAATCTAATATAGTTGAAATTACTTATCCTATAATAATAGATGAATCAGTACAAAAACAAGTGTTAGATTTTACTAAATATGCGAATAGTATCAGAAAGAAAAAATGAAGAAATATATATTAATAATAATATTAGTTATGTCCAGTATTTCACTTGCTCAAGACCAAGTATCCAATTCTGTTGTACCGGTCACTTATTTTATTAATCACATCAAACAACTAACTCTACTCAAGAATAATTTAACTAAATATGAACAAGCCAGTGTAGTAGGTGTTAGTGGAATGGGGAAGACTCAGCTTGCGAGAATGTATTCTTATGAGAACAAACAGAATTATGATATTATTTGGTTTATTGACTGTAACTTAGATATTAATGAAGAATTGTTGAAGCTAGCAAAAACTATTAATAGCACTTTTAAATCTAATCTAATATCAGAAGATATAACCTTAGTAAAAAAAGAACTAATGGCTTATTTATCCAGTAAGGATAAATGGTTGTTAATATTTGATAATTTAAAGATAAAAGAAAATCATAAGGTACAAGAATTTGTTAATTGGGAACATAATGGTCATGTTATTTTTGCTTCCCAAGATAGCGAGGGATTACACAGTATAATTAAGATGACAGCATTTGATAAGCAAGATGCTATTACTCTTGCCAATAATATTTTAGAAAATAATAATCCAAAATCAGCAGAATTTCTAGCACAAGAATTTGTTGGTTACCCTATCCTTATAGTACAAGGGGTACAATTATTGAACCAAGTACCGGGTTTAAACCAAGAAGAATATAAAAAGAGGATACGAGATTCTGCTGATAAAATTAAATTAAACATTACTCTAGCAATTAAGGAATTAAAGCCAAATGCTAAAAAATTACTAAATAAAATAGCACTAATCAATAACCAAGGTTTTTCTAAGGATCTACTAAGAATTATTACTGATGACAAGAATACTATTGATGATGATATTTATCAACTGTCTAAATTTGCTTTAATTTCTAATACCGATCCAAATGAAACCAATCCTGTTTTTGAAATGCATGATGTTATTGCTAATAAGATAATGGAGATAAATGGAAATAAGAATAATAAAGCTTTTTTAGAAGACATTGTTACTAAATTAATGAACTCTATACCAAGTAGCGTGGTAAAAGCCCATATTTTTAGGAATGCAAAAACAGTGTCTGAAAATCTTGAAATAATCAAAAAAAATGAACAAAAATACAATATTTATGTTTATAAACTTATGGAGTTAAATTTACAATTAATAATAAAATATATTAATTCTTTTGATTTCTATAAGGCAACAGAACTAATTAATTGGTTTAATAAAAATGATCAGGATGGAAAATTCAAGTTATGGTTAATGAACAATAATGAAAAGCGGGTATACGCAGCGTATTTACATATAATAGGACAGTATGGACAATATGGATATTATAGAAGTTCCGATAATAAGACAGCGATTGAATATTTAGTAAGAGCAAAAAAAGTATTAGATAACGTACAAGGATATGACACTTTAAAATTTAATGTATTTTTCAATTTAGCAATGTCTAATATTGTATTAGGGGATATTCAAGAGGTAGAGAAAAATACTCAAATTATCGATCGGATGTTTAATGAAGGTTCTGTTGACAAAATAGATATACCAATGCTGTATTTTGTTAAAGCTAGATTATTTTTTATACAGGGAAAATATCTTGAGTCATTAGAACAAGCTAATAAAACTATGGAGGCATGTATAAAAAATGGATTAAACCAAGATGATCTATTGCTTACACATCTTTATTTATTTAAAGCTGAGGTGTTAAACATCCTTGGACAATATAAAGAGGCCTATGCTCAAGTTGACAAGTTATATGATATGCATAAGCCATCTAAAAAGGAAGACCATGAAGTATTTGGTCGAATCTTTACTGAGATGTCAAGAGCAGAACTGGGATTAGGAAATATTAGGAAAGCTTTAGAATATGCTCAAAAAGCTAAAAATATATTCATTAATGATCCAACTAAAAAAAATGCTAATCTTACGGAATTACAAGACCTACGTTTGGCGAAAGCTTTTGTTGTTGAAGGAGATGCGTTAGCGGCTCTTGGTCAAAATGAGAAAGCAGCTGAATCCTATGCTTCAGCAGAAGTATTATATTATAATAATTATCGGGACAATATGAAAAATGTCGATGAAGTAAGCTACCTGTATTGGGCTGCAGCAAAAGCAACTTGAAATTTACCAAATAAATTTTGGTATATAAAATTTAGCACCCAACTCATAGAAAAATTTGGTGAAAACCACTTTAGAAGTATAGATATTTTGAGTAAGTGTAAAAACTAATAACAATTTGATGTAGAAGTTATTTGTACTACAATAATAAATAATTCGAAGTAAACACAAGGATAAATATTATATTTTGCTAAATATATGAATAATATTATTAGAAAGAAAAAATGAAGAAATATATATTAATAATAATGGTATTAATAATGCCTTATACATCAGTTGCTCAAGTGGAAATATCCAATCTTGTTATACCAGTAAGCTATTTTGTAGATCATGTTAAACAATTAACTTTAGTTAAGAATAATTCGATCAAATATAGACAAACAAGTCTCGTTGGCATTAGTGGTATGGGCAAGACTCAGCTTGCGAGAATGTACGCCTATGAGAATAAAAATAATTATGAGCTTATTTGGTTCATTGATTGCAGTTTAGATATTAATGAAGGGTTTCTAAAACTAGCAAAATCAATTAATGAAAAAGCTAAGACTAATTTAATATCAGAAGATGTAAGAACAGCAAAAAAAGAAGTGTTATCTTACTTATCTAGTAAGAATAAATGGTTGTTAGTATTTGATAATTTAAAGATCAAAGAAAATCATAAGGTGCAAGAATTTGTTAATTGGGAACATAATGGTCATGTTATTTTTGCTTCCCAAGATAGTGAACTATTACCTAATACAGTCAAAATGACGGCATTTGAAAAAAATGATGCTACTACTCTTGCTAATAATATTTTAGAAAAAGATGATCCTAAACTAGCAGAGTTTTTAGTTCAAGAATTTAGTGGTTATCCTATATTGATAGTACAAGGCACACAGTTATTGAACCAAGTACCGGGTTTAAATCAAGAAGAATATAAAAAGAGGATACGAGATTCTACTGATAAAATTAAATTAAACATTAATTTAGCAATTAAGGAATTAAAGCCAAATGCTAAAAGATTACTGAATAAGATAGCCTTAATTAACACCCAAGGTTTTTCGAAAGAACTTCTAAAAATTATTACTGATGACAAGAATACTATTGATGATGATATTTATCAACTGTCTAAATTTGCTTTAATTTCTAATACCGATCCAAATGAAACCAATCCTGTTTTTGAAATGCATGATGTTATTGCTAATAAGATAATGGAGATAAATGGCAATAAGAATAATAGAGATTTTTTAGAAGATATAATTCAAAAAATACCTAAATATAAAGATTTAAAGACCGGACATTTATGGAGGATTTCGAAAACGATACCCGAAAATCTAGAAGTTCTTTTGAAAAATTCTGAAAAATATAATATTAACGTATATTCGATACTTGATTTAAGAGCCGAATTGTTCACTATATATGTTAATACTCAAAACGGCTATAAGGCTCAACAAATGATGGATTGGTTTGAACAAAAAGATAAGAGAGGTGAATTTAAGTTTTGGCTAATGTCCGCATACCAAAAATATTGTTATGGTCGATATTTAGGGTTAATAGGAATTTATAATAGAATATCATTAGGAAATTTTGAAGTAACTATTTCTTATGCTACTAGAGCATTAGAAATTCTAGATAATCTTAAAATAGACTCGCCTATTAAATTTAATCTTGACGCACAAAGATTAAATCTCAACGCACATATAGCTGGATCTCAAGCATCTTTGGTCAATACAAAAATTGCTGAAGAAATCATAGAAAAAATAGAGGAATCATTTACACAAGAGGTTCAAGAAGTCAATATATTTATAATTTATTTTTTAAAATCAAAATTATTGTTTATTCAAGGAAAATATACTGAAACGTTGGAACAAATTGGTAAACTTTTAGTCACCTGTATCCAAAATGGAATGGATAGTAATGATTTATTGCTAACACATGCTTATTTAATTAAATCAGAAGTATTAAGCATCCTAGGCAAGTATAAAGAAGCATACGTTCAAGCAGAACAATTATATGATATGCACAAGCTAGTAAAGAAAAAGGATCATGAAGTATTTGGTCAAATCTTTACTGAGATGTCAAGAGCAGAATTGGGATTAGGAAATATTAGGAAAGCTTTAGAATATGCTCAAAAAGCTAAAAATATATTCATTAATGATCCAACTAAAAAAAATGTTAATCTTACGGAATTACAAGACCTACGTTTGGCGAAAGCTTTTGTTGTTGAAGGAGATGCGTTAGCGGCTCTTGGTCAGAATGAAAAGGCAGCTGAGTCCTATGCTTCAGCAGAAGTATTATATTATAACAATTATCGGGATAATATGAAAAATATCGATGAAGTAAGCTACCTGTATTGGGCTGCAGCAAAAGCAACTTGCAATTTACCAAATAAATTTTGGTATATAAAATTTAGCACCCAACTCATAGAAAAATTTGGTGAAAACCACTTTAGAAGTATAGAACTTTTGAGTAAGTGTAAAAACTAATAAAATTTGATAAAATATTCATTTTTGGGGTCTATCAGAAAGATTGTGTAAGTATGATGTCAGAGTTAGTCCATCTTTGATCGACATTTGCCCATTTTTGGTCATCAGTACCACAAAGTATGGCAAATTGATTCAAGGCAACTGACCAATCTTTAATTGGCATTGTCCACTTCTTTTGAGCGTTTGTCAATGCCAAAAATATTATTTTCTGAATTGATTTATCATCTGGAAATACCCCTTTATTTTTTATAATTTTCCTGATTTGCCGATTGGCTGATTCAATAGTATTAGTAGTATATATTGCCTTTCTAATCCCTTCAGGAAAACTAAAAAGCGGGGCTATACCTGACCAAAGACGTTGCCACATGTCAGAAATTACTGGATATTTTTCGTCCCATTTTTTACTAAAGTTTTGTAGCTCTCTAATCCCTTCCGCCTCGTTTATTGCTGTATAAATTTTCTTTAAATCAGCTGTTACCGATTTTAAATCTTTATATGACACGTACTTGGTAGAATTCCTAACCATATGCACGATACATAATTGTACAATAGTTTTAGGAAAAACACTATTTATAGCTTCAGGAAAGCCTTTTAGACCATCTACACAAGCAACATATATCTTTTCAATTCCCCTATTCTTTAGCTCAGTTACCACTTGCATCCAAAATTTAGAACCTTCATTCTTGCCAACCCAAATACCAAATAGCTCTTTCTTACCTTCCATATTAACACCTATAGCTATATAAACTGCTTTATTTATTATAGTGTGATTGTCTCTTCCTTTGACATATATGCAGTCAAGATATATTATCGGATATATACTATCAAGGGGACGATTCTGCCAATTTATAATATCCTCCAAAACTCCGTCAGTTACTTTAGATATTAATTCTGCAGATACTTTGGTAGAATAGATTTCCTCTAAATGTCCTTGTATCTCCCTTGTAGTCATACCTCTTGCATACAGAGATATTACCTTCTCATCAAACCCTTTAAATTGTCGAACTCCCTTAGGAATTAATAGGGGTTCAAATTCTCCTTCTCTATCTCTTGGAACATCTACTGTTATATTCCTACCATCTTCATCTATTATAGTCTTTTCATAACTACCATTGCGTCTGTTTTCAGATTCTTTCTCATCCTTGGAATGTTTCTCATATCCAATATAAGATTCCATCTCTTTTTCTAGAATCTTATTAACTAGTTGTTTTTTTAACTCTTGCAATATCCCATCTTTGCCAAAAATTTCTGATGGATTACTTTGTGACAAAAGTTCTGATACTACTTTTTCTACAGATTGATTTATTGTTTTTGTTTTCTTCTTCATATTAACCTCATGTAAGTGTTTTTTCGTAATCTTATTTTTACTACTTTTTTCAACTTACACAATCTTTATGACAGACTCCATTTTTGCCCCAAATTTACTTTTTTTGTATGCGTTGTTGTAATATCCAATTAATAAATCTTTTCTCTAATTCTTTTTTGGGTTCGGGTTTCGAGTAATTAAACACTTCTAACATAATATTGACTATATCCACTTCAGTAACTTCTAGCTTAAGATTTTTTACCTCTTCTATTACAGTCTTAAGTACTTTTTCCATCAATTCAAAATCATCATTATTTAAATAATTTTTTGTTTCAATAAAGGGATTATATAAATCTTTAACAGTTACACCTAGTACATCGGCCACTGTTTGTAACAACTCTGCTGAAGGTTTTTTAGATATTCCCTTTAGAATATTGTATATATTATTTTTCTTTAAACCAGCTTTTCTTTCAAGTTCAGTAACTTGGTAATTACGGTCTTTAATAATTTTATCTAAATTTTTTTGTAATGTTGTATATGACATTATGTTTTAAGTAATTCAATTATTTTTTAGTTACATTTATGTTCCACTATGTATTAATTCTCACATAAATGTTTTTTTGTCAAATTTTATATGCATAATTATTGACATTAGCAATAAAAGTATTATACATATAATTCTATATATAGAATTTAAAGGCAGGACATAATTGAACAACATCAAAAGGGATGTTTTTTATTAAAAGCTAATCATAATAAAGTAGAACATGAATTACCAAATATTAGCCTTGACCATTGGAGTATTTAGCCTAATCATCGGACAAATATTATTAATACTACTCTCGGTCAAATGGCTTAATCAAATCAGATCAACCTGTAGCAACATTAAGGTTATTTGCGAGAACTTCTCTAGCATATACATTAAAGCACAAGATGAAATAACAGGTTTGTATAAAAAAACAACAGAGCTAGCTAATAGTACAGTTAAGAAAGAACATCACCTATTACATGCTACCTTTCAGTTAGAAGATACAAATCTGCATCTTAAAATACTACTTGATGAGTTTAAAATATTTGCTAGGTCTAATACTACGCTACAGACCAAGAAACAAAAATAATTAACATTAACTAACCCCAGTTGCCAATTAATTTGGTATATTAAAAGGTTCTTCAATCCTTGATTACTTTTGCTTTATTACAGAATTTACCTTGCATATCAAATATTTGTACTACTCCTTCTGTATGAATATCGTGAGCTTTATCAACTAAATATTTTTGCTGTGGTGGAAACCATTGTAACACAAAATAAAGGACAGTGGTTGTAGTAATAGTTGATAAGCTAAGACTAATCGCTACTACAGGAAAGAAATTTTTGCTACGATTAATCCTAAGAGACTCAATATCATCTTTAATTTTGTTGAGATTTTGACTACAGCTATTAATTGCTATAGTCATTTCATCTATTTTAAGTTGGTTGTGACTTTGAATTTCCTCAGCAACTTCAGGGGCTATAGTTATTATGCTTTTATCTAACTTTTCCGGTATTTTGCTTAAGATATAGCACTCCTCACTAAGCTTAGAAAGATTTTTTTTAAAATCTTCCAACTGAATATTAATATTATTACTATATTGCTTAGTGGAATCACTAAAAGATGCTAAAATATCTTGAACCTCCCGTTTAATATATGGTAGTTCTTTAATAAGTTCTATACATGTAGTAAAGTGCTTGTCTACTTTGTCATAAACTGTAGTAAAGTCAGTCGTTATTTTTTTACTCATTTTTTACCATGAATATTCGTTAATGTATTATACTCGTTAGTTATAGCAATCATTTTTTACCATATTCTTGCCTAGCTTCTTGCCACCAAGGTTGATCCTTACGTGGTTCTTGTGATACTACTTGCTCAACATCTGTTATACTTGCTTGGTCATTTGAAATATCAGAAACACTAGCTTCCTGAACATTATGATTATTAATGGAATTATTATAATGTTCAGGAAGCTTACTTGCAGCAACAAAATATGGGTGTTTTTTAGGAACATCCGCCGCTAAAGGCACTTTAATTCTAGCTATTCTAGCTTTTGGCTCAGGTAGTCCAACAAAACACTCTAAATCTGCTAAAGTAGCAAGATCATCGGTAGTGATTAAAGCTTTATGTTTAGTATTTTCACTATAGCTAATACCATCTCGAAACTCATGAGCTCCATAAGAAGTATTTTTTTGGCTAGTAGCATATTCCAGTTGTCCAAATATCTCAGTAATAATTTTAGCTGTAGCTGGCTCATCACTTCTAAAGAGAAACTTAGTAGCAAATTGACCAAAGATACTGCTACCTTGCAACATACCAAAATTATCGAATATTTGATTAATTGATTGAGTAGCACAAAGAACGCACCCTCCATATTTTCGTGATTCTGATATTAAAGTAGGAAAGCTAGGCAAATTACCTAAAGAAGCTAGTTCATCGATGATAAACCACATACGCCTTTTTTCATTGATCCCTATGCCAATTAGACATGAAATTGCTAGTTCAAATAAACAGCTAGTTAGCGGCATTGTAACGTTTCGCATATCTGGTCTGTTACTCAAGAATAACCAAGCGGGACTGCCTTGGGCTACTTCAGTAAAATATTTGGTCAGGGAAAATTTTCTTTCAGAGTCAAATAAGAGATTTAGAGGAGCAGTACTAGTCGCCAGCACTGATAAAATAGAACTAGCAGTAGTCTTATTACTGGCTGTTAAATATCTAGCGGCTACTGTATTAGCTAACTTTTTCTCAAGTGATTGCCTAGAAGATAGCTGTAACATTTTCTGCAGTTCAGTAATTGATTTATTGCCTTCTTTTATTAAGGATTGAACACAAGCACAAAAAATAGTTGCACTACTATTATTCCAAAATGGATCAAAGCCGCTACTAGTCTTCTTGTTAAACTTAAACAGTACTTTAGCAAATTTATCTAACTTTGGATCAATATATTCTGCTTGTTCATGATCATTACTATTATTAGAACTAGTATCAGTCCAAAAATCCCAACTATGAGATCTAGCATCTAATGGATTAAAGATAATATCTCCTCTATCCGGGTTATAATATCTTTCTATCATTTCCCCTGTTTGATCAACGACCAATGCTGGTTGTTGAAAGTTCCTGATTTGCGGAATTAAATTATTAAACAAATTAGTCTTACCAGAACCGGTAGTGCCAATAGCTATAATATGCCTAGTTTCGCTATCTTTAACAAGTCGCATGCTACCTACAATGAATTTACTTGCTTTATTAGCTTTATTTAAATAGTTAGTTATTTCTTTTGCTGACTTAATAGTACTACCGCTAATTTGTTTTTCTAGTGATACCGACTTACCAAATTTTGTCCACAGCAGAAAGATGCTAACAAAAATACCAAACATCAAACCAAGGCAGAGTAATAATTTAGCTTTGATAAAACTAACTAGCTGATAATAATTCTTACTGAATTTAGAGGAAGTCAAGATCAGTTGTGGATCAATATTACTCCTATATAAACCAGCATGATTATAGGCATTAATTAGGGTAACATATTTTTTGCCTTTAGGATTGATCATTACCTTAATAGGACGCACGCTATTATCAAAGTTACTGGCTAGTAAGGCTTTTTGATAAGTTACAGCAGCAGATAAATCATATAGTTCTAGCTTGGGGTAAGCTAGAACTATGGTAATTATCACACTTACAATGCACGAAATAACAATAGAGCGATTAAATACCTGCAAAAACATCCTGATCTTATGCAAGAATATCTGACCACCACCTATAAAATTATTTAGCATACAATTTGACTAAATTTAAAGTAATAAGTTTATAAAATATATCTTATTTTAAAGACCAACCATTGGTATGTATATTCTCTTAATTTATTATCTATTATAATACATTTTCGATTAACCACTAAGTCCATGATGCTACTTTTCTTGAATATTTTTAACTATCAGCAAATATTATTAATTTACTATAATCATTATTATCAGCAGCTCTTAGAGCTTCTAAATATTGTTTTCTAGTAGCATTATCACAAATTAAATTGCTTCTACCCCAACTAAATCTACGCTCATTATGACTTACTAATATAAAGTCAGCGAAGAGCCTAGAAAACCTTCCATTACCGTTTGGGAATGGGTGGATAAATACCAGCCTATGGTGAAATCTTATTGCAGTTTCTCGTAAAGGGTAAATTTTATGTGTTAACTGGTAAATAGTATCATCAAATAATAATTTGAGTTCCTGCCCTATATAAATACTATTTACTCCTATATTGGTTTGAGTTTTTCTAAACTTACCTGCCCAACTCCAAGTATTATCAAACATTTTATTATGTAATTTTTGTGCAAAACTTATTGATAAAATATCTCGCCTTTTTCTCTGTAACACCCATTCCTCTGCTTTTAGAATATTATATTGTTCCCATTCATTTAGCTCACTTTGAGTGGTTAAATGTTTTGGTAATAAATTATTGATTTCATCTTGATTTAAAGGAGTAGCACCTTCAGCGTAAATAAATCTCATTGCCAAATAGTTTTTATATTATTTTTCATTAATTCTTCTTTTAGAATTTCAATTTGCTCTTGCTGTTTTTTATCAATTACTTTTTGATCTTCCAATATCATCGAATGTGATATTTCCTTTAGCCTATCTATAGCCGTTCTTTCTGCTTGCTCTTCTATAATATTTAGTAAGTTTTTTTCTGGAACTATAGCATAAACTAACTTGCAACCTAGTTGACTTGCGACTTTTTCTAAAGTTGCAAGGGTTGTCTTCATCAATACCTCATCATTTTCTATACGTAAGATTCTTTGTTTGCTAACCCCACACCGACGAGCTAGCTGCTGACTTGTCATACCGATTGCAGTTCTTATGGTTTTTAACCATCCGTTACTTGGTATTATCATATTTTCTAATGGGCTTAATTGATTCATTAGCTGTTTGCAGGTTAATTTTCTTAAAGACCAATTCATAATTATAAACTCATAAGTAAACTTATATATTACTATAACATCATATAAAAACAATATACATATTGTTTTTATATGGATTCAGTACTACTAATAATCTACAAATGCAAATTATTAGTAGTAATAATAATTCAAAAAATACTACTAACAAATAAACTAATGTAAATTTGTAGTACCGTTTTAGCTCCCAAGCCAAGACAATAGTACCTTTCTTGAATATTGCTTATGATAATATGGCTTGGCAGAATGATAAAGTCTTACGGCCTTTTGCCAATCACCATGTTGCAGATATAAATCAGTTAGTAGTTTGGCTGCATATTCAACGTTAGTTTTAGGAGTAAGCATTTCATCAAGACTAGAAAAATGTCTTTTATGCCAGTACCAATTGATTTGCATTACGCCAATATCAATATTTGTATGTCCTTTTCTCAGATAAGAAAGTATATTTTTAGATGCTTCCGCCTTAGACTTGGCAATGAACGCTTTACCACCTAAATTTACTGCATAAACTTTCATTTCAGACTCTACTTCAGCAATAGCTTTCAATAAACCACTTGGAATATTATGTTCTTTTTCAACTGTGCTAATTAATCCCGCTAAATCTTGTGCAAACACCATATTTTGTGAAAAAGCAACTATTGTAATAACCAAAATCTTGATTATTTCTTTACTTAAAATATCAAACCATGATATTATCATTTTATATAGCTTAAATCTAAGGTATCTTATGAACTGGATCAAGTCACGGCTAAATAAAGATAATTTTTGGAATTTAATGTTTTGGCTGGGGATATGCTTTAATATGGCAATGAGCGAAATATTTGACAGTATTTTTTTAACATTAATTACACTATTTGTAGTACCTAAATTTCTAGTTATGTTTAATAAAGTAACGTACACTGAAGATAAAACATTTTTTAATAAACAAGACCAGTCTCTAACGGATAGACTGCCAAAAAATTTTGGGACAGTGCTGGCACTTACAATAGTATTAACAGCTTTTGTATTTATACCGTTCTTTATGCTCAATGGAGTTATTTTGTTTGATTTGACAGCTACCACATTTCTTGGTTTTTTGCTTGCAATACCTACTTTATACTTCATATACAAAAATTGTCCTATTTCTATTTTATTTAACAAAAATGCTTGGCAAGAAGAAGTGATTGGTATGAAAGCAGGGAGATATAATGTCAATGTCCATTCTTCTTCTACCTTTAGTTCTAATAACATATATTATACAGGCATTGAACATCGTAATTTACCTAGTAATATGTATTATCATAGAAAGTAATCTTTTACTTAGAATATTTTGGTTTACTCTGTCTTACACTTTGATAAGCTCCTTTGTTAAGCCAGCCTTTTGGAGAACCTTTAGTTGTTCCACCTATACCAAGTGTTTTACCAGAACGTAAATATTTTCTATTCTCTTCATACTTATCAACTTCTGCTTGTAAATCTTTTCGCTCAAGTTCATTAACTTGTCGGATATTATTATATTGTTCAGTATTTTTACCTGTTACTTCTTCAAACTTATTTTTAAGTTTTCCCTCTTTGCCTTTAATATTTGCTATAAATTCTTCATTATTAATACCGCTTTTTGTTGCTATTTCTTTAACTTGTGATTCAGGATTTCTATTAATTCGCTTATCATGTTCATTGCTAAAATCATTTAATGCTTTTTCTGCATGCTGACCCGATACTTGGTGCTTACCACTATTTATTTCAGGTATTAAATTTTGTAATTCTTCAGAGGCTATTTTATTCCATACTTTCATCACGTCAGGATGCTGCTTGTCTACTAGCTTCCTCACAGAGTTTGCATCCATACCAAACTCTATTACGCAGCGGTCTAACACTTCTTGATACATATCCTTGTTAACTGTTGCTGATTCTGATTCAAGTCTGCTTTTTGTTTTGTACCAATTATCTACTGTTTCTTGACGCATTGATACTTGTTCTTCTAATCTTTGTTGCTTTTCATAACTGTTCCTTACTGCATCACTATAATGTTTCTCAGCACTATTATCTTTTCCCCATACTTCACTTGATGCTGCTTTGACTATATTGTTGTAATCTTCATGAGTATTATTTTGTGTTGATGTATCACTATCCTCCATAAAAGACTGATCACTTACATTTCTAGCAGTGAGTGAACCTTCTACACTACCAGAGATACCAATACCAGTAAGTCCTTTTAGTGGAGTAGCCGCAGTCATAGATGCTTTTAACGCTGCATCTGTTGCTTGTTGCCAACTATATCCATATTGTTCTTTAAGAGTTCTGACGTTGTTTACTGCCCGCTGAAGTGACTTGCCTTGCTCTCCCATTGTATCATAATTAAAGCTTTCCCCACTATGTTCACGCTGTGCTAAGTTGGAAACAAAATCAGCTGTTTTGCTCAAGGTGTTACTCTTTGCATCTGATAATGCCCTTTGATCTGACTTCAATAAACTTTCAGACGTGTGTATGCCTTGAGTCACATGATTCTGGGCTGTTTGTTCCAAATTAAATTTGGTAATACCAACAGAAGTGTTAATACCTTGACCGCCACTGTAAATTACGCTACCATCAGGATTATTGCGAGATATACTACCATCAGCTTGTTGCCAGCTATTGCCACCTTCAACATATTGCATATTATAATCAAGCTTATATCCTGACTTCATATATCGCTGATTATTTCCTTCTGAAACATTATCAATGCTTCTATTGCCACTTGCTACCTCTGCTCCTATACTGCCCGATGTTGCTTGCAGTCCACCAATAATTGAGCCAGCTAAATGACCAAGACTGTTAACACCCGATTGCATAATAGCAAATGCCAAAAATGGTATTACCATTTGCAAACCTGCTGCTACTGTTACTATTGTATCAACGTGATTGGTGATTGTGCTGCTACTACTGAAACTTAACATTAAATTTGAGCCAGTTTTTAAATTACTATAAGTACCCATGATCATATTAATAATAGCATTTAATGACGGCCATAATTGTAGTGAGGCAACTAAAGTCAGATAAGAAGTATATTTTGCTATGCCACCACTAAAGATTAACATTGGCACTAAAAACATAAACGAGGCATAGACTATGCATTTTATTACGACTAGTAACATTGGTAAATACAAGCTAGCCATATCACTTGATAATAACCAACCACTTTCTTGGCTGGTTCGAGAACGAGCTACTGCATAGTTACTTGCGGTATAATCAGATATACTGTTAATCATCATTTGCTGCCTTAGTATGTCACCTGCTTTTTGACCACCTCCATAAAGACTACTAATATTTTTCTCGAGAATATTTGATAGGATACTTGATGAACTGCTTGATGACCTAGCTGAAGGGACATAATCTGATCCACCTCTTGCTTTAGCAAATTCTGTATTGGCATTTTTTGATACTACCCTTTTGATCTCTCCATCAAAATAATTCTCAAAGAGATTTGCTGCATCTTGGCAAGTAACATTACGCAGATTCTTACCGTCTCTAATGTAAAGACGGGTCAATGTGCCAGCCTTGCTACTCACTAATTTCCAAATATCAGGAGTATCTATTAATTGTTTAGGAGTAAACTGATAGCCTATCATTGCTGGTAGTACAACACATTGCTTGATAAAAGAACGCATATTTTCTACAAACTCTGGGTCTTTAATACGAACCTGACGTAATTCCTTTTTTAGTCTTGCACCAAATAACATACCATAATTATAATAAGAAAATATAGGTGACGTACTAACAAGAGCTTCTATCGGTGCATATACTTGTTCAAAACCAATAGTGACCAAATGACCAAATTCTTCTAATATGCCAACTGGCAGGGCAAAAGCTATAGGAATATTATCAACCTTACCTATTATTTTACTTACATGATCTTTAATAATCATTTCTGTTTTAGGCAGTAATAATGCATTGATTAATACAATCATACCAAGTACTTTAAGCACATATGCCCGCCACACCATAGAATTATTACTATACGACATTTTTACTGCATAATAACATCCAGTAATTATGCATAGACTATTTACTAAATCTGTATAAAATTCACTATTACGTAACATTGCTAAACCATTTAATACATAGTACAAAGCATCGTAATAACCGTAAGTATGGATTGTTAAATTTAGTTCCATATTTCTTTACCTATTTACCTTACTATCCTTTTCCTACCCAGCTTTTATCCATCCATTTGATTAGTGGACATAAACTCCTGAAACTTCATCTCAAAGTATTTTTCTTCTTGCAACATTCTCATCTTGGTTTGCTCAATAATATTATAACGCCTAAAGGCATTTTCTCTGTTGCTTATCAAAAAGCTAATAGTGTTATTGACTTCCTGCTCAAAGCTGGTAAATACCCCTATATCTGCAAGCTGTAAGTAAGAAAGCTCTGATACTGCTTCAGAAGTTTGTTGTAATAATTTAGTAAGGTAGTTAGTTACTACGTCATAGCATAAGCTTTCAACAAATTCAGCTATCCGTACTGTTAAGTAAGCATTATCAGTATTAGTAGCAAGTTCTCTCTGAATCTTGTTAGTTAGTGGAATGGATGATAAAGCAATTAGATTTTCTTCATCCTCAGTAAAATTACCGTTATTATTCTTTATTTTCTTAACCATAGAAAATAGCATTTGATCAATGCTACCATATAGTGTATCTTTATCTGATAACTTAGTTTTGGCTTTTTGGGGGAGTAAGCATAAGTTTGTTTCACCACACTTATACAGCTCTACATCTACATTACCACTACGAACTCCAATAAACTCCCCTATTAATTCCTTATTAACCAATGATTTTTTATGAGTTATTGAACGACGTCCTTCAGCATCTTTTTTGCCAATAATAGTTCCTGATATGCTCATGAGTAATTCTTTAAAAGTAGTAGCATCTCCTGAGCTACTTATTTTCTTATCAAGAGCCTTCCATACCAAATTAAAATTATCACCAAGTAAACTCTCAAGTTCTTTATTGCTTTTGGTTGGATCACCAGTATCATGTTTTGCCTTGTCTCTAATATCTGCCATATCACTTCCTCTGCCTGTCATTACCAAGTCACTTTGGCGGGTAAGTTCTGCTCCTTTATCCATTTTACTTGCTAGACCATTACTGATCTGAGTAGCCATGTCACAAGAATTAATATTGAATTGGTTGATATTTCTTTGCATTTGCTCTAAGTAAGTCATAATATTCTCACATTGCGGACAGATGGTTTTAATTGCCATAATTGCTGCATAGCCGCCAACATTTTGTACCATTTCTTTAAGAAATCGTTCCATAGCAGCACTTTTCAAAAATGATAATGCTCCACCTCTAAGATCTAACTGTGCTCCACAAGGCAATCCTCCAAGCTTACAACTAGGAGATTGAAAATTAAAAAGCTGTAAATCTTCTATAGGTGGCGACTTAATTAGCACTGATCCGCCAATTATATGACCTGCTAATTGATCTTGTACGATCGCTGATCTAGTTACATTACTCATAGTACCACTTGGCATAACGCTTTTAATTAACTTCTCTATGCCTGCATAACTATTGTTGCTCACTAGTAAGCATATTGCTAATAAGCAATGAATAGATAATCTCCGTATTAACTTTCTAATCATCATTTTCTGCTACCTTAGTTTTTTCTTCAGTTATAGTTAACCTGTTAATGTTCTAGATAGTTTTTCTGTCATTGCGAGGAGCTACTTTAGTAGCTCCTCGCAATGACGTTTAGGAACTTATAATAATATCAATAACCTATTCGGGTTAGCTATATTCCCTCCGTTCCTTCCATCTTATTTAAATACTCACTTGCCAATAACCCAGCTTCCTCAAGCTCTGACATCGATGCTGTACCTCTGATAAGTTCGAAATGAATCTTACTATCATTTGTAACAGCTACAATTGTTGGAGCTTTTTGCAAATTTAGCTTTTCAGCAATTTCCTGATTTTGGTAAGTCTTAAAAAATTTGCTTTTGCTACCATCTAGACTGACTGCTTCTACTTTAAATCCATATTTCTTAGCAAAGTCATTTAGTACTGGCTCTAGAGCTATGCAATAAGGACAATTTGACGAAAAAAATACAAAGAGTTCTATCTGAGTAGCAAGTATCTTAAGTTTGCCAGCTAGCTTTTGTTGATCCGTCTCTTCTTTTATTCTTCTGCCATACAGATTAATTGGATTCTCAATTAAATTGATAGTCTCAGGGTACAGGAAATTTACCATCCTAAAGCTATGAGCAAGTTTTAAACTATTATCTAACATCAAGGTTTCCTTTTCTTTATATCTTCTTACATGTTCGATATTTTCTGGGTATCTAATCATCATAAACTTTAGCTCCTCTAGCTCTTTGCTAAATTGTTCCACTTCCTGCCTTGCTTTGGCGTATTCTTGCTCTCTTTGTTGCTCTATGACTAATATCTCTTGTTGCTTCTCTAATTCTTTTGTCAACTCCTTCTCCTCAAACCATAACCAACCACGATATCTCTGTTCAAAGAAATCTTTGGCATAGCTAGTAGAGAAATAAGCTATTAATGATAGAAACAATATTAATCTCATAACTTGCTAGACCCATTTAATCATTGCTAATTAAGTTAATTACTAACTTAATCATTAACTCTTTTTGTTTAGGATCACTTTCAGCAACAAGTAGTGCTAAAGCAGTTAAACTACTTGGGTTAATCTTTCTTAGATCACAGTTAGATTTTTTTAAATATAATAGAAATAACAAACTACCAATCCTCTTATTACCGTCACTAAATGGATGATCCTTAATAATAAAATAAATCAAATGAGCTGCTTTCTCTTCTAAAGAACCATATAAACTAGCTCCATCAAAGCTTTGTTCTAAATTAGCTAAAATACTTTGAAGTCCATTCTCTTTCTCAAAACCAAATAACTGACTTGTTAAACCTTGCTTTATTAATTCTTGTCTTAAAGACTCTACAGCCACTAGTGCTTCTTGGTATGAAATTATTACCGTGTCTGAATTATGTAGATTTTTAGGAACACCTAAATTTTCTTCATCATACTTAATAAGAATATCCCAAGTCTTAGAGTATGTAGTAATTAGGTTTAATAATTCTCGTCCTTCATCAGTCACAAGATTTTGGTTTACTAAAGTAGTTGATAATAATTCTATTGTTTGTTTTAACTGTTCCAGTTTTTCACCAATAATTTGTTGTTGATTGATACTATAGCCATTAATTAGGTACTCCTTTAACACACTAGATGCCCATTTTCTAAACTGCCCCCCAAATTTGGAATTAACTCGGTAACCTACTGATAAGATTGCATCTAAATTATAATATTCAACTTGATATATCTTACCATCAGCAGCAGTTGTTGCATTTTTTGCAACAACTGCTAATTCTTCTAATTCACCTTCTTTAAATATGTTTTTAAGATGTCTTGAGATTACTGATTTATCTCGCTGGAAAACCTCAGCTATTTGATTTAAAGATAACCAAACAGTTTCATCGTATATCTGAACATTTACGGTCACTTTTCCATCTTTGCTTTGATAAATAGCTATTTTATTCTCTTGCTTCGTCTTAATTTGGCTTTCTTGTCCTATATTAGTCATATTTTTTCCTGATTTACTGTTAACTCTTTGCTAAATTATTATTCTACTAAACTTTTTAATCACCACTAAGTAGTTCCCATTAATTAAATCTTGTTCTAGAATTTTTATCCTTTGTAATAACTGATCTTTACTAGGACAATTCTGACAAAAACTATGTCCAGTATTTAACTGTCTCTTCAGCTCAGCTAATTCTTGTTCTTTCACTTTCCTTTGTGAAGTTTTTGCTTCATCTTGTTTCTTCTATTCTGCTTGCCTTATAGCCTCTGCTTTACGTTCTTCTTCTGTTCCTATATTCCAACCAGCTTGATTATTTGCCTGATTATTCGGGTTGTCATCATATTGCCTGATATTTTGCAGACTACCCTTAACCCTCATGCTCATATCTCCGTTATTTGGTACTTTATATTTGCCAAAAAACTTTACCTTAAACTCCTCGATAAACTCAGTGAAATCGACGCGATTGAAATCTATTCTTAATATTTCGTCTAATGTCAAACCACGACAATTAGGATTGCCACCACTGCCAAAACTCATACCAAGCTGCTTCCGACCTTCAACCTGTATGACCTTGTCTAGCATCTGACCAAAACAACAATAATAATGCTTGACTATCTTCGTTACTCCTAGATTCTGCTTTCCCTCTTTGCCAACATAAACACATAGATTCTTTTTACGCTTATCGATCAGCAACTGCTCATCCTTACTGCAGCCCGCTCCAAAATTCTTACCCCAACCTTTCTGATCCACTGAGCAGCAATTACTGTAACCGATTGCCTTCTTACTACAATGCATGCTAAGCCCTTCAAACAACTTAATATTGAATCCATCACCTGCCTTGATCTGACTTATCGCATAAAGCTTGGAAATTGAATCCATCATTTCACCATTGGTCATATAGCTTTTATCAACGCAGTTACCATCAATACAAGGTATACCTTTACATACAAGACCTTCCGGTCCTTCTTTTTCCTTAAATCCTACCCGTACTTTCTGACTCTCTATGGGGGATGGTATCCATCTTTTACAGGAATATTCCTCTTTCCTGTTAACACAATTACCTAAGCTATCGGTAAGCAAACACTCTAAAAGTGCAACAAAATAGCAATGTGCATATTGATCACAGTTATTTTTACTCGGATAATTACAAATTTTACTATACCCCCATTCCCAGCAGTCTCTATGTACCTGAAAACCATCTATTACCCTTACGCCACTAGCTAAACACTTCTTTTGTCCTTCTTGGCAAGGATAATTGGAAACAAAGTTTGATCTACCAGCAGCCAATGCTGTTGTTTCAGTTGCTATGCTGAACATTACAATTACCCTCAATAATAAAATTCTTATTATTTTTATTAACTTCATGACTCTGATCACTCTAACCTACATTGCTCACGCCAATACTCTTGCCAATATGTACAAATACGCTCACTTACATCTAAATTAAAACTTACCTCGTTATTTCCACGACCAATTGCCTTGATCTCCAGTATATTGTCTCCTTGCCTGATATGAGGCAACAAGTTGATTACTTCAGCTCTAGACCTATCAGCTATAGAATCTAAACCTAGAGCATATTCACCAAAACCAGTACTAACTATTGGATAATTAGTGGTAACTGTCATTCTCTTACCAACCAAACCACCATATTTCCTCTCACCTTTAGTTTCAACTGACCTATAACCATTAAGAAACAAATTGTTGCCATTAACAGGACCAACAAATATCACCTGACCATTTAGCTTAAACATAATAAACGTACCATAACTAGCAGCAGTTAACTGTACTTTAGTAAGCATTGCCACTTTAGCAGATATATTAAAACTTATCTGCCAAGTTGCTTCCTGAGCATGGTAAGTTGTCCCACTCGCTTTATTAATAAAACCGTGTACTGTACCGCCTCCATAACTACTTGACTCACCACCACCACCAAAAAGCCTCATAAAAAGACTGCAGGGTTTCGGGCCATATTGTTCTACAAAACTAATACGTTTAACTAAACCTGCTATATTTGGGGTGTATTTCATACTCGATTGACTAATTGTTAATTCAGCTGGCTTTTCAGAAAATTGCAAACATTGTAGTGTAAGTCCATCAACACAAGCGTATCTATTACGTAAGCGTTCACAGAAATACTGGTCATATATGGTATCTCCCTTGGCTCTTTCATCTCTGCGACTTAGCTCCATGAAATATTGCGGCTCTATTTCCTTATTGCCTTTAACCGTCTTACAATCCACTCCTATATCTCTCAGTTGTCCTAGTAAATTATCCATCATCTTGCCAGATGCATTTGCTATCATTTCTGCATCTTGTTTATGAGCCATCATGCCAGGTCTGCTATAATCAACAAACATCTCGTTATAGAACGGGTCTTTAGCTGACTCCTCCCATCCTTTGTTACTTAAATCTTCTGCTTCTATACTACTTAACCGATCTGCTTCCGATTGTAGCTTATCATGACCTACTAAATCACCTAACCCTTGACTATTCTCTACTCCTCTAGCAAAACCTGCTTTACTATCTTCTATTTGTCTACTCCAACTTTGATAATTGTCTATATTCTTTTCAAACAATGGATCTACCTCATTAATATTGGTCTTATTGATTGGGTCTAAATATTGGGCTTCTGCACAAGTAATAGTTACCACTAAAACTATTAGAACTATCTGCCTCATCCTTCTCATCTTTATATCCTTACGCCTGCTTCTTATCTTTGTAACAACTCTTGTGCTTCTTGTGATAAATCACCATTAATCGCAAATTTCTCCAAAGCTGCTTTTATACCTATACTGCCAGTAATCTTATCGTAAGTAACTTTGCAAGATTTACCAAAACACCCATCTAAGTAACCTTCTTGTTTAACCAACAAAATAGCTGGCACAACATTAATACCAAACTGATCAAAAGCTTCGTCATCTATTTGCATACTGCCTACTTCACCATTTTCTGATATTGACATAACTAGTTTGCTAAGTTCTTTAAAACTACTATTAGGTAATCCCTTAAATACCAATGTTCCACCATATTTTACTGCTTGCTGATGATAGGTCTTCAGTAAATTACTTGGCATCCCACTACTTACAAATATCTTAAGCACTGCTGGATTAATAAGTTCTTTGTCTATTAATTCTTTATCACTGCAATTTTGTCCTTGCTTTAAACAATGCTGCTTATCTAACTCACACAGCTTTTGTAAAATAGCTTCTCTTGTTAGTATTTGTCCTACATGTCCCAATTTTTTAGCCCAATCTTGCTGCTGATCAGTTGCCTCAATATTTTTTATGTTATTTAACAATTCACTATTAGTGTTGCTGATGTTTTGTGCTATAGTTAAGTGACTACTGTTAAATAGTAATGTAACTAAAAAGCACAGCAATTCGCCTTTCGCCATACTAAATACCCCCAATCTTGTCCGTCATACGGATATTCTTTAAATGTTGAATACATCATGTCACTTAAACCTAATGGCCAACAACCAATGCTATCTGATGTTGACTTTGGATTTACCATTTGTAGTTTATACTGGCTCTTCTTAATCTTTAATGCCTTAGACTTACGGCACAATTTACCTCCACCTGCCAACCGAGTGTTTTCATCAGTTGAGGTCTCCTCCGCAAGCCCTATTCGGTGCATCTTGGCAATTATTCGAATAGCTAATAAACTACTTGATTGCACTCCACCAACATGATCAGCATTTGCTCCACTAAATGGGTACATATTACCTAAGCAACCAGCACACCAAAACATACTATCTAGTGGCATCCTAGCTGTGCTACTTGCACAATCCAAACCACAAGCTGCTTGAGCTACAGGGTTGGCAAATAAAAAAGCTTCAGGATTTAACAGGTTCTGCAATTTTTCATCATTCCAAGTAACGTCAAACTCACTCATATAAGCCACGTCAAAGCTACTCTGCTCTAAACAAATAAAATCAGTAATAAGTTCAAGCCAATAAATTAGTGGATAAATATAATAATGAACGTGATAGAAACTATCGTGAACATGCCTGCCATCATAGCTTCTATTAAAACTACTAGTCCTTTTGCTATCAGAACCAAGAGAGATACCACCAAGGTTAGTCATACAATAAGGGGTTCTTGTAACATCAATAAGTCTTACTGGTTCCCAAAATCCTATTGCTATCCCTGGTACAGGAATGTTTGCTTTAATACATAGACAAACTGGTGATGAGGGATTTTTGGTATCTCTTTTTTTAGGCGTTACACCACTACCAATATTAATTAAGTTGCCTATGCTTATTGGCAATATGCAACTCCAACAAATATCAGTAATTGGATTGACAAAATGCCCCTGACATGTAATACTTGCAGATACTGAAAATGGCATAAAAATAGCCACTAACAGTAGGATACTTAACCGTGTCTTTGTGCCTTGAGCTGGGTCGCCAAACTTTTTGCTCAAGGCCGTATTATTGATATTTGTCAACGTTTTTACCTCTTACATTATTCACATTCCTCAAAAAGATTTAGTAATTTTACTGCAAATTTAGTAAAATGTTTGGTATTACGAGTAACTAAAACCATATCATAAACTATTGCTTGGGCAGCAATTAGGCTATCTACCTGATTTGTAGCATCAATAGCAAGTAATTCTCCCCAACATTTACATACATTATTATCTATACCAATGGTTCTAGCGGTATATTTTTTAATTAAAATATCTTGCCACCTTTCTAAACTTAATGAGGCTATTAAATCTGTTTGTCTCTTTTTAGCAATCCCTTTTTGAATTTCACCAATTGTTAAGTAACTTATATATAATGATTCTATAGGTATTTGATATAACCAAGATATTACTTGGCTATTTGGACTTTTCTTACGAAACTCTGACAATATATTAGTATCAAGTAAATATCTCATATATCAATATCTTCCCTAGCTTTACTTGGTTTTCTTTCAAATAAATCCTCTTCATCATCATTATCAACTTTTGGTATAGATAATAAAAATTCTTTAAATGACATAGGGGGTTTTATTTTATCACCCATATAATCTTCCACTGAGATAATATAGACTGCTTTATGTCTCTTCTTATCATTTATTAATTGAGGTTGCCCGTTTTCAGCGAGTTCAATAATTTCTTCAAAATGCTCCTTTGCCTCTTGTAATTGCCATTTTTGCATAAAATACCTCTAATTTTGTTTATTTATATATTATAACTGTTTTTTTACGACCACTAATCAATTTCTACTTCTTTTATTCTTAAAACTTTTCCTTCCTGCTGAATTATTGCTGGTACTTGCTTAATTTTAAATTTTGTTGTTAAAACTCCTGCTTGATCAAAATATACTTCTCTATCAAGTTCTTTCTGTAAATCAAGTGGTCTACCAGCTACTAATATCAACTTGTCTTCTGCCTTTATTACGGAGCTGCTTTTTTGCTGCTTAAACCACTCAACCTGCTCTTTATCTCTGCTATCAATAAATATCAACTTCTTGTCCAAGTTTATATAATCTAGTGGATTAACTTTTGTACCTATCTTGTGAAGTAGCTTGCCATCTGGCAAAATAATATCCTCTTTTATTATGTAGCTTGGATCATAAGTAAAATCTTGTGCTTTTTGAGTACGTTTGATATTGCTAACTGCTACCGGTTGCTCTATTCGAGTTTTAGCGATTTCTAACATCTTGCTTTTCTCCTGTTCTATATCAACTAATTTTAGTTTTCTTTCGATCATTGCTAAAAATCCTTCTTCTTTAACCTCAAAAATTGTTCCATATATGCCAAAATCCTTAGCAATAGTTATTTGTGGTAGTAGAATTACTAAAATCATTGTTAGTATTAGTTTCATTTATATTTTCTTTAAATCTTTCCCTATTTCTCTCCATTGCTCAAGCATCTCTGGTTTGCTAACGAGTAGCATTTTACTGACTAGCAACATACCATACAGAGCTTGGTCATCTTGTGGATGCAAGTAATCTAATCCTGCTTTTATTATCAGTCCACCCAGCATAATCTTTTTTCTAGCATCTTGTTTGCGTTCTAAATAATTAGTACTTTGATTATTCATACTATACCTGTAATTATTATATGTATTCATATTGTCTCTGTTTGCTTTGTTATAAAATGGATACTGAATTTTTTCGTACATTTAATCTCTCTAATTTATTGGTTATTGTTTAATTGGTTGTTATTTGATAGTTTTTGCTGTTTCTTAATATTTGTTCCTTTTGAATCATCCCCTAAATCATCCCACTTTAGGTTACTGATTAGTTTTGCTAAATTCTCTATTACATTCTGATGTACTTGCCTGCTTATTGATATCACTCCTTCTCCTGTAATAAATTCATCAGTTGCAAATATTACTTTAGTTCTTTTATCTTTATATTTTTGAGCTTCCTCGTTTATTAGTTCTATTGCCTGATTAATGTGACCAAAAAATAAATCGTTTTCTTTTGGTTGTTGGTTTATTTTTGCTTCTTCTAATTCTTTACTTACCCTTTCTTTTTCTAACTTTAATATTTCTTTTTGTGATACATACATAATCTTGCATTGACTACCAATATCACCAAGTAACAAAAACCCAAGCCAACCAATTCCAACTCCAAGTAGGATAGACACAAGTAAAACAACAATTTGTTTCTCGCTAAATTCGTTATCACTACTTATATTTATGTTCCTATTCATCTCCATACACTTACTTATATTTTTTATTTTCTTTTTCGTATTATTACTTATCCATTTTTTCTATAGTTGGCAGAGTAGCTAGCTCACCATATTTTTTTGCCAAGGCTTTTACTGCTTCATCTTTACTAAGACCACTGCGTCTTGCTTCTAGTAAATATTGAAAATCAGCTGCTTCTGTTGAGTATAATACTTGCGAGTATGGATCTAGACTAAGACGTCCAACAACTTTTAAGCCAGTAGATATCAGCAGCATCTCAGCATATTTACTTGGTATCAAACTAATAGACTCAATCAACGGTACAATATCTTTAAAGGCTTCTGAAGTACTAAATGAGTTTAGTCCTTTCTCATCTTGCTTTAATATTACCGTCCAAGCACTATTTTCTAAAATGCTCCTACGCTCATCACTTTTTTGAAAATCAGTAAAATTTTGTACACAAATCACTAATGAACCCCCATATTTTCTAACAGTTCTACCAAAGCTTTCTAAGAACTTGGCTGAATAATCTAAAATCATCCAAGCTTCATCAACAATAAGTAAAAATTGCTTCGACCTATCACCACATAAGAACTGCATAGTTACTTGCATCAATACTACCTGTAATATTACCGCCAGTAATATTGGATCATTCTTGACCTCCTCAAACTCAAAAATGGTTAGTATTTCTTTAAATGATGCAGCTTTACCTTGCTCAAAAAATTTACCATGTACTCCTTTTTCACTATAAGGGTATAAAGTTTCAGCAAGAGCTTTTGCTGTAGTTGCTCCCTCTAATTCTTCTAATACTTTAGTAAGTTTGGTAATATCTAGCGTAGTACCATGTTTTTCTATACCCTCATTTATTGCTCGTTCAATGATAGCTTCCTTATGAGCATCCTTGCTAATACCACACATAGCACCAATAATGCTTTTGGCGTATATGATACTATCTTTAGTAACAAAATGATTGCCTATCTGTAATATCTCTATTCTTTGATCTAGATCTAGGTTTTGGTCTTGATCCTTAGCAGTAAGCATCTCAATTTGTTCTAAGGACAAACCAGTAACTGATCCTATTTCCACTAAATTACAATTTCTAGCAAGCATAGAAAGAGCCTTAGCGTGCTTTGTTCCACTACCTGCTATTTGAGCAAAAGGATTTAAAGAAATATTACTATGCTGATTAAATCTAATTGTTTCCCCACCGATTAACTCACAGATATTTTGATAACTACCACCTATATCTAAGATAAATACTGAAGCGTTTTGTGCTAGCATTGAAGTAGCTAGTTCTTGCAAAAATACTGACTTACCTGAACCAGATGGGGCCATAACAGCTACATTGTAATTACCGCTATTGATTCTTACAAATGGATTCCAATTAAATAACTCACCTCTGCGTCCTGTTAATAGAACTCCACTTTGATTTACTCCTTTCCACTCACCATGGATCGGCAACTTGGCTATCACTTCTTTAGCCTGAGCAATTTTAACTAGCTGGAAATGCTGTAACAACTTCCAGCTAAGTGCCTGATGCATTGGTAACTGAGATAACATTGCTGGTAATTGGAGATGCTTGTTAACTTGTAATTGGAAGTCGTGTGCATTATATAGGCTAATTAAAAATTCCTCCGCTATTTCTATTTCTGACTGAGGTGCAGTAATCATTATTTGCAGTGATTCTGTCAAAAACTGCTCACCATTTTTAGCTTTAGCAATTATCTCCCGCCACTCTAAAGCTTCTTTCTTCAAGTTAGTATCATGCCTTGCATACCATTGTTCAGCAGCATGTATGCTTCTATGTCCTCTTGCTAGAATTTTTGAGCTTTGTGTTTTACTTATATTATTTGCCACTGTGTAACTAATTATTAGCCTTGCTGGTAAACTATGATCACTGGCTGAACCAAGTAAATTAATCATCTCCAGTAATGACCATTGCTCTGGTAGCATACTTGGGTAAAAACATTTAGAGACCAACTTGTTAGAATCTAGGTTAGAGGCTAGTTTATTAGATGTTAATTTGTTTGGTTTTAATCCATTATCGTTATAAATACTATCTAGATGAATTAGGCAGTCTTCTTTAACAATGGTTCTTGAAAGTGGCGTCAAGATTTGATTAGCTAAAGGATTTATTGGATCATATTTACGACTTGATCTTTCTTGCATTTGCATTTGTGCCATATCGCCTGCTACAAACATTAAATTTTGTGCATCACATATACGGGGAGATAATTTTATTGCTTGCAGCTTTTTTACTAATTTGCTTTGGAATGCTACTACTTCTTCAATAGATTTTATACTATTATTACCTTCACTTTTTTTGCTAAAAGAAACATATATCCGAAAATCTTTAGCCATCCTTCCATCTGAACTTGTAAAATCTTTAGCACATTTACTAATAAATTCTCTACGGAATTCTGTTAATTGCTGTAACATCTGATTAGGATTACTTCTAGCATTACTCCATAATTTTAGTTTTTGCTCTATATTATGACTGGCAATCAGTAAAAATTGTAAATAGCAATTTACTGGTAATTCATTATTAAAAAATAAGCTTAAGTTTTTTTCCAAATTAACATCTGTTCCAACTATCGGAGCTATTTCTAGCATGAAGCCTATTACATTATTTTCATTAAAGAAGATATTACATTTAGGATCAAAATATCGATAACTTAGATATCCTGCTAAAGATTTTGCTCCTTTAGTATTTTGTTCGATATGTTCTTGCAACAATTGTGTACTGCCGTAATTTACTTCGGCAGTACTAGCCAAACCACAAATATTACCTATATTTTGTAAGAAATTAGCTATGTTCATATGATCATCTCATTGTCTTATTTGATATATAACAAGCTGCCATCTTTAAGTACTTTCTGATTAGTTTCTTGTTGCAACTTTATTTTATGAACCTTATTAGCTTTAATGTCAGGTTTGTCCAAGTGTCTAGCATAGCAATTTCTTCCTTGACACTTTGCCCTTTCCTTTAGTTCTACTTCGACAATTTCTCCGCTATTAATTTTTTGATCAACTATGCTCAAAGGCACACAATTAAAACCACTTGCGTCTTTACAACTAAACGATGAACCATATCCACCACAGGCAGATAAACTAAATAATGTAATAATCAGTAAAATCTTTGATATTCCTTGCATTACTGTTCTCCGTATTGTTTATTTGTTGGTTTTTTGGTTCTTTCCTTGGCTATCTTTTTATGGGTGGTTAATTCTCCGACAAAAAAGCCTTTCATGAAGACAACATCTACCTTTACTCCACTAGGTATAGTAAGAACAGGCGACATGTTCTCTGCCATTCTTAAGTAATAGTCAGCTATTTTCTCAGCAGCATTCGATGTTCCTGATAAAATACCATCTGTTACCATATCCTTAAAACCTTTCTTTTGGCTAGCAATTGTTCCAAGGCTAGTGATAGTCATACTATCTAGACCTTTACTACTTTGGCTAAGCCCGCTAATAACTCCACCTATTAAGGCATTTTTTATATGCTTACTGCTCGTAGCTACTACTTTCCCCTTAATGCCATTCATACCATCTGGGCCATGCACTATTCCAGCTATGTTACTGGTAGTTACTAACTCTGTGATTGGATCAATACAAACCATTTTCTCCAAGCGGATAATTACTCTTTCGCTGGATAAGTCACCATAACTACTACCTAAAATACGGCAGGTAGTAATATCAAGATTAAAGTTCTTGGGTAAGTTGCCTCTTTCTGTTAGTCTAATTACTATTGGAGCAGCATGTTCATCTGGGCTATTTAATGCAGTAGATACTGCAAGACCACCAAGTAAATAGCCACTAACATAAGAAGTTTCAGGGATATAAATCTTAGTATCTTTTGGTTTATCAAATTCTATTTCACCATTTAAGTCTATAACACCAATATTTACATCACTGCCAAAATCCTTACCTTTTGTATTTTGCTCTGCTTCTTGGTGAATTTGACGCATTCTTTTTAATTCTTCTGTGCTACTGATCAGCTCATTTTTAGCAAAATTTAGTTGAATCTGCATTTTAGTTAATTCTAATTTTATCTCTTCTTGTAGCTTTTGTTCTTTTTCTCTAAAGTTTGTTTCTGCTAACTGTAAGCGTTCATCAAATTTACGCCTATTGTCGTTTAATAAATCTTCAAAGTGGTTGTGCCACATTTTCTCCGGGTCTAACGCTTCACTTGCTACTTCTAATTTAGGCTTAGTATTATCATTAATAACTGCTTTGTGCTTAATTTTTCCTTGCATTATGTTGATTAGAACAAGTACTGTAATGATGCTACCACCCAAAAGCAGTAACAAGAAATTATACTGTTTACGTCTAATCTCCTTATTATTAGTTGCATCTAACGACTGTTTTTGACTGTCAGCTATAAATGAACTATCCACTGGAGCTTCATTTGAAACTTTAAGCTGTATACTCTTTCCTAATAAAAAAAAGAGTCTTTCTTTAAGCTTTGCAAATATTGTCATGTCAGTCCCTATCTTGCTCCTTTGCTACTATCCAAACAAATCCTTTATCTTTAGGAAGAAGTATGGTTTTGTCGATAGTGGTAGCTAAACAAAAATCAAATAGATTACTAAAATCTACTTCTTTAAGATGAACTAAGCCTTGAGCTTTCCTGTTGATTACTACTAGTCTTGCTCCAATAAGCTTACCAAAACGGTAAATCCTATCTTGCTCTATGGAAAGTCCTATATTACGTAAGCGGTCAATTTTTCTTTTTACATGAGTAACGTAATATTTACCTTCCTTGTCAGCAATCATGTTCCTTATCATTCCAGCAATTTCTTGCTCTTGGATGGTTACTGACCATTTATTGTTAACAGCTGAATTATTTAGGAAACCATTGGATGACTTATTATAAAAATTATCCATGGAAATTTTAATAATTTGCCCTTCCATATCTTCCACTTCAAGTATTAAATCAGCAACATTCCCCGAAAAGTTGACTAAGGCTAGCTCCAAAGTCTGAGCAGCTGGAACTTTTGGTAGTAAAAATATGTTTTGTGCCTTGCTATCCGCTATTATTTTATACTTGCTTTCATCACCAATAATTTGTGCTATGCCTATTTTGCCAAATGCTATTCTATTAACGTTACTTGCACTTATTTTAGCCTTGATTTTATTGCCAGCTATATATTCAAATTCTTGTGCTGCAAGTGCTGCATTACTCATTAGTATCATGGCAATTATTAGTATTATTTTGATCATTATTTATTCTCTTATTTTTCTTATCCTTTATTTTTTATCTTTATCATTTTCTTTGTTATATTGTGCCGTTTCTTGACCTTCTTTGATTCTTACAAATTCTTTAAGTCTTAGCTGTCTACCTGCCCATTCATAAGATAATTGATAAGAAGCAGGACTAACCTCAAAGCCCTTATCGCCAAACCTTGAGGTTAGCAT
The DNA here is from genome assembly GCF_964026415.1 of Candidatus Tisiphia endosymbiont of Piscicola geometra. Taxonomy (NCBI): domain Bacteria; kingdom Pseudomonadati; phylum Pseudomonadota; class Alphaproteobacteria; order Rickettsiales; family Rickettsiaceae; genus Candidatus Tisiphia; species Candidatus Tisiphia endosymbiont of Piscicola geometra. The sequence goes on from NZ_OZ032144.1 coordinate 905,295, forward strand.
GCCAGCAGCTATTACCTGCAAATTCTTACTATCAACTTCCAAGCTTTTGATAGAAAAATAGGTTGATAAAGCAAATTTTTTGTACTTCTCTTTGCTATCTGCAAAATAATTTTGAATATTTTTCATATAGGTAGCATCACTTTGCGAAATATATTTAAATATGATACCTGCTTTGTAGTCTATTATTTCTGAATTTAAATCTAGTAACAATGGTAGGTACATTAAACTTGTTTCTTCCAAATATCCTTTGGAGACTCCATTATTACTAATCCATACTTCTTGGCTAAGACTTGGCATCAATATTACTTTCTCATTGTTTGTCAATAATTTAACTGATAGTCCTAAAACAGTCAGGCAAAGCAGCAACGTCAGTATTAAAAACAAGTTTCGCTGTCTTGCTACTTGTTCGATGTTACCTATTGCTATTATCTTCTCCATTTTTATCTCTGCTCATTCATATCTATTTACATTTAAGTTAGTATTACTACATAAGCAGCCTTACATGAGACTTTGGTAAATTAGCTGATATAATCAGCCTAGTTAGTGGTAGATGCCAATAGAACCAACGCTGGATTATTCCAAGCCACCATTGATGCATAAACCAACCACCTATAGCAAAACCAATAGCACCACCAGCAAAAGACCATAGCACGCCTTTAAAACATAAAATGATTAACCCAAAGCTAATGCCCCCTACTATTGAACCAATAGATATGTTCCAAAATCTAACGTGTTTGTTTAAACAATTATTAAATCGTACTCTTTCCATAATTGAATCTCACAAGTAAAAAACCAATATTGTTACAATTTACACTTGATTTAAGTCATAGCAGCAAGTATGCCCATACAAACGGCACTGCTACCTATAAAAACTGTACCGCCACGAAATACCCGAACGCGACCATCACCTTCAGACATAATGGCTGTGGTAATACCACCAATACCAGCACCATAAACCCAGTAATCCGCGGCAAATTTTACCAGTGGTTCAGTTACACCTTTACCAAATTTACCTAAATCTACTGCTAAACTTTCTGATGTAATAAGGGTAAGTAAAATGCCAATTATTCCATAACTAAGATATAAGAAACTCTTACTCCAGTTATCATCTAGACAATTCTGTTTGCTAGTTATTTCCTTACTTGTGGCTGGTATTTTCTTTGAATCCACCATAATCTTCCTCTTTTGTTAACTATCTACTAGTGTTTTTTTTCTTGGTACTTTCCCCGTTGTAGAGGCATAACTAAACTTAAGAGGATAAATTACGTGATTCTCTTTAAAATAAATAGGTGTCATTATCACCCATATTTTTGAAGACTACACAGTTAGAAAACAATACTCTTCAACTGCCAAGCATTGGTGTTTGATGTTGTCGTATTTTTTAAGATAATATTTTTCCTAGTGTCTCTATTCTACCGCTGATCTATTAAATTTCGCAAAAAAATACCCTAGGCAAGAACTTTCTCTAGACTCTGTCAATTAGTGGGATTAAATGTGGTGTGGATACTATGCAGGGTGGTGTCAAACAGTCTGCTACTTTCTAAAACTAACCTCAGTGTCCATTTTTATAGATAAAAAATAGGGGGTAATTACAATGGAGACCGATATTAAAGATCAACAACAAAACTGCTCAACAAATGAAGAAAATGATAGAATCTTACCAAAAAAACTAATTAATCCAACCGACTTAGCAAAACAAATATGGCAAGATGTTTGGAGTGTTAGTGGTGCAACCCCTGAGAATTGCTTATACACATTTGTTGAATTATTTATATTCAAATATCTAAGTGATTTAAAAATATTGCAAGGTACTTATAATTTTTATACTTTACTGCGGATGTATGAAGAAGGCAATGAACCTAACAGAGTTTTACAACATTACGCAAATATTATCAGACCACAAATAAAAGAGCTGTTTCCTGAAAATGCCCTAGACAAGACCACCCTAATAAATGGTAGCATATTTATCAGTAAAGAACAAAAAGCTGTAGATGGTTACGGAACAGTCTTTAAAAAAGTTTTACAAAAATTTAGAGATTATGGAAAACTTGAGCATGTTGACCATGATTTTAAAAGTAAGCTTTTTGAAAGTTTTTTGAAAGAAAGTATCAGTAAGAAGAATTGAGGGCAGTTTTTTACTCCAATTAAAGTTGTTCGTGCTATTAACGAAATGGCAAAAGGTGAACTAAAAGATGGGTTGACTATTTATGATCCAGCATGCGGAGTAGGTAAATTTCCATTAGAATTTATAAAAGACAATCTTGATACGCTTTTTAAAGTTGAAAACAATAGAATAGTACAAAAAGTTAAAATAGTTGGCTTTGATAAAGGTTTTGATAAAGATGAACAAAAAACCATCATTTTAGCAAAAGCCAATATGCTTATTTATTTTTGTGAACTGATAAAAGATAATATTGGACTAACTAGAGAATTTGCCAAAATATTTAATGAGAGTTTTCTTTTAAAAACAAACTCAATACTCGGTACTCTTTCCGATGTTGCAGAAGAGAAATATGACTTAATTTTAACAAACCCTCCTTATGTTACTAGTGGAAGTAGTAACATAAAAGAAGAGATAGCTAAAAATATTACGTTAAAGAATTATTACAAGATAAATGCCATGGGTATTGAGGGACTTTTCATGGAATGGATTATAAAAGCTTTAAAAAAAGGTGGCAAGGCTTTTATAGTCATTCCTGACGGCATTTTTAATAGACAGAATGATAAAAAACTAAGGCAATATATTTTGGATAGTTGCTATATTGATGCAATTATTTCTTTGCCATTAAAGACATTTTTTACAACACAAAAAAAGACCTATATTTTAGCAATTACAAAAAAATTCAATATTTCTGATATTCAGATTAATCCTGTGTTTACTTATTTAGTTAGTGAAATTGGTGAAAGCAGAGATGTAAATAGATTTGATATTGAGCAAGATGACTTAAAAGAAACTGCTAATTTATATAATGCTTTTAAGGGTAATAAGAAGTATTTTGCAAATCTTAATCTTGATAAAAGATGTAAGGTACAAGAGATTGAAAAGTTTAAGACTGATATAAACTGGTGTATTGAAAGATTTTTTTCAGAAGAGGAAAAAATTGAGTTAGGTATTATAGAAAAAAAAATACGATTACATTCCAAGAATTTTCTGATTTATTGAAAGAAATATCAAATATTATGGATGAATATTCAAACATAATCAAAAATTTGGCTGATATATGATTTATACAACTTATAAAATATCCGATATTTTTGATATAATTGGCGAAACTAATATTACAAATGAATATATTAATAAACACAAAGGGGAATATCCAGTTTATTCTGGACAAACTAAAGATGATGGAATTTTTGGATATATTGATTCATATAAGTACTATGAAAAAATGATAACTTGGACAACTTATGGAAGTGCTGGCAGATTATTTTTGAGAGATGGAAAATATAATATAGGTAGAAATTGTTGTGGTTTAAGACTTAAAAAAGATTTTATAAACATCATAAATCTAGAATATGTTATGATTTTATTAGAAAATAAATTTTTAAACAAAAAAAAAGACTCTGCTGGATTTGGTATCCTACCTCAGCATCCGTAATGGAAGTCAATAAGAAAATAATAACTTAACATAAATTTTCATTGCAAGAAGAATTATTTTGAGTCTGTCATAAAAATTACGTAAACGCTTATTACATCGTAAGGCAGCTACTGCAGCCATATAAAGAACTCTTCGAAGATTACCTCTACCGGCAAAGATACTTCTTCTACCTTTATAACTACCGCTTTCTCTAGCAAAAGGAGCAAGACCTACTAAAGCAGTTAAGTTTCTAAAAGTAATATTACCAAGTTCTGGTGCTTCACATATTACAGTGCTAGCAAGAGTAATGCCAACTGCTGGAATAGAAGTAAGCCGATCAATTTTATCTTTGATTTCTTGAGCTTGGGGTCTATCAGAAAGATTGTGTAAGTATGATGTCAGAGTTAGTCCATCTTTGATCGACATTTGCCCATTTTTGGTCATCAGTACCACAAAGTATGGCAAATTGATTCAAGGCAACTGACCAATCTTTAATTGGCATTGTCCACTTCTTTTGAGCGTTTGTCAATGCCAAAAATATTATTTTCTGAATTGATTTATCATCTGGAAATACCCCTTTATTTTTTATAATTTTCCTGATTTGCCGATTGGCTGATTCAATAGTATTAGTAGTATATATTGCCTTTCTAATCCCTTCAGGGAAGCTAAAAAGCGGGGCTATACCTGACCAAAGACGTTGCCACATGTCAGAAATTACTGGATATTTTTCGTCCCATTTTTTACTAAAGTTTTGTAGCTCTCTAATCCCTTCCGCCTCGTTTATTGCTGTATAAATTTTCTTTAAATCAGCTGTTACCGATTTTAAATCTTTATATGACACGTACTTGGTAGAATTCCTAACCATATGCACGATACATAATTGTACAATAGTTTTAGGAAAAACACTATTTATAGCTTCAGGAAAGCCTTTTAGACCATCTACACAAGCAACATATATCTTTTCAATTCCCCTATTCTTTAGCTCAGTTACCACTTGCATCCAAAATTTAGAACCTTCATTCTTGCCAACCCAAATACCAAGTAGCTCTTTCTTACCTTCCATATTAACACCTATAGGATATTGACAAATCTTCTAAGCAAAACTCCAATAGTGATTCTGATCTAAATAATTTATAGCAATTACTTTCCTATAGTGAACTACCAAACGGCTAAAAAAACACTTTCTAGTTCACATTTTACGATTTTTTTCACATTATATTACTTAGTGCTTTATAATTTCTGTGCTATACTAGCTTTAGAATTGATAACTACTAATAGCATATATGGATAAAATAACTCCTCGAGTTGATTTGGCATTTAAGAAAATCTTTGGTGTTGAAGAGAATAAGGACTTGCTGATATCCTTGATTAATTCAATTGTATCTAAGGAAGATCAAGTGGCAGAACTAACGCTGCTTAATCCATATAATCCAAAAAGCTTTAAGAGTGATAAACTCTCAATATTAGATGTTAAAGCCAAATCCGTTGATGGCAAAAGGTTCAATATTGAAATTCAAATTAGCGATGAAGCTGATTATGATAAGCGAGCTTTATATTATTGGGCTAAATTATATACCGAGCAATTAAAGGTAGCTCAGGACTATTCTACCCTAAGCAAAGCCATTGGTATTCATATTCTAAACTTTACTTCTATTCCGAATGTAACTAAATATCACAATGTTTTCCATATAGTCGAAAAAGATAGTGGCTTGTTATATTTCAAGGACCTCGAATTACATACTATTGAGCTTAATAAGTTTACTGATAATTCTTATGAGGAATTACCTGATATACTGAAAAAAGTAAAAAACTCTCTAGACATGTGGACAGCTTTTCTAACAAGACATGACCTACTTAACAAAGATAATTTACCTAAAGAATTAGACAATGTTGCCTTAAAAAAAGCTCTAACAGTGTTAGATGTTATGAACTTTACTGACGAAGAAAGAGAGGCCTATGAAGACCATCTTAAATGGCTGCGTATCGAAGCTAATACTCTGAAAAAACAACTGGAAAAAGGTAGAGAGGAAGGTAGAGAGGAAGGTATAATAGCTATAGCAAAAGAAATGCTATTAAACAATGAGCCGATGGAAAAAATTATTAAATACACTAAGTTAAGTAAATCTCAAATAGGAAATCTAAAATCATGACTTACGATCCTCAAACTGTTACTGCTATAAAATTATTGGCAGAAAATGCCACGTGTGAATATATTGCCAAAGTTACTGGTTTAAGTATTGAAGAAATCCAAAAACTAAAATCTTCTAGATAATTCCATCTATATCGCTTACCAATGATATATTATGTATAATAGACCAATATTAAGATTAAAGACAAATATAACTCGAGCCAAACACCTAGCGTTAACAATAATGCTGAGCTAGCAAGCAATAATACAGCTCAGCCTGTAATTATACAGACAAACAACCATACCGACATCACTTCCAAAGAGCAAAATACTCAAATTCAATTAAAAGCCCGACCGAAAATATTACTAAGCAAGGATGAATATACTAATATCTTAAACTTGTTTACCAACACCCTATATTGGCTGAAAGATAAGCTGAGTTATAGGTATTCTAATTTCTTAAGAAAAGTTTCAAGTAATTAAGGATAGTACCTAGCTCAAGAGCTGTATTATTTGTAATGAAGTTAGCTCGTCGCTGAATACATATAATACTTTCTTGTTCAATTTCTTGTGGAGGGAATATATATAACAGGCACTCTCCATAATTTTGATGAAAAAAGTCTAAAATGACAGGGACATGCTCTAATTTCATAGTACCTTGCTTCTCATAATAAGCTGACATAATTTCTTGTAACTTCTCTAATGGTAACCCCCTGCCTACAGTGGTTATGCAATTTTGTTGCAAATCACTATGTCTTACAAGTAGAATATCTTCTAATTTGAAATAATCTATAACTTCCTCGATTAACGTCAGTGGTGGATTGAAATGATGGGCTTGTAAATTACTAACAATTAATGAATTAAGGCTTTTGATATGAAGGAAAAATTGCCAAAACCTCTCTTTCTCCTCACGCAAATCTTTTTTGTACGTTAATAATTTTGCTACAAGAGCTATTATTATAGTAATTAACAGAGGGTATGTTATCTGTAATCCATGAATCATATATAATTCTATTACTAATTGTAATGATCCTATACATATAGTTATATTGTTATTTTTATCAATTGCTACATTGATAATTTTTTTATAAATATGAAAAATGGATACACAACATAGGCGTATACTACTATGATTTCAAGAGTTGGTAGACGATAGTATAACTTCACAATAGTGTCGCAATTAAAAAATTTATTGCGTTGTCATTACTTAAACTATGAATTAAATAATATAATACTAATGAGTGGCTTAATTTATAGTAGTATAAGGCATTAACTAATTTATTTTAGAGCTAACACTTGATGTAGTGCTATCAAGTTCATAATGGAAGAAAAAAAGTAAAAAATGCTTGGAAATCAATATGTTAGCTAGCTGTTTCTTGGAAATACCAAACAAAATGTTAAGAATTTGTAGCTCAGAGCAGCAATACGTGGTTAATGCATTGATAAGATATTTGCTTACTAAAGAAGTTGAGACATCATAAATTTCATAATTAATTGTTAGTTTACAATATAGTAAAAAATAAACAGGACAATGTTTGGCTATAATCCCCTAGGTAAGGGGAAACTCCACAAAAGAATCTTTTATTACTTTTTCCCTTATCTAATAATGCGAGTTGCCAATTAATTTATAAGAGCGGAGCTAGGTTTTATGAACGTTTGAGGTTAATTTGTAACATATAAAACACTCAATAAAAACTATATTTTTTAGAAATATGTTTGTATTAAAAATGTTTCAGTATCGAACCTTACATGGATCAACTTTAAATATAACTTTTGCCAGTATAATTAATTGGCAATTCGCGTTAATAGCATTTAAACAAATAATTAAACATTTTGTTTATAATATATTCTTACTAAAGGAAAATATAATTTCCCTTTTAACTCTTTTATGCACTAAACTCAAGATAGAAAATAAAAATTAGAAAACAATAATAAATACTCAAGATTTAGATAAAAATTTATTGGAGTACAAAGTGAGGATAGAGCTAAAAACTTAATTTATTGATAGAACTTGGTTGTCTAGGATAAAGTCAGAGAAAGATGTTAGTAATAATACTTTAACCTTGTTTCATCCAATTTATGTCGCAAGTGATAGAGAATATGGAACAAAGATAAAATGCCAAAGAATAGTCACTAGTGGTGATCTCTTTATAGTGTATGTTTCTAAGACATATAAAGAAGACTTTTTTTATTATTACTTCTCTTAGAAGATTGTGAGCGATAATCACACCTCACTATTACCATTTAATGTGATCTCAAGAGCAGGTCAATTAGCGAGTTCCTATAATTCAAGTTTTGGATCAAGAGAGTAGGGAGATTTGGACTATCCCGAATCCCCTACAACAACGACAACAGTTAAAAGATAATTGCTATACAAGAAAATATAAGAATCAATTAGAGGTAACCTACTAAAACACATACAAAACGGGGGTAGTATAGAGGAGAAAAACCTATGATATATTTCCAAAATATAAAATCAATAAATGATATTCCATTTACTTCGAGAGAGATAGATGTAATATCATGTATTATCAATATTAGAGGCACAAAAAAAATTGCTGTTATATTAGATATTTCCCCAAGAACAGTTGAAGGACATATACAAAACATTCTATTAAAGACATCATTAAATTCTCAAGAGAGGATTAAAGATTTTATAGAAAATTCAAATGAATTACTATTAATTAAACAACGTTATCTTGACTTAATTATTACTAGTGCTTTCGAAGAACAAATAAAAAAATTATCACACTTATTCAGTCGAGTAAAGAAATCATGTGTAATTGATTATGAAGAGAATGAAATATTAGAGTATATAATAAAATACCTAAAATTATCTAGTGTAGAGGTGGTGTTAAAGACAGATAATGAACTTACTAACTTAGGTAACGAGTGTATCTTAAGGATATTATCGCAAGATAATAGAGTCTGTCATAAAGTTTGTCTTATAGGTTTTAGCAGCACCCACGCTTATAGGTCTGCCGCTATCTTTTTCATCAAAACATATGATTTCTATTTTTTTGAGGAGAAAGGTAAAATACTCCCTTAGTTCAGTTGGTTAATATACACAATCTTTTTAAATTGAAGCAAATTGCATTCATAAAAGCTGCAAATTGATTCTTGGCTATGCCAAGATAGCGTACACGTTTATTATCCTGCGAGAAAACTCTTTCATAAGGTACTCTCAACCTAGTATAGTATTTGTCTAAATCAAAGTTCTTATCCTTCATGTTATTCTTCTTCTTAGCTTGGCTGATAGCAACCTTATTTATTAAGCTAGATTGCATATCAACGCTAACATGCTTTTTATAGCCATACCAAAACTTATTACCACCTTTACAGCCAAGTCTTGCTTGCTTATCATGAGCAATCTTAGGTAAAACTTCGTTATTAAGTTTCTCGTATCTCTTTCTTCTAGCTTTATCTCTCTCTTCCCAAAGATTAGCTTTGGAGATTAAGTGCGATGCATCCACAAAAGTAAAAACTTCACTCATATAGCCTTTTGATCTTAGCTGTTCTCTGAAAATACTAAATATCTCGGAGAGCTTACTTGTACCTATCTTCTTCCTTAGCTTACTAAAAACACTGTGATCAGGGGTAGCTTCTCTAAGATCAAATTCGCAAAACCACTTAGCTGCATTACTATCACTTAAATATCTCTCAAGCTCCCGGTCACTTAAGTCTTCCATAAACTGCAGTAGTAAACACTTAAATAATCTTTCAACCCCATAACCTTTATAATTGCTTGCTGCTTCGACAGATGTTAATTCAGCTTGAATTTTATTAAAATTAAATAACTCTTTGAATTTCCTATATTGATGTTCCTCACTTACTAATTCTTCTAAACTCACCAGCGTTACTTGACTTAATGACATTACTAAACCTACTTTGTTTTTTGTTTATTATACCTCTCTTATCCTTTTCTCGCAACAGTCCCGTTACGGATTCGAGTACCGCATCATTGTCCAAATCACCAGCAGAAGTAGAGTTTCGAAAGAAGTCTAATGAAGAGTGATATGAATTATGAAGTAGTCTTGATTGATGCTACTGAGAGTCCTACAAGTAATATGTACAAATTTTTCTAACGGTAAGAAACATAACTTTAGATTATTTAAGGAATCCAAAATTCTTATCCATCCTAAGGTTAAAGCGATTACTGATACAGGATATCAAGGTATACAAAAAATTCACAATAATTCTGAATTACCAAAGAAAAAAAGCAAGAAAAATCCTTTAACTACAAATGATAAAAAGAATAATCGTAGGTTAGCAGGAAGAAGAGTTGTGAATGAAAACGTTATTGGTATGATAAAACGGTTCATGATCTCTAGTATTTATATATTTTGAACTACGTTAACCAGTTTCAAAAGAGGTCTAATATTGATGCAATTAAAAAGGTATCTATTGCACCAAGAAATATCATGTTTTGCTTGCAACAATATCACGGTACTTAAATGAAATCTTAAATATTATAGAAAAGATTTCTTGTATAATAGGTGAATTTGCAAAATTCTTTTTGCAATATCTATGCCGATTGTAGTAATCTACATTATAGATAGCTACATTACAAATATATGAAAACTGTTTTACCTGAACGCTCCCTGATAATTCAAGAAAGACTTGATAATATCGTCAAAGAAATTCTCGCTGTATCAAAGCACAAGATTGCGATGATTATTTTATTTGGCTCTTACGCTAGAGGAGATTGAGTACAAGATGAGTATAAAAAAGGTCACATTACCTATAGCTATCAAAGTGATCTCGATATTATGTTAATCATGAAGAAAGGCGAACATGCCGGTCTTGCTGGGTTAGCAATAGAAGATAAAATAGAGAAAAGGTTAGAAAAAAAATCATTAAGAAGTCCTTTTGAGTTATGGGTAACTTTAGTGCTAGAATCAATCAAGACGGTAAATAGTCAGTTAGAGAAGGGACATTATTTCTTTTCTGATATAAAAAAAGAAGGAATTCTTTTATATGATAGCGGTGAGTTTCAGCTGGCGGAAGCTAAAAACTTACCATAGCAAGAAAGAAGACAAATAGCTAAAAAAGATTATGAGTATTGGTTTACAAGTGGGAAAGAATTTTTTATAGATTGTAACTATCCATTGAGAAGGGGAAATTATGCTTTATCTACTTTTTACCTTCACCAAGCTACCGAAAGTTTTTATAATGCTATCCTGTTAGTTTTTTCTGACTATAAGCCAAAGTTACACGACATCAGAAAATTAGGTAGTATAGCCGGAAATTACAACGAAGAATTATGGCAAATATTTCCTCATTCCAGCATTGAACAAAGGCAATGTTTTAGATTACTTGAACAGGCTTATATTGAAGCTCGCTATAACAAAGATTATAAGATAACTAAAGAACAGCTACTTTACCTTATTGATAGAGTTAAAAAATTAAAAACAGTGACGGAAAAAATTTGCTTGGAAAGGATTAATAAAGAGATAATTTAAGCCCCTTAAATAGACAAAGTAAGTCTATAAACGCGATGACCTATAAGTTTGAGGGTATTGGGATATAGTAGTTTTGTTGTTATGAATTATTATATGTGTGATTTATAGACCTTGTTACAACAGAAATGTAAGATAAAATTACGACTTATCTTTTAGTACGTAATATATTTTTTTGTTTAATAGCAGATTTAAATTTTTGGTCATACTTGTAATTCTGTATAGCAAAAGTTTCTTTTGAAGAATCATAACTTTTATGTACTTCTTCTATAGAAGGAATAGTATGTCCGAGTTCTTTATATTTCTCCCATGGAGTTCTACCATGCAGAGAACTATGCGATCGATGCTTATTATAATACTCTTCCCAAATCATAAGCTTACTCTGAAGCTCTTGTTCCTTAGGATCAGTGCTACTATAAAATTCGTCTAAATCTGTTCTTTGTGATCTTTCTACCTTACCATTCAAGTGAGGAGATAATGGTTTGATAGGGCGAAACCTGACCTTCTTCTTCTGCAAATATTCTTGTACCACATAAGCAAAAAATTCCTGACCTCTATCAGTTTGTAGACGTTGTATAGGAAAAGGCATACGTTCTATAACCTGCTCCAAAAAAGTTACAGTATTTGTAGCAGTACGCCGATTATATAAAGCCAATACCTTATACCTAGTGCAATCGTCTATGGCAGTATATTGGTATAAATTATTAGCGATTTTACAAACGTCCATTTGCACCCTTTCTCCTAGAATCTTAGAACTATAACGTTTAATCTGTTTACGATAATGACGTTTTAAATTCAACGGAGCTATATTATGTTTTTTAAGCACTTTATGTATAGTAGCTGTAGAAAATGAGATACCATATAAACGCTTTAATTCACTATGAATGCGTCGTGATCCTAGATTCCTTTCTTTCCTTAACTTAAGTATAAGATTTTCATCAACTTCACTTCTTTTTTGAAAAGGAAAATTTTTGGGCTTACTACTAATATCACACAAACCATTTTTACCTAATACTTCATAGCGTTTATACCACTTGCGTAATGTAAAGCGTGAAATACCATAATGTTCGCATACCTTTCCTGCATGCTCTAACTGTTTATATAACTTAATCCAACTCAAACGCAACTTAATCTTAGCATCCATTACAAATGACCTTGTAAGTCCCTAACTTAATTCCTATTATAACAAGTTGTAGTAATCAAGTTTTTTAATAATTAGATACTATTTTATCTTACATTTCTGTTGTAACAAGGTCTATAAATCACACAACTGACCAAAAATGGGCAAATGTCGATCAAAGATGGACTAACTCTGACATCATACTTACACAATCTTTCTGATAGACCCTGAGTTTGCCGTAACTTAAGCCCAAATAAACATCTAATTTCTAAACATCTCAATATCGCTGTATCACTATAACGTCTAGGTCTTCCACGCTTTCTCTTCTTGTCCTGATCATCATACCAACCTTCAGCTAAATTGCTGGCCATCATAAAATCTATACGACCTCTATTGCGTAAAAAGTAATTATATTCTGACCAGTTGATAATTTTATATTTGGAATGTTTCCGGGATTGACTGAATGGTTCTTTTTTCTTCTCTCTTGTCAATTCTGATTTCTTTTTAATTTCTCTCCTTTCTATCAGATTATTTATACTTGTAGCGTGATATTGTTACAACTAAAAACTTATTCTTACAATTTTCTATATTATTTTTCTTATTATCACTAGTAAAATTATTAATTAGTCTTAATATAAATTACTTATCATTTAACTTGACGGTGTAATATAAAGTTTTCAAAAAGAAAAGTATCTTATACCAGTACTCATTCTTGGTAGTCCTTATGTCTTTGGAAAACGAATACTATCACACATTTTGTTCATAGAACCTAGAGAGTTTAATAAGTGCAATTTAATGTTGCATAAATAGTGTAAAATAATTTTGCAAATGACAGTTTAAGCCAAAATTATGAGTAAAATGGATAAAAAAGTTTGTATTATAGGGTTAGGATATATAGGTTTTCCTATTGCTTGTGTTTTAGCAAATTCAGGCTATTCAGTTCTCGGGGTAGATATTGATGAAAAGGTAATATTGAGAATAAATACAACTAATCATATTACTTTTGAAGCAGAAGTAAAAGATTTATTTATAAAAGGAATGCATGATGGGAATATCAAAATATCTACAAAGATTGAACATTCCGATATTTATATAATTACTGTACAAACTCCTTTAAATTTAGAAAACAAACCAGATATCTCTTATGTAAATGCAGCAATTGAATCTATTACACCTTATCTTAGAACTGATAATTTGGTTCTTATTGAATCAACATGCCCGATAGGAACAACCGAGATAATGGCTAAACAACTTCGAGCTGTTTGTGCTAATATATGTGTAGCTTATTGTCCAGAAAGAATATTACCTAGTAATATTCTTAATGAATTAATACATAATGATAGGGTTATAGGGGGAATAGACAGACAATCTGGGATACGAGCATCTGATTTTTATAGATCATTTATTCATGGTGGGATAGAAGTTACTGATTCAAAAACAGCAGAAGCAGTTAAGCTTGCAGAAAATACCTATCGTGATATTAACATTGCTTATGCTAATGAGTTATCTATGATTGCTGATCATATTAATATAAACATAAATGAATTGATTTGGTTAGCGAACAAGCATCCTCGTGTAAATATTTTACAACCAAGTCCAGGTGTGGGTGGTCATTGTATAGCTATAGACCCGTACTTTTTAGCAAATGCAGCACCTAGATTTGCCCAGTTAACACTAAAAGCAAGGGAAGTTAATATCAATAAAACTAATTGGGTAATTCAGAAAATAAATAAAGTAGCAAAAGAAAATAATGTTAGAACCATAGCTTGTTTAGGTCTAACTTATAAACCTAATGTACCTGACACTAGACAATCACCGGCTATCATAATAACTGAGACTCTTAAACAAGAATTTGATGTTATTGATTTTGATCCATATGTTAAAAATATAAAATCAATAAATTATTTACTAATAAAAGCAGATATGGTGGTTGTGTTAGTTGCTCACAATGAATTTTTGGATATATCTAACCATTTGTTTCATGAAAAAATTTTTCTTGATTTTACCGGAGTATTTATAAAATGAAAACAGTAATGACAGTAATAGGGACACGACCTGAGGCGATAAAACTTGCCCCTGTTATTACAGCTTTTAAGGATAATAAGTATTTTAAGAATGAGATATGTATAACCGGACAACATACATCTTTACTTGATTCTTTGCTTTTAGATATGAACATTAAAGTCAGTTATCAATTTGAACCTATAGAAAGTAATGGTTCTCTTTGCCAAAGTGCAGTGCATATGTTATCACAATTTAGTAATATATTAGAAAAATCAAGACCAAATTTAATTATTGTTCAAGGAGATACTACAACAGCTTTTGTAGCAGCCCTTGCTAGTTTCTATTTGCGTATACCATTAGCACATATTGAAGCAGGTTTGAGGACAGGTAATATATATTCACCATGGCCTGAGGAAGTACATAGATGTTTTATAGATAAACTTAGTACTTATTTTTTTACGCCAACCAATCAAGCAAAAATCAATCTTATCAAAGAAGGGGTACAAGTTGATAAAATTTGGGTAGTAGGTAATACATCCATAGATGCAGTAAGACTTGTTAATAACAAATTATATAGATTGGAAACAGATTATAAATCAAAATTTATCTTAGTCACAATTCATAGAAGAGAAAATCATGGTGAAGTGCTAAAGGAAGTTTGTAAAGCTTTACATAATATTTCTAAACGGTTTTTAGATATAAAAATAATATTTTGTTTACATCCTAATCCTTCTATAAGTAAGGCTGTGAAGAAGTTATTATCAGATATAGATAATATTGATTTAGTTTCACCAATAGATCATATTCTATTTATTAAATTGCTAAAAGAATGTCTTTTTGTAATAACTGATTCTGGAGGGATACAAGAAGAAGTAACATTTATTGGAAAGCCTGTACTCATTATTAGAGATACAACTGAAAGATTAGAAGTAATTGAAGCTAATACAGGTATATTAGTAGGAACAAAATCAGTTAATATTATAAAGAATTGCAATAATTTATTAAAAAATCCAAATTTGCTGGCTGCAATGTCAAGAGTGCATTTTCCTTATGGGGATGGTTACGCAGCAGAGAAGATAGTTAATATCTTGGAACAAGAATTTAAAAAAGAAACTATATGCAAAAGTTAGGTATTCTATTTTTTGCTGATCGTCTTCCTCCATTAATCGGTGGCATGGAAATGCATGCCAAATATTTTACAGAATATTTCACTACTCATTCTAGGTTTCCTATTTTGAGTATAATTACAAAAAATGCTGAAGGGCAAGATTGTATTATATTAAACAAAGAAACTAAACCAATAAATTTAAATAAATTAGATAATGTATTTAATCCAGTTATTATATTTTTTAATAGTGGGCGATGGATAGAAGATCTTAAACAACTTCGTAATATATTCCCAAAAACTAAATTTATATACCGTACAGGTGGTAATGAAATTTTGAAAGCTTCTTTGATTAGTGGAAAAATGTCAGAATATATTATGCGGCGATCATATTGGGTTGATATTTTAAATGATACTGTAGATTTATTAATAACCAATTCTACTTACACGGAAAATCGTTTAAGTAAAATTGGTATAAAATGTCCTTTTAAACGTTTTGTAGGTGGAGTAAATATATCTGCATTAAAGGCAGCTAGGATTTTAGATAATAAACCTTTTACTATCTTCTGTGCCGCTCGTTTTGTTCCATATAAAAATCATTCTTTAATGATATCTTTGGTTCATGAGTTAGTGTTAAGAGGCTATAGCTTTAAGTTGAGGTTAGCCGGGGAAGGTCCTTTACTTGAACAAATAAAAGGACTAGTAGATAAGAATGATCTGAGTTCAGTTGTAGAATTTCTTGGAGTACTCGAAAATGAAAAAATATGTGAAGAGATTATCAATGCAGATATTTACATGCAATTAAGTTGTGATAAAGTAACAGAAGTTCCCGGTGGTTCATATATTCATTCAGAAGGAATGGGACGTTCTATTTTAGAGGCTTTAACAGCAGGAACTTTTATAATAGCTGGTAACAGTGGTGCTTTGCCAGAGGTTATTACAGCCGATCGTGGATTACTGGTTAACTTCAATGATTTTCAACAAATAGTTAATCAGGTTGAACAGATTTTAAAATATCCTCAAGTTAGAAAGCCTTTGGACGATAAATTTTGTTGGTTAAAAATTTTTAAAGGTTATGAAGAATTATTTAAGGATATATCTAACCCGATAAGGGTTTAGATATAAAAATTTCTTTTACCAACATATTTTGTTTAATCAATGATTTTTGTAAGTATTTACATACAGAATAAAGTAAATCTTTTGTTACCAAATCCTAAAAGTAAAGGTGTATCTAAACATGAAAATATTATTAGTTACAGAAAAATTTAGTCCTGATAAAACTCAACGTGATGGTGGAGCTAGGTTGGTAGATACCCTAAAAAGAGGTTTTAAAAACTGCTTAAGCATAATGCAATTTGGTGGACAAACCAATTCGTCAGCAACTTGGAGTTTTGATTATCCTGTGAATTTGGATAATCGGTTTGAAAAAAGGCTTGCTAATGCTGAGTTTATTGCAAAAAAAGTAAAATCTGTTGAACAGCAATTTACTCATATAATTTTTATCCATATATCAATGCAATTTGGGTTTATTGATATTAAATTACGGGAAGAGATAAAAACATGGACTTTCCCTATGTTTTTGACGCCTTCTTACCAAGCATCTAGCGAAAACGTGCCATCCAAATATACAGAAATGGAGTTTTTGACTCTAGCTAATACTCAAAATGTCTTAACACCAAGTTACTTGGAAAAAAAGCAATTAATAGAATTTTATGCAGTTTCGAAACGAAAGATTCAAGTAGTTCCAAGAGGTGTAGATACAAGTTTACTTATACCTAAAATTCGTTTTTTTAATAAACTACCGGTATTTTGTAGTTTAGGTAGCATCAAGCCTCAAAAAAATACTCTTGGATTAATAGATTTATTTGCTAAAGTGAAAAACAGATTCTCTGAGGCAACACTCCGTATCATTGGACCAGTTCAAAATCAGGAATATTATAATGCGGTTAAGAATAAAATTAAAAAATTGGGACTTGATAACATTATAGAATTAACCGGCTATATACCTCCAGCTAAACTTGCATCGGCTATTGAAGATTCACACATTCATATCTCTACCTCAACTTGTGAAACCTTTGGTCGCTCAATCTTTGAAACTCTTGCTTCTGGTATACCGAATATAGCAAGAATACAAAATAATGCTGCCGCTGAATTCTTATCAGATTTACCTTATGCTAAGTTCGTAAGTAATAATAATGAAGCACTAGATGCTATTGAAGAAGTGCTTAATAATCTACCTAAACTATCAGAAATGTCGCTTGAAATTGGTAAACTTTATAGTGAAAAAATACTTGAGAGGTTACTTGTAGCAAAAATTCATAATAAAAAAGCTGTAGCTATAAGTGATTTTGACGGTACACTTTTTCATAAAAATGATTATGAAAGAACAAAAAAATGCATGTCAAAATTCCAGCAATTTTCAACAAAAATTATATGTAGTGCACGTTCACTTAATGATTTGCTTAAAGAGATTAGACAGAACAATCTAAAAGTAGATTGGATTATAGCCTATAGCGGTGCTGTAATTGCTGACGGTGAAGGTAATATACTATTTATTACCCCAATTGATTTGAAAGATATTAAAAAGTTACAATCCTTAGTTCCAGAAGCAAGGAAGATAACTGTGTCAAAACAAGTTGTGCAAATGTCTATGCCAATAAGTTTATTACTAGATATTTTTGATTTGCATGTTGAAATTTATCAAGAAATAGCTTTTGTAGCTAATTGGCAGTCCTCAAAATTACGTGCAATTCATAGACTTTTAAATCATATTAGTTGGTCTGGAACAGTTGAAGCATTTGGAGATAGTGAATACGATAAAGAATTTTTAACTTACTTTGGTGGAAAGTTTGTTAAAACTATTAATAGAGTTCTTGTGTAATTAAACGATCGTTTAATTACACAAGAACTCTATTATAAGGTATCAAAAAAATTAGTAACTTAATAAAAACGGAGGAATGTATGAGTGATTCATATTACAAAGGCTATTGGATGATAACAAATCGTTGTAATTTAAGATGCAGTTATTGTGTACTTGAAGATGCACCGCATCAGCTCAAGGCAGAACTTAATCTAGAAGCCAAGAAAGAATTAGTGAGCCATTTGTATCACAAACTTAACTTTCGCCGTCTTACATTATCAGGTGGAGAAGTAATTATTTTTGGTAAACATCCACCAAAAGAGTTCATTGAGTTACTTCGTCATATTCGAAAATTTCGCTCAGAAGATCCAGCTAAAAACTTAACTATAGAGCTTTATACCAATGGTACTTACTTAGATGAAAATGTTGTTAATGAAATGCAGGGAGTAGTCGATATTGTTGCTGTTACGATTGATAGTACTGAAGATAGTTTTTTGACAGAAATTGGTAGAAATTTTGGTGGATATAAGGAGTATTATAAAAATATTATGAATAAATGTAGCTTAATTTCAAAGGCTGGTATTGAATTAAAGTTTCACAGTGTTATTAGTACTAAAAATTATTTAACATTACCGAGTCAAGTTAAAGATATTCTTAATTCTCTAAAAAGTGTAGGTGGTAACTTATCATGCTGGAAATTTTATCAATATATGTCATACGACAACCCTGAAAAAGATAATGCCCATGCAATCTCAACTAAAATGTATGAACAGTTTAAGGATAGTAGTATGGAAGCCTTATCAGGAAGAAGAATAAGTTTGCATTTTAAGGATAATAAAGAAATGGATGCTTCATTATTTAATATCTTGTCTTATGGTAATGCACAATATATGAGAGATGATGATACATGGTCAACTAGTAAACGTACCGAAGACTTGCGTTCTTATGGTTCAATGTCAGAATTATTTGCAAAGCATGATATTAACGAAGAACGTTTTCGTAAATTTCATGAGATGTGCTTATGAGTGTTATAGTAACTGTTGACCTTGATTGGGCATGTGAACCTGCTATAGAAGGAATCTTAGCTTTTTTAGAAGATAAAAAGATTACTCCTACTATTTTTAGTACCCATAATTCATCTATAGTAGAAGCCGCTATAAATAAAATTGAAATAGGACTCCATCCGTATTTTGGTACAAATTCATCACATGGTACTACAATTTCAGAGGTAGTAAAGCACGTTATGGATTTGCCTCATAATTTGGCAGCTTTCCGTTGTCATCGGTTTGCCACATGTAATTTATCTAAGCAAGCTATGTTTGAGGCAGGTATGTTAATATCATCAAATGTATGTACGGATCTAGAAATAATTACTCCTTTTAAAGATCGGTTTGGTTTTCTTGAAGTCCCTATTTCTTTGGAAGATGGTGGATATTTGTGGCGTAATCACCCAATGCAACTGGATGAAAGGTTGCGGAATATTGTTTTGAATCAAGCAACAAAAGTTATTACTATTCACCCTATGCATTTTGCTATAAATACTCCCTATTTTGCTTACATGTATGATATTAAACAATCAGTAAGTCGGGAAGAATGGAAAAATATGACTAAATCTACCCTTAATAAGCTTAAGTGGCAAGGTTATGGGATTAGAAATCTAATTATTGAACTATTAGGAATAGTACCGGAAACCTCACCTTTAAGAACGTTAATTAACCACGAGTTAGGACTGCATAATTATCCATAATAGTTGCCTTGATTATAAAATTGAAGTGGTCTATTTTAAGACACCGAAAAAAATCTTCTTTAGGATATTGCCACTGGTCTTGAGAAAAAAAGTATTTGCCTGAACTTTCTCGAAGTATAGACAAAAATTTAGTCAAATTTGTCTTTTTTCCATTAATGAGATCTTTAATATATTCAGCACAAACATTATCTTCTAGGGAAGGAGTTGTACCCTCATGTCCCATAGGAATTATTATAACTTTTGCATTTGATAGTGTTTTAATATATTCGGCAGTTGCACCTGCATTAACAAAACCTGCGGCAAGTATTATATCTGCTTCCTTAGCAAGAAGAACTCCCCAAGCCCCTGCTTCTGTCCTATGTAATACACTTCTACCAGCTATAGTAACAGCTCTAACTCTTGTTGGAGAATTTGGAATATCATAAATGAGATCTACTCCTTTTTCTGATTTCCCAATTAATAAAGGGTTATTAAAATTTGTTGCCAAACGAGAAATGATAGTACTTTCTTTTGCCAGCATATATATTGTTGGATTACGGTCTAGGACATAAGCCGCTGTAGTAAAAGCACGAAATACATCAATAATTACTACCACCTGAATTTGGTGCTTTTTATTAAACCTTAATTGTGTTGGTGATATTATATATATTTTTTGGCAACCTGAGTCACATAGTGAGGTCATCTTTTTTTTTGTGTACAACCACTAAATATAAATAATATAATAATCACTAAGTAATGATATTGTTTCATAAGAAAAATTTAATTTTATTTAGTTTTTAAATCCTAATTACATATGTTGTACTTGCATGTATCTTAACACCAATAAGTCTATTCAAGACCATTCAAAAGCAGAGGCAAAGCTAAATTTGAATTAGAAATCTACATCAAATCATTGGACTTATATCTTTAAGATATACTTTAAATTGGTAAATCTTAGTATTGTCAGACATATAAAAGCAAATTGACCTAATCACAACTTGCTCTATGATTAGATTTTTAGAATGAATGTTTAACTTGCTACAGATAAAGTACGTATTTTTTGTTCTGTGGTCTTCCAACCGTTATCTTCGGCAAATTCCAAATCGTATTGATTCTGCATGTTCATCCACCAGCGAGGATTCACATTAAAGTATTTCCCAAGCCTTAGAGCAGTATCAGCTGTGATAGAACGATGGTGTTTAATTATATTATGTATACGGGTAACAGGTACACCAATATCACGAGCTAGTTGGCTTTGACTTATTCCCATAGGCTCTATAAATTCTTCAAGAAGAATTTGACCAGGTGAAATAAGGGATAATTTCTTTGTCATAGCTAATACCTCTTAATAAATTAGTGATAATCAACAATTTCTACATCGTAAGCATTCCCGTCATACCAAACAAAACACACACGCCATTGCTTATTGATACGAATACTATATTGGGTTTTACGTACACCTTTAAGAGCTTCTAGACGATTTGAAGGCGGAACACGTAAATCTTCTAAATTAACGGTTGTATGCAACATATATAATTTTTTGCGTGCCTGCTCGCCAAAAGCCTCAAAACGTTTAACTAGTTCTCTATTATGTAATTTCTCAGTATGTTTACATTTAAAACTTACAATCATTTTATAACATTATCAGTTTAACTTCAAGCATTATAATATTTACTATCAGTAACATTTACATTAATTTTCATGCCGGTACACGTTAGCATTCGTATCTTAATTATTTGTGGTTAGGCGATTTAAAGTATCATACAAAGTAGAACGTTTAATGCCAAAGTTTCTACAGATAGAAGCTTTGGTTTTGCCAATTCTTAAAGCTTCTTGGATTTCTTCCATACCTATATCAGTTTGCAAACGTTGTATAGGAAAAGGCATACGTTCTATAACCTGTTCCAAAAAAGTTACAGTATTTGTAGCAGTACGCCGATTAATGACGTTTTAAATTCAACGGAATGAGATACCATATAAACGCTTTAATTCACTATGAATGCGTCGTGATCCTAGATTCCTTTCTTTCCTTAACTTAAGTATAAGATTTTCATCAACTTCACTTCTTTTTTGAAAAGGAAAGTTTTTGGGCTTACTACTAATATCACACAAACCATTTTTACCTAATACTTCATAGCGTTTGTACCACTTGCGTAATGTAAAGCGTGAAATACCATAATGTTCGCATACCTTTCCTGCATGCTCTAACTACTTAATCCAACTCAAACGCAACTTAATCTTAGCATCCATTACAGTCTATAAATCTACCGTCTTAAAAGTCAAGAGTAAATTCTTTATTATTTTTTAACATGGCATTTAAACAAATAATAAACTTAAGTATTTTTTACTTGATTGTAAATTTGATCTTTTCCGATCACGCTACCGTTCGTATTTTACTTAAGTTCGCCTGCAAGGAGATACCTCAGATTCACTAGGTTTCTTTTAACCTATCACACGATCGGTATCACTCCTTGCTTTTATTCTAGATCTTTAAAGACTTATCTTAAGATACAATCACACAGCTAAAGCCGCTCCTATAATATCTTGATCATGATATTGCAATAATTGCTTTCTATCAATCCTTCATTTAGCTCCAAATTTTACGCCCTTAGTTTGTGACAAATGTGATACATTTCCTAAATGCCCATAGAATTCTAAATACTTGTTAATTATTTCAGCTAACTGTCCATCTTTTTTTTGTTCTCTGCTAGTCACTCTATTCCACAACTCTTCTCGATCATACACCCAATTTGGAGCATTTTCCGGGGCATATATTTTGCTAAATACTACTCCTTTCTTCTTGCTATAGTAAATCAAATTGAATTAGATGATAAGATGTGGTATAAATAAAGGAAAAAATGTCAACAAGTCCATATAGTCAAGATTTAAGAGAAAAAGTAATAAATTATATAGAAAAAGGTAATAGTCAGAAATCTGCTGCTAAGATATTTGATATACATAAGAATACAATTAGCCGTTGGAACGTAAGGAAAAAAAAAGAAGGAACAGTATTAGCAAAGGCGAGACTAGGGATTAAAAGTAAAGTTGATAAAAAAGCATTAGAACATTTCGTAACAAATAACCCTAATAGTAAGTTGCAAGACATTGGTAAGAATTTTGGAATTACAGGTTCACAAGCGGCTAATATATTAAAAAAGTTAGGATTTAGTTATAAAAAAAAACCTTTAGCTACTTGGAAGCAAGTGCAGAAAAACGATCTGATTATTTAGAAAAGATCAGTAAATATGATAAAGATAAAATAGTATATCTTGATGAAAGTGGGATAGATATGACAATTTGCCAAGATAGAGGTTGGGGTAAGATAGGAGAATTATTGATTGGCAAGAAGAGTGGGAAACATTACCAAAGGACCAATATAATAGCTGGTTTAGTAAATAACAAGTCAATAGCCCCTTTTGTTTTTAATAAAACTTGTAATACAGAACTATTTAATAATTGGGTTGAAAAATTCTTGATTAAAGAGTTAACATCAGGACAGGTTGTAGTGATGGATAACGTTAGTTTTCATAAATCTCAAAAGACAAAGGAGCTAATAGAATCAGTTGGTTGTGAAGTTATTTTTTTGCCACCGTATTCGCCAAACTTAAATCCAATAGAGAAATTTTGGGCTAATATGAAGAGATGGATTCGAAGCAAAATAGCTGAAACTGGTACATTATCTGAGGCAATTTCTTTCTTCTTTGTCACCTAATTCAATTTGATTTACTATAGTTAGTGCTAACCCGATCATAACAGCATTTATACTTCCTTGTCCAAACATTCTCAATTGATGAGCAAAGATTTGTGAGCCTCGAGTAAAATTATTTTGATTATGCTGGTTCACGGTGTTGTATCTTTATTTTGCTCATCTCCCTCATCGTCGGGTAATAGAGAAAATGTTGCCATTTCCTCTGTCCCCTAAGAACCGTACACACGGTTGTGTGAGGGCTATCATAGCAATGAAATTTTGTTAATTAAAGGAGTGTAAGAGCTATGATTTCTACTCGGCACAGTTTCGTCGATTAACAGGAGTAAAGAAGGTGACATTCTCAAGGATGGTGGATATTTTGAGGCAAAGAGACAATTTGACTAAACTATTAATAAAAAATAAAAAAATGTATTAATTCTCCTCTAATGTTTTGATAGCTAATGTGTATAATTCTTGTTCTATCCATTCTACTCGAGCTAGTTTTGCCAACGGGATAAAGTTCTTTAAAGTATCCAAAGCGATTCTTTTCTGTTTTTCTTTTGACTTAATGTAATGAAGAGTTTGCATATTATGTAGCCTATCAGCAAGCTTGATATACCATGCATCTATATCTTCTGACTCACGTAATTTCTGCAAGGCATGTTCTCCTTCAATTTTTATTTTTTTTATTGTAATATCATCAAGCTTCGTTAGTTTGTTAACTAATTCTGCTATTTTTGTGCCAAATGAAAACCATATCTGACTAATAGTAAGTGCTGTATCCTCTACAATATCATGCAATAAGGATGCTGCTATTATTTCAGTTTTACAGGAAATCCCAGCTGCTTTTAAGAATTAAAGATTAAATATTTTTAATCGAGAAAAGTTATGGTGTAACTCCAACCCCTTTTTTCATAAAATAATTTACCCAACTTTTATCTGCTATCTTATTAGAGTTCGAATGTCTTAATATATTTCAAAATAGTTTCTGACTTCATTAAAACTACTAGAACAAGAAAAAAATATATTGATGACATACATAAAATAGCACCTACTAGCATAATAAGTACTTTTGATTTAAACGTTAAACTTTTGTGGGTGACCTCTAACCACTCGTTTACTGCAATCCCAGTCATAGCACTAAAAAAACAAAATCAGCAGAAAATATATATAATCAGGCTTAAGAAATTTAATCCTAACTATAATAATTAGTAATAAGTGAAATTTGATTTAATTATAGCAATTATTTACTGATGTCTCATCTTTGCAGCTGTTCTTCATATTTTCAAGAAATAATCATATTTATTCTACGATCTCGCTGTACTCTTAGGATTATAGTATACTTGCAGCAAAACTGCATAACTTTATCTAAAATTTAATAGAGTTTTGCAGTTTTACTGCAAGTATACTATTTTTGGCATTGACAAACGCTCAAAAGAAGTGGACAATGCCAATTAAAGATTGGTCAGTTGCCTTGAATCAATTTGCCATACTTTGTGGTACTGATGACCAAAAATGGACAAATGTCGATCAAAGATGGACTAACTCTGACATCATACTTATACAATCTTTCTGATAGACCCAATTAATTGGCAACTGGGGTTAATTAGGCTAAATGCTCCAATGACCCAAACTAATATTTGGTAATTCATATGTTACTTCCTTTGTTGTCTAGTGTTGTGCTTGTTCGCTATGACCTTTCTCTAGATAAGCTTGGCATGATAATGTTGCTCATTAATTTACATTATAAACTTCGCTATCTAATCCCATTAACATAGCCAAGGAATCTATGGGGTTTTGTTGTTCCAGTACTTCTTTAACCTCAATTTTCTCTAATTTAGAGGTTAAAGTTAGTAAATCATCAAAAGACTTCTTGCCAAACTTACTTATATATTCTTCAATAACTCTAGGCTTGTTAAGCAACGGATTGTCATATTCTTCCCTAGTCACATACATAACTTGCTTCTTAAGCAACTCTGCATTACTAGCTTTTTGTTTTGCCGTTTCTGCGTTATAGTCATTTTGTAATTTCCTCATTTGCTCGCTTTCTTCTTGTAACTTTTTTCGAGTCTCTTCTGCTTGCTTTTGCACTTTTGCTATTTGTTCTTGCATCTGTTCCTGAGTTATTTTATTTTCCTGCTGTTGCAATATTAGAAGATGCGTCGTAATTGCTTCACTTAACTTATGACCTGCACTTATTAAATCAGTTCTAAAGTCATCAATCTCCAACGTTTCTAAACCACTATTAATGCTTTTTATAAAAAACACTAGATCTAATTTAGCACTCAACACTGCAATTTCCTTGTCCGTTACACGATTCTTATAATTGGTCCATTGCTTTTGTTCTTCAAATATACTAGGTATTCTTTTAATCAAATCCTTTATATTTACTTCATAATCATTAAAATTAAGTTTCTTTACCATTTCTATTAATTGAATACGAGCTGTTTCCGCTTCACCTGTTGTTTTTATTCGCGTAACATCAATTGATGAGCTGAGTTTAAGTGACAATATTTTGAAGCATTCCATAATATCATCTAAAAGTACAGAGCTATTTTTATAGATAAAGACCTTGGTGTCTGGAGAAATCCCTACCTTTACAGGCAATTGCCGTTCGCTATCAATTTGGTTAATATCTTTCGCTATCATCTCAGCATCTTTGCTATCAAGCAGACCTTCCTCCCGAGCTTTTGCAAAAATAGTTATTTGTTTATTATCGGCTAGATGTTGAACAAATGCCTTATCTAGCTCTGGATCTTGTACATCTTTAGCAATTTTTGTGATGTCAGCCACTATGTCATTAACATCGTAATTCTTTACTTTAGTAACAAGCAATACACTACAATTCTTAATTTTATCTAAGTCACCAAAGAGATAATTTACTTGTTTTATTAGTCTCACAAAACCTGCAGGATTATCGCTGGTAATATCGTCAATATCAGAAACCAAAACTATCTTTATATTTCTAGCATTGCTAAGTAACTTAGATAAAAGATATGCGTTAGATATCTCTACGGCAGGTCCTCTATTATCACCAAACCCTGGACAATCCCATATAGCTTTTTTATATGCTCCATCCGGATTATACCATTTTTTAGGAACTGTGGTCATAGATCCACCAGTAGCTCCTATCTCAGGTCCTGCTGTTGGGTCTACAGCAAATATCTTTAATACCTTACCATCCTTGCCTTTAGCATTCGGGTCAAGTTTTGTAACTTTTAAAGGATTAGATAGAAGATAATTAATTACCGTACTTTTCCCTCCCCTAGTATTCCCAATAATTATGGTGTTCTCCTTTTCCTCTAGACTTTCTACGTTTGACATTCCCTTTGTTATTAAATCTTGGGCTTGTATAAAACTATCCCTAGGCATATCGTTATGTTGTTGTTCTGCAGTGTAGTTAGCCTTCGCTTTATCACTCATATCTTTGAAAACTTGCTCGTGCTTAAATCCGCCTGTACACCCATAATAGGCTTGATTAAAATAGTTTTCAGCCTTTAAATAATCACCTTTATTATAAAACTCTAATCCTATGCTGTGCAATATGTTAGCTTTGTTGTTGTTATAAACATCTAAATCTATAGCTCTATTAGTAGAGCATTGATCCCAAGCTTCTTGATATTTATTGTATGCTGCTTCGTATTTTTCCATTCTTGTTGTTGGGTCAGTAGCATTATTTCCTTCAGTCTCTAATGCTTGCCCTTGAGCATTTAATGCAGCAGCTTGGTTGTTTTTAATTGAATCAATAGTATTCTGCCTATTAGCTTTGCACAAAGCTTCGTTATATTTAGCTATAGCTCCAGCAGGATCAGTCGCAACTAATAGCTGCCCTTGTTTATTTAACATTAGGGCTTGGTTGTTTTCATATATGGTCTTTGTTGTTAGCTCTTCAGCCTCTTTAAATCGCAGTCTTGCAGCCTCATATTTTGCTATTTTTGTTATTGTATTAGTAGAATTATTACCTTCAGTATCTAATGCCCTTCCCTGAGCATTTAATGCAGCAGCTTGGTTGTTTTTAATTGAATCAATAGTATCCTGCCTATTAGCTTTGCACAGAGCCTCATTATATTTAGCTATAGCTCCAGCAGGATCAGTCGCAACTAATAGATGCCCTTGTTTATTTAACATTAGAGCTTGGTTGTCTTTATATAGGCTCTTATTGCTAGCATCTAATGTTAGCTCTTCAGCCTCTTTAAATCGCAATCTTGCAGCCTCATATTTTGCTATTTTTGTTATTGTATTAGTAGCATTATCTCCTTCAGTCTCTAATGCCCTTCCCTGATCATTTAATGCAGCAGCTTGGTTGTTTTTAATTGAAGCAATAGTATACCAGTCATTAGCTTTACATAAAGCCTCGTTATATTTAGCTATAGCTCCTGAAGGATCAGTTGCCACTAATAGCTGCCCTTGTCTATCTAATAGTAAAGCTTGGTTGTTTTTATATATGGTCTTATTGCTAGCATTTGTTGTTAGCTCTTCAGCCTCTTTAAATCGCAATCTTGCAGCCTCATATTTTGCTACTTTTGTTATTGTATTAGTAGAATTATTACCTTCAGTATCTAATGCTATCCCCTGAGCATCTAATGCATGGGCTTGGTTGTTTTTATACATGGTCTTATGGCTAGCATCTGTTGTTAGCTCTTCAGCCTCCTTATATCGCAGTCTTGCAAGCTCATATTTTGCTATTTTTGTTGTTGGGTCAGTAGCATTATATCCTTCAGTCTCTAATGCTATCCCCTGAGCATTTAATGCATGGGCTTGGTTGTTTTTATACATGGTCTTATGGCTAGCATCTGTTGTTAGCTCTTCAGCCTCCTTATATCGCAGTCTTGCAAGCTCATATTTTGCTATTTTTGTTATTGTATTAGTAGCATTATCTCCTTCAGTCTCTAATGCTATCCCTTGTTTATTTAACATTAGGGCTTGGTTTTTTTTATATATGGTCTTGTTGCTAGCATTTGTTGTTAGCTCTTCAGCCTCCTTATATCGCAGTCTTGCAAGCTCATATTTTGCTATTTTTGTTGTTGGGTCAGTAGCATTATATCCTTCAGTCTCTAATGCTATCCCCTGAGCATTTAATGCATGGGCTTGGTTGTTTTTATACATTGTTAGTTCTCCAGTTTCTATTATATTTATTTTCTTTACTTAACTCAAATCTGAGCAAAGCAGTTAAAGGGCAGGGCAGTTTAAAAGTCACAACTAATGATAGAGAAATTTATTTTAGAAAATGCATAAACGTCATTGCGAGGAGCAGCAAAGCTGTGACGTGGCAATCCAAAAGTTGCAGCGGCAAAAAATAAAACTAGCCAGCTGTTTATTTGGATCGCCACGCCACTTCGTGGCTCGCGATGATGGTATGGACGCCAATGATAAGAAAGAAAAAAAACTTATCAACGGTTTCAAATGATATTAAAATATCAAAGAACCAAAACCTAAAATAGGTTTGTATTTTTTTAATAATTTTATGAGGTCCATACCATGAATGATTATAAGGTAATAGGAATTGATTTGGCAAAAAGAAAATTACATTTTGCTGCAATAAATTTAGAAAATAAAGTTGTATTAAAAAAAGCAATGGATAGAAAAAGCTTTTTTGAAAATTTATCAATAATGTTTCCAAAGTCAGAAACTTTTGTATTTGAAGCTTGTGGTGGAGCTCATTATATGGCTCAGAGGCTTGAATCAATGGGGCATAAAGCAATATTACTTAAACCTAAAGATGTAAAGGCATATGCAAAAATTCGTCAAAAGAATGATATTAATGATTCAATTGCAATTTGCAAAGCATCCTGTGATCCGGATTTAATGCATGTCAAAGCTAAAACAGTGGTAGAGCAAGAAATATCTTACCTGCATAAAGCAAGGCAGAATATAATACAACAAAGGATTCAGCGCAGTAATGCTCTGATTACCTCATTATTTGAGCTTGGCTATTTGGTAACATGTGGAAAATCTACATTTGCCAAAACTTGTCAAAATTTTGTAAATCTTGCACTAGAAGAGGGATTTATTAACAAAACTATTGCTGTTCAAATGTTGCTTGATTGTAAGGAGATTAGCCAATTGATAGTACGGGAACAAATGTTAGATAAAGAAATAGCAGAAAGAAATAGGTGTTCTGAGAAAGCAAAAATTTTAGAAACTATTCCAGGAATTGGCACAATTAATGCAAGTATTTTAAGCATTAAACCGGTTGAAGCATATGATTCTGCTAAGGATTTTGCCGCATCTTTGGGGCTTGTACCGAAACAAAATACCACTGGTGGTAAGATTATTTTAGGTAGAATAACCAAACAAGGTGATAGATATGCAAGAACAATGCTAATACAAGGAGCAAGGTCTTTATTAATGAGAAGTTATAAAAAGAATCCGCCTCAAGGGAAGTTATCAGAATTTATCGAAAGGTTAAAAGAAAAAGGGAAATCGTTTAATGTAATGGCAGTAGCCATAGCAAATAAATTAGCTAGAATAACTTATGGTTGTTTGATAAGTAATAGCAACTATCAGGTACTATAATAGTTATTTGGTGCAAATTTACGTTATAAAGTTGCTAGGTGGTTAGTGGCGTGCTATAAAAATTGATAAGTAATATGAATAAAACAAAGTAAAAAATAAAAACGATAAGTTGAGGAGATAATAAATAAGCATTTTGGATAAAATCCGTTGTAACGTCATGGTACTTTGATACCGCCGCGATGAGTGTATCTCTCCAGGATCTTAGCAGAATGCAGAAACCATTATGGCACTTTGATGCCGAATATATGACTGCTTCATTTTTTCTACTATTTTTTGTTTTTTTACTTGTGTTTTTATTGGCGTCCATATATGACAATCATTCGTTTCTGCAATTTAGTGCTTTCTATCATTAGTTGCGACTTTTAAATCACCCTGGTTAAAGGGAAGTCTCTTAATTATAGACTTCGCTATCTAACCCCATTAACATAGCCAAGGAATCTACAGGGTTTTGTTGTTCCAGTACTTCTTTAACCTCAGTTTTCTCTAATTGAGAGGTGAGAGTTAGTAAATCATCAAAAGACTTCTTACCAAACTTACTTATATATTCTTCAATAACTCTAGGCTTGTTAAGCAACGGATTGTCATATTCTTCCTTAGTCGCATACATAATATTACAGAAACTGTCATCATCACTATCATGATAGTGATGAATAACCTTTGTTTGATTTTTCAAAGCATCTTTTCTAGCCATTTCCGCTTTATGTTCGGCATCTTTTCTAGCCATTTCATTTTTAAAGGCTACAATATCAGCTTCTCGTTTAGCCACTTCCGCTTTATATTCAGCATCTTTCTGTGTCTTAAGCCGAGCTGCATCAGCTTCTCGTTTAGCCACTTCCGCTTTATGTTCAGCTTCTTTCCTAGCCATTTCCTTTTTATAGGCTGCATTATCAGCTTCTCGTTTAGCCACCTCCTCTCTATATTCAGCTTCTTTCCTAGCCATTTCCGCTTTTTCCTCAGCTCTTTCTTTAGCCCTTTGTGCATTATACTCGTTTTGTATTTTCCGCATCTGCTCGTTTTGTTCTTGTACAACTTTATATAATTGATTTTGAAAGGCATCGTTTTGTGCCTTAAGCAAAGCTGCATTATCTTTAGCAAGTTTTGCCATGTCCTCATTATGCTTATCTTGTAATTTCCGCATTTCCTCGTTCTGTTTTTGTAAATTGTCTTGTGTCATCTTTACTATAGTTTGCGTTTCTGCTATTTGTTTTTCCATCTGTTCTTTAGTTATTTTATTTTCCTGATTTTCTAACATTAGCTTACGCATTGTAATTTTTTCAATTAATTCACAGCCTGTATTTTTTAAATCATTTTTAAAACACTCAATATCTAATGTTCTTATATCGATAATACTTTTTATAAAGGCAAGAAGATCTAATTTACTATTTAATCCGGAATTCTCTAAAGCAGTCTGTCCCTCTCTGATTAGTATATTATGTATTCTTTCAAGAAATTCTTTCATACTTTCATTATGATCATTTGTATTAAATTCAGCGGATATTTCTTTTAAATGTTCAATTGCTTTATGTGCATCTTCCGATTTTTCTATTTTGTCTACATCTACTAATGCTTTAACTCTTGCTAAAATTATATCTAAATCCTCCTTAATAAAATTTGAAAATAAAGAGCTATTTTTATAGATAAAGACCTTGGTGTCTGGAGAAATCCCTACCTTCACAGCTAATTGTTGTTCGCTGTTAATTTGGTTAATATCTTTTGCTATCATCTCAGCATCTTTGCTATCAAGCAGACCTTCCTTCTTGGCTTTTGTAAAAATAGTTATTTTTTCATTATTGGCTAGATGTTGAATAAATGCCTTATCTAGTTCTGGGTCTTGTACATTCTTAGCAATTTTTTTGATATCAACAGTTATGTCATGAACATCGTAATTCTTTACTTTAGTGACAAGCAATATGCTACAATCCTTAATTTTATCTAAGTCACCGAAGAGATAATTTACTTGTTTTATTAGTCCCACAAAACCTGCAGGATTATCGTTGGTAATATCTTTAATATCAGACACCAAAACTATCTTTATATTTTTAGCATTACTAAGTAACTTAGACAAAAGGTATGCGTTAGATATATCTACCGCAGGTCCTCTATTATCGCCAAACCCTGGACAATCCCATATAGTTTTTTTATATGCTCCATCCGAATTATACCATTTTTTAGGAACGGTGGTCATAGATCCACCAGTAGCTCCTATCTCAGGTCCTGCTGTTGGATCTACAGCAAATATCTTTAATACCTTACCATCCTTGCCTTTAGCATTTGGGTCAAGTTTTGCAACTTTCAAAGGATTAGATAAAAGATAATTAATTATCGTACTTTTCCCTCCCCTAGTATTTCCGATAACTAGTGTGTTCTCCCCTTCAATTGTTTTGTCTACATCTGTAATACCTGTTGTTATAAAACTCCTAGCTTCCTCAAATACATCCAATGCTACACTTAGTTGTTGACCTTCTTCTTGTTTTTTATCATCTAAAATGGTTGCTTTTTTCTTCATAAATAATTACTCCATATAATTTATTAGTTAAATTAATACTGGGTACATTATGTAACCCAGTTCTAATGAATGTTCTATTTTAACCACTATCCTAAGGTTGATAGCTTAATGAGATTTTATTAACTTGCTCGAAAGCTTCTTTATTTCCAAAACCATATACTTTGTATAGTATAAAGTGTATTTTAATATGTAAAGTATTTTTATAAAAAATTAGTAAAGATTATTAGGTTTAGTGGCAATTATGCGTAAGATAATTTAACAAAACTTACGCTATGTTTAGAACCAATGCCTTAGTGGTAGCATATTCTTAAAATCTTCTACTAGGATTCAACGGCTTAAAATCAGGGTTCTAATCATTTCTAAGACATAACATAGCGTAAGTTTTGCTAGTTAGTCTAATTAAAGCCTATAGTAAAACATGGGATATGCTGATTAAGTATGACGAAGATAATTTAAATATGCCAACGAACTTGCAGGAGGCAAGTAGTGGTTTACTAAATTACCAAGAATCAATACAGGCAATACTAGTATTAAGACAAGAATTACAACAACAAGGAGCAGAAGCCGGCAATTTATTTGGAGTTGAAAGGGATGATGCCGTGAGTGCTATTTTAGGTAATATAGATCAAACATTTGGCGGAGAGCAATTATATCAATCATCGCAAGCCAAGGCAGCACATCTATTATATTTCATTATCAAGGATCATCCATTTAGTGACGGTAATAAGAGAATAGGTAGTTTATTATTTTTGCTTTATTTGAGTAAAGCAAAAATTGGGCTTAACACTATGGGAACAAATAGCATGACATCGCTTGCCTTGCTTATTGCAGAAAGTGATCCAATGCAAAAAGAATTAATGATTAGTTTAATTATAAATCTAATAAGCAACTAGATGTTGAACTATTGAGGAAATCCAAAAACTAAAATCTTCTAGATAATTCAATCTATATCGCTTACCAATGATAAGATATATTATGTATAATAGACCAATATTAAGATTAAAGACAAATATAACTCAAGTCAAACCTAGCGTTATAGCAGTTAACATATAGTTAGATATTAGTTATAATAATAGATAATAAAAAAATTATATAATAGAAATATGCCGTCACCATACAGTTATGATTTACGTTCTAGAGTTATAGAACATTATGAAAAACATAAAAAAATAGCATTTACATGCGAGACCTTTAAAATTAGTCGGTCAATGCTCTATGTATGGATTAGATTAAAGAAACAAACTGGTCCTATAAGGATTGAGAACTTTGAAAAGATTACAGAAATATTTTTACAGGAACAAAAGGATGACAGATTAAACATAGCACAAAAATTACTGCAAGCAGGAGTCGACTTTGATATTATTGAGCAAGCTACCTTAATTAAAAAGGAGGAAATTACCAATATTAAGGTTAGTTGAAAAATGGTTACTATTACCAACATCTTTTTTAAACAAAAGTATGTTGGTAATTATGGACACGCCCTATTATTCTTGGCAAAAAGTGTTATTAGCTTGAAGCAGATCAGTCTCAAAGCCAACTAACAGTTTCTTAAAACAGCGATATTCTCGTAACTCTGTATAAAGTGTATCACAAATGTTTGGTGAGAAAAAAGCAGTTGATGAATATGTTTCAGAACACTTATTTTCCTGAAATAGCTGGTCAGCAAATTCCCTATATTTCAGGTCAGTTTTTCTTGTTATGTAGTTGAAATCTTCTCTTAGTAAGAAATTAATCTTAACATACTCAACATTTTCGTCTGCATCGAAACTAAAACTCACCTTTTTAAAAACAAGATATACTAAAGCCTCTTCTGATGGGTCAAGAATAGTTTCTGTAAATTTAATTAAATCATATTTTTTAAATATCTTCTCAAACATAGAAGTAGTTAAGTTGCATTTTTTGTTTGTTAAGTTTTTTACTTTTAGAGTAGCCCCCATGTAATCCTGAGAAAATATAGAAATTTTATTTAATTGGGTAAGTTGAAAAGTTTTTGTTGTAGCGGAAAATAAACCTGACGCAGGAATTAAGCTATTTGTATTTTCTAAAGTAGTAATAATTTGCTTGATTTGTTTGGTCTTTTGTTCAGCTTTTTCCGCTCTTGTTGAGAGTATATCATTTATTTTGTATCTTAAAACCTCCCCTACTTCTCCTTTTGGTATAGACGCCAAAAAGCACACACTAAAAATAAAGATTAAACACAATAATATTGCGATTGCCATCTTTATTATAGATAATATTAATTCTATATTAATAATTCTTATCATAAATCCTACATTAATAATCTTAATTAATTTCACAATTCAAAAAACTGTGAGATTGTTGGACCTAGCTTTAAATGCTAGGAAGGTTACAGATTTTGACAGCTCGATGAGCATAATTTTCCTAAGAATTCACTAAATCTTGATATCCATATTATGTGTCACCATGAATATATAGTATATTACTAGTTGTTTAAAATACCCATTTCAAGTAGGTACGACAAACCCCAAAGGTTAGTATTCTAAGATTGTTTCCAACAGCTTCTATAATTTGTGGTATACTTAATTGCTTGAAACATAAAGAATATTACATAAAATCTGCGATAATTTCAAGAGATAAATTATAATTATGGGTTAAATTACAGAAACGGGGCAAAAGCGAACTAGGAGTCGGAATTGCTGTTAATTTCTTCTCTGTTATAGAAAAATATCCTGCAATAATTTATCTTACTCAAATGCCTTATCCCTGCAGGATGATCATGTTTTACGCATTTATATTTTGGTATATCTAATCGTATAATAAGCATTATGCCGTTTTAAAATTAACCACTTCATTAAAAGCACCAAACAAAATGCAGTGCATTATGTAATAACATAAAAAAACTGTTGTTGGTGATCTATCAACCTCATTGTATAGTATTTACGGCTATATTGTATTAAAGTTGCAGTTAGCCGAGTTAATGGTTAAAGAGCTTATACAATTATTGACTCTTTGAAACTATTTCTATGTGTTTTACCATATATGACCCAATACTAAAGATCATGCAAGGAACGGCAAAGTTAAGGAGTTTAAACAGGGAAATTTTTTATATTTTCTTCATATATTTTTTGGGCTTCCGATAACGATAATTACACTATTCTTTCTTATCCCTTATCCCGAATCGACGTAATAAGGATATCCCTTTATTGTTGTAGCTCTCAGCATAATTAGGTTTGTATTTAATGGCAAGATCATAGTTTTTTATTGCTTCTTGGTGTTGCCATAAATACATTAAAGATATACCTTTGTTATAATAGGCTTCTAGGTATTTATAGTTGTATTTAAGAGCAATATCAAAATTTTCTATCGCTTCTCGATATTTTCCTAATATGTTTAAAGAGCCTCCTTTATTATTATATACTGCTCAAAATTTGGTTTATATTTAATAGCCATATCATATGACACTATAGATTCTTGATAGATGCATAAACCAACCACCTATAGCAAAACCAATAGCACCACCAGCAAAAGACCATAGCACGCCCTTAAAACATAAAATGATTAACCCAAAGCTAATGCCCCCTACTATTGAACCAATAGATATGTTCCAAAATCTAACGTGTTTGTTTAAGCAATTATTAAATCGTACTCTTTCCATAATTGAATCTCACAAGTAAAAAACCAATATTGTTACAATTTACACTTGATTTAAGCCATAGCAGCAAGTATGCCCATACAAACAGCACTGCTACCTATAAAAACTGTACCGCCACGAAATACCCGAACGCGACCATCACCTTCAGACATAATGGCTGTGGTAATACCACCAATACCAGCACCATAAACCCAGTAATCCGCGGCAAATTTTACCAGTGGTTCAGTTACACCTTTACCAAATTTACCTAAATCTACTGCTAAACTTTCTGATGTAATAAGGGTAAGTAAAATGCCAATTATTCCATAACTAAGATATAAGAAACTCTTATTCCAGTTGTCATCTAGACAATTTTGTTTGCTAGTTATTTTCTGACTTGTGCCTAGTATTTTCTTTGAATCGACCATAATTCTCCTCTTTTGTTATTTTTTGTTACTTTCTCTGTAGTAAACGGTGTAACTAAACATTAAGTAATAAATTATGTGATCCTTTTAAAAATAAATAGGGGGCATTTTTCCCCATTATTTTTGAAGACTACATACTTAGAAAACAATACCCTTCAATTGCCAAGTATTGGTGTTTGATGTTGTCGTATTTTTAAACTGCTCTGAGATAATAGACCTCTTTCAAAACTAGACTTTAAGGAAGAGAGGTGTTATAAGTATCTGATTTGGAGTAATAATGAAATTCGATCAGGTTAAAGAGTTGGAGGATGAACAGTTTCGTCGATTAACAGGAGTAAAGAAGGTGACATTCTCAAGGATGGTGGATATTTTGAGGCAAAGAGACAATTTGACTAAACTATTAATAAAAAATAAAAAATGTATTAATTCTCCTCTAATGTTTTGATAGCTAATGTGTATAATTCTTGTTCTATCCATTCTACTCGAGCTAGTTTTGCCAACGGGATAAAGTTCTTTAAAGTATCCAAAGCGATTCTTTTCTGTTTTTCTTTTGACTTAATGTAATGAAGAGTTTGCATATTATGTAGCCTATCAGCAAGCTTGATATACCATGCATCTATATCTTCTGACTCACGTAATTTCTGCAAGGCATGTTCTCCTTCAATTTTTATTTTTTTTATTGTAATATCATCAAGCTTCGTCAGTTTGTTAACTAATTCTGCTATTTTTGTGCCAAATGAAAACCATATCTGACTAATAGTAAGTGCTGTATCCTCTACAATATCATGCAATAAGGATGCTGCTATTATTTCAGTTTTACAGGAAATCCCAGCTGCTATTAATGCAACCTGTATTGGATGATGGTAAAATGGCTCACCAGAGTGTCGTTTCTGATCTGCTTGGTGTTTGATAACGTATTTTAATGCCAGTTTTACAACAGGAACATCTATTATGGTACTGTGCCTTTTACTACATGCTTTAATTTTATCTAAGAACTCCTTTCTCAAAAATTCTTGTAGTTGCTGACTATGAGACTCATGTAACGAATGTAGCAGGATAATGACTTTTTTACCGGTCATAAACGACTCCCTATTGAATGTTTACTTTAAAACTTGCTTAGTCTATTAGCGAGGAGCTACTTTTAGTAGCAACGAAGCAATCTAGAAAAATTATTAGATTTGGATCAACTATGTTCGCAATAAAAATTTAAATAAATTTGGTTTAAATTTTTATTGCTTCTGCAGAGCTAGTTAAATCACGTAACTTAGCGTTTGCAATCACAATGATTTTCCGCATTAATGCTACCATCGCCACCATTTTCTTTTTTCCTCTATTGATCAATTTTTCATAAAATACCTTCAGTTCAGAGTTAGAATTTCTAGCAGCCATAGCAGCTACAAACAACATAGGTCTAACAAAACTTCTACCATGACCTGTATGTCTATATCCGCTATATCTACCGCTATCATTAGATATTGGTGCAACACCTACTAATGATGCTATTTGTTTGCGGTTCAATGTACCAAGTTCAGGTAACAAAGCTATAAGCTCATTAGATACTACTGTGCCTATACCACTAATAGTTTGCAGTGTCTCTTTCTTAGCCTGCAAGAGTTTATCTTTTGCTATTAAGTCATCTATTTTTTTAGTAATAGATGCAATTTGTTCTTCTAGTACTTCGATTATTTTAACACAACTAGACTTGATTAAATCAGCTCTCGGGGACTGAAACCTATTTTTTTCTGCAATCAACATTTGTTTGAGGTCGTTCCTACGTCCGACTAATTCATACAAGTTTAAAGCTTGCTTAGATTGTACTTTAAATAGTTCTAATCTTTCTGACCGTTCAAAACCATAAAGTGCTAGAGCTTTAGCATCAAGACTATCAGTTTTAGCTGCATTCCCAAAAGACCTAATAAAGTTTTTAACTTTGCGAGTATTGGCTCTATGTACAGCAAAACCCTGATTGCAAAGCGTTAGTAATAGTTCCATTTCATATCCACCT
The DNA here is from genome assembly GCF_964026415.1 of Candidatus Tisiphia endosymbiont of Piscicola geometra. Lineage (NCBI taxonomy): Bacteria > Pseudomonadati > Pseudomonadota > Alphaproteobacteria > Rickettsiales > Rickettsiaceae > Candidatus Tisiphia > Candidatus Tisiphia endosymbiont of Piscicola geometra. The sequence goes on from NZ_OZ032144.1 coordinate 944,007, forward strand.
GTGGTTTCTAAAACACACAATGCAGAACTAATCTCTTTTTTGTAATCCTTGATAAAATCAGCTATTCCATTAGAGTTGTTATTATATTCTTTAGTTTCTTTTTTTCCATGAATAGCAACAACAAAATTGAATTTTCCTATATCAAGACCAATAAAATTATTATATAATGGCATAATACCTCGAAGACTTTTAATGTTTACGATTGTAAGCGGGAGTGCAAAGGCATCCCAATCAACTATTCAAACGTCTCGGGGATTTGGGCTAGAGTACCAAGATCCATACGATCTTAAGACCAATTGCTTCACGGTCGCTCACGCCTGCACAGCGATAGTCATTTAGTATTATTAATGACTATCGCTGTAATACCCCCTTATAAGTCAGTATAAATCATTATTTATATTGACTTCAACATCTATTATATCATACTTTTAACTTACAATTGCTTCGTAGTGCTTACGTACTTCTCGCAATGACGATATCATTCTTGATCATGTAATGCCCCTGCTATTGGCACTTCATCTGTAATTTCAGATAAACAATAATAGGCTGGCTTAACAAAATTACTCCAGTATTTTATTCCGGCTGTTCCAGAGTCTTGGATAGTTTGATAATAGGAATGACCTGATAATTCCTCAACAAAATAAGCAAATGCTTTACCTCTAGACATCATCTCATCACATAATATTTCTCTACCTTCTACCCCTAATTTATGTTGGATGATTTCTAGTAAACATTCTTTGGCTACATTTCGTATTTGAGATGATATTGATATTTTTTCCATTAGTTTAATTGAGTCCTGATCTCCCAACTCGACTCCTATGCTCAGAGTTAAATCAGCAAGGAACTCATCTTTAACAGTACCATAACCTTTTCTTAAATATTCTGACAAATATGAAGCAACCTCTTGTTTCCCTGCCACTAAATGTAAATATAAATCCCAAGCGGTATTTTTTTGGCTATTATTAAATATTTCTTGGCATTCTGAAAGTTCAATATTTTTAACTGTCTCCAACATAGACATGTCTGAGTCATAATTTTTTAAAACTTTGGTCAAATCAATTTGATACTGATTATCTAAATAAGTGTCTATTTTCCCTTGCTCCTGCCTTGATGTATTAGACATCCGTACTCTACTATATAAAAATTGCTTGCCTGGCATAGTTACCTCCCTTTAGTGTTATTTAATTGTAGTTTTGATCTATTTAATGGTGGTGGTGTATTAGATGGAGAATATTTACTCATAAATCTTCCTATCATACGATCTACTTTTTTAGTTGTCTCAGTTTCCATTTTTAAAGACTCATCTATTTTTTTGCTTTCTAGTGGCGGTTTACTGGTATTAATTGACTCTTGTGCTTCCAGCTTTAGTTTTACAAAAATATTCAATTTTTCTTTATCAGGATTAGATTCTGGTAATTTATCAGCCGATAGTTGTATTTTCTTCAGTTTTTCATAAAAAGATTTATCAGCTTCTTCTATCTTGGTCATTACTTTGTCTACATCTTTCTCTCCTTGTCGTCGTATTTTATCAAGTTCAGGTAATTGTTTCTCTACCGAAGTTAAGCCTAATTTCTTATGACCACCACATATTTTTACAAGGTTCTCTAACTCTTCTAATGCCGTACTACTTGCATCTGCTGTTTTTTCTTTGTGATATACCACTGCATGAGTATCATAATGTCTTGCTACTAACTTACCTGTTAGATCAGGATATAATTCAGCAAACTCATATAATGCTTTTCTTTCTTTTTCTCGTGAGCTAGTTAATGGTTGTAATTCATTTAAGATTGCCTGTTCAGGAGACATGTCATGGATATACTGAGAATCTTTTGACATTTTTTCAAATAATTGTCGATTAGCAACATTATCACTCTTTTCTGTTAACTGCATTCCCTGTGATATTGATTCTGCTTGTCGTTTTGCTAACTCATGATGCTCAGCTGTTTTCTGTAATGTTTCTTCGGTTAATTTTTGTTTATCATGATGATATTGCTTTTTTTCTTCTTGCACTAACAAATCACTATTGACTGTATTAACAGTAACTATCATATCCTGAGCAGTAGTAATATTTTGTTGAGATAGGTCGATTTCTTGACCTTTATTCTTCTCCAAAGCTAACATCATTTCTCGATATTTACCTTGGGTCACTGGCAAACTATAGACATGTCCTAGATGTTCTATATAGCCTATTGCCTCATCTCCTTCACCATTAAACCTTACTGGCTTTGGACTACTGATCTCTGACAATTTACCTTGACTATTATAATGAGCAGTAAAATATACTGCTCGGTCTAAGGAAATATTTCGACCATTTTCATCTTTTACAGCTAATGACAAATGCATAGGACCGCTTTTATTTACCAATTCTGTTGGTAAATCTATGGTTCGATAGTTATTGATTTGTTTAAAAGTGCCATCTGACAAAGAGACTAGAGTATTAATTTTATGAGTTGTTTCCTTGATAGTAGCTAACTCATCACCTGAATCATTTCTTACTATTTGGCTTCTGATATTGTCTTGCCTATCATCATCTTGCCAACTTATTGTATGAAATCGATCAGCAAAATTATGGTGAATTTTCTTATAGCCTGCTATCTCTGTTCTTTCTAATTCAGCTTTAACTTTGCTATCTAGAAATGCTTGGTTAATTATTGCCCTGTTATTGACATTTTTAAGATATTCAGCAAATTCCTGATCGTCATGGTAATTTACTGTTACATCAAGATTCGCAGCGATATAATCTTTTAAGATATTCCGCTGTTTTTGCAGGATTTCTTGTCTAATGGCTTGAGTAATAGGGTCTAATTCTTCTTCTATACCAAAGAATCTGCTACTACTGACTGAATTAGTTAAAGTAACTAAGTCTTGTGCTTCTTCTGTTGGTTCTATAACTTCAGTAATATTCTCTTCAAGAATATTACTGAGTTGTGGGTTATCTTTCATAATACTACTTTATTAATGACGTATGTGTTTATAACTTGTCATTGCGAGGAGCTACTTTAAGCTGAGTTTGATGAAACAAGTTTGATGTCACCCCTGCGAAAACAGGGGTCTAGAAAAGTCTAAATAGTGTTCTTGACTATTTTTTAAGATACCTGCTTTCGCAGGTATGACATAAAACAATTGCTTCGTCGCCTTACTCCTTCTTACAATGACGTTAGTATTGGGCTAGCTATACTATGGTATTGCTGATACTTATGTTATAGAACTGCAAAAATAATAGAATTTGACTAGAGGGAGAGATTTGTGTATGATCATAGTTACACCTCAATAATGGTTGTAATTTAATAGCAATAGCTATTGGATTAATTTCACTAGTAAGTACTTGTAGCCTTGTAAACTTTAGAGTACTTACTAGTTTATAACCTAAATGTAACATTCAAGTTTTAACTTTATTAATAAGTTAAACGCTTGAATGTTACACTGGGCTTTTTTAGTTTGAGATATAGCAAAGTATATTCTTTGCTTTAAAAAATTAATCAATAATCATTGGTCTTTTTTTTATACTCTCATTCTATTTTTGGGAGTCTAGTATAATTATTTTGAGGTGTCAAGAAAAAATGAATTACCGTAATTCATTTTATTAGAGATATTAAATTATTTAAAGTATGGCTCTTGTTCATCAAATACAAATATTTTTAACACATAAATTAAAAGATAATAATTTAAAACGTAAAGCTTTTGCACAAGAGAGTAATATTTTATATAGAACCGTATGTAATATCATCAATTCTATAGGAGCTAATCCGGAATTGGAAACTATATTGAAAATTGCTAATTATTTTAGATGTTCTATGAACGAAGTAATTGGTAGAAATGAATATGTTTCTATAAATCAAAAAGATTATAACTTTCAAATAATTAATTCAGAAGATATAAGTATTAATTTAAGACATTTTCTTAATAAAAAACTTAAAGAGAAAAATATTAATCCATATCAATTAGGTATAATTATTGGTTTTAGTCAAAATGTTATTCCCAAATTTTTAAAAGAAAATAATCCTAAGAAGACACTTACTAGTACAGTTGCAGTAGCATTAGCGGATTATTTTCAAGTATCACTAGATGAAATGGTTGGCAGAATTAAGCCTACTACCTCTGATAATAATGAACCTTCTCAATAAAACTCCAACAGTTAGAGTGTTATAAATATATTATATGAATTATCAAGGTTAAAATGGGTTAATTATTTCAAGACCTAAATAACTGAAGTCTTTAACATTCCGTGTTACTAAAATAAGATCAAAATGTAAAGCTGTAGCAGCAATTAAACTATCAACAGCTGGTAACGTTCTACCTAACTGAGCTTGTATTACTCCCCATTTATTAGCTACTTGCTGATCAATAGGTAAAATACGACCGGCAAACCACGATGTTAAATCTTGATCCAACCATATACAGACCTTTTCTCTTCTTTTTATATCTGTAATCTTACCAATACCCTTGCGTATTTCTCCTATGGTTAAAACACTTAAATATAAGTCTCGATTTTGTACAGCATTAAACCACTCTACTACCCGTGTATTTTGTTTTACTTTGATAAGTTCAGAAATTACATTTGTATCAATTAAGTAACTCATTTAAATTACAACTCAATTTCTCGACAAGAACTTTTGTCCCTTTCAAGATCAATTTTCAACCCTCTTAGCGGAGAATTTTGTAGAAATTGAACAAAAGAGGATTTTGGAGAGATTAAGTCAACATATTGGTTGATTGATATTATAACAGCCATAGTTTTACCTTTAACACTAATTTCTTGAGGACCATCATTAACTGCTTTTTGTATTATCTCACTTAGCTTTGTTTTCACTTCTTGAATTTGCCATTTTTTCATATAATCATTTTCCAAATGAACTTGATAATTTAAAACTAGTCTATTTTAGCAAATAATATTTTATTTAAAAATAAGTTATTTCTATGCATAATCGATGTGAAGTAATTAGGTATACATTGTAACAATGGGTAATTTTTTTGGTTCAGACAATGCCCATATTAAAGTATGAGTGTCAAGTAATAATCTCACAACTAATCCTTTATCCCTAACCTTGTTGCCATTTCTTCAGACCATTTGTCAAAATCTTTAGTTACTTTAATTTTATCTTTAAATATCCCAAGCCTATTAATAGATTTCACAGGATTGTATTTAACGATTTTAGCAATTGGTTTCCCCACTTTTTCAATAATCACTTCTTCATTTTTGTCTTCTACTTCTTTTAGTAGAGATGATAAGTGAGATTTGGCAGAAGTAATGTTTACTAGATACATAAAGTTTAATTTACTTTTTACTAAGCTTAATATTAGTTCAATTAAATATGTTTATCAACCATAATTAAGTAAAAATATCAATAACATTATATTGACTTTATACAAGTATATATTTAAAATTTAAGGCGGAATTACTGCAAAGTAATTCTGGAGTTTCAAAACCTCCTTTAAGCAGCGGTGTGCATTTACCGTAAAATGGTGCTTCTCGGTTTTTATGGTCGGGGGGATGGTAATCGTATGTTCGGCTTAAGTGTTTACATTTAAGCCCGACGGTTACCATAGCTGTCTGCTTACAGTGTTTTGAACTCCCCGATCACCAATCTAGATTCACTTTCTCTAAAAATCTTGTCTTTGGTGGTCAAAAACTTACAGTTTATTGACATTCAGGGGAAGATTATATGCATTTAAGTTGGGATTGGGATACAATCATTTTTTCTATTTTTCTAATTTTTAACTTAGCAGTAGGTCTATTTTATAGTCGTGGTATAAAAAATATTAACGAATATGCTATAGGAAACCGCAATTTCTCCACCAGTACTATAACTGCTACAATTATTGCCACTTGTATAGGGGGCGGTTTCTTTTCTGAGGCAGTTAGTGAATCGTATAAACAAGGTTTATATTTTATCATTCCAGCAATTGGTGAACCTTTGGCTCTCATAATTGTTGGTTACTTATTAGCTCCACGTATGGCAGAGTTTTTAGGTAATCTTTCCATAGCTGAAGCTATGGGTACTCTATATGGTAAAAAAGTTCAATTGATTACAGCTATAGTAGGTATTTTCCTTTGCACCGGAATAGTTGCCTTGCAATTTAAGGTTTCAGCTACCATGCTGCAACTTTTCTTTAATCTTTCTAGTTTTTATGCTGTTTTGGCAAGTGCTGTTATAGTAATATTATATTCGGCTTTTGGTGGTATAAAAGCTGTTACTTTTACAGATATAATACAATTCTTTACTTTTGGCACTATCATTCCTGTAATTACTTTAATGATTTGGGGAACTCTCCATGATCCTCATAAAGTTTTTGTAACAATTAATGAGAATCCTTTATTTGATTATAGGCAGCTATTTAATTTTAACTCTAAGTCTATAAGCTCCTTTTTGCTGTTATTATTTTTTCTAATCCCAGGTTTTCAACCGGTTTTTTTTCAAAGATTGGCGATGGCTAAGAATATCACACAAGTTAGAGAGTCTTTTATAACAGCAGGTTTAATATGTCTTGTAATATTAGTAATAATAATGTGGGTTGGAATATTATTACTGGCAGACAATCCTAATCTTAACCCTAATAACTTGTTAGCCCATATTATAGAGAATTACAGCTATTCAGGATTAAGAGGACTTACTGCTATAGGTATTATAGCGATAATCATGTCTACGGCAGACTCATACATTAATTCTGCAGCTATATTATTCACTAATGATATTTTTAAATTATTAGATTCTAAGGTTATAAGAAAGATACGTAATAATCTTAGTGATCTCATTATATTACGTATTCTTGCTGTCTTTGTTGGTATTTCTGCTATTTTCCTAGCTTTTAAAGCAAAGAGTATACTTGCTTTACTGTTAATAGCATTAGATTTCTATATGCCTGTAGTTTCAGTACCTTTCCTCTTAGCAATTCTAGGTTTTCGTAGTAGTAATAAAGCAGTATTAATGGGAATGTTTGCCGGATTTATTACAGCAGTTAGTTTTAAAGTCCTAAATGTAAAAATGGAACCTATAGTACCAGCTATGGTAGCTAATTTGTTAACTTTGATGTTTAACCATTACTTTTTTAAACAAGCTGGTGGTTGGATTGGTGTGAAAGACCCAAGCCCCATCATCGCTCTTAGACTTGAACGTAAAAGAAAATTTAGGAAAATTATTAGTGCAATCAAACAATTTAATCTGATAAATTTTTGTAAAGGTAATCTACCAAAAAATGAAATTACTTATTTTCTATTTGGCTTCTTTGTAATAGTTTCCACTTATTCATCATTATTTACTATCCCAAAATATTATAGCACAAAATATGCTAATATTTATCACTTCATTCACCATTCAGTATTAATAATAGCTACCGGATTTGTAACTTATTCGATATGGCCTCCTAGATTTAAAAACGAGATATTTATCGCATTAGCTTGGAATTTAGGTATTTTATATCTGTTGATTTGTGTTGGAAGTATGTTGGTTATGATTAGCGAATTTCATCAACTACAATTAATGATATTTATTATTAACTTGTTAGTTACGGGAATATTGCTTAGGTGGCAGATAGCTTTATTTATCACAATTTTTGGCACATTCACATCATTACAATTTTTTAAATGTTGTATGGGTAAATATTATTTAACTAGTAATTTTGGTAATATACAATTCCAAATAATTTACCTTTTATTACTATTTAGTAGTGTACTAATAGCATTTCTGAAACCAAAACAAAAATATGAAGAATTGTCTGAGACCATGAAGAGTGTATGGGAAACAAAATCAAGAAAACTAACACATGATTTGATAAAAATAGCACAACATGAAGAAGAGTTTTTTAATAGAATAGAAGCTCAAGAACAACAGCAACTTCATAGCTTGCAACTCCAATTTAAAGCATTATGTACAAAACTACAAAAAACAGATAATAAAGACCAAATTTCTCGGATTACTGAAGAATTATATGAAGTAGCAAAACGAATAGAGGCTTGGGCTTTATATCTTTCGACTATTACTCACAGAGTAAGACGTCAAGTGCATATTAAGCCTACTAAAATTAACATTATGGATTTAGTAAATGAAGTAGTAGTAGAATGTGAAAAATTATCTGATCAACCATTACGGTTTGTTAACCAATATGCAATAAAATATCATAATATAACATGCGATCCAAAAAAACTGAAGGCAGTAATAAAAAGCCTGTTGATTCATGCTATCAACAATAATGTTGATAGTAATCTAGTGAGTATTTTTCTAGAGGATGAAGTTCTAGATTTTAAGGTAAATATCTCGGAAACTACTAAAAGTAAAAAATCAATTGAAGCAGTAAGACTAACAATAAAAAATCAAGGAGATCACCTTACTGAACAACAACTTAAATTAATTTTCACTCCAACTTTTAGGGAAACTAATGAACTAACTTTTTTTGAGTGTTCTAATATTATAGATGCTCACTATGGGAATTTTAAGGTCGATAATAACCAAGATAAAGGTATAAATTATAATATCACTATTCCTGCTAATATTAAGGAGATTCGACCTAAAGTAATGGATTTGCCTGATATAAGGATTGAGAACTTTGAAAAGATTACAGAGATATTTTTACAGGAACAAAAGGACGATAGATTAAATATAGCACAAAAATTACTGCAAGCAGGGGTTGACTTTGATATTATTGAGCAAGCTACCTTACTTAAAAAGGAAGAAATTACCAATATTTAGTGGCTGGAAAAGGAAGCATTTAATAGGAGCAATTAATTTATCTGATTTGCAATTAGTTAGCACAGATAATCCTAAAATAAACGGGGATTATGTAATCAATTTTCTACAAAAATTAGAAGCAGAAAATCCTAATAAAGAGAAGATATATTTGATTTGTGATTTTTAAATAGCTTAGATTAATATTACCATTTAGATAATTTCTTAACTTTACTTTTTGTGGGATACTAAGAAATTTATTATTTTCTTGAAGATATTATTCCAAATAATAGATTATTTCAAATAATTCTATTATTTGATCTGTTATAGTCAATTGATGAGAATTTGGTGACGTCGTCACTCGTCAGTTAGAAAACAATACTCTTCAACTACCAAGCATTGGTGTTTGATATTGTCGTATTTTTTAAGATAATATTTTCCTAGTGTCTCTATTCTACCGCTGATCTATTAAATTTCGCAAAAAAATACCCTAGGCAAAAACTTTCTCTAGACTCTGTCAATTAGTGGGATTAAATGTGGTGTGGATACTATGCAGGGTGGTGTCAAATACCGAGGTTAGACAAGAATAGGATGATTTTTAAATCTAACCTCAGTGTCCATTTTTATAGACAAAAATAGAGGTTAATTATATGGTGAGCGATATTAAAGATCAACAACAAAACTACTTAACAAATGAAGAAATAAATAATCTCAGTGAAGTCTCTATACGACTGTTTTGCAAGGTCTTCCAAAGCAACAATAGAACGGAGCTAAATCTTGAACAGATTAGACTTGGAGCAGAAGGAGCTAAGTTAGTTGCCAAGTTTCTTGAAAATAATAAAATTACCACCTATATAAATCTTACCGAAACTAATATAGGTTATCAGGGGATAAAGCATCTTGTTAAAGCATTAGAGAATAATATTACTTTAACTGATATAGACCTTGAATACAACAATATTGGAGATCAAGGAGCAATCATACTGGCACAATTCCTAACAAATAATAAAACCATCAAGCGAATAAATCTCAATGTCAATAATATTAATGATGAGGGGTTTGTACAACTTTTCAAGGTCTTAGAAATTAATAGGACTATAAGGCAAGTAAAGCTTAGTTATAATAATATTAGTGATAAGGGGGTAATGGAATTGGTAAAAAGTTTAAATACTAATAAAATTAGTAGCGAAATAATAATGGATTATATAGATCTTGAAAACAATGATATTAGTTATGAAGTGTTAGAGCTATTAATTAAAGTGCTAGAGGAAAATAATAAAAAACTGGTGGATAACTATAACTGAGATATAGGGTTTCCACCACTCCTCCTCCTTTTTAGTTAATCTTATATTTTTACTTTTATAAGGACTAACTGAATAACATTTAACAACTGTTTAAAATTTTTAAATTTTAAACAGTTACATCAATAATAAATACTCCAAAAAATGTCAATAATGTTGCAATTAGCCACAATGGCTAATTACTTATCTAGCTATTTAACCATAACTATAATAATAACTGTAATAAGTGAAATTTGATTTAATTATAGCGATTATTTACTGATGTCTCATCTTTGCAGCTGTTCTTCATATTTTCAAGAAATAATCATATTTATTCCACGATCTCACTGTACTCTTAGGATTATATCAGATAAATGTGTATCTGTTGTTGCGTTGTAGTTGCAAGTAACATCAAAGTAAGTACCACAAGGTTAGAATTAAAACACCAATTTTACTCATCTAACCTTGTGATACACCGTTTTTCATAACCTCAAAAAACAGTAGGAAAATCATATGTCCAATAATGATGAAAATCAACAAGAAGTTAAAGAAATTACTAATTTGTACGAACTTCAACCACAATTAGTGGAAGCACGACTACTCTTAGAAAGGTTTTTAAAAACAGCTTGTTCTAATGATAAGTTAATGAAAAAAATATACGAATACTCCGGTGATAGCTCTACAACCATTATATGGTATTTACAGCAAGTCATAAAATATTTAGATGCCATAATTATTAATAATAAAGTGATTATCGATGCTTTAGCTGGTAAATTTTAGTAAAATTACTTATCTTTATTTTTTTAATCTGTGATATCAAGATAACAAAGTAGGGTTTAGTAGAGTAGACGGAAAAGGTATCCTTTACGTCTACTCTAACTAAAATTATTATTTAGAAATATTTATATAATGATTTTTGGTTCAATAATTTGTTATTAATAATTCATTAGATATTTTTCTATAATTTGACATAGAATATTTAACGGTAATAGTGCTAATATTAAAACCTTTATATAAATCTCTAATAAAGCTTGTATCACTGTTAGAGAGCATAAGTTTTACACCTTTATTACTTAATTCTTTGGCAAAATTACTAAGTCTTACTTGGTCATTTTCACCAAATGGTAACCTAGTATAAAAAGTTTCACCTGATTTATGATAAGGTGGATCAAAATAAACAAAATCATTGGTCTTAGGTTCAATAAAAGAGAAATCACTTGTGTAAATTAGAGTATTTTGTAAAAGATTGCTGCATTGGTTAAGTATGGTAGCAAAATTATTAGATTGACAATATTTCCTTGTAGAATAAGACATTTGTACTTGGTTATATTTATTTACTCGATATACCCCTCTAAAAGAATATCGATTTAAATATAAAAATCTTGCAGTAATCTCTAGAGGATCATTACTATTAATATTATTATCTCTGACTTGATAATAATACTCTTTACTATGTTTTAGCTTATATAATTCACATAATGCAATAATTTTTGTTGGATTCTTTTTGACAGCATTGTAGCTTGTTGTAAGTTCAAGATTAATATCAGATAAAAAACACTTGTTGAATTTATCTTTTACTTGGAAAAACAGTGCTCCACCACCAAGAAAAGGTTCATAATAATCATTTAAATCTAATGGAATGCGTTCAAGCAATTTATCAATAAATTTTCTTTTCCCTCCTACCCATTGAAAAAATGGACTAATAATGGGATTAACTGTAGTACGAATAGCAGTTATTTTAGTAGCCGTGTTGATGCTTTCATTTCTAGTAATTTGCTGCTGGGTCATTTAAATTTATCCTTCAATTATTCTCTAGAAAAGCATAAGAGATTAACTAAAAACGAATAGTTGACATTTTTACCCATTTATTTTGTTGTTTAACCCGAGTTGCCAATTAATTTATAAGAGCAGAGCTAGATTTTAACGTTTGAGGTTAATTTGTAACATTAAAACACTTAATATCTCATCTTACGCAGAGTAAAGAAAAGCTGGATAAAAATAATGGTTAAAATATAGTTAGTTGTATCAAATAAAGATTAATAAAAATGTATGAAACCTTAGATATCTATAGTGATTATTTAATTTGCCAAAATAACAAAGCAACAGCTACTGGATTAGCTGATTTATTATGCGGCGAGATAAGTTATGATAAGTTTACTAGATTTTTAAATGGTAAGGCTTTAGGATCAGTAGAACTTTGGACTTACATCAAAGCCGAAGTCAGGAGAAATGAGAAGAAAGCAGGCGGTGTTTTAATATTAGATGATTCAATTGAAGAGAAGCCATATACTGATGAGAACGAGATTATGTGTTGGCATTATTCGCATGCTAAATCTAGGCATGTTAAAGGTGTAAATATACTATCATGCCTTGTTCGTTATGGAAACGTTACTTTAGCAGTAGGATATGAGATTGTCCATAAGGATGTAGTTTTTTCTGATATAGCCAGTAAAAAAATCAAGAAGAAAGCTAGCCTAACTAAAAACGAACATTTTCGTAATTTGATAAAACAAAGTATGGCAAACAAAGTGTTGTTTGAATATGTGCTAGCCGATAACTGGTTTGGAGCAAAAGATAATTTGGAATATATACATAATTTGAATAAGTATTTTATAATCGGTATAAAGTCAAATCGTACTCTTGCTTTGTCGCTAGAAGATAAAATAAAAGGTCAATTTCAACAAGTGACATCATTAAATCTGAAAGATGGTCAGTCGATTAAGGTGTGGCTTAAGGGGCTAGAATTTCCCGTAATGCTCATTAAAAAAGTCTTCATAAACGAAGATAACTCAACTGGTATTCTCTATTTAGTTTCAAATGATCTTAACCATGATGCTGATCATCTATACGAAATCTACCAAAAACGGTGGCAAATAGAGGTTTATCATAAATCAATAAAGCAAAATGCTAGTTTAGCGAAATCACCAACAAAAAAGGTTATATCACAATCGAATCATATTTTTGCTTCAATTATAGCTTTTTGTAAACTTGAGATACTCCAATTAAAAACTTGTATGAATCATTTTGCACTTAAGTATAAATTAATTTTACGAGCAAATCAGGCTGCCATGTTGGAACTACAACCAAGGAATATGCGAGAGATGATAATATTGATGATGAATAAGACAAACCTTAGCTTATGAAAAAACTGTTTAACTTACAGGCTCAAATGAAGTCGTTAAGGTGATAATGTTAAAGTTCATAAGTTAGCGAATTCCATCAGGGCTATGGCACTTTATTGAGCCTTAAGTCGAATACATGACTGCATTTGCTTTTTTTCTGTCAAGTATTATTTTTTTCTTGCATTTTTGGGTAGTTCCATACATGAGTTATTAAAAAATATGGGATGTAAAGAAGTCTATTTTGAAATTATTAGCGGTACGAATTCTAAAAGACCTGAGCTAACAAAACTATTAGATAGCATTCAAGTTGGTAATACTTTAGTTATTGCTTCCATTGATAGGTTAGGTAGAAGTTTAAAAGATTTGATAGATATAATTAGCCACTTAAAAAGTCATTCTATAAATTTTCAGAGTCTAAAGGAACAAATGGATACTGGAACAGACGCAGGAATGTTGATGTTCAATATGATGGGTTCTATAGCTGATTTTGAAAGAAGCTTAATAAATAGAAGAATTTATGAAGGGGTGAAAAGAGCAAAAGAACTAGGAAAGTATAAAGGTCGAGTTCATTCATCAGATAAATCCGTAAGAAAGGAATATGTAAAAATGATGAAAACTGGCAATTATCCAGTATCATATATAGCAAAAATGGCAAAAATTTCTAGACAAACCCTTTATAACTGGCAAGCAGAGTTAGCATAATTAAAGTGTTTCTATACTAGACTATGCTAAAATTAGTAGTTTACAATGGTAAAAAGTATCAAAACTTACGCTATTTAGAACCTCACATAGCGTAAGTTTTGTACACTTTAATTCTTATATTTGGTATATACTATCAACACAGTACAAGAACATTATGTTAGGGAAAAAATGATTTGGATCACTTCGCCATATTTAAGACATAATATATTTAGTACCTTTGAAGAATTATCTAATAAGGAGAGGCAATTGAAAGAGTGGATAGGAGGAGCAGTACATGGATATTGGGATAATTTATGCTATTATATATTTAACGATTTATATGATGAGGGGTTGGAAATCCCTATGGGAGCAAGGCAGAGCTTAATTCGTATATTATACACTCGAGAAGAAGTAAATGAGGTTTATAATTTTGCTTGTTTTCTTGATAATTTAACTGAGGAAATAGGAGATTTGCAACCAGATTATGCTTATATTAACCATCCTCAATGGTCAAAAGTATGGAGATGGTCTAAAAATATATATGATATGATGGGTAAGAATAATAAAAAGTATAATTTTTACGAAGAGTGTTATGAAAAGTTTAATAACATGGACTTTCATGAGTATGGAACGTATGTAGAACGTAAAAATGCAGAAGCAGGAAATGAAATGATACCATACGAGAAGCCAATAATTTATAAACGATCTGAATTAGACAAAAACTTAAATAATTTAATTACAGATGTATTCGCATAGATTTTTTATTATAAAAGGCTCTAGATTTTTAACTGTGTAAATTTAAAAATAGGCACTAAATTCGCTCCTCAAATTTTATCAGAAAATGGGTCATGGCTTCGCCCCAGTTTTGGATGGGCATACTCCATTTTCGCGTAATGTAATTAATTAAAAAAAAGTATAATATTATAACGATTGTTTATTTTATTGCTTTCCTAGCAATAGGATTTATATATTTCCTAATAATAAGATTTACATTTGAATGGTTGAAATTGAAGTTTATTCTAGAGCAATTCCTTGCTTCAATAGCTATGAGCTTTTGTTTAATATTCACAATATCCCCTATTTATGTATTTTTTGAAGATAGGTCAATTACCAATCAACTTATTAAAGAATTAGAAAAATCTAATAATGAAACTAAGAGCTATTCTATACTTTTTTCCACCATTACAAAAATCTTACAAATAGATCAAGTAAATAAATTGATCAGTACAGAGAATAAAGATACCCCTTATAACCTAGGACGTTATGTTGGTGCGACTTTAAAAATAAAAAACTTAACAGATAAAACATGTAACCTTACTCCTTCTTTCTTTGAGAAGTTATTTGGGAAATATGATAAAATAGAAATTACAAAAAATACTCTTGTTCCAAATGAAGAAACCTTGATATATATCGTTTTTAGAAATATCAGTAGTATCCATATATTTGAATCTAATTCTTTAAATTATAAATGGGTTGGATTAAAACAAACTGCTGATGAGAAAGAGTATAATAGGATAAATACACTACTAAATCATTATGATTATATATTACATAAAACTTCAGAGTTTCATAAAAACTGGATTGGAACTGAGAGTGAGCGTTGTAAAGATAGAAATAGTGATAGCTGTATATTTTATAAAGATAATGTTTCTAAATTAGAATATTTTACTGACTTACAAAATAGGATTAATACAGAAATACCGCTGGTTATTGAGCAACATTTTTGTAAATGATTTTTATGCTATTTATCAGAATTTACCTTTATAGTAAATACGTATTGAAGTAATATCAGAGGGGAGATAACGTATAACCACTAATTCACCAACATATTCTGCAAGCATTATATTAATGTAACGTAATCCTTACTAATTTCATTTAGTTGTTTTAAGGTAAGTGTTTTCTTACTAGATAATGTAGCTTGTAAAAAGATTTTTGTATCAAGATGTGTACTTGGAAAGCTGATATTATGCAAACCATCAACCATTTTATTAGGCAAAGAGAAGATACTATAATAGTTTGCAAACTTTTATGTTTAGATAAATCACTAAAAGAAATGATTACATTTTTTCATCAACTTGATAGCATGAATCTCTCGTTTGAAAGTATTGCAGACAATTTAATAATTGATAGAAGTAAGTAGCACATTACATTTAACGCAATTCATTTCTACCAAAATTTTAAATTTCAAATAGAACAATTTGAAGATGAGTGATTAACAGGACTTAGAATAAGACAAAATAATTTGGCTCAATTTAGGCAATAGAAATAAATTTACATAACAACTTTAATAGTTGCAAATAAAGTTAGCCAAGCTGATTTATATAATCATTTAATCTTAGTCACAAATTGTCCTTGATTGCTGGAATTCGTGTTTATTATTGCAAGCCGATACACTTAGCTTTTGCAGGCAATTCTCTAAAAAGCAAATCTATTGATTAGAAGTATATTTTATTATAATTTACTTCTTTTGGTATCGGCATCTTAATGATGATATCTTAAATCCCAATATAATGCAAATCAAACAATTTCATTATTCATTATTTCTTTATGCTTGTTGGTTTTGAGATTTTATGGCTATTACAAGCAGATTTTAGTTTTTCTCCAGCAGAGAATTTAGGTTGCACATAAGCTGCAATATTAATTGTTTCACCAGTTCTTGGGTTTTTTCCAGCTCTAGCTGCAACTTTACTAGAGTAAAACTTACCAAAACCTACTAGCATTATTTCTTTACCTTCGGCAAGTATAGAAGTCACTGATTTAGTAAAGATATTAATAACCTTTTCAGCTTCACTTTTAGTACAACCTTCTCTATTTGCTATATACTCAATTAGTTCTATTTTGTGCATGGAAACCTCCTTGAGATTATAATCTAGTGTGATTACTCTCACTAAAAACTTAATAATAGTCGAAATCTAGAATTTTTAATACCTTAAATCAATAAATTTTTGTTATTTGACTGTAAGTTACCTAATTGAATGGCGTAATTTTAGTCATTAATGATAGAATAATGACTAAAACAAGTTAAAAATATATAATAAAGTGGAAAACTATTTAATATCGATGCCACAAAAATTAGGAAAGCCGTTAATTGGTAAATACAAAGGTCTTTATCGATATAGATACGGTGACTACAGAATACTTTATGAAATTTAGATAAAAGATAATTGCTCTTTCGAAACTCGCTTGTGCTGAGGGATTTGAAGGAGACGCGGAACGCAGAACCGCAGCGTACTTAAATGTACGTGAGGATTCGAGTACCGCATCGACGTACAAATCACCAGTAGAAGTAGAGTTTCGAAAGAAGTCTATTGATTTGTATTATCAGTAATAGGTAGTAGGCTACTTATAACAGTTGGTAAGAAAATAAAAAATCTAATAATTGTCGGTGGTGATAGATGCCAATTTTATTTTTAGCATTTGTTATATGTTTTTCTGCAGTTCTGTACGATATGCCTAGTCTAGCTGCTATGTGCTTTTTAGGAAAGCCAAGAGCTGCAAGTGTAAGACATTCCATAGCTCTTTGAGTAAGAATGAAAGACTTGCCTAAATATTTTACGTTAATTTTAGTTGTTTGCATAATATGGTTATTTTAGTTAGTTGCTTAAAACCCTTTCAGGAAATAATTCTGCCAAGCTATTGGGGCTAAAAATTTTTACGTATAAGTTATTGTTGTGTAAGTTTTGGCAGTATGAATTACTGCATCTTATACTACCTAGAACTAGGCTAACATAAAGACTTACAAGACTAATAAACTGTTCAAAAGATTCAAAGTGCCTAAGGTAATAGCTAATAATTTCCGGACTATTAGTTGATGGCAAAAAATAAAACCCTTCAATTTTATCTTTGGTTCTTTGGTAAATGACAAAACTGTTACATGCTTGCTGACTGTAGAATTGTATTAGAGATTGGTAGCTAAGATTTTTGTTTTGGCTATTGTCAATATTTTTGGTGCAAAAATTCCGGGTACAGAAGCCCATAGTTGTGCCATTGCTTAAAAATTGACGATAGCCAAATTCTTGAATCTGTAAGTTAAACGTACCAGTTAATTGGTCAATCAGTTTTGCTTGTAGTACATTTTTTACTAAACCAGTAAACACAACTTCATTGATTAAACACTGGTTCATTAGCCGCTCACTCATTGGATATTTAATCATTTTTTTACCATTTTGTTCATGCTTACTCTCACTATTTTTGTAAATTTCATTAGACTTCTCGCATAATACTACTTCTGCTGGTGATTTAGACAATGAGTCTAGACTCAAATCCGTAACAGAATTTGAGTACGCTGCGGATTGAGGTTCTGAGTCTCCGTCAAATCCTTGCACAGAAGCAAATTCTGCAAGAAGTCCATTAACTGGCTTCATTGAAGCAAGCTGAGGTTGAGATTTTTCTAAGGTAGTTTTGTTCATAATTTTTACTATAATTGCCTTTATTAATCACAGTATGACAAGGTTTTTTTATAAAACAATAGGCTTTTCATTGCATGAAATGGTCTTTTGTATAAAAAAGAAAGACTAAAACAAAAAAATAATTTAAATTATTTCATATTGTGAAATTTATTTTATCAAATGCACCTTTAACTTCCACTTACTACTACCCTGCCTAACAGTAACGTTTTATCTCTGGGGTGAAATAAGCAAATGATCTTGGGTGTTGAAGTTGATGCAGGCAAATGCGAGCTACTACTTGCTCGATTTTTTGGTAGATAAAATCTTTGCTAATACCACTTTCTAGCCATTCTATAAGCAACGACGCATCTACTGGTAAAACCATATCGTGCTTATTGAACAACCCTTGTAGCTTTTGAGTTAGTTCTGCTATTTCGGTTTTTGCTAATTTGGCAATCACTGGTGACTTATCCACAAGCCTATCATCATCCTCTAATCTTATATCAATATAATTATCTTTAGACGCGCGTGCGCGTAGGTAATACGATCGTATTACGGTCGTATATACGTTCGTATATACGGTCGTATCATTAGAGGGGGTATCTTTTTCCCCTGCAGATTCGATCAGTTGACTACGATATTTCTCCCATCTCTTTGCTATATTCAAGGAATTTTGTTGTGATACTTTTATAAGTTTTTGGCATTCGTTTTTCAACCCCAAATGTGTAAAGGTTTTATCAGAAAAAATGAAAAATTTTTGCAAAATTTTTTTATAATTTTGCCATTTTTTTAGCGAAATATTTAGAAAATGTGCTAATTTTTGGTCATTATTTGGCAATTTTCCACCACTTATCCACATATGTTCAAGTAGTCTAATGTAAATTCCTAATTCATCATGTCTAAGTAAATTAGTGCCATGAAGAAAAGATGATAGAGAAAAGGGTTTGCTCTTAGATTTTAACATAATAATCTCCTATAATTTTAGATAATTTAGCTGTAAAAACTCATAAAGAAACTCTCAAAAAATGGCAAAAAAAAACTATACGAGCGTATAGATCAAAAAAAAACCTAAAAAAATGCAAAAAAAATCCCAAAAAAGTTATAAAAAAATCCAAATTTCACCTCTTATCCACAGGGTAAAAAAACTTATCCACGTGATATCCACATATTATACACATATTCATCCACAAATTAATGCACGGATTTTGTGGATAACTTTTATCACTTAATACCTATAATTAAGAAGATTTTATTGATATTTACAACTAATAATAACCTTGCTATTTCGCTTAGCTATAAAACATATAATCAACTTAAATGATTATATGTAATAAAAATAACAACCTAGAAGTACAATGTTATAGATAAGCTAGTAAATATAAGATTATTCTCTACCACTTAACTAGCTTAAGTAATTGGTCGATAAAAATAGAGATTTATAACGAACTGATAGTATTAATAGCTAAAATCTATTTCAGGTTTGGGAGGGTTCTTTTTATTTTTTAATTCTTCTTCAAATATTTGGTCAGAAAGCTTAAAAAAAATGTTGGCATCAACTGCTCCCTTAGTAACCGTGTAAATTTTGATCATAGCTTTAGGTCCAGGTATTGTTTCTTCGTAGACATATTTATGTACTAAACTTTGATTCTTACCTATCATTTTAGCAAATTCTCGTACGGACACTTTAGACAGTTCTAACCATGTGAGTAATTTCATAACGATTAGCATTAATATTTAATCCTTACTAACAAAACACTATTAGTTGTCTAAATACAAAGAATTTAAGAAAATTTTTCAAATCATGAAATTTTTTTATATATAAAACCAAATAAGACAGGAATTTATCAGTTATAGATCATTTCACGTTATGAAATGGCTATTGTAAATCAAAAAAAAATAGTTAACAGTAATATAAAAACAGTAGGACTAAAAGCTTAACAACAGGGGAATATTATGCAAAATGCTTATATACAGCAGATGATAAAAGAAATAGACAGAGATAAACGTTCGTCTGAAGAAATTTACACAGCAATTGTTAGCAAACTAACAATTATGTCTAAAGGTAAACTTACAGACCAAGAACTTCACACAGCAGCTAGAAACCTAATAGGTTTTTGTCAGGAGATTACCGATTATAAGATAAAAAAGCAAAGGGATGAGCAAAGTAAGATGAAATATGATTTAAAAAAAGCCCCTATTTAGACTTAGAGCGTAATAATTTAAAAAACTGATTTTCCTACCATAAGAACACTAAAAAGCCGTGTAATAGCCTTAAAAGAGCTAAAATAATAGTTTAATAACAAACCAACTGATGTAGCACACTACTAAGTGTCAGAACAATTTATTTACAATAACCAAAAATTATTAATACTAAAAAAATGTTACACTTGGCTCTAATACTTAGGTTACTTGGATAATTTAATGCAAACTCAACTTGACTCGTCCAGTATTTAATCTATCTCTGAATGCATAATACTTTTATCTAAGGAAAAAATATGCCAGACAAAGCAACAAAATCAATAATTTTAGTTCGTGTTTCAACAAGGGAGCAAGAAGAAGGGTATTCAATTGAAGCTCAAAAATATAGATTAGTAGAATATTGCCAACGTAAAAATCTTGAAGTTATCGAAACTTTTGAAATTATCGAATCTTCCAGCAGAGGTGATCGCAAACAATTTAAAGAGATGATCAAATTTGCTAAAAGCCATAGAGAAACAATTGCTATAGTTGCTGATAAAGTAGATCGAGTACAAAGAAGAATCTCAGAAATTTCATTACTAGAAGAACCAATAAAAGCTGGTAAGATAGAATTACATTTTAGAACAGAAGGTTACATAATAGATAAAGATTCTCAGTCTCATGCAAAGCTAATGTGGGGGATGAACGTATTGATGGCACAATCTTACGTTGATAGTTTAAGTGATAACGTTAAAAGAAGCCTAGATCATAAATTGCGTAAAGGAGAGTGGATAGGACCAGCCCCTCTTGGTTACCTAAATAGTCGAGATGAAAGAGGAAACAGTATAGTAATTCTCGATCCTGTAAGAGGTTCTATCATAAAAAAACTCTTTGAAGAATATGCAACAGGAATGTATACTCTTAATTATTTGACTGAAAAAGCTAAGGAGCTTGGTCTTAGAAGCAAAAACAATTGCTACGTCAATAAAACAGTAGTGCATCGAATGATCCAACAACCTTTCTATTATGGTGAAATGAGAGTAAAAGGAGAGATGTGGTCACATGGTTACCAAGCAATTATAACAAAAAAGACTTTTATGGCATGTAAAGATGTACGTTTAGGGTGGAAGAAGAAGCCTTTTAAATATGGTGGTAAGGATTTTCTTTTTAGAGGATTAATCACCTGTGCAGTAACTGGTAAAGTTGTAACAGCTGAAACTCACAGCAAAACATATTCAGATGGCAAAGTGGACGAATGGACTTATTTAGGTACATGGGATCCAAAGAATCCAAACAAAAAGATTTATGTAAGAGAAGATGAGGTTTTAAAGCAGGTAGAAGAGGTTTTTAAAAGAATAGGTATAAGAGACCCAGAAATGCTAAAAGAGACTCTAGCCTATTTAAAAAACACAAATGAGCTAAAGAAAGATGAGCATGGGCAAGCAACAGCTGCTTTAAAGAAAGAACACACCGAAAATGAGAATAGATTAAATTCATTAATAGATTTGCGACTCAATGGAGAACTTAGCACAGAAGAATTTCAAAGAAAAAAACAACAATTAAAAGATCGCCAATATGAAATTGCTCGTTTAATTAAAGTTTATGAGGAAGCAGACGATAAATTTACTGATACCGCTACAACGCTAATAACTCTAGCATCTGAAGCCTATGAAACTTTTAAAGGTTCTGAAATGCCCCAAAAACGCAAAATGATAAATTTCGTATTTCAGAACCTCAAACTGAGGGGCAAAAAACTTGAGACCTCTCTACGTTTCCCGTTCGATATTTTTGAAAAAACGACAACTTGTACCGAATGGCGGGAGTGACGGGACTCGAACCCGCGACCTTCTGCGTGACAGGCAGACGCTCTAACCAACTGAGCTACACCCCCTTTATCAGGCTTACTATGATATACTACTCGTAAATGAAGAGTTGATAGACGAAGATCAAAATTATGATAGTAGCAGGAATCGAAGGGTCAAGGAGCGGAGAGTACATTTAGTACGTGGCTACCTACGATCCCTGAAGACGACAACGCAATTCTTGATTTTCATCGAGTATATATAGGTAAGCCGTAATATATATAAAGTCAACTCCCCTGTCAAGAACTCATCAGTAACTAATTTAACTTGATTGCTTATATTAGATATCTTTAGCAAACTCGTGACCTATCTTCGGTGTGCCAAGCTTTAATACTATACTCAATCTCTTGTAATTGTTCTGTTAAACTAGCAATATGCTGGTTCAAGGATAAAATGACGACCGCATTAAACTCAGTATCCTGCCTAGCAATTTCTTGATTCTTAAATAGTAATAATTGTTCTCTTCTTTTTAATAAAGCATGTAACTGTTGTTGGCTATTACTATCATAAGTAACCTTCACTGGTAAAGCAAAGCACGTTGCATAATCATGCAACAATTTACTATCGATATTATCAGTTTTAGCAAGCCATCCTCTAGCTTTAGCATAACTACGCACTTTATTAGGGTGTACTGTAGCAAAAGGCAATTTATTTATTTTTAAAAATTCTCTTAAATTATGTTCATATCCACCAGTAGGTTCAAAGACAACAATTAACTCAGATAAGGCAGGATAGTATTTATTAATAGTGCTAAGCATAGTAGTAAAGCCATGTTGATCATTGGTAACTTCAAAAGCCTTGTTGGTAGCTGGCATATAGATACTTAAAGTTTAGAGACTAGTGGCTTTGAAGTAATACCCGATTAGCATTTGCCTATGTCAAACTGGTGTCATGTATGGAACTACCCAAAAATGCAAGAAAAAAATAATACTTGACAGAAAAAAAGCAAAGCCGCATAATTTCAGGTCATTTTTGTCTGGAAGATAAGTCGCAATGACGAAATAGTTACCTAAAAACGAGTTAACTATTGATATAAATTAAATAATAAAAAGGTAATTTATGAATAGATTAGCATTTATTAACATGATTAAAAAGCAAATATCACTATGGATATTTGTTATGAGATATGACTATACGTTAATATCTTGCAGTATAATACCAGTCATATCAGGATTTAAATTTTTTGAATATATAAACCAAAGATTAACCGATAGCAGCTGGATGGAAAAAGCAATATCTAATTATATCAAGACCGGAGATTTACAACAACTCTTTAATTTCAATTTTTTTATAGGTGTATCTTTTGTTATAACATTAGTCATTAGTTGTTTTAGCTATAGTCATATTAACCTTTTAAAACATTATTCTCCTAAGAGTTTTAAAATTTCTAGAAGTGGTAGAATTACTGACGATATCCGGTTTATTACTATTCTTACTCTCGGTTGGGGTGCGTTTAATACAATTATACAGCATTTTATAGTTAGTGATTGGCTATATCGTTTCATATCAGCATATTTAGTACAAACAACATGGCTATATTTTATGCTAAAAATGAATTGTTGTGGTTATAGAGTAATCCCAATCACACCTTCTCAATCACATGAGAAAAAAAGAAGTATATAACGTTTGCTCAAAGCCCTATTACTTATATTATTTCCAGACTTAAAGCAAAAATCCTCAATATTATCACTTAGTAAATGCTAGGCATGTAAAGAACGTACCTTGGGCGTAAAACAGATGTTCAGGATTGCCAGTGGTTACAACAACTTCATAGCTATGGATTATTAAGTGGTTCATTTCGTCCAGAAGAGCAGATATGTGAATTATGAACTCTTACTAGACAAAGAGACAGATTAACAAAGAATGCCGCAACCCATGTGAAACGTATAAAAAAAGCACTTAATGAGATGAACATCCAATTACATCATGTGATTAGCAATATAACAGGCGTAACAGGCATGAACATAATAAAAGCAATTATAGAGGGCAAAAGAGATGCAAATAAATTAGCTGCATTTAGAGACTATCGTTAAAGCACTAGAAGGAGATTACCGCAAAGAGCATCTTATAGTATTAAAGCAAGAATTAGATATTTATGAATATTCTGCGAAGCTATATAATGGTTTGGAATAAGCCCATGATTACATATTTTATACCAATTCAGTTCTTTCAGTTCAGGATAACATAGTGGTAAAAACATATATCTCCAAGCTCTACCTCCAAGTAAATTAGCTCCAGTTGATTTTAATCGCCTTGCACTTGATCCACAAAGAATAAATTGTAGAGAATTATTTGCCAAAAACTTATTTGATTCTATTAAATGATGCACTTCATCAAGAAGCAAAGGTACTTTTTGTACTTCATCGATAATGATAGTAGATACTTTATTTTGTACGTTTATTTCTTCTCTTAAACGTTCCGGATGTTGGAAATAAATTTGATATATATCTGCTTGCAGTAAGTCTATATAAAGAGCGTTTGGAAAACATTTTTTTTAAATATGTTGATTTACCAGTTTTACGATCCCCCATAAAAAATAAGATTGCTTCTCAGGTAATTTTAAATTTAAAAGTCTCTTGATAATCATGAATATATTCCTAATAAATCTGATATTTAGAAGATTATATTCCTAATATATCTCTTTGTCTCTTATTTTTATATATATTGAGTTAGGGTATATACTTGAATGAATCTTGAACATACAAGGATTATTATAAGAATTATTTTTCCTCCTTGATCTGTGACGTAGTATTGCTAGATCTAGTAAGCTCTCTAAATTCATTAAGTAGCATTTCTATGCATATATGCATCTCTTCTAAACGAAACGTCATATGTAATATACCTTGCTCTTTCTTAGTAGTTAGAGTAATTAACTCTATTATTTCTTTATGCAATAGTGTTATTTCATCTTTTGCCTTAATGTAGGTATTGGGGAAGTCTTTACTGATGCTAATAATATTGTTATAGCTTAGCTGGATATTACTAAACCACTTGACAAATAACCGAATTAACAACATCTGCCCAATAATTATGCTAAATGCTAGAATGACTAATAGTGGGTAATACATATTCTACTTCCATTGTATTGTTCTAAGATTGATACCATTTACATTATAGAATTATGGTATTACCAGGATTGTGAAAATAAATGAGGTTGAAATAAGTTGATTTGGGGTTGATTTGGCTAAGAAATTTGTATATGATCACAGTAATACCTCAATAAAAAGGTTATTATTTAAATAGCAGTTGATGATATTTGATTAATGCTACTAGTAAGTACTTAGAAATTTTGCGAACTTGAAAGTACTTACCAGTTAACTATAATATTCAATATAATACTTGAGCTTTATTTAAGAGTAGAGCTTAAGTATTATATTGGTTTTTTAGTTTGAGATTTAGCAAAGTATATTCTTTGCTTTAAAAAATTAATCAATAATCACTGATCTCTTTTTTAATAATCTCATTCTATTTTGCTAGTTTATTGTAGTTATTTTGAGGTGTCAAGAAAAAATATTTCTATGGTGGGAGTATTCAAATTTTAATTGTTCTGAGTATATGGCCCTTGTTCACCAAATACAAGAATTCCTCAAAAAAAAGTTTGATGAATTAAAATTAACAAGAAAAGATTTTGCTGAACAAAGTGGCATTCCTTATTCTACTGTAACTAATATTATGCAAGGTCTGAAAGCCAACCCAACTATTAGTAATATATTAAAAATTGCTGACTACTTTAAGTGTTCTATGGATGAAGTTGTAGGAAGAAATGAATATATTTCTTTACCTAATATAGAAAGTCTAGAATTTTATAAAATTACATCAAGTGACATCACTTCTAATATAAAGAAGTTTTTGATTGATAAGGTAAAGAAACAAAATTTAAACTTATATAAATTAGGCATGACTATAGGTTTTAGTAATAACTCTTTACATAGTTTTGTTAATAGTAATAGGGAACAAAAAACTTTAAATAGTCAAATTGTAGTAGCCCTAGCAGATTATTTTGAAATATCACTAGATGAAATGATTGGCAGAATTGCCCCTACTAAAGATACTGACAATAGTAAATCTTCTAATTGAATTTTTAGTGGCTACTGACAGGCATATACTGCTCGTAAATGAAGAGTTGGTAGACGATAGTATAACTTCAAGAAGAGCTAGGCAGTAGCAAAGTCGAGCAGCGTAGCGTACATTAGTACGTGAGCAGCTTCGATCTTTAGACACGACAACGCCAATTCTTGAAGTTCTACCTGAGTATACTCAAATGATTTGAAAATGAATGGTAAGAAGGCATAGCGTATATATAGTATAGTTACGCATGCGAATCAATGATATTCTCAAAAAACAATTCGTAGGATCAGAAGAGTACACTATAAATTTATTCATCTGACAATTATCTTGTAACCGTGTTTATAATCACACAATTAAGGTTTATGATATTTATCAATTATCCAATCTATAAATGTATTATCAACAGACTGCTTCTTCAAAGCATACTCATATACTTCTTTTATTAGAGTTGTAAGGTTTCTCAATGAGAAACTTAAGTTTCTTTCAATTAATATATTAATTGTTGCACTAGTAGCTTTGCTAAAAATTTTTATCTGATCAATAGTTAGTATCTCGAGGTTTATTTCATTATCAATAACAAGAGCTTCCAAGTTAATGTCTAAGGCTTTTGCAATTAATTGTAAATTATTAGCACTAGGATTTTTTGAACTACCATACAAAATGCTATAGACAGTATTTCTACTTAGTCCAGTTTTCCTCTCTATATCTATAGCATTTATGTTTTTTTGAGCCATTAACGAATTAAGTCTAGCCTGTAAATTTGCCATAAGTAATACTTTGTATATAAAATTAATATTTTTAAAATATAAGGTATAATAATCAAAAAGTAAATACCAATTACATTATTTTTTCCGTGTTAATTCTAATTGTTCCTGCTGCTCTAGCTGTTGTTTTTGTCTATATATAAATTAATAGTAGGCTCAGTATGCCATTAGAGGTGACATCCATAATTGTTGGAAGTTTACAAATACCTATACCACAACGTCATATATGGACGCCAATAAAAACACAAGTAAAAAAACAAAAAATAGTAGAAAAAATGAAGCAGTCATATATTCGGCATCAAAGTGCCATAATGGTTTCTGCATTCTGCTAAGATCCTGGAGAGATACACTCATCGCGGCGGTATCAAAGTACCATGACGTTACAACGGATTTTATCCAAAATGCTTATTTATTATCTCCTCAACTTATCGTTTTTATTTTTTACTTTGTTTTATTCATATTACTTATCAATTTTTATAGCACGCCACTAACCACCTAGCAACTTTATAACGTAAATTTGCACCAAATAACTATTATAGTACCTGATAGTTGCTATTACTTATCAAACAACCATAAGTTATTCTAGCTAATTTATTTGCTATGGCTACTGCCATTACATTAAACGATTTCCCTTTTTCTTTTAACCTTTCGATAAATTCTGATAACTTCCCTTGAGGCGGATTCTTTTTATAACTTCTCATTAATAAAGACCTTGCTCCTTGTATTAGCATTGTTCTTGCATATCTATCACCTTGTTTGGTTATTCTACCTAAAATAATCTTACCACCAGTGGTATTTTGTTTCGGTACAAGCCCCAAAGATGCGGCAAAATCCTTAGCAGAATCATATGCTTCAACCGGTTTAATGCTTAAAATACTTGCATTAATTGTGCCAATTCCTGGAATAGTTTCTAAAATTTTTGCTTTCTCAGAACACCTATTTCTTTCTGCTATTTCTTTATCTAACATTTGTTCCCGTACTATCAATTGGCTAATCTCCTTACAATCAAGCAACATTTGAACAGCAATAGTTTTGTTAATAAATCCCTCTTCTAGTGCAAGATTTACAAAATTTTGACAAGTTTTGGCAAATGTAGATTTTCCACATGTTACCAAATAGCCAAGCTCAAATAATGAGGTAATCAGAGCATTACTGCGCTGAATCCTTTGTTGTATTATATTCTGCCTTGCTTTATGCAGGTAAGATATTTCTTGCTCTACCACTGTTTTAGCTTTGACATGCATTAAATCCGGATCACAGGATGCTTTGCAAATTGCAATTGAATCATTAATATCATTCTTTTGACGAATTTTTGCATATGCCTTTACATCTTTAGGTTTAAGTAATATTGCTTTATGCCCCATTGATTCAAGCCTCTGAGCCATATAATGAGCTCCACCACAAGCTTCAAATACAAAAGTTTCTGACTTTGGAAACATTATTGATAAATTTTCAAAAAAGCTTTTTCTATCCATTGCTTTTTTTAATACAACTTTATTTTCTAAATTTATTGCAGCAAAATGTAATTTTCTTTTTGCCAAATCAATTCCTATTACCTTATAATCATTCATGGTATGGACCTCATAAAATTATTAAAAAAATACAAACCTATTTTAGGTTTTGGTTCTTTGATATTTTAATATCATTTGAAACCGTTGATAAGTTTTTTTTCTTTCTTATCATTGGCGTCCATACCATCATTGCGAAGAGCTACCTTAGTAGCGACGAAGCAATTGTAAGTTAAAAGTATGATATAATAGATGTTGAAGTCAATATAAATAATGATTTATACTGACTTATAAGGGGGTATTACAGCGATAGTCATTAATAATACTAAATGACTATCGCTGTGCAGGCGTGAGCGACCGTGAAGCAATTGGTCTTAAGATCGTATGGATCTTGGTACTCTAGCCCAAATCCCCGAGACGTTTGAATAGTTGATTGGGATGCCTTTGCACTCCCGCTTACAATCGTAAACATTAAAAGTCTTCGAGGTATTATGCCATTATATAATAATTTTATTGGTCTTGATATAGGAAAATTCAATTTTGTTGTTGCTATTCATGGAAAAAAAGAAACTAAAGAATATAATAACAACTCTAATGGAATAGCTGATTTTATCAAGGATTACAAAAAAGAGATTAGTTCTGCATTGTGTGTTTTAGAAACCACAGGTGGATATGAAATGGAACTATTACTAACGCTTTGCAATCAGGGTTTTGCTGTACATAGAGCCAATACTCGCAAAGTTAAAAACTTTATTAGGTCTTTTGGGAATGCAGCTAAAACTGATAGTCTTGATGCTAAAGCTCTAGCACTTTATGGTTTTGAACGGTCAGAAAGATTAGAACTATTTAAAGTACAATCTAAGCAAGCTTTAAACTTGTATGAATTAGTCGGACGTAGGAACGACCTCAAACAAATGTTGATTGCAGAAAAAAATAGGTTTCAGTCCCCGAGAGCTGATTTAATCAAGTCTAGTTGTGTTAAAATAATCGAAGTACTAGAAGAACAAATTGCATCTATTACTAAAAAAATAGATGACTTAATAGCAAAAGATAAACTCTTGCAGGCTAAGAAAGAGACACTGCAAACTATTAGTGGTATAGGCACAGTAGTATCTAATGAGCTTATAGCTTTGTTACCTGAACTTGGTACATTGAACCGCAAACAAATAGCATCATTAGTAGGTGTTGCACCAATATCTAATGATAGCGGTAGATATAGCGGATATAGACATACAGGTCATGGTAGAAGTTCTAGTATAATGGACTGAAGAAAATGGACAAGAAAATAGAGTAAAAAGTTTCCTAATTAAGATAAAATAATAAGAAAAAATTAGGAGGAAAAATGACAAAAGAAAAAGCAAGAGTTTTTAGTGCTGAAGAAAAAACTAGGATAGTATTAGAAGTGCTGAAAGAAGAGAGTCCATTATCAGTGATAGCATCAAAATATGAGATAAACTCCAAGACAATTAGTAATTGGAAGAAACAATTTATATCAAATGCAGCATTGGCTTTTGAACCAGCAAAACTGGTAAGTAAATATCAGGAACAAATTAATATGCTGAAAGAACAAAATGATGAATTAGCGAAAACGCTTGGAAAAACAATAGTAGAGAGAGATTGGGCTGTGGGAAAGCTACAAAGCTTGGACTTATCAAATAGAAAAGAACTTGTCGATTTCAAGCTAGCAATGTTACCAAAGACAAGGCAATATGAATTATTAAAGATTAATCGTTCTTCAATGTACTATAAAGCAAAACCATTTAGTGGGTATAACTTAAATATTTTAAATAAAATAGATGAAATATATACTGATAATCCTGAATTTGGTTATCGTTATATCCATAGACAATTATTAGAAGATGGCTTGTTTATTGGTAAGGATCGGGTTCTAAAATATATGAATATGATTGGCATAGAGGCTATTTATCCAAAGAGGAAAAAGTTAACATTTGGAAAAGATAAACAGCATAAAATTTATAGTTATTTGCTTGATAAATATTGGACTAATCTAGGTACAACTAGGACTGTACACGTACCTAACGCTAACGAGGTTTGGAGCGGAGATATCAGTGTGCCGTGCCAAGAGGCTTGAGAGATGAAGGTAGGTCCTTCGCAGTCGATTTACAGGAATAGGCTGCAAACCACTGCATGCGGCAATTGTTTAAGGGCATTGTCGTGAGCGATGCAGAAAAGGCATCCTTGAGGTGTCAGGTATAGACTTAAGAAGACGAACAACAGTGAACCACCGTTCAAGTGTCGAAAGTGCTTCAGATGATGTCAAAACCAAGGAGGTGATGTTGCTTTGGGATAAATTTAGCGGGAACCTGTTTACTGGCTAGGTGGCATCCGGCATAGAGGTGGCGTGAGCTTAAGTCAAGGCTTTCAAGCTGAACACGGGAACCTGTGCAACGATGTTAAAGGAAAGGTACAAGCGGAAATAAAACCGTGAGGCTGATAGTACTGATGCGTATACACAGGGGCGGACAGACATGTAGTAATGATGAAGTTGCTGTAATGGCAATGGAGTGAAGGTGTCTGACCATTTTAGCTGTTCATCACAGTGTCAACTAAATTTATTTAGGAGGAGCTTATGAAGACAGTAAAGCCTTTTGAAATTTCTAAGCAATATGTATGGCAAGCATACCAATGTGTTAAGAATAATAAAGGTGCAGCAGGAGTTGAACAACAAACTATGGAAGAATTTGAGCGAAACCTAAAAGATAATTTGTATAAGATATGGAATCGTATGTCCTCAGGCAGCTATTTTCCTCCTGCAGTAAAAGCTGTGCCTATTCCAAAGAAATCAGGTGGAGAACGAATCCTTGGGATTCCAACTATTTCGGATAGAATAGCACAAACTGTAGTGAAGATGGTACTTGAGCCATTAGTTGAGTCCATATTTGACGAAGATTCATATGGTTATCGCCCAAAGAAATCTGCACATGATGCCATAGCAGTTACAAGAGCAAGATGCTGGAAATATGACTTTGTTGTTGAATTTGATATCAAAGGTTTGTTTGATAATATCGATCACAAACTATTAATGAAAGCATTGGAGAAACATTGTAAGTGCAAATGGGTACTACTTTACGTACAAAGGTGGCTTAAAGCACCATTGCAAGATAAAGATGGAAATATTATTATGCGCGATAAGGGAACACCTCAAGGAGGAGTGATAAGTCCAATATTAGCAAATTTATTTTTACATTATGTATTTGATGCATGGGTAAGAAGAGAAATGCCAAGTGTAGCATTTTGTCGTTATGCTGATGATGGTTTACTCCATTGTCAGAGTCAAGAACAGGCAGAATATGTGTTACAAGTTATTAGACAACGATTCCAGGAATGTGGCCTTACGATACATCCTGATAAGTCGGGTATTATATATTGTAAGGACAATAATCGTCGTGATGAATATGAACGAATCAGCTTTGACTTTCTCGGATATAGTTTTAGACCAAGAAGATGTGTAAACAAACAAGGCATGGTTCATCCAAATTTCTTACCTGCGATAAGTAATAACTCTAAGAAAGCAATCATACAAACCATAAGGAGTTGGCACATTCAGCTTAAGAATGACAAGTCCTTATCTGAACTTTCGGAAATGTTTAAAGCTGAGTTAAGAGGTTGGTATAACTATTATGGGCAGTTTTATCCATCGGCAATGCACAACATATGGAAGCACCTGAATTGGTATTTGGAGCGGTGGGTTAGAAGAAAATATAAGAAACTTGCATGGCATAAAAGACGTGCAAGAGAATATCTAAATAGATTAGCAAATCTTAATCCTGAAGCTTTTATACATTGGAAATTAGGAATATATCCAAAGGCTAAAATGGTGGGAGCGGTGTGAGCTGAGAGGTTCACGCACCGTTCTGAGAGGGGCTGAAGCTGCAATGCTTCAGTCTACTCACCCTTATGTTCGAACTAATTCGGGATTTATGTACATGGCGGCAATTATAGATTGGCATAGTAGAGCTGTGTTGAGTTATAAATTGTCAAATAGTATGGATGTAAGTTTGGTAACTGAAGTATTGCGGGATGCACTTAACAAATATCCTGCACCGCAGATATTTAATAGTGATCAGGGCAGTCAATATACTAGTCATGAACACATTGAAATTTTACAAGAGCATAACATTAAAGTTTCGATGAATGGTAAAGGAAGAAGTATTGATAATATAATTATGGAGAGGTTTTTCCGAACTTTAAAATATAATTGTATATTTATTAATGATTTTAAAGATGTTAAAGAGCTAGAGCGTGGTATTGATGATTACATCAATCACTATAATTATAGAAGATTTCATTCAAGTATTGGTTACAAAAAGCCCATGAATGTCTATCTAAATTCTATGCAAAATTATGAACAAATTGCAGCTTGAAAAATGCAAAAATGGGAAACAAAATTATTATTTTTTTTGTCTTGATTTTTCAGTCCAGTATCCTTGCAGCTTGTGCAGTCCAAGCCCTGGTAAATTCATGTTTTCTACCTTAGTTGCAGCATTTAAGTTAGCCAGTAACAGCCTGAGTTTTTTTATATGATCGCTCTGTATTTTTGTAGTATCGCCATTATTAAAGAAATTGTTTAGACCTTTATGGCTAAAAGTTTTGATCATATCCTAAACAATATTGCCTTATGATAACTATAACATATAACGTTACAGTTATCAAGATAATTATCTAATAAAACTAAATTTACTAATGAACTTTATAGTTTCAATTTAACAAATATTAATTAAAAAAAACAAGATTTATTATTGATAGCTTACAGTAGGGTAATTTAAAAGTCGGGCTGCAAGCCTAATAGATAAAGGAAGAAGTGCTTAATATGCGTTCGATGTCATTCCCGCGTAGGCGGGAATCTAAAAAAATAAACCTGCAAAACTATTAAGTATTATGGATTCCCGCCTACGCGGGAATGACATCGATGGTGTTGAGTTTACATTTATAACAACTATTAATTGTGACTTTTAAATTGCCCTGAGCTTACAGTAGGAAGCTCTAATATCCCTGCTGTAAGCCATATTCTCTATGACTTACAGCGTAAAAGAAAATCTGCAGAAATTGAAGCTGATAACTCATTAAAATCCAGAGAACTAATTTGCTGCAAACTAAAGATGGTCTTCAAAGTTCAAATGAAGATTGATTGTCCCCGGTTATGTTAACATCTTGCTCGCTTGGTTGAGGTTCGGATGATTCAATATCTAATTGACAAGCAGATGTATCATATTCTACTTGCCGTTGCAATTCATAGTAGTGTGTCACAAACTGTTGCAGAGCTTTATTTTCTGCTAATCCATCGATTATAGTCTTGTATTCCTCAAATTTTGGTATTATACTATTACAATTAGGTAAGTAATCTTTGATCATTTTCATGAATTGTGTGTTGACTTGTGCTAAAATCTTTTGCTGTTCTGTGGTAATATCCTGTGGTTTTCTAACATCTATCATAGCTGCTCCCAGTTCTGCAAGGCTTTCTTGCAATTCTGGTTTCTCTTTAACAAACTCTATTAACTTCTTAGCTAATTCATTATTAAAGTCTTGAATATTGCTTTCTGTAATAGACGTCCTTTCTTTTTCTTTTTTAGCCTCTTCTTCTTTCAACTTATTGAACTTATTAAGAAATTCTGGGTTTATTTCAGTTGCACTATTAATAATTTGGCTCCATGTTCCTAGAATGCAAGCAGTCATGTCGCCATAAGTTGTAGCAGCCATGTATACTCCTACTGCTAAAGCAAATTCTTTCTGCTCTCTCAATGTTTCTTCTATATCTAAATTACTAATATCTTTAAATAGCTCTGATATTATCTGAGGAGTCTTTTGTATAATAGGATTGCTTTCTAAGAATTTATGACAATTGCTAGAATTTACTAATACTTTTAACGGAACATCTATTCCCAACTTTTCTTGTATTATTTTTAGTTTATCTTTTACTAATTCCGGGAATTTTACCATTAACGTTACCAGCAATTCCCGTTTATCAGCAACCGGAATTTCCATAGTATCTATTAATGATTTAACAAGTCCCAAAGATTCAGGAATAGTAATGATATGATCTGTATTATCATCATATCGTAGTTCATTTGTAGAATAGCCCCCTACTAAATATTTTTCTGTTAGTGCTTTACTAGCTATATTTGTTATAGTATTAACAAATTTCTGATCATCTGGTACAGCTTGGTCACTCTTTAATGCATTTCCCATTGTGTCCCGCTTAGATGCATCAGTCAAGCTAAGTAATGCTAATTTAACTGGAGTATTAAAGAAATTAGTAGAGTCTTTTAATTTATTATTATATGCCGTTGCTATCTCTTGTAACGATTCTTTTGTACCTTTATAGTCTTCAACTAACTTACCTGTAGTAAAATTCGTTAAATCTACTGCTTCTTTTGTATGAACGGACTGATTGTCCTGCACTAAGCGTAGCATAATTCCGTCTTGTTGTTTTTGCTCTGGTATAATACCATTCTCAAAAAGAAACTTTTGTATCTCAGGTTTGTCATTATAAAAATGTAATAATGAGTGTCCTGCTGCGTCTCGTGAGTTTATAGCAAATGGGTATTTTTCTAGATGGTTTATTATATATTTTATCAAATCTTCTTCATATCCGGCGTAATAATTATGCAGTGTAAACATCATATTTTTAACTTCTTCATGCGTAAGATTAACTTTTGGGTTGTTTGCATTTTGCATAAACTTAATTATCTCTGTCTCTCCTTCATGATATAAGATTTCACAATTAATCAAATTAGAGAGTTTCTCTATCACTGTAAAATTGAAGCCGCTATTTTTAATCTCAAGTTTACTAAGATTAAGAAGCTCAGCTATTTTACCTTCCCATTGATAGTTTAAGAAATTATTGCTTATGTTTAGTTCAGTAAGATTAGTGAGTTTAGCTATTTCATCTGCACCTGTATTATATATTTTATTATACTCTATGTTTAGAATAGTAAGGTTAGAGAGTTTGGCTATTTCAGCTGCACCTTTATCACCTATATTATTATCAGCTATGTTTAGATTAGTAAGGTTAGAGAGTTTGGCTATTTCAGCTGCACCTTTATCACCTAGAGCATTATAGCTTACATCAAGGATAGTAATATTACTATTCTTGATCGGCTCTATTAATAATTTAATTTTATCGCTATTAATCTCACATTTTCCTAGCTTAAGTCCTAAGACCTGTTTATTATTACTTTGTATAAATGAACTAAATGCCTCTAAGCTCTTCTGATTACTTAATATATTAGACAATATCTCTGCATTGTTATCAAAATTTAGGTAAACACCGTCTGCAAATATACTAAAATCTGTTGTCGGTGTTGTTGCCTCTGTTGTCATTGTTGTTACCTAATTAAGATTAATAATTTTAATGAATGGGCTACCCAACCCATAATTTCCTGCCGTATTAAACGGATTTATATTTTATGGCGTGGATACTATCAGATAAAATTAATATTGCAACTATTATTTTTAACAAAAATTATTTTATAATCTTGAACTTATAACCTTAAAATATACTATTATATTTAGTGAAAACATGATGTAAAAATATCACGAAACTTGATGCAAATTGTGATTTTTTATGATATAATAACTCCCCTACAATATAGAAGCAGTGTCTAATGCTGTATTAGTATCCTTATTAGCTATATTTGGATCTGCATTCATGCCTAATAACATTTCAATGATCTTAGTACTATTAGGATTGTTCTTTTCTGCTGCATAATGTAGTACAGTATTACCGTATTTATCTTGCTTATTTACATTACCTTTTGTAACTAAATGATTTACTAACTCCACGTTACCTGTTTTTACAGCTGTAAATAAAGGATTTTTATCGAGTAAAGTAGTTAAACTACCATAGCGTACTTGAGCAACAACTTGCTTACACACTGTTCTAAACATCATATTTATTCCTCCAATTAGTTTTTATATCGCAAATATCCGTTTAAAACGGATATTTGCGATCATATTACATGCAAGCAATATTTAAAAAATTTTTAAGTTGAATGAATAGAATCAAAGGTTTATATACTCGAATGTGACTCCGAATTGGCTTTAATATAAGGGAAAATGCATTCTTAAAGCGGCTAACGCGAATGCATTTTAAACCTTTCTAAAGCTAAAAACATGATTTTAATCTTTTAAAATCATGTTTTTAGCAAAATATTAATTTAACAATCAGATACAGAGCCGTCTCAAATCTGATTGTTTCGATAATTTCACCGAATTTGGGGATAAGAATTTATCAATTCTTATCCCGAATTCGCGTAAAATGAGGTTAACTTAACGTGACAATCTAGTGTAAATAGTGTATGGTAGCATTTGAAAATAAAATTGACTATAGTATTTTTTATCAAATAAGTCTCTTATCACCTCAATCTCGGATTAACTTCATTAATCCGACATTGGAATGAGAATGTAAACAATCAGACTTAAAGTGGTTTGACACAAAGTAACAATATGGAATTCGATCCTAATCTACTATCTCGTATACAATTTGCTTTTACTATAAGCTTCCACATAATTTTTCCGTCCTTTACCATTGGTCTTGCTAGCTGGCTGGCTGTCGTAGAAGGGCTATGGCTCAAAACTGGCAATAATATTTATCAAGAAATATATAAATTTTGGATTAAGATTTTTGCTATTACTTTTGGTATGGGAGTGGTATCAGGCGTTGTTATGTCTTATCAATTTGGTACGAATTGGTCAGGTTTCTCTGATAAGGTAGGTAATGTACTTGGACCACTATTAGGTTTTGAAGTACTTACGGCATTCTTTTTGGAATCATCTTTCCTTGGAGTTATGCTATTTGGCTGGAATAGAGTCAGTAAAAATATGCATTTCGCTGCCACTTTAATCGTGGCAGTTGGTACAATTATCTCTGCTTTTTGGATTCTTGCAGCTAATAGCTGGATGCAAACTCCTACTGGTTATGAAGTACGAGCAGATAATATTTTATACCCGGTAAGTTGGTTGGAAATTATTTTTAATCCTTCATTTCCATATCGTTTTTGTCATATGATTGTAGCAGCATATTTAACTACAGCTTTTGCAATTGGTGGTGTTGCTGCCTGCTATCTTTTACATAAAAAATTTGTTAACCATGCTAGAATCATGTTTGGCATGGCAATGTTGATGGCAGTAGCTGTTGCCCCCATACAACTTTTTATTGGTGATCAACATGGGTTAAATACTCTAAAACATCAGCCGGCAAAAGTTGCTGCTATGGAAGGTATCTGGGATACGGAAAGAGGGGCTGCACTTAGATTCTTTGGTTGGCCTTCAGCACAAGAAGAAATAACAAAATATACTATAGAAATACCCAAAATTGCTAGTTTAATACTAACCCATAGCTTAGATGGAGAAGTAAAAGGCTTAAAAGAATGGTCAAAAGAAAATCGCCCCCCTGTATTAATAGTATTTTTATGTTTCCGAGTAATGGTAGGAATCGGTATATTAATGATAATTACTGGGGTTATTGCATTAGTTTTATACTTACGTAAAAGATTATTTGATACCAAATGGTTTCAATATTGGTGCATGTTGATGACTCCATCTGGTTTTATAGCAATATTAGCAGGTTGGTTTGTTACAGAAGTTGGCAGGCAACCTTATATAGTATATAATATAATTAGAACATCGGAAGCATCTTCACCGGTGCTAGGACAACACATCTTTGCCTCATTAATTGCCTTTGTGATAGTTTATGTTTTTATATTTGGCAGTGCCACTTATTATATTATAAATTTAATAAAAAAGGGGCCTATAGCTGATACCCATTAAACAAACGTCATTGCGAGGAGCTACCTTAGTAGCGACGAAGCAATCCATTTCTCATAAATAGTAGATTGCCACGACCACTACATGGTCTCGCAATGACAGAAGTATGAGTTAACCGGGTTAGCTATATAATAGACTTACTGCATAAGTCAATCTAGTTGGTGATTTTGTCGTCGAAACTCGCCTCCGCTCCTCACGTACGTCTGT
Source organism: Candidatus Tisiphia endosymbiont of Piscicola geometra (assembly GCF_964026415.1). Classification (NCBI taxonomy): domain Bacteria; kingdom Pseudomonadati; phylum Pseudomonadota; class Alphaproteobacteria; order Rickettsiales; family Rickettsiaceae; genus Candidatus Tisiphia; species Candidatus Tisiphia endosymbiont of Piscicola geometra. Next base: position 982,511 of record NZ_OZ032144.1, read on the forward strand.
GTACGCGAAGGTAGCCGGCTTCGTTTCTCCTAAAAATCCCTCAACTATCTTTGATTTATGCAGCAAGTCTAATAAACATAGGATTTTTTGCAGTTTAGGAAATCCAATAGAAGAGGACAACAACCATGCTTAATTTTGCTCCCTATATAGATTTACCTTTAGTGTGGGGTGGACTAATTGTCATTGCAATCTTTCTTTATGTATTACTAGATGGTTTTGATCTAGGAGTTGGTATATTATTTCCATTTGCTCCTACTCAAGATTGCCGCAATAAAATGATGAACTCTGTAGCACCATTTTGGGACGGTAATGAAACTTGGTTAGTTTTAGGTGGAGGAGGATTATTTGTTGCATTCCCACTAGCTTATTCAGTTTTGATGTCAGCCTTCTATATACCAATTACCATAATGCTTTTGGGATTAATCTTCCGCGGAGTAGCCTTTGAATTTAGATTTAAAGCCACTCTAAAGGATCGTTATATATGGGATTATTCTTTCCATTTTGGTTCTATCATCGCTACCTTATTTCAGGGAATTATGTTAGGAGCTTTCATCCAAGGCGTTAAGGTTGATGGCAGGGTATTTGCTGGTGATGCTTTTGATTGGCTGACCCCTTTTTCTATCATGACAGGTATTGCTCTAGTATTTGGTTACGCTCTTCTTGGTGCTACTTGGTTGATAATGAAGACTGACGAAAATACCCAAATATGGGCTCGTAAATCCGCATCATACGTATTAATGTATGTTATGTTATTTATGGGTTTAGTAAGTTTATGGATACCGTTTTTAAACGAGCAAATTCGTATATTTTGGTTTAGTATGCCGAATTTTATATATCTCTCATTAATCCCCGTTTTAACTATTTTTACATTATTTAGATTACTTTCAACCCTTTATAAGAATAAAGAATTTCAGCCTTTTTGCTATTCAGTTTTACTTTTTGCTCTAGGTTATTTAGGGCTAATCTTAAGTATTTGGCCTTTTACAGTACCATATCAAATATCTTTATGGCAATCTGCAGCAATAGCCGAATCACAATCTCTAATGTTGGTAGGAGCTGTGTTGCTTTTACCGGTAATATTAGGTTATACAATTTATTGTTATTATATATTCCGTGGAAAATCAACTCATCACCCAATGTATTAGTAAGTTGAGAAAAATTTTTATTTCTCAGAAATGCAAACAATGGCTTTGGTTTGTAATTTTATACTTAGTGGGGCTAATATTTGTGCTATCATTATCCTGTATAATTAAAGCTATCTTTTATATATTAAACTAATAGCTTTTACTACTGCCCCCTAGCTCTTTTCACTCTCGACATTTGATGAAAACCAACATAAAGCAAAGGTGTTACATAAAGTGTTAATATCGATCCGATAACAATCCCTATTACCAAAACTATAGCCATTTGAAAACGACTATTAGCGTAGTTGCCATTATCAAAGAAAAGTGACAACAAACCAATACTCATAGCTAAAGAAGTAATTAAAATTGCCCTGATTCTTGACGTTGCCGCTGTTACTATTGTTTTTAGAGTTCTTTGTCCCTTCTGATGCATTGCACTACATAACAACACACTATGCTTAGTCATTAATCCTGCTAACGTGATAAGTGATATTTGCGTATATATATTTAATCCCCCTTGAGAAAAATATAAGCTTAATAATGCTACACTTAAAGCGGCTGGAATTCCCCCAACTAAAATAAACAATGATAGAATTGAGTCGTTAAAGCGTGCAAACATTAATAAGTAGAGTCCAAGTACAGATAGTAAAATTAGTACTGTAAATGATGATGTTGAATCAATAAGTATTTGCGTTTGCTCACTATAGCTAATATCACTATCATTTGGTAACTTGCTGTTTAACTGATTAATAAAATGAACTGCATCCTGCAATTTAATACCATGTTTAGCAGTGGCAATTACTTCAATGGAATATTGCTCATTATAACGCATAATTTGATTAACGGTATTCACCCTATTAATATCACATATATCCTTAAGCTGAATAAGGTTTTCTCCATTTTTCTGTGTTGTAATGAACATATTTTGTATATTACTTAGTGTTTTGCCAAATTTAGGATCTGATTTAGCAATGACATCATAGGTATTATCATAGTGCTTAAAGTTCCCTATCTTCCTAGCATTAAACAGAATATCTAATGTACTTGATATATCTTTCTGACTTAAACCATATTTAAATAACTTATCTTGATTACACCAAATTTTATAATCTTGTACAGGTGAAGCCTCAATAGCTATAACATTAGTAAATAAATCTTTTGAGTTATTCTGTATAAAATGAACAGCCTGCCAAGCATTCTCCATGGATGATTGGTTATTGACATAAAAGCTTAACTCAACGTTACCCTTTGCTGAACCAGCATTTTTCCCTTGAGCAAATTTCACTGAAATATCTCCACCCACTGCTATTTTTGCTAGTTTAGCTTCAATTTCATGCAATGTTTGTACCGCTTTAGCTTTATCTTTTAATATCAACCAAATTGTTGAACGTGGTGATTCTTCAATGCTCAGAGTATATTTTACATTATCATTATCCTTGATTATTTTAGTAATTTTTTCCATATAGTGATGGATGTAACTTAAATTGGTATTAACCATAAATGTGTTAGTCAGTATAAGCATATCTTTTTTTTCAAATGGCTCAATTTCTATTTTCATATTGTTAACTGCAACATATGTACCAGCCGCTACAACGATAGCCACCAAGGATAAAAATACTTTGGCATGGCGTATAATAAAAAATAAAGACTCCTGATATTTGTATGTAATCATATCCAATGTCTTATTAACAATTTGAACAAATTTGCTTTCATGCGTATTATTTGCTAGTTTTAAAAACAATATGGGTGTTAAGGTAAATGCAACGATAAAGGACATTACTAAACAAGCAATTACTGACAAAGCAAATTCCTGCAAAATTTTTCCTACTTCTCCTTTAATAAATAAAATAGGGACATATATTACTACTAGCGTAAACATCAATATTAAAACAGATAAAAAAAGACTATAAATTGCTTGCAATATACTAGTTAAAGCATCTTTATTCTTCCGATAATAATGTTCAGCATTTTCAATCACTACAATAGAGTCGTCAACCACTAACCCTATAGCCAGTACCATAGCCAACATTGTTATGGCATTGAGTGTAAAACCACATAAGTACAGCATAACAAAACAAGCTGCAAGCGAGACTGGAATTGCACAAATTGCGATAATTGAATATCGCAATGATCCCATTATCAGTAAAACAATTACTGACACCAACAAGACCGATTCAAGCAAAGTTTTTCTTACTTCTTGAAATGCTTGTAAAATATCTTGGCTATCATCGATAATAACCTGAAAGATAAATTGGGGATTGGCTTTTTCATAATGTTCTAGGAAATGCTTTACACTCTTTGATACATCGATTGGATTTGCATCCGACTTAGCAAAAATACCTAATAAAACAATTTTATCCATGCCAAAATAAGCAAGGCTAAGTAGCTCTTTATCTGATATTGTAATGCTGGCAATATTTTTTAATTTTACAGCAACATTATTACTTTCTAAATTAATTTCGCCAAAATCACTCAATTTATTAATTGCTGTATCAAAAGAAATATACTCTGTTTTATATTGATTTGATAACTTACCACCAGAGAAATCACTGTTTTGTAGTGTTAACGAAGCAAGAATACTATCTAACGGAATATAATATTTTGCAATCTTTTCAGGATCAATATCGATATTAATCACTTTTTCAGTCACACCAAAACTAGATGTATTGGCTACACCATCGACATATTTAAGCTTTTTTTTGATCAACTCAATATCATCAGCAGTAGCTGATACATTGTTCTTAGAACTGACCGCAATATACATCATTGGTAAAACAGAAAAACTTTCAGTAGATATTATAGGCTCTTTAGCCCCCTCTGGCAGGAGAGCCTTATTTTTTAATATCAAATCTCTAACTTGATTAATTGCTTGTTCTATAGGAACTTTTTTGGCTATACTTAGAGTTATTTTACTCTCTCCTAACTGACTAATAGCAATAATCGACTTAAGACCATCAATATGTGAAAAAACTTCCTCAAAAGGTTTAGTAGTATATTTCTCTATCAGGTCCGGCTTTACATTCGGATTGATGATAGAAATGTAAATATTTGAAACAGGAATATTTGGTAAAAGTTGAATTTTCAGCTGCAAATATGAGTATATACCAAATAGTACAACCACAATATTTATTACAATAAAGAAGCTACTATGTTCCAACAATCTTTTTATCATAAAAGTTCTTTCATATTAATCCCTAATATTCTTAGTAGGACTCTGCACCCCTATTTTCCTCTGTGCTGGGTCTTGCGAAATGTAGACATTGTTTTTTATTCTAGTTACATCTGTTCCAGTTGTAGTTGCTGATTTTCGTAGGGTATTGGGTGACAGCTTGGTATTGTCATTTACAACTGGAGTTACAGCAGTATCTTTTTTTACCATTGCTGGATCAATTACCTTAGGCCGCTTTGAGGGTACAAGTTGAGGACTATTCTGTTCTCTTAAACCATTCTGTCCTTGTTCTCTTAATACATTACTAGCTCCAATTCCTACTGTTTTTACTGGACTAGCTATCTCAGTTGGGGATTCTTTTTGGATTACAACTGGAGTTCTTTTGCTCTGTTGTTCTACTAGTAGGTTAGTTGCAGCAACTTTCTCATTTAATGGATTAGGAGATTGTGTCAAATCACCTACACCACCTATACTACTTACACTAGATCTACTAATTGAACGATTGCTTCTAGAGCTTACACTTACACTGTTATTATTACTATTCAATGGTGTACTGCTCCCTTGTACCTTTTTCATTTCATTTCGCACCTTAGCTAAGTTTTGACTTGCTGTTTTTACTCCTGATGAGTTTCGTTGATTAACGAAACTACTTCGGTATTTCATAGCCTGTGTATGCTTACCCTCAAAGTTTTTTGTCTCCTTAGTTACATCCGCCTCTGTTATTTGTAATGCCGTCACAGCCTTTTTACGCTCCTCCTCCTGTTGTTGCTTTTTCTTAGCTACATCCTTATCTTTTTCTTTGAATGTATTTACAGCTCTTGTACGCTCCTCCTCCTGTTGTTGCTTTTTCTTAGCTACATCCTTATCTTTTTCTATGAATGTATTTACAGCTCTTGTACGTTCCTCCTCCTGTTGTTGCTTTTTCTTAGCTACATCCTTATCTTTTTCTTTGAATGTATTTACAGCTCTTGTACGCTCCTCCTCTTGTTGTTGCTTTTTCTTAGTTATCTCATTATCTTTTTCTTTGAATGTATTTACAGCTCTTGTACGCTCCTCCTCCTGTTGTTGCTTTTTCTTAGCTACATTCTTATCTTTTTCTGTGAATGTATTTACAGCTTTTGTACGCTCCTCCTCCTGTTGTTGCTTTTTCTTAGCTACATCCTTATCTTTTTCTGTGAATGTATTTACAGCTCTTGTACGCTCCTCCTCCTGTTGTTGCTTTTTCTTAGCTACATCCTTATCTTTTTCTGTGAATATATTTACAGCTTTTGTACGTTCCTCCTCTAGTTGTTGTACTTTCTTAGCTATCTCCTCCTCTTTTGATCTGAATGTATTCCAAGCCTTTATACGCTCCTCCTCTAGTTGTTGTACTTTCTTAGCTATCTCCTTATCTTGTTCTACAGATGGATTTTTTGTACGCTCCTGCTCCAGTCGTTCCTTTTTATTAGTTATCTCATTATCTTTTTCTTTGAATGTATTTACAGCTCTTGTACGCTCCTCCTCTTGTTGTTGCTTTTTCTTAGTTATCTCATTATCTTTTTCTTTGAATGTATTTACAGCTCTTGTACGCTCCTCCTCCTGTTGTTGTACTTTCTTAGCTACATCCTTATCTTTTTCTATGAATGTATTTACAGCTCTTGTACGTTCCTCCTCTTGTTGTTGCTTTTTCTTAGCTACATCCTTATCTTTTTCTGTGAATGTATTTACAGCTCTTGTACGCTCCTCCTCCTGTTGTTGCTTTTTCTTAGCTACATCCTTATCTTTTTCTGTGAATGTATTTACAGCTCTTGTACGCTCCTCCTCCTGTTGTTGTACTTTCTTAGCTACATCCTTATCTTTTTCTTTGAATGTATTTACAGCTCTTGTACGTTCCTCCTCCTGTTGTTGCTTTTTCTTAGCTACATCCTTATCTTTTTCTTTGAATGTATTTACAGCTCTTGTACGCGCCTCCTCTTGTTGTTGCTTTTTCTTAGCTACATCCTTATCTTTTTCTGTGAATATATTTACAGCTTTTGTCCGCTCCTCCTCCAGTTGTTGCTTTTTCTTAGCTACAACCTGATCTTTCTCTTTGAATGCATTCACAGCCTTTGTACGCTCGTACTCCAGTTGTTGCTTCCTATTAGCTATATAGTTCTTTTTTCCTTCTAATGTGTCCATAGCCTTCTGACGTTGACTCTCTTTTTTTTCTTTCTGCTTACTTACTTGCTCCTTTAATATTTCTTTGGCTTGTCCAGTTGCCAGTGCATACTGATCCTCAAGCTCTTTCATCTGCTTATTTCTTTTCTCCTCTTCTTTGGCTAATGCTTCTACATCCTTAGTATACTCATCGTCAATATCTTTTATTTGCTTGTTTATTTCCTCTTCTTTCTTTGCTAATACTTTCACATCATTAGCATGCTCATCATCAATATCTTTTATTTGCTTGTTTATTTCCTCTTCTTCTTTTACTAAAACCTCCATATTCTTAGCATACTCATCATCAAGAGCTTTTATATCCTTGTTTAGTATATCATCTTTAGCATCTGCTAACTTTTCTTCCAACTGCTTATTATATCTCTCCAATTCTTCTATACTGTCTTGGGTACTTTGTTTTTCCAATTTGTTAGCTTCAAGCATTTGAGCAAACTCAACTAACTTAGCTTGTGCATCATCATTTTGTTGAGTCAAAGCAAGTACTTGTTGTTGTGATTTTTCATTAACTTCTGCTAACTTCTCCACCGCTACCTTATTCTCTTGCTCTAATCTTTGTTTATCTAATGCGTGATTTCTAAGCACTTCCTCTAACTTAGCCTGTACAACATCTTTTTCGTTACTAGCATCTACTAAGTCCTTTTCCAACAGCTTCTTACCATCTTCTAAGGCTACCATCTTTTCTTTTAGCTTCTCACTTTCTTCCTCAAATTTATTCTTATCTTCCACTAATTTTTGCTGAGCTTCTTCATACTCTCCCTTTACCTTTCTGAGTTCTTCATCCTTTAGCTGTTTTTCTTCAGTTAAAGCTGTTATTTTTGCTTCATACTCCTGTTCTTTCTTTGCTTGAGCTTCAGTCAAAGCTGCAATTCTTTCATCCAATTGCTTCTTATCTTCCACAAATTGTTTCTGATCTTCCGTCAAAGCTAATATTTGTGCTGCAAATTCCTGCTCTTTTGCTTCATAAGCTTTAACTGTTTCATCTAACTTATCCTGTGCTACTTTTAATGCGTCATCTTTTGCCTGTTTCTCTTTAAGCAAATCTGCCATTTGTACTGCATGCTCTTGCTCTTTTACTTGCTGAGCATCAACCGCTGCAGCTAACTTATCTTGTGCATTTTGTAATTCCGTATCTTGCTGCTGTTTCTCTTTAGTTAAAGCCGCCATTTTTTCTACAAATTTCTCCTCTTTTGCTTTAGCTAGAACAACTTGCTCTTCCTGAGCTTTAGTCAAAGCTGCCATTTTTGCTTCATGCTCCTGCTCTTTTGCTTCATAAGCTTTAACTGTTTTATCTAACTTATCCTGTGCTACTTTTAATGCGTCATCTTTTGCCTGTTTCTCTTTAAGCAAATCTGCCATTTGTAGTGCATGCTCTTGCTCTTTTACTTGCTGAGCGTCAACCGCTGCAGCTAACTTAGCCTGCTCTTGTAATGCCTCCTGTTTTTCTTTATCCAAAATTGCATTCAAATCAGCAATTTTTTCTTCTTTTTCTTTCTGGGCTTTATTCAAATCTGCTATTTGCTGTTCTCTTGCTAACTGAGCTTGCTTCAAATCTGCAATCTCTTTAGTCACAACTTCAATCTTTTCTTCATGAGCTTTAACCATTTCATCTTGTTTTGCATGCAAACCTGTTATTTTTTGCTCTCTTTCTGCTAAATCTTGATTCAAAGCTGTTACTTTCTGCTGTTGTTCTTTTAGATCTTTAGCTGCCTGCTCTCTTGCCTTTTGAGCTTCAGTCAAAGTGGCATTCAAAGCAATAGTTTCTTTAGTCAAAGCTTCTGCCTTATTTCTAGCATCTACTAAATTCACCCCCAAGCCATCCTTATCTTTACCTAAGGTTGTTATCTGCTCTTGCAAATACTTATTTTCTTCTTTCTTTTTTTCTAATTCTTGCTGAACTCGCTCATGATCTTTTTTAGCTTCATCCAAGTTAGTTTGTAAATCTGCATTCAACTTATTATATCCTAAATCTTTTGCTGCACTAAGTGTTGTCGGCTGATTTTTTGTATTTTTTTCTGTCTTTTTTGACTGACTCTTTACTTTAATCTTGTCTTGAGTCTTTTTATTGGGTTTTTCCTTCTTTAACTCTGCAACTGATTGACTTTCCTGCTTTTTAAGATGATTCGTAATAGGTTGTTTTAATGCTGTTTTCTTTTCTTCAATCTCGTTCTTTAAGGACTTTATCTGTTGTTGTGCATCATCAAGCAATTTCTTTTGAGCCTCCAAATCACCCTGTAAAGCAGCCGCATTTTTTTTAGCCTCTTGATTTTGCCGCTGATTTAATGAATTATCTTTTATCTCCGATTGTTTAGGCAATTGTGATTGCAGTTGCTCTAGTTTTTCAAATGCTAATTTTTTCTCCATATAAGCATTATTCAAATCATCTTCTTTGGTCTGCAACTCTAATAATTTTGCTTCAGCTTCCTTAATATCACTCTGCAATAGTTCAAATTTCGAAGTATTTTCATGTGTTTCCAGTGGTTCACCATCTGAATCCAATTGGTCAATTTGATTATTCGATTGCTTATTATCACCTAACATTAGTTCTTGTTGGTTCGAATCTCCAAGTATAGCACTTTGTGATTGATTAGTTTGTGATGGATTAGTTTTCTGCACAGAATCAGTAATATTTGGAACTTTTATAACATCAAGATTTTTGTCATCATTTACATATACTTTAGAATTAATTTGAGGACTTGCATTATCTTGAGTATTATGATTATTACTAATATACTGTTCTGGAGAAGCAGAATTGCTTCCTGTAGTTCTTTGTCCAGTATTTGATGAAGAATGTGAGTTATCTGAGGTATTACTACCATTTTGAGATTCCTCCAATTCTTGCTCTTTTTGCTTTAATGCTTCCTGAAGCTCAAGTTCCTTCCTCCTCAGGTCCTGTATAGCACCTGCTTGAATTCTGTTTAATTGCTTAAGTTTAGCTGTGTTATCATCATTATTCTCAAGAGCATTAACAGAACTACAAAATAGCAGTATCATAAGAAAGTATAGTTTTTGGATTTTTTTATTCATTTGTATTCAGTTCTCCAACAATGAAAAAAAGTATTAATATATTGTAAATACAAATTGAAATATTCTTGACTTGTCAAACTATTGTTATAATTTGTCAAGTTTCGATTCCGGTGCGTCAATAAGTTATGACCTATTTCATATTGTTGAGTGAGTTGCCTCATCTTCAATCAAAACCTTGATTCCATCATGCAATCCCTTCTTTCCTGAAATAACCACTTGGTCATTTGGTTTGATGCCAGTAACTACCTCTACACTTTGGCTATCACTATCACCTATTTCAATCCTTACTTTTTTAGCTGTATTATTCTCAATAACATAAACATAGTAATAAGAGTCAAAGAAAACAGCTGAGTTTGGTAATTTTATCCGTTGCTTGTTGCCATTGAAAATAACATTTACGTTAACAAATAAGCCCGGCATGATTGAATTATCATCATTTGGAATCAATGCTTCAATATAGACTGAGTGATTCTTATCTTGGGCAATTTCTGAAGTTTTAAAATCACTTAGTTTAAGGGCTAAGTTTAAAGCGGGAATATAGATGTTGACATAGCTCCCTCCCGCACTTTTAAATTTTTGATAGTCGCTTTCATCAAGACCAAACGCAACCTTGATAATATGAATATCATAAAGAACGACTATTTTATCCTTTTGTGTAACAAGCTCTCCAACAGTAACAAGTTTTCGTTCAACAATTCCACTTAATGGGGCAACAACATAATGATTGGTTTTTTCATCAAGTAATGTATAATATTTTTGTTTAGCATCAAGGTATTCTATGTTATGGTTCACATACTCTGTATATCTAATGAGATTCTTATCCAATAACTGCTTCATCGCATTAGCTTTTTTCTCTTTAAGATGATACTCTTCATTTGCTAGTTCAATCAGATAGTCAATTTGTGTGGTATCTAATACCGCTAAAATATCACCTTTTTTAACATAGCTACCTATAGGCAAGTCAAGTTCTTTAATTCTTCCTGTTGTATTGACTTTAACTGCATGTGTTTCATAGGCTAAGGTTTTGCCTGTTGTAACCAATATATCATTTGTCTCCTCTGAATATTGAGCCTTAACCACTTCAACAGGAATTACAACAGCTTGATTGTCCACTTGCTGTGTTGGGGCTTGTCTACTGACTACTTTTTTGATAGAAACTATCACTACAACAACCGATACTGCAACAAATAATAGTCCATATATATAGGATCTTCGACTTATTAATATCTTCCCTAGGGTCATTTGAATTTTACCATATTTCTGATTAGATTGCTAACCTTCTCTTTAATCTATTCATTTTCAACTTCGATTATACTCAAATCATTTGAGTATAATTTCTGATAACAAAAGAACCGTGACAAACGGTTTTATTGTTTTCCAGTCACATATACAGTAAAATTTTATTTACAGAAAGTAGTAGTGTAGCTAACATGGAAATGTTTCAACCATAACTAGTGTATAGCCTTATATACTCAATTAACCTGAAGAGTTGGCAAAATGATTAAAAGTTATAGTCTGAAATTGGTCAGTTATAAGAGTAATCAAATTACCTTTGTATTTATCAATATTAGCAAAAAATCTATCTATAGCTTCTGAGAATTGAGCAAAATTATGGTAAAATTTATTATTTGTTACAATTCTATGCATAAATTTCCATAATCGTTCAATCGGATTAAGATTAGGGCTATAGGAAGGTAAAAATACTAATTCTATTTTGCTATTTACTAGATACTCCTTTACTTTCTTTGACTTATGATACCCAGCATTATAACAAATCAAATATATCTTCTCTTTATTAGGATTTTCTGCTTCTAATTTTTGTAGAAAATTGATTATATAATCACCGTTTACTTTAGGATTATCTGTGCTAACTAATTGCAAATCAGATAAATTAATTGCTCCTATTAAATGCTTCCTTTTCCAGCCACTAAATGTTGGTAAAGTTTTATTTTGATTCTTTCTGATCCAACCATAACGGGCTTTTGTTTGATACTGAGGATGAACGCTATCCATAAAATATATAGCTTCTTTAGCCTTGAGAGTACCTTTTAACAAACTATATTCTAGCTTAAATAGTTCTTGCTTATCTATATCAAGCTTGCCGGGTACGATCTTTGGCTTCTTATATACAAAGCCTAATCTGATTAATAGTTTTGTTACTCCTGCTATTGTATAGGTAACACCGTATTTTTCTTCTATGTAATTGCTGATATCTTTGGCATAAACATAATTACATATTTCTAAATGCTCTATTAACTCTTTCTCTTCTAGCTCACTTAGCTTACTTGCACTAACACCGGTAGCTGTCTCTAATTTATTAAATTTTTGATAATCTCTTACATGCTTTCTTATAGCTTCTTCACTTAACAGCAATGCTTCTGCTATTTCTCCATAGCTCCAACCTTTATCATACAGCAAAACTGCCTTAATTCGGTCACATACTCTCCTATCTCGTTCATTACCATGACCTGACTTCAGTACCGTTCTTTGTTCAGATGTTAAAATATTTCCCATTATCATATTCTAGCTTCTTTCTTCTCTTCCTTCAACTCTTCATTTACGAGCAGTATATATATAAGAACTTAATTTTCTGGCAATAATATTTCTCTCTTACCAGTATGGTTAGGAGGAGATATTACCCCATTTTGTTCCATTTTTTCAACAAGAGTAGCCGCTCTATTATAGCCAATTCGTAAACATCTTTGTATATAACTAATTGATACTTTTCGTTCTAATTGTACGATTTGTACTGCTCTTTTATATAAAGTTTCATCACTGCTTGAATCATCTCCTAGACTTTCGGCATTTACTTCATCATCATCTAATTGCTGAGTCACTGCTGAAAGATATTCAGGTACTCCTGTTGATCTTAAATATTGGGTTACTTTTTCTACCTCTTTATCATCAACAAATGGACCATGAACCCTGGTAATCTTGGATGAATTACCCATATAAAGCATATCTCCCATACCAAGTAATTGCTCAGAACCTTGTTCACCAAGAATAGTCCTACTATCAATCTTAGAAGTTACTTTAAAACTGATACGGCTCGGGAAATTAGCTTTGATTACCCCAGTAATAACGTCAACAGAAGGTCTTTGGGTTGCCATGATAATATGAATACCTGCTGCTCTTGCCATTTGAGCTAGACGCTGTATTGACAATTCAATGTCTTTGCCAGCTACCAACATTAAATCAGCCATTTCATCAACAATTACTACAATGAATGGTAATTTTTCCATATTCATTTCAATTGTCTCATAAATAGGTTTACCAGTTTCCGGATCAAATCCTGTTTGGACAGAACGTTCTAATATTTTACCACTTGACGCAGCCTCCAGAATTTTAGCATTATAACCTGCTATATTTCTGACCCCAATATTTGACATTGCTCTATAACGATTTTCCATCTCTTTTACTGCCCATTTCAGGGCTACCACGGCTTTACTTGGTTCGGTAACCACTGGGGTCAGAAGATGTGGTATGCCATCATAGGTTGATAGTTCAAGCATTTTGGGATCGATCATTATTAACCGACATTCTTCTGGAGTATAACGGTAAAGTAGGGAAATTATCATTGCGTTAATTGCTACTGATTTACCGGAGCCTGTCGTACCAGCAACTAACAAATGTGGCATTTTTGCTAAATCGGCAACAAAAGGTTTGCCAGCGAGATCCTTTCCTAGAATCAATGGTAGCATAATACTGCTATCTTGATATTCCGGTGTTTCAATTAATTCTCTTAGACAAAAGAAAGCTCTTTGTTTATTGGGTAATTCAATACCTAAAACGTTTCTACCTGGTATTACAGCTATTCTAGTTGATATCGCAGATAAAGACCTAGCAATATCATCTGATAAGCCTATAATCCTAGAAGATTTAGTACCTGCAGCTGGCTCAAATTCATATAACGTTACCACTGGACCTTGGCTAATATTAATTACCTGACCTTTAACACCAAAATCATTCAGAACAGTTAACAGCGTTTGGGCATTATGTTGTAATTCTGATGCAGTTTCTACTTTTATATTTTGACTGTCAGCTTGTTTTAATAATTCGATAGGGGGCAAGTATGGTAATTCGCCATTTTCTTTTTTGAATGGAGATTGTTGTTTTGAACAATGGGAGTGTATGTCATTATTTTTTTCTTGTAATGCATCTATTTTATGAGCATACGTTGCTTCTTCTTGATTAATAAAAGGAGTCTTTTTTGTCAGAACTGGTTTAGTTGAGTTGCTATTTGTTGATATTGTAGGTAAAAGTATAAATTTTTTATAAGGTATTAGTTTGAATAATTTAATTATAGCGATCCCAAAAACTGAAAATTTTATTTCAGTCAATAAAAATAATAAAATAAATGTAGTAATAATTAAAACGTAATCGGCTCTAGCGTCCAATTGCTTGATTATTGGATAAATAATAGTACCTGTTGTCCCACCTGCACCTGCTGGTAAATAATTAATTTTTATATTAGTGCAGACTATCGATAATGATATAATTGACAGCAGCATCACAATTATCCTGACGGTAGCCCATTTCTTCTTTAAATGCCATACACTCAGAGACCAAAAAATACAACAAATTGGTAAAATAAAGGACGCTATACCAAAAAACTGGTAAAAAATATCTGCCAAATAAGCACCGAAATGACCTAATAAATTGCTAGGATATTTGTCTGTGACAGAATTAAAGGAAGGATCATTTGGATTATAAGTCACTAGTAATAGAGCAGTAGAACAGCCCACCAGCATTAATAAAACAGACTGCACTCTATTATTAGTAAAAATCCTGTTTATGTAATATAGCACAAAAGTTGCCTAAAAAAATGAACCACTTCGGTCGTTGCCTAAGATCCTCAAAGAACCTGTATGTAAGGTGGAATCCATATATCTGTATAATAGATTCAGACAGGGACGGTTTCCTAATAATAAAAATTATAGTCCCGGGGCAATACGTTAAGCTCACGAACCAAGCAGCCCATTACATTTCAAACATTGATGTTTCATACACGGGATTATATAATATCACTTTCCAATCTTTCTCGCAAGGTCTTCTAAATATCCTGCTATAGTACTTAACGTTTCTGCAAATTTTTCTTCTTCGGGAGGTATATTAGCACCATCAATTTTAGCAATTTTGTTAGTCAAGTTTTGTACTTGCTCCTGTAAACTCAATGCAGACATAACTAATAATAGTTCAAATGATGCTGATGGGTTAACTTTTTTTATCTGAGCAATATTTTCATTTAATTTGGCTGCAAGATTGCATAATTCTTCTCTTGATCCTTCACTACATGCGAGTTGGAAAGTTTTGCTACCAAGTGTTATTGTTACTATAGACATCTTTATGTATTTTTATGTTTTATTGCTTCAAGTTCAGCAATATATATAGCTATTTGCTCAAGTATTTTTGCATAATTATCCCTGAGCTGTTTATTTTCATCCTGCAGTTTATTGATTTCTTCATGCTGTCTAGCGATATTTGATAAGAGACCTTCAAGACCTTGATCCACTTCTTGCATTAACTTAAGTAATAAATCATTAGTTATTTTCATTCAGATTATAATATTAAGTGATAAATTATTGGAATTATTATTAATATTAAAACAGAAATAATAATTAGTTGTTTTTTCCATTTATAGTCCAATATCATTGGATCTGACCTATTTCTGAGGTCAATATCTTTTGAAGATTCCTGATTGTCTTTTTCACTGAGATTTACATCTATCCCTAAATAGTTTGAGTATAATTTAAGATAACCTTTTACATAAACTTCCGCTGGCATCGAACTAAAATCCTCCTCTTCAAGAGCTACCAAATATTGCTTCCTAATCTTCAAATAGCTAGATATTTCTTCAAGAGTTTTACCAGATTCTATTCTCGCTTGTTTTAGGGATGACGACATAACGCATTACTCAAGCTTACGCAAAAAAGTTTCAAATTTTTTGTTTGCTAAAATTAAAATATTTAAGTCAATAGTTTCTTGCAATCTAATTCCTTTTATAAAATCTAAAAAAATACATGCGGCATCTATATTATTATCAATCCATAACTCTAAATCAATATTTAATTTAGAGTTGTTAATTATTTTAGCCAATAATTGTCTTTGTTTATCATATAAGTCATCTTTTAATGATTGAATTGATAATCTATTCCAGTAGGAATCATTTAGTTGTTTATCACAAGATTTACGAAGCCAATCAATACTAAATTTATTACCAGTAGTGAAATATAAATTAGCAACATCATTATTTTTAGCTTTTGTCTTTTTTGCAATATATATTATATCAAAGACAGACACTAGGCTGTCAAGAGTTGCAATCCTGCGAGCTACTTCATCTGTCACTCCTGATAAAGTATATTGCTTAACTTTATTATCGAATTTGTTTTTTGCTTCTCCTAAAAGAAGATTACCAACCACTTTACTAAGCATTCTAGCTGGTTCATAAAATTCATCAATGGTATTGCTAATATTGATAGGATGTTTTATATGCTTTAGAAACCAAGAGATACCTCTACGCATAATTTTAGCAAGCTCAGTGAACATGTCAATTTTAACTTTATGATCTATATTACTTGCTAGAGATTCTACTATAGCCCATAGATTATCTAAATCAAAAATTTCACAGATAATAGTATACGAACGAACTATATCACAAAGAGCAGCCTGAGTTTCACGTTTTATAAGATTAAGTGATGGTCCGCCTAATTGATTAACAATTTTATTTGTTACAACGGTTCGAATAATTTCATGTTTAAGCGGATGAGCTAAAATTTCCTCACGGAATTTTTCTTGCATTAGTTTTGGAAAATAATTAATCAGATAAGATTCAAAATACTTATCTTTTGAAAATGTTGCTGTTATTAAATCATGATAGACTGAGCGTTTACTATAAGAAAGTAATACACAAAGCTCGGGACGGGTCATATTTTCCTTATTAACTGCCCTTTTACTGAGTTCTTCCTGAGTTGGTAAGAACTCAACAGTTCTATTAATTAATTTTTCTTCTTCTAAAGTATCAATAAATTGGCTAAATACTCCGATAGTTGAAGTACTAGATAATTGCATTATATCAAGTGCCTGAGTTTGTTTATAGTTATCAACTAGAACCAGTTCCTCGACGTGTTTTGTCATAGTAAATAAGAACTTATTACGTTCTTCTAAACTAATCTTATTAGAGGACATAGCCTGATTAAGAGCAATTTTGATATTTACCTCATGATCCGAACAGTCAACACCAGCTGAATTATCAATGAAATCAGTATTTATTCTCCCGCCTAGCTTGCTATATTCTATTCTACCTTGTTGTGATACGCCAATATTTCCTCCTTCTCCTATTACTTTAGCTCTGATATCTTTACCATTGACTCTAAGATTATCATTTGCCTTATCGCCTATCTCTAAGTGACTTTCTGTTGAAGCTTTTATATAGGTTCCTATACCGCCATTCCAAAGCAAATCAACTTCTGCTTGTAGGATAGCTCTAATCAGATGTTCAGGAGATGATTCGTTAATGTTTATCTTTAGCAATAACTTGGCTTCTAGGGATAATGATATAGACTTACTGCTTCTTTCAAAAACTCCGCCACCTTTTGAAATTAATTGTTGATTATAGTCAGACCAATTTGATGTAGGTAACTTGAATAGTCGCATACGTTCATTGAAACTAATAATTGGATCAGGTTGTGGGTCAATAAATATATGTTTATGATTAAATGCCGCAACAAGTTTTATGGTATTAGACCTAAGCATGCCATTACCAAAAACATCCCCAGACATATCGCCAATACCAACAACAGTAATAGGATCTTTTTGTACATCAATACCCATAGCATGGAAATGGCTTGCTACAGAAATCCAAGCTCCTTTTGAGGTAATAGCCATTTTCTTATGATCATAACCTACTGATCCACCGGAAGCAAAAGCATCGCCTAACCAAAAATTATATTCAGCCGATACACTATTTGCATAATCCGAGAACGTTGCCGTACCTTTATCGGCTGCAACCACGAGATATGGATCTTCTTGGTCGTAGATAATAGTATTTTTTGGCTGAATAACTTTACCATCAACTATATTGTCAGTAATATCAAGTAATCCACGGAGAAAATTTTTATAACACTGCACCACTCTTGCCATATATTCTTGGCGAGTCATATTATCATCAGTGAAATTAACAAAAAATCCACCTTTTGAGCCAACAGGTACAATAACTGAATTTTTGGTCATTTGGGCTTTCATTAGTCCTAATACTTCTACTCTATAATCCTCACCTCTGTCAGACCATCTAATACCTCCGCGAGCGACGACGCCCCCTCGTAAATGGATAGCTTCAAAATCATTATCGTAAACAAATATTTCGGCAAATGGTACTGGCAAAGGCAAGTGAGGAACTTTTTGCGAGTCAAATTTAAAAGAAAAATAATTTTTACTGACTGTACTATGCTTGTTAGCTGAACTGTTTAAGTCATTAGAGCTAGGCTGATAACAGTTAGTTCTTGTAATAGCTTCAATAATATCAAACATTTGTCTTAGAACCTTATCCTCACTACTGCTAGTAATTGTGGTAAGATAGTTAAAAATATTATCTTTTATAGTTTTTGCACGTGCATCTGAGCAATTTGCGGGATTAAATTTAGTATCAAACAAATCAACCAACATTTTAGTATATAAAAAATGCTTTATTAAGGTCAACTGAACGTAGCCCTTGCCATAGACAAAGCCGGTTTGATGTAAATATCTAGTTAATGCTTTAACCAACTTAACTTGCCACCAATTAAAGCCCGATAACACTATTAATTTGCTTAAAGAATCATTAGCCAAAAGTCCAAGATATATCTTATCTAGAGCCTCTTCTACGTTTGCTTTAAGTAAATCAATATTGCTTTCAATAGTTATCAATGTTTCGAGAGTGAACTCATATATCCAACTTTCTTCAATATCTCCTGCTCCTTTTATGGTAAAGCTTTGTTCATCTATAGCTTTGAATCCCAAATTTTCTATAGATGGTAATAAGTCTGAAAGAGCTAATTTAGGTGTTGGGCTGTAAATTTTTAGCTGGAACTCTTTATTATTTATAGCAATTAAATTAAATATCGGTTTGCGATAAATACTAGCTTCCTTTAAATAGTCAATATCTATTAAAGCTGTTTGTCCATTAAATTTTTCTCTATAGTCGATAGGAAAAATTGGGTCAAAAAGCTTAAAATTTACTCCCCCTTGGTATTCACCAAATTCTTTACATAACTTTTGGTAAAAATCCTCACTCCAACGAGTGGAGAGCTTATCTAATTCTTGCTCTATTAGTTCAACATCAAAATCAATATTCTTTTTACCCTGTAGCTCCAACGTAATAAATAAATATGAAAAATTTTCTACCACTTCTGCAGTATAATCTAAAAGTATTAGACCACTAAGTATATTTGATAAATAATAATTTATGCTACTATGTACTTCTAGTGTCAAACGATCTCTTGGTAAAAATATTATGACATTAATAAACGAACCAGACCAATCTTGCTGAATAAATAATTTGAGTTTTTTACTCGTTATCCCTGAGAATACGTGTAAGCACATACAGTATAGATCACCTTCATCAATTTGTATCAAAGCTTCTTTAGGCAGAGATTGAATTATATTTTTAAGTTTCTTGGTATTATATCCACCAATCGGGAAAGCGGCTTTATCTACAACAAATTTTAGTTTTTGTCTCAGTATGGGAATATCAGTAACTAATTGATAATACATTGCAGAGCTATATAAGCCAAAAATTATACTACCTGAATGATATTTTTTTTCCTGATCAATTTTCTTAATTAAAATATAATCTACTAAGTTACTTCTATGTACTTTTGATAAGATATTAATTTTACCTAAAATAATTAGTTTATTTTCATGTAATGAATTTGCTGAACGTTCTATAATATCAAGCACTTCACCACTATTTTGCCATATCTTTTTAATACCATCTTCCAATGAAAAATTTTTAGAAGTTAGATCAAAGTTAATCATACCTAGAAAAGTAAAATTATCATCTTTTAACCAATCTAAGAAATTTATAGATTCATGATAATCTAAATGATTCTCATTATATAATTGCTGATTATTTTGGATATCGTTTGAAATTAACGTCACTCTGTTTAAGATTTTAGACCATACATTATAAGTAGTATCTACCTGATCTAGAACTTCATTTAAAGTCATTTCCAAAGAGCTAATATCTTTTTGATCAAAACTTCCTAGTATAGTGATATGGACTAAAGATTCCTCTCTATCTTTCTTTATATCCAATATTTCTTGTAAGTTACCATCATTGTTCCTTACACAAGCTATAATAGGATGAAGTAAAAATTTAGCTTTTAAATTTAGACTTGTTAATAAACAAATGATCGAATCAACTATAAATGATTTGTTATCATTCAGTAGCAAAATATTAATTGCAGGATCATTTTCAATTACTGTACTGACAATCTGCAACTTTCTTTTATCAGGCTGTTTTTCTTGAAAGAACTGAAAGGCCTTATTTGTAAACTCATCAAATAATTCTAGTCTATCTCTAAATCTATAGTCTACAGGGATATAAGCTAGAAATTTCTGTACAAACTTACTATAAAGAGGGGTGCTATAAAATGGATTCCCATTTTTTACTGTACTCAGTGATAAAATTTCTGATTCATAATTAGGAACTTGACAGGTAAGCTTACTCAAAGCTAAAGATGTCTTTTCTGTTGTCATAGCTGTTACCAAACTTTATAATTGTTTCAATAGATTACCAAGTAGGCAACAAGTGTTTAAATAGCTTAAATTAGGAATAATATCACAGTATACTCGATGTCATATATGGACAAAGTTCATGCAATCATTCCTACTTCCCTTAATGTCATTCCTGAGCAGGCAGGGATATAGATTTCCGCTGCAGCTCGAATGACATTAAGTAATATAGTCCCCTGTCAAAGCGGAAATGACATCTTTGTGTAGAATTTAAGTTGTTTAATTCTTGTCTACTTGCTATTGATTATAATTAAATAAATTACTTAAGCAAGAGGATCACTACTATTGTGGAAACTATTTTCGCTCAAAGCTCTAAACTAGGAAAAGCTGGTGTTGCAGTCTTTCGTATCTCTGGACCTAAAAGCCTATTTGCCTTAAAACATTTGCTTAATAATAATATAGAGTTTGTTCCAAGAATTATGTACTGTAAAAAACTCATAAATCCTAAGAATCAAGAATTAATTGATGATGCGGTGGTAGTATACTTCCAAGCTCCAGCTAGCTTTACTGGAGAAGATGTAGTAGAAATATATACACATGGCAGTATAGCAATTGCTGCCATGCTAACTGAAACATTGTTAACCATCGATGGTTTAAGAATGGCAGAGCCTGGAGAGTTTACCCGTAGGGCGTTTTTAAATGGCAAATTTGATTTAACTGCAGCAGAAGGTATTGCTGATTTAATTGAAGCAGAAACTGTTTGGCAACATAGGCAGGCGGTTAAACAAGTTGGCGGAGGACTTGAAGAACTTTACAATGGGTGGAGACAAACTTTACTGACCATCATCGGTTTCCTAGAAGCTTATATTGATTTCCCCGATGAAGATATTCCACAAGAAATATTAAATAGAGTTATGACTCTTAGTGGTGAACTTAAATATGCTATAATAAAACACCTTAACGATAATAGACGGGGGGAGCTGCTTCGAACCGGTATTAAATTGACTATTTTAGGAACTCCTAATGTTGGTAAATCTAGCTTACTTAATTTCTTGATGCAAAGAGACGTTGCTATTGTATCAAACATTGAAGGTACAACTCGTGATATAATTGAGGGGCATCTAGATATAGGAGGATACCCAATTATATTACAAGACACGGCTGGTATAAGGTCTAGTAATGATCTAATAGAGCTAGAAGGTATCAAACGTGCAATTGAGTCAGCAAAAATGGCTGATATCAAAATAATTATGCTTGATGCTATAAAGTTAAGCAACTCACCCTCATATTTTGAGGAGATGGCTGATATTATAGATTTAATAGATGATAATAGCATAATGCTGGTCAATAAAATTGATCTTTTGGATAAAAGTTTGGGGCATTGTCATCCTGTTTCAGTGCGGGATATAGATCCTCGCCTACGCGGGAATGACATCATGGAAGATAGGTTGCTGCCATTAAACAAAAATTATTTAAAAATCTCTATAAAAGAAAAAATAGGACTGGATATTTTATTAAAGGAAATCGAAAATATTGCTCATAATATAGCAGGTTTAACCGAATCGCCGCATATTACTAGACAACGTCAACGAACCTGTATAGAAAAAGCGTTGGAATATTTAGAAAATTTTAATATTGAAAATGACTTAGTGCTAGCCACAGAAGATGTTAGAATGGCTATCAGAAGTTTAAGTAATGTTACTGGTAAGATTAGTGTTGAAGAAGTTTTAGGAGAGATATTTAGTAATTTTTGTATAGGTAAATGATCAATGATTCAGAAAAAAACACAAGAAGTATTAGAGCTAATAGATAAATGGCAAAAATATCTGAAATTACAAAAAAATTGTTCAGAACATACCATAATTTCTTATAAGAATGATTTAGAACATTTTCTGAATTTTATGACTCACTATAATTCTGAAATCAT
This sequence comes from Candidatus Tisiphia endosymbiont of Piscicola geometra, assembly GCF_964026415.1. Lineage (NCBI taxonomy): Bacteria > Pseudomonadati > Pseudomonadota > Alphaproteobacteria > Rickettsiales > Rickettsiaceae > Candidatus Tisiphia > Candidatus Tisiphia endosymbiont of Piscicola geometra. Next base: position 1,004,658 of record NZ_OZ032144.1, read on the forward strand.
AACCATTAGTTCTATAAGGCAAGTTGACATAAGATTAGTACGGAGCTGGCTTTCTAAAAGGCAACAAGATAATTACCTAACAGCTTCTAACTCTAGAAGTTTGTCTGCTATAAAGAATTTTTATAAATATCTAGAGAAGACTGCTAATATCACTTGCCATGCAATTTTCTCCGTCAAAAATCCTAGGAAAGCTAAAATATTACCGAAATCTTTATCGCAGTCAGATGCTCAATTATCCATTGAACATATTGATGATTTCGCTGATTTAGAATGGGTGGAGTTAAGAAATAAAGCCCTTTTAGTGCTTATTTATGCTGCTGGGCTTAGAATATCCGAAGCATTATCTATGACTACATCTCATTTACAAAACTTAGATTTTATAAAAATAACAGGGAAGGGTAAAAAAGAACGGATAATACCATGGACACCAGTTGCTAGAAATTTAATAGAACAATATTTAAGTAAATTACCTTATAGTATAGATGAAAAAGATCCGATATTTCGAGGTAAAATGGGTAAAAAATTACAAGCTCCAGTATTTAATCGTGAACTGATAAAATTACGTCGCTTCTATGGATTATCAGAACATTTATCAGCTCATTCCTTTAGACATAGTTTTGCCACGCACTTACTTGAGAATGGAGCAGAGTTAAGGTCTATTCAGGAATTACTTGGGCATAAAAGTTTGTCAACTACCCAGCGTTATACTAAAATTAGTCTAAAACATTTGGAAAATATTTATAATAATGCTCACCCAATATCAAAATCTAAAGGGGAAGTATTATAATCTTCTTGCCATGCTTTTTAATTATAGGTTATATTATCCCATGTTTGAATATGAGAAGCCTGTATGTCTAAAATTATCTTACTAAAAGGGTATAAACCTTCCAATGATGAAGAATATATGAATCCTCAACAGTTAGAATATTTTAGACAAAAACTCCTTGAGTGGAAAAGTTCTTTACTAGAGGAATCACGAGAAACCTTAACCCATCTCAAGGAAGAAAATTGGAATGAGCCGGATTTAAATGATCGTGCGTCAATTGAAACGGATACAGCAATTGAACTTAGGACAAGAGATAGGTATCGTAAGCTTCTTGATAAAATCGAAGAAGCTTTGGTAAGGATAGAAAAAAATGAATATGGTTATTGTGAAGAAACTGGAGAGCCAATTGGCTTAAAACGTCTAGAGGCAAGACCAGTTGCAACTTTGTGTATTGAAGCACAAGAGCGACATGAGAGTTATGAGAAACAGCATATAGATATTTAACCTCAATTTCGGATTAATTTCATTAATCCGAAATTGGAATGAGAAAGTAAACAATCAGGCTTAAAGCGGTTTGACGCCTGATTGTTAAATATTTCATTTGCTAATAATCTTATTTTTATACCAATAAAAATAAGATTATTAGCGATAATAGATTAAAATGCATTCGTAGAAGCGTTTCAAGAATGCATTTTTCTGATATTTTAGCTAGTTTTGGATTAAAATTAAAAATTTTAATCCAAAACTGAGGTTATTTAGGTTCTAATAGTTAAATAGGTGCATATATGGCATGTACAGAGAAAACAAAAAATAAACTAATTATTTTTTTTGATAGGTATATGATACTTGCTGGTACAATGGGACAATATTTGTTTTATACTCAGGCCTATAAAATTTTTACTACTAAGAGTGCAGATGATTTATCTCTTGATGGTTTTCTTGTGATAATTATTGTTACTTTGAGTTGGTTAATTTATGGTATAATCCACCATAACATTACAATCATTGTTGCTCAAATAGTTGGATTAGTAGGAATGATAATGGTGGTGATTGGTATATTGCTTTATGCTTCTTGAACTCGGTCTTGGGATAAATTAAGGACGATAAACAGTTGAACAACCGTTATTTTACTCTTGACTATTTTCCAGCTTACTTTATTATGACCAACAGTTTATTTTATAAATAATACAAAAAGGTCTGATAGTTGTGGCTAAAAAAAATAAGAATGTTTTGGTAAGACTTGTTAGTACAGCTGGTACAGGGTATTTTTTGGTAAAGAAACGCAACCCTAAAACTCAAACTGAGAAGTTATCATTTAAGAAATATGATCCTGTAGTCAGGAAGCATGTTCCTTTTAAAGAAGAAAAGATTAAATAGTGAAATAGAGGTATATGGCAACAAAAATTCGTTTGGCAAGAGGTGGAGCAAAGAAGCGTCCTCATTATAGAGTAGTTGTAGCTAATGCAACAGCTCCTAGGGATGGTGATTTTCTGGAGAAAGTAGGTACTTATGACCCAATGCTTGTCAGAGGTGATGTAAATCGTGTGGTTCTAAAATCTGATCGTATAGAATATTGGTTAAGTACGGGGGCTCAGCCTACAGATCGTGTTGCTAGGTTTATTGAGGAAGCCGGTATATTACTTCCGGCATCAATCAAAAAGAAAATGGAAGTTAAAATTAAGAATCGTAAAATAAAACCTCCTAAGAAAGAGTCAAAAAAAGCTTAAGGTGGATAAAAATACCCCGTGAGGGGGGATGTCATTCGAGCTGCGGCAGGAATCTAAAACACCCAAATCGATGTCATTTTCGTGTAGGCGGGAATCCATAATATCTAATAACCTTTGTAGGCTGTTTTTTGGATTTCAGCTTGCGCGAAGATGACAACAACCTTAATAGGTGCTTGACTTTAGAGCTTTTTCTTATTTGCCGGATTAGCTCAGTGGTAGAGCAACCGCCTTGTAAGCGGTAGGTCGTCAGTTCAAATCCGACATCCGGCACCAGCTATTTAATAATTATGTTTACAATACATAAGACAATTCCTTATAGATTTATTAGTTACTTAAAGCTCTATAAATTAGATCTAGCAATTGTTATGTTGGCCTTATTATGTGTGTCAATTTCGTTGCTAGCAATAGGTAGTAGTTTTAGACAGTTAATTGATAATGGTTTAAATACACATTATCTGCAGTCAATTGATCAATCGATATTATATATTACTATTTTAATAGTAATTTTTAGTATAGGTAGTTTTTTCCGTTCTTATTTCATTAATAATATTGCTGAAAAAATTGTGAGTACAATTAGGCAAGAAGCTTACAGTAATATAATTAATTTTGATATTGCTTGTTTTGAAGAGCTAAAAATTGGTGATATCATCTCCCGCCTGACTATAGATATAGAACTTATCTCCAAGTTGATTATCAATTTTCTCTCTTTCTTTGTTCGTAACTCAATAATGCTAATTGGTGGAATTATATTGATGTTCTTTCAGAGCCCTAAACTCGCTGTGATTGTCATTACCATTATACCATTATTATTGTTACCACTAATGAAATTTGGCAAATATGTAAGAAATTTATCAAAGAATGCTCTCAAGTCGCAAGCCAATATTGCAGCTAATTTAGAAGAAACTGTATCAAATATTTGCACGATACAAGCTTTTAATCAGCAGGCAAATAAAATAGCTGATTTCAATAGGAAAATTTCTGATTATTTAAAGTATACGGCAGATCGCTTAAAAATCCGTTCTATATTTTTCGCGATAGCTATTTCAGTTATACTATTCTCTATCACTATAGTTATATGGGTAGGTAGCAGAGATATAGTACATGGCGATTTATCATCAGGTCAGATGATATCATTTATTTATTACGCTATAATCGCCGGTATGAGCAGCGGGGGTATTTTTGAGCTTCTAAGTGAGGTACATTCATCTCTTATAGCTTCAGAAAGGGTTTTTGCTCTTATAGATTATTCTTCCAAAAATAATCAACACACCAATATCCAAATATGTGATTATCAAGATAATAAGACTTCTAGGATTATAGAGTTTGAAAATGTAAGCTTTATATATCCATCAAGATTAGATAGTTTAGTTATAGATGATCTGTCATTTAAAATAGATAGAGGTAAATTTATTGGTATAGTTGGCAGATCAGGTGCTGGTAAAAGTACCATGATGCAGTTAATGTTAAAATTTTATTTTCCTAAAAAAGGAATTATTAGAATTGCCAAGCAAGATATATCAGAGACTAATGACCAGCAGATAAGGCGTATGATTGCCTATGTCCCACAGGATTCAAGTATTTTCTCTGGTACGATTAGGTCAAATATCGTTTTTGCTAAACCAGATGCTAGTGAAGAAGAAATAATAAAAGCAGCTAATTATACCGGAATAATGGATTTTGCTCAAAATCTTCAAGAAGGACTAGATACCGAAATTGGTGAGAAGGGCATTAAATTATCTGGAGGACAGAAACAACGAATAGCTATTAGTAGGGCAATTCTATATAACCCAGAAATTTTACTTCTAGATGAAGCAATGAGTGCTTTAGATAGCGAGAGTGAACAAAAATTACTAGATAGATTACAAAAAATAATGAAAGACAAAACTATATTATCTATCGCTCATCGTATTTCAAGTATAGAGAAGGCTGACGAAATTTTGGTAATTGATCATGGACGGTTAATTGCAAGGGATACTCACGCTAAACTGCTTGAGAAATGTGAAATTTATAAAATAATTTGCACAGAACAGTCAATAAACTTGTAAAATGCATTTTAATCTATTATCGCTAGGCGTCAACCCGATTTAAGCCTGATTGTTTACATTCTCATTCCAGTTTTGGATTAATTTCATTAATCAGAAATTGAGGTTTAGAATAAATATGTTAACCAAAATGACACAGAGTTATTACATTAATAATATATTTTTATAATAAAGGGTAATTCTACCTATTTTGACTTGAATATTATACAGTTTAAGCTAGAATCACCAATACAAAAAAATGAGGTTTATTATGAAAAATTTATTAACTATTCTTCTAACTTTAGCTTTCTCTATTTCTGCTTTTGCTGCAGCGACTCCTGAGAAAAAAGATCCGCAGCAAGACGAAGTGAACGTGGATGAAAACAACATGAACAAGAAAGACCCGAAGAAAGAAGAAGTGAAAAAATAAATCCCTGTTTTCTAAAGCTGGTGTGGAGTTTTTCTATGCCAGCTTTTTTGTAATATGATTATTAATCGTATTACGCGAATTCGGGATAAGAATTTGTCAATTCTTATCCCAAATTCGGTGAAATTATCGAAACAATCAGATTTGAGACGGCTCTGCATCTGATTGTTAAATTAATATTTTGCTAAAAACATGATTTTAATCTTTTAAAATCATGTTTTTAGCTTTAGAAAGGTTTAAAATGCATTTGCAAAACCGCTTTAAGAATGCATTTTTCCTTATATTAAAGCCAATTCGGGATAAGAATTAGTTAATTCTTATCCCGAATTGGGATGTATTCAGTCTTTTCAAGGCTTTTCTTTGGCAATTCATACAGAATGTTCCTATTTAAGTGCAATTCTATGTAAGAATTATTAATTTTTATCTAGAAATAATTCGCTGGATAGTCAACGATAAGTCATAAAAATTTTTGATCAGGCAATCAATTTTATTTATTTGATTATGGGATAGCTTTGAGATAATAGGCTGCGATTCTATTGGTATATTCTTGGTTGTCATATAAGTTTTCAAATATTCAATATCTTGTCTTGTATAATATCGTCTGTTACGTATCTTATGTATAGTTAGATTTGGTAGTAGCCGCTCTAGATATCTTAGCTGGTGAGAGTGAATATTTAGAAGTTTTGTTACTTCACTAATGGAGTAATATTTCTTATTCTGCATTTTTAATAGACCTCTTGCATAATTCTACTGTTGCTGGCAATTTAAAAGTCATAGGAAAAATAGCTTGGCGTCATTGCGAGAAGGCACTTTGTGGCGACGAAGCTCTAATAGACCTCTTTCGAAATTCGCTTGTGCGCAAGGGTGTGAAGGAGACGCTTCACCTCGAACCGCAGCGTACTCTAATTCCGTTACGGATTCCAGTACCGCATCATTGTCCAAATCACCAGCAGAAGTAGAGTTTCGAAAGAAGTCTAATGAATGTGGATTGCCACTACACTCACATGGTCTTCTAATAACGTCTTGTACTTTTATGCAATTTTTAAATGCTATACGTAAGGTGAATTAATTAATAATTTTAACTTTTTAGCTGGTATAAAACGCATTACCTCTTTTTTTGGAATTATCACTATCTCTTTTGTATGAAAATTTATGCCAGGCCTAGGTTTTTTTGTGCTAGTACAAAAGCTTCCAAAACCTGCTAACGTTAATCTTTGATTGCTTGCCATTTGCTGAATATTCTTAAATATTTGCTCGACTATTTCCTCGCATATAATACTTGATAGCCCTAGCTTAGATTTTAATATGTGAGCAATTTTCTCTCTAGTAATAGTCTTAGTTGTTACCATCTGATTAAAACCGATCCCCAAGTTATTCCAGCACCGATAGCTGTAAAAAGGAGTATATCACCTTTTTTGATATTAGCATAAGATTTAAGAGAAGCAAGAGCCAAAGGGATTGAAGCAGCAGAACAATTAGCATGCTGTGCAACCGTTTTTACTACTTTACTTGGATTAATTTTTAGTCGCTCTATAACTGCATCTATAATCCTTATATTTGCCTGATGTGGAATAAAATAATTAACATCATCTATGGTAAAATTATTATTATGTAATATGTCTTCAGCTGATTTGCTCATTTTTTCTACTGCATGCCTAAAAACTTCCCGTCCTTTCATTTTTATTTTACCGCTTTTGCCATCTGTACTTACACCACCATCAGTGTAAAGAATATCAAAATAACGACCATCCGAGTAAATATTACTATCTATTATACCAGAACTATCCTCACTATATTGCAGAATTACAGTACCAGCACCATCACCGAATAAGACGCAAGTAGTTCTATCGCTCCAATCTAGTAGAGACGACATTTTTTCAGCACCAACCAGTAATATTGTTTTATATTTTCTAGATTCAATCAAAGAGTCAGCAACATGTAAACCATATACAAAACCCGAACATACTGCTTGGAGATCAAATGAAGGTACATTATTAAGCCCAAGATAACCTTGTAACTTAGAAGCTATAGAAGGAAAACTATTATCTGGAGTGGTGCTGCAGGTAATTATTAAATCTATAGATGATGCCTTTAATCCAGCATCATCTAGAGCATTCTGACTGGCTTTAAGAGCTAAATGTGACGTATATTCATCGTTCCCGGCAATGTGCCTTTGTAATATACCCGTCCTTGAGCGAATCCATTCATCGTTGGTATCAACCGATAACGATAATTCTGCATTGTTAACAATACGTTCCGGCAAATATGCACCACACCCAAGAATTTTACAAGCCATACTGGTTTATGCTACTTCTTCATCTTTTTCTTCTTTCTTCACAATAACTTGACGACCATTATATGTGCCATCAGCTAAAGATATATGATGAGGAAGTTTATATTCTCCTGTTTGAGAATCTACTACTACATTAATCTTACCAAGTGCAAGATGAGAGCGTCTCATATTACGTCTTGATTTTGATGTTTTCTTCTTTGGAACTGCCATATAGCCTCTTAAAAATTATACTTAATTTGTGAAAAAGTGTTTGTCAAATCGATGAAGCAGTATATTATATTTCCATTGCAAAATCTAGGTATTTCAAACATAAATTTTATGAAATTTTTTATAATTCGGACTTTTCTTGTTTCATCAATATTCTTTACATTATGTAGTTGTCAAACTATAGAATCAAGAGGGCAGTATGTGGATGATAATTTATTACCTACGCTTGAGGAGAGGAGGCTTAGTAAGTCCGAGGTAAAAGATTTAATTGGCACACCAACAATTGTACCTGACTATACACCGAATACTTGGTATTATATTCAACGTTCTTTAGCTAGGAGAGCATGGTTTAAACCAAAAGTGATTGAACAAAGAATAGTAAGAATTACTTTTAATAAAAATGATATAATTGAAGAAGTTTTAGTACTTAATGACTCGCATAAAGAAGATATAATGTTAATTAAAGAATATACTAAAACTTATGGTACAGAATTAAATGGACTACAAAAGTTTGTAAAAAATATTGGTAGGTTTAATAAAACTACCGACGGAAAAAATAAGAAGAAACGATAAAATCATACTTGCAATATTTCATAGATACTGTATAAACTAGAACGCTCTGATTCTGAGAATATTAGATAATCTGAGAATGTTTTAGTTGCATGTTGATATCTTAGTTAAAAATATGTTATCCCTGCGAAGGTAGCGGGATCTGTAATAGACTTGCTGCATAAATCAAAGATAGTTGAGGGATTTTTAGGAGAAACGAAGCCGAGCACCGCAGCGTACACAGACGTACGTGAGGAGCGGAGGCGAGTTTCGACGACAAAATCACCAACTAGATTGACTTATGCAGTAAGTCTAATATCTAATAGTCTTTTAGACTATTTTTTTAGATTCCGCTACCTATGTGGGAATGACATTAAGGCTATCACCATTGCTATGGCTAAAACCTTCTTTGGTTAGCTATACCAAAGAGTTTATGGCCCCTTCGTCTAGTGGTTAGGACGTTACCCTTTCACGGTGAAAACACGGGTTCGAGTCCCGTAGGGGTCACCAGTATCTTTATGTGGTAAAAATGATGTCATCCTTGCGTAGACTTTGTCAACGTGGATCACTAGTATGCCATTCTTAGCAATGGCGGAAATCTATAATATCTAATAGCCTTTGCAGGCTATTTTTTGGATTCCCGCTTTTAGCTAGGAATGACCTACTCATGATCTACGCCGGCAAAGCTATATGCGGTCGTAAGAAACAACAATATAATTGTCGAATGTAATATATTGCTTGCAAAAACTTGAAAATTGATAAATCAGTTTTCAAGTTTTTATTTTTTTATGTAAAGTTTATGATTACTACATCTTAAGGATTATATGTCACAAGATTACATGTCACAAAAGCTTGGTTTTTGGTCAGTTTTGGGTTTAGTTATTGGTAGCCAACTTGGCACTGCTATTTTGATATTACCAGCAGGTTTAGCCCCATTTGGTATTTTTAGTTTAGTTGGATGGATAGTATCTTCCTGTGGTGCCATAATAATAGCACTTTTATTTGGTATACTTTGTGCACGATTTCCACAAACAGGTGGACCTCATGTTTATTTAAAGCAGGCATTTGGCAATGATGTAGCATTCTTCACTGGCTGGACTTATTGGATTATTTCATGGGTTAGTACAGCTGTAGTAGTTATTTCAGCTGTTACATATTTAACACCTTTAATTGGTGTGCATAATAGTTTTATATGCTTAATTCTGCAAATATTATTGTTATTTGCTGTTATGTTACTAAATTTTAAAGGTATAGGAGTAGCGGGGCGTGCTGAATTTATACTAGCAATGTTAAAATTTATTCCATTAATAATAATACCAGTTGTAGCATTATATCAGTTTGATAGTAATAATTTTGTTATGGATAAGAGAATAACTAATTTAACTTTTTCTCAAATTCTTGGTGAAGTAACGTTACTGACATTTTGGGGATTTATTGGTGTAGAGTCAGCAACTGCTCAAGCTGGTTCAGTAATTAACCCATCAAAAACAATACCAAGAGCAATAGTAATGGGTACACTCTGTGTGGCTATTTTATACCTTATTAATAGTATTGGAATAATTGGTTTAATTCCACGAGAAGATTTGATACATTCTAACGCCCCTTATGTAGATGCTACTCAAATAATTTTTAGCGGTCAGTGGCATCTACTTATTTCTTTGCTTGCTTCAATTATTTGCATTGGAACGTTAAATGCTTGGGTATTAATCAGCGGACAAATTGCTTTAGGATTAGCACAAGACGGTTTAATGCCATCTTTTTTTGCTAAGAAAAATAAAAATGGAGCTCCAATTTGGAGTTTGTTTGTAAGTTGCATTGGAATATTATTATTATTGATTAGTACAACAAATGAAGATTTGTCAGAACAAGTTACCGCAATAATTAGTTTTTCAGTTCTCTCTTTTTTATTTGTATATCTAGCCTGTAGTGTAGCTTTTTTAAAATTACTGCTAGCAAAGTTAGAAGAATCTTCACTATATAAATGGTTAATTGCTTTCGGATCAATTGCTTTTTGCCTATGGATTATTTGTGAGACACCATTAAAGGTCATAATACCAGCTATCTCATTTATATTAAGCGGAGTACCGGTTTATTTTCTTTGGTATAAAAGGCAATAAATGCTTAAATTTTGTATATTGTTGTTAACTACACTATTATTACAAGGATGTAGCTCCTCATCTACCAACAAGACGCTTTTGACTATTACTACTCAGCAATTACAAAAAGATCATAAACTAAATCACGGCACTTTAATTATACAATATAATTTAGCAGCACTAAGTAAAAATAACTGCATCTATGCAAAAGATTTTGGTCTTATTATTAATAATAGCCAATATAATAAGGTTTTTTTACAAAAATTTAAAGCCAGCTGTGCTGAGAATATTAATAACCAAGCAATGATCAGGTCAACCAAGATTAAGAACCTGCTACTAAAATTAAATTGTAAGTATAAGTTCTTATCCCAAGAAGAATTACGATTTGTTCAAAAAGCTAGTAATAAAAATAGTTCCCATAATATTAATGAGCTAGCACAATTAGACAAGCTAACTGCTACTATTCCTATAATGTTACCACAATATAAAGTGAAGGTTACCAGTCATTATGGCATACGCAAACACCCTAGGAAAAAACAAAAGAAATTCCACTGTGGGACAGACTTAAAAGGCTATAGTAAATCTCCTATTTATGCCTCTGCTGATGGAATAATTACTACCGTAAGGCGAGAACGTGCTTATGGAAATTTGATAGAAATAAAACATTCAAATAAATTTATCACCAAATATGCTCACTTGAGAAAAATACATGTAAAAGAAGGAGATATGGTTATAAAAGGTCAAATGATTGGGCTTCAAGGGAATAGTGGCAATAGTACGGGGGAACATTTACATTTTGAGATTTGGCTTAATAATAAACATGTCAATCCTTTTGATTTTGTGTCACACGCTTGTAACTGTTGAAAATTTTGCTATAATAGACCTCTTGTCTAATGATTAATCTTCAAAAACAGTAAAAAAGAAGCCGTAGCTCAGCAGTATAGAGCGAGCGATTCCTAATCGCTAGGTCGGAGGTTCGAATCCCCTCGGCTTCACCAAATAAATGTAGTAAATTCCCTACATTTCCATATTTTTTTCTAATATTTTAGAACAATTAGATTTAGTTTAACAATTTAATTTAATAACTGTAATTTATTTAGGTAGTATATATGCAAAACAATTCATTTACTTTTACTAAAGAGGCTATAGACAAAATTACTCCTCCTGCATTTACAAGAGATAATAAAGGCAAAGTTATTCGTCCTGAAATTGTACAACATGTTTACATATTTAAAATTATCAAATATTTTCTGTAATACCCTAACTACAGCCTCCTGTTTCCACGCTTCAATTTCTTCATTAAACAAAGGTCTATCTAATAAAGCAAGGCTTACCCCTTGTGCAAAATAAATTAACTTCTGCAATTTTAGTTGAGTTATAGTATCTCCAGCTTCTCTATCTACTAAAACCAAGAAGTAATTAGCTATATCAAAGCAGCTTAATATTCTTTTCTATTACGTGCATAGTTCTATTTTTTTTATCTAATTACTTTTATAACACACATTTGTTATTATTAACATACTATTAGTAAGAAATTCATTTTAACTTAAATATTAATAATGTTAAGATATACTAAAAATTAGTATGTAAAGGGTATAACTATGGATAAAATTATTCAATCAAAGGTAACACTTACTCAAACTCATCTAACAACAGAGCAAAAATATACTACAGGTTTACTTTTAATAGGTACATTTTTAGAGTATTTTGATCTGATGCTGTATATTCATTTAGCAATTCTGTTAAATGATCTATTTTTTCCTAAGACTGACCCCCACGCTGCTTCACTCCTCGCTGCTTTAACTTTTTGTTTGACCTATATATTTAGACCTGTTGGTGCTTTGATTTTTGGTTATATAGGAGATAATGTTGGTTATAAAGCAACAATCATTATAACAACGTTTATAATGGCTATTTCATGTATTACTATAGCTAATTTACCTGTTTATGATCAAATAGGTATTGTCTCTACTTGGATAATTATAATATGTCGGATTCTTCAAGGTATATCTTCCGTAGGAGAGATAATAGGTGTTGAACTATATCTGACTGAAATGACCAAACCACCTATCCAATATCCAATTGTAGCGTTAGTTTCAGTTTGTACTATCATAGGAGGAATATTTGCACTTGGTTTAGCATCTTTTAGTACGTCATTTGGAATTAGTTGGCGTCTAGCTTTTTGGGCAGGTGCAACAATAGCTATTGTTGGGACAATGGCTAGGACGATGCTGAAAGAAACACCAAAATTTCTAAGACAAAAATCAGTAGTGGATAATTCTATTGGGCCGACAAAATTTAACATGACAACAATGTTAGCTTACTTCGTGATACAGTGTGGATGGCCTATATGCTTCTATTTTGCTTATATCCATTGTAGTAGCATTTTAAAAAACTCTTGTGGTTATTCGCCGGAGGCAGTAATTCATCATAATTTTCTTCTTGTAATGCTATCTTTAGTTAGCTCTTTAATTTATGCATATTTAAGTTATAAAATATACCCATTAATAATTCTTAAGGTAAGACTAGCGATATTTTGTATTTTTATTGTTAGTTGTCCTTATTTACTAGACCATTATAAAACCCCAATTGTCATATTTCTAATCCAATTAATGACGGGGCTATTTGGTATCTGTACCATGCCAGCGGATACAATTTTTTTCCGGCATATTCCTATTTTTAGACGATGTACTTACGTTAGTTTGTCTTTCGCTTTATCGCGTACTTTAATCTATATTATTGCTTCTTTTGGTCTTGTATATCTAATAGAATATTTTGGTAATTATGGGTTATTATTTCTCATGATCCCAATACCCCTAGGGTTTGCTTTTGGCATCTATCACTTTGAAAAGTTAGAGAAGCAAGCTGGTTTTATTAATCCATAGACCTTACGCATGATTTTTCTAAGATATCGGGTATCTTGTAACGTGTTAAGCGTTTCTACTATTTTTCTCATATAAACCTCTTATTATCTGAATACTAGTTTCGAGAGGTAATTTTGTGGTCACAATCCCTCTACCATAGCTAGTTAAAAAAGAGGCCTATTATAGCACTAAATTATGACCTTATCCCGAATTGACATAATACCGATACTAGAGTTAACGATAGCTGCACATAAGGCGTATAAATATCCCCTCTTTAAATTTATACTCGGTGAACTTCAAGAATTGGCGTTGTCGTGTCTAAAGATCGAAGCTGCTCACGTACTAATGTACGCTCCGCTGCTCGACTTTGACACTCCTAGCTCTTCTTGAAGTTGACCTTCGTCTACCAACTCTTCATTTACGAGCAGTATATACTGCAAAAACTTGAAGAGTTGGTAAACCAATTTTCAAGTTTTTGGGTAAAAAATAACCTAAATTTCTCTAGCACTAACCCATTGATAGGAGCTGCGATCACTAAACACTTGTCGTAAGAATTGGTTATTCAGAGCATGACTAGTTTTATAACCCGTGATGTCAGCTATTAGATGACCTCCTGTAGTATATAAATCTCCGAACAGATCGAGAAGTTTGTGCCGTACAAATTCATCTTTATATCTAAGTCCATCGTGGTTTATTATAATATCTTGATCTATACCTATAGCGTTATCGAGAGATGCACCACGTGCTAAGCCCTTGCTTTTTAAATATTCAAGTTCATGGATAAATCCAAAAGTTCTAGCATCAGCAATGTTATTCTTGAAAGACTCATTCTCTGAGAAGACTAAATTTTGCTTGCCAATAGCTTTGCTAGCAAAATCTATTGTCATATCAACTGTCATGCTATGAGCAGGGTTAGCTACTAACTCGCAATCTCTGTGAATTGCCCTAATTTCTTTTAAGATTTTTAGGTATTTCTTTGGAGCATTTTGTAATTGTCTACCAGCACATTCTATCATAAAGACGAATGGTTTACTGCTACCATCCATTATCGGGATTTCAGGACCATCGATTTCAATTATTAAATTATCGATTCCACATCCCCAAAGAGCTGCCATTAAATGTTCTATAGTTGAAACATAAATATTATGTTCATTTTTTATGGTAGTAGATAAAGAAGTTTCTGAAACATTTAAACAACTAGCTTGAATAAAATTTATCTCTTGCCTTACATCAGTTCTGACAAAAACAATACCGGTATTTTCTACAGCTGGTCTTAAAGTCATCTGAGTAATGTTACCGGAATGAACGCCTACACCATAACAACTTACTGGGTTTAGTATTGATACTTGCATTGGTTAATTTTGCTAACATTTTAGAAATTCAACTTATTTTAATGCCTTAAACAATTACATGCAAGTTACATTATGTTACAAAATATTTCACCAATCTATATACTGCTCGTAAATGAAGAGTTGATAGACGATAGAATTAAAATCATGGTAGTAGTGTGACTAGTTGTACGTGAGCATACGAATCCATGATATTTTCAAAAAACAATTCGTAGGAACAGAAGAGTATACCTTACTCTGTTGAATCTGGAAGTCTGTTCTTCAGTATAAAAGGTAGTTGTAGTAAAAAGAAAATGATCGTTATAGGTATTGCTCCAAATATTTTAAATATAACCCATGTAGATTCTGCAAAATTACGCCATATTATTTCATTTAACACTGCCATAAACAGTAAAAAACCAGCAGATCTATAGCTTAAAATATTCCAGTTCTTATCTTCAAGTTGGACAAAATGATTAAACATATATTTCAAAAAAGCCTTATTTCTTATGGCACTGATAAAAAATGTACTACTAAAAATTACATATAGAATAGTTGGTTTGATTTTGATATACATAGAGTTACCACTAATCAAAACTATACTAGCTGAGACTAACAACACTCCAGAAGATACTAAGGAGGATTTGGAAACTTTGCCTTCTATAAGATAACACAGACTAATACAAATAATTGAAGTAATAAGTATATATAACGTCGCACTTTGTATACTACCGCCATAAAAATAGCCAATAAAAAAAGCTATAAGCGGAGCAACTTCTGATAAAAAATTAATCATAAATAGTTTTATTTCTCTGTTACTACTTTTGTGTGTCTGATTTTTATTTGTATTAAGATATTAATTAAACCTAGAGTGCAAACATAAAAAACAACTTGTAATCCGTTAGGTCTAGCAATATATCCAGTAATCATTTTTAGGAATTTACCATAGATACTTCTGTCAGAAATGAGCCAAGAGCTATCCCAAAGCTGGTCGGATAAAATAGTAATAATCCCTGAAGAACTCAATATACCAGCAGCTTCTGCTGCAAAACCACTAGCAACAAGCATTAATAAAATGGAAGATATACGAAATATATATTGTTGGTTTACTATTTTTATTAAACCTAAATAGATAATGACACCCAAAGTTAGACCACTGACTATACCAATAATTAATCCTAATAGATAGCTATTACTGTCAATAATTTCGACTGAAGAAATACTATAAACTAATATAATAATTTCCATTCCTTCTCGAAGAATAGTTGCCGCAACAATCAGTACTAGCATTATATAACTACTATCACCGCTACTAATTTTTACAGACAAATCATTAAGATTTTGTTTTATCTTAATACCATAACCTTGCATCCATACTATAGTCCAACCAATTAATGCAACTGTTAACAAAATAACTCCAGAGTTAAATATCTCATCACCTAGACCACTAAATGCTACGGTTATACTACGAGTAAAGAAAGCGAATAACGCAGCAGAAACTGTACCAAGCATGACTCCAGCAATTATATAAATTCTAGATTTTTCTAATTGTTTTGTCACAGCAAGTATTACACCAAGCAACAAAGCTATTTCTAGGCATTCCCTGAATACCACTAATGCTATTTTAAACATCTAAACCTAAATAAATTTAATTAACAATGAGAGCCCCTTGTGCTGTCTCTTGATGAAAGTCTCCAAAAAAATCATATTTACCCGGGGCTAAAGGGGCAAGGATGATATTTATAGAGTCATTTGGCATAATAATCTTTTCGCGGTGCAGATCATGACTCTCAAACTCTTCTACTGTACTATCTTGGTTGTGGATAGTAAAACGAATCTTCTTACCACTTTCTACTCTAATAATATTTGGCTCAAATCTATGATTCTTTATAACCGTTACAATTTCTACTATATTAGTATCTACATCATTCTTAGATGTGCTTTTATGATTAATTGCAAAAATTATTACACCCACCACTAGAATAATACCTCCAAAAAATTGAAGGATAGTTTTTTTTCCCATAGTTTTAACTTGAAAGTTTTATTAAAGTTACAAAATACACCAATACAATCATAGCTACAAGCACATATAACAGAGTGTAGTTTTTTTGTTTTTTATGGTTCTTTATTTTTTTGGATAAATTCATAAGCACCCTCCCTATATTATACAATATATTAGATTTCCACTAAGTCATCAAGAATCAAATATTTTTTATAACAATACTTTGTTTCTCCTCTAACCAATTAATGATTAAACTGAACAAGATTCTAGAATTAGCTATTGATAAAATGATAAAATCTTGTATACATAGTATCTGTACAATGGGTGAAGATTAATTGACAACCAAGTAAATAATAGTGTCTATAAGTTCAAATCTTCTACAATTTTTTATGTTAGACAATGTTGCTAAGATTTTTTTAAGTTTTAGTCATGATATAGTCATTATCCCATTACTGATACTAGGCTATATTTGGTTAGAGCAAAAAGTGTTTTTTAATGCAATATGTTTAATATTAATAAGTATGTTATTTAATTTTGCTCTAAAAATTACATTTCAAGTACCACTATCCACTCATATTGGTAAACAAGGCTTTGCTTTTCCAAGTGGTCATATGCAGTCTTCAGTTGTTTTGTATGGTTGGCTGATGACAAAAACACAAAGCCGTATATGTAAAATTCTTATAACTGGCTTGCTATTTGGAATAGGAGTGAGTTTAGTCTATTTTGGCTATCATAATTATTTTGATATTCTAGGAGCCATATTTTTTGGTTCTTTATTAATAGCCTTTTATACATTTCTTGCAAGCACAAAAAAGCAAATATTGCCAGCAATTTTATTGACTTTTACTACATTTTTGATGTTGTACATTGCATCTATACATAAGGTAGAAGAACATCTATATATGGCATATTACGCTCTTATTGGAGTAATATTTTCTGAAAACATTTTTACAAAAAAAATAACAATTATAAATCTACGAAGCAAAATATCAGCAACAATACTGTGTTTTTTCATGCTCTTTATAGTCAAAATGCTTTTTACAATTGGTTATATCTCCTCTTTACCATTAGCTATCAGGCAAATACAATGGGCTATAATCGGATTTTGTATCCCAGCATCAGTTTTTATTGCAAACTATATTAATCATTATAAGCATTCTTTCCATGATAGATTCTAGTTGGATTGTAGAAATAAGAACAGATTTTCTAACAACCATATTTAAGTTATTTCCATTTTTTGCTAGTGATTACTTTTATATTACCATTACTGCTTTAGGATATTGGTTAAATCCATCGGCATTATTATTTAGATCATTAGGATTTTTAATACCTTTTTGTACTTTACTTAATTGCTTGTTAAAGAATTTATTTAAAATATCGCGTCCTGACATATCTTTACATTTAATATCTGTGTATGATCCTTTTGGCTTTCCTAGTGGTGATGTTCAAGTGGCAACCACTTTTTGGCTAGCAATCTTTTTAAGTCTTAAAAATAGTCCTTTCAAGTATTTATGCTTACTGCCAATAATTGGTATTGGTCTTTCAAGAGTATATCTTGGTGTTCATAGTATATATGATGTAATTGGTGGTTTGATATTTGGATTTTGTGTTTTACATATATGGAAAACATATTTAGAAAGAGCATTGCTTGTAGAAGTGTTTCAACATAGTTGCAAAAAATTTTGGTTTTTACTTGCTATAATAATTCCACTATACACCATAGTGTCTCAATCTTTACCATGGCCACCTATGATACCGATGGCAATAGGAGCTCTCATTGGCTTTGGGCTATCCTTACGATGGATAGCAAATCAGGCAGTTGGTCTACAGCACAAAATTAGTATTCCAACCGCTCTAATATCCCTAGCCATTTTAATTGGCATAGCAAAATTCATACCTACTGTAAAAATAAACATTTTTATTTTCTATTGTAGTATTATATTAAAATATAGTTTTCTTGTTTTTGGAATTTTTGTATTAATTCCTAGTACTATCTCTAAGATCACTAGGTCTAATAAAATTGATATATTAGACTTCTTTCGAAACTAGACAATGATGTAGAATGGTGTTATAAATATCTGATTTGAAGTAATAATGAAATTCGAACATATTAAAGAGTTAGAGGATGAAAAATTTCGTCGATTAACAGGAGTAAGGAAGGGAACATTCTCAAAGATGGTGGATATTTTGAGGCAAGCTGATGGTCTTAAGAAATCAAAAGGAGGGCGTAAAAATAAGCTCAATTTGGAGGAACAGTTGCTTATGACCTTAGAATATCTTAGAGAATACCGTACTTATTTCCATATAGGCCAGAACTATGGGATTAGTGAAAGTTCAGCATATAAAGCTGTTAAATGGGTAGAAGACACCCTAGTTAAACACCCAAACTTTGCTCTTCCAGGTCGTAAAGCTCTAATGAAGAGTGATATGAATTATGAAGTAGTCTTGATTGATGCTACTGAGACTCCAATAGAAAGACCTAAAAAAAACAAAAATTCTATTATTCAGGAAAGAAGAAAAGGCATACACTAAAAACTCAAATAGTGGTGGACAAGAAAACACACCAAGTAATATGTACAGATTTTTCTAACGGTAAGAAACATGACTTTAGATTATTTAAGGAATCCAAAATTCTTATCCATCCTAAGGTTAAAGCGATTACTGATACAGGATATCAAGGTATACAAAAAATTCGCAATAATTCTGAATTACCAAAGAAAAAAAGCAAGAAAAATTCTTTAACTAAAAATAGACCTTGACTAAAATAGTCTCTAAGATAATAAGTACCCTCTTTAATTACTTATAACACATTCTTAAGATATAAGGTCTATTGTTAAAAATTCTCTTAAATTATGTTCATATCCACCAGTAGGTTCAAAGACAACAATTAACTCAGATAAGGCAGGATAGTATTTATTAATAGTGCTAAGCATAGTAGTAAAGCCATGTTGATCATTGGTAACTTCAAAAGCCTTGTTGGTAGCTGGTAGATAGATATTTAAAGTTTTTTTACTAACGTCTACACCAATATAAGTTGTTGTCATATAGAGCCTCATGATTTATATTAATAATAGGATATGCAAGGTTTAAATCTTATGACATCCGTTCGTAGTCTTTATCCAAAACAGGATGGGTCTTTGCTGAGGTATGAAGTCTTTAAAATTCAAAGCTTCAATTCGAATACAGTTTACCCATCCTACCACTATATATAACTGATCATGTTATATTTATCATGGTTTTTTTATTGTATGAATTAGATATAAGAATTAATAATTCTTATATCTAATTAGCTTGTTATAAGGAAAAATATACTCTTGAAGCGGCTGACGCAAGTACATTTTAACTTTTTTCATCATTCAATATGTGATTTTAATTATTAAAATCACATATTGAATGGAGTATTATATTTTAACAATCAGGTGGCAGCCGCTTCAAACCTGATTGTTTCTATATATAACACTGAATTCGATGTAACTTGTTACATCGAATTCAGGTTCAAATAAGTATGGATGGCAAAGGTAGAGCTTTGGACAACGTATTTATTGAGCGATTTTGGTGTTCGTTGAAACAGGAAAAAATTTGTCGAATAATTTTAACAATTGTAAAGAATGTAAAAGTAGCTATTAAGGAATATATCGATTTTTATAACCAAGAAAGAATGCACCAAGCATTGGGGTATAAGACTCCTAGCTCGATGTACTATAAACAAAAAGTTGCATAATAGTGACAATAATAATTTCATGGGAATTATATCTCTAAATTGCTAAATTTTTGTCTAAACAATGGCGACCACATCTCAGTATGTATTCCTTTTATTTGTCTTTAAAACTCTAGAATTTGTTCCCATGCATTCGAATCTATGTAATACTTAACTCTAGTAGTACTTTTGGCTTTGATAACCGAAGACTACCACTTCTCCTTATATAAAGTTAAATTTTTTGTTCACAGAGCATAATATAAAGAAATAAGAAAATGAATAAATATTTTATATTATTAATAATGTTAATCGTGCCTAATAATTCATTTGCTCAACAACAAAGATATATATCTAATTTTATTACACCAGTTACTTATTTTGTTGATCATGTTAAACAACTAAATTTGCTCAAAAATAATTTAATTAAACATAGACAAGCGAGTATTATAGGAATCAGTGGCATGGGGAAAACCCAACTTGTTAGGATGTACTCTTATGAAAATCAAAATGATTATAAACTTATTTGGTTTATTGATTGTAATTTGGATATTAATCAAGAATTACTAAAACTAGCAAAAGTGATTAATAGTACTACTAAATCTAATTTAATATCAGAAGATATTAAATCAATACGAAAAGAAGTAATGAGCTATTTATCGAGTCAAGAAAAATGGTTGCTGATATTTGATAATCTAAAGGTAAGTGAAAATAAAAAAGTTCAAGAATTTGTTGATTGGGAACATAATGGGCATGTTATATTTTGCTCCCAAGATAGTGAAATATTACCAAACATAGTTAAAATGACTGCATTTGAAAAAGGTGACGTCCGTACTCTTGCTAACAATATTTTAGAACATAGTGACCCAAAATCAGCAGAATTCTTGATCGAGGAATTTGCTGGTTATCCTATCATGATAGTACAAGGTGCACAATTATTAAATAATATACAAGGTTTAGATAGCGAAGGATATAAGAACAAAATCCAACAATCATCAGATAGAATTAAATCGAACATTATATTAGCTATCAATGAATTAAAGCCAAGTGCAAGAAATTTATTAAATAAAATAGCTATGATAAATAATCAAAGTTTTTCAAAAGAACTTTTAAAAATTATCACTGATAATCAAAATACTCTTGACGATGATATTTATCAATTATCTAAATTTACCTTAATATCTAACATTGTTCCTAATAGCACTAATCCTATTTTTGAAATGCACGATGTTATTGCTCAGAAAATAGCTGAGATTAATGGTAGCAGAAATAATAAAGCTTATTTAGAGGATATTGTTAGCAAATTAATGAATTATATACCACAGACTACAGTAAAAGCTCATATTTTTAGAAATGCTAAAACTATGCCAGAAAATCTTGAAATAATTTTAAGAAATTCAGAAAAATATAATGCAAATATATATAAAATTATGGAACTTAATTATCAAATAATGAGCCAATATAACAATTCTCTTAATGCTTCTATTACAGAAAAGAAGATTAACTGGTTTAATAAAGTTGATCAGGAAGGAAAATTTAAGTTATGGTTAATGAATAATAAAGAGAAATATGTATATTTAAAGTATATACAAACAATAGGTAATTACTATAGGAGTTATTCTAATTATAGAATAGCAATGAAGTATTTTATAAGAGCACAAGAAATATTTGAGAATATCAAAGGTTATGAATCTGACAAATGGACTTTATTTTATAGTTTAGCAAGGTGTAATATTGTATTTGGAGAGGTGCAAGAAGCTGAGAAAAACGTTCTAATGATAGAACAAATGCTCAATGATGGTTTAATAGATCAAAGCGACCTAGCACATATACATTTTATTAAAGCACAGTTATTATTTATACAAGAGAAAACTGAATCATTAGATGAAATTAATAAAACTATAGAAACATGTATTAAAAATGGGATAAGTCCTGACGATCTATTGCTTATACCTCCTTATATACTTAAAGTAGAAATATTAAATTATCTTGAAGAATATCAAAAAGCATATGAGCAAGCTAAGAGATTATATAATTTATGTGAACATTGCAAAACGCCTGAAATACTTGGTG
Source organism: Candidatus Tisiphia endosymbiont of Piscicola geometra (assembly GCF_964026415.1). Taxonomy (NCBI): domain Bacteria; kingdom Pseudomonadati; phylum Pseudomonadota; class Alphaproteobacteria; order Rickettsiales; family Rickettsiaceae; genus Candidatus Tisiphia; species Candidatus Tisiphia endosymbiont of Piscicola geometra. Next base: position 1,026,705 of record NZ_OZ032144.1, read on the forward strand.
AAATCTATCGTATAATGGCAAGAAGTGAGTTAGGATTAGGTATGCTAGACCAAGCTTTAGAGCATATTAACCAGACTATCTCTATATTTTTAGCCTGTGAGCGTATGACTTCTAAAGATGCGGATTTTTTGGAAGTTCCAGAGCTAGCAATAAGCTACGTAGTACAAGGTGATATTCTATTTGCCCAAGATAATATAAAAGCAGCAATAGAATCCTATAATAAGGCCTATACCATATATTATTATTTATATAGAGATAATCGTAAGAATGTAGCTCAAGTTAGTTACTTATATAGTCAAGGAGCTAAAGCTGCATGTAAAGCAAAAAACTTATTTAGTTATAAATTTTTTGGTAAACCGCAAGTCAAGGAATTTGGGATAAAGCACCCTAATACTGTATCTATGTTTGAGTATTGTAAACAATATGATATGGATTTATGGGCTAAAGAAAAATAGATTTAGGTCTGATACTTGCTATAAAATCAATAGTTGACAATAGTTAAGTAATATAGTTAAATAAATTGAGATAAGAAGGAATATGAATGAACAAACCAAAGATAAGATAATAATATAACTTTTCTGAAACCATTAACTAGCAAAGAAAATGAATAAATATTTTATATTGTTAATAACATTATTAATAATACCTCTTAATTCATTTGCCCAAGATCAAGCATCTAACCGGATATCTAATTTTGTTGCACCAGTTACTTATTTTGTTAATCATGTTAAACAACTAAATTTGCTCAAAAATAATTTAATTAAATATCGACAAGCAAGTATTATAGGTACTAGTGGTATGGGAAAAACACAACTTGCTAGAATGTATTCTTATGAAAATCAAAATAATTATAAACTTATTTGGTTTATTGACTGTAATTTAGATATTAATCAAGAATTGCTAAAGCTAGCAAAAGCTATTAATGCTACTTCTAAATCTAATTTAATATCAGAAGATATTAAATTAGTACGAAAAGAAGTAATGAACTATTTATCCAGTCAAGATAAATGGTTGCTGATATTTGATAATCTAAAGGTAAGTGAAAATAAAAAAATTCAAGAATTTGTTGATTGGGAACATAATGGGCATGTTATATTTTGCTCCCAAGATAGTGAAATATTACCAAACATAGTTAAAATGACTGCATTTGAAAAAGGTGACGTCCGTACTCTTGCTAACAATATTTTAGAACATAGTGACCCAAAATCAGCAGAATTCTTGATCGAGGAATTTGCTGGTTATCCTATCCTGATAGTACAAGGTGTACAATTATTAAATAATGTACAGGGTTTAGATAGAGAAGGATATAGGAAAGAAATCCAAGTATCAACAGATAAAATTAAATTGAATATTGTATTAGCTATCAATGAATTAAAGCCAAGTGCTAAAAATTTACTAAATAAAATAGCCTTAATAAATAATCAAAGTTTCTCGAAAGAACTACTAAGTTATATTACTGACGATAAAAGTACCTTGGATGATGATATTTACCAACTCTCTAAATTTTCCTTAATATCTAACATTGATCCCAATGATACTAACCCTGTCTTTGAAATGCATGATGTCATTGCTGAAAAAATAGCCGAGATTAATTGTGGTGAGGATAATAAAGCTTATTTAGAGGATATTATTACTAAATTAGTTGGATGTGTGCCAAAGAGTTTGATAAAAGCCCAGCTTTTTAGGGAAACGAAAACTATGCATGAAAATTTTGAGATACTTAGTAGAAATGCTGAGAAATATAATACTAATATATATAAAATTATGCAACTGAATATGCAACTAATGGTACGAACTATTAATTGTTTCGATTATCCTAATGCAGAAAAGTTAGTTAATTGGTTCAATAGAAATGATCAAAATGGTACTGGCAAGTTTAAATTATGGTTGATGAATAATGATGAAAAATATGCATATGCACGTTATATACAGGTTATAGGTTGGTATCATAGAATTTGTTCTAATAATAGGGTGGCAATAAATTATTATACAAGAGCGAAGGGAATATTAGATAATGTTAAAGGTTATGAATCTTTCAAATGGACTGTATTTTTTAGTTTAGCAACATATAATATTATATTAGGACAGGGGCAAGAAGCAGAAGAAAACATTCAAGTTATGGAGCAAATGCTTAATGAAGGTTTAATGGACAAAAGTGATATATCTTACATATATAGCGCTAGGGCAAGCTTATTATTTATACAAGGTAAGTATAGTGAATCATTAGAGCAAACTAATAAAGCTATAGAAATATCCATAAAAAATGGAAAAAGTCCCAATGATATATCTCTTATAAATCCTTACCTTCGTAAAGCAGAAATATTGAATTATCTTAAAGAATGCCAAGAATCATATGTTCAACTTGAACAATTATATAATTTGTATAAATCTTCTAAAAAAGAGGAACATGAAATATTTGGTCGTATTTATAGTCAAATGGCAAGAAGTGCGTTAGGATTGGGAAATCTAGACCAAGCCTCAGAACATGTTAACCAGGCTATCTCCATATTCCTAGCCAATGAGCATAGGAATCACAAAGGAGCAGATTATTCGGAAAACCTCAACTTAGCGGCTAGTTATGTAGTGCAAGGTGATATTCTATTTGCCCAAGATAATATAGAAGAAGCTATAAAATCCTATAATAAAGCTTATAGCATATATTATTATTTGTATAGAGATAATCGTAAGAATGTAGCTCAAGTTAGTTACTTATATACTCAAGGAGCTAAAGCTGCATGTAAAGCAAAAAACTTATTTAGTTATAAGTTTTTTGGTAAACCGCAAGTAAAGGAATTTGGGATAAAACACCCTAATACTGTATCTATGTTTGAATATTGTAAACAATATGATATGGATATATGGGTAAAAGAAAACTAGGTTGTATTGACAAAGCAACAACCGCCATTGGCATCCTGAACATGTTATGTACCATATTGCTTCAATAAACCGTCTAACCTTATCCTCATTTCTTGTTTTTATAGTCGCTCCGTCAAAAGTCTAGAGATATAATATCCACTATGTTTATCAAGTAAAAAAATATAGAGAATCCATAAGAAAATGCTATAATATGGGCATAAACCTTATGGATTAGTTGATTTATGCCGATAGAAAATACCCGAATTCGCGTAATGCAATAAATTATCCGTTATTTAGATACTAAGGCAGCATATGGCAAGACCCGATTTCACCAATTCAGACAATATCATAAAAGAAATGATTAGAGTAAATCATGCTGGAGAATATGGGGCTAAACGAATTTATCAAGGGCAATTAAATTATTGCAAAAACCACGAAGATTCCTCTACAATAAAACATATGATGCAGCAAGAAGAAGTACATTTGAGCTACTTTACTAACTTGTTATTACAACATAATGTTAGACCAACTATTTTGATACCATTTTGGCATATTATTGGCTATGTACTTGGTAGTGGATCGATATTGATAGGAACAGAAACTGCCATGCTACTAACGCAAAGTGTAGAAGAAGTGATTGAACAACATTATCAGAAACAAATAGATTATCTCGAATTGTATAATTTAGAGAAAGAATTAGTAAATAGCATAAAACAATTTCAGGCTGAGGAAATTGAACATAAAGATATAGCTCTAGTACAAGGTAGTAGTAAGGTAGTATTTGCTTCCTTAATTAATAAAGTTATTAAATTAATGTGTAATATGGCTATTAATGTGAGTAAAAAAGTTTAAGTTACTCAAATAGAAATAAAATGAATGAATTACAACAACAAGCATCTGACCCAGAATATTCTGTTTGGGTTTCTGCTTCAGCTGGTACAGGCAAAACCAAAATTTTAACAGATAGGGTGCTACGGTTACTAATTAAGGGAGTTCCATTTGAAAAGATCCTATGCTTAACTTTTACTAATGCAGCCACCCTTGAAATGCAGAGTAGGATTAAAAATAAACTTGCTCAATTTGCTGCAAACGAAACCACTAAATTAACTGAAGAGTTAGGTTTATTACTTACTAGAGAGCCTTTAGAAAGTGAGGTGCAATATACCAAAACTTTATATAACAGACTACTAAACTCTGAAGATGGTATTAATATTTACACTATCCATGCTTTCTGTCAGAAGATGCTTAAATTATTTCCTTTTGAAGTTGGCATTAATCCAAAATTTCAGGTTCTTGACGAGATTACAGCACAAGGGGTTGTTAGCAAAATAAGAAACCAAATCTATTTAGATCCGACTTATAATGAGCTGATTAGTTTTTTTCTGACAAGTTTCCATGAAACAACTATCAATGATATTTTCTCTGAAATAATCCAGCAAAAAATTAAGTTTAAGAAATTATTTGCCAAACAAATGGATTTTGTAGAGTACGATGCTCAAACTATTTTTGCACAATTATCAAGTATTTATGACCAAGCTAGGCAATTATTGGCAAAATACTCAATAGCTATTGACCTAGATCAAGAAATTCAACAATTTTTTCTTACTAAAGAAAACCTTAAGCGTAAGAATATATTGCCTAAATCTATGGCAATGAAGTACCCAAAGTTATTGAATGAACTTGAATATATTCAAGAGAAAATTTTTCAGCTAGATCAACAAGCTAAAATGCAAGATATGGAGAATTACTCAAATTCATTACGTAACTTGGCAAAGATTTTTCTTGATAAATATGATTCCTACAAAACCCAGCATAGTTTGCTTGATTATGATGATTTAATTTATCTTACGCAGTTATTATTAACGGATAATGCTGCAAAAAATTGGATAGCTTATAAACTTAATGGCGGGATTGACCACTTGCTTGTTGACGAAGCACAAGACACTAGCCCGGAACAATGGGACATTATCACTGCAATTATAGCAGACTTTACTTCTAGCACTAAGCAAAAAAGTACTATTTTTGTCGTAGGCGATGAGAAACAGTCGATTTTTAGCTTCCAAGGAGCAGATATTAGCTCTTTTAGTTATGTTAATGAAAATTTGTATAAAAACCTATCTGATGCAAATAAAAATTTCAGAAATATTACCCTCCAGTGGTCTTATAGATCTACTAAAGAAATTATTGATATTGTCTATCTAATTTTTCAACAAATTAAACATACTACTCCACAATTATTTACATCTGATAATCCTAAAATTTTGCCATTTCGTCAAACTCATAAAGGTAGAGTTGAACTTTGGCCATTAGTTAAGGATGAAAAAGAGAGTAAGTTGTTTTGGCCTTTACTGGAAGAACATAATAAATCCAAATCTGCTCAGCAATTACTTGCACAACAAATTGCTAGTTTTATAAAAAGCCAAATAGCAAGTAGAAGAATCCTGCCTGCTACTAATTCCGCAGTCAAAGAATCAGATTTTATGATTTTGGTACGCAAGAGAGATGAGTTGATTTTTGAGATTATTAACTGTCTTAAGCAACATGGTTTGCCAGTAGAAGATGTTGATCGGATCACTTTAAATAAAAATTTGTCAGTATTAGACTTAATGAGCATAGCGAAATTTGTACTACTACCTCAAGATGATTTGAATTTGGCTAGTCTGTTAAAATCACCAATAATTGGTATGAGTGAACAGGCGCTACAAACTATTGCAATTTCTCGAGGTAAGAATTCTATTTGGGGTTACCTGCAAACTGTCTCAAACTATGCAAGTATATATAAGAAACTGTGTCATTTCTTGCAGCTATACAAGGTTACAAATTGTGAGAATTTTTTTTCACTTATTGTCGATTGTTTGGATGTTAGAAAGGTTTTAGTTGAGGCTAATGGATTTGATAGCAATGATGTAATAAATGAATTGATATATTTGAGTAGCAATTATGCTAATAATATAGATAGCTCATTGCAAAGCTTTGTTTATTGGTTTGAAAATAACAAAATTGAGATTAAAAGAAATTTAGAATCGTCAAGTAAGATAAAAATTATGACCGTGCATGCTTCTAAAGGTCTGCAAGCACCTATTGTTATTCTGTGCGATACTAGTTCAGTACCAACTAATAGTAATAAATTCATTTGGGACGAAAATCAAGTGTTCTCTACCACTCAATCAGCCAATAGCCCAGAATTCTTTAAAGTTCTCAAAGAAAAAGAGCAACAAAAAGACTTACAAGAATATATTAGACTACTTTATGTTGCAATGACTAGAGCCGAAGACCATTTAGTGATATGTGGTTATCAGTCAAGTAGTAAGCTACCACAAAATTGTTGGTATGAGTTGGTTGCCAGAACAATGAATATGCACGGGAAGGTACAGGAAAATGGTATTATAGTTTATGAATCAGTTATTGAAGGAAGTGGAAATGGGCAGGAATCTAAAGAAATAGACCAAAAAGGTGCTTTAGATATTCTAGATCCCGCACCAAAGCAGGATGACATTGAAGGCAACCGAAATGACATTGAAGATTGGATACCAAACCTTTTTTTAATTAATAAAATCACCAAAAATACAAAGCAAAATTATTCAGTCAATTCTCCTCTTATAGTTAATGATCATTTGGAATATGGTAAGATATTTCATAAAATTCTAGAAGATGCCACAAAGATCAATGATTTTTCTATGATGAATAAACATCCGTTTATTCACAAGTTACCAACAACTCTGCAAGAAAAGATTCATAGCAATATTGATAAATTACTGAATAATATAGAATTTATGGCACTTATTTCCCAAGAGCTAAAAACTGAAGTGACGATAGGGACAACTCTAAATGATGAGGTTAAGATAGGAAGAATTGATTTACTTGCCATTGATACAGGGAAAATAACCATTATTGATTATAAATCCGATGCTAGTCCACCTAAAACCTGTCAATTAGTTAAGGAATCTTATATTGATCAGTTGAATTTTTACCGACATATAGTAGCAAAACTATATCCTAACAATGAAATTATTTGCAAAATTTTATGGCTAGAAAATGCCAATTTTATGACGATTGGTTAACCTTTAACCAATAATACACAGGTAATATGACAAAATTAGTGAGAGATTTAGTTCCGCAAATTATCTTAAAATCTTCGAATACCAGTCTTTCGTATTGCAGAATTGGCTGAGTATACTGCTCGTAAATGAAGAGTTGAAGGAAGAGAAGAAAGAAGCTAGAATATGATAATGGGAAATATTTTAACATCTGAACAAAGAACGGTACTGAAGTCAGGTCATGGTAATGAACGAGATAGGAGAGTATGTGACCGAATTAAGGCAGTTTTGCTGTATGATAAAGGTTGGAGCTATGGAGAAATAGCAGAAGCATTGCTGTTAAGTGAAGAAGCTATAAGAAAGCATGTAAGAGATTATCAAAAATTTAATAAATTAGAGACAGCTACCGGTGTTAGTGCAAGTAAGCTAAGTGAGCTAGAAGAGAAAGAGTTAATAGAGCATTTAGAAATATGTAATTATGTTTATGCCAAAGATATCAGCAATTACATAGAAGAAAAATACGGTGTTACCTATACAATAGCAGGAGTAACAAAACTATTAATCAGATTAGGCTTTGTATATAAGAAGCCAAAGATCGTACCCGGCAAGCTTGATATAGATAAGCAAGAACTATTTAAGCTAGAATATAGTTTGTTAAAAGGTACTCTCAAGGCTAAAGAAGCTATATATTTTATGGATAGCGTTCATCCTCAGTATCAAACAAAAGCCCGTTATGGTTGGATCAGAAAGAATCAAAATAAAACTTTACCAACATTTAGTGGCTGGAAAAGGAAGCATTTAATAGGAGCAATTAATTTATCTGATTTGCAATTAGTTAGCACAGATAATCCTAAAGTAAACGGTGATTATATAATCAATTTTCTACAAAAATTAGAAGCAGAAAATCCTAATAAAGAGAAGATATATTTGATTTGTTATAATGCTGGGTATCATAAGTCAAAGAAAGTAAAGGAGTATCTAGTAAATAGCAAAATAGAATTAGTATTTTTACCTTCCTATAGCCCTAATCTTAATCCGATTGAACGATTATGGAAATTTATGCATAGAATTGTAACAAATAATAAATTTTACCATAATTTTGCTCAATTCTCAGAAGCTATAGATAGATTTTTTGCTAATATTGATAAATACAAAGGTAATTTGATTACTCTTATAACTGACCAATTTCAGACTATAACTTTTAATCATTTTGCCAACTCTTCAGGTTAATTGAGTATAATACTTGTCCCTATTTCACAAGATTGCCGCGTTGGCGATTCCATCGCCTCCTCCTCGCAATGACCTTGGTTATTTTTCTATAACTTTTAAACTGCCATGATGAACTCTAAAACCTCTTCCTCTTCGAACTTTCGATAGCTCTGACCTACGATCCCTGAAGATGATAACACAATTCTTGATTTTCTATCTGAGTATACCCTGCAAGGTCTTTTGTTTATCTTACTTTAGCCATTCTAGCTTTTGGTGTAGATTTTACCGTTACAAGTTTTACTTTGGGTTCTAACAATATTTCTTTAATTTTTAGGCTTTCAGCTACAACCTTTTCTGTGTCATCTATCTTAGCCAATTTTTCAGGAGTAATTTTATGCATCAAATGCTTCGATAAACTAGAGAGTCCTATTTTCTCACAAAAATTTGCTACCTTATAACGCATCTTATCTGCAACAGTTAAATTAGGGATCGTCATTTCCATTAAGTGAGCTGTTGCTACAATATTCTCTTTATAACGCAGATCGTTCTGTATTGCCTTAACATCCTCATCAGTAAGGTGTTTTTCTTTGTTTAGATGGGTTAATAATTTGTCGTAAAACCTTTCTAGTTTTTCTATAGTAATCTTTTTACTTGCTGTTACTGTTTCTTTTATGAAATCCTCAACTTTCTTTCCAAAAGATTCAAGACGTTTGTCTATATCTGCAACATATTCTGTTGGATTCAAACTTGTTACACTTTTTTGAACCTTCGGCATTGAGACTTCTACCTCTTGCCATTTACCATCTTGACTCTTTTGCCATTGTTGTTCTTGAACAGTTGTTGTTACAGGTTGAGCAGGCACTTTAATTTGATAATCATGTTCGCTAGCCCACTGTAAAGCACTTTTTCCTTCAATTTCAATATTATGGTGAGCTGCATAGGCTACTGGGTCTTTAATAGGAGATTTAGCAAAAGTTTCTAACCACTGACCGTTTTTAAATTCAGGAGGTACATTACTAAATTTAGCTACTGTGTCTGCTGCTCTTGCTATCTCTTTCATATTATTGAGATTTTCCTTGATATGCTCTTTATAAAATATACTTAATTCATTAAAATCATTAATTTGCTTTAATTCAAATTTATTACCTTCAAATCTAGCTGCTACAATGAGACCTTCTGGAGAGAACCCATGTTTTTTCAACTCATCAACTTTTTGATCAATTATAGCATCTATTTGCTGATCATTTAACTGATTGGTCATTTGTGCTAATGCTTTACTATATTTTTCAATGTTAAACGATAAATTACCTGCCTTAATAGCTTCAGTATAGTTAACTGCATTCTCTGAAAACATTTTATGTGTTGCCTCAATCATAGCACCAAAATCTTGGTGAAACATTTCAAAAGATCTACCGTGATCTATTTTAGTTACAGTCTTCCCATCCTGCACCATCAAATTACCGGCATGATAATCCAATTCTCCTAACATATGACAAGCAGCAATGACTTTTTCCAAACCGTCTAATTTTTTTAAGTTTTTATTATTTGCTCCAACGCTAGTAGTATAAGTACCCCTAGCAAACTCTGCAAGCTGCACCACGTTATTAAAAAATTTAGAACGTATAGCAATTGATGGTGAATTGACCTGATCAGATACTACTAATGCCTCTTTAGGGGTGCGATCATATAATAAAAACTGATACATAGAAGAACCGATTAACTCCCGCACACCATCATCCCGATCTGCTAAAGCTTGCTGTTGCTGTTTTTCTCCCTGTAGATCTAAACAACTCCTATGCTGTTTATAGAAACGTTTTAACATGAAAGTATTACCAGTTGCGGTTTCCTTAGCAATATATCCAGCAGATACACCAGCTTGCTTATTACCTTTTTTTATAAATTCTGTATTTTTAACCGTTATTCTATCTCGTAGCATAGTTTCAAGCGGATCTTTTTTGGATTCTTCTAGCTTTTTTGGACGTGCTGGTTTGTTTTCTTTAGCTAACACATCTATAAGCGGGATATCTATTAGCTCTCTTAGTACTTGATTTTGATCTCCAGGAAATGCTTCTTTTATTACCTTTAATATTTCACTTACAATGTATTTAGAATGTGTAAGTTTCTGCATTTTCTTTTTATACAAATCAATATTAGAGTCTGATGGCTCTTGAGCGAGTGCTATTACACTACTAGCAAGTTCTTCACATTTTTTAGAGATTCTATCATTTACAACTTGATCTTTACCATTTGACTCTGTAAGTTTTATTAAAGTTGTAAATAATTGGGTATGTAAAGATTGTTTAATTTCTTCTTGGTTTGTTGCCATAAAAATCTAACTCTTTATAATTAATTGTTAATTGCAGTTAATCTAAGAAAACTTTTTGTAGCGGTTTGTTTGCTAAATTTTCTTCAGTAAAAAAATCCTTCTTTAAATGCGTAACCTGATGATTCAATAACCTTAATTGTAAGTAATCATTAATTGCTTGGGTAAATTCACCAAGTTTGTTCCGAAAAAAATGATCGGCTCCTTGGATAATCTTATAATCGACAGTTATATGTTTTTGCTTAGATAATTTATCTACTAATTCAAGCACTGATTCTTCGGGTACAATACTATCATTGTCACCTTGTATTACAAAGCCAGAAATAGGACATTGAGACAAGAACGAAAAATCATATTTATTCACTGGCGGAGATATCGCAATAAAATTATTAATCTCTGGTCTTCTCATGATTAGTTGCATGGCTATCCATGCTCCAAAAGAAAACCCCGCTATCAAATTTAGACTGCTAGTAGGGTTGTTAAGTTGCAGCCAATCAAGTGCTGTTGCAGCATCAGTCATTTCGCCAATACCATTATCAAACTCTCCCTGGGAACGTCCAACGCCCCTAAAATTAATTCTGAGTACTGTAAACCCATTAGCTACTAATGATTTATATATATTGTAAATCACTTTGTTATTCATAGTACCACCGTAAAGCGGATGTGGATGTAATAATAAAGCAATCGGAGCTTTAGGATTACTAGATTTAGTATAAAGCCCTTCGATCCGACCGGCAGGACCATTAAAAAAAACGTTAGCCATAATTATAACATATAATATATTAATTTATATCGAACACTAAGACCAGAAAGTAAAATTATAACATGCCATTTTATAGATTTCAAGATAACTATATGTTAGTAATGTTACAAGACCGACTTTTAAATTCCCCCTAGATATCAATTAGCATTTCTGCTAGGATTCTTATTATTCAAATTTGTATGTTTAAATGACTATGAAGAATATATTAATTATTAAACTATTAATTTTATTATTTACGATTAAACCCGCTTTGGCACAGCCATTGTCAATTGATAGCATATATCAACATTTATTGATAACATCTCCAAGTTACAACAATATTACCTATAATAAACCTTCAACCAATTATTTAATACCAAATAATTGGTTACTGCAAACACCAAATATTTGGGGTGCTACTTTAGAAGAATATGGAGAAGGGCTTACGCCAGTTGCAGATAACGTGATAGATGCACAATTTTTTGTCCCAACATGCCGTACTCAATCAGATTGTCGCGGAATCAGTACTTGTAAAACGGCTGATTTTACTTTGGATAATAGAACATTATGTTTAACAAATGCATATAATGTGTTAAACACTATGTATAACACAATTATTAATGCCACTACATCTGTAGATATTACAACTCTCGGTAAAGATTACTTTAGTTCAGGAGCATTTACTGCTATGTTGCAAAATGCTGTCATAACACTAGGTAAAAAAAAGCATTAATTCTCCTCATTTTATAACTATACGCTTATTATATGGTACGTATAAAGAAGTTCCACCTGAATGGATGAAAAGCTATTTAAATAATATTATTTCTAAATTACCAGCCAATAATAAACTAATTATATCAATTGCTAATATTAGGTCATGTACATTTAAATCCAATTGTGGAAATCAGGAGAAACAACATGATATCTCTCTTGATCTCTCTTGGAATCATGGCAAAATTATTGCGGTGGATGGTAATATATTAATCACTGGTGGAGAAAATTTATTTGGTCAGGATTACACTCAAGCAGAGCCAATTAATGATGCCAATATTAAAATATTTGGACCTGTTGTAAATGGGGCAACAACTTATGCTAATATATTATGGAAATATGTACAACATCATCGAGCTATAGCAGTAAACCATTGTTATACATATAAGAAGGGGTATATTTCAACAAAATGTGCTAAAGCTATTTCCTTAAATAACGAATTTAATGTTAATAGTTCATTACCTGTACAGGCAATGTTTATTAGTAAATTGAACAATGGAGTTGGCATTGGTGATGATGCTGATCAATCAGAAATTGCAAGGGTATTTGCTCTAAAAAATGCTACTCGCTCTATCAAAATTAGCCAACAAGCCCTATTTTTTAAAGAGAGTAATTATCCACTGCTAAATAAAATACTGCCACCAATTAGTACTGTTAATGGTAATATTATTCAAGCAATAGCATATGCTATACATAATAATGCAGTAGATACATATATAGTGACCAGCAACTTATTCAGATTTAATTACTCAGATCATGTAGATTTACAATATTTATATGATTATATACTTAATACAATAGTTTCTAATTATCATGTTGAGAGTAAAATAGCCGCACAAGAATTAAAACAGCATCTCCATCTTGCTTATATAAGTTATAATCATATTATCAATACCAATGCAAGAAGCCATAATAAGTTTTGGATAGTAGATGACAAAGTTTTTTATTTTGGTAGTCATAATTTTTACCCAACATCATTACAACAATTTGGCATTATTGTAGATAGTATAGAAGCTAGTAAAATATTATTGGAATCCTATTGGAATCCTATGTGGGAATATTCTGCTAAATATAACTTCAGAATGAATAACGATTGAACTGCTAGTTCAATTCATTAAACTCTACTCTAGCAAATAATTTTATTTGAAGTAGAGAGAGTTCAGAATGATCTTTTGAACCTTCTTCTGCTAATTTATTGGCTTTAGTTAAAAGGTCTAAATCTCTAGCTAGATCAGCGAAAAAGAATCTTATTTCACCACTTTGCTTTGTTCCTAATATTTCTCCGCTACCTCTTAGGAGAAGATCTTGCTCTGCTATATAAAAACCATCATTGCTATTTCTCATCACTTCAAATCTAGATTTTGCAACCATAGTTAATTTTTGAGGATCATATAGAAGAATACAATGAGATTGTAAAGTTCCACGTCCAACTCTACCTCTTATCTGATGTAACTGAGCTAAACCAAACTGTTCAGCATTTTCTATTACTATTAAGGTTGCTTCTGGTACATCGATACCCACTTCAATTACAGTTGTAGCAACCAAGATTTTAATATTACCATTCTTAAATTGGTGCATAATCATATCTTTTTGCTCATTTTTCATTTTACCATGTATAGTACCTGTAATGTTAGGGTAGGCATTCTCAATGGTAACTAGTCTAGTGTTGATGTCGGTTAATCCTGTATTTTTTGCCTGTGTTGTTAACTCTTCATCATTTTGATCGATAAGGGGACATATCCAGTAAATTTTCTCTCCAAATTTTAGCTTTTTATCTAAAACTGAGATTACATCATTTAGCTTGGTCTTTGGCAATATGCTAGTAATAATTGGTAGTCGATTTTTTGGTTTGCTTGTTAATTTAGCAATATCCATATCTCCAAACATGGTCAAAGTAAGACTTCTAGGAATAGGGGTTGCGGTCATCACCAAAACATCGGGATGAGAGGCTTTATTAATTAAATCTAACCGTTGTTGTACACCAAATTTATGCTGTTCATCAATGACGATATAACCTAAATTTTTAAAGTTTACTTTTTCTTGAAATAATGCATGAGTGCCAATTAATATATCAATATCTCCATTTTCTAGGCTTGATAGAACTTTGTTTCGTTCTTTGGTAGATATTTTTCCAGTAAGTAAACCAAGCCTTATTCCGGTTTCACTTAAGGCTTTAACAAAGAATTGGTAATGCTGGTTTGCTAATAAATCGGTAGGGGCCATTAGTGCAGCTTGAAATTTATGGTATGATACAGTGACCATTGTCAATAAAGCTACTAGGGTTTTACCAGAACCAACATCACCTTGGAGTAAGCACATCATTTCTGTAGGAGATAATTGATGTTTTGCAATTTCCTCAATCACGTTCTTTTGGTCAGGTGTGAGTTCAAAGCCTAATGTCTTAAGTATTGCTTGTTGTAGCTGACTAGACCCTGCAAATGAATTGCCTTGTTTTAATTTTGTTTGTTGGCGGAGATATTGTAATGAAATTTGGTTAGCAAAAAGTTCTTTTTCTGCCAATTGTCTTAAAGCTTGAGTATGTAATTCTTCTAATGGCTTAGTTTTAACCTGATATAAATGTAAAGTTTTTAAATCTTCTAATAATGATTTAGTATAATCCTTTACTTCTTGAAAACTCTCAGGAATACAGCACCACTCTTTCTCAAACAAATCAAGCCCCTTTATTATATAGGAATAAAGTTGCTTATTAATTATCCCATAGGTCAAAGGATATATTGGTTCTAGGGGGCTGGTAAGTTTTTGATCCAAAATAAATATTGGGTGGACTATTTGAGGTAAGCTAGAGAAAACTTGTACCTTACCATTAATTGTATGTTTACTGCCTATTGTAAGTTTACTTAGAATAAAATAAGATGGTCTATTAAAAAATATCAGCAGAATTGAGCCGGTCTCATTGTATCCTAAGATTTTCAAAGGCTGTTTTTTGTTCTTAGGCACAAGCACTTCTTCTATTGTTATTTCAGTTTGAATTAACTGACCATTTTTTAGTGAAGATAAATTTGGTGAAATTATTTTAACTTGATAAGAAGTAGGGCGGTAAAATAACAAATCTCTTAAATTGATTATTCCCAATCTTTTAAGTCCAATAATTATATTATCACCAACGTTAATACGTGATTTAATTGGTAAGAAAAAAAACTTATTGATAGTTAACATATTATTTTTTTAATTAACCTGAATTCGATGTAATATACTCAAATGATTTGAAAAATTGGATTTGAAAATGAATGGTGAG
Organism: Candidatus Tisiphia endosymbiont of Piscicola geometra; assembly: GCF_964026415.1. Classification (NCBI taxonomy): domain Bacteria; kingdom Pseudomonadati; phylum Pseudomonadota; class Alphaproteobacteria; order Rickettsiales; family Rickettsiaceae; genus Candidatus Tisiphia; species Candidatus Tisiphia endosymbiont of Piscicola geometra. The sequence goes on from NZ_OZ032144.1 coordinate 1,041,899, forward strand.
CAGGCGTAGCATACATATAGTATAGTTACGCCTGCGAGTCCATGATATTTTCAAAAAACAATTCGTAGGAGCAGAAGAGTATATTAATTTGTTACATCGAACTCAGGTCAATAATAACTATATTTTATTTACAGCATCTAGAGTTTAGTGCATAAAAATATCAATATCGTTCCATCCTACTAGGTCTAAGTTGGCTCTAATAGGTAAAAACTTAAAAATCTGTTTTGCAATATCTAACCTATTTTCGGTCAGTAACATATCTTGCAAGATAGCACGAAGTTGATGTAGGTAAAGGACGTCTTTGGCGGCATATTCTTTTTGTTCAGCTGTAAGATCAAACCTTCCCCAATAGGAAGACTGTTGTTGTTTAGAAATTTGGACTGAAAGTAGTTCGCGGCATAAGTCTTTTAAACCATGAGCATCAGTATAGGTTCTAACTAGTTTAGAAGCTATCTTTGTACAAAATATGTTCTCCAAATCTATTCCAAGATATTTTCTTATTGCTGCTAAATCAAATCTAGCATAGTGAAATATTTTGCATCGATTCTTATCAAGCAATAGTTTTTTTAAATTAGGTGCTGCGTAATTCTTGTCAATAAAGTTTACTAAGTAAGCCTTACCATCTCCATTACTCAGTTGCAAAAGGCATAACCTATCCCTATGTAAGTTTAACCCCATCGTTTCTGTATCGATTGCTAGGTCTCCTGCAATATTAAAATCTTCCGGGAGATCATTCTGAAAAACTATAATACTGATAATAACCTCCTAAGTTATTTTATGGTAAAAACCTGTTCTTTTGGCGACGCTACCCCTAGAACTCTTCTTGCTTCTTGGTCAAGCATATCTCTATCTAGAGATTCTGGTCTAAGTAGTTTTACTTTATGTTCAAGTTCAATGCGTTCTGCCCTTAAATTTTCTAGTTCACTATAGGTTTTTTCGAGTCGTTGATTTAATGTAAAATAAGCAATAATCCCTCTATTACCACAAATAGAATGGAAGATAAAATAAGCTAATAATAAAGATAGCAAAACATTAAATATTATCTTTTTGGAATTTTTAACTGAATCAATAAAATATTGATAATTCATAATATTTTAATAATAAAAATAATATTGGGGCGGTAAGAATTATGCTATCAAATCGGTCTAGAACACCGCCATGACCTGGTATTATAGTACCAGTATCTTTTATAGCAAATTTACGCTTAAAATATGAAATAAATAAATCGCTCATTTGTGCTATTAGTGCTAAACAAATAGCTGCTATAATTAAGTGCCGTTTGTTTAATAAATAGTCAGTTGGTAAGTCAAAGCTAGGTACTAAACTTAATAAAAATGCTGTAAGCCCACTAGCTAATACCCCTATGATTAATCCACTCCAAGTTTTGTTAGGACTAATCTTGGGGGTCAGCTTAGGTCCGCCTATATTCTTCCCACCAATCATAGCAAATATATCAACTGACCATATTATAATGAAATATAGTAATAATAGCCATCGATTTTTATCTTCAGTAGCAATTATTATTAAAGATATAGTGGGAATGGGAATGATAACAAAGCCCAGTAATATATGGGAAAAGGACGATTTTGTCATTTGATACCATTCATATAACATAATTATGGCAATTAATAACATAACTATATTAAATAATGACTTAATGAACATTATTGCTATAATAAATACTGGTCCTATTACTAGGGCTGATAATATTCTTACTACTATATTAGACCTCTTATCTAGCACCAAAATTCCTTTTTCTTTTTGAATAATCGTTTAACGCTTCTAGTATATCTTGTTTGTTAAAGTCAGGCCAGTATTTAGGTAAAAAATATAGTTCAGCATAGGCAGCTTGCCATAGTAGAAAATTACTGATTCTACATAGACCACCAGTACGAATTAACAAATCTACATCAGGCATTCTTGGATCATATAGATAATTACCAAACTCATTCTCGCTAATTTGTGTTTTACTAGAATTGATGATTTTCTGACATGCGTCAACAATCTCTGCTCGCCCGCCGTAACTAAAAGCAATACAAAGAGTTATGTTATTATTATGTTTTGTTAATTCTATAGCATCATGGATTTGTTTTTGTAACATATTATCTAACATATCCAATCTACCGATAACTTTTATTTTGACTCCGTTTTCGTGTAGTAGTGTAGTCTCATTTTTTAGATAATAACGTAATAATTTTAGTAAAAATGTCACTTCAGTCTTTGACCTACGCCAATTTTCTGATGAGAAAGTATAAAGTGTCACGTAAGGTATATTAAGTTCTATAAAATCTGGTAATAATTTCTTTACTCTATTAGCACCTGCTCTATGTCCCTCAGATTTTGGTAAGCCTTTTTCTAAAGCCCACCTTGCATTACCGTCCATGATAATGGCTAAATGATTTACTTTGTTGATTGTATTCATATTTATTGTATATACGCTGGGATGACTCGAAGTTATCACCATTACTATGGCTCAGGTTAGCTATATAATAACACAGAAATGCCATTAATGAACATATATTTGCGGTCAGTTATAGGAAATTTTCATCGTAATAGATCATTTATGGATACTTTACTTCTAGTTCCTTTATCCACCTGTTTAACGATTACTGCACAATATAAACTTGGTTTTCCTGAATCAGCAGGTAAGCTGCCTGGTACTACAACTGAGTAGGCCGGAACTCTACCATAAATTATTTTTCCACTTTCCCTATCTACTATCTTGGTAGATGCACCAATAAATACTCCCATACTAATTACACTTCCTTCTTCTACTAAAACCCCTTCTGCTATTTCTGATCTTGCACCTATAAAACAATTATCTTCAATTATTACCGGGGTATCTTGTATTGGCTCTAGTACCCCACCAATACCTGTTCCGCCAGAAATATGACAATTCCTTCCTATTTGTGCACATGATCCTACGGTGGCCCAAGTATCAATCATTGTTCCTTCTCCTATATATGCACCTATATTAATAAAAGAAGGCATAACAATAACGTTTTTAGCTAAATATGTCCCCGTTCTTATAAATGCTCCGGGAACGATACGACAGCCATGGGTTCTAAATAATTCTTCATTATGATTTGTAGCAAATTTGGGAGCAATTTTATCATACCATTTCATACAATCACCAGAATGGATTTGCGAATCAGTTACAATAAAATGTAATAAAATTGCTTTTTTTACCCAAAGATTAACTCGCCAATCAGCCCCTTCTTTTTCACAAACCCTAATTAATCCTTGATTTAAACCATCAATAATATTATTCAATATTTGTTTGGCATAATTAGTTTTTTCTGCATCTTGAGTTAATTTATCGCGTATTTGCCAAAATTCTTCTATAGTATTAATATGTTTTTGCATAACATCCTTGCTAAATTGTAAAAAAAATCATAATTTACTTTATTTTTAAGTCAACCTATATACTCAAATTTGAGTATACAAATTAGATCACGTAAATGAGTATTGCTTGCCCAAATTGTAACACTACCTTTATAGTTTCAAAAGAACAAATAGGTATGACTGGTAGGAAGGTCAAATGTTCAAAATGCCACCATATATGGTATCAAAAGGCAGAGCTTGATCAGCAAGAACCTCCCATTATATCAGATAATACCACAAAAAACGCTAGCACTAATGAAAATAATAAAATATATTCAACTAAAGGTACTAACTTACCGGCTTTATTACCAACTAAAATTCCTGAGCAATCGCATATTTTATCTATATTATTGTGGCTTAGTTTAATTGTCTTCTTATTATTAATGTTATTTCACGAGAAGTTTAATATACCAGCTCTGTATAAAGAGAATAATAATATATTAACTATAAGAAATATACATGTTGAACAAAATAAAGAAATGGGACAAATTAAAGTGTCCTACAGGATAAGTAATACTTCTGACCATGATGTGACAATACCACTTATTCGGGTTAGATTGCTCAATAAAAAATATGTAACAGTAAAATCCTATATAATGAATCAAAAAAATATTAAATTGCCACCTAAGCAACATATCGACATCGCTACGTATCTTGATGTAGTTCCTCGTGCAAGTGAGTTGTTAAATATTATGCTTGGTAATAGTTTGGATTTCATATTACATTAGACTTCTTTTGAAAGAGACTTATAATCAATTCAAATACTCCCATAACATAACCGGAAGTTCGATGTAGCTTGTTACATCGAACTTCCGTGATATATATAGAAAAAAATGAATAAACAAATTATATACCCTAAACTAATTCCTAGGCTCTTTGCTTCTTGCCTAGATTCGTTTTTGTTATCAATTTTTACAACTCCGATCACCCACTTTATGTTATCTAGACTGTCTTTATTTTTTTTTAAAGCTAGTATAGCGGATATACTAATAATGGGTAGCACGAAACCGGAGTTAGTTCAAAATGTAACTGCTAGTAATGTTCTTACATTATTTATTTTAATGTTTATAATTAATTTTGCCCTAGCTGCAACATATTTTATTGGTTTTTGGATTTATTTGGGTGCTACTCCAGGAAAAATGGTTATGCATATGAAAATAGTAGACGCAATCACTCTTGGAAAACCTAGTAAATGGCAATTAATTAAAAGATTTTGTGGATATGTATTAGTGCTAGTTGGTATTTGGTTTATACTATTTTCTAAACAACGCCAAGCTTTGCATGATAAAATTGCTGGAACAGTGGTTATTAAAAGTTAAAACACAATAGTATTAATTTTAAAAGTTGTAGTATACTCTTCTGCTTTGAAGAATTGTTTTTTGAAAATATCATGGATTCGCATGCGTAACTATACTGTATGTACGCCTAGCATGCTCACCATTCATTTTCAAATCCAATTCTTCAAATCATTTGAGTATATCACTAGATTATTAGTAGTAAAAATGATGTCATCAACTATGATTTTTTTATTTTAAACCTTTTTTTAATTTCTTAAAAATCATAGTTGATGACATAGTAGCTAGCAGAGATGATATCTCATCCCTAATGAGGATGATACTGAGCCTAATATTAACTTGTTACATCGATATTTGAGGTTATTATAAGTAGTAAAGGTATGCTAAAATGAATAAACTAAATGAAATAGATCAGTTGATCTATCTTTTCTCCAAACTACCTAGTCTTGGTCAAAGATCAGCAAGGCGTATAGTCCTGCATCTTTTACAAGAAAAAGACGTTAGGTTAAAAGGTTTAATTTCCGCTCTTTCTTACGTAGATAATAATGTTGTCAAGTGCGATATTTGTGGCAACATAGATTCTCATCATATTTGTAGAGTATGTTCATCTGATGATCGCAACAAATCTATTATAGCAATTGTTGAAACAGTGACAGAATTGTGGGCAATAGAGCGTAGTGGCATTTTTAATGGATATTATCATGTACTAGGACATAATTTGTCAACTGCAAATAGCCATAATTCTAAAGCATTAAGACTACCAGAATTACTAGCTAGATGCCAAGAGAATAACATTAATGAAATAATTATTGCAACTAATTCTACCTTAGAAGGTCAAACTACAGCTTATTTCATTACTGAATATTTCAAAGATTATACTATCAAAATATCAAGATTAGCTAGCGGCATTCCAATAGGTGGAGAACTAGACTATTTAGATGAAGGAACTTTATCAGCTGCAATAACCTTAAGACAGCCTTTTGACTAATTTATTAAAAATTATTTATTGTGTTGAAAAATTTAATATAATATATAAACTGTTGGCTAGATATTATATTAAATTTTGTTAATAAATTATCAAAGATTACTAAATTAGAATTATTTATATGAAATGTTAATTTGAAATTTTTAGATATTTTCATTAGTTTATTTTATATTTTACCTTGCATATAATTATTTTAACTAAAGTAAGCATATGTACCAACTTTTTTGGACTATTTTAGTCATATTTTTGATTCCTGTAGTTCTTTATATTTGCAGGTACAAGATGTTTTCGTGGTTTAATTTAAGAAATAATTCAAAAACTAAAATATTAGAATTAGAACAAAAGATATCAGAGCAAGATAATATTTTGAATCACGTTACTCACGAAATTAGGACTTCGATACATGGGGGAAGTAGTATCGCTCAGTTTTTATATGAAAATTGGGATAAAATGGATGAGCAAGAACACGTAAAGTATGTCAGTATAATAGCTAAAAATAATCAACGTCTTATAAAATTAATTAATGACCTACTAGACCTATCTAAGTTTAGTACCGGGAAAATGCAGTTTAATTTTGTTGCTATGGATCTATTATCTTCTATAAAAGAGACCGTGCAGCAACTTACAGAATTAACGATCGAATTAATATTATTCTTATTGATCATAGTATTACAAAAGCAATGATTAATGGAGATAAAATTAGGATTAACCAATTATTAAATAATTTATTTAATAATGCACTCAAATATACTAAGGAAGGATTAATTATAGCGGTAATTGATTTAAAAAATCATGAAAATATTCCTTATTGGTGCTTTAGCCTAATCGATACAGGTATAGGAATTCCAGACTCAGAACTTGAGACTATTTTTGAAGTATTTACTCGTAGTTCACGAACTAATAATAATTTTCTTGGTACAGGTTTTGGTTTATCTATTTGCCGAGAAATTGTACTGGCTCATAATGGTTATATTTATGCCGAGAATAACCGTAAAAGAGGAACAAAATTAGAATTTATGATTCCTGTATACGATAAAAAAGAGACATAAAATGCTTACAAAGGATAATATTGCAAAAGTATTTACTATACTTTTTGTTGATGATGAACCAATTTGCCATGACGTAATAAACTTAGTGCTACATTATGAACAAAAATATAAAATTATCAGTGCTTATTCCGGACAAGAAGCAGTTAATTTATCTAAAACACATGCTAATACAATAGAGTTAATATTTCTTGATATTTCTCTTCCTGATATGACAGGTTGTGAAGTACATAAACAAATAAGAAGTGATGAGAACCTTGCACATATTCCTATAATTTTTCAAACTGGTTTGTCTAGCAATCATCAGGAAATGCAAAAGCTCTTACAAGAACAAGCAACATACCTAATCCATAAACCTTATAAAAACGAAGAACTGCTTGAAACTATAAGGCAGTTCCATAACTAGATATATACTCAAAGCAAAAGAGTATACTCATTTATAAGGCAATTAGATATAAGATAAATATTCTTATATCTAATTGAGGTTACTTAGATATTATATGTTTATTTTTTAATAATGAAACAAAGTCACCGTTTTCATACATCTCACGTACTATATCGCAGCCACCTATCAATTCCCCTTTTATATAAAGCTGTGGTATGGTAGGCCAATCACTGAAAGATTTGATATCTTCACGTAAGCTAGGATCGGTTAAAACATTAATATCACGAAATTCTACGCCAAGTTTTTTTAAGATAGAAACAACGGTAGCAGAAAAACCACATTGAGGAAAATTAGCAGTGCCTTTCATAAATAATACAATATCATGATTAGCAATTTCATTTTTTATAAAATCAAAATTTCTATTCTCTAACATTCCTAAACCTGATAAAAATTATAACTTCTTTTACTCTTAAATGTTATATTATGCAAGCTCAAATAGTTGATAAAATTTTTGAAATTTTAAGCCAAAATAATCCTACTCCCCGAACGGAACTAGAATATGTGAATAATTTTACTCTATTAGTAGCGGTGATATTATCCGCACAAGCAACTGATGTTTCAGTTAATAAAGCAACTAGATTATTGTTTGTGAAGTATAATACACCAGAGAAAATATTAGAGCTCGGGGAAGAAGGGGTAAGAACCTATATAAGATCAATAGGTTTATTTATAACCAAAGCAAAAAATATTGTTGCACTTTGTCGAATTTTGATAGATAAGTATGACAGCAAAGTACCTAACAATTTTGATGACTTAATTAAATTGCCAGGTGTCGGAAGAAAAACTGCTAATGTAGTATTGAATTGCCTCTTTGGTAAGTCAACTATCGCAGTTGATACGCATGTATTTAGAGTTTCTAAAAGATTAGGACTGGCAAATAGTAATACTCCCAAAAAAGTAGAACTTGAATTAGTTAAAGTTATCGATAAAAAATGGTTACAACATGCTCATCACTGGTTGATATTGCTTGGTAGGTATATTTGCAAAGCACGAGTACCAAATTGCCCTGCTTGCCCAGTTAAAGAATATTGTGAGTATTATGCTAATAATTTTCTGAAGTAGCAAACTGTAGATGCACTTCTGCTTTAAAGAATTGGCTAGGAGTACGAGTGACAAGTTAACTAATCGTATATTTAGTATGTGAGTACGCAAAGTCCCGATAGTAAGACAATGCTAACACTTTAAAGACGAATAGTATACCAAACCTATTGCTTACGTAACCTTAGTTCGATATAAGAATTAATAATTCTTATATCGATACTTGCTTTGTTATAAGGAAAAATGCACTCTTGAAGCGCTTCTGCGGGTGCATTTTAACTTTTTTCATCATTCAATATGTGATTTTAATAATTAAAATCACATATTGAATGGAGTATTATATTTTAACAATCAGGTGGGCAGCCACTTCAAACCTGATTGTTTCTATATATAATACTGAATTCGATGTAACTTGTTATTCTGAATTCCCATAGATGGAGAGGTGGCCGAGTGGTTTAAGGCGCTCGCCTGGAAAGCGTGTTCACGGTAACGTGTCAGGGGTTCAAATCCCCTCCTCTCCGCCAGTTCTTATCAGGATTTCAGGATTTTTTACTTTACTAAAAATTTCATATGTAACTTCTCAGACAAATTTCCTGAAATTTGACCTACAAAAAAATATATTTTTAACCCTATTACAATAGGGGATCAAAACCTGATTACAATTTACACTTTAGCCTGTTTGGCAATATCACTGAGCCACCTAGGCAATTTCCCACTAGCTTCTTGCTTAGACCCGTTACCTCCTGAATAGCCATCTGTTGAATCAGAATCTGAATCGTAATCTGACTCGTCATCAGTTGGAGATGCATCAGAGGAATTGCAGGGTGATGCTTCATTTGCTGAGCTTACCGTTACCTCTGTAGGTAAATTAACACTTTGCTCCTCAGTTGACTCAATTTCTGACAAAGTTTTTTCATCTCTTTTCGTCGTTACCTCAAGTGGTAAATTAACGTTTTGTTCCTCAGTTGATTCAGGCTTTGACACAGTTTGTCCACAATTTTCTTGATTTTTTCCATATCTAGATATTAGACTTCTTTCGAAACTCTACTTCTGCTGGTGATTTGTACATCGATGCGGCACTCGAATCCGTAACGGAATTAGAGTACACTGCGGTTCGAGGTGAAGCGTCTCCTTCAAATCCTTCAGCACAAGCGAGTTTCGAAAGAGGCCTATTATATATATACTCAATTAACCTGAAGAGTTGGCAAAATGATTAAAAGTTATAGTCTGAAATTGGTCAGTTATAAGAGTAATCAAATTACCTTTGTATTTATCAATATTAGCAAAAAATCTATCTATAGCTTCTGAGAATTGAGCAAAATTATGGTAAAATTTATTATTTGTTACAATTCTATGCATAAATTTCCATAATCGTTCAATCGGATTAAGATTAGGGCTATAGGAAGGTAAAAATACTAATTCTATTTTGCTATTTACTAGATACTCCTTTACTTTCTTTGACTTATGATACCCAGCATTATAACAAATCAAATATATCTTCTCTTTATTAGGATTTTCTGCTTCTAATTTTTGTAGAAAATTGATTATATAATCACCGTTTACTTTAGGATTATCTGTGCTAACTAATTGCAAATCAGATAAATTAATTGCTCCTATTAAATGCTTCCTTTTCCAGCCACTAAATGTTGGTAAAGTTTTATTTTGATTCTTTCTGATCCAACCATAACGGGCTTTTGTTTGATACTGAGGATGAACGCTATCCATAAAATATATAGCTTCTTTAGCCTTGAGAGTACCTTTTAACAAACTATATTCTAGCTTAAATAGTTCTTGCTTATCTATATCAAGCTTGCCGGGTACGATCTTTGGCTTCTTATATACAAAGCCTAATCTGATTAATAGTTTTGTTACTCCTGCTATTGTATAGGTAACACCGTATTTTTCTTCTATGTAATTGCTGATATCTTTGGCATAAACATAATTACATATTTCTAAATGCTCTATTAACTCTTTCTCTTCTAGCTCACTTAGCTTACTTGCACTAACACCGGTAGCTGTCTCTAATTTATTAAATTTTTGATAATCTCTTACATGCTTTCTTATAGCTTCTTCACTTAACAGCAATGCTTCTGCTATTTCTCCATAGCTCCAACCTTTATCATACAGCAAAACTGCCTTAATTCGGTCACATACTCTCCTATCTCGTTCATTACCATGACCTGACTTCAGTACCGTTCTTTGTTCAGATGTTAAAATATTTCCCATTATCATATTCTAGCTTCTTTCTTCTCTTCCTTCAACTCTTCATTTACGAGCAGTATATACATTATAGCCAATATAGAAATGTTTGAGTCATAGTAATAGAATTGGTGACCCCCTACAAAACAAGGGTCTACAATCTATAAATATCCCCTCAGAACATTGCTTTTCCGCACCGAGGCTGGTATGACATCGATAGAAGCTAAATCTATATTTATACCACCCACTGGTAACGACTTTTAAACTGCCCTGTACTTATGTCTATATGCTGAGCTTACTACTAAACTCCTTACAAAAATTGTAGGATATTGATGTAATCTACGCTTCTATGTTGCTATCGTCTTTTTTATTATTTAACAACTCTCTTGCTTTAGCAAATCTTATAAACCGTGCAAAAGCAAAAATCATAGAATCAACAAAACCATCAAAACCAAATACCCAATATCGTCTTATAAAAAATGATTTTAAAAAATAAAAAATACTTTCTGTAGCAATTCTTGTTTTTGATGGATTCCTACCTAATTTAAGTAAATCTTTTGCTTGCTCAGAGGAATAAAAATTTGCTTTAGCTACTAGTTGCTCAATTGACGTGCCAGACCTATGATAAATTATACCATTTAAATCATAGATTTTGTTTTGTGAATTAATATTTGGATTAAACAACACCGAATCATGAGTAGTAGTGTTATTATTAGAAAAACTACTATATTTACGATTATATAATCTGATACATTTATTATAAGGAGCAAAACGACGAACCTTCTGATCATTACGGTGCAATATAACAATTTTAGTACGGTAAGCTAAATAATTAGCTTGATTATTTGAAGCAAATATAAACTCTATTTCATCTTGTAATTCTTTTGATAGTTCTTCATCAGCATCAATATTTAATATCCAGTCATTATGACATAAATTTTCGCCAAAAGTCTTTTGTTTAACATAACCATTCCATTCGTTAAAAATCACTTTGATTCCTAAATTTCTAGCAATTTGTACTGTATCATCAGTACTCCCACTATCAACAACAATAAGCTCCTCGACAATGTCCTTAACACTGTTGATAGCTCTTGCAATCCTAGTAGCTTCATTTTTTGTGATAATAAAGGCTGAAATCTTTAGCATATCCCTCTCAACTAGGTCCTTGCATACATTTTCTATCTAGCTTCTGTAAAGGTTTCATTTCTATAGTCTATATGTTCATTATTTTTAGGAAGTACCCACAAATTGAATAATTTTTGAGGAATTTCTGAGTAAAAGAGTAGCCAAGTAACCACAAACAGTACATAATATGTCCATGAGGAACGAAAGCAAATTTTGACAACAAAATTACCAAAAGGAATCTATTCGTGAACACTCTTTTTTGTTCTCGAATCCTCACTTGCATACCTACTATTACCTACATCTTTTAAAAGTCGTATATTTGAACCTACTGACGTCATATACGACGCCCCACAAATCTAGAATGTGGGTAATAGTAATAAGGCAGGGATAATACACCCTAGGCTATTAAACTATCTTTCATCGAGATTGGTATTACATAAAAGGCATACACAATAAGCTAGAAGCTAATTCATATTTTTAATTTTTTGAGATAATCTACTGATTTTACGTGAGGCTGTATTTAATTTGATAATGTTTTTTGTTACACCTTTCATTATTTCAGATTGTGCAACAGTCAAAGCTAATTTAGCTGATTCTTTTGAGCCACTAATAACTTCTTGCAAAACTTTTTTTATATATGTTTTAATTCTACTTGACCTATTCTTATTTATTAAAGTTTTTTTTATTGTTTGTCTTATTGCCTTTTTTGCTGATGAATGATTAGCCATATTTATTATTTTCCTACAGATTTATTAGTTTTGTTCTTCATGGCTATGACTTTCTACTTTTGGGGTCATACAGCCTTTACTATTTACGTCTCTATCAACGAACTCAATATAAGCTACTGATGCCATATCTCCATAACGAAAACCAGCCTTTATTATCCTAATATAACCACCTGGACGTTCACTATATCTTTTTCCTAAAACACTAATAAGCTTTTCAGTTGCCACTTTATCTTTAATTTTAGCAAGCAACATTCTTCTAGTCGCTAAATCAGATTTCTTGGCCTTAGTTATTAGTACTTCAATATATGGTCTAAGCTCTTTAGCCTTAGGTAAAGTTGTTTTTATTTGCTCATTCATCACAAGTGCAGCAGCCATATTAGCAAACATCGCCTGTCTATGACTACTTGTTCTATTAAGCTTTCTACCCTTAATTTTATGTCGCATGTTATTACCTTTGTATTAACCTCAATTCGATATAAGAATTGTTAATTCTTATATCGAATTGGCTTGTTATAAGGAAAAATGCATTCTTGAAGCGGCTTTTACGAATGCATTTTAATCTATTACCGCTAATAATCTTAATTTTTATATGATATAAAAATAAGATTATTAGCAAATTAATATTTAACAATCAGGTGACGAACTCCTTCAAACCTGATTGTTTCTATATGTATCCCTGAATTAGATATAACCTGTTACATCTAATTCAGGTTTTATTAATATGGATCTTCATAACGCTTAGATAGTTCCTGAATATTTTCTGGAGGCCATCCTGGTATGTCCATACCAAATTTTAAACCAAAGCCTGATAATATATCCTTAATCTCATTAAGAGATTTTCTACCAAAGTTTTGAGTTCTAAGCATTTCTGCTTCTGTTTTGATAACAAGATCGCCTATATAAATTATATTTTCATTTTTTAAACAATTCTGAGATCTAACAGATAATTCTAATTCCTCAACTTTCTTCAACAACGCTGGATTAAATGCTAATTCTTCTAACTTATCCTGTTTATCTTCTGTTTGTTCTTCAAATGTAATAAATAATTGTAACTGATCTTGCAGAATTCTAGCAGCAAGTGCTATAGACATCTCCGGAGAAATACTACCATTAGTTTCAACGGTCATAATCAATTTGTCATAATCTGTAACTTGACCAACACGTGTATTATCAACTTTATAGGTAACCTTTCTTACAGGACTGAATAACGCATCTATTGGGATAACGCCAATAGCTAATTCCGAACCAACGCTGCTTGCAGCAGGAACATACCCTTTTCCCGTCTCACACACTAATTCCATTTCAAGCTGAGCCCCTTTTGCCAAAGTACAAATCACACGGTTAGGGGTTAGTACCTCCACATCATGCCCTGTTCCAATCATCCCAGCAGTCACAACGCAAGGACCAGTAGCACTTAATCTGACAATCTTTCTTTCCGAAGAATGCATCTTAACGACCACAGACTTAAGATTCAAAACTACATCAACTAAATCTTCCTTAACCCCAGGTATAGCAGAAAATTCATGCACCACCCCTAGTATCTTTATTGATGTTATTGCAGCACCCTGAAGAGATGAGAGTAGAATTCGCCTCATAGCATTACCTATTGTTAAACCAAAGCCTCTCTCTAAAGGTTCAACCACAATTTTTACTATATTACTACTCTTATCAGGACTGTCATAAACTATCTTAGAAGGTTTTATTAATGCACTCCAGTTTTTATTTAATGATAACATTATTTACCTATGCCCCTATACTCTTCTTCTTTTTGGTGCTCTAACACCGTTATGTGCAACAGACGAAACATCTAAAACTGACGTAACTATAAAATTTTGACTAAATACCGCACGCATAGCCGATTCCCTTTGAGCCCCTGCACCTTGCACTCTAATTGAAACAGTTTTCAGACCGTGTTCTTTTGCAACTTCTGAGGCTTTATCAACAGTTATTTGAGCAGCATAAGGCGTAGCTTTTCTAGCCCCCTTAAAACCATGTGTACCTGCTGTTGAAAAAGCTATAGCATTACCTTGCACGTCCGTAAAAGTAACAATAGTATTATTAAAAGTTGTCTTTATATGAACAACACCAAGAGTGATATTTTTTCTTTTTTTCTTGACCTTAGTATTAGCCTGACTCATCATTATACCATATTACTTTGTAACTTTTTTCTTACCGGCAATCGCAACAGCTTTACCTTTTCTTGTTCGAGCATTAGAATGAGTATTCTGACCTCGAACAGGCAACTTTCTTATATGTCTAAGACCTTGGTAACTTCTAATATCCTTTTTCTTCTTGATATTAAGATTCACCTCTCTTCTTAAATCACCTTCTACTTTATATTCTTTTTCAATAATATTACGTAAAATAATAAGCTCTTGATCTGTTAAGTCTTTGACCCTTTTACTTTCAGATATTCCAGTTTTTCGACAAATCTCTTCTGCAGCAGAAAAACCAAGCCCATAAATATATGTTAAGCTCACTACTAATCTTTTGTTTGCTGGAATATTAACACTCGCTATTCTTGCCACAAATAATCTCCAAAATTTCGATAATAACCAAAAGGGAATAATATAAAAATATCCCTTAAAGTCAAATCATTTTTAATACTTTATATAAAACAAGCTCTACTTCTTCTTTATCCTTATTTGCATCAACAACATAGAATTCACTATTATCTCTATAATAGTTAAGTAACGGATAAGTCTCTATTTTATATTCTTCTATTCTTTGCTTAATAGTCTGTTCATCATCATCTTGTCTGTGCATAAATTTATCTGATCCACAAACATCACAGACATTATCAACCTTAGGTTTAATAAAATAACTATTATAAATTTGTCCACAATTTTCACAATTAAATCTACCTAGAATCCTCTTGATAATCACTTGATCGTCTATGTCGAAAAACACAACTTTAATCTTTTGATTAGCAAACATTCTTAGAAAATTAGCTTGCTCTAAATTACGAGGATAACCATCTAGAACATAACCGTTTTTATATATATCCTGAGTTAAAAACTCCTTAACTACATTATTCACCAATTTAGGAGGGACAAGTTTTCCTTGTGCCATATACTCTTTAATTAACAAACCATCCTTGTTATTAACCTTTACCATTTGCCTGAATATATCGCCAGTAGACACATGAGGTAAATTTAACTTTCTTGCCAATAACTGCCCTTGAGTTCCCTTCCCTGAACCAGGAGACCCTATAAGCACTATAATCATTTGAAACTCTTCTTTAAACATAACATAATATATACCCTCCACTAAGTTAAAATGTATAATTTTTTGCTTTAAAGAATTGTTTTTTTATAATATAAGTTAGTTTTTTAACTTCATTTTTTTAATTAATCCCTCATACTTACTGCTAAATAAATGAGTTTGAATTTGTACAAATGTATCTAGAACAACATTAACAACAATTAAAAAACTTGTACCCCCTAAGGCAAAAGATACGGCATATTTATTCATTAACATTTCAGGAACTATACATATAAAACTAAGATATATACCACCTATTACAGTTAACCTAGTTAACAAATAATCAAAATATTCCGCAGTATTCTTACCAGGCCTTTTGCCAGGAATATATGCCCCATATTTTCTTAAGTTATTTGCTGTTTCTTCTGAATTAAAAACTACTGCTGTATAAAAAAAACTAAAAAACATTATCAACGCAACATACAACAAAATATATAAAGGCTTCCCATGCCCTAGATGGAAAGTTAATAAACTCATAATTTCTGAATTATTGCTAGAAAAATTAGCTATTGTCACAGGAAACAATAAAATCGAACTAGCAAATATTGGCGGAATTACCCCAGAAGTATTAAGTTTAAGAGGCATATGAGTCGAATCACCACCATAAATTTTATTACCAACTTGTCTTTTTGGATATTGTACCAAAACTTTTCTCTGTGCCTTCTCAAAGAAAATTATTATAGCTATAATTACAATAACTCCTAAACAAATAGCCATAACTACTATCGGAGACAAACCACCACTTCTTGACAACTCAAACATGCTTATAATACCACTTGGTACACCCGACACTATACCTATAAATATAATTAAGGACGATCCATTACCAATACCTCTACCAGTAATCTGTTCACCAAGCCACATTAAGAACATAGTACCTACAACTAAAGTAATAACGGTAGTAACCTTGAAAAAAAGCCCAGGTATAATAACTACTGGACCTACATTAGTCACAACATGTTCCAAACTTACTGCAACACCATATGCCTGAAAAGAAGCTAATAAAACAGTTAAATACCTAGATAATTGATTGATTTTCCTTTTACCAACCTCACCTTCTTTTTTTAAATTCTCTAAAGGCTTGTAGGCTATTGACATTAATTGAATGATAATTGAAGCAGTTATATATGGCATAATTGCTAAAGCAAAAATAGACATTCTACCTAGGGATCCCCCAGATAGCATATTAAACATACCAAGTATACCCGATTGATTTTGTTCCGCCACACTGCTTAATGCAACCGAATCAATACCCGCTATAGGAATAAATGACCCAAATCTACATACTATAAGAGCCAAAATAGTAAAAATAATCCTATTAGCTAAGTCTTTATTAGATTTTTGTGTGGAATTTAAACTCATAAATTACAATATTTGACCACCAACTTGTTCTATTAACTTCTTAGCAGAGCTAGAATAAGCATCTAATTGAAATGATAAGGGACTATTAAAATCACCACTGCTAACAGATAATAACTTAACCAATAAGTTATTATTCTTAATTAACCCGACTTCAACTAATCTATCCTTTGTTACAACTTCTGTTGAGTTCAAACGATTTTCTGCTATTAAAAATTCTATATCAGCAATATTTACTACACTATATTTCTTAGAACTAGGACAGTTAAAGCCTCTCTTTGGCAATCTTTTAATCATAGGCATCTGACCCCCTTCAAAACCTTTGATAGCTACACCAGATCTAGATTTCTGTCCCTTAACACCTCTGCCACATGTTTTACCTTTACCACTGCCAATACCTCGACCTACTCTTTTTTTATCTTTCTTGGCACCAAAATTGTTAGATAACTCATTTAATTTCATTTTCTAAACTCTAATTTATTCTAATTTATATTTTCTACTTTTAACAAATGTTGTACCTTCTTGATCATCCCTCTAACAGAGTTTGTATCTTTCAAAATAACAGATTTATGCATTTTATTTAGACCTAAACCTACCAAGGTTTCTTCCTGATCATATTTACGACCTATACTACTACCAATTTGGGTAACTTTAACCTTTACCTCATTCACTTTTTCTTGATTACTACTCATAAATTCCTACAACCCAATTATTACTTTACTTTAAATATAAAGACTCACTATAGCCCATTGCTTCAAAGCCCCATTCACACGCAAATTCAGGATAAGAATTTGTCAATTCTTATCCCAAATTCGGTGAAATTATCGAAACAATCAGATTTGAGACGACTCTGCATCTGATTGTTAAATTAATATTTTGCTAAAAACATGATTTTAATCTTTTAAAATCATGTTTTTAGCTTAAGGTTTAAAATGCATTCACAAAATCACTTTAAGAATGCATTTTTCTTTATTTTTTAGATTCTGCTACCTACCAAATCAAAACTTCTTAAGTTGACACTCATGAGCCTACGCTGGAAGGACTATTACACTATTTAAACTTGCACACTTGGTTCTGATATTATTTGTTGCCCTTTTGTAGATTTAGTTGATACCTCATTTATTCTTTTTCCTCTCCTTTCAGCAATATTCTTTGGAGAAGATAGTTGAGATAACGCATCAAAAGTTGCAGCAATCATCGCATATACATTACTAGAACCCAAAGATTTGGCAACAATATCATGAACTCCTAAAGAATCAAAGATTGCCCTCATAGCACCACCAGCAATAACACCAGTACCTGCCTTGGCTCTTCTTAAAATGACTTTAGCTGCTCCACTTTTACCAATGACATCATGATGAATAGTTCTATTTTGATAAAGAGGAATTTTAATCATATCTTTCCTTGCTTCTTGAGTAGCCTTAGCTCTAGCTTCTGTTACCTCTTTCGCTTTGCCATGACCATAACCAACCTTACCGGCTTTATCACCAGCAACAATACAAGCAGAAAAAGAGAATTTTCTACCCCCCTTTACTACTTTAGTAACTCTATTTACATCCACCAAAGTTTCTGTTAGTGCTTCACTTGTATTTTTTTTAGCTTTAGCCATTTCTTAAACCTAAAATTAAAATTTCATTTTTTTTCTTGCTGCATCAGCTAAAGCCTTAACAACACCATGATATTTATAACCACCCTTATCGAATACAACTTCTTGTACCCCTTTAAGCGATGCTCTTTCGCCTATTAAATCACCTACTTTCGTGGCTGTACCAATATTACAGTTGGATTTTTTTAACTGTCTAATTTCTTTATCTAAAGTCGAAGCAGATGCAATAGTTATTGATTGTTTGTCATCTATGACTTGTGCATATATGTGCTTTCCAGACTTAAAAATAGACAGCCTGAGTCTGTTTGATACCTTTGATATCTTAGACCTTACTCTAGCCTTTCTTATATCAAACTTTAACTTTGAACTACGCATATTTAACTCTTAAATTTTAATTTTTCTTACCTTCTTTTCTCTGAACATATTGACCTTTGCGTTTAATACCTTTACCTTTATATGGTTCAGGTGGTCTCTGCTTTATAATAATTGATATAAACTGACCTATTTTTTCTTTATCAACACTTTCCAATATAATCTGATTTTGTTTAGGAGCGGTAACTTTAATATTTTGAGGTATTTCTACTTTAGTATTATGACTTTTAGCAAGCATTAAGTTTAAATATTTATCCTTCACCAAAGCCTTATAACCAACACCGTTGACTTCAAGTTCTTCTGTAAAACCTTCTTTAACACCTTTTATCATACTATTTATTATACTTCGTGCCGTACCCCACATAGATCTAGCACTTTTAGTCTCTGTTAATGCTTTTACAAAAAGCTGATTATCTTGCAATAAAATTGCTATATTTCCTGCGAAAGTTTTTGTTAATTCTCCCTTGGGACCAACAACATTAACTTTCAACCCATCAAGTTCAACTTTCACCCCTTCAGGCACAGGGACTGGTAATTTTCCAATACGTGACATCTTTATACCTTAAAACACTTTACAAATTACTTCACCACCAATTTTTTGGCTATGCGCTTCTCTATCTGATAAAACTCCTCTAGAAGTAGAAAGAATATAAATACCCATATTGTTATAATATCCTTTTAATTTATCAATAGAAGAATAAATCCTCTTACCTGGTTTTGAAACTCTACTTATTTCACATATAGCAGGTTTTCCATTAACAGAATATTTTAGATCCACTTCAATATGACTTATATTACCATCCTTGACAACTACATACTCTTTTATATAACCTTCTTTTTTTAAAACATCCAAAATAGCACATTTTATTTTTGAACAAGGTAGAGATATATTCATCAATTTACTTTTTTGACCATTTCTAATTCTAGTCAACATATCCGCTATATTATCTGTCATTGACATACGATAAACCTACTATTTTAACCTCAATTCGATACAAGAATTTTTATATCGAATTGGCTTTGTTATAAGAAAAAGTGTACCCTTGGAGCGACTTTTACGAGTACATTTCAACTTTTTTCATCATTCAATGGGTGATTTTAATTATTAAAACCACCCATTAAATAGAATATTACATTTTAACAATCAGGTACTGAACCGCTTCAAACCTGATTGTTTCTACTTAACCCTTGAATTCGATATAATAAGTTATATCGAATTCAAGCTATTTTACCAACTTGCTTTAATCAAACCAGGAACTAATCCCTTACTACCAAGATCTCTCAGCTTATTTCGCGATAGACCAAATTTACTATACACTCCTCTTGGACGTCCAGTAAGCTCACACCGATTTCGGACTCTATTCATAGCTGAGTTTCTAGGTAACTTAGCTAAAACCATCACTAACGAAAATCTTTCTTCCAAAGATAAAGTTTTATCGTAAATCTTGTCCTTTAATTTAGCACGCTTGTTATATAAACTTTGTGCCATCTTTCTTCTTCTATTATTCTTTTTTATAGAACTTACTTTAGCCATCTATTTTTCTTCTAAAAATTAATTATAAAAAGGCAAATTAAAGCCAGAAAGTAATAATTTACCTTCTTCATTATTCATAGCACTTGTAACAATCGTGATATCCATACCACGAATTACATCTATCTTGTCGTAATTAATCTCTAGAAAAACAATCTGTTCTTTTATACCAAAAGTAAAATTACCTCTACCATCAAAGCTTTTGCTTGAGAAACCTCTAAATTCTTTAATACGCGGTAGAGCAACGATTACTAATCTCTCTAAAAAATCATACATTCTATCTTTGCGCAGAGTAACTTTACAACCAACTTTCATACCTTCACGAAGCTTAAAAGTAGCAATAGACTTTTTGGCCTCAGTTACTAAAGGCTTTTGTCCTGAAATTAGAGTTAGATCATTGACAGCATTATTAATTACCTTAGAATCTGCAACCGTCTCACCAACCCCCATATTAACAACAATTTTTACAACCTTAGGCATTTGATGTTTATTCTTGTACGCAAACTCTTTCTGTAAGTTTGGTACAATCTCTTTAGTGTATAAATCTTTAAACCTGAGCAACATTACTTACCTTCCTTATTACTAATAATTTCACCAGACTTCTTAGCTACTCTTACTTTAGAGCCATCTTCTAGAAATTTAAAAGCAACTTTTGTATGGTTACCTGTTTTAGGATCTATGTGAGCAACATTGGATATATGTATGGATAATTCCTTTGACACTATGCCACCTTCACTTGTTTTACTCGCCTTAACATGCTTGCGAACAATATTTATACCCGAAACAATAGCTCTATTTTGCTCAGGCAAAACCTTTAAGACCTTACCCTTTTTTCCCTTATTTTTTCCGGTGATAACAATAACTTCATCACCTTTCTTAATTTTTAGCTTAATCATTACAACACCTCTTCTGCAAGTGACATAATCTTAACGAATTTTTTTGCCCTTAATTCTCTAGTTACAGGACCGAAAACTCTTGTACCTATTGGTTCTCCTTGCTTATTCAAAAGTACTGCTGCATTAGAATCAAACTTAATTGTACTACCATCTGCCCTTCTAACACCCTTTTTTGTTCTAACAATCAGAGCCCTATGTACGTCACCTTTTTTTACTTTTCCGCTTGGCAAAGCTTCTTTTATAGATACCACAATGACATCCCCAAGATTTGCTATCATGTGATGTGAACCACCAAGCACTTTAATACACATAATTTTTTTAGCACCAGAGTTATCCGCAACATCTAAGATGCTCTGCATCTGAATCATAACTTACTTCCACTTGAGAATTTAATAACGCAACAAAATAAACAATCTAAATAACAAAGTCAAAGGATAAAACTCACTATTCTGTGACGACCAAACCTATCATTAGAGAGATGCCTTTACATCCCCTAACACCACCCAAGACTTAGTTTTAGATATAGGACGACTTTCAACTATACTAACCTTATCACCATCCTTATAAGTATTTTCTGGATCATGAGCAGCATATTTTTTAGAGACTTTTACAATTTTTTTGTATATAGGATGCTTAAACCTACGCTCTACTTTAACTGTAATAGTCTTATCAGTTTTCGAACTTACAACAACGCCCTGTAGCACTCTTTTCGGCATTTCCCTATTCTCCAGTTTTTGATCTTATAGTTAACTCTGTATTAATACGAGCTATTGTTTTTTTTACAAAAGAAAACCTGCTAGTATTTTGTAATTCACCTAATGTTCTTTGAAACCGTAGATTAAAAAACTCTTTTTTAAACAAAGTTCTCTTTTTGTGAAGCTCTTCCGTAGTCTGCCCAACCAATTCCTTTGCTGATACCCCTAAATTATTCATAACGCCTCACTATCTTTGTTCTTACAGGCAATTTTGCACTAGCAAGCTCAAGTGCTTTCGTCGCTATATCATCTGTAACCCCTTCCACTTCAAACATAATTCTTCCAGGTGATACTCTCACTGCAAAAAATTCAGTAGAACCTTTTCCTTTACCCATTCTAACTTCCGCAGGCTTCTTTGACACAGGTAAATCAGGAAAAATTTTAATCCATAATCTCCCCTGCCTTTTCATACAACGAACTGCAGCCTTTCTTGCTGCCTCTATTTGTCTTGCGGTAACCCTTAAACCATCTAACGATTTCAAGCCAAAAGAACCGAAAGCTAGCATAGTACCAGCCTTTGCTTTTGAGGAAACTCTCCCCTTATGTGCTTTTCTAAATTTTTGTTTTTTCGGAGCTAACATTATTTTACTTCAAAATTAATTATGTTTCTTTCTATTTTCCACATGATCACCCCTATAGACCCAAACCTTTATACCTATAACTCCATAAGTTGTCATAGCTTCAGCAGTCGCATAGTCAATATCAGCTCTCAAAGTATGTAAAGGTACTCTACCTTCTCTATACCACTCTGTTCTCGCTATTTCAGCTCCAGCTAAACGTCCAGAACAAGCAACCTTTATACCTAACCCTCCTTGCTTAAAGCAGGCTTGGATAGCGGTTTTCATAGCTTTTCTAAAAGACACTCTTTTCTCAAGCTGCGTAGCAATCGTTTGAGCAATAATGTTAGAGTCTATATTAGGCTTCTTTACTTCATGTATGTTAATATATATTTCTTCTAAACCCGTAATTTTTTGGACAGATTTTTTTAATTTATCAATGTCGTTACCACTTTTACCTATAATAACTCCAGGCTTTTTAGCAAAAATATTAATTATAACATTCTTATTAGAAGGCCTCTCTATTAATACTCTACTAACTTGTGCTTGCACATAGTTCTTATTAACTAGATTTCTAACCTCTAAATCTTGGATAAGAAGGACTTTATACTGCTTCTTATCAGCATATAACACCGAGTCCCAACCTTTAATTAATGTCGGACCAACTCTAAAGCCATGCGGATTAACTTTTTGCCCCATATCTTATTTCCCCTCAACTTCAGTAACTGTAATATATAAATTACTAAAAAATTTATTAATCCTTGTTGCTCTTCCTTTAGCTCTTGGCATAATTCTTTTCATCACCAACGCCTTACCTACAGTTGCAGAAGTAATAAACAAAGTATCAATATCTAAACCAAAATTATTTTCAGCATTAGCAACAGCAGACTGTAAACATTTTTTTACATCTTGAGCAATTCTTCTAGAGGAAAAGGTAAGCTGAATTAGAGCCTCAGACACTTTCATATTCCTAATAGAAGTTGCAACCAAATTCAATTTCCTCGGACTCACTCTAAGAGACTTAGCAATTGCTGTAGTAGATCCTTTATTCACCTTCACCATATCTATTTTCTCTTAACTTTTTTATCTGTGCCATGACCATGAAAAGTCCTAGTTGGAGAAAATTCACCTAATTTTTTACCAACCATTTCTTCACTTACAGTAACAGGTATAAATTTATTTCCATTATGTACAGCAAATGTTATTCCAACAAAAAATGGTAAAATTGTTGACCTTCTAGACCAAGTCTGAATCATTTCTGATTTACCAGATTCAATCAATTTTTGTACTTTTTTTATCAGATAACCATCTACAAAAGGTCCTTTCCAAACTGAACGAGCCATAATTACTACCTAATTACTTTCTTCTCTTAATAATAAATTTTGATGTAAGCTTATTCTTACGTGTTTTCTTACCCTTAGTTGGGAAACCCCATGGAGTCACTGGATGGCGACCACCAGAAGTTTTTCCTTCTCCTCCCCCATGTGGGTGATCGAATGGATTCATTGCAACACCACGAACATGTGGTCTCCAACCTAGCCATCTATTTCTTCCGGCCTTACCTAAATTGGTATTCTTTTGATCAGGGTTTGAAACAACACCTATGGTAGCCTTACAATCTAACGGTATCAATCTAAATTCTCCAGATCGAAGCTTGATCTGTGCATAACCCGAATCCTTACCTACTAAATTAACAGAAGTACCAGCAGATCTTGCAATTTGACCACCTTTACCAACTTTCATTTCTACATTATGTAAAGTAGTACCAACAGGAATAGATTTCAAAGATAAACAATTTCCTACTTTTATGTCAGCTTTATCACTTGATACTATTCTATCTCCTACAATAAGCTTTTGTGGTGCTAAAATATAAGAATACTCACCATCATCGAATTTAATTAAAGCAATGAAGGAAGTTCTGTTAGGATCATATTCTATTCTTTCAACAGTGGCAAATATATCCTGTTTATTTCTTTTAAAATCGATTATACGATAAAGTCTTTTATGCCCTCCTCCTCTATGCCAAGAAGTGGTTCTACCCAAATTATTTCTACCACCAGTCTTAGATAAACCTTTAGTTAAAGGTTTATGAGGCTTACCTTTCCAAAGATCAGATTTATCAACCTGTACTAATTCTCTAAGGGATGGAGTAACTGGATTAAACGTTTTTAAAGCCATTTATTTAATACCCCCAGTAAAATCAATAGTATAATCTTTTTCTAACGTCACAATTGCTTTCTTTTTATCTGATTGTCTGCCATTAACACCCTTGAATCTTTTTCTCTTACCTTTTACATTCATTATGTTAACTTTTTTAACCTTAACCTGAAAAATCTTTTCAACAGCCGTCTTGATAGAAGCTTTCTCAGCACTACTAGCAACATGAAAAGTAAACTTATTTTGTTGCTCAGATAAAATATTGGTCTTCTCAGTGATCACAGGATTCCTAATAAGATCATAATGTTTATAAGACTTCACTTTAACCTCTTTTCTAAAGCATCTACAGCTTCTTGTGATAACAAAACATAATCATGGCGTATTATATCATAAACATTTGCACCAATTTGCGGTACTGAAATAGTATTTGGAATATTTTGTACTGCCAAAGAAAAATTGATATCAACTTCATCACCACTAACAATAAAATAACTTTTACCATGAAAATTATTTAATAATTTTATAAGATTAGAAGTTTTGGATTCATGTAATTTTAAAGAATCTACTATTAGCAGTTTTCCCTCAGCCAATTTTTCCGACAAAGCATGTTTTAAACCAAGTTTTCTAACTTTTTTTGGTAATTTTGTAGCATGACTCCTTGTTACTGGACCGTGAGAAACTCCACCACCTCTCATTTGGACAGATCTTAAAGATCCTTGCCTTGCATTACCCGTACCTTTTTGCTTAAAAGGTTTCTTTGTAGTACCAGATACTTGCGACACTGTCTTTGTTTGATGTGTACCAGCCATAGCTTTAGCTCTCTGCCAATCAACAACAAGCTTGATAATATCTTCCCTAACAAAATCTACAGCAAAAACTTCGTTATCTAAATCAATCTCACCAACAGCTTCGTTTTCAAGATTTAATAATTTGGCTTTCATATAGTTTATCCTATAGCTGTAATGGTTTTCTTAATAGCATCCTTAATGTAGACATAAGATCCTTTTGAACCGGGAATATTTCCACTAACTATGATTATGCTTTTTTCCATATCAGTATCGACTACTTTCAAATTTTGAATAGTAACTCTTGTATTTCCCATGTGACCAGCCATTTTCTTATTCTTAAATACTTTACCAGGATCTTGTCTACCACCAGTAGAACCATGCGAACGGTGAGACACAGATACACCATGTGAAGCTTCAAGTCCTCTAAAATTATGCCTTTTCATACTACCAGCAAAACCTTTACCAATAGTAGTACCTACAACATCTATAAACTGACCAATAACAAAATGATCCACATGCAATACAAAACCTACATCAAGGAAACAAGCTTCAGAAATTCTAAATTCCTTCAATTTTTCCTTTGGCGTAACTTGAGCATTAGCAAATACCTGCTTCATTGGTTTTGTTACTTTAGATAATTTTTTATCTTTTACCCCAATAACCAAAGCATTATAACCATCTTTTTCTTGGGTCTTTTGTCCCACTACTTGACAATCTTCAACTTGCAGAAAAGTAACAGTAGTTCTTTCTCCCTTTTCATTAAAAATTGAACTCATGCCAATTTTCTTAGCGATTAAACCGGTTCTCATCACTCAACACTCTCTAACTTAATCTCAACATCAACACCAGCAGGCAAATCAACCTTTTTTAAAGCATCAACAGTCTGAGGAGTTGGATAACTTATTATCAAAAGTCTTTTCTGAATTCTAATCTCAAATTGCTCCCTTGATTTTTTATTGACATGCGGAGACCTATTAACGGTAAATCTCTCAATTGTCCTTGGCAACGGAATTGGACCAATTATATCAGCACCGGTTCTTTTAACAGCCCCTACTATTTCTCTAGTACCTTGTTCAAGCGAGCGGTGATCAAACGACTTTAAACGAATTTTGATTTTTTGATTATTTTTCATTAACTAAACCTTTTTATAAACAGCTAGACCAGTCAAAGCACATTATTTAATAGACTTACTCTAATTAAACATATTTTGCCTAACCCTAAAAAAATAGTCATCCTGAACTTTTTCAGGATGACTATTTCTTATTATTTTATAATCTTTGATACTACACCAGCTCCTACTGTTCTACCACCTTCACGTATAGCAAAACGTACGCCCTCTTCCATAGCTATCGGAGCGATCAATACAATTTTCAGATTCGCATTATCACCAGGCATCACCATTGTTTTACCATCTTTCAAAGTGATTTCTCCAGTTACGTCAGTTGTTCTAAAATAAAACTGTGGTCGATATTTATCTGTAAATGCTGTATGACGACCACCTTCTTTCGTGGTAAGTACATAAACTTCAGCTTCAAACTCAGTATGCGGAGTTATACTTCCAGGCTTAGCTAACACTTGACCTCTGCATACATCTTCCCTTTTAGTTCCACGCAGTAATATACCAACATTATCACCGGCTTCACCTTGATCTAATAGCTTCTTAAACATTTCCACACCAGTACAAGTAGTTTTTTGAGTATCTCTTATACCAACAATCTCTACCTCTTCACCAACTTTTACTATACCTTTTTCGATTCTACCAGTAACAACCGTACCTCTTCCAGAAATAGAAAATACATCTTCTATCGACATTAAGAAAGGTTTATCTGTATCTCTCTCAGGTTGAGGTATATATTCATCAATAGCATTCATCAACTCTTTAATCGCAGCTTCACCTTCAGGTTTTCCTTCTAGAGCCTGTAAAGCTGAACCTCTGATAACTGGTATATCATCTCCAGGAAAATCATACATTGATAAAAGTTCTCTGACTTCCATTTCTACTAAGTCAAGCAATTCTGGATCATCAACCATATCAACTTTATTCAAAAATACAACTATTGCAGGTACGCCAACTTGCTTAGCAAGCAATATATGTTCCCTTGTTTGGGGCATTGGACCATCAGCAGCAGATACTACCAATATAGCAGCATCCATTTGAGCTGCACCACTTATCATATTCTTTATATAATCTGCGTGACCAGGACAATCAATGTGAGCATAATGCCTTTTTTTAGTTCTATATTCAACGTGAGCAGTAGCAATAGTTATACCCCTTTCCCTCTCTTCAGGAGCTTTATCAATGTCATCATAATTAGTAGCCTGTGCTCCACCTTCTTTTGATAACACTAAAGTTATTGCAGCTGTTAAAGAAGTCTTACCATGATCTACGTGTCCTATAGTACCTATATTACAATGGGGTAGATCCCTTTCAAATTTTACCTTTGCCATAATTCATTCTCCACAATTTAAGATTTAATACAATTTAACATAAAAATACAAATTTATCCAATTTCCAATTATCACCAATACTCTTGGAGCGGGTGATGGGAATCGAACCCACGTGGCCAGCTTGGAAGGCTGGAGCTCTACCATTGAGCTACACCCGCGTATCTACCTAACCAACTTGTGGTGGAGGAAGAAGGATTCGAACCTTCGTACGCTCACGCGGGCAGATTTACAGTCTGCTGCCATTGACCACTCGGCCATTCCTCCAAAGAATTTACGCAAGTATTAAATGGTCTAATTAAACGTAAAGCATATATATAACTTAGTATAAGTACCAACAAATCTTCTTTGCTCTTTTCCAAGGACATTTGAACTTCGGGCTACAAGCCTTTATAAATAAGGATACAACCCTTTAATACATCAGTATTATTCCTGTGCATCGCATGGGTATCAACTTAAGAAGTCTCGATATCCTTCCCCGCGGCAGCAATCCAAAAAACAACCTAAATGGCTGTTAGGTATCATGGACTTGCCTACACGGGAAGAACATATTTTTTGTTATAAAGCTGAAACTCAAATGATCCCGGCTCTTTTCTCTTGAACTATCCTAGGTTCTGTGAACGTTTCTATGTAATGAGTAGATTTATAGGCATTTTCGCTCGCAGAACCGTAGCGTACTAAATGTACGTGAGGATTCGAGAACGAAAATAACGACGAAATCGACCATTAGATAGAAACGTTCACAGAACCTAAATAAGCTAATATTAAACTTACATTACTTCAGAACGTTTATCAGTTGTAACTTTCTATAATAAATAGTAGTTTGTGTCAAGAATAAATTACTCTAGGTTCTAATAAGATGAGAAATAAAGCTAAAATTTCTAAAGATTTGCACTATATATACGGCAAACATCCAGTATTTGCAGCATTAAGCAACCCAAAACGTTATATTCAAAATGTTTTATGTACAGAAGATATTTTCAATTTGCACAAAAATTTAATCTCTAACCACCCGTATGAAATTACCAACATAGATTACTTAACCCGTCTTTTTGGTTCAAATCATAATCATCAGGGAATAGCCGCTAACGTTAAAAGTATCTTCTCTAATCGTATTGAAGATATTGACATAACTATTCCTAATTGTAAAGTTGCTATTTTGGATCAAATAACCGATCCACAAAATATTGGTGCTATTATTCGTAGTGCAGCTTCTTTTGACATCACGACCATAATATTACCTCTAGATAATGCACCTGATGAAAATGCTACCATAGCAAAAACAGCTTCTGGAGCTTTAGAACTAGTACAAATGGTTAAAGTCACTAATTTAAGGTGGTCAATAGAATATCTAAAAAAACATGGGTTTTGGATTATTGGTCTTGATGGCAATGCAAAACAATCTTTAAGTACAAAAATATTTTCAGATAAAATGGCAATAGTACTTGGTTCTGAAGATAAAGGAATCAGACGTCTAGTTAAAGAAGCATGTGATCACTTAGTTAAAATACCCATTTCAAGTAAAGTAGAAAGCTTAAATGTCTCAAATGCTGCTGCAATAGCGTTTTATTTGATTTCATTAGACTCTTGATGTCATTTCCCTCTTCGGTAAGGAATCCATATTTTTAGTAGGAGGAATTCTACCAATCATTTCATCTAGTGATATTTGAAAATGATCCGCTAGGGCTATTATAATTTGACTATTTAAAGTTTTTTTACTAACGTCTACACCAATATAAGTTGTTGTCATATAGAGCCTCATGATTTATATTAATAATAGGATATGCAAGGTTTAAATCTTATGACATCCGTTCGTAGTCTTTATCCAAAACAGGATGGGTCTTTGCTGAGGTATGAAGTCTTTAAAATTCAAAGCTTCAATTCGAATACAGTTTACCCATCCTACCACTATATATAACTGATCATGTTATATTTATCATGGTTTTTTTATTGTATGAATTAGATATAAGAATTAATAATTCTTATATCTAATTAGCTTGTTATAAGGAAAAATATACTCTTGAAGCGGCTGACGCAAGTACATTTTAACTTTTTTCATCATTCAATATGTGATTTTAATTATTAAAATCACATATTGAATGGAGTGTTATATTATATTTCTTTAATTTTTGGTATTGGAGGTATTGATTTAGGATCAGGGCATTTACGAGTTTGGAACATTAATTGATCAATAGAATGCCCAAATTTATCAGTGCTTAGTAGATTTTTATTTATCCATTTTGCCGTTATCAACTTACCCAGTTCAGAATGAATAATTGGAATATCCGGTACGGCACTAGCACCTATCCCTGCAATTTTAATATGATAACCCTGTTTATCTAATCCATATTGTTGTAATACTTTATCAACTTCTCTTTGAGCAACAATTGTTTGGCGTTCAATATGAGGATTATTACTGACAAATAAAATAACAAAGTCTTTTTGTCTACCAAATTTTCCACTTAAAATTCTTTCAGCAAAATTAACTGCTGCATCATGAGCAGTAGTGGCTGTATCAGGCCTTTCGTTATTCTTGCCTACTTTAGTATTGATTATTTCAGTACGTTTAACTTGATCCTTATTAAGGAACTTGTTTACTAGGTCACTACTCATCAGGTCTTCTGTGAGTTTTCTCTCATTGCTGCTTGCATAATTAGGATAGAATCTTCTAGGAAAAAGACCTAATGGACATTCTTCTTGTGTTTTATATTGAATAAATGGCTGAGCTTTATTTAACTTAATACCGTAATCTTTAGCAAGAGACTCGATATATCTTTCACCTTCCTCAATACAAGCTGAATCATTTCCAACTAATGGTACAGTATCCAATCTATTAATATCTGCCTTTCCTTGCCATGCTTCTAGCAATTCAGTGTATGTTTTGGGGTTAATGCCATCGAGATTAGCCCATAAGGGTCTTGCTCCTGTTAATACTAGTACTAATCCGTTAACTTTAATTTGTTCTGTTAATTTATTATAATAGATTATACGTGTCAATAACCTAATTCTAGCTGCCCCGGCAATCCAAGCTTCGTCGTATTCTTGATAGTTAGGTTTTATTTCATTAATAAGTCCCAATTGTCTAGCATCTACAATATATTGAGACTTATATTTAGTCATCCAATCTCTAGTGGTCAGTTCATTCCGTTCCTGACCAAGATTAAGATCAAACGCATCCTGAGCAACAAATAGTAACCAATCTTCAATATTTCGTACATTTACCTCATTAATAGATTTAAATAAATTTTTACGCAATGATTTAGCATTGAATTTACTAGGAGCGTTTTGATTAGCACCAGCTTTAGCCAAACTGCCCTGAATCAAACAAAATATTTTGTCTGCATTAGTCTTGTCAAAACATACTAGATCGTGCCATAATTTTTGTGGTTCAAAATATCCAGCTAGATAAAAAATCTTTAACAAAGCTTCTTGCTGGGTTGGTGAGGTAAAACCTAATTTGCTAGCAGCTAATTCGAATCCTGAAAGTTCTGATGAATGTTTATAATCCCCGTATGTTACGCTGGTAGTTAGGGCAACTGTTACAGATAGTAGCATTCTTTTTAAGGCTTTAAGCATAATATAATTTTCTTCGTTTAATTATAACCCTAGATTTTTGGGCTTTTGATACTTAATCCAAGTATCAATCAACAACTTAGTAATAATAATCGCAGAGAACATAGATGATATTATACCAATAGTTAGTGTTACTGCGAAACCTTTTATACCTCCAGCTCCAAATATAAAAAGTAAAAATGCTGCAATCAAAGTTGTAACATTTGAATCAAGGATTGTAGCAAAAGCTGATTCAAATCCCATCCTTATGGCATATAGATTAGATACACCTTTTTTAAGTTCTTCCCTTATCCTTTCATAAATGAGTACATTGGCATCAACTGCCATACCAATCGTTAGGATTATACCAGCAATTCCTGGCAGAGTTAATGTAGCTTGAAAAAGTGACAATAACGCTAAAATATAAAGTAAAGCTAGGCTTAATGCTATATTGGCAAAAATGCCAAGAATTCCGTAAGACCAAATCATGAATATTACCACACTAACAAAACCAATCATACCTGCCTTCTTGCCTGCCTCTATTGAATCTGCTCCAAGATTTGGTCCTACGGTTCTTTCCTCTATTATTTTTAAAGGGGCTGGCAACGAACCAGCCCTAAGTAATAACGCTAATTCATTTGCTGATTCAACAGTAAAATTACCTGAAATTATACCGCTTCCTCCAAGAATTGGTTCATTAATTACTGGTGCACTTAATAATTTGTTATCAAGCACGATAGCAAGCCTCTTGCCAGAATTATTCTTGGTTATTTCTGCAAATAATTTACTACCAAGATTATTAAAAGAAAAAGCAACAGCAGGTTGGGAATTTTGATTGAAAGAAGCTTGGGCAGTTGTTAGCTGGTCACCACTAACAATAGCTTTTTTCTTAACAACTACGTAATATTCTTGCTTATTTTCATTTTCCCCTTTCACTAAAATTGAACCAAAGGGTAAATGTCCATTTAATGCTTGTTGTATGTTGGCAGTTTCATCTACTAAATGAAAGGTTAGTTTTGCAGTTTTGCCAAGAATATTTTTGAGTTGTTGTGGATTTTCCTCACCTGGTACTTGCAGTAATATATGTTTATCACCTTGCCTTTGTATGTTAGGTTCTGTTGTGCCGGTGCTATCCACTCTCATTCTGATTATTTCAATTGATTGGGCAATAACTTGATACCTTAATTCAGCAAGCTTCGAATCACTATAGCTAAGCTTAATATTAGTATTATCGTTTTCTACAGTAATTTCTCGGTCGACTTTACCTAATATCTTTTTGACCTGTTTATAATCTTCTATGTTTCTCAATTCAAACTGCACCGCCTTGTTCTTAACAACAAGATTTTTATAACCTATTTTATCTTCCCGTAAATATTTTCGTAAATGGTCAGCTAGACTGTCCATTACATCATTTAAGTAACTATCAAAATCTACATCTAGCAATAGATGAGCACCACCTCTTAAATCAAGACCAAGATTCACCTTATGGTTTGGCAGTATTTTAGAATCTATAGTTGTAAAATTAGGTAAAGCACAAATAAAGGCTGCTATTGTACATAAAATAGAAAGGAATATTTTCCATTTAGGAATATTATACACAGCTCATTTCCCCTTATCTTTTTTACTTTTGGCACTAACTTCTGTTTTATGACGACTTGTAATATCAAGTATTGAAGATTTCAGAATTTTGATTCGTATATTTTCAGCTACTTCAAGATCTACCGTGTTGTCAGCATCGTTAATCTTGCTTACTACTCCGAAAATTCCACTATTAGTTACCACCCCTTCTCCTTTCTTAACGCTACCAACTATAGCCTCTTTCTCACGACGGCGTTTATCTTGTGGTCTAATTAGAAAAAAATAGAATACAACGAAGATTAATACCATCGGTACAAGGCTTGTTAATATTGATTGAGTAGATGATGATTCAGCTACTGGAGTTACTTCTTCAGTTTCTGTTATTGATATTGTATCATTGTTATCTGCATAGGCATTTTCTATAAACATATATATCTCCTGACGTATTATGTAAAAGTAGTTGTATTAATTTATTGTATACTCTTCTGCTTTGAAGAATTGTTTTTTGACAATGAGGAACTCGCGTACTCTAAAAAAGCTTGTACACTTGCAATATAAGACTGTTATCATTTTATTTCAATAAATATTTTTCGGGCGAAACCTATAGCTTTCAGACGTTCGCACACTTTTTCAAACACTGCTTTTGGTAAAATATTTAGTGTAGAAATTTCAATATATCTATTATCTTTTAACTCAAGAGAAAAAGATGGTGACTGAAATCTTGGTCCATCAATTTCCCTAGCAATTTTTATAAAATTACCTATTATATGACTATTACAATAATCGTATGAATTAATCATTCTTTTTGCTAATCTATTAATATATGTATCACTTCTTGCTGTATAGGTAAGTGCAAGAGCAATACTAAGCATCAACCTCTGACGATGACTAAAAGGAATATCTGAAGCTAAAATAAATTCAACAATAAAATTAGAGCGAAGAGTTTTATCGATATTTTTATTATATTGTGCAAGCATTATGACCAAAGTAATTATACTAATTGTTGTTGTATCTGGTTGAATTAAGATAGGCTTAATGACTTCTGTATAATTTTTGATATTACAAGTAGTTTCATCAAAATTTACTAATGTCTTGA
Organism: Candidatus Tisiphia endosymbiont of Piscicola geometra; assembly: GCF_964026415.1. Taxonomy (NCBI): domain Bacteria; kingdom Pseudomonadati; phylum Pseudomonadota; class Alphaproteobacteria; order Rickettsiales; family Rickettsiaceae; genus Candidatus Tisiphia; species Candidatus Tisiphia endosymbiont of Piscicola geometra. The sequence goes on from NZ_OZ032144.1 coordinate 1,076,100, forward strand.
TTCTTTCATAAATAATATCTTTTTCCTGTTCTTCTTTAGGGAGACAAGCAAATCTCACACCTTCTTTTAAACCATAATTTGAAATTATTACCTTTTCAGGTAAAAAGACATTCAGCATAGATTTTGCCACCAAAACTGCGTTAGAATGAATTCTTGATTTATATTGTGTTTTCATACTATGAGCATGAGCTAATTTTTCGAGATATAGTTCAAATTCTCTACGATTTATTTCAAGGTTATGTAAGTTCTTAAGAGGATAATGAACAAACTCCATGTAAGAGCGTCCAATTAGCCTTAAAGCTCCTCCTATTAAGTATAAGTTTGGACAATGATACCCTTGTTGACATTGTTGTATACCCGAATGATTTGGGTATACCTCTCCAAACTCTTTGTTGATCATTTGGCTAATTATATTAATATCGTCAAAATGATTATTAGTGATTAAGCTAGTGCCTAAAGGTAGAGATTTTAAGATTCCCACTTTTTTGTCTTTGATTTGGGCAAGCTCAAGGCTACCTCCACCTAGGTCTGCTGCTATGCCACAAGCATCATTGATACCAGAAATTAATCCGGCAGCTGTAAGATAGGCCTCGCGATTACCAGAAATAATTTCAATATTAATATTAAATTTTCTTTTAACTATTTCTCTAAATTCTTCAGCTCTTGGATGCCCTCTAAGTACAGCAGTAGCAACGCATTTAACATCTGTTACTGATAACCTATCAAAAATATGTACAAAATATTGTAGTGATAAATATACTTGATGCTTTACTTCTAGGTCATCTAGATTAAGTAAATTGATAATATCACTTTTAAATTTATCATTGAAAATTTCTGGAGCTCCAAGTCTATCACATTCATAAACTACAGCTCTTATGGCATTATAACCAATATCAATAATGGCTGAACGCATAGAGTTTTATCTTATTGCTTACTTAAAAAATTAATCTTCTTTAGTAGTAGAATCTGTATTTTCTTGTTCCTCATCTACATTATTTTTATTTGGATCATAAGGTTTTTGAGTTGGAACAAATGTAGGCGGTAATAACCTATTTGTAAAGAACTTATCCTCATAATACTTAATTTTTAAAGATTTAATAGGTGGGAAAGATTCAATTAAAACAATTTGCTCATCTTTTGGTAATTGAATTACTTCTTGAGGCAAAAGCAGAGCTCTTGAAACTTGTGATACATTCTGCGTTCTTGTTGAAATATTAAGATCAAAAAATAGTGGTTTACTATAAGATCGTTGTTCAACTGTTTTATTACCCACTAGCTGTGATATCAGGTTGGCTGTTTCATAGTTATTAGCTGCAAAAGTAATACGATATGTAGCATTTGACAAGAATGAGTTCATTCCAGCATCCTCATAAGTTCCTTTGAGCTGCTGAGTATCTTGTATAATCAAGAATAGGCGAACTCTATATCCCCTGAAAAATGCGATACCAGCCTTAAATGTATCCATTTTGCCTAAAGTAGGGAATTCATCAAGTAGAAACATAACCCCATAAGGTTCTTCTTTTAAATCAGGCATTTTGCGGCTTAAAAACTCTGTAGCTTGCTGGTAAAAAACCTGCATCAATTTTTGTAAACGCTGTATATTATCCGGAGTTAAACCAACATAAACGCTTGTTTTAATCTTCTTAAACTCAAGTATATTAAAGTCAGATGATGCAGTAGCTGAGTCAATTAGCGGGTTTGCCCATAATTCCAAAGAAGAGTTCATTGTAGAGATAACACCTGAACGCTCTTTATCTGCTTTTTGTAGAAATGCAGCAATATTCATATAGGCCACAGGATGTATTACCTTGCCTAAAGTATCTAGAACTACTGCCAAGTTGTACACTACGTCATCACTACGCATTGTCCTGACCACTTCGCCAAAGGATTTAGTTTTTGTCGGGTCAGCAATTAAGTATAGTACTACACCAAGAAATAAACTTCGTGCTTCATTATTCCAAAAATCTTTTTCAGGCATAATCAGATTTGAGATTTTTTGTACGTCATCCACCATTTGACCTGGTTTGGTACTTACCCAATCTATAGGATTGTAACAATGAGTTATCCCATCAGGATTGGAAGGTTCCCAAACAAATACTCGTTGTCCTTGTTTCTGCCGCCATCCACTTGTAAAACCATGATTTTCTAGCTTAATGTCATGTACTATAATAGAGTGTTCCCAAAATAATAAATTAGGAATTACAAATCCTACCCCCTTACCTGAACCGGTTGGGGCAAAAAGCAAAGCGTGCTGAAATCCATCAGCAACAAAATATCCTCCGCTATTGGTGCCAAGCAACATACCATGCTTTGAACGTAGACCGGCTTTATCTATATCAGCTTCAGTAGCCCAACTAGCATCACCATAAACTTTTTCCGGTTGAATAAAAAATTGTAAATTCTTTATTCTTTTAAAATTTTTCCAGTAAAATATGATAACTATAATTGTCGGCATAGTAAGGGATAATATTAACTTAACTTTTAAGTAGTTATATGCTTGAAAAGTTAATTGTGACCATACACTAACTAGCCAATAAGCCCACTTATAAGCTATATCTATGGCTGTTAAGTCAACATTTATAGCTCTAATCTCGTTAGTAGTAAATGCAACTAGTACTCCACTAATCCATATAGTACAAAATACTACCAAAGGATGTATTATAAAATGACCCAGGAGATTACGGGTAAGATTTACTATTCTCTCCAATTCCATAATTAGCCCTGCCTATTCTTACTATAGTATATTTCTGAGACATATCTCTTCCCACCACTACCACGTTTTAATTGTATCACAATATCGACGACCGCTAATATATATTTTTTCACTTCCTCTGGTGGCATGCCTAAACTAGCTTGCATAACCATTAGCTTAAGTTGTTCTATGGCCATTGCTGGTGCATCAGCATGTAAAGTAGATATAGAGCCAGGATGGCCTGTATTAATTGCTCGTAAGAAACTAAATGCTTCAGCTCCTCTAAGTTCACCTACAATAATTCTGTCAGGTCTTAGACGTAAACACGCTTCAATCAAATCCTGAGTAGTAACTTTTGCACGACCTTGCCCCCCTTTTGAAGCGAGGAGATGTAATTTATTAGGGTGATTTGCTAAAATTACCTCCCTAGCATCTTCAACAGTAATTAATCGCTCGCTATTTGGAATTTCTGCTAAAGCAGCGTTAGTAAAGGTTGTTTTACCAGTTGATGTACCACCACTAATAATAATATTTTTTTTAGAAATTACAGCATGTTGAATAAATTCTTTTATTTTGTTTTCTTTTAAATAATTATTTAAGATTTTTTCATTCTCGTCAATTAATTCTCCAGTAGATGTTGAATCAAAAGCTCCCATCTTGGCATATTGATCTAGTGTAAGGTTCATTGGACTACCTTTCCTGATAGCATAGCCGACATGGCCTGGTTCACAAGCAGGAGGAAATACTATTTGGATACGATAGCCATTTGGTAGGGATGCAGAAAGTAAAGGTCTCTCCTCAGAAATTGTCTGATCAGTTGACTGAGCTACAAGCCTACCAAGCGATATAAGATGTTCAAAATCAAGTTCAGGTACTAATTTACAAAACATATCTCCTTTCTTCTCAATCCATACTTCTCCTGCTTTATTTACCATGATCTCATTAACACCATCTTCTGCGAACAGTTCTTTAAATGGTAATAGAAAAGTCTCTAATGCAGCAAAATTATCACTCATTTTATCAATCTTGATTTTCTTAGTACAGATTGAGGAAATTTATAATCTTTATTGACATAAATTTTAATTACCGTACCTTGATCTATGGTAATAGTTGGTTTAAATTCATGTTGCTGAATCATACCTTTCATAGTATCGCTGATATCAGTAAAAGCTTGTTTTGAAGCTGCTTGTGCTTGGGTTGGAGTGCTAGCAGTTGCAGTGCTAGTTAGCAAACTAGCTGCTGCATTAGTTACTGCAGTCATTAATGCAACAAGCCTTTGACCAGGCTGTGATCCAGTTGGATTTTGTGCAGTATTACAAGCCTGCATCATGGAAATATAGGCTGATGAGGTCTTATCGGGAATGGCGTTCATGACACTAGAACATATCTGTGAAATTTTAACATCCTCAGTACCAGAACCATTATTAATACTTTGTGCTAAACTTTGTATATTAGCAGCAACAGCAGCATTAGCAGCAGCAGCTTGTGAATTAACTGGGGGAGCTACCACTTTGTCAAGGGCATTGGCAAGTCCAATATTAAATGCCGATAATAATACAGCATTGGTTAATCGTTCTTTATATTTATTATCTACTCTTCCTTGCTCACCTTTCCTTCCAAGATTATCAACAGCTATAGCATCTAAGGTAATGGTATAACCGTTTGACAGATCAATACGATTCCATATTATTGCAATTCGACCATACGCTCCATCAATACCAGTTGTATAAGCACCAAAAATCTTTGATCCTTTAGGAACTAAAATAATCTTCTCCCTTTCAGAAAATACATCTCTGCTAATTATTGCCCTTACTTCTCCACCTAAATCAGTATTAATAGCAGTCTCTAGTACCGCTTCAATTATCTTACCACGACCAAGAACAAATGCCATATCTCCACGATCTTGAAAATTTGCTTCCTCGGCAATTTGACTTGGTGTTTTTTTCTCTGGAACTCCTGCAATTAATACTATAGAAGATTTTCTCTTTGCTTCACGGCGTTTCTTTTCCTCGTCACTTTCAGCTATTCCTCCAGGAAGGGGTGATGATACAACGGAAGGAAGAGAAACTTTGTCAGCACTATTATTATCTACTGAAGTAGTAGGTAAAGGAAGCTTTGGCACATCAGCAACTTTAGGGGGAGGAGGGGGTGGAGGGGGTGGAAGCTCCACAGGTGTTTCGAGTTTAGGTGCTTCTGGTAATTTTGGAATCTCTGGTAGATTTTTAGAATTATCTTGTGTCGGTTTAGTAATATCAGTAGGTGCTGATGGAGCTACCACCTCAGGTGGTTTATTATCAGCAATAAAAAGTTTAAAAAAAATAAATATAAAGACAGCAGAAATGACAAGTAGAATCAGAATGCTTTGCTTAGGATTAGTGGCAACTTTTGATAGCTCATTTTGAACTTCTGGTATGTCTTGTTCCTCTACACTCTGTGTACTGATTTGAGAAGAGGTGTTATTTTGCTTTGCCATAGTAAATTAATATCATTATTACGCGAATTTGGGATAAGAATTAATTAATTCTTATCCCGAATTGAGGTATTATTGTGAAGTACTAAACCTTTTTTTAGGATAATAAAACCTAACTACATATACCAAGTCCTTTTCACGACCTTCTTCCAATTCTTTGGATACAACATCGAATTGGTAAGTCCTTTTATTAGTTATGATAGTCATATTTGTTCTAATGTTTTTTTCCAATGGCTTAATGAATAATCTATTTGCCAACGGAGTCATTTTCCAAGCATAGGATTCCCCTAGAACAATATTTTGGATCTCCTCATTTTTGGCAAATTCTATACTTGACTGAAAACCAAAATGCAGAACTAATAAATAAACTTCATTAGGATTATGTATATAAGTTTTAATTCTGTTATCAGTAGTTATGGCTAGATCATCTACATCATTATCTATATGCATATTACCTGCACAAGCGTTGGCAATAACCGAATGTAATAATATTGCCGCTACGAAAAGAAGTCTAGCTATTATCATCATCTACCCTATAATCATTAACTTGAAAACCTACTGGATTAATATCTCGATCTGCATCTGTTAATTCCATTGGAATATATGCGTAACTTACCACAGCTATTTTATTGAAAACCGTTTTATTGCCTGTTGTTTCATTAATAGAGAACCTAACCATATATTTATTTTTTTCTACTCCTGACCAAGATTTAATTATTAAAAAAGTTGTGTTGTTTTGACCATATATTAAAACTGGATTTACATCTTTATTTTGTATATATCCTAGATAGTTATAATATACTGAACTTGAAGATAATAATCTAACGCTTTTCCTTGCTTCAGTATCAAAATCAACAGGATTATATGTTTCTCTAGCTATGAGGTATTTTTTAATAAAATACCTTGAAAGTGCCTCGTCACCGTTTAGTATCTCCGAAGATATTGGATTTACAATCGTTGCCATTCCCGTACTATCATCAATTTGGATAACAAAAGGACTAAACTCTCTTGAATTTACCACTATAGTTACCGCTGCTATGGATGCCATTATAAGTATTATTAGTAATATAGATAATACCAACAAGATATTACGTTGTACAATTAACCTATCAGATCTTTCCTCGTACCAATTCCTAGTAGCTTTAACAAAGTTATTAGACTGAACGCTTTGGTTCTCTACCACATCAGAAGGTGATTTTAGTATATTTAATATATTAGCTAACTTAAACATTGTACATCCCCACTACTTGTAAAACCTAAGACAAGTTAGTGAATAAATTAATTCAAACAATATAATCATAAATTCTCAATATTTTTGCAGTATACACTAATTTCGAGCTACACTAATAGGTTATTTGTCATAATTCAAAAATATTATTTAACCTCAATTCGATATAAGAATTAGTAATTCTTATATCGAATTGGCTTCTTATAATGAAGAATGCATTCTTGAAGCGGCTGGCACGAATGCATTTTAATCTATTACCGCTAATAATTTTATTTTTATACTTATAAAAATAAAATTATTAGCAAATTAATATTTAACAATCAGGTGGGCAGCCGCTTCAAACCTGATTGTTTCTATATATATCAATATATCCCGGAAGTTCGATGTAACTTGTTACATCGAACTTCCGGTTACTTACGACCACTACCAAAGGAATAGATTAATTTACCTATTAAGGATTCAATATTAACTGCTGACTGGGTGTATTTTATCTGATCACCTCCAGCCAAATTTTCTTCAGATGAACCGGGAGTTACGGATATATATCTACTACCAAGTATTCCACTTGTGACTATTGCTATACTAGTGTCTTTAGGTAACTTTATATCATTATTGATGTTAATGGTTAATAAGGCAAAAAAGCTAGTTTTATCTAGAGTTATGTTAGTTACTGATCCGATTTTTATACCCGCTAACATCACACTACTGCCTTGAACTATCCCTTCCGCATTCTGAAAATTTGCCTTAACTATATACCCAGATGCAACTTTTGATGAGTTACCAATTTTATAAGCAAAAACAAAAAAGGCTAAAGCAACTAGTATTACTATAAAGCCAACTAAAGTTTCTATAACATTATGTTTCATTATTTTGATTTATCTAAAGGTTTCCAGCTACTATATTTAGCTTCAGTTGTACTATTTTTTATTAGGTTATGAGATAAGCTAGTGCCAGTAATATTAGGGAGATAATTTTGTTGCCAGTCAAATTTATTATTGTTAGTTGGTACTTCATTAGTCATATAATGCAACCAAGCATGCCACATGGGAGGAACTTTCGATGCTTCCACTTTACCTTTATAAACCACCTGTCTTCTGGCTTGACCTAAATAATTCTGTTTTTTACTTTGATAATATTTGTTACCAAATTGATCTTTTCCAATCTCCTTAGAGAAAATAGGTATAAAAAAATTATCTATGAATGACATTTAAGTATTTTTATAGCAGTTTCTTTTCCTTGCACAGCTAGTCTATCAGCCACTTCATTACCTTCATTATTATTGTGACCTTTAACCCAATTCCAAATAATATAGTGTTTACTTAACTCTTCGTACAATTTTTTCCATAAATCAACATTCTTGACGGGATCATTGTTGTTTTTATGCCAGTTATTTTTTATCCATGTGTTAATCCACTGTGTTATTCCAAGCTGTAAATACTTACTATCTGTGTAAACTTCTACATAGCATGATTTTTTAAGAACTTTTAATGCTTCAATTACTGCTGTCATTTCCATTTGATTATTAGTGGTATATAGTTCATGACCGAATATACTCTTCTGCTTTAAAGGCAAGCTATCACGAAACTTCGTAGAGTTCTCACATATATCTAACATGTTTAACTTTTTTTTGTTATACCAATTTTTCAAAGCATTTGTATCTAGCTCTACACTAGCTCCATGAAACTGTAATAACGCTCCCCAGCCACCTGGTCCAGGATTACCTGAGCAAGCTCCATCAGTGTATATGGTAACCTTAGGCAAAGTAGCTTGACTCTTTGAAATACTTGGGTCTTGTATATTCATTATAATTTAACCTGAGTTATGCGAATTCGCGTAAATTATATAGTCAATTCAGGAGGATTTGGTGCTAGGAGCGATGGAGCGACGCCTATATGTAATAGGCGAGCGACGAGTGACGACGTCACCAACTTCTCATCAATTGACTATACCTCTAAATAACGCCAAAGTCTGTCTGTACCTTTGCTAATACCAATCCTAGGAGTATTAATAAATTTAGGGGTATTACCTACATCAATAATACAAAAAGACTTATTACTAGTTACATCTTGACCATTTTGGGTTTTATTAATTCCAAGAGTACGACATAATTTACCAGGTCCATCAAGTAAAACTTGTAAAGGACTATATTGATACACTCCCCTAATTAATACAGCAGCTGGAAATCCCTGTTGTTCTGTTACTATATTTAAACAATAATACATACCATAAATCAAATATACATATGCATGACCTGCAGAACCATACATAATCTTTGTGCGAGGTGTTATACCCTTTGCTTCATGACAAGCAGGATCATCTTCTCCAACATAAGCTTCTGTTTCAATAATTCGTGCTTCTATATTACCAAAGCACAAAACCTTTCCAAGTAACTCTTGTGAGACAATAAGCGTATTTCTTTCATAAAATGTTTTTGGAAGTATTTTAAACATCTTAGTGGTTTAATAAAATATGATATAATTGTATTGATGCACTATAATTCACTATTACATCATTTCACAGCTTTTTCTTGACAAATATTAAAGGTAAGATATTTTGTACTTAGATTTGTATATTATAGAAAGATATTTGAGATTATTACATATATGTCAAAAGCTAAAACAGCATCTAAAAATAACCCAACCTCTAGAGAACAGGCAAAGGAGTATTTTCATAATGGACAAAAAATTAGGCCTGTAAAACTTATATCCGGTAAATCTTCTTTTTTGGCAGCAGAATATGATGTATCAGGAGATTTGGTACTTGGATCTGATGGCAAGGCATTACCTTGGGACAGAACAAAAATTTAGCCTAAATATTAAGTTTTCAAACAAGTTTGTTGACCTTACATGTAAAAAGGTATATAAGCTACCTATCATTAATATGGTTTGGGGATGTAGCTCAGGGGTAGAGCATCTGCTTTGCACGCAGAGGGTCGGGGGTTCGATTCCCTTCGTCTCCACCACTCTCCTATTTTAATTAATAAGTTTATTCATCTATATTTAAATTTGGTTTTTTACTACCAAATGTATGGTATCTCTTACAATAAGTAGCAGCAACGTATAAAAAATAATCATCTTTTATATCTATCTTTTGCAAAAGTACTTTTTCATAAGACCTTGTGTAAGTAGTAACGGTGATTAGGTTAGCAGATGACAAAGTACCAAGTACAGACCAAAATAACGTATTAATTGGTGTATATAGCAGTCCTCGTCAATTAGAATGATGACAGATTTATCACTACAAGTCATTACTCGGCGAATTAATTTGCCAAGAGTACAATAATCATAAGGTCCTTTAGATTCAATAATTTCTACTACTGTTAATCCTTCTTGTTGGCTGGTAATAATGACATCATCTCTAAGATTAAGGTCATAAGCTGGATCAGAAAAAATTATTGCTTTGGAAGGTAAAGTTGTTTTATCTGTCATGATGGTATCCCCTTTATGATTAAACTTAAAGTTATTAAGTTTTAACCACCAAAGAATCTTGAGAGATTACTTTGGCGATCGGGGAGTTAGTAAAACTGCCGCTAGACAGCTACGTTAGCCTTTAGGCCTAAGGTTTACACCTTAAGCCTTGAACATAGCTAACATCTCCCCGACCATTACAGTCGAGGATACATCATTTAATGGTTGATGCTTACCACTAACGGACTACAGGTTACTACACCCCAAAGTAACTTTGCAGTTACTTCACTTTTAATTTTAAACTATACTCCCCTAAAGTCAATAACAGTTTTTTTACTGTGAATTGTTATTTTCGTTGTCTTCCTTGGTACGTTCATTACATTCTTTTATAGGTATAATATTTTAGTTCTTTTTATTTTTATAATTTTATCTTAGCATCCAACATAATTTTATATTACACAACTGTGAATTCATGACATGCAACAAAAAATAATTTGTTTTTTAAGATTTTGTTGCATTTAACTTTAATTTTAGCTTTGTAAGTGATATACTCACCTTACGCATAACCCCCATGGCAATTTAAAAATTGCAGAAAAGTATACAAGGCGTCTATTAGCGAGACCACGTAAGTGTAGTGGCAATCCACATTTATTGGATCAACTATGTTCGCAATAAAAATTTAAATAAATTTGGTTTAAATTTTTATTGCTTCTGCAGAGCTAGTTAAATCACGTAACTTAGCGTTTGCAATCACAATGATTTTCCGCATTAATGCTACCATCGCCACCATTTTCTTTTTTCCTCTATTGATCAATTTTTCATAAAATACCTTCAGTTCAGAGTTAGAATTTCTAGCAGCCATAGCAGCTACAAACAACATAGGTCTAACAAAACTTCTACCATGACCTGTATGTCTATATCCGCTATATCTACCGCTATCATTAGATATTGGTGCAACACCTACTAATGATGCTATTTGTTTGCGGTTCAATGTACCAAGTTCAGGTAACAAAGCTATAAGCTCATTAGATACTACTGTGCCTATACCACTAATAGTTTGCAGTGTCTCTTTCTTAGCCTGCAAGAGTTTATCTTTTGCTATTAAGTCATCTATTTTTTTAGTAATAGATGCAATTTGTTCTTCTAGTACTTCGATTATTTTAACACAACTAGACTTGATTAAATCAGCTCTCGGGGACTGAAACCTATTTTTTTCTGCAATCAACATTTGTTTGAGGTCGTTCCTACGTCCGACTAATTCATACAAGTTTAAAGCTTGCTTAGATTGTACTTTAAATAGTTCTAATCTTTCTGACCGTTCAAAACCATAAAGTGCTAGAGCTTTAGCATCAAGACTATCAGTTTTAGCTGCATTCCCAAAAGACCTAATAAAGTTTTTAACTTTGCGAGTATTGGCTCTATGTACAGCAAAACCCTGATTGCAAAGCGTTAGTAATAGTTCCATTTCATATCCACCTGTGGTTTCTAAAACACACAATGCAGAACTAACCTCTTTTTTGTAATCCTTGATAAAATCAGCTATTCCATTAGAGTTGTTATTATATTCTTTAGTTTCTTTTTTTCCATGAATAGCAACAACAAAATTGAATTTTCCTATATCAAGACCAATAAAATTATTATATAATGGCATAATACCTCGAAGACTTTTAATGTTTACGATTGTAAGCGGGAGTGCAAAGGCATCCCAATCAACTATTCAAACGTCTCGGGGATTTGGGCTAGAGTACCAAGATCCATACGATCTTAAGACCAATTGCTTCACGGTCGCTCACGCCTGCACAGCGATAGTCATTTAGTATTATTAATGACTATCGCTGTAATACCCCCTTATAAGTCAGTATAAATCATTATTTATATTGACTTCAACATCTATTATATCATACTTTTAACTTACAATTGCTTCGTCGACCTATGGTCTCCTCGCAATGACGCTAGGCTATTCTTGCTATGCCTTTTAAATGCCCTGCGTAAGGTGAGTTATATAGTTTTGTAAACGATGATTTTTTAAATGAAGATATCTACAATTTACGGGTTAATTATTTTAAGGCTATATGAGATTAGAAAAGTGGTTAGAGCTGCAACAAATGCAAATTCATATATTTGCTAAGAAAATAGGTAAGAATAGAAGTCAAGTACATAAATATATCCATGAAGATGTTATGCCAATGCATGATGTCATTGTTAAAATTTATATTGCAACTTTGGGGGCAGTTTCAGCTAATGATTTCCATAGGCTTTCTGATAAATTATTTGAGAAAGAAAAATTACATGCTAATTCTTTTCATGATGATTAGTAGATCAATCGTAATTAACATATCAAAATCCAATCTATAATTTCTTTTAAATCTTGACTATATGGGCTTGTTGACATTTTCTCTCTTCTTTATATTATATTCTGTCACCTAATTCAATCTGATTTACTATATAATTATTTAGTTAGCAATTAAAACTATAGGTTATTATTTCTATTGTATTTGTAATCTAAGTATGTACAATGCAATAATCTACGATTGAATTATGCTATTTCATATGTTACTATATAGACATGAGTTTATAATTCATTTACTAGAATGGCAAGAAAAAATCGCTACATGAAAGCAAGTTGATCAATTTATTGGAAAAATTTTCTTCTCTGAGATTGGCAAAAGGTTACACATGGCAACAACTTACTGATTTAATTGAGGTAACCCATCAACAATTAGTGAGATAAGGTTTCCTTTATGCTATTGTCTGAAGTAGCTACATTAATAGCACATCAGCCAGTAAAGCCATAATATGGATGGTCGCACAGATGTGGAAAGAGTGTTTGGCGCACCCGAGAGGAGTCGAACCCCTAACCTTATGATCCGTAGTCATATACTCTATCCAATTGAGCTACGGGTGCTATATATACTCTTCTGTTTTAAAGAATTGCTTTTTGAGATATTATTGGATTCACGTACCAAAGTACGCTGAGTGCGTTCCTAATTCATTTTCAATTCGTAAGACCATTCGAGTATACTTGAATCCTAGAGAGCATAGTGTGTTCATTTTTATAAAACATCTTAAAATTGAAAATTTTTAGAAAGAGTATACTATATCCCTAAACTCCTATTATGTCAAGATCATAAGTTTCCAAACCTAGAACAGAGCAGTTTAAAAATCGTAACTGTGAGTAGAAAGAAGGTGCAAATGTTTAGAACAGGAATAAAAGAACTAAAAGATACTGCAAGCTAGGAGATAAGGTATCTAGAAAGGGATAAAGATAGTAAGAAAGAGTTGTAATGAATAGTTGTAAAATGTAAAAGTTTGTATAAAATACTCCGTTAATAGATTTACAACTTAAAATAACGGAGCTATTTATAAGCATAATTACATATTTAGAAAAAGTCAAAGATTTTAGAAAAGTGCGGGAACGAAGGTACGATACTGTAAGTGTAGTTAAACTAATAGTAGCAGGGTTGTTAAGCAATAAGAATAACTTAGAATAGATATCCAGGTTTGCAAAAAGTTTTAGCAAAGAAGAATTGTTAAAATTTAACAGAAGTCATTGGTCATGCGAAAATAATTTAAACTGGATAAAAGATAAGGTTTTTGAAGAAGATAGGTCAACTATTAGTACTGGAGAAGCTCCGTTAATAATGTCATTATTGAGGACAATAACTCTTGCTATAATAGCTATATTTTCAAACAAAATTACTGAAACTAGAGAAAATTTTAACAATTACAGACATAGGTTATTTAAATTATTTTCAACTTAAAGTTGGAATTTTTAAACTGCCCTGAACCTAGAACAGCCTAATTAAAATATTATTTAGCCAAACCAATTTATTAAAGTAAAAGTGATAGCATAATGCATGACTGAAGCAAAGATTGCTGCTGCAATGTCATCTACCATAATACCAACACCCCCTTTGATATTAGCATCGAGCCAATTTATTGGCCATGGTTTTATTATATCAAAAAATCTAAATAACACTAAGGGCAAAGCAAATAAAAAGATAAAATTTATTAGTTGTAAACTTAAATATTTTGTAAGTCCTGAGTAGTTTACGAAAACCACAGAAAAACAACTTAGTATTATTGTTAGCATTTGACCAACTACCTCATCAATCACCACTTCTTTTGGATCGTCCTGTGTATCATACTGTATGTATATTGAAGAGAAGTACGTGCCTAATATAAATAACAATAGGCAAATCAAAAGAGTAATAATAAAGAGAGTAATAAGTTGTGCTTGTAAAGTTGTGAAATTAGTAAATGAAAAAATTAGTTGATTAGTTATAGAAAGATATAAGATCAAGTAGCACAAAGGGAAAGCAGCTAAAGACCCAAATGTACCAGGACAATATTTTATTCTACCTATATAGAAAAAAGTTACAAAAAGTTCTACAAATTTTTTTCTTTTAGACATAATTCTGCTTAATTTTCTGATAATTCAAATAATTGATGCAAACAACTTATTGTTTTCTCGGTATCTAGGTCTTTTATTAGGATAGAAATTTTAATTTCTGAGATTTGTATCTTTTTCACTGATATATTTTCTTTTTCTAGTTCATTTAATACCATACCAAGTAGGGTCTGATCATTTTTAATACCATAACCAATAATTGATACTATAGAAATTTGACTGTCAATGATAAAATTATTTATTTGATTAGTATTTTTTAGATCATCTAGTAAATGTTGTAATTTATTTTTATCGGATAGTTGGATAATGAAACTATATTGTATATTTGTCTTAATATTTTCCATTAATTCTAGGTGAATATTATGGTCAGCGATGAGTTTGCATATCTTAGAAAAACTCAATTGGGAGGATACCAGTAATTGTAATAAATTTTTGTTGGAAGTAATACCAGTAATTTGCCTATTTTCCATAATTTTATCTCTAGATGTTATTAGTGTACCATTTTTTTCATGGTATAATGGGAATAAAAACGACGATAAAACGCGTATGGGTACATTATATCTAATAGCAACCTCTAAGGAACGTGGATGCAACACTTTAGCTCCACAAGATGTAAATTCTAGCATTTCTTCAAAACTAATCTGTGATAATTTTGTTGCTCCCGGGACAATGCGAGGATCGGCAGTAAACACTCCTTCCACATCAGTGTATATATCACATCTATCAGCTTTCATAGCAGCTGCAATTAAAGAGGCGGTAGTATCTGATCCTCCTCGACCAAGCGTTGTCAACCTATTATTATTCGTAACACCTTGGAATCCAGCAACTATTGGAATGATGTTTTGCTTAATACATTCTATTAACAAACTAGTAGAGAGTTGTTCAACCAAAGCTTTGCTATAATTATCATTGGTTAGAATCGGTAATTGCCATGCCAGCACAGATCTTGCACTCATGCCTTGTTCTTGTAGTTTAAGGGCTAGTAAAGATGCTGTTACCATCTCCCCGCTACAAAGAGCGACATCATATTCTGCGAGTTCTGAATTGGTCTTAAGACTAGAGACTTCATTACATAGAGTAACTAGTTGGTTGGTAACCCCGGTCATAGCTGAAACGACAATTATTACTTGATTGCCATGCTGCTTTTCAAGCTTAATTATTGGAATAATTTCTTTTATTCTTGCAATGTTAGCAACGGAAGTTCCACCAAATTTTTGAACTATTATTGACATAAATCTGCAAGCGTAATTTTCGATGTCATTCCTACGTAGGTAGCAGAACCTAAAAAAATAGACCAAGAGGGTTTTTTAAACTTTTTTAGACCCCTGTCTACGCAGGGGTAACATTGTGTGGTGAATAGGGATGACATCTGCAGGCAGAAATAGCATCATCACTGCACAATATTGACTATTTTATAGTCTCTCTTACTAGAAAATTCTACTTTGCCTGCAATCAATGCAAATAACGTATGATCTCTACCAACTCCAACATTTTTACCTGGGTAAAATTTAGTACCACGTTGTCTAACAATAATGTTACCTGGTATCACATATTGTCCATCATATTTTTTAACACCCAACCTACGACCGATCGAGTCTCTGCCGTTTCTAGAACTACCACCAGCTTTTTTAGTTGCCATTTATATATCCTTAAATAAATCCTATTATAGTTTAGTAATGTCTAATATTTTCAGTTCGGTCAATTCCTGCCTATGACCAGTCTTGCGACGATAATTCTGACGACGTTTTTTCTTAAAGACAATAACCTTACTATCTTTAAACTGGTTAGTAATTTCGGCAGTAACAAGAGCTCCTTTAACCATTGGCGTACCTATAAAAGATGGCTTTGAATCTTCACCAATCATCAATATTTGGTCAAATTGGATTTTTGCACCTCTTTCACCGTCAATTTTTTCTACTTTGATGACACTGTTTTTGCCGACTTTATACTGTTTCCCGCCTGATTTGACGATTGCGAACATGAAAAATATCCTAACTAAAATTTAAACAAATTAAGTCGACATTATATTACCAGCAACTATTTTAGTCAATAGCAATTCGTAATTAAATAGATAATGCTATAAATAAAAGATAGCCCGTATTATTTATAATAATACAGTTTCTAATCATTATTATTGACCTTGTATTGTTGACATGATTAGTATACCCTTCTGCTCCTACGAATTGTTTTTTGAAAATACCATGGATTCGCATGTTCACCATTCATTTTCAAATCCAATTCTTCAAATCATTTGAGTATAACAACGATAGTTGCTTGCCTTATCACAACCACACATTCTGTCTTCTTATAATTTTATTTTGGTTTTAACTATTACTTATTTTGGATTTATTTGTTGACTCTTCAGTTGTCTTACACTTTTCTTGTTGTTCAAGTATGCTCAAAATACTTTTGATATACAGTTAGATATCCTCTAAGTGATACACTACGCTTAAAATGTTATCATCTCTTTTACTGGTTACAGCACTTAACTGTTGTAGTTCTTTAAATAAACGATATGTATCTGCCTTAGCTTTGCCAAATATATTTGAGAAATCTTTACTAGTTATATTTATCTGATGCAAATATTTCAAAGATATTAAGATTAATAAACCTTCAATAATAATTAATATTATTGCTAAGTATTGCTGACACATTCTAATTTCTTATTGTTTTGTTATGATATCGCTTCAACATGTTTTTTTTGTGAACTATCTTGTTCTTTTAATATTGGGATTAAAATATCTTGAGTTGCATCTTGCTGTTCCATACATACTACCCCAATTCGTAATAAGAATTAGTTAATTCTTATTACGAATTGGCTTTAATATAAGGAAAAATGCATTCTTGAAGCAATTCTGCAAGTGCATTTTAACTTTTTTCACCATTCAATATGTGATTTTAATTATTAAAATCACATATTGAATGGAGTGTTATATTTTAACAATCAGGTGGGCAGCCGCTTCAAACCTGACTGTTTCTATATATAACACTGAATTCGATGTAACAAGTTACATCGAATTCAGGTTATTTAAATAAATACTTTGATAAACTACTTTACCTTGTACAAACTTTAGTATATCAATACAGTTAATACTTATAATATTATGCATAATAATATACATTTATTTTTAGTGTATATAAATACATAATATTGTCAACTGAAATGTCTAACTAAATTCATTTATTTATAAGAATGTCACACTTAATTATTAAGAAAAATATTGAAAGGCTATTAAAAGAAAAAAATTGGCGTGTTGCTGATCTTGAAAATAAGATTGGACAAGGTAGAAGCGTTACAAATATATTCAGGGGTACTTCCAAACCTACTATAGAAGTATTGCAATCTATAGCAGGTGCTTTTAATATTGAAATTCAAGAATTATTATTAGATCACGATAACCAAGATTCTATACTTAATATTTCTTTGCTTCGTGATACTTGTGATAAAATCATTAATGAACTTGAGCTAATTCACTATCCTATTGCTGTAAGGTATAGTAACGTATTTGCTCTTATTAAAGAAGTATACGAATACTCTTCACAGTTGAGTTTAAATAAAGCTGATGAAAATTTTACTAAATGGCTTATTCAAAAACATTATAAAAAATAATTCTAATATTTAGATTAACACTGGGTTCTAGAGCATTATTCACTTCAGACAATATGCTTTTATGGGCATACTCCATATAATTTTTTACTCCTAGGGTGATCAGAACCAAAATATGTCAAAAGAAGTGAGTAAAAATAAGTGCATTGTATATGTCTGTCACTTTTATTGGTTAATTTCGTAGCAGTTTTTGCTGCCTGAGAGAAGGCATAACTTACATTATCCATATTGCCGATGTTTTTGATATTAAATATATTCCAATAAATATTTTTAGCTAATCTATAATTAATCATAGCCTCTTCTGCTTTCCCTAAAGTACTTAATATATTTGCTTTTACTACTAAAGCATTAGCTAAAAATATATCTATGGAATTCTCTAACTCATTTTCCCTATTGTTTCTATCTTGGTCTTGTATCAGTATATCAACTGCTTTTACTATATGTTTCCAAGCATCATTCTGCCTCTTTAGTCCTAATTCAGATTTTGACAACTCTGTTAAACAATATGCTATTGTTGTAGATGTGATATCTTTAATTTCATTTAGATCACTACTCATTATCTTAGTATATACATCGTTAGTTATAGCGTAAGCCTCTTCAAATCTTTGCATATTATTTAGTATCTCTGCTTGCAAAGTATAAATGGGTGCAAGCCATGCATTTTCTTGTCTTAATTCTACATCACTTATTTGTGCCAATATCCTAGATTTATTTAGCTGAGCTTTTTCTTTACTTATCGTATCTATAATTGCTAATAAAGCCTGCTGATACTTCCCTTGAGTTAATAATATTCTAGCCATACCATAATCTATCATGCTTGCTTTATGCATAAAGTTTTTATTATTAAGCATTATACTTTGTATAATATGTAAGTTATCTTCTGCCTCCTTTATTTGCCCTGTGAATACCTGAACTTGAAACATTTCATAATAAATTGATGATTTTGCTACCTCATTGTTTGGTAAACTATTTATGGCGTTTTTAGCCTTCACTAAATATTGCATGACTATATCTGAATGGTGATAACAACAAAGTATTCATATCGTCCTATACGTCCTAAATACCTACTATACGCTACTTGCTCTAATTCTGTCATATTTTGCTAAATCAACTTATGTTCGTGTTCTTTAAACCAACTTACCATTTTTTTGGCATTATATGGTTCTCTAGAACGTAAGTAGTAGCCAAGTAGGCTATTATGCAAGACCATGCTTGTATAAATATTACTATTATACTTATCTGCATTAGCTAGCAGTACTTCTACATTACTTTCAAAGGTATTATCCTGCATAATTAAATAAAATTGATTTACCATCTCCCCTGACATTAAATGTTGTATTTTAATAAGTAGTTTATCAATAGTTTTCTTATTAGTAGCTAAATCGTATATATTTAATATCTCATATTTTACTGCATCATGCATTCGAAATACTTTTTTATTTCTATTGTTACTAATTTGTTCAATTAAACCAAATCTTACTATCTCATCAATTAAATCGGATAATTTCTCCTTATCATCTACTAGATGTTCTAGTAAATTATTACCTATTTTTTGATTATTTAATAACGCCATATAGTATAATAGTGTTTTGGCTTCTGATGTAATTTCATTTAATACTATTGATAAATGTGCATTTAATTTGTTATCATGTTTTCGTATATAATTTATATACTCTTTGATTGTCATGTGGTTATTGCTTTGTAAAAAAATAGCACTATGTCCAATTATATTAGTTGGATAACCTTTTAAATTACATGCCAAATCTTTTTTAAATTCCTCTGATCGCTCGTCTATAAGCTTATTAATTGCCATAAAAATGTCTTTTTCTTGTAAATAAGGAACTGAGATTCTTGGTAGTAAATATTGACTATCTTGCGAACAAATCATAATATGTCCATTATGATGCCAATCAATAATATCCTTAATTTTGTTATTTTCATTAATATGTAAATTATCGAATATTAATAACCACTTCCCCTGAGGTTTAAGATATGTCATAAGGTTTTGTTTAACGCTTCCGGTACTTTCTGAAATGAAACACCCCGTTTTTGAACATATTTTTTGATTTATTTCTTTGGCCAATAAAACAAATTGTGGGATTAAATCTATACTTGCATCTAAAAACGCAATAATATCGTAATCTTGTTGATATTTTTGTGCATATTTTCTAGCTATTTCACTTTTTCCTATACCACTGATACCTGTAATACCTACTATTTTGTCTCTTATTAATAACTTTCTTATGTTGTTAATTTGTTCTTCATGATTAACGAAATAGTATACTGGCTCTTCTTTATTAAAAAGAAGTACTGCATATGCTTCACAAGTAGAAATTACTACTATAAATAGTAATAGTATAAAGTTTTTCATTTTAAGTCGTTAAGTTTTCTATACTTATTCATTTTAATTATCTGTGCCTTTTGGGTAGTGTCGGTATTTAACTCTGTTGGTACATTATCTAATTTTATTTCTATTGTTGTAGAGTACTTATTTTTAGTTACTTGACAATTTATTTTAAAACTTTTTAACAAAATAAATATTTGTCCCAAATTTAATATGTATAAATTAGCTGTATCATTAAATATTTTTTCAGAATATCTTACTGCTAAATTTTGGTCTAAACTAAACCCTTCACCGATAAAGGTAATCAAGTTGTTTTGAAATATTAACTTTACACATCTCGATCTTTCTGTATTTTTATTAAAGTACAAGATATTAGATAATACACTAACCATAATTTGGTTAAATATTTCCGATTCAAAAGGCACTTCAAGTGTCTCTATATTACTGACTATATCTAATTTAATATTAGAATTATAGCAAGCTGTGTATCCTGTATAATAACTTTGTAGATATAAAATTATCGGAGTTAGTTTTATTGTATGGTAGTTAATTTCATTGTGGGACTCTAATGTTGTTATTGGTAATGGAAAATATTCACTATTATATCCTAGTTCTTCTTCTACATTAACAGTATTAGAGATATTAAATGATTTTTTATTATTACTACTTTTAGAATAGTGATAACATTTTAGAGTAAACTCTTCGTTTATTTTGTGAAATAATAGAATATTTTTACTATGTTCCATACTGTTAGTTAAATCTGTCTCTAACTTGTTAAGTTTAAGTTTAATTTTTTTATCTCTATAAGATAGATACAATACTATCATACATAGTACTAAAATTGTAAATACAGAACCTATATTTAATAATAAAATTTGCTGCTTAACCCTAGAGATAGCTTGTTGTGTATAATAAGAATTAGGAGAAATTTGTATTGAGATATTATAAGTGAGGTCTTTATTAATGTAATACTGCTTGTTCACACTCTCCTGAAATTCTACCACACCATTAGATATAATTGAATGATTATTAATAGTAATATTGTATTTAAATGCTTGGTTTGATACTATATCTAGTAGTTCTTGTAGAGTGGTATAAGGTAGATCATTCTTGCCATACACGCTATTTGGTATATGATACTTCGAAATGAAAACATGATTCCTAATATGTTCTTTTAAAATAGAGATTTGATCAGATATATCATTACTACTTAATATATAATTAATATTAAATTTATCAACTAAAAGCGATCTAATTATATTATGATATTCTTCTAATTTTATTAGGTTTTGCTGATGATATTCATGATTGATACAACGACGTACCAATATATTTGTTAATATAACAAAGCTACTCACAAATATCATAGATATTGCACTTGCTTTTAAAATGTTCTTCCTTTTAATAAACATTTTTGTTTTTTTCGTTCATGATTTAATAACATTTTGTTAAGTATTATGGAAAGCAATTTAAGCTCAATAGTATGTAATACCAATCCTCGAATTTATATTTAGCAAATAATTCATACAACAAATCGATTTAATTAGTGAAGCATTTAAATATCTCCCATGCAGCTCACTTCCTCATACATGGAATAATCTTTCGGAAAAACATCACACTTTAAAGGATAATCTTCTATCTGTGTACTATGATCTACACCCCCCAAAAACTTTTATACACTCAATATTCTCAGCACGCAATGCCCTTTTTATGCCATCATGATCAGTTTTTTTATCAAAAACACTAAAACAGCCCCATTATCATTTTCATAAATTTTGCTTGCGTATAACCGAGCATCTGCATTTATTTTAAGTTCTAGAAAACATGAGCCTAATCATTTTAACCCCATTAAGGTTAGGATTTTTTACTATACCTTTCTTTAAAGCAGTGGTAAATTGTTGCTGCTCGGATATCTCTAATGATCCTAACAGTTCAGGGTCAATGCTAGTAT
Organism: Candidatus Tisiphia endosymbiont of Piscicola geometra; assembly: GCF_964026415.1. NCBI lineage: Bacteria > Pseudomonadati > Pseudomonadota > Alphaproteobacteria > Rickettsiales > Rickettsiaceae > Candidatus Tisiphia > Candidatus Tisiphia endosymbiont of Piscicola geometra. The sequence goes on from NZ_OZ032144.1 coordinate 1,098,210, forward strand.
AATTATTATGTTTCTTACTAAGACGTACTACAACATCTTTATTCTTTGTTGTATATGATACTTCGTCAGAAATGTTCCAACTTTGATAAGTTTCTTGGTGATTATCAGACTTTTTATCATGAAAAAAGCGAGTAATTTTTTTAATATTTTGATAACACTTTCCTCGCCCTTCTTTAAATGCTCACGAATTAATACAAGATTATATAATTGTCTCCAAAATTTTAATTGTTCCATTGAATTCTTATCCATTTCTTGAACAAACTTTGATACAAATTCCTCTAGAATCTTTATATATTTTATTTTTTCTCCATTAGTTATATTAGTTGCATCAAGGGAACATAAAATATGATTGACTATAAAATTTCCTATTTTACTCGTACCTAAAGAGCTATTTAAAATTGCTTGTAATTTATCATCAAATTGTTGTTGTTTAATACTAGAGTCATGTACTGAACTACTAGCTAATAAGCTAACACTTGTAGACACTTTTGTAGAGTGTTTATGTTTCATATAAGAACCAGTGTTAAGAATGAGCCGTTTTGCTGCCACTTAGAATTAAATTACGCGAATTCGGGATATATTGAAACTCAAGGTGAGTAACGTCTTACATTCTACACGCTAAAGACATATGGGGTTTTACGGCATTTTTTATAAAAACAGAAATATTTTCTTATATATTAAACGACTTCCCACAGCCACAACTACCTTTTTCATTTGGATTATTAAAAGTAAACCCCGATTTAAACTTATCTTCTACATAATCCATTTCACTGGCTAGAAGATACATTAGAGCTTTTGGGTCAATTAATATTCGTACACCTTTATCTTCTATCACCTCATCAAACTTATTCTTGTTATCCGCATATTCTACGTAATAAGATAGACCGGAACAACCACCAGACTTTACGCCAATCCTAATACCAAAAGATGGTTTATTACGTTTGTCTATCAATAGCTTTATTTGCCTAGCTGCTGCATCAGTCAATGACATAACATTTTTCATAATAGCTACTTATGGTTTTTTAGTTCTATAATCAGCTATTGCTGCTTTTATGGCATCTTCTGCCAATAAAGAACAATGGAGTTTTACTGGTGGCAAAGATAATTCCTTAGCTATTTCAGTATTTTTTATACTACCAGCCTCATCAATAGATTTACCCTTAACCCATTCAGTTACTAAAGAGCTTGAAGCAATAGCAGAACCACAACCAAAGGTTTTAAATTTGGCATCTGTAATAATTCCATCCTCACTAACTTTAATTTGTAGCTTCATTACATCACCACAGGCAGGAGCTCCCACGAGACCTGTTCCAACATATGCATCATTTTTGTCTAATGACCCTACGTTACGGGGATTTTCGTAATGATCCAGTACTTTTAAACTATAGCCCATGTTATTTCCTATATTAATAATTAAGATTTGTCAGTGTACCGCCCACTTGATTTGCTTTAAATTAATTCCTTCTTGAACCATCTCCCAAAGAGGGCTTAGTTCTCTTAACTTGTTAATTTTTGACTTTATTAACTCTACAGCATAATCTATTTCTTCTTTAGTGGTAAATCTACCAATACCAAACCTAATCGATGTATGTGCCATTTCTTCATCAACTCCCATAGCTCTTAACACATATGACGGTTCTAGCGAAGATGAGGTACAAGCCGAACCAGATGAAACGGCTAAATCCTTAATAGCTAATATCATCGACTCACCTTCGACATAAGCAAAACTTAAATTTAGATTTCCCTTATATCTCCTATTGATATCACCATTTAAATAGACATCAGCAATTTGTTTAGTAATATTATTATAAAATCTATCAAAAAGCTCTTCTACCAGTATGGCATCTTTTGCCATTTCAGATAGAGCCAATTCGCTAGCGCTACCTAGTCCAACAATTAAAGGAGTTGGTAGAGTTCCAGAACGCATGCCTCTTTCCTGTCCACCGCCATTTAAAATTGGCACCAAACGTACCCTAGGTTTTTTCCTTACATATAAAGCTCCAATACCTTTGGGACCATAAATTTTATGCCCGGAAATACTTGCCAAATCAATGTTACAATCATTAACATCTATAGGAATTTTACCATATCCTTGGGCGATATCTGAATGAAAAAATACCCCTAATTCCCGACAAATTTTACCAATTTCTTTAATTGGTTGGATGACACCTATTTCATTATTTACCGCCATCACTGATACCAACATAGTTTGGTCAGTTATGGCATCTCTTAATTGTTGTAAATCAATCAAACCACTTGGCTGAATTGGCAAGTATGTTACCTTAAAACCTTCATTTTCTAAATGCCGACAAGCATCTAAAACGCATTTATGTTCACTTATCACTGTCACTATGTGATTTTTTTTACTACCATAGAATTTAGCAATACCTTTTATTGCTAAATTATTAGACTCCGTAGCCCCAGAAGTAAAAATAATTTCTTTAGGATCTGCACCAATAAGCTTTGCTACTTGTTCTCTTGACTTTTCCACAGCTTCTTCGGCTTCCCAACCAAAAGAATGACTCCTAGAGTGCGGATTACCAAACTTAGTGGTAAAATATGGCAACATACATTCCAAGACCCTCGAATCCATAGGAGTTGTCGATTGATAATCCATATAAATCGGTAGTGCTTTACCACTTAATTTTACTTTTTGTCTTAATTCTTCTAATTTATCCATACTAGTTATTCCTTAGTGTCATTCCAACAGGAATGTCATCCTTGCTTCGATGTGGGATATAGATTCCCGCCTACGCGGGAATGACATAAAAACGGGTAATATACTTCTTCAAACGCTTTAACAAATGTCACAACATCTTCAATAGTTTGTTGATAATCAAAACTCACCCTAATCGAAGACCTAGCATCATCCTCACTAAATCCCATAGAAGATAATACATGTGATTTACCAACTTTCCCTGATGAACAGGCAGAACCGGAACTAACCGCTATACCCCGTAAATCGAAAGCTATCAATTTGGTTTGTGCATCAGTGTTAGGTACGATTATCAACGTGGTATTTGGTAATCTTTCAACATCTTTCGACACTATTTTAACATTTTTATAGTTGCACAAATTTTGTTCCAAATATGTCTGTAATTTCTTCATTTTTTTGTATCTATCTTCTATCTCTGCAGTCGCTATTGATGACACAAGACCGAACGAAGCAATCGCTAGTACATTTTCTGTACCTGAGCGAATGTTTCTCTCTTGCCCTCCACCAATCATCATTGCTTTAAGCGTATGTTCTGCTTTAGCAATCAACGCACTACTTCCCTGCACTCCTCCTAATTTATGACTTGATATAGTAGCAAAATCAACTGCTAATTCTTTAATATTGACCGATATTTTGCCAACTGCTTGAACACAATCACTATGAAATACTGCCCCATATTTTTGGGCAATTTTAACCAGTTCTTGTATATTTTGTACAACACCGCTTTCATTATTAGCCAACATCACAGAAACTAGTTTCTTACTAGCTAGACTTGCCAATAATAATTGCTCTAAATGGTCAATATCAACAATGCCATCACTATCAACACGGATAATTTTAATATTATCTCGATATTTAGTGTGATCAAAAATCGATAAATGCTCTATGCCAGAAACAAAAATTTCTCCATCATAATAATTACTCATCAGTAAATTATTACTCTCTGTGCCAGAGGAAGTAAAAATTACCTGATATTCCCTAGAATTTATATCAATGCCAACAGATTTCGCGACCTGCTGCCTAGCCATTTCCACTAAACTCCGAGCATAACGCCCATTTGCATGAATAGAAGATGGATTATATGCTTCTTCGAGCAAATCCTTCATAAGTTCCTTAACCTTAGGATGAACGTTAGTAGTGGAATTATGGTCTAAATATAACATATATATAACATAATTTATTCGTCCACTAATACATAAGTTAAAATAATTTTCAAAAACTTTTAGAGCTAATCTAGTGTATCAGCTAGCATGTCAGCTACAGAGATGGTGTCAAAATAGTTCCTTATATGCTTACTTAAACCTAACCATAAATGATGAGCGTTACATTTTACTTTATTAGGTACGCAACTATTCTGAGATTTTCTTAAACATCTTGTCATTTCAATATTCTCATCTACCGCATCAATAATATCAGTAATCTTGATATTATTTAATTTTTCATTAATGATGTAACCACCTTTTGGACCTTTCGCTGATCTAACTATATTAGCTTTCTTAAGCTTTGCAAAAATTTGCTCCAAGTAGTTGACCGGTATATTTTGTTTCACCGAAATTTCAGCCAAGGTAACAGGTATATCCGACATTTGCGATGCGATTTCTAAGATAGCCATTACAGCATATCGCCCCTTTGTAGTTAATTGCATACAAACAACTCCACTATAATAACATTATTATATAATACCCTACTAATTTAGTCAAGTATTATTTTATCATGGCGGTTTAAAAATCGCAGTCAATAATTAATATAAAGCTTACGTTTAACTACTACTGATATCATCTGAGCTATAGTGGGGATTCAAAAAATAACCTGAAAGGCTAGATGATATAGAAAGTAAATTGAAGGTTATATCTATTACTTTACAAGCTTGCAGCCTAATTTTAAAAATTACTACTATTTAACGTCGAATTATCGTATAAATATATCAAATTTAGTATATAACTAAGCGTTCAAGTTTTGTTAACTTAAGCAGCCTCGGTGTTATCCCAGTCTTCGCTGTCACCCCCGCGAAAGTAGAGGTCTAAAAAACCAGCTGGGAAGACTATCAACATTTTTAGATCCCGCTACCTACGCTGGGATAACATCACTCTTAGAACATCGAGGACTATTATATACTTAAACTTGCACACTTGGTTATATAGTACTATGATACTAAATGACTGCATTTTACATACCCCCTCACTTCAAAAGTTATCTTTAATGCGAGTTTTCTGCAATATATTGATTATTATTACTTTGTTATCGGTTTTTGGTTTTGCAATAGCTGATAAGCAAGAGATGAACAAACAATTTAGCTTTATATCAGCGGATTATATTGAATATAACCAAAAAGAACAGTTTATTTATGCTAAAGGTGATGTTCAAGTTATATTGGATAATTACTTCCTAACAGCTAATTCTTTGATTTATGATATAGGGCAAGATAAACTTTGGGCTGAAGGTGATATTAGAATTAAAGATCAGCAAAATAGAGTTATTCTAGGAGATCTTGTCATATTAAAAGACAAACTAAAGGCAGGGATAATCTCAGATTTTATTTTATATTTTGGTGATAATACACTATTAGTATCAAAACTAGCAGAAAGAGTAAATGAAGATGTTTTTCGTCTGCATAATAGTACCTTTACTCCATGCAAAATACTATGTAACCAAAAACCTATTTGGCAAGTTTCTGCAAAAAATACTGAGATATATCTTAATAAGAATAAAATGGTTTATAATCACCTATTTTTTGAGGTATATGGTGTACCAATCTTGTATATACCATATTTTTCTCATCCAACACCTAAGGCTTCCGCAGAATCGGGAATATTGATACCTAGAGTGCGGGATAATGCTTTGGGAATACCGCTATATTATAGAGCTAAACCTAATCTAGACTTTACTCTAACCCCTAGGATTTTTTGGCAAAAGCATAATATTATATATAAAATTCTTGAACTAGAAGCTCGTTACAAACCGAATAAAACTGATTATATATCTTTAGACGCTAATTATGGTAAAGTGCCATATTCCATAAAGGATGGTGATGTAACGATAAAAAACCGTAAGGTGAACTCATATTATCTATTAAGCAATGGTAATTTTATCAAAAACGATTATAGATATGGATTTAGGTTACAACGTACTTCTGATAAAGCTTATTTAAAAAATTACTATAACAATTATACTCCGTATTTGATGTCTAAGTTATATTTAGAGCATGTCAATAATTATAATTACTTATTGACGGAAGGAATATATTTTGAGGGATTGGGAACAAATGATTCTAGTAGTACGAATCCATTAATTTTCCCCAAGGTTAGAACTAAGAATGTTATACCTCTAAATGACGAAGAAACTAGTAACTTAGTTGTAGAGAATAATGCATTAATTTATAAAGAAAGAAGCGGAAAGGAACTAGGTCGAGTTGCATTACAACTGGCAGTGGATAATAATTTTTTAACTGATGCAGGTCATTTATTTAATGTTACCTTACGGAATAGATCAGATGTATATTTTATTAATCACCTATATCTAAATGATTCTAGGACTAATCATGTTCTAACTAGAAATATACCTGAAATCCAAAATATTTGGAGTTATCCATTAGCTGGAACAATTTTTGATAAAACTAGCCTGTTTGTAGAACCAATTATATCCGTGACTATTGGACGTAGACATAATTATAATAAGAAACTTTCCTTTATTGATCCATCAAAATATGAACTATCAGAAAATAATATATTCAATTCGAATCGTTATAGTGGTATAGATTATCATGAATTTGGCAATAGATTAAGTTATGGGGTTAATTCTTCTATACTATCGGAGGAGAATTATACAAGTTTATTTCTAGGACAAACCTATAACAGTACTATTAATACTAACTCTATTAATAGTATCGAAAATGTTGGTAGAATTGCTAGTAGTTTTTCTGATAAGATAGAGCTATTCTATAGATTTAGAAAAAGTAGAAATTTTGATCCAATTAGAGATGAATTAGGTGGAAGTCTTAACTCTAAGAAAATTCAGTTAACTGCTGGATTGGTTCAGATTTCAAATTTACAGAAATATTATTTTACAGATAAATTAACTGATGAGAAAATAAAGCAATTCTACTATAATCTCACTTATCAATTAACAGAAAATTGGTCAGTTGTCTATGATATGAGAGTAAATTGGCCAAAAAGCAAACTAAATGTTCTTTCTAAGAGTATCCAAGTGACATACTTAAATGATTGTGTTAGAATAGCCGGAAAACTTTCAGACAACTACATGGAAGATGGTAGTAGGGGAATAAAAAAGAATTCTGCTGTACCTACTATTTCTATAGGTTTAAAAATATTAAATATGTGAGTCTAAAATTATGAAGAAGTTATTTTGTTTAGTTGCTATCGTTTTTAACCTAGCTATAGCGAAAGCAGAATTATCCAATATAGTTGCATTAGTTAATAATGAGCCAATTACGTTACATGAATTTTTAGCTAGAAAACACATGATCATGGCACTTAACAATATTAACAATCCTGATTCTCAAACAGATAAGCAACTTGACAAGATGGCAATTAACAGCGTGATTGATGATTTATTGCTTTATCAGTCTGTAAATGGTAAAAAAAGTTCTGATAGTGAGTTAAATGAGTCTATAGAGACTATTGAGCAACGTAATAAAATGGCAAAAGGACAATTAATGCAACTTTTGAAGAGTAAATCTGTAGATATTAATAGTTTTAAATCTCAGATTGGTGCTGAAATTATCAAAATGAATATTTTATCTAGTATTTCTAGATCAGTTGCTATTAGTGCAAAAGAAGTTGATGCTATAATATTAGCGACTAATTCAAAAGATGCAGAAGTATCGGCTCAAATCTTTACTTCAAAAGATAAACAGGATAAAACTTTGCAAAAGATGTATGGGTTACAAAAACGCCTTACAAATTGTCACGATATCAAAGAATCTTTATATAAAGATTTTTCTACGTTAGAGATAGTCAATCAAAATTTAAGTACTCTAGATTCTACGCTACAAACAATTCTCAAGGATTTAAATACAGGAGAGAAAAGTAGTGTTTTTGAGATGCAAGATGGGTTTAAGTTAATATTAATGTGTAATAAAAAGATAGTTAATATTACTCTAGATGAAAATAATTATGTAGTAAATCTTCTGACCAATAAAAAAATGTCACAAAAAGCCCAAAAATACTTTGAGGATATGCGTAAGAAAGCCTATATCAAAATAATGCTACCTTTGTGATATACTCGAATAATCCGAGTACACTACCTTCAATCGCCAAGCATGCTAGCCAACATGGTATTGTTCCTATTAAGAAATATGGTCAGAATTTCATTTTTGATAGTAGTCTATGTGATAAAATAGTTCGCGTAAGTGGCCTCCGAGAAAATGACTCTGTATTAGAAGTTGGTCCTGGTACAGCCGGACTCACTAGAGCTATCCTTTCTTACAACCCTAAATCTTTAACTGTGGTTGAAACTGACGCTAGATGCATACCGTTACTGACGGAAATAAGAGAGTTATACCCTAATCTACATATTATTCATTCAGATGCTTCTAAATTTGATCTATCAACCTTAAGTCACGACAAAACACATGATAAAATAACTATTATTTCAAATCTACCTTACCGAATAGGTACAGAGTTAGTCATAAAATGGTTAAAAAAATCATACTTAATAAGTAGTATGACTTTAATGCTGCAAAGAGAGGTTGTAGAGCGAATATGTGGTAAAGTTGGGACAAAATCTTATGGCAGATTATCAATAATATGTCAGTTACTTTGTTCAGTTGAAAAATGCTTTGATGTTAATCCGCAAGCTTTCTACCCTGCACCAAAAGTCCACTCTGCAATAGTTAGACTTGAGCCTTTTGATAATCCATTAACACCTGAACTAATTGGGAAAGTTGAACTAATTACCAAACTAGCCTTTAGTGAACGTCGTAAAATGATTAAATCATCTTTGAAGAAACTAACCCCGCACATAGAAGATTTGTTGTCTCAATTAAAGATTGATAATTCTTCTCGATCTGAAAATTTATCATCGCAAGATTATTTGTCTTTAGCAAAATTATGCTCGAATGAATCACTACATCGCTATTAATATCACTGCCAGTAAATATTTATTGTTAATTGTCAATTTTTTACTTTGGTATATTTGGTAATGTAATGATACAATTCTATTTACGGTAAAAGCAACCTACTTAATCATATAATCTCAGGTATATTTTTATGAGAATAACCAAAATCTTCCTAATATATTGTTTCGTAGCTATAGTAAATCTACCTTATGCATTATGTGCAGATACAAATAAAACAATTTATATAACATCAGATGATGGTCCTCTTGGAGGAACCGAAAATGTTATTAATGTCATGACCCAAAAAAAGACTCCCATTACCATGTTCATGGTAGGATTACATTATGATAATTCGAGTCCTAGTCTAAAGAAAGCTGTTGATCTAGCTAAAAAAAACCCTTTTATTGAAATAGGAAATCACAGCTATACTCACGCTAATAACCACTATAGGAATTTTTATCATCAGCTTCCGGATGTAATTAAGGATCTTAAAAAAAATAATACTGTTTTTGGTTTCACTGGTTCACATGTCAATACTAGACTACCAGGTAGAGATGTATTCCGTCTTCCTAACCTAAGTAAAGATGATCCATATATTTCAAAAGAAGAAGATAAAGTAGAAAGAATAGATGATGATGGAATATATAAAAATGGCTTCTATCTATATGGCTGGGATTTAGAATGGGCTCATAATCAGCATGGCAAGCCAATTCAATCCTTAGATGAATTAGTGCAAGAGATAGAAGATAAATTTAACAGAAATGATACTGCCTTACCTAATAAATTAATTTTACTTATGCATGATGAGATGTTTCAAGACCAATTTAATGGCAAAGAAAATTTAAGTCAGTTAGTTGATCTTTTGCATAAAAAAAATTATAAGTTTGATTTTATTAAAAATTATCATGTAGAGTGATTTTTATCTATAAATGCTTTAAAGAATTGGATTTGAAAATAAATGGTGAGCATGCGAATCCATGATATTTCCAAAAAACAATTTGTAGGAGCAGAAGAGTATACACTAATGCTATATCGAACTTAGGTTAAGTAAGTCTATTCGCTTTACACTCCGTGACGTTCTATTATTTGGCTTTTTATCTCTGCAATAGCTTTAGCTGGATTTAAACCTTTCGGACAAGTCTTTGTACAGTTCATAATCGTATGACAACGATATAATTTAAATGGATCTTCTAAAGCATCTAAACGTTCTCCAGTATACTCATCCCTAGAATCAGCAATCCACCGATATGCTTGTAGTAAAATCGCAGGTCCTAAATATTTATCACCATTCCACCAATAACTTGGGCAAGAGGTAGAACAACACGCACATAATATGCATTCATATAAACCATCCAGCTTTTCTCTATCCTTAAGAGACTGCAATCTTTCAGTATTGGAAGGTGGCGGACTGTCAGTTTTTAGCCAAGGTTCTATCGATTCATATTGAGCATAGAAATGCGACATATCAGGTACTAAATCTTTTACTACCTTCATGTGCGGTAGAGGATATATCTTGACATCACCACGAATTTCTTCAATAGCCTTAATGCAAGCAAGTGTGTTAGTTCCATCTATATTCATCGCACAGCTACCACAAATTCCTTCACGACAAGAACGCCTAAAAGTCAATGTAGAATCTATTTCATTTTTTATTTTAATTAAGGCATCTAGAACCATTGGACCTGTTTTGCATAGATCTAACTCATAAATATCAATTCTAGGATTTTCTTCAGAATTTGGATCATATCTATAAATTCTGATATTACGTAACTTAACCGCTTCTCCAGAATGTTTATATATAGTACCTTTACGGACTTTAGAATTAGGTGGTAATCTAAGTTCTGCCATGTTTATTCCTCATCTAAAATTCTAACTATATTTCAGAGCAATTTAAAAGTTGTAATCAATGGTGAAAAGATGTCATCCCCGCGTAGACGGCACAACTGTTGAAAGTTAAAAATCGTCTATTAGCGAAGTGCCGTTAGGCACTGTGGCAATCTTCATGATAGTCAAGACCTCCTTGCCACGTCGCCGCTTGCAGCGACTCCTCGCAATGACGGTTTAAGACTTACAACAGTGCTTCGCTAATAGACGATTTTTAACTTTCAACAGTTGTGGGGGGACATCAAGCACACTTCTTTACCGTAGCCACGACTTTTAAATTACCCAGCTGTTCTTTTCTGATTTAGTTTCTTAACTTTTACAGTACCACCATAGTCATTTTTTATTGGAAATAAATTTTCCTCTTCTGAATTCATTGATCTATCACTCAGCAAGTTTTTAATTTGCTGACCAGACAATGTCTCATGTTCAATCAATAATTTAGCTAACAAATGAAGTTGATCAATATGTGTAGTTAATATATTTTTGGCAAAATCATAACCTTTTTCAATAATTTTTCTTACTTCTGTATCAATTAATTCTGCTGTATGTACAGAAGTATGACCTGCTCCCCTACCACTAGTATATAGATCTTCATTACTCGAACCATGATATACTGGTCCTATTGCATCACTTAACCCCCAGTCCGTTACCATAGCTCTAGCCATTTGGGTTGCCATTTTAATATCTGAAGAAGCCCCAGAAGTAACTTTATCTCTGCCAAAAATAAGCTCCTCAGCTACCCTGCCAGCCATTGCCACCGCTATGTCAGCTTCCATTTTATCACGTGGCATAGAAAAACGATCATTTTCAGGAAGTCGCATAACCATTCCAAGTGACCTACCTCTTGGAATAATAGTTGCTTTGTGAATTGGATCAGAAGCAGGACAATACAACCCAACCAATGCATGCCCTCCCTCATGATAAGCAGTTAGTTTTTTCTGCTCATCTGACATAACCATAGAACGTCTTTCTACACCCATTAACACTTTATCTTTTGCCTCTTCTAAATCTGTCATACTTACTTCTTTTTTACCCTTGCGAGCAGCAATTAATGCAGATTCATTGACAAGATTAGCAAGATCTGCTCCTGAAGATCCAGGAGTTCCTCTAGCTATGATTCTAGCGACTATATTTGAGGCACATTTTATTTTCTTCAAATGTACTTGTAAAATTTGTTCTCTACCATCAATATCTGGATTAGGAACAGTAATTTGGCGATCAAATCTCCCAGGTCTTAGCAACGCTGGATCCAATACATCCGGTCTGTTAGTTGCAGCAATAATAACTACCCCTTCATTATCCTCAAACCCATCCATTTCGACCAGCATTTGATTTAGTGTTTGTTCACGTTCATCGTTGCCACCACCCATACCAATACCTCTGTGGCGACCTACTGCATCTATTTCGTCAATAAAAATTATACAAGGAGCATTGCGTTTACCTTGTTCGAACATATCACGGACACGGCTAGCACCAACACCAACGAACATTTCAACAAAATCAGAGCCAGATATACTAAAGAATGGGACATTTGCCTCGCCGGCTATAGCTTTTGCTAGGAGAGTTTTACCTGTTCCAGGTGATCCTATAAGTAAACATCCCTTTGGAATTTTACCACCAAGTTTTTGGAATTTGCTTGGGTCTCTAAGGAAATCAACAATTTCAGTTAATTCTTCTTTAGCTTCGTTAATTCCAGCAACATCTTTAAAAGTAATTTTTGGGCCTTTGTCTGAAACTAGCTTAGCTTTAGATTTACCAAAACCCATGGCTTTTCCTCCACCTTGCATTTGACGCATGAAAAACACCCACCCACCTATCAAAAGAATCATTGGAAACCACGAAACAAATATGTTAAACAACAAGTTCATTTTTGTATCAGGTGGCACTATTTCAATATGAACCGAATTGCTATTTAGGCGATTTATTAGATCTGGATAGTCAGCAGCATAAGTCGAAAAAGAAGATCCATCGCTTAGAGTTCCCTCAATCATTCTACCCTGAATTTTAACAGCACTAATTGATTTTTCATCAATTTTGGTTAAAAAATCTGAAAAAGCGATATTACTTCTTCCTCCAATAAAACCATCATTTTGAAATGCATGAAAAACAAGTATCATTAAAACAAAAACCGACACCCAAATTAGAACATTCTTACTTTGATTATTCATCTACTACTCACCTAACAGAAATGTGTAAAACGCGATATAAAATTGGGAGAGAAAGAAACACTAAGCCTTCTTCTCAAACCTTGGTCATTATAATACGATATATGGGGTATGGCTATAACTTTTTCAAGTATCTTGAATACTGGTAGGGTGAATAAAATAGCTATATGATTGTTAAAACTTGCGTCTTTCAGTATTTTAAAATCTAAATCTTGCCTTATTTTACTATAATCCTTGATCGTTAGGTTACTGATCAAATAGCCTGAATTATTAGACTTCTTGTATAATTCTACTGCTGCTGGTAATTTGGACGTCGGTGCGGCACTCGAATCCTCACATGCATTTGAGTATGATGTGGTTCTGCGTTCCGGATATCCTGCAAATTCCTGAGCTAGAGCGAATTCTACAAGAGGTCTATTGATATAGAAATGAAATCTACCATCCCATACATCTACATTATTAAGTCTAATATCTATAGGTAAATTCCTACCAAATTCTCGGTAAATTATTAGATTATTACTAATTTTTTTAATCACGCAACCATGGAGTGTCTTAATAAAGTCTATTTTTTGTTGTAATAGTTCTGTTATCATGCTTATTGAGCCTGATCTACTGGCACGGTTCTTACCGCTAATAATGATAAGTACAAAACTGATTACCTGTAGTGTTATTGCACTAGAAAATTCTGCAAATTTTAATAAATTTACAGTAGCAAAACCAAAATCATAAATTTTTACTGATTCTGCGATGCAAGCAATCAATTCCGGTTGCCATTTCTCTTCTACTACTTGGTTAATTCTAGATTGTTGAGAAGTTATTTGATTCTTTATATATTCTCCTTCTAGGGATAGCTTTTTTCTAATGATATTTCGTTGATATTTGTCAGATTTATTAGATTCATCTTCAAACCATTTTACATTATTGGTAACTAAATATGCAATTAACTGTTGTTTTGGAATGTTAAACAATGGTCTCACTATTTTAACATTATTATACCAATTAATATTGCTGCTACTAAGTCCAAATATACTACTTTTTTTTTCTGATCTTAGACAATAATTCTCTATATAATCATCCAAGTGATGTGCTGTTAAAATTGTCAATATATCTAATTTGCTACATAAATCAGTCATTAATTTATAACGACCTTCTCTAGCCCTTGCTTGTAAATTAGAAAAATTATTTTGGTGATCGAAATGAAGCTGGTGATATCTATGTCCCAATTTATGGCTTAAGTCTCGTACATACTCATGCTCCAACTTAGCCTGCTCTCGTAAATGATGATTAACTAACATCACTACTAGCTTAATACTATTAGTGCTAGTCCATTTATGTGCTAACATTAAAAGGGCTATGGAATCAGAACCACCTGAAATAGCCAATGCGATAGACCTCAGGTGAGGTCTATCAACTAGCTTTTCAATATTCCGCTGAAATTGTTCATAAAGCATTATTTAGGCAAATCTTTTTTGTCAGATTTTTTCTCAATAGAGCTAGTATCCTCTTGGTTTTTAGCTGAATTTTTGCTTAAGGATAGTATTCTTTTTTTATAGTCTCGTTCTTTGGCAAGATAGTTTTGAGCTTCTTGTGAGATTTTTTTATATAATTCACGTTTTTGACCATTAATTTTAGCCACTTCTATTCTATATTTTGTTATTTCTTCTCTTAGTTCTGCTGAAATTCCCGCAGCATAAGACTTGAAATCACTCTCAATTTTTTGTAATTCATCACTAGTGCCACTACTACTAATAATATTAGTTTTATTGGCATTTGATTTTGCAGCTGTTGTACTTGCTAAGCTATTTGAACTTAGTAATAGTAATCCTATTATAGTAGTAATTAATCTATTTTTTTTTATCATCATATGCTCCTAAAATGTTTTTATATATTTTTTGCTAAACGTGAAATCTAGCAAAATTTAATATACACTATAATAATCCTATTTAGTCAATCATAAAGATACTGAAATAATCTTTTTAATACCAAATAATATAGTAATTTTTAATATGCTATTATATTTAGAATATTGGCTATTAAATATAATAATTTTATTTGATATTAATTGACACTTTATCTAAAGTAGTTGAACGCAACAAATTTGTTAATGTACAAGGAGGAAAAAATATGGGACGTAACAAACATAATCAGGGAGACTGGGCTAATCATTACCGGGAACATAATTTTTTAAAACAAGATAAACCTCTTTCTAAAGAAGTAGAGCCTCTTAAGTTATATACAGCTAAAGATATGCTGTTATTGACAACTCTTTCTATGATTCGCTCTAAAGATAATATAGATAATTCTAACTCGATAGATAATATAGATAATCTGTCAGCACATTATATTGCAAAACGTGCAATAAGTGAGGGTGATACATTAGAGGGTGCTACTACCTCTGATGGCATTACTACTCCTAAAAATGATACTACTAAAAAACCAATTTCTCATAATCAGGATGTTAGTGATACAATGTCAACAGGAGAAATTTTATACACAGCTGGTGGTTTAGTTGGTCTTGCTATTATAAGTTCTGTTGGGATTGCTGTATACAGAACATGTAAAAGTTTTGGCAGTAAGAACAAAAACGTTGATCTCCCAATAGTTTTTCCAATAGAAGTATGTGAAAGTTCTGATAGTAAGAACAAAAATATTGATTGCTCAGTAGATACTAACTTGTCAATAATAACAATACCACTAGAAGAGATTCCAAATATATCTTTAGCAGGTAATACAACAACGCAGGTAGAACAGTAATAAAAATAAAGACCTCTTGCATAATTCTACTTCTGCTGGTAATTTGTGCGTCGGTACGGTAGTCGAATCCTCACGTACGTTTGGGAGTACGTTGCGGTTCTGCGTTCCGGTCCTCCTACAAATTCCCTAGCAGAAGCGAATTCTGCAAGAGATCTAATATTAGTATCAATTCTTCGCTGCTTTCAAAAATTATTTTTTGAAAGTAGCATGGATGAGCCGTAGTCACGTATAGCTAACTCTAGAAGGTTTTAGGCAAAAACGATCATTCCTAGCTAAAAGCGGGAATCCAAAAAATAACCTGCAAAGGCTATTAGATATTATGGATTCCCGCTTTTAGTATAAGAATGATATCAAGAGCAGTTAAACTTATGTTTATATCAACTATTGATTATAATTTTTAATTACCCTGCTCAAATTCATGCTTATTCTTCTTGACACTAAAGACAATAAGCTTTAATATGTAGCCCTAGCCAATAAATAAGTAGGTTAGGCCTTATATGGCAGTCATTTCTAGAATTTTTTCGTATCTCTCTATAACTCGCAACACATCCCCCACCTCAAAACTAACAAATAGATTGTTAGAATACGTGTTTCCTATCGAAAGGCGTGAATTATCTAAGTTTCTAAGTGTAACATTGTTGATGTTTTGTATTTTATTTATACAAAATATTATCAGAGCCTTAAAAGATAGTCTTATTAATACTATGATTGGTACTGAAACTGTATCATTTCTTAAATTTTGGGGGGTTCTACCTTCGGCATTCCTGCTGTCAATAATCTATGTGAAACTAGTAAATAACATAAAAGGAGAGTATATATTTTACCTTATATTGTCAGTTTTTCTACTATTTTTTGCCTTATTTGCCTTTTATATTTTTCCTAATCATCTAGCATTACATTTGAGTAATGAGCATGCCGGCATTTTAATAAAGTCTTATCCCAATTTGAAATGGTTTATATTACTTTTATCTAATTGGAGTTTCTCCCTGTTTTATATTATAGCAGAATTATGGCCGAGCGTGATATTTGCGTTACTTTTTTGGCAATTTGTTAATAATATAACCTCGGTGGAACAATCGAAAAGATTCTATCCTTTATTTGGACTTTTTGCTCAAACAGGACTTTATATATCAGGGAAGTTTCTAGAAAATTTAGCTTATTTAAATCAATCTTTAATTAAAAGGTTTGACCTACAACATACAGAGACTGAACTTTCAGTACAAATTATATTAGGCTGTGTATTGGTATTAGGTGTAGTAGCATTAGCAACTTTTTGGGTGCTGAACCATAAAATATTAGATAAAATTCAGGTAGAAAAACTACAATTTTCTGTCAAGAGACAATCTATGACTATTATAGAAAGTTTTAAAATGGTTATTTCTTCAAGATATATTAGATTAATTGCTACACTACTTGTTTGTTATGGTATAGCTATAAATTTAGTCGAAGGGCCTTGGAAAGCGTCAGCTTCAAAGGTTTATAAAACACCGACGGAATTTGCTGCTTTTGTTGGCAGTTATCTAAGTATTACTGGCATATTTACCATTTTATTTGTTATTCTCGGCTCTAATATTGTAAGAAGGTTGGGCTGGTTTACAGCAGCAAGTATAACGCCAATAATGGTCTTTATAACTGGCATGCTATTTTTCTCAGTATCTAACTTTGATGGGTTTTCTGCCATAATCGTGGTTAGCTTTATGCTAACCGATCCTTCTTTGATTGCTATTACCATGGGGCTAGTCAACAATGTTCTAAGTAAGTCAAGTAAATATACTTTATTTGATTCTACAAAAGAAATGTCATATGTTCCTCTAGATGCCGAGCTTAAGACAAAAGGTAAAGCAGCTGCCGACGTAATTGGGACTAAGCTTGGAAAGTCAGCCAGTGCTCTTCTCCAGTCTTTAATATTTATTATTTTGCCTTGTGCAACTTATCAATCTATTTCTATATACTTAATGACAGTATTTGGTATAATTTGTATTATATGGATGTGGGTGATTAGAGAATTGAATAAAGAATACACTAGCATAACATCATACGCGAATTTGGGATAAGAATTGATAAATTCTTATCCCAAATTCGGTGAAATTATCGAAACAATCAGATTTGAAACGGCTCTACATCTGATTTTAAAATCATGTTTTTAGCTTCAGAAAGGTTTAAAATGCATTCGCAAAACCTTTTTAAGAATGCATTTTTCCTTCTATTAAAGCCAATTCGGAATAAGAATTAACTAATTCTTACCCCGAATAGAGGTATTATGAATCTTAAACATTATTCCTTAAATCTAAGATAACAACTAATAGCTACAATTTAGCATATTAATTTTTAACTCCTGCTCTAAAATAACAACTAGATCATCAGAGGATTTTGATTTCCATTTACCAGCAACATAATAAAAATGGTAAGGACCACTAATCGGTGAAGATAACCAAATTTCTTTAGCAGCTGAGTGTTTGTTAATAACAAATACTCCTTGGTTAGTAGTTAGGGTTAGAATATCACCTTGAAAATCAATATCGATAAGACAATTCTTATCTTCTGCCTCAATCGTATCGGCAATTAAAGATATTGTTTTTTCAGCCAATTTGGCAAATTCAGTATTGTCCATACTTAATGCTCCTTTAAACTTTTGCGATACATCTCAACGTACTTATTGTGATCGTTAAGGTTATTAGAAAAATTATGCCCTCCCATAATGTTAACGACAAAATATAATGAATCAATTTTAGCAGGATTTACTACAGCTTCTAAAGATTTTACTCCAGGACAAGAAATAGCCCCAGGTGGTAAATTAAAAACATAATATGTATTATAGGGTGATTGGATAGCTAAGTCTTTTTTAGTTAATCGCCTTGCTAGTTTATCTTTCCCAAGTGTTATAGCATAAATCGTCGTTGGATCTGCTTGCAATTTCATATGTTTGGTAAGGCGATTTAGAAATACAGCAGCAATCAAAGGTTTTTCTGCGTCTAGGCTAGCTTCCTTCTCCACAATGGACGCTAAAATTAAGACGTCAAGACGGGTTTTTAATGGGGAATTGGGTGATAATCTTTCCATGACTTTGTCAAGATGCAGGGACATTAATTTTCGCATTTTATCAATGATCTGCTCTTTTTGATCACCATATGAAAAAAAATAAGTAGATGGCATTAAAAATCCTTCAGGAATTGTTCCTAGAATCTCACCAATTAAGCGTTCTTCATTATTAATCTTTTGTATTATTTCATATACAAGCATACCCTCAGGTATAATCATTTTATGAATAATCGATTTGCCACTGGACAATATTTTTAAAGTTTGCATTGGAGAAATATTTTGAGTAAAAGTATATTCCCCACTTTTTATAGGATGTTTTAATGAATATATTTTTGTAAGAAATGCAAATAAATAAGGATATTTTATGATTTTGTTATCATTTAATATCGTAGTAATTTGATCAATCGACAACTTAGGCTTAATTATTAGAGTTTTACTTTCTGCAAGTAAACCAGGTGCAAATAAGTAAAATATACAAAAATTGATTCCGCTGATCAGCAAAATCAATGTAATAGTTACAAAAACAAATTTTATTTTTAGTATTTTCTTAAACAAGCTATACCTAATTAGAATTAGATGATTTCAGAAGATTATAACATAACTTCAACCATCGATGTAATAAATTAATAATAGGCGGAACAGTAATATAGGTAGTGATAACATTTAAATAATATGTTATCATGCAGATAATTAACATTCATAAAAATTATTAATATGCAAATACAGAAATGCTATCGCGTTATTTTTCAAACCTGTGATCAATCTAATCCTCTAATTTAGTTAAGGAGTATAATCAAATGCCAAGATATGATTTGTATAGAAGTGTACATAAGTTCATTCGTAAGGAGCTGTACCAGTTCGGAGAAGAGCTAGGTAAAACAGATTTTCGAAAAATAGCAGCTGTAACTGATATTAAAGATTCTTTTGATAATATTGTATTTGATCTAAAAATGCATGCACAAAAAGAAGAAAAATATTTTACCCCACTATTTAATAAAAAAGGATCAACCGTGCATAAGCATGTTGAACAAGAGCATTTCAACCAGCAAGATGAGCTGATGGAGTTTCAAGGGATTTTTGAAAATGCGATAAAAATAGTGGATGATGATGAACGGGTTATACAGGGCTGCCATATCTGCTCCTTATATGATAAGTTTTTGTCTAACAATCTTCTACATTTTTATCAAGAAGAAACCATATTAATGCCTGAATTATGGCATCTTTATTCTGATACAGAGCTGCAGCAGGTTACCGTAGATAGTTATAGAGGTCTGCCTAAACATGTTTTATTAGATAGCTCGAGCTTCTTCCCGGTTTTGAATTTTCTTGAAAAGCGTACTTATTTACAAGATCTTAAAGAAGCTTGCTCACCTGAAATGTTTCTTGAAATTTGGAAGCGTACATTAGTCTCAGAAGGCTGTTTCACTAATGATGAAAAATCTGCTTTCGCCATGGAGTTTGATTTGCCTTTAAAAGACAGTACAGAACTTGTGAAACCGTAATATATTTAGTGATTTCAACATATTTACGCTGCATTTAATACAGCAGTTTACCGCTTACGCGAATTTGGGATAAGAATTTGTCAATTCTTATCCCGAATTGGGGTCACTTGTTATACCATTCTCCCTTACTATGTAAAACAGTCCTGATCTACAACAACGGATTAAGACCATCTCTAGAGCAACGCATATGTTGGTGACCTTTGCACAACGATTAATTAAACTTTCTACCGTAGACTCAGCTAAATTACTAGTAAATACAATAGACCTTATATCAGATTCTTGGTGTCCTTCATAATTCACAATTCTACCTCAATGATTTAAAGCATGAGGTATTTTCTTGGAATTAATAGATACATTAAATGCCATAGAGAGCCATTTTCCAAGTTCTTCCTGTTGATCTAAAATCTCAGGTAATACTTTCCAATATGACATAGTTACTAGCTTATTTTTGCTATTATAGGTAAATGGCTGTGAGCCAAAAGATTTAAAATATTCAGCAGTGAAGCTATCTGCTTTAAAATATAGCTCACTTTCTGCAATAATCCCTATTATCACTCTATCTTTATACATGCCATAACCACCAAACATCGCACGAGTAGTTATTTGACCAAAAGGGGCTAATATATCTTTTATATATTCAATAAATTCATTATTTCTTACAATCTTGTACATACTTTGTACTTTTTATTTTTATAAGCTCATCATACTTTACTTTAAGCTCATCTAGAGAATAATTACCATCATAATAGCCTTGGATATTAATGATTCTTTCTAAATAAAAATTCAACTGCTCAGCATTACTCTCTAGAATATCATTATCAATTTTTAAGTCTTTCGTAATATAGCCCAATGCTTGATTTTTGATAGCTGAGCAGTATAATTTAAATTCTTGGATTTTTTTTATAATGATTGGAATATCTTCTGGCTTCATTACTATCAGTGCTACTAACATAACCACTAATATTTCTCCTAGAGACATATTTTATACTAATTTTTTATGACGATATTTAGGATTAATAATATTTTCACCTGTTAAATTAATAATATAATCATGATAATCTTGGTAATTTCCTTCAAACCACGTAGCATTTCCATCTTTATCAAAAGCAATAATATGTGTTGCTATTCTGTCTAAAAACCAACGATCATGGCTTATTACTAATACACATCCAGCAAAATCTAAAATAGCATCTTCTAAGGCTCGTAATGTGTCAACATCAAGATCATTAGATGGTTCATCAAGTAATATAACGTTAGCTCCCTCTTTTAGTAATTTGGCTATATGTACCCTGTTGCGTTCACCCCCAGAAAGTTGCCCTACTTTCTTCTGCTGGTCTCCCCCCCTAAAATTAAAAGCTGCACAATAAGCTCGACTTTTCATTGATCTAGAACCAAGTTGCAACTCTTCAAGACCTGAGGAAATCTCATCCCACACAGTCTTGTTATCATCTAAATCATCTCTTGATTGATCAACGTAACCAAGTTTAACAGTCTGTCCTAATTTAATAGAGCCGTGATTTGGATCAGTCTTGCCAGTGATAATGTTAAATAAAGTAGATTTACCTGCTCCATTTGGACCTATAATACCAACAATAGCTCCTGGAACAACCTTAAAGCTAAAGTCTGATAACAATACCTTATCACCGTATCTCTTCGCTATATGCTCTGCCTCTATAACTAAATCGCCTAGGCGTGGACCATTAGGTATAATAATTTGTGCAGTGCCGGATCTTTGTTCTTTTTGTTTGGTCAACAAATCCTGATAAGCGGTAATTCTAGCCTTACTTTTTGATTGCCTAGCTTTTGGTGATTGACGTATCCATTCAAGTTCTCTTTTTAATTGTTTACTTCTATCATCTTCTTCTTTATCTTCAAGCTCTAATTTTGCTTGCTTTTGCTCGAGCCAAGCAGTGTAATTAGAATGCCATGGAACACATCTACCACGATCCACCTCTAATATCCAATCCGTTACATTATCAAGAAAATATCGATCATGGGTAATAACTACTACCGTACCTTTATAATTTTTTAAATAATTTTCTAGCCAAGATACCGATTCAGCATCTAAATGGTTTGTTGGTTCATCGAGTAATAACATATCAGGCTTTTCTAGTAAAAGTTTACATAACCCAACTCGTCTTTTTTCCCCACCTGAGATTTTTGTAACATCGGCATCTTTATTTGGACACCTTAATGCAAACATAGCAATCTCTATTTCCCTCTCTAAACTCCAAGCATCACAACTATCTATTTTCTCCTGTAGATCAGCCTGTTTTGCTAGAAGTTCGTTCATTGCATCATCTGACATTTCCTCAGCAAATTTATAGCTTATTTCATTAAATTCATCAATTAAAGCTTTCTTATCACTTAAACTTTCCATAATATTATCAAAAACATTTTGAGTAGGATCAAGATGCGGTTCCTGAGCTAAATAGCCAACTCTAACCCCACTAGCTACAAACGCCTCACCGTCATATTCTTTGTCAATACCTGCCATAATTTTTAAAAGAGTAGATTTACCAGCACCATTTGGACCAATAATACCGATTTTTGCCCCTGGTAAGAAAGACAAATACGTTTCCTTTAAAATTTGTTTACCGTTGATGGTCTTACTTAGACCATTCATAACATAAACATATTGATACGACATAATCCTTAATCCTTTATTTTTGTAATTTATTTGTAGTTTTTAAATAGTTAATAGAACAGATTAATCTTAACTCTTTAAGGAAGCTATATACTCAATTAACCTGAAGAGTTGGCAAAATGATTAAAAGTTATAGTCTGAAATTGGTCAGTTATAAGAGTAATCAAATTACCTTTGTATTTATCAATATTAGCAAAAAATCTATCTATAGCTTCTGAGAATTGAGCAAAATTATGGTAAAATTTATTATTTGTTACAATTCTATGCATAAATTTCCATAATCGTTCAATCGGATTAAGATTAGGGCTATAGGAAGGTAAAAATACTAATTCTATTTTGCTATTTACTAGATACTCCTTTACTTTCTTTGACTTATGATACCCAGCATTATAACAAATCAAATATATCTTCTCTTTATTAGGATTTTCTGCTTCTAATTTTTGTAGAAAATTGATTATATAATCACCGTTTACTTTAGGATTATCTGTGCTAACTAATTGCAAATCAGATAAATTAATTGCTCCTATTAAATGCTTCCTTTTCCAGCCACTAAATGTTGGTAAAGTTTTATTTTGATTCTTTCTGATCCAACCATAACGGGCTTTTGTTTGATACTGAGGATGAACGCTATCCATAAAATATATAGCTTCTTTAGCCTTGAGAGTACCTTTTAACAAACTATATTCTAGCTTAAATAGTTCTTGCTTATCTATATCAAGCTTGCCGGGTACGATCTTTGGCTTCTTATATACAAAGCCTAATCTGATTAATAGTTTTGTTACTCCTGCTATTGTATAGGTAACACCGTATTTTTCTTCTATGTAATTGCTGATATCTTTGGCATAAACATAATTACATATTTCTAAATGCTCTATTAACTCTTTCTCTTCTAGCTCACTTAGCTTACTTGCACTAACACCGGTAGCTGTCTCTAATTTATTAAATTTTTGATAATCTCTTACATGCTTTCTTATAGCTTCTTCACTTAACAGCAATGCTTCTGCTATTTCTCCATAGCTCCAACCTTTATCATACAGCAAAACTGCCTTAATTCGGTCACATACTCTCCTATCTCGTTCATTACCATGACCTGACTTCAGTACCGTTCTTTGTTCAGATGTTAAAATATTTCCCATTATCATATTCTAGCTTCTTTCTTCTCTTCCTTCAACTCTTCATTTACGAGCAGTATATACATATACAACCTAAATATTTTGTTTATTTGCCCAAGTTGTAAATTCAGACATACTAAAAACACCTTTTAAGTTTCCATAAACTTGATCTTTTAACCATTGTAAAGCACCTTTTTTGTAACCATCTCCATCTATAATGATAATAACATTATAAACACTTTGTTTTCTAACATTTAATATTGTATAAGGGTATTTTTCATCTGCAGAACCGCCTGATTGTTGCCACTTAGATTCAATAACAAGACAATTAGAATGTTTTATAGGATGATATAGAATAAAATCGCATTGCCAAGCGGTATTATAGATAGTTTCTCCTAAACTAAATTGTCTAGTATAGATTGGTTGTGCTAATACTTGTGAAGCAATAAATCTAGTCTTGGGAACAAAACCGTAACCTTCCCTAACAAGACGATTATTTATAAATATCTCAAGTTCATTCCCTGTTTTATTTGCAATTGATCCACCTTGTATTTTATTCATAATTTCTAATCAAAACTTCTTCTGTATTTTTTCTTTCATTAGCTTTACAATTGATAGCACGTGGTGCTTCGATAATCTCTATATAAAAATCTTTATACAGATGCTTTATAAACTGAATATTAGAATTTGAAAGCAAAAAATATATACCTTTATCGTTTAATTCTTTACATTTTTGATAAAGTTTTATCTGATCTGTTTCTGTAAAATCAAGTTTTGTATATTTAGTAAACGATGTATTATTTATAGGATGATAAGGAGGATCAATATAAACAAAATCACCTGTATCTGGAGAAATCTTACTGAAATCTTGATATTTTATATCAACATTTTGTAATAATTTACTACAAGCTAGTATATTTGTCTCATCAACTATTGCTGGATTTTTGTATTTCCCCATAGGCACATTAAACTCACCTTTGTTATTAACTCTATACAAACCATTATAACAGGTTTTATTAAGATATATAAAACGTCCAGCAACTTCTATGTCATTATCATTAATAAATTGTTTCCGGATTTTATAGTAATATTCTTCACAATGATTGACTTTATGTTTTGCCAATAGCTTTATCAATTCTTGAGGTTTATTTTTAATCACGGCATATGTAATAACTAAATCTAGGTTTACGTCTGATATAGTCGCACCAAATGGGGCAAGAGCAAACAAAAGTGCTCCTCCTCCTATAAATGGTTCATAATAGCTTTTATAAGTTTGCGGTGTTCTTGAGGATAATTCTTTTATTAAACTTCTTTTTCCACCTACCCATTTTACAAATGGTTTTGCTTTATCGTCATTTTCAATTATTATGTCATCATTTTTTAGCACACTTTTTCCTATCCTTGATAAGGCTTCATTAAACGATATTCTTAAATTGTTTACTGATTCAATTTGCATAAGAATTTACCAAAATTTCATATGCCAAATATCTTTCGACATTACAAGAATGTTATTAAACATACCACCTATTTTCTGATTCCTCTTTCACCTGTTGTTACCTGAAATAAGCAGTATCTAATTCTTTTTTAATAATTAAATTTTTAATCCAGATTTATCCCAATCTTTATTAAAAATCTCTAAACCGAAGTCTGTTAGTGGATGATCTAATAATTGCTTGATAATTTTACCAGACATTGTAGCAACATCAGCCCCATACATACTAGCTTGATAAACATGGTTAGGATTTCTTATAGATGCAGCAAGGATTTTTGTTTGATACTGATAATTATCATATACTTGTCTTATATCACTTATTAAACTAATACCATTTTGACCTATATCATCAAGTCTACCGATAAAAGGCGATATATAATATGCTCCGGCTTTTGCAGCGATAAGAGCCTGATTCACAGAAAAGCATAAGGTCATGTTCACTTTTTTTTCTTTATTTGCAAAATATTGGCACGCCTTAATACCATTCCATGTCATAGGTAATTTAATAACAATATTGCTGGATATTTCTAAAATTTTATTTCCTTGACTAATCATAGTATCAACATCATTTGCAACCACTTCAACACTAACATCGGAAGTTATTATCTTACATATTTCTGCAATAGTTGAGACAAAATCATCTTTTGTCTTAGACATTAAGGAAGGATTAGTAGTTATACCATCAATTATACCTAATTGATTAATCTCATCAATTTCTTTAATATCAACACTATCTAAAAAAATTTGCATTTAATTTAAGCTCGACAAAATTGAATCAAGTTCTTCTAAATTACTATAGTGAAATATTAATTTTCCACCAATTGGGTAGTTTTCAATAGTTACTTTTATATTAAATCTTTCTGACAATGATTTAGCTAATAATTGTAGATCATTCTCTTTACTATTTTCTTTTAGAAATCTTTTCCCTACATGTCTATCATGTTCTGGGATTTTTGTATATTCATTTTTAGACCAATTTTTTACTATATCTTCAGTTTGTCGAACGCTTAAATCATTTTCAATAATATGGTTAGCTATTACCTCGGCCTGCTGATGATTAATTAGGCATCTTGCATGTCCCATAGTTAAAAGCCCTTCATTTATTTTATCTTTGATAGATTGTGGTAATTGATTTAGTCTTAATAAATTAGCTACATGACTACGACTCTTGCTAAGTTTTTCTGCTAATTTCTCTTGTGTATAACCAAACTCTTTTATTAACCGCTCAAATCCTTCTGATTCTTCTATAACAGATAATTCCTCTCTTTGAATATTTTCAATTAGTGCTATCTCTATAATTTCTTTATCCCCTATATCTTTTACAATAGCAGGAATATCGCTAAGCTTAGCTATCTTACAAGCACGCCAACGTCTCTCACCAGCTATAATTTTATATTTTCCATCATTGGTTGAATTAACAATGATTGGTTGCAATAAACCATTATTACTTATGGAGTCAGCTAATTCTTTTATTTTATCATATTCAAATTTTTTCCTTGGTTGATTATTCCTAGCTTCAATTTTATCAATATCTATAATTTTTATTAATTCATCTTTTTCTACAGTAAAAACCTCTTCTCCAAGCAAAGCCGATAACCCTTTGCCTAAACCTTTGTTTTTCATATATTTCTACCTAAAATCTCTTTTGTAAGTTCTATATAAGCAATAGAGCCAGTACATTTATGATCATAAATAATTGCTGGCTGACCGTAAGATGGTGCCTCAGATAGTTTTACATTCCGCGGAATAACTGTCTTAAATACCAATCTTCCTAAGCATTTTCTAACATCATCCTCTACTTGCTCAGTTAATCGATTGCGCTTATCATACATAGTAAATAAAATACCGGCAATTTTTATTTTCGGATTTAAATTCTTTTCTACAATTTCAATTGTCTTTAGTAAATGACTTAATCCTTCTAATGAATAAAAATCACACTGCATAGGGATTAATACATAATCACAAGCTACTAACGCATTAACTGTTAGTAGGTTAAGAGCAGGAGGACAATCTATAATAATATAATCATATTTACTGACCAACTTATTTAACAAATCCGATAATAAATATTCACGCTTTTTTATACTTAATAAATCCGATTCAGCACCGGATAAATTAGTGTTAGCTGTAATTAATTGTAAATTTGGAATATTCGTTTGTATTATGGCTTCTTCAATCGTTCTTAAACCAATTAATACTTGATAAATAGTAACTTTTCTATCTTGTTGGTTTATACCAAAACCAGTACTACTATTTCCTTGAGGATCTAAATCTATAACCAAGATTTTTTTATCCATTACAGATAAAGCTGTCGATAAATTTACAGTAGTTGTAGTTTTAGCAACTCCACCTTTTTGATTAACTATCGCAACTATTTTTGTCATATATGTTACTAATTTCTAGAATCTTACTATTATCAGAAGTCTCACTATCATACATAGAATGACAAAAAGACCATCTCTTTTTAGCAATTTCAATTTCTTTTTGATATTGCTCACCTTTAAATAATAAATACTTATTTCTTACATTAATATGTTGGGTATAAACAAATATTTTCTCTAACTGAGCACAGGCTCTAGAAGTTAATATATCACAATCTAATTTAACATTTTCTATTCGTTGATTAACCACATTGACTTTATTAGTAGAAATTTTAGAAGCTTGCAATAAAAAAATAGATTTTCTTACATCAGATTCTACTAAAGTAACATTTTTTATTCCAGCAATAGACAAAACTATCCCTGGAAATCCACCACCCGAACCAACATCTATTAAATGAATATTTTGGTTATTTATATACTTCATTAGCTGTAAAGAATCTAAAATATGTCTTACCCAAAACTCACGCTCGGTATTACAAGAAACGAGATTAATAGTTTTATTCCATTTTAATGTCAATGATTGATACTTCTTAAGGGCATCTAATATTTCACGTGGAACATTACGACCGTCATACATTAATGTTTATATCTTGTTTTTATATAAATTATAATTGCTATTAAAGCAGCTGGAGTAACTCCAGATATTCTTCTAGCTGCACCAATAGTCGCCGGTTTATGATAATGGAGCTTTTCTCTTACTTCTGTAGACAAGCTTGGTATTTTAAAGTAATCAATATTCTCATCTAATAATTCCAACTCTTCTTCTTTAAATAATTGAATATCTGCATTTTGTCTAATCAAATAAGAAGAATATCTTGATTCAATACAAAGATAATGAAGGATTTTTTTATTTAATGAAATAAGTTCTGGGAATATCTCTATTGTTTTATCAACACCAAAATTTGGTAGTCCTAGTAAATCAAAGGCTGTTTTATATGAACCATCTTGTGCAATAGACACACCCAAGTTAGCTAACTTAGTGGTTGTTAAAGAAATAGTTTTTACAATATTTTCTACCTTATGAATATCGTCACATTTCTTACTAAAAATCTCTTTGCGTAAATTGGATATAACACCAATATCTATGGCCATTTGAGTTAGCCTTAAATCTGCATTATCAGCCCTAACAGAAAGTCTATATTCAGATCTGGAAGTGAACATTCTATAAGGCTCCACTGTACCAAGGGTAATTAAATCATCAATCATAACACCAATATAAGCATCTGCTCTAGTCAAAATAAAATCTGATTGATTTTTTATCGATAAGGCTGCATTAATGCCAGCCATAATTCCTTGCCCCGCAGCTTCTTCATAGCCAGTGGTGCCATTAATTTGACCGGCAAAATACAAACCTTTAATTTTTTTTGTTTCTAACGTTACTTTTAATTCTCTTGGATCGACATAATCATATTCTATTGCATATCCTGGTTTTAACATAGTGGCATTTTTAAGACCAGGAATTGTTTTTAGCAATGCTAATTGTATATCTTCAGGCAACGATGTAGATATACCATTTGGGTATATAGTATGGTCGTCCAAGGCTTCAGGTTCTAAAAATATTTGATGACTTACTTTAGAGAATCTAGTAACCTTATCCTCGATGGATGGACAATATCTTGGTCCTATACCCTTGATTTGTCCAGAATACATAGCTGATTTATCTAAATTATTCCTAATAATTTCATGAGTTTGTTCAGTTGTTCTAGTAACGAAACAATTTATTTGCTTTATCTTAACAGAATTTGTAAGTTCGGAGAAAGGACGTGGCACGGTATCTCCAGCCTGCACTTCTACTTCGTTATAATCAATTGTTCTTCCATCTATTCTTGGAGGGGTACCAGTTTTTAACCTACCAAGAGAAAAGCCAAAAGATTTTAAAGTGTTAGATAAACCGTATGACGGCTTTTCACCTATTCTACCCGATGGGATTTTTTTAGTTCCTATGTGAATGAGTCCCGATAAAAACGTACCTGTGGTTAATACAACTTTTTGACACTCAATACGCGTACCATTATCTAAGGTTAATGCCTTTACTTTAGAGTCGTGGACTTCAATATTTTCTACAGACGCACATAAAATTGTCAAATTTGGGTGATTTATCAAGACATTATGCATAGCTTTCTTATAAAGTTTTCTGTCAGCTTGAGCTCTTGGTCCCCAAACTGCTGGCCCTTTACTTTCATTGAGCATCTTATAATGGATACCAGCTTGATCTATAATTTTACCCATGAGTCCGTCAAGTGCATCTATTTCTTTTACTAAAGTGCCTTTTGCTACCCCACCTATTGCAGGATTGCAAGACATTTCACCAAGATTATCTAATTTTAGAGTAATTAAAAGAGTATCTACACCTAAACGAGCAGAAGCCGAAGCTGCCTCGCAACCAGCATGACCACCACCAATAACTACAACACTATATCTCATATAGACTATAATTATTCTACAATTTCTTTTTCAGTAAAGAAAAGTTTTATCTCTCTTTCAGCACTTTCCAAAGTATCAGAACCGTGAATACTATTAGCCTCGATATTTTCTGCAAAATCTCTCCGAATTGTGCCTAGTTCAGCATTTTCTGGGTTAGTAGCTCCCATTATTTTACGATTTTGTAAGATAGCATTTTCTCCTTTAAGCACCTGTAAAACAACAGGACCAGAAATAATGCCCTCTATTAAACTACTAAAAAATGTTCTTGATTTATGTTCTGCATAAAAATGCTCTGCTTGATCTTTAGTTAAAATGGTCATTTTTTGAGCTACTATTTTCAGCCCATTATTTTCTAAATAAGAAGTAATCTTACCAATTATATTTCTTCTCGTAGCATCTGGCTTAATCATTGAAAACGTATATTCTTGAGTCACAGTAAACCTTTATTAATTTATTATTAACATTTATATAAATTTATACATTTTTGGCAAGTAAATTCTGACAGCACAGCTAAAGTAACACGTTACGCATTTTTCTAGAACTATAATTCCAAGTTAAGGAAAAAAGTATTGCCCCCAAGAAAGCAGACAAGATAAAAAATAAAAAAACACCATTCCAACCTAAATTATCAGAAATCCAACCAACACATACCCCAGCCAATGCAGCACCAAGATAACCAAATAAGCCTGAAAGACCATTAGCTGTACCAACTGCTTGTTTATTAGTAAAATCTGCTGTAGCAACACCTATTAAGACTTGCGGTCCAGATACAAAAAAACCAGCCAAAGCAAGAATAATCATGCTAAATATTTCATACTCGTTTGGTATTTGCCAAAATAAAATAAGAGTAAAAGCCAAAACAAACATAAATACTGAACCAACTGCACCACGTCGTCCTTGAAATAGATTGTCTGACATCCATCCAGCAACAACACCACCAATTAAACCTAAAATATCATAAGAAGCAACTTGTAGACCAGCTTGAGCAATAGTAACGTTTTTTAGTTCACGTAAAAATACGGGTGCCCAAAAAATTACACCTGACCGTACAATATAAACAAACATATTAGCAAAACACACATACCACACTAACTTATTACAAAATACAATTTCTATTAGTTGACGCGTTAATAAATTATCACCATTGTTTCCAAGAGATATATCACATTCTTTATACTCTTCTACTATGGGCAAATTAACCTCATTGGGAGAATTACGTAATCTATTAAATAAAAATAACGATATTAATAATGCCACTATTCCAGGAATTATAAATGCTGCTTTCCAACCATAAACGTCTATTAAATAGCCACACACTATCATAGTAGTTGCTCCGCCAATTTGATTAGAAGTAGCCCCTAAAGACCATTTCATTCCTAATTCCTTAGAAGCGTACCAATAAGTCAACATACGTGTTGCAGGCGGCCATCCCATGGATTGAAACCAATTATTCAGAATCCATAAAAAACCCAGTAAGGTTATACTAGAAGCAAAACCCGATAACAATGTTATGATGCCTACAAGGGCAAGACCAACCACCATAAATATACGAGCATTTGATCTATCGCTAAAGAATCCATTACACAACTTTCCTACACCATAAACTATAGAAGAGGCTGTTAAAATCCAGCCAAGTTGAGTTTTTGTTACC
Organism: Candidatus Tisiphia endosymbiont of Piscicola geometra; assembly: GCF_964026415.1. Classification (NCBI taxonomy): domain Bacteria; kingdom Pseudomonadati; phylum Pseudomonadota; class Alphaproteobacteria; order Rickettsiales; family Rickettsiaceae; genus Candidatus Tisiphia; species Candidatus Tisiphia endosymbiont of Piscicola geometra. The sequence goes on from NZ_OZ032144.1 coordinate 1,130,053, forward strand.
TCAAAATGATCCATTAAAGCAGGCATTGCAATATTAAAATTCTGACGACAAAATATGAATGTTGAATAACCAATAATTATTGAATATAAAATTCTAATACGCCAACTATTATACTTTCTAGCATAAGGAGGTCTTTCTTTGAAGGATGTACTTATCATCGTTTCCTTAGGTTATTACTTGCAAACATTTGAAGAGAGTATATATGCTTGTCAGGAAAAATGCCACAAGCTATTATGTATTTTGTATCTAAAACTTATTTTTTATCAAATGTACTTGAGATTTATTGCGAACTAGGTTAACCTCCTATAGAATCTAAGACAATAAAATTAATTCCAAACGACAATTATGACAAAATTATTAAGATTTTCTCTGTTTTTTGTTATACTCTTGCAATTATTATCATGCACTCCTGGTCCTCCTTACGAGATTAAAAGCCCTTGTGTGTCTGTTGAATCAACAGATTCTTCGAGTAGTGGCAACCCATGTGTTCCTAGACCGGTAAACTTAACTAGAGATATTGCCTAAAGGTTTGCTTTTATAGTAATGTACAAAATTAGTAGATTTTATAATTACCTAGTAGATTATATCTTGCCAGCAAGATGTTTGTCTTGTGCTGAAATGACTGCCACTAAAGAAGAATTTTGTCTAAATTGTTGGAAGAAATTTGACTTTATTACAAAACCTTACTGCAATATTTGTGGTTGTAGATTAGATATATCAATTTTAGATGATATGTGTTGTGCAAAATGCTTTCAATATAAACCACATTATAACATATCCCGTAGTTTAATTAAATTTAACGAGCATAGCAAGAAAATAATTCATGCTTTTAAATATCAAGACAAAACCATTCTTTCCAAAACTTTCAGCAAATTACTTTATATACAATATCACAGCGAATTTCAAGATATTGACCTGATTATTCCAGTTCCAATGAATAGATTCAAAAGATTGTTTAGAATGTATAATCCTGCTTTGATTATGGCTCAAGAAATCAGCAGACTACTAAAAAAACCTGTAAGTCCTGACGTATTAATTAAGTCAAGATGGACCAAATCCCAAACTTTTTTATCTAAAAAAGAACGAGAAAAAAACTTATCAAATAGCCTTATATTCAATAAAAAATATCAAATTATAGACCAAAAAATATTATTAGTAGATGATGTATTAACCACTGGTACTACCATTAACAAATGTGCTAAAATCTTAAAGGATTCCGGGGCTAAGAGTGTTTATGTTATGACAATTGCCATGACATAAATACTCTTATATCCCCATTTTGCACTCATTAAATTGAGGATAAGCTACTTAAAAATTCACTTTAACCTTCAAACTACCTTGGTGACCAATATATTTGCTGGCAATGTTAACATTATAGATAATACCACATTCCATCATATTATATTTCGCAGTGAAACCAGTACCAACAGTGAAGAAGGTCTTAACAGGTTTAACTGATTTAGTCGGTAATGGTTCATTTATCCCATCTAACCTTGCATCAATAATTGGTGCTTTTCCTTTGAAGTCATGATTAACGTAACCATGCAATTCTGGTATTAACAGTACTTTGTTAGCCTTCAGGGTTGCCGCAGTTCTTAACCCCAAAATACCTTCAAATTTATTGTACGACCTTTTCTTAACAACTAAGTTTTGGAATTTTGTACCAGTTTCCGTATAGCCAGCATCCTTAAATTGCGAATATCTGAACCCAATTGTTGGGGTAATCATTAACTTTTCAGAAGCTATATAATTATACCCTGTAAGTAATTGACCACTATAAGAGATAGATTTATACTTAGCAGCAGCAGTCTCTAGAGCAGTAACATTTCTTTTTACATTCGTTGCAATTAGGCGTCCTTCTGAGTTCCTAACCCTAGTTATACCATATGATGCTATAGCTTCAGTAAACCAATTATTGGTAAGATTATACAAACTATATAAGGAGAAGATATTAGTCTTACCATTAGTTTTATCACCAAATTTCTTATCCTGATGAGACATTTGTGTGTTAATTCGGCTATAAGCTGCACCAAGTAGCAGATTATCATTTACTAAACCATCAAATCCAACTATTCCACCAGCTGATTTCTCTTTATAACCACTAACCCCTTTATACGTTTCTTGGCAAGCAGTACCATAGAATGGACTACCCCATACTCCATACCTTAGCGTATCATCATCACCAGAGCCTACAGCTGATGCAGCATTTTTCATAGGTACTGAATTTCCCATCCTTGTTGCAGTAATTTGGGTATCAGCTTGAGCCATCAATCCTCTAATTATTTCAGATGTTGGATTTCTTGCAAGGCTCTCTCCTATTGGATTTTCATTACCAGGCAATATTCTATCCATCGCTTGAAGGGTATGCTCTCTATCCATCAAACCTATATTGTTCCTGAACTTACCAGCAGAACTATTACGATCTGTTACATTATTCAACAGTGTATAAAATTTCCGTTCTTCCTGTGATAGGGATTTACCAGCAATGTCTTTATCTATAACTTGCTTAGAAATGTCAGTTATATATAGTTTTAGATCACTAGAATCCATGGACCACTGTACAAAACGGTTTTGTTCACCAGTTGGGTCAAGCTTAATTTTACTGTTATCAATTGCAACAAGACCCTGACCATCAACTGATGAAATCACAACATACTTAGCACCACCCTCAGGAATTTTGTTAATATCAGTCTGAGCATTCACTTTTATAGTCAGCTGGTCTGCTTTCGATAAATCCAATTTACTACCTTTCTGAACCTCTATATTACCGCCTGCTGCACTTGATGGGTCGTAGGCAGTAACTAATTCTACATCTCCTGTCAGCTGTGCCTGACCAGTATATTTTAATTGATTAGCTGCAATATCTACGGTTAAACCTTTAGCTGCTAAATTACCAGTTATAGAGGCTGTTTTAGGTAATATAATTATCTTAGCTTTATCTGCTTTAATATTAGCAAAGTTAATATTTTGTTCTAATATTACAAACTTATCTGCAGCAAAATTTACTTTTTTCCCATTAGCAGTTTGTTTAAACCAAACATTATCGGTAAACGTTACCTCACCACCAGTAATTTTGGCATCAACCAGTACTGCCTTATCAAATTTTGCAATACCTTCATTTTTTATTTCATCCGAACCAATTTGTGTACTATAGGCAAAACTTTTCAATGATCTTGATATGCTAGCTCCATCTACAGTGGAGTTTGGCACAGATATAGTTCTGTTTATAGTACCAGCAAAAGTTGCAGTCTTATCACTAGCAATGGTTATTTGCTTAGAATAAACATCACCTCTTACCGTAGCATTCTTATCAAAGATTACATCAGACAATTTTAAATCATTTGTTCCTAAATTATAAGCAAAGCTTCTATCCGAGTTGAAAATTACTTTACCAGTATTATTAGTTTCAGTTGATACATCGTAATAGACACCACTATTAATAGTAATTTTATGATCACCCAGTAATTTAATAGATTTTAACCTGTTCTTCTCTAACCCAATATCTTGTATTCCAGTGGTAAAATCTGCAGCTAATGCAAGAGTATGAACATTATTACCATTAGTCCTAATACCACCTACAGTACTTGTCCTTTCTAACGTTAAAGTTGCCTCTTTACTAGCATTAGAGAAGTTAATATTATTCGCCGAAACTGCTTGGGTAACCTTTACATCTGCTCCCGCTATGTCTAAAGTATCTACTGCATTAGTAGCACCTATTGCACTATTAACGGCTATAGTTTCAGCATTACTAAATTGAACTGTACCTTGACCAGCTGCATGTCCCTTAATATTACGAGTTGTCACGCTGTTAGCAAACTCAGCAGTTGCTCCAGCAGATATTATGATGTCCTTATCATTAGCAGTTTGAACTTTGTCGCCAAAGATGGTAGTACCTTGGACTTGTATAGTACCAACAGGACTTGTTGCCGTTCCAACTACACCAGCAACTCTATTGTTGCCTTCGAATATTAAACCAACTGCATTTCCTCCTGTTGAGTTAATAGAACCTGTTAAATTAAAGTTATTAGCAAAAGTTAAATTACCAACACCATTACCTTGAATTTCAGTAATAGTATGATTGCCACCTACTAATCTTACATTACCTGCCCCAGCTCTTAACATCTTTAAGTTAGTAATAGGATTTGTTACTGCACCAATTCCTCGGAATTCTAATGTTCCCTTAGCATCACCAGTACCAGTACTAGTTACACTACCAGTGATTCTCTTACCAGCTTCCAACTTAACTGTACCATCATGATTTTGGAAATCTACATTACCTGTAATATCACCAACGGTAAGTGCAGTATTCTTAGCAAATAAAATATTGCTATTAACATCACCCAATGTTAGTTCATTTACATTTAATTCTATATTTTTGCTATGAATGATAATCGCCCGAGTGTCAAATTTACCTCTACCTGAAAAAATTACCTCTTTTAATTTATTAACAGCAGTACCTAAATGTTTACCTGCCCCAGCAATCGTCAATGTTCTTCCATCCTCAACAGAATGAAGCTCAACTATACCCTTACCATCAGCACCAGCACCAGGATTTAAATTATTTACCAAAGTTATTGTTTTATCTGCAGCAGCACTATTCTTTAAGGTTAACTGAGCATCTGCATGGTCAAAATTAATAGTTTGATTAGCAGCACCAAGAAGGTTAACATCACCTAATGCAGCATCTATTACTAGAGACCCATTTACTGCAGCCGTACCTATATTTATGGTTTTAATCTTTCCAATGTCTTGATGTGTGGCTTTGAGGTTAGCCGTTTGAACATTTAAAGTACCATGATCACCATGCTCTATTTCTGAGTCGAAATCATAAGGTCCACCAGCACCGTTAAATGTCAGTATCCCATCATTAGCATCATCAAAAGTAACTTTTCCTTTAAAATGACCACCAATTGTTACAGTATGACCAGCAGCATTACCAAAGTGCAGATCATCAGTATAAACACTACCACCTAATGTAGTAGCACCATTAATATCAATTCGGGCAAGTCTCTTATTATTAGCACCGATATCCTTAGTTACCGTACCAATTCCTGCGAAATTTAATGTGCCTACACCAGCTCCACCCGCGACTCCACCCGCAATAATATTACCATCGATTGTCTTATCAGCTACTAGATTAATTGTACCTGCCTGACCGTTGAAATCCACATTACCAGTAATATTATTGTTAGCATTAAATACAGTAGCTTTATTAAACAAAATGTTACCATTAACAACGCCACCCGAAGTCAGCTCAGCTACATTTAATTCTATATTTTGAGCATTAATGGTAGGTACAATATCAATGTTACCATCACCGGAAAAAATCACCTTTTTGAGCTTATGATTAGCAGTACCTAAAGAGAGGGCAGCTCCATCAATGGTTAATGTTTTGGCAACAATAACAGATTGGATTTCAATTATACCTTTGGTAGATGCAGCTGGAGCTAGAGTATCTGGATCTAAATTAGCTTTGAAAGTTATAGTTTTATTATCATTAGCAGTATTCTGTAATATTAACTTGGAATCTACATGGTCAAAATTAATAGTTTGATTAGCAGCACCAAGAAGGTTAACATCACCTAATGCAGCATCTATTACTAGAGACCCATTTACTGCAGCCGTACCTATATTTATGGTTTTAATCTTTCCAATGTCTTGATGTGTGGCTTTGAGGTTAGCCGTTTGAACATTTAAAGTACCATGATCACCATGCTCTATTTCTGAGTCGAAATCATAAGGTCCACCAGCACCGTTAAATGTCAGTATCCCATCATTAGCATCATCAAAAGTAACTTTTCCTTTAAAATGACCACCAATTGTTACAGTATGACCAGCAGCATTACCAAAGTGCAGATCATCAGTATAAACACTACCACCTAATGTAGTAGCACCATTAATATCAATTCGGTCAAATCTCTTATTATTAGTACCAATATTCCCAATTACCGTACCATCTCCTAGGAAGGTTAATGTTCTCCTGTTATTTCGAGCAACTATATTACCATTGATTATCTTAGTATTACCCACCTTAAGTACAGTACCTGCACGGGTAAAGTTAATATTATCAGCATAAACATTACCATTTAATGTAACTATTGCAGCACCCCCTTGTCTTACTACTACATCACCTATATTCACTGTTAGTAATCTATGATCATTCGCACCAATCTGCTCAACTGTACCATTTGTTGCGAAGGTTAATACGCCCTGCTTATGTACACCAGCCGAGACATTGCCGACAGCTATATCCCCATTATCATCAGAACGAACTACAAGAGTTGAGCCTGCACCACCAAGCGTTACAGTACCCAAGCCAGTGTAGGTATTGGCTACTGCATTGAAGCCATGATCAACCGCAGCAGCTGGAGTACCAGTTAAAGTTAAGGTGTGATCAGCTTCTATCTTTATAGGTAACCTACCATCTACACCAACACCATGAGCATCAGGCACTATAGAACCGATTGATAGATTTTGATTAACTGTAAGATCGCCGGGCTGATGATTAGCTAGGTTGATAGCTTTAATAGTAGCACCTGCGTGGTTAGCATTAAGTGTATGATTAGCAGCACCATAGGTAATTGCTAATTTTGGATTTACTAGATCATTCCACACATCAACCACATTATATGATACTACGGGATCTAGAGGATTACCGCCGTTATCAATTCCATTCCAATTCAGATTAGCAGCACCATCCCCCAAAGTTGCATTGTTTATAATTACAGCACCACGATCCACACCAGCCGCCAATGCGTTACTACTGCCTAGGCTAGCTACAACTGAGGCGATTGCACTACTAGCCAGTAAATATTTAAAGGATTTTTGTTTTTTTGCCATCATTTTACCATTCTATAATTAAAAAAAATTAACTTAACTCAACCTGATCTTGGTCATTTTTTTATATCCCCTACCTACGCAAGGAATTGACATCAAACTGAGGTTAATACTTAAGTATCATCCCGAATGGGCAGAGTATCTTTGGTTCAAACTTCACCAATCTTATAAGATATTTAGCACATTCTGTGACTCTGCACAAGAACTTTTCTGTTGATTTTACACTAAAGTTGCAAAAGGGCAAGCACAAAAAAACTCTTTCGTTTAACTATTATACTAGTTGATTATATTTGAAAATTACCATAAAGCCTTATATCTAACAAATTGTAGCACAAATAAGAAGCCTTATGTTGACTAATTTTTAGTATGCCAAAAGCACTACGAGCCTGATTTTTTAGACGTTTCAAGCACTTTTCTGTCTCGAAGATAAAACGTGAGTACCACGCAGTTTTGCGAAACCAATTCTTCAAAGCGGAAGAGTATATATGTCATTCTCACTTTCGCACACTGGTTCTACAACCAAATTGGAGAAAGAATTTTTGACAAAAACTCTTTATGTTTTTGTAACTCTTCCTTAGTTGGTTTGATAACTATAGTATTCTTTTTATTTGCCATAGTAGTTTGAACCACTAACTCGTCTATATTTTGTGCCTTTTGGCTATTAATATTGAAACTTATCTGCCTACCTCCAGTAAGTTCAACATAAACTTCTGCCAGTAATGCCGCATCTTTAAGTGCCCCATGCAACTTACGTGAGGAATTGTCAATTTTATATCTTTTACATAATGCGTCAAGATTAGCTTTCATTCCAGGAAACATCTTCCGAGCTAAAGCAAGAGTATCGATAATATTGGAAAGTTCTAAATACTCTGTAGAAGGTCTTTTGAGCAGAGATAACTCATAATTAATAAATTTAATATCGAATGCTGCATTATGTATAATAAGTCTGCTATTGCTAATAAACCCTAAGAACTCGTCAACAATTTCTTCAAAAGGTGGTTTGTCTTTTAAAAATTCTCCCGATATGCCATGTATTCGATAAGCTTCCGTCGGCATATCTCGCTTTGGATTAATATAAAAATGAAAATGTTTGCCGGTTAAAACTTTATTAACCATCTCAATAGCACCAATCTCAACAATTCGGTGACCATTTTTGGGGTCTAAACCAGTTGTCTCCGTATCTAAAATTACTTCTCTTAATTGCTGCATTTTAATTTTTCTATTAGTTGAGTTATTTGTTTATCTAAATCTACTAGATTAACATCAGTATTAATAACAAAATCTGCTTTTTCTATTTTAATCTGTTGTGGCAATTGAATTTGTGCTATTTTATTATAAGCTGTTAAATTAAAAGCCTCTCTAGACATTGCACGTTTTAATCTAGATTCTTCTGAGCAGAATGTTGTAACATAAAAATCAAAATATTGATCAAATCCAGCTTCAAAAAGTAATGGTATCTCAGCAAATGTAATCTCTGATTTACTATTTTGCTGTTTAAAAAGAAACAAACTTTCCACTACAAATGGATGAATAAAATTTTGCAGTTTGTTTCTTGCTGAATCATTAGCATAGATTAGCTCTGCAATTTTTCTTTTATCAAAGCTTTTTAGATCAGGTAGTAAGTTAAGAACCATATTTTGTATTTCTGACTCTTCGTATAGGTTCTTAACATATTCGTCAGCAGAAAAAGTTGTAAATCCTAGATTAGCTAAATAATTTAAGACAAAAGTTTTCCCTGAAGCATAACTACCGCTGATTCCTACCGCGATCATTCTAATAAATATTTTATTTTTTCTAAGTAATTTTCACTTTAAGGGATTTAAATTTAGATAACGTAATTACCTAACTCATAATTCTTCATTTCTTTTATAAATTCATACATTCTCAGTTGCAATTGAATGTTATTACCTGGGTGAGTTGGGTCGGTTTTTATTTTATGCGAACATAACTTACCATTTCCCCCTTTTCTTTTAAAAGTTATCAAATTACCAATAAGCAAATTACCACCTTTAGATGTAAAAGATATGTCATATTTTAAATGTTTTAAAATATTTTTCATTGAATAAATATGCATCATACTTTCTTGTCTATCGTATAGTACTAGTATTTCTCGAGATTTTTTATAAGACATAGATCATTCCACTATATCTTTTACAATAGGTTTAAATATTAATACTGCTTTCTCTTTTTCACTTTTTGGAAAAAAATCATATTTTGTAGCTCCTCTTTTGGCTTTTTCAACAAGTAGATTTTGCAACCACGTTAAGCAATCCAAATTAAATTTTTCGCAGAACTTTTCAGGTGTGGTTCTTGTTAGTTGATTTAAACCAGTCTTAAAAGCCTTTATATTGGCATCAATATTTCTCCCACAAGAAAATTCCATTTTTACATCTACTTTTTCATTATGTACTCCACTACAAATCGCAGTTATGAAGTTTCCTTGTATTTTAAAGTTTTCTTGAATTTTTTGTATGATTTTTTGATGATCTCCTATGCTATTTTTAAACAGAACCTCAACATTTTTTCCTATATAAGCATTTCTATTCATAATTATGATATTCCAATTGAATCATAAATATTACTGATCATCTTTGGTATAACAGCATTGCCAAGCTGTTGATAACCTTTTATCCCTTCTATAACATGGTGATTTTTTGGAAATCCCATTAAGTTTTTACATTCATTAACTGATAATCGTCTAATTCTATTATTAATTAAATATAAGCCAGTTCTTGCACCCACTCCTCCACCAAAAGCAGAAAGAGTTATTGCATGTCCCAAGGGGCTATAGATTCTTTCTCCTTGACCGCCTTTATTAACATAACCAATTCTTAGAGGTCTTAAATTTCTTTCAATTTCTTTATTGCCATCTATTACTATGTCATCTCTTTTAATATATAAACTATCATCAACTTTTTCTTCTAAAATATCATCCAAATAAACTTTTGCAAAAGTTTCTTTTGGCGGTAAATATTTAAATTTTAGATCATTATCGTAATCTTTACGTAAACAAACAAAATAAACCCTTTCTCTTGATTGAGGTATACCAAAAAAAGAAGAATTTAGAATATGCCTATAAACTTTATAACCAATTTCATCCAATTTTATATCTATTGTTTTAATTACCGATCCATTATCAATATTAATTATATTTTTGACGTTCTCAAGCAATAAAACATATGGTTTATGATATTGGGCGATTCTAATTATTTCATAAAATAATCTTCCGTTACTGCCTTTTAATCCCAATTGCTTACCAGAAATACTAAAGGGTTGACAAGGAAAACCTGCACATAGAATATCGTGTTTTGGTATTTTTTTTTCTGAGATTTCATTTAAATCGCCATAAGGTCTTTCTCCGAAATTTTTTACATAAGTTTCTTGAATATCCTTATCTATATCTGAAGAAAAAACACACTCCATTCCTTTTCCTTCTAAAGCAATCCTAAATCCACCAATACCGCAAAACAAGTCTATAAATTTATACACATTATTCCTGTTTAAATAAGTTATGATATAGTTAATTCCATTAGATTTGATCAGGGCAATTTAAGAATTGTACCAATAGTTGGTATAAATATAATCTTAACTACTATCGATGCCATTCCTGCAAAAGTGGAAATGATATCGCTTTTAGCTAAGAGTTCCTTGGGTTAGGTATATAGAATGTTGGCAAAGGCATATAAATGCTATATAAAGCAAATTTTTAAGTAATTCTTTAGTTAAATTGCCAACAAAAAAAGTAAAATTATATAATATATTCTCAAAATATGACGATAATTTTACTTTATTACTACTTTGCCAACACCCTTTAATATCATTTGAGTATATATACTCTAGAATAGAAAATCAAGAATTGCATCGTCATTATCCAAGATTCTTGCGGTACTCAGCTGTATTTTTTACTCAAAAATTCTTCAGTTCACGGGTAGTCCTATTATTGCAATATACTTTTTGGACTAAAAATGACCCCAAAAATATACATATATAAACTGTTAATGAATATGCACATTTAAATAATACTTCTTTTAAAAACATCGACAAAACTCTACTTGTAGAGAATATATTTACAAAAAATCCTGACATCACAATGCAATCTACAACCGCACCCATCATTAAACCAGCAAAATTTCTTGTATTCAAAGAACATGTTGACTTGAGTTGTACAAATATACTTGTACTACAATATGTTGATAACAATATAGATACAAAAGATACAAGTATAATTCCATTAATAACACGACCATGAATATAATAATTGAAGTCCCATAACAAACAAAAGCTTACTATTATACTCAACGTTAAAGCAATCCAAGCTTTTTTCCTACCATATAGTTCAGATATGATATTTGCAGTTATAGCTAAAAACACAAATACTAAAGAACACTGAGATATTTTATTAAAAAGATTTAATGAATAAGTGAATATACCAAGTAGTATTACTAGTAGCATGTAAAACTTAGTGTTAATATTGTTCATATTACCTCCTTCTTTTTGTTCTAATTTTATCAAATAATATGGATTATTGTTAGTAGATAATTTAGTTGATTTTTTAAAACTTACTTTTTAAAAGACTTGCTTGCAAGGGTATTTAAATGATTTGGGGAATTGGAACACAAAACAACAAATGTCTAATGACAATTTGTATACTCTTACGCTTTTAAGAATTGTTTTTTAAAAACATCAGGAACTCACGTATTACTTTAGTTTACCCCTCATTTTCAAATGCAATTCGTAGGATCATTTGAGTGTACATGACCTTCACAAAAAACTTGCATTGCAAGCTTGGCAGCGACTTACTCTCCCATGCCTCAGGGCATAGTACCATCAGCACTACGAGGTTTCACGTTCGAGTTCGGTATGGGATCGGGTGTTTCACTCGTGCTATAACCACCAAGCTAGCAATACAAATTTTTTATATATAGACTTCTTTAGACATTTATTCATAGAACCATAATTTCAAAAGAGGTCTAAAATTTGAGTTGTTGATAAAACTGAAAACCTTTTTATGTTTCTTGCAGAATTAATGCTGTACACAAGTACAACCTCAGCAAAGTAAAACAATCGAGCTATTAGTACTAGTTAGCTACACACGTTACCGTGCTTCCACACCTAGCCTATCAACGTGGTGGTCTTCCACGGCTCTGATAGGGAAGTCTAGTTTTGAGGTGGGTTTCCCGCTTAGATGCATTCAGCGGTTATCCCTTCCGTACTTAGCTACCCAGCTATGCCGCTGGCGCGACAACTGGTCCACCAAAGGTACGTCCACCTCGGTCCTCTCGTACTAAAGGCAGATCCTCTCAAACTTCCTACACCCACGGCAGATAGGGACCAAACTGTCTCACGACGTTCTAAACCCAGCTCACGTACCACTTTAATCGGCGAACAGCCGAACCCTTGGGACCTTCTCCAGCCCCAGGATGTGATGAGCCGACATCGAGGTGCCAAACGATTTCGTCGCTATGGACGCTTGGAAATCATCAGCCTGTTATCCCCGGAGTACCTTTTATTCGTTGAGCGATGGCCCTTCCACTCGGGACCACCGGATCACTATGACCGACTTTCGTCTCTGCTCGTCTTGTCAGACTCGCAGTCAGGCTAGCTTATGCCATTGCACTCTAACAGTTGATTTCCGACCAACCTGAGCTAACCATCGCGCGCCTCCGTTACTCTTTGGGAGGCGACCGCCCCAGTCAAACTACCCACCATGCATTGTCTCGGACCCTGATTCAAGGATCGCGGTTAGATATCAAGAATCAAAAGGGTGGTATCTCAAGGATGACTCCACAGTGGCTTGCGCCACCGCTTCATAGTCTCCCACCTATCCTGCACATCTAATTCCTAATACCAGTGCAAAGCTATAGTAAAGGTTCACGGGGTCTTTCCGTCTAACCGCGGGAACTCCGCATCTTCACGGAGAATTCAATTTCGCTGAGTCGATACTGGAGACAGCGGGGAAATCGTTACGCCATTCGTGCGGGTCGGAACTTACCCGACAAGGAATTTCGCTACCTTAGGACCGTCATAGTTACGGCCGCCGTTCACTGGGACTTCAATTCAGAGCTTGCACCCCTCCTCTTAATCTTCCAGCACTGGGCAGGCGTCAGACCCTATACTTCGTCTATTGACTTTGCAGAGCCCTGTGTTTTTAATAAACAGTCGCTACCCCCTGGCTTGTGTCACCTATAAATGGTTGCCCATATATAGGTCATCCTTCTCCCGAAGTTACAGATGCAATTTGCCTAGTTCCTTCAGCATCGTTCTCTCAAGCGCCTAGGTATACTCTACCTGTCCACCTGTGTCGGTTTAGGGTACGGTCTTCAATAAGGGTGTTATTTCCTGGAAGATATTCACTGCATATAACAATCCAATAAGCATATACAATTTACTATCTTCGTCACACCCTTTCGGTTCAGGAATATTAACCTGATTCCCATCGATTACGCCTTTCAGCCTCACCTTAGGGGCCGACTAAACCTGCGCAGATTAACTTTACGCAGGAACCCTTGGACTTTCGGCGAGAATGTTTCTCACATTCTTTATCGCTACTTATGTCAGCATTCTCACTTCCGATACCTCCAGCAAACTTCACAGTTCACCTTCACAGGCTTACGGAACGCTCCGCTACCATCTGCACTATTAAAGTGCAAATCCGCATCTTCGGTACATGACTTGAGCCCCGTTACATTGTTGGCGCAGGAAAACTTATTTAGACTAGTGAGCTATTACGCTTTCTTTAAATGATGGCTGCTTCTAAGCCAACATCCTAGTTGTTTTGGTTTTCCCACATCCTTTAACACTTAGTCATGATTTAGGGACCTTAGATGGCGGTCTGGGCTTTTTCCCTCTCGACTATGGACCTTAGCACCCACAGTCTGTCTGCTATGCTGTACTCGTCGACATTCGGAGTTTGGTTGAGTTTGGTAAGTCTGTAGGACCCCCTAGCTCATCCAGTGCTCTACCTTCGACGGTAATCGCTATAACGCTCTACCTAAATAGATTTCGCGGAGAACCAGCTATATCCGAGTTTGATTGGCCTTTCACCCCTAGCCACAACTCATCCCCTACTTTTTCAACAGTAGTGGGTTCGGTCCTTCAGCGGATATTACTCCACCTTCAACCTGGCCATGGCTAGATCACTCGGTTTCGGGTCTAATTCATCTAACTAAAGTCGCCCTATTCAGACTCGCTTTCGCTACGCCTACACCTAACGGCTTAAGCTTGCTAGATAAACTAAGTCGCTGACCCATTATACAAAAGGTACGCCGTCACAGAACATATAAACGAGCTTTAAAACTCAATGTCTGCTCCGACTGCTTGTAAGCATTCGGTTTCAGGTCTATTTCACTCCCCTTATCGGGGTTCTTTTCACCTTTCCCTCACGGTACTTGTTCACTATCGGTCACTAGAGAGTACTTAGGCTTAGAGGGTGGTCCCCCTATGTTCAAACAGGATTTCACGTGTCCCGCCTTACTCAAGGACTCCAAAACTTTTTACCTATAAGGGGCTATCACCCTCTATGGCCAACCTTTCCATGTTGTTCTAGTTTTTATTCTGAAGCCACTGGCCTGGTCCGCGTTCGCTCGTCACTACTAACGGAGTCTCGGTTGATGTCCTTTCCTCCAGCTATTGAGATATTTCAGTTCACTGGGTTTGCTTCGCATAGCTATGTATTCACTATACGATACCTGCTAAGCAGGTGGGTTTCCCCATTCGGAAATCTTCGGATCAAAGCTTATTCGCAGCTCCCCGAAGCTTATCGCAGCGTATTACGTCCTTCATCGCCTTCTAGTGCCAAGGCATCCACCAAATGCTCTTATTTTATTTACTTTGATTCTTTTAAAGCTTGAGATTGTACGATGTGTACAGAACTAATTCTGCTACTTATACAGTATCCACTCACGATCATAAATTTTTATTATCGCAGTGTGTATTTAGTTTTCAGTTTTATCAACTTTTCAAACAGCTACAGGATTTTTGCCCTGTGTGAAGTTTTATACCGATTATTCAGAACAATGTCAAACATTATTTTATCTGATTAACAGATTTGTTTGTCTTTCTTTGTTAGCATTTCTATCATATCTCTCTCTATGTTCATTTGATGATATTGTTTGACTTGCTTTAGGTACTGGTGGAATAACTTCTATTTTTTTTACAGTAGCTTTATTCAAATCTACATTTTTTAGCAAAGGATTTGATTTAACTTCTTCGCTTATATTCCCAACAACTCTTATATTATCTAAATTCATTGTTTTTTCCGGATGTTTTTTATTATATTTTTTAATTTCCGGAAGAAGTGTAGTTAAAGTATTACCATCAATGGTAGCTCCTTCAAAGTCTATATGTTCTTTAAAAGTAACTCTCTTAAAAGAGCATTCTTTCAACTCAGCATTTTTCAGAGAACATTTTCCTAACGTCACTTCATTAAAATTAAACCCTTTAATTTCAAAATTATCTAATTTCATATCTACTTTTTCAAAAGATAATCCTCTCAAATCTTTATTATTTAAGGAATAATAAAGTATCGGTGAATACTCAGATGAATTATTTCGACTATATTCCTCAGCCTGCTCCTGAAAGATAGAAGATAAATCTATTTTCTTGTCTGACTTAGCTATCACAAGAGGATTGGACAAAACATCTTCCATAATTTGGTTCATTTTTTCACCAATTACTTTTTCACGTGTTGAATTAGACACAAAATGTTTTTGAAAATTATACTTCCAAAGGTTAACAGTAGCTTCTACAGCTAAACTTAGAACTTTTGTATCAGATAACAAATTAATCAATGGACGAACCATTGCACTATATTCTCCCTTCTTATATGAAGCCGTTATTGTTCCTACTTCCTTAGCATGATCCCCTAGTGCTTTAACAATTGCTTCACCTTTTAGTTTTAGCTTTTTACCCATCTCGGTTTCATTTAAAAATTTCTCAACCACAGAGCCAAGGTCTTTAGCATGTTTTATTAAAAGCTCAGGTATTTTTTCTTGTAAAACTTCTTTAACCTTAGGATTATCCTTATTAAACTTAATAAGAGAGTTTACTAATTTACCAACTTTTTCTGCTTGTTTGGATTCAGGTACGTTCATAACCTCTTTAGTTTGCTCAATGATTCGCTCTAACCCCTCTTTGTCTGCTAAACAACTTTCAGTAAGTTCTGCTATTATCGGTAAAACATCAACAATAAATGGAATAGTTGCTGCTGTTGCATCACGTACAAATTTAGGATTCAGACCAAGAGATCTTATATTTTGCTGCACTTCTGTTTTATCCAAAAATTCTAAAATATTCTTTTTATTATCAGCAAAATATTGTGGTAGAGTCGATTTTAAGGCAGGAGCTAGATCTTGAACAACCTTACTAGTATTATCTAAAATAGACAATATCATGGCTTTTTGTGTTTCCACTATTTCTTCTATTCGAGTCGAAGATAAATTGTTATCAGCCAATAATTCCAAGCCAATATCTTGATGTTTCATATAGAACTCATAAATCGCAACCATTTCAGGAGTATGCTCTAATATCGTGCTACTTGCATTAGTTGCTAGTGATACAGTATCCCTAAAAAATTCTTTTGACACAAATCTAGTAAATTTATCGTCTAGAACATTCTCAGCAATTTTGGTAATTTCTTTTTGATTAGCTGAATCACGTAAAAACTCAACTAAATCTTTTTTGACTACTTCTGCTACTTTAGGGCTGGTAAAGATTTCTAAAGCATTTTCAATGATATCACGCCCTGAATTCTCGTTAGAAATTATTAGATTTTTATAAATTTCTTGTACTTTTTTATTTGATTCTCCTTCTAATACGCCACCTCCTAATTTTAGCACCAACGGCACTATCCTTCTAATAAAATTTTTATCTACTCCATCAAATATATCAGGATTAACTCTACTAGCTTCTGTAGGTGAAATCATTGGAGCGGGATTTAACACAGCTTCTAAAACTGGCAACAAAACACGCTGAGCGATCTGATCTTTCAATAGATCAGATCGTGCTTCATTCAGAGCAGGAATATATATATCAGCCACTGCACCAGCTCCCTTGATTAGATTAGATACATGTTCTACTTGTTCTTTTTGTAATTTTTGCCTTTCTTCAATTAGCAACTTATCACTTAATAATTTTCCACTCACTTCTTGAAATTTTAGGAAATCAGCATATAGCTCATCATATAATAGCTTCTTTGTATCCAGCGGATTCCTAATAGCTGAAGGTACTATAGTAGCAATATCAAGAAGAAATGTCCCTGTCTCTTTTAATAAACCTACAGCGATGTGAGGTAAATTCTCTAGTGTTAATTCTAATTGCTCCGCTTTTTTTACTTGCTCCAATTGTTTTTGCTCTTCTTGAAGCTTTTGCGGAATAATTTCTTGACCATTCTGAATGAATGTGCCTTGTAAACCAATCAAATTTACGTCCACAATATCAGTATCAATATCGACCGTAGCTTTAGACAAATCAGCCTCAGCTAACTTTGCCGCACGTAAATTAACCCCTTCTAACTTAACCTTTTCTGCTTGTACTTTTTCCAATATCGCTTGCTGCAATTTTGATTTTGTAAGATCACCATTCATGAATATTACTTCGGTAAAATCCCCTTCCTGAGCGTCAATACTCCTCATTATACTATTCGAGAAATCAGCCTTTTGTGCATGAACTTTTTTTAGTATACTATAACTTGCATTGATTCCTTTAGCCTTCGCTCCTTCTAAAATCGCCTCTGTTAAGTTAGCAAATTTGACCTCTACTCCTTCTAAAATTGCATTTCTGAAATTCGCCTTTTGTGCTTCCACCATATTTAGATTGGCATTAATAAAATTCACTCCTTCAGCATTAATCCTTCTTAGAATAGCCGCTTCTAAATTCGCTCCATCCAACTTAGTCAAACCACTTAACTCAGCATCCGACAAATCTAATCCTTTTGCTTCTATGTTCTGCAATATAGTATCTTTAAATTTTGCCTTATGTGCTTCAACCTTTTCCATCAAAGCATTAGATAAATCACTCTCTATAACTTGACACTTTGTTAAAACAGCTTTATCTAATATTGCATGCTGCATTTGTATTCTTCGTAAATCTGCTGAAATTAAAGAGATACCTTGCAAATCTGCTTGATTAAATGTTGAATCAGTCAATTTTGCGTTATCCCATTTACCATTTTTTATATTCGCATAATCAAAGTTGGAGTTATTTATCACAACCTCCTGACCATTAGAACGAGCCATAAAAGCATGTGTAAACTGACTATTATCAACGACTGCCTGACTTAAATTACTATTAAAAAAATTCGCGTTATCTGCTTTAGACCCTAAAAAATTAGCTCGATCAAGTTCTGCACTCTCGAAATTCGCTTCACTAATATTAGTACCATTAAATCTACATCCGGATAAAACGGACCCTGCGAACACAGCACCCCCTAAATCTGCTCCAGAGAAATCTAAGCCCGATAAATCCACTCTATCATACCATTCATTATTAGTAGAAGTATCAACTCTACTAGAACAATCTGCAATAATTCTTGCTCCTGATCTTATCTGTGATTTCTCTAATTTAGATTTAGCAAAATCATTTAAGCTTAAATTCTCATTACTCTTTCTTGCCTGCAAATATTGCTCTATATCTTTCCGAGCTAAAGGTACATATTGCGTTTCTTGATCCCGCTGTTCTTTAGTTGATCCTCGTACATAAGCTGGATCAAAAGTACAACTGCTACTGCCAAAAATGTTTTGAAAAGTTTCATGCATTGAATTATCTTCTCTAGGAAATATTTTTTGCTCAACCATTAGTTGCAGCTCTTCTTGCAGCCTATCATATTCTGAATTCCCAGTTTTATAACCTCCAATACGCCAAGCCTGAGCTTTCAAGCTTAACTTCTTCTCCGCCTCCTCTAATTCTTTTTGTTTACTACTTATAAGATCTTGCTGCTCTTTTTTGCGAACTAAGTCACTTTTTATGTCAGCATATTTTCTGCCTAAAGAAGAAGTGGTACTGAATTTTATCCCCTCAATATCACGTTCCTTCCCTATTTGAGAGTATCCTTTATAGCCATCAGAAAACCTACAATTAGCAAGGTCAGCCCCTCTAAAATCTATGTTTTTTAGAATAGTATCTTCGAAATAAGCATTGTCAAAATCAACATCACAAAACACCGCATCAGCCAAATTACATCCTGTAAAAGTAGTATTTTTAAGTATACAACCAGTAAAATCTCCTCCGCTTAGGTCTGTTACATTACCAGATCTACTAAAAGTCCTATCGGATAAATCTGCAACTACTACTACATTATCATCTGAAAAATATTTTTCCTTTAAATATTTGTTAAGGCTTAAACTTTCCTTAGGGTCACTTGCTAAAGTTGCATGCTGAGCTGTAATATAATCCTTTATATCCTTGCTAGTAGGACGAAATTTTTCAATCTTAACAGCGAGATCATAGAAAACAGGTTTATTTTTCACCATAACTTATACTCCTTCTTTGTATTAAAGATTTAATAACAATTTCTCAGGATTCTCAATCAATTCCTTTATTTTTACAAGAAAAGTAACTGCTTCTTTGCCATCAATAATACGATGATCATAAGATAAAGCAACGTACATCATGGGACGTATTTCTATCTTACCATTAACCACTACTGGTCTTTCTTCAGTCTTGTGAAGACCTAAAATACCTGATTGAGGAGGATTAATAATCGGAGTTGATAATAGTGATCCATAAACACCGCCATTTGAAATGGTAAATGTTCCACCTGATAAATCAGACATAGATAATTTTCCTTCTCTAGCCTTTTTACCCAAACCAGCAATTTCTTTCTCAACCTTAGCAAAACTCAATTTGTCAGCCTGCCTAACTATTGGCACTACTAGACCCTGCTCTGTCCCTACTGCAACACCAATATCATAATAATTCTTATACAAAATCTCATCCCCTTCTATCTCGG
Source organism: Candidatus Tisiphia endosymbiont of Piscicola geometra (assembly GCF_964026415.1). NCBI lineage: Bacteria > Pseudomonadati > Pseudomonadota > Alphaproteobacteria > Rickettsiales > Rickettsiaceae > Candidatus Tisiphia > Candidatus Tisiphia endosymbiont of Piscicola geometra. The sequence continues at coordinate 1,149,836 of NZ_OZ032144.1, forward strand.
CGTTTACCGATGGGACTGCTTTAAGAGCTTCAATAGTAGCTTTTACAAAAAATGACATAAATCCTAGCTTCACGCCATGTTTCTTCTCAAACTCTTCACGATACTGCATACGCAAATTAATAACTTTCAACATATCAATTTCATTAAAAGTAGTTAGAATAGCTGCAGTATTTTGTGATTGTTTTAAACGATCCGCTATAGTTTTACGAAGACGTGACATTTTAACACGCTCAACCATCCCTTCATTTGCACGTACAACATTGGCTATAACAGGTAATTCTGTTTCTTTCACAGGCGGGGTATTTATGAACTCTAGTACATCTCCCTTGGTTACTCTGCCTTCTCGACCAGTACCTTTTATGTCAGCTAATTGCAGTTTATTTTCGCTCACTAATCTTTGCACCGAGGGCGGAACATCAACCTTGTTGGTACTTGCAGGTTGCTGTTTTATCTCTTTGTCTAATGTACTAGGTGAAGCTACACTAGAAGCTTCTCCTTCGGTAATTTGTCCCACGCTCTCACCCACATATACTGTATCGCCCTCATTCTTAAGTATTTTGCTTATTACACCAGAGGAAAGTGCATTTACTTCCAACGTAACTTTCTCTGTCTCAAGTTCTAAAAGTAGTTCATCCACTTTTACCGCATCTCCTTGTTTTTTATGCCACTTAGCAATAGCCGCTTCTGATACAGACTCTCCAAGAGATGGAACTATAATTTCAATACTCATAATTATTTTATTCTCCCAATTATATTCTATTATACTATTATTTATATCTTGCACTAATAACAAAAATTGTTTTAGCACTCAAATGATGTTAAAAACATCTATCTATAAAACATCTATTTTTTGCAGTCATTTTAGTATACTATTATTTTATTTACCACTAATATATTAAGGATATTATAGGGAATGAAATGAAAGATCGGAAAGAAATTGAGCCATACATGGCATATAAGCCTACTCAGATATATAATGTCTTGAAAGATTTATCTAGAAAGCAAGAATATAAACTATCAGCAGAGACGTATGAAAATCCGGGAAATCCTGAGAATAAAATCAATTATTATCTCAAAAAAGACAATAATTATATCACTGCCCCATCTCATGATGCTCAAAAAGGCAATACGCTTACAACAACTGCAGCCCCATTAAAGGATACACTTGGAGTATTAAACCAAGATCCTAATTGGGAGAAAGCAATAATTCCTATTTGTCAGTCTAACAAATATTTTTTTGGACTTCTGACAAGGAGACACTTCACATATTTAGAACTTAATAAAGATACTGCTGGCAATATAACATCTCATCATCATGATTCCAAAGTATGGCTTAGCCGTTTCTACCCTCATATCTAGGTCATCAGAAAATAGCTGATAATATAAATTGCGGTCGATTTATCCTGTCTTATATAAAAAACGTTATTACTGGTGATCCTGCTAAAAATAAAATAAATCCTCAAACTCAGACAAGTTTATTTAGCGATTTTGACACAACAATTAACAAACCACCTAAGGAGGAAAAGATTTTACCTAAAGCTAAAGTCCCAACACCAAAACCTCCAAATATGGTAGACCACGTATCACGCATTAGTAGAAAACCTAATAATCCAGCAAGAACACATTAAGTCACGCGAATTCGATATAAGAATTAATAATTCTTATATCGATACTTGCTTTGTTATAAGGAAAAATGCACTCTTGAAGCAGCTGACACGGGTGCATTTTAACTTTTTTCATCATTCAATATGTGATTTTAATTATTAAAATCACATATTGAATAGAGTATTATATTTTAACAATCAGGTGGGCAGCCGCTTCAAACATAATTGTTTCTATATATAATACTGAATTCGATGTAACTTGTTACATCGAATTCAGGTTAAGTAGTACCACTCCTCCTACCATCCATCTCAGCGAATACATCTTCCCACGATCCAGTAGTTGCAGCTTTGGTATATTCTGTCACCCTTCCTTCAAAGAAATTAGTATGTTCAGCACCGTTTAAGATTTCATCAAGCCAAGGCAACGGATTAGTATCAATTAAATAAATCTCTTTAAGTCCAAGCTGCATTAATCTGCGATCGGCAATATAACGAATATATTGTCTTACCTCTCTAGCTGTCAGACCTTCAATGCCACCAACTTCAAATGCTAGTTCAATAAAGGCATCTTCAAAATGCACAATAGTAGCACACGCTTCATAAAGACGACTACGAAGCTCTTCAGTCCATACTTCAGGGTTTTCCCTAATAAAAGTTTTAAATAACATAATGATAGAATCAGTATGTAACGTCTCATCCCTTACTGACCAACTAATAATTTGCCCCATACCTTTCATTTTATTAAAACGAGGAAAATTAAGTAAAATAACAAATGAAGCAAATAACTGTAACCCTTCAGTAAATGCACCAAATACTGCTAAAGTAGTAGCAATATCTTCTTTAGTTTCTACACCGAAACGCTGCATATAGTCGTATTTATCTTTCATTTCTCTATATTTGAGAAATGCTGAATATTCGGTTTCTGGCATACCTACGGTATCAAGCAGATGAGAATAAGCAGCAATATGAATTGTTTCCATATTAGAAAACGCTGATAACATCATCAGTACTTCTGTTGGCTTAAATACCCTAGAGTAATGTTTCATATAACAATTATTTACTTCAATATCAGCTTGAGTAAAGAAGCGAAATATTTGGGTTAATAGGTGTTTTTCTCCTGGACTTAAATTATATTTCCAGTCTTTTAGATCATCAGCTAGCGGCACTTCCTCTGGTAACCAATGAATTCGTTGTTGAATATGCCACGCTTCATAAGCCCATGGATAAGAAAATGGTTTGTAGATTGGACTGGCATTAAGTAAAGACATATTATATTTCCTTTTTAAGTATACTACTATAAAACATCATTGCGAGGAGACCATAGGTCGACGAAGCAATTGTAAGTTAAAAGTATGATATAATAGATGTTGAAGTCAATATAAATAATGATTTATACTGACTTATAAGGGGGTATTACAGCGATAGTCATTAATAATACTAAATGACTATCGCTGTGCAGGCGTGAGCGACCGTGAAGCAATTGGTCTTAAGATCGTATGGATCTTGGTACTCTAGCCCAAATCCCCGAGACGTTTGAATAGTTGATTGGGATGCCTTTGCACTCCCGCTTACAATCGTAAACATTAAAAGTCTTCGAGGTATTATGCCATTATATAATAATTTTATTGGTCTTGATATAGGAAAATTCAATTTTGTTGTTGCTATTCATGGAAAAAAAGAAACTAAAGAATATAATAACAACTCTAATGGAATAGCTGATTTTATCAAGGATTACAAAAAAGAGGTTAGTTCTGCATTGTGTGTTTTAGAAACCACAGGTGGATATGAAATGGAACTATTACTAACGCTTTGCAATCAGGGTTTTGCTGTACATAGAGCCAATACTCGCAAAGTTAAAAACTTTATTAGGTCTTTTGGGAATGCAGCTAAAACTGATAGTCTTGATGCTAAAGCTCTAGCACTTTATGGTTTTGAACGGTCAGAAAGATTAGAACTATTTAAAGTACAATCTAAGCAAGCTTTAAACTTGTATGAATTAGTCGGACGTAGGAACGACCTCAAACAAATGTTGATTGCAGAAAAAAATAGGTTTCAGTCCCCGAGAGCTGATTTAATCAAGTCTAGTTGTGTTAAAATAATCGAAGTACTAGAAGAACAAATTGCATCTATTACTAAAAAAATAGATGACTTAATAGCAAAAGATAAACTCTTGCAGGCTAAGAAAGAGACACTGCAAACTATTAGTGGTATAGGCACAGTAGTATCTAATGAGCTTATAGCTTTGTTACCTGAACTTGGTACATTGAACCGCAAACAAATAGCATCATTAGTAGGTGTTGCACCAATATCTAATGATAGCGGTAGATATAGCGGATATAGACATACAGGTCATGGTAGAAGTTTTGTTAGACCTATGTTGTTTGTAGCTGCTATGGCTGCTAGAAATTCTAACTCTGAACTGAAGGTATTTTATGAAAAATTGATCAATAGAGGAAAAAAGAAAATGGTGGCGATGGTAGCATTAATGCGGAAAATCATTGTGATTGCAAACGCTAAGTTACGTGATTTAACTAGCTCTGCAGAAGCAATAAAAATTTAAACCAAATTTATTTAAATTTTTATTGCGAACATAGTTGATCTATATGACAAGCTTCGTAGATTGCCACGCTCACATACGTTCGCTCGCAATGATGGTATGGACGCCAATGATAAGAAAGAAAAAAAACTTATCAACGGTTTCAAATGATATTAAAATATCAAAGAACCAAAACCTAAAATAGGTTTGTATTTTTTTAATAATTTTATGAGGTCCATACCATGAATGATTATAAAGTAATAGGAATTGATTTGGCAAAAAGAAAATTACATTTTGCTGCAATAAATTTAGAAAATAAAGTTGTATTAAAAAAAGCAATGGATAGAAAAAGCTTTTTTGAAAATTTATCAATAATGTTTCCAAAGTCAGAAACTTTTGTATTTGAAGCTTGTGGTGGAGCTCATTATATGGCTCAGAGGCTTGAATCAATGGGGCATAAAGCAATATTACTTAAACCTAAAGATGTAAAGGCATATGCAAAAATTCGTCAAAAGAATGATATTAATGATTCAATTGCAATTTGCAAAGCATCCTGTGATCCGGATTTAATGCATGTCAAAGCTAAAACAGTGGTAGAGCAAGAAATATCTTACCTGCATAAAGCAAGGCAGAATATAATACAACAAAGGATTCAGCGCAGTAATGCTCTGATTACCTCATTATTTGAGCTTGGCTATTTGGTAACATGTGGAAAATCTACATTTGCCAAAACTTGTCAAAATTTTGTAAATCTTGCACTAGAAGAGGGATTTATTAACAAAACTATTGCTGTTCAAATGTTGCTTGATTGTAAGGAGATTAGCCAATTGATAGTACGGGAACAAATGTTAGATAAAGAAATAGCAGAAAGAAATAGGTGTTCTGAGAAAGCAAAAATTTTAGAAACTATTCCAGGAATTGGCACAATTAATGCAAGTATTTTAAGCATTAAACCGGTTGAAGCATATGATTCTGCTAAGGATTTTGCCGCATCTTTGGGGCTTGTACCGAAACAAAATACCACTGGTGGTAAGATTATTTTAGGTAGAATAACCAAACAAGGTGATAGATATGCAAGAACAATGCTAATACAAGGAGCAAGGTCTTTATTAATGAGAAGTTATAAAAAGAATCCGCCTCAAGGGAAGTTATCAGAATTTATCGAAAGGTTAAAAGAAAAAGGGAAATCGTTTAATGTAATGGCAGTAGCCATAGCAAATAAATTAGCTAGAATAACTTATGGTTGTTTGATAAGTAATAGCAACTATCAGGTACTATAATAGTTATTTGGTGCAAATTTACGTTATAAAGTTGCTAGGTGGTTAGTGGCGTGCTATAAAAATTGATAAGTAATATGAATAAAACAAAGTAAAAAATAAAAACGATAAGTTGAGGAGATAATAAATAAGCATTTTGGATAAAATCCGTTGTAACGTCATGGTACTTTGATACCGCCGCGATGAGTGTATCTCTCCAGGATCTTAGCAGAATGCAGAAACCATTATGGCACTTTGATGCCGAATATATGACTGCTTCATTTTTTCTACTATTTTTTGTTTTTTTACTTGTGTTTTTATTGGCGTCCATATATGACATATACGTCTATAAAACGTCATTGCGAGAAGACCGTAGGTTGACGAAGCAATCTATATGACAAGCTTCATGGATTGCCACGCTCACATACGTTCGCTCGCAATGACGATTGGATAAGAATTGACAAATTCTTATCCCGAATTCGCGTATATTCATTAGACTTCCTGCATAATTCGCTTTTGCTGAGGAATTTGTAGGAGACACGGAACCTCGACCCGCAGCGTACTCAAATTCCGTTACGGATTCGAGTACCGGATCGACGCACAAATTACCAGCAAAAGTAGAATTATGCAGAAAGTCTATTACTGACAGGATAAACATTCATCATAAGACACAACTTCTTTTTCTTGTTTTTTCTTATTATCTCTTTCAATATCTTGAAAATCCGCTTTCTTGACATCGTGTGATACTTTATCAGCTCTTTGAATTGAGGTTGATCTACAATAATATAAACTCTTAACCCCTTTTTTCCAAGCTCTAAAATGGATATTATTTAAATACATCTTACTTACATTGCCTGCTAAGAAAACATTTAGAGATTGAGATTGTGAAATATGTGGTGTCCTATCTGCTGCTAGATCAATAAGCCAATTTTGATCAATCTCATAAGCAGTTCTGAAAACATCTTTTTCATGGCTGGATAAAAAGGTTAGATGTTGAACTGAGCCTTCATGAGTTGCAATTGATGACCAAACCTGCTCATTATTAAAACCTTTGGTGCTTAACAGCTTTTCTAAATATTTGTTACGTACATTAAAAGATCCAGTAAGAGTCTTTTGGACAAAACTATTAGCAGCAAATGGTTCAATTCCAGGCGAACTATTGCCAGCAATAATAGAGATTGATGCCGTAGGAGCAATAGCTGTTTTATTACTAAACCGTTCGTTAATACCTACTTCAACTGCATCGAGGCAAGCACCACGTTCATCAGATAGAACTACTGAAGCTTTATCAACTTCTTTATGAATATGTTCAAATATTTGATTATTCCAAACCTTTGCCATTACCGACTCTATTGGTACATCCTTTGATTGCAGGAATGAGTGAAAACCCATAACACCTAAACCTACGCTACGTTCACGCATTGCTGAATATTTAGCTCGCTCCATGGTACTAGGTGCTTTAGTAATAAAATCTTCAAGTACATTATCTAAAAAACGCATTGCGGTGGGAATAAATTCGGGATCATTCTGCCAATCATCAAAATATTCTAAATTTACAGAAGACAAACAACACACCGCAGTTCTAACCTTACCCAAATGATCAATGCCAGTTGGCAGGGTAATCTCGCTACAAAGATTAGAAGTTTTTACTTGTAGCCCAAGTTTTTTATGGTGCTGCGGAATATATTTATTGACAGTATCAATAAATAAAATATAGGGTTCTCCAGTTTCTATTCTAGTAGTTAGTAACTTAACCCACAAATCTCTAGCCTTAACTTCACGTACAACTTTTTTAGTAGCAGGGCTGATTAATGGAAAATTTCCATCACTCTCAACTGCTTGCATAAATGCATCTGTTACAGCTATGCCGTGATGCATGTTTAAAGCTTTACGATTAGTATCACCACCAGTATGGCGTCTTAAGTCTATGAATTCCTCAATTTCAGGATGATCAATTGGTAAATATATAGCAGCATTACCACGTCTAATTGACCCTTGAGAAATAGCTAAAGTCATAGAATCGACAACCTTGACAAATGGAATAATGCCAGAAGAAGTACCTTTGCCTTTAATTGCTTCATTAATAGAACGAACATTGCCCCAATAGCTTCCTATACCACCACCACGTGAGGCTAACCAAACATTCTCAGTCCAAAGATCTACAATACCTTCTAAACTATCATCTGTTTCATTTAAAAAACAAGAGATAGGCATCCCTCTGTCAGTTCCACCGTTACTAAGAACCGGTGTAGCTGGCATAAACCACAACTTGCTTATGTACTCATATAATTGCTGAGCTGATTTTGCATTATCAGCATAATAGCTAGCTACTCTAGCAAATAGATCTTGAAAATCCTCTCCGGCTAGTAAGTACCTATCCTTTAGGACAGCTTTACCAAAATTAGTCAGTAAATTATCTCGTTTCTTATCAATTTCTATAGGAAATTTAGTATTTGCTTGCGTTGCCATTATTATATTATCTTATATCTTATTATTTTAATTAAATTGGGATCATAGCAGATTTTTGTCTTAGCACTAATACCATAATCACATAATTTCTAAAAATTTTTCTAATTCTACAAGACTCGAAACATTAATCAAATTAAATTTATGATCAGTTTTTTTCAGCATATTAGTTAGAACCTTACCTGCACCTATTTCAACTATTTGTTCTATTTTCAGATTTTCCAATTCGTTTAAAGTTTGACGCCACCTCACCCTACCACAAATCTGGGAGATTAAGTTTTGTTTTATCTCTATAGGGTTAGTTATTGGTTTAGCTGTAACATTTTGTATCACCGGAACAAACGGTTTGTTAATTGCTACTTTGTCTAAAGCCTTTGCCATTTGCTCTTCTGCTGGCTTCATCAAACTACAATGAAAAGGACTACTTACATTCAATTTAATAGCTTTATAGCCCAAATCTTTTACGATAGATATTACCCGTTCCACTGCTATAGTTTTACCACTAATTACCACCTGCCCATCTATATTATCGTTAGCTATATCAAGGTCTATAACCTCTTCGATGATTTTTTCAAGCTTTTTTAGAGGTACGCCTATACATGCCGCCATTGAGCCTTGACCAACCGGATAGGCTTCTTGCATGGATTTACTACGTACTGCTAGCAATTCGGTAGTTACTTGTATATCTATACTTTCCGCTGCACATAATGCACTATATTCTCCTAAAGAATGACCTGCAACATATGAACACAGGTTAGTAATATTTCTATTTGTTTGTTGCTTAATGACATTCAATATTGCCATAGATACTGCCATTAGTGCTGGTTGAGCATTAATAGTCAAAGTTAAATCTTCACTTGATCCATTAAAGACAATATGGCTTAATTTTCTTCCAAGAGTATTATCTACCATTTCAAATGTCTCTTTTGCCACCTGAAAGTTATCGTAGAATTCTTTCCCCATACCAACCATTTGTGACCCTTGACCTGGAAAGACAAATGCTCTATTCATAATAATACCATAATAATTTAATTTATCCGCTGTCGATTATGAGAATTTCAACAATACTGTCAATAGTTTTAATTATTCTAAATTTATTAATATCAGAGTCAATGGCATCGGACTATGTCAAAGAAACTTTTATACATTTAGACAAAAAAGCATGGCAAGATTGTGAAAAGATGGCAAAGTCTTCAAAAGATAAAACCTTAATCAAAATTATTATGTCTCAAAGATTCTTAGACCCGAATTATAAGAAAAATAGCTTTGAAGAGGTAATAAAATTTATACAAAACAATCCCCACTGGCCGCAAGTCGATAAACTAAAAGAGATGGCAGAACAATATTTAAACTATAACACAGACCAAGCTTTAATTGTAAACTGGTTTAGTGAAAACGAACCAATTACTGCTTTAGGCTATAAATTTTATGCTTTAGCCAGTAGAAAATTAATAAAAGATCCACAAAAATTAGCGAAGATTATGAAAAATGGTTGGATTTATGGGGTTTTTACGCAAACAGAAGAAAGCAATTATTTGAGTAATTTCAAAAATATATTATGTGAAGAAGATCATGTAAAAAAAATTGATGAATATTTATGGGCAGGGGATATGCGTAGTGCAAAAAAATATATGCATTATGTCAGTAATGGCTATAAACAAAATTTTATTGCCCAAATTGCTATCTTAAATAAATCTAATGATAGTGAAAAACTTTTTCAACAAGTATCAGAAAAATATTATACCCCAGCTTTATTATTTAACTATTTGGATTCCAAGAAAACAGAGATTCCTACCAGCCAAAGTATCGCTCTATTTAAAAAAGTAAAGCAAGATAAAAGACATTCCGCCTATTGGGCTCGTGTACAATCTTATTATGCTAGAGAATTTATTGATCAGAAAGATTTTGCTAGTAGTTATAAGATAATTAGCATGCCAATTACTGTTGATCCCGAACATGTAAGAGAAGCAGAATGGCTTAGTGGTTGGCTTGCCCTTAGATTTTTGCATAAGCCTGATATTGCTTTAAGTCATTTTAACAAATTTATGAAAGTTGCAGCTAAACCATTAAGCGTATCAAGGGGGCAATATTGGCTAGCTAGAACTTATGAAGCCAAAGGGGATAAAGAGCAAGCGAATAAATTTTATCATATGGCCAGCAAGTATTCCCATAGTTTCTATGGACAGTTAGCTAATATCGAACTTAACAAACGGCACTTCATTTTACCACAAAAGCCTACCTCCACTAAGCATAATAATGAAAATAGTGAAATTATTAGAGCCATAAAATATTTGACTAAATATGGTAAGCATGATTTAGCTCTGTTATATGCTAAAACGGCTATTGAAAAATCATCAACCCCATCTAAGATTGTATTAATTACCGATATCATTAGCACAAAGGGTAATATTTATCATACAGTAGATGTAGCAAAAACTGCTTGTCAACATCATACTTTTATTAAGGATTATGCTTTCCCTACCCCTCATACTAAGGCAGTAAAAAATACCCCCCTAGAACCAGCTTTAACATACAGTATTATAAGACAGGAGTCAGTTTTTAATCAGCATGCAATTAGTACAGCTAAAGCTAAGGGGCTAATGCAACTTACAGATACAGCTGCTTATGATACGGCTAAATCTGTTGGCTGTAAATGTCATATTAAAAAGCTAACTCTTGACCCTAAATATAATATCATGCTTGGTACTAATCATTTTAAAGAATACTTACAACTATATAATGGTAATTATCTTTTAGCCATTGCAGCTTATAATGCTGGTCCTTGTAGAATCACAAGATGGATTAATCTGTTTGGTGATCCTCGTGACTTTAAGAATTTACGACAAATAATTGATTGGATTGAACTAATACCATATGCAGAAACTAGGAACTATACTCAACGTGTTTTGGAAAATCTGCAAGTTTATCGATCTATTATCAATAGAAATAATAATATAAAATTAGAACAAGATCTTTTAAAGACTAAAGATAATAAGAGAGAAATATAGCTATACTCGGTGAACTTCAAGAATTGGCTTTGTCGTGTCTAAAGATCTCCGCTGCTCACGTACTAATGTACGCTCCGCTGCTCGACTTTAACACTCCTAGCCCTTCTTGAAGTTGACCTTCGTCTACCAACTCTTCATTTACGAGCAGTATATATCCTAGTTTAAATAATGTTATTTAAGTTGACAGTTTAACATTATCTGACTATAAAGAAATATATTATTTCGTATTGGATATGAATTTATGAAACGTACATTTCAACCTAGCAATTTAGTAAGAAAAAGAAGACATGGATTTAGGGCAAGGATGGCAACTGTCGGCGGTAGAGAAATTTTAAGGAAACGCCGAGCAAAAGGCAGAAAAAAATTATCAGCGTAGTAAGTGCTTATCTCCTCCCTAAAAAATCAGAAAGAATTTGACCTAGTTAATAAGTTAGGAAAAAAGTTCCATAGCCCTTATTTTATCACAATAATAGCAAAGAATTCTACTAAGCTCTTTGCAAAGCTAAATGTAAAAGGTAATATTGACAACCTATGTAAGAAATCTAGTGAGATTTTATATAATTCGTCAAATACATTACTTTTTGGCATGAAAGTCGGAAGAAAGTTAGGAAATGCTGTTATTCGTAATAAAATCAAAAGACGTATCAGGCATTTAGTTAGACTGCTAAGCAAAGAATCAAAATTCAAACAAAATAGTTGGGCAATGATAGTCATCCCTAGGAAAGGTTTTGAGCAAATTGAATTTGCAACTTTATTAAGTGAACTATACAAGATAGTTTCACAAGTGTAATCCTTACTGCATAAATTACCTCCTGCAATCAAAAGTTATCATTCGTGTAAAAAATATCATCCTAGCCTTGATGCGGAATCCAGCCCTTATTCAGCTACCATCAAGTTACCCGAATTCGCATAAGTTAAGTTGGAAATAATTTGGATTGCATAATACTGATACTAGGCTAGTGGAATTTAGGTTCAGAATTAGCAAACAAACTTTCCTACTTTTTAATGATTTTTATTATTAATATTCAAACTTAAGTTGAGTTATTTTTGCTTATTCTTTATAATTATTCGTAATAATAACCTGAATTCGATGTAACAAGTTACATCGAATTCAGTATTATATATAGAAACAATCAGGTTTGAAGCAGCTGCCCACCTGATTGTTAAAATATAATACTCCATTCAATATGTGATTTTAATAATTAAAATGCACTCACGTCAGCCGCTTCAAGAATGCATTTTTCCTTATAACAAAGCAAGTATCGATATAAGAATTATTAATTCTTATATCGATGCTGAGGTTAATAATATGTTTTATACGTACCGTTAGGGCATAATTTATTTTTCAACAGTTTCATTATATGAAAAAATTTTTAACATTATTCATATCACTAATTATTTATAGTAATACTTTTGCTCAAGTACAAGTATCTAATCTTATCACTCCAGTTAGTTATTTTGTCAATCATGAGCAACAACTTAAAATTCTTGATGAATATTTAAGTAAATATAGACAAGCAAGTATAGTGGGTACTAGTGGTATAGGTAAAACTCAACTGATTAGAATGTATGCTTATAAAAATAATTATGATCTAATTTGGTTTTTTGATTGTAACCTTGATTTGAACGAGCAATTTGTTAAATTAGCCAAACAACTCAATACTATCAAACAAACTAATATATCTGAAGAAGTTGCTTTAGCAAAAAAAGAAGTAATATCATATTTAACCACTACTAATAAATGGTTATTAGTGTTTGATAATTTAAAAGTTAATGAAAATAAAAAAGTACAAGATTTAATTGATTGGGAGCATAATGGTCAGGTCGTGTTTTGTTCGCAAGATAATGAAAAGTTATCTAATATTATAGCAATGCCCCTACTTGATGTGTCTACTATTGTAGCTTTAGCTAATAACTTATTAGACAATAAAAATAATATCGAATTTTTAATGCAATCTTTTAGTGGTTATCCAATATTGATAGTGCAAGGAGCTCAATTACTTAACAAAGTTAAAGGTTTAGATAAAGAGGAATATAAAAAGAAAATTTATCAATCGACTGATAAAATAGCAACAAATATTAAAATGGCTATTCAAGAATTAAAACCTAGTGCTGTAAAATTACTTAATAAAATAGCTTTACTCAATAATCAAAGTTTCTCAAAACAGCTGCTTACCATCATTACTGATAATACAAATACTTTAGATGATGATATATATCAATTATCTAAATTTATGCTAATCAGTAATATTGATCCTAACAAGGATAATCCTATTTTTGAAATGCATGATATAATCAGCAATAAAATAATGGAATTAAATGGTGATAATAATAAAATATATTTAGAAAATATTATTAACAAATTACCTAAATTTAAAGGTCCTTATTCAGGATATTTGTGGAAAAGTACCAAAACTATACCAGAAAACTTAGAAATCCTTCTAAATAATTCTGAAAAATATAATATTAATCTATCCGCAATACTTATCTTAAGAGTGGAGTTATTTGCTCTACACGCAAACACCTGCCCCAACAAAGTCAAACAAATGTTTGATTGGTTTTATCAAAAAGAGAAAAATAAGGAATTTAAATTATGGCAAGTGCCTGAATCTCAAAAATGTTATTATGCTAGGTACTTAGGAATAGTGGGAGCGTATTATAAAACAATATTAATGGATTTTAACACAGCAATTTCTTATTTTACTAAAGCATTAAATATTCTAGATAAGCTTGATAATGAAGCTGATTATTACGCTATTAAATTAAATCTTCTCTCTAATCTAGCTATGACTTATATATTCTTAGGTGAAATAAAAATATCTGAAGAACTTTTTAAAAAGATAGAAAAGCTAGTAAAATCAAGAGTAATGCAAGAAGATGAAATATATACACTATATATTATAAAAGCTTCATTCTTTGAGATGCAAGGTCACTATCAAGAAGCTTTAGAGTGTGCAGATAAAGTTATTGAAATATTTATAAAAAATGGTCATAATATTAATGACTCATACGCTTTTACAATTTATATGTATAGAGCATATATGTTGAATTTTTTAGGTAGATATCAAGAAGCTTATACTCAGGTTCAATCATTATATAACTCAATACACAATGAGTATGAAGATGGAGATATTTATGCAATAATGGCAAGAAGTGCATTAGGTTTAGGTAAAGTAGATCAAGCTTATGAATATATTAGTAATGCTATCCTCCTGTTCTTAGCAGAAGACAAGAAAAATGCAGAGAACACAAATTATTCTAAAAATCGTTATTTAGCAGAGGCTTATGTAGTACAAGGTGATATTTTATCTGCTCAAGATAAACTGAATCAAGCTATAGAATCTTATAAAAAAGCTTTTGTTATATATCATTATTTATATGGAGATAGAAGTCAAAATGTTGCCCAAATGAGTTATTTGTATAATCATGGAGCAAAAGCTGCCTGTAAAAGCAAAGATTTATATAATTACAAATTTTTTGGCAAGCCACAAATTAAGGAATTTGGCATACACCATCCTAACACAGTTGATATGTTTGAATATTGCAAACAATATAACATGGATTTGTGGGTCAAGAACAATTAAATATTAAGGTTCAATCGTTGGAACTTTATATTAAGTGGCAGCTCATCGCAACTACCTTAACATTGGTTCTATCTATGCAATTGCTAATAGAGATTTCCAACGAGTATATACTCCACTGAATCGGTTGATGGAGTAATAGCTAATTTATAACCATATTCCGTAATTAAGTAGTAAGTGTAATATTCATGAACGTTTTCGATACTTAAATCATCAATAGTTCTGTTTCCAAGCAAAATATCTGCTCTATCCTGATCAAGCCTGAGGTTTGGAGATGTTACTACAATTTTTATACCAATAAAATTATCATTTTGTATCTCTAGTTCAATCTTAATAACAGCATCTCTGTATATATTGCTAGATGCCGCAACAATTAAACACATAATAATCTGAGCTATATTGTCATCGATATTTGTGCTGATTAACCTTGTGAACACTAGTTCAATATTATGATTTTTTGATTTTAAAAAATCAGTACTTAATCTATTAATTTCTGCAATAGCAATTTTGTTCCCCTCAGAAGGTAGAGAGTATACATAACGATGAAACTGTAAATAGCTCATGAGTCTATTTATACTATCCTGAACCAGTTTAGTAGCTTTCTCTTGATACTCTATAGTTTTTATTAACCCAATAGCATTATCTATAACACCTATTGATCCTGCAAAATCATGACATATTTTTTCATTTAAAGCTTGGCATAATTTTAGTGAATTTAGCATATTCTTAATAAACTCGTTTAGCTGGCGAAATGCTATCTACTTCATCTGTCAAAGTTGTAAGAGTTACAGGTTTGTAATCTAACTTCACCTTACCTTTCTCATCAATCCAAGCGAGTGTATGTTTCATCCATTCTTCATCATTACGCTCTGGGTAATCCTCCCTAGAATGAGCTCCCCTACTCTCTTTTCTAGCCGCTGCGCAGTGTACAGTAATTACCGCTTGATCTAATAAATTAGCTAGTTCTAATGCTTCAACCAAGTCGCTGTTCCATATTAATGATCTATCATTAACCTGAATATCAGCATATTCCTTTCGTGCCTGGTCAATCATTTCTATTCCTTCATCTAGAACCTCTTGAATTCTAAATACCGCTGCATGATTTTGCATGATTTTTTGCATTTTAAGTCTTAAGTCAGCTACTGGTAGGCCCCCTTTAGCATGACGTATACCATCAAATCTGCTAATTATTTTATCCAATATAGACTCCGGCAAGCTTTTATGCTTTTGCCCTACTTTAACAATTTCAGCAGCTTTTTGTGCTGCGGCTCTACCAAATACTACTAAATCAAGCAGAGAGTTTGATCCTAACCGATTGGCCCCATGTACTGAAACGCAAGCAGCTTCACCGATTGACATTAACCCAGGAATAATCTTGTTATGACCATCCTGATCTTTATCAATAACTTGCCCATGATAATTTGTTGGTATTCCCCCCATATTATAATGCACTGTTGGTAATACAGGTATTGGTTGAGTGTTAACATTAACACCAGCAAAAATTTTAGCCGTCTCTGAAATACCGGGTAAACGTTCGTGAAGAATTTCCGGCGGTAAATGATCTAAATGTAAGAATACATGATCTTTATGCTCTCCTACCCCTCTATTTTCTCTGATTTCCATGGTAATAGCTCTTGATACTACATCTCTTGAAGCAAGATCCTTAGCAGCGGGAGCATATCGTTCCATAAATCGCTCTCCATTAGAATTTACTAAATACCCACCTTCTCCTCTAGCACCTTCGGTAATTAAGCAACCAGCTCCATATATACCAGTTGGGTGGAATTGGACAAATTCCATATCTTGCAAGGCAATAGAACTTCTTGCCGCCATGCCACCTCCATCACCAGTACAAGTATGAGCACTTGTTGCAGAAAAATAAGCTCTACCATACCCGCCAGTAGCTAATACCACTAAGTGAGCATGGAAACAGTGAATTGTTCCGTCATCAAGATTCCAAGCAACTACCCCTACACATTCTCCATTATTCATTAATAAATCAAGGGCAAAATATTCGATAAAAAATTGGGCTTTATTTTTTAAAGCCTGTTGATATAAAGTATGTAATATTGCATGACCAGTACGATCTGCTGCAGCACAAGTCCTTTGAGCTGCTTGTCCCTTACCATAATTTGTTGTCATGCCACCAAAGGGACGTTGATAAATTTTGCCTTCTTCTGTTCGAGAAAAAGGTACTCCATAATGCTCAAGCTCTAGCACTGCTGCAGCTGCATGTTTACACATATACTCAATTGCGTCTTGATCACCCAACCAATCCGAGCCTTTTACTGTATCGTACATATGCCAACGCCAATCATCTTGCCCCATATTACCAAGAGAAGCACTAATGCCCCCTTGGGCAGCCACAGTATGACTCCTAGTTGGGAAAACCTTACTAATGCAAGCAGTATTTAAGCCCTCTTTCGCCATACCAAAAGTAGCCCTAAGACCAGCCCCACCTGCTCCAACTACCACTACATCAAATTCATGGTGGATAATATTATAAGATTTAGACATTTATATAAATTCCTTTTGTTTGTAATAATCCTTTTGTTCATAGTACCCTACATTTTTTATATAACCACTATTAAAATGGCTGCTGATCGTCTATTAGCGAGGAGTCGCGAAAAAGCGGCGACGCGGCCAATCTCATGAAATAATATCTACCTTTATTAGGCGACCTCGAGGTAATTTAAGCTCTTCTTCACAAGATTGCCACGTCGGCACTTTGTGCCTCCTCGCAATGACGGTTTTTGCTAAAACCTTTTCGTGTTAGTTATACATCGAATTCAGGTAAATATTAAACCTTAACTGGCATAATCACAAAAACATCTTTAGGATTCTGAAGGGTTTTCAATAACATTGGTGATGATGCATTTAAAAAGTATAGCTCAACTTGGTTTGCTTTAGTAGCACTTAACACAGCACTTAGTGCATCAGTAAGATATTTAGGATTAAAACCTATAGACAGAGTATCTTCATGATCAAAAATGCATAAATTACTTTCATCTAGAGAACATGGTATACATTCTTTAGCCACACCTCTTGTTTCTCCAGAAGCGGTAATTTCAAGCAAGTCTTTTGATAAAATCAATTTTATTGCTTGAAATTTGTCTATAGTTATTGTCGCTACTCTATCTATAGCATCAGCTAGCAACTTGGTATTAATAGTAAGTTTATAGTTGTTCTCTACTGGGATAAAAGCTTGATAGTCCGGAAAAGTTCCATCAATTAGTTTTGATACCATTATAATATCATTACAAACAAATTTAATCCTATTAACACTTAGAAAAATTTTAGTCTCTAGTTGGATATTCTTAGGATCTTTCAATATCTTAACAATTTCCTCGAGAGTCTTTTTAGGTAAAATAACGCCAAACTCGCTAGCATTATTGGCTATTTTTACTACTGACACTGATAATCTATGCCCATCGGTGCTAGCCATACAACATTCTTCATCTTTTACGTAGAAATAAACACCATTAAGATTATAACGAGTTTCATCAACGGATACCGAAAACAAAGTACCGTCGATCATTTTAACAAAATCACTACAAGATATTTTTAAAGTAGCTTCAACATTAATATCATCTAACGCAGGGAACTGGTTAGCATGTAGGGTTAGTAGGTTAAAAGCACAATTCTTTCCTAGAATTTCAAGTTGATCTGTTTCATTTGAGACACTAAGTGTTACATCATTATCAGATATCTTTCTTATTATGTCATTTAATGTTTTAGTAGATACCATTATTTCGCCTTCACTTATTACTTGAGCTGCTACTTTTTGGCTTAAATATATTTCCATGTTAGTAGTTATTAGCTCTAGCTTACCATCCTTAGATGATAATTTAACATGACTAAGCTCAGCAATTACGTTACGTTTTTCTACCACAGAATTGGCAAAAGCCAAAGCATGAGTTAATGTTTTTGTTTCAACTATTGTTTTTAAGTTATTATTATTCATATTATTTATCCATAATTAACCTCAGTGCAAACTTACTCTTGAAGTAGGAGAAGTATACATATTATATACTATCTAACAAATAAATACAAATATGTTTCCCATGTAGTTGATTCTCATCTAGTGTTATTTATCCTTTAATTACAATGGTGGATAATATGGTACGGTTATATAATTCTCCAGTATGACAGGAACGTCGATAACTTGGATATTTCTCAGGGGTAGTATATGTATCTTCTAGCATCCTTGTTATATCTTTAATACCAGCTTCTTGCAGTTGAAGTTCTACATAAGCTGGTAAATCAAACATATAATGCTTTGTTCTCAAAGAGGCACTAAAAAACTTTGAGTTCTCAGCCCGTTGCTTTATAAAATTATCGTAAAATTCTTGGTCTACCTCATAAGAATATTGTTGAATACTAGGGCAAATAATAGCTTTAATATTTTTTGCTCCTTTCTCATGCATTAGTTTTACCAAATTATTAGTGATACCAGCTTTAGCTCCACGCCAACCACAATGAGCTGCCCCTATAACCTTACCATCTTCGCTACTAAGTAGAATAGGAACGCAATCAGCAGTTTGTACTGTTAGTACTAGATTTTTTTTGGTAGTAACTGCCCCATCAGCTTCGGGATCAGTCTCAATATCACTATCAGCATCAATAACTTTGTTACCATGAACTTGCTGTAGGATAACAATGTTCTTGGCATCATAATGTTTAACTACTGTTAGCCGATTATTCTCGACACTTTCTAATATCCTAGAATCACCCAACTTATTTTTTTTACTATAAATATGACTAGATTGCTTGAAGCTTCCATCAAAAATTTTATAATAAACTTTATTTTTTATAAACTCATCCATATGGTCACCCTACAGAAATTTATCCATACACTATCAGATCATTTGCAAAAGAACAATGCTTTACAAAAAATCATTAAGAAATTTCGAACAGACTACTCGCTAATAGCTTGCATCGGAGTGGAAATAGAATTTTATTTAAGCAAAAATATTGATCCACTCGAATTTCAGACTCTACTTGGAATAGCAGTTAAGAAAGAAAAAGGAGCTAATCAATTTGAGGTAGATTTGCCGCCTTCCACTAACATAATTGAGTATATAGAAAAAATTAGTAGCACTAAGTCTAAAATACAAATTATTGCAGAAAAATTACAGGGTAATGTAAATTTTTCTGCCAAACCATTTGCAAGCGATTATGGTAGTAGTATGCATTTTCATGTAAATTTTATATTCCCAAATGATTTGGAGAATTGTATACTTAATATTGATCTAATGGCTCAAAGTATCTGTCATTATATGCTTGACACTTTCTTGATATTCATGCCAAATGAAGATGATTATCTTCGTTTGGATAAGAATTTTATGGCACCAACTAATGTATCTTTTGGTAATAATAATAGAACTGTTGCACTGCGCATCCCTGATCTCTCTCCTAAAAGACTAGAACATAGAATAGCAAATCCACTCACTGATCCTTATTTAGCAATCTTTACTATTTTAAACTCTATATTTCTAGGTCTAAAATTTCCTGATAAAATAAATAATATCAACAAAATATATGGCAATGCTTTTGATCAACAATATAATTTAGTGTCATTCCCCAAATCATTAACAGAAGCATTAGAGCTATTTAATTTGGAGTTTTTTATATATACTCAATAGACAAAGAGAACTAGCTACTCTAGAATCACTACTAGAAATAATGAAGAAATTATAGTGTTACAAACTTTAAAAAAAAATACTTTAAAAATCGGTAAGTGCCAAGTTCAATTATTACCTTTATTACTTACTATATTAGCATTTGTAATTCTCTTATCACTTGGGTTTTGGCAAATTGCTAGATTACAGGAAAAAGAACTGTTTTTAAGTTCAATGAAAAATAATCTTAATAATCCGCCAATTAATATAAAAACACTTAGTGGAAATAAATTATATGCTAAAATAAGGGCGAACGGCTATTTTCTAGAGGGTAAGAATTTACATCTTTATGGACGCAGATCAATGTCCACTGAAAAAGATGGTTATTATTTAGTTACCCCATTTCAAACTGATGATAACAAGATAATCTTGGTTGTACTAGGGTGGTTTGCTGGGAGGCATAAAAAAAATATTGATAATATAATAGATAACTCTATGGAAATCACAGGTGTAATTCTTCCCGGTGAAAAAACAAAGCTGTTTGTACTGGATAATGATGTTAAAAACAATGTTTGGTTTACCTTGGATTTAACTCAAGCCTCTAATGTTCTTGGCTTAAAATTAGAAGATTTTTATTTAGTTATGGAGGGTAATAACAATCGATCTGATATTCTTAAAAGTTTGTCGATTGAAAATTTGCTGAATGTCAGAAATGATCATTTAGAATATGCCATAACTTGGTTTGCATTAGCGATCTCGTTAGCAGTAATTTTTGTAATTTATAATTTGTCTAAAAAAGAAATAAAATAAATATAAAGGAGTAGTTATGATATTAAAAATAGGTGATATTGCACCAAATTTTACTATGCCAATAGATAATAATAGTACAGTTAATTTGTCAGATTTAGCAGGAAAGGTTGTTGTATTATATTTTTATCCTAAAGATGATACACCAGGTTGTACTATCGAAGCCGGTGACTTTAATAAATTAAAACTAGAATTTGAAAAAATGAATGCTGTCATTATTGGTGTATCAAAAGATGACTTAAATTCTCACGATAAATTCAAGAAAAAATATTGTTTGGACTTTGATCTTGCATCAGATTCTAATTCCGATACTTGTGAAAAATATGGAGTTTGGGTAGAAAAATCAATGTTTGGTAAAAAATATATGGGAGTTAATAGAGCTACTTTCTTAATAGATAAAAAAGGCAAGATAGCTTACATTTGGTCAAAAGTACAAGTAGTTGGACATGCTGAAGACGTATTAAATCAAGTACGGAAAATAAT
Source organism: Candidatus Tisiphia endosymbiont of Piscicola geometra (assembly GCF_964026415.1). Classification (NCBI taxonomy): domain Bacteria; kingdom Pseudomonadati; phylum Pseudomonadota; class Alphaproteobacteria; order Rickettsiales; family Rickettsiaceae; genus Candidatus Tisiphia; species Candidatus Tisiphia endosymbiont of Piscicola geometra. The sequence goes on from NZ_OZ032144.1 coordinate 1,171,198, forward strand.
AGACTTACTGCATAAGTCAATCTAGTTGGTGATTTTGTCGTCGAAACTCGCCTCCGCTCCTCACGTACGTCTGTGTACGCGAAGGTAGCCGGCTTCGTTTCTCCTAAAAATCCCTCAACTATCTTTGATTTATGCAGCAAGTCTAATATAAACATGTCTATATTTTAACAGTCTATCTTCCAAGAACATATACAAAAGTGAACAAAAACAACCATACTACATCGACAAAATGCCAGTACCAAGCTGCAAATTCAAAACCCAAATGACCATTACCTTTCACAAAGTCACCTCGCCGCACTCTATAATAACAAACACCTAGAAATATAGTGCCAATTATCACGTGAACACCATGGAAACCGGTTGCTAGATAAAAATTAGAAGAATAGATACCATCTTTAAATTTAAAAGTTGCATGATGATATTCGTAAGCTTGCATTAAACTAAATAATACCCCAAGTATTATGGTAAAGCTAAGAGCGGTCATACAATCCTTTTGGTTATTTTCCTCAAGAGCATAATGTGCCCAAGTTACTGTTGTACCGGACAACAAAAGAATCAATGTGTTAATAAAAGGAATGTCAAAAGGATCAAATGTTTGAATACCAGCAGGAGGCCATACACCAGGCTTTACCACCCATACACCATCTAGCAGTCCTACAGGGAAAAGGTTTGCTTTAAAAAATGACCCAAAAAATACAGCAAAAAACATTATTTCTGACAAAATAAATAGTGCCATACCTATCCTTAAGCCGATTCTTACTGGCTGCGTATGATGTTTTCCAATTAACCCCTCTTTAATTACATCACTCCACCATGAATATACACAAAAAATCACTGAAAGAATACCAGCTCCAAAAACATATTCACCAAATCTATATGCATGCATAAACATTATGCTACCGCTAGCTAAAAGCAATAAGGCAAATGAAGTCAGGATTGGCCAAGGACTCGGATCAACGAGATGAAATAGATGTTGTTTTTCTTCTAAAGAAACAACATCATTGTTTTTAATATATCTATGTAACATAACAAACTCATAAGCAATTCACTGCTTGGTTATTTTATGCTATCTTCTGTAAATATCAAGAATATACTCAACAGACGCGAATTCGGGATAAGAATTAGTTAATTCTTATCCAAATTGGGGTAATTACAATTAATACACTTCAGGAGGAGCGTGTGAAAAATCTGAGCCTCTTCCATCACACGGTACGTCTTGAGCTAAAGCTTCTTGACCACAAGTATTATAATCATTATCAGGTATAAACATCTTACTAAAAGAGTTAAGAAGCATATTTTGAGAATTAGTTAACTCAGGTATCTCATCCATATGGTTACCGTTGATGATTGAGCTAATCCGACCGGATAGAGCTTCAATTTGTGTATTATCTAATACTTGTAAGAACATTTCTAGAAGCTGAGATTCCCTAGGAGTTAAAGTACTCAAGCTTTTTTGTAAAGTTTCATATTGACTATCATTTAAATCTTTAATCAATAATTGTTGTTTATCACATTCTTTTGATATTACACGATTACTAACAGTACTGGAAGCATTATTATCTTGCTCTTCATTAGTATTATCACTCGCTACTAACGCACTAGAAACATTAGATTCGTCAATATCTGTTGCTTTTAAACTCTCTTCCATAGCTTTGGCATTCTTGACCAAATCCTTACATAGATTCTCAATAAACTCTTTATTATCTTCTATATATTTTGTACTAGCTGCTTTTAATTTAGCCATATTCTTTGGACTAGAATTATCTAATTTCGTAGATCCTTTCGGCACAGGAAGTAATAAGTTGAAAAATTGCTTTTCCGGTAGGTCTCTTTCAACTTCCTTCGTGCCAGCATCTTGAGAAGCTTTCATCATGTTGTTCACTAGCCCATTAGCTAGCTGAGGTATAAGACCATCAAGGTGAGGTGGTAGTACATCTTGTTTTTCAAGAGGCGATTGAAAATTAAGGGCAACAAGCGTCATGTTATCTAACATTTCTCCTTGTTGTTCACGATTTAATCCCTCTTTAAAATATTTTATAGCTTCTGCCCCTGGACGATTACAAGGACCTACGCCTCCATCAATCAGAATATGCTCACCTTCCTCATCCTCAATTTTCACGCTTTTTAAATAGCTAGGAGCTGCCGTAGTAGCACGGACTACATCTTTTGCCTTAACCTTATGTTTATGACTATCAAACATCTTAATAGAACTTTCTTTGTTTAACTCAAAAGCTGTTACAAGAACATGACCCAGCAGATCATCAAATTTCATATCACCAAGATATTTGTCTAACAGTGCTTTAAGAGGTTTCTGGCTATATTTATGACTAAATATTTGACCAATTTTTCCTTGATGATACCAATGTTGTGGGAAAATATCAGCAACACTATCTTCGAATAGTTTTAAAGCTTCTTGTGCTGAGAGAAGAGGTTTTGTTGAACCTGGTTTGGGAATGCCGAATAAAACGGCAAGTAATCCACCGACGCTAGTACCAACAATAACGTCAAATAATTCGACTATATATTTCCCTGTAATTCTTTCAATTTCTGCAAGCACAACCAATTGAGCGATCCCTTTGACTCCACCTCCTGAGAGAGAGAGAACTGTCTTTGGTGTTGTCATGACAATAACTCCATAATTCTTAATTAAGTTTAATAACACAATATCATATCAGGTCATTATAGCATAATGAATGTCTCGCTCAAAAGAATCAAGTAATAGATAATATAAATTGCTAATTATTAGATAAAAATTAATTATATAGTAATAATTATGTTACTATGTAACTAAAAGTTGGCAAAATTAAAATAATCTGATAAATTAATTATATGATATAATTGGTTGTGTTGATTTTTTTAAAAGAAATGATTACAGAAAATAAAATTATTTTACACTTTATAAGTTGATTAAGTAGTCTATAATCCGATTTAATTAAATTTGATTTATAAGATATAGATGAGCAAACCTAAATCCGTTTTTTTATCAGCAATTTCAGGAAATATACTAGAATATTATGATTTCACAGTATATTCAGTATTTGCATTAGTAATTGGTCACACATTTTTTCCTTCAAGCTCAAAATTTCTACAAATATTATGGACTCTCGGGGTATTTGCAGTAGGATTCATTACTAGACCAATTGGTGGTATATTTTTTGGTTATGTTGGCGATAAATATGGAAGGCGTATAGCCTTAATTATTTCCATGCTTGGTATGACTATACCAACATTTACTATAGGACTAATTCCTTCCTATCATGACATAGGAGTTTATGCACCGATAATATTAATCATAATGCGTCTTTTTCAAGGCTTATGTATTAGTGGTGAAGGGGCTGGAGCTGCTATTTTTATTCTAGAACATCATCAAAATTTACGACCAGGTTTTACTGCTGGTTTAGTACATGGCTCAAATATGGCTGGTACGTTAATAGCCACCCTTGTAGGAATTATTATTGAACAATATTTTTATCATTTTGATTTTGCTTGGCGTTTTGCATTTTTACTAGGCGGGGCTATGGGGCTTGTCGGTTTCTATTTGCGTCTTCGTGTATCAGAGACTCCAATTTTCAAAATGTTAGCTGAACAAAAGAAAACTTTAAAAGCACCTTTTATCAACGTAGTTAAGACAGCTTGGAAAGCGATGTTTTTAACCTTTTGTACAGGTGCAGTTGCTAGTAGCGTCGTCTATTTAGTAAAAACCTACATTAATGTGTATTACCAGGATGTTATGCATTTTGATAATACAACTTCCCTTATTTATTCATTATATGCAAATTTTATAGCGATGGTATCTATGCCATTATTTGGTGGATTAACTGATATTATTGGAAAATTTAAGACTTTAGCTTTAGTAAGCTTAGCGATCTTGATATTGGCTTTACCTATTTTGTTATCTATGTCATTACCGTTCATGTGGCAACAAATTCTAGCACTAACTATCTTAGGTATTCTTAGTGGGGCAATAGCTGGGGCAGCCTATAGCTTTATTATATCTTTATTTACTCCTGAACAAAAATTTTCAGGGGTATCCTTTAGTTATAATTTGGGTATTACTATATTTGGCGGCACTTCTCCTCTTATTTCTCGTTGGCTTGTTGAAAAAACAGGCTTGTTTTATGCTCCTGCCTTTTATATTATGACTATTTCTAGTATATTTTTAGTTGTCATTTATTTTATGAGAAATGAAATAAGACGATTAATTAAAAATAATAGCTATAAGAGAGAAATATAGCTAATCCGTTAAGGTTCTAGATAACCTATCTGTCATTTTTTACGTTTAATTATACTAAGGTATATATGATAAGTTACGAGGAATTAAAAGCTAGTCTAGATGCAAACATATCATTAATGGAACAAAAAGTTGCTGTTATAGATAACTTAAGAATAAACAGGGAAAAACTACCTAACACAGAACAAATGAAACTATTAGACTCCGGATCAACCCAACATTCTTCAATAATAGCTTTAATGCTTCAAGCAAAATCCAATGCTCGAGCAGAACATGGCATAAATTACCAACCGGTGATAATTAAGGATCATGAGAGTTTGGACAAACTTAAAGACATAGTAAAACAAAAATATGACTCTAAGCAGCCTCTTCACTACGATCTTATCATACAAATGCCTGTTCCAGGAAGAGGAGACGCTCATTGCACACCTCTTCAGATACATTCTAATGGTGATAATATGGAGATTTTTCACATTGATGCAGCAGGAGTTATAACAAATCTCCCTTTTATTTTACAAGTTGCTAACACAGTGAAAATCGATAGCAAATTATATTATAATAATGCTATACAAAAAGATATTTTTAGCTGCTCTACTTTTAGTATTCAGGATTTAAATAGTATGACAAATCTCGGAGCCAAAAATCTGAACCAATCTCTAAACTCCATAGAATCTATACGAGCAAAAGAACACGGCACATGTGACATATTAAAGTTATCCCCACGCTTTGTTAAAAATGCTCAGAGCGGCAAAGCAATAAGAGAGAATCTTGCTAACGAAGCGAATAGAACAGTTATAGTTAGTAAAAACAAAACCCTTGAACAGCATATAGAAGATTATTCAATAACGGTTGAAGTTGCAGAACAAGCTACAGGAGCAATTACAAGAAAAAAACAAAACCGTGCCATTGATTATAAAACTCTAAAATATCTTAAAGCTGCTAGGAATGAGCTTGAGAAAATATATCAGAAAGGTGGAGAGGAACTGATTCAAAAAGTAATTGCCAAGAGAACTGGTGGTATTATTTTTATACCAAGACCGATACAAGAACTAACAAAAGCTGATAAATATAAGATAATGCAATCAACAAAAGATATTTTAACTAACAATAAAGATATAATATCGTTTAATAATGAGATGGATAAATTTATTGATCAATTGACTGTTGATAAAATTGGTAAACAGGCAAATGATCAAGACAAACAACAAATAAGAGAAAGAGTTGAAGCAAAATTAGAGAAAATTATAGCAAAATCACCGGAGAAGGACATTTATACGCAAGCATTACAGCTAATGAAGCAGAAAGATACCGTAAAAGATATAGGAAATATTATACACAATCAGAAACATACTAATGATAGTAGTAAAGCTACATCACTACTTAGAACACAACAAGTAAAACATAACACAGGCTATAGAAATTCAATATAAAAAAAATTATTTTTTCTTAAAGTATTAGTGGAAGAAATTTTTGGAGTATACTGTAAATGACTGGAAAAATTATGATAACTAACAAAGAAAAGGCGATAACATGGTTTAGTAATTTACGTGATCAAGTATGTAGCAAATTAGAGGAAATTGAGCTTGAATATAGTAAGGCAAGAGATTTAGTACCCGCAAAATTCATACGAACACCTTGGGAGAGAAAAAGCGGTGGTGGGGGAGTAATGTCTGTAATGCGTGGTAACTTATTTGAGAAAGTTGGGGTGAATATTTCTACAGTTTTTGGAGAATTATCTCCAAAGTTTAGTAAAAATATACCGGGTACGGAAAATAGTAGGCAATTCTTTGCTACTGGTATTTCTATCGTGGCTCATCTTACTTCTCCATTGATACCAGCGGTACATTTCAACACCCGCTATATTGAAACTGCTAATCATTGGTTTGGCGGTGGTGGAGACCTAACGCCATTTTACCCTAATGAAAATGAGACGACAAAATTTCACAATGCTTTTAAACATGCTTGTGATAAACATGATCCAAATTATTATCCTAAATTTACAAAACAATGTGATGAGTATTTTTACTTAAAACATAGAAATGAGCCAAGGGGAGTAGGCGGTATATTTTATGATTATTTAAATACTGGAAATTTTAATAATGATTTTTCTTTTACTAAGGACGTGGGACAAACATTCTTAACAGTATATCCTGAAATTGTTAGAACAAAGATGCTACTGCCTTGGACTAATGAACAAAAGGATTATCAATTAGTGCGTCGTGGTAGATATGTTGAATTTAACTTATTATATGATCGTGGGACAATGTTTGGCTTAATGACAGATGGCAACGTTGAAGCAATATTAATGTCTCTGCCCCCAGAAGTACGCTGGTAGCTTTTATAATAAATATCAAATTTGTGCAAAAGGTAAAAGCCACTATTATAGAACCTTTTTCACTCATTATTAAATCCTTAGACTCTCAAGTAATTGGTGCATTCGATTGGATTCGAACCAACGACCTCTGCCTTCGGAGGGCAACGCTCTATCCAGCTGAGCTACGAATGCTTAATTTATTGCTGCTTCTCAAACATGAAAATACAATAGATATTTTTCGCTAATAGCAAATACTGATCGTGACTTTTAAATTACCCTATGGCTTTATCTGAGAGAAGAATTTTTAACCTAACAAATATGGGGCGAATGACGGGACTTGAACCCGCGACCCTCAGATCCACAATCTGATGCTCTAACCAACTGAGCTACATCCGCCATGTAACCTGCGTTAAAGTAAATTATTATCACCTATAAGTCAAGTATATTCAAACCAAGTTACCATGACTTAATACTTTTATTCTTAGAATTTTTGCTGTCATAATTATATGATATTATTTTACTAATTCATCTAACTTACCTTCTTCTTCAAGTTTATGAAGAGCGTCACATCCACCAATATGCTTATCATTAATAAATATTTGTGGTAATGTACGTTGTCCATTAGCTTTAGCTTGCAACTCTAATCTTTGCTTGTCACTATAATTGTCTACGATTATTTCTTGATAAGGTATATTTTTTTGATCAAGTAGCTTTTTGGCCTTAGTGCAATAGGGACAATATGTTAATGTATAAATGATGACCGTATAAAAAAGAATGCTTTTCATAAGAGTTACCCTATTTAATTGGTTATAAAACTATTATCCACATATAATAAACTTTTAGCAAGTTACAAGTTAATGATAAATAAGTTTTCAATAGTATCTAAATATAGTCCAGCTGGCGATCAGCCAAAAGCAATTAATGAAATCGTTAAAGGTCTTGAATCTAGAATGCGTTCACAAATACTCTTTGGTATTACTGGTTCTGGTAAGACCTTTACTATGGCAAATATTATTGAGAGAACCGGTCGACCATCGCTTATTATGGTACATAATAAGACATTAGCTGCACAAATTTATTCAGAAATGAAGGCAATTTTTCCCAATAATGCCGTTGAATATTTTGTATCATATTATGATTATTTCCAACCTGAAGCATATATTGCAAAAACCGATACTTATATAGAAAAAGATTCTTCGATAAATGAACAAATAGATTTATTAAGACACTCTGCTACTAGGTCACTGCTGGAACGTCGGGATGTAATTGTTGTATCCTCAGTTTCTTGTATTTATGGTCTTGGTTCACCAAATCTTTATTATCAGATGACAATAAGCCTTAAGTCTGGGGAAATTTATGCTAGAGATAAATTGCTTAATGACTTAGTAAATTTACAATATGAGCGTAATGATGTGGGGTTTGAACGCGGTACGTTTAGGGTAAAAGGTGATAATATTGATATATTTCCAGTACATTATAACGATAAAGCTTGGCGATTGTCATTTTTTGGCAATGAACTTGAATATATAAGCGAATTTGATCCGCTTACAGGTGAAAAATTAGCTAAATTGGATCAAGCTGTGATTTATGCTAAGTCCCACTTTGTAACACCTAAAGAAGTAGTACAAAATGCTATATCGCAAATTGAAGAGGAATTACAACGACGTTTAGAATTTCTTAAAGCACACGATAAATTAGTAGAGGCTCAAAGATTAAATCAACGTACCCAATATGATATGGAAATGATGATGGAAACTGGCAGTTGCAAAGGCATTGAGAATTACTCTCGATTCCTAACTGGTAAAGCAAATGGGCAACCCCCGCCAACCTTATTTGAATATTTGCCTAAAGATGCTTTACTATTTGTCGATGAAAGTCACGTATCTGTCCCGCAAATTAGAGCAATGTATAATGGTGATAGGGCAAGAAAAGAAGTATTAGTGGAACACGGGTTTCGCCTTCCATCAGCCTTAGATAATAGACCATTAAAATTTGAGGAATGGCAAGATTTTAGACCTCAAACGGTTTTTGTTTCGGCTACACCGGGGGCTTTCGAATTGGAAGAAACAGCAGGAGTTACGGTTGAGCAAATTATTAGACCAACAGGGCTACTTGACCCAGAATGTATTATAAAACCAGCAACCAACCAAGTTGAAGATTTGCTAAATGAAATTCAATATACGATAAATGCAGGATTCCGTGTTTTAGTGACAACATTAACTAAAAAAATGTCAGAAGATTTAACAAATTATCTACAAGAATTAGGGTATAAAGTATCATATTTGCACTCTAATGTTCATACTCTTGAACGTATGGAAATCATAAGAGATTTACGCCAAGGTACTATAGATATTATTGTTGGTATTAATTTATTGCGAGAAGGTTTAGATATTCCAGAATGTGGACTTGTTGCGATACTTGATGCTGATAAAGAAGGTTTTTTGCGTTCTGAAGTCTCATTAATTCAAACTATCGGCAGGGCTGCAAGGAATAGTCAAGGAAGAGTAATACTCTACGCAGATCGCAACACCAAGTCTATTGATAAGGCTGTAGGTGAGACATATAGAAGAAGAAAAATTCAGGAGGAATATAATAGGCAACATGGTATAGTACCGCAGACAATTAATCACCATATCCATGCACTAATCGAATTAGAAAAATTGGATAGTAAGTTAGATAATAAAAAACAAACTCATATATTATTGGACAATCCAATGAAATTGAAAGCTCATATCGATAGATTAAAGAAGGAAATGTATGAAAAGGCTAGTAATTTAGAATTTGAACAGGCGGCAAAAATACGAGATCAAATTAATGTACTAGAAGAAGCAGCCTTAGAGCTAACTTAATTTAAAGTACTTTCTGTTCCAATTAACCATTAGTTTGGGATAAGAATAAGCCTTTTAAAGAATGAATAATAGTAGAGTAATAGTAATGTACTGGTTAGGGGATGAACAAAATAAGCAATACCGCAAAAATAATGAAAACAGCTATTAGTGGATCATAAAAATCTGTTATATTTATAGATATAACCGAATTTGGAATAACTTGTTATATTAAATTCAGGTTATTTATTACCGTGTATCATCACAACACTCGCAAAAATAAGTTGATGAGTTCTGTAGATTAATAACAGAGATAATTACGATATGTTTAATTTGTTGATAAAACAAGCTGTTTTGTGAAATTGGAATATTCTATATGTATACTAAAAGATTAGAAGCGTCTGTAACGCATGATATTTTAGTCCAACTTGATAATCTTGGTTGGATTGTCGATGAAAAAGACCCAAAATGTAACGTATTTCAACAAAGAGTGAAACTTACAAAGCAAAAAGAATTACTTAACGGTAAAATGCCTGACTTTGTGCTATACAAGGAAGGAAGTAATGAACCAATAATAATAATTGAGGCAAAAAAACCGAATGAAAGTATACAATTAGCAATAAACCAAGCATTGAATTTGTATGCTAAACCACTAAATACGCCACTTATATTTGCTTATAATGGAAGTTATATTGAAACCCAATATTTGTATAATGGGCGTAATCTTAAAATTGATGGAGAAGATGTAAGGCAATTTGTAAATCATCATACGGCACTCAGATTTGTTAACGAAGGATCTGAAATACTATCTGCAGTAAATTTTATTCAGCATTCAAGAGACGAGCTTATTAAGATATTTAAAAGAGCAGCTAATTTACTAAGAGAGGATGGTCTACAAGCAGGTCTTGATAGATTTGGAGCATTTTCTGATATTTTGTTTTTAAAAATTCTTGATGAGATTTCTGTTCTAAAGATGTTGGGGGGCGAGGAGAATACATTAGATGAGTACCTTAGATGGAGTTCATTTTCTCAGAGAAAAGGAAACGAATTGTATCAATATGTGAAAGATGTTGTTTGGATTAAGATTAACAAGAAATATGGTGATATTTTTAGCGAAGCATTCCCTATTAATTCACCTGATATTTTTGAAGAGATTATTTATGAGATTTCAAAACTTAACCTTACAGCTTCAGATAGTGATGTGAATGGTGATGCTTTTGAGTATTTTTTAAAAAATGCTTACCAAGGCATCAAAATTAAAGATTTAGGTGAATATTTTACACCTAGAAACATTGTAAGAACAATGATAAGTATGGTTAATCCTAAAATTGGCGAAACCATTTATGACCCTTTTTGTGGTACAGGAGGGTTTTTAATTGAAGCGTTTAGATATTTAAAAATCAGAACTTCGTTTAACGATGAGATGCAAAATATTCTAAGAAAAAAAACAATTTACGGTTCTGAGATTACTGTAAATGCAAGAATTGCAAAAATGAATATGATTTTGTTCGGAGACGGGCATAGTAATATCAAAAAACAAGACACCCTGTCTGATTATGTAAATCAAAAATATGATATTGTAATTACAAATCCACCATATTCGCAACAAACAAGGTTTGGGTATTTATATCCCATTCAATCAAATAATGGTGACGCTATTTGTGCTTTACATTGCTTTGAAGCTTTAAAACTAGGTGGTAGAGGTTGTTTACTTGTAAAAGAAAACTTTCTTTCAGATGGGGGCGATGTTGGAAAGGTAAGAGAGTATATTTTTAATAATTCATCAAATGTTTCTATTGTTTCATTGCCAAGAAAGCTTTTTGAACCTTACACACCAACAAAAACAAGCATTGTGTATTTCGAGAAAAACAGAAAGATATCAAACACATTCTTTTTTGCAGTTAATGCGGTTGGTCATGAACTTGGTTCAAGAAAGAAGCCAATTAAGGACAATGATTTGCCAGCTGCACTTGATGCTTTCAACAATAAAAAGACTGTTTTAGAAATTGAATCTGCTATAATAGCATCAACTGAAATCTCCAAGAATGGTTATAGTTTGTGGATTTATGATTATTTTGATATTTTTGCTAATTTAAAAGGTGATATTATAAAACTTGGTAATTATATTGAGGAGATAACAGAAAAAACAGAGCCCTCTTTACAGCCAATTACAGATTTTAGAATTTTAGGTGTAAGTAATAGTATTGGTGTTTTTGACAATGAAATTTTAAAAGGTGAGGACATAAACCAAAAATACAAGCAGGTTCAAGCTGGAGATTTGGTATATAATCCGCATAGGATTAATGTGGGTTCTTTAGGTTTAGTCTTTGAAGATTTAAGCGGTGGTTATGTAAGTGGTATTTATACCGTATTTAGAGTTTTAAAGAAATTCCAAGATATTCTACCATCCGAATATTTATTACATATTTTAAAGTCAAAATATTATTTAGCCATTATTGGCAAATACGATACAAAATATGGAGCTGTTAGAGCGAATTTAACTTATGAACAGCTTTGTAATATACAGATACCATTACTTAAAAAAAATGAAATGAAAGAATTTTTAGAAAAGATAAGTAAACTAAATAATATCATGGAAGAATTTCAGAAAATTAAAAATAATCTTAAAGAATCTATACATAAAATTTTACCTTAATTTTTACAACCTTATTAACCTAAAAGTTTCAGCATTATAAATGCTAACACAAAAATTTGTCCTGCAATAAGCCAATTGTTATGCCTTAGAAAAAAGTTGATTATCGAGTAACAAATTACATACTATACTACAACTAAATATGCCTTTGGAGAAAGCATGCCATCAAATCAATTATATTTATTTCGAGATATGCGTTTTTTGCCTATCTTCATAGTACAATTTTGTGGTTGTATGAATGATAGTATACTAAAAAATGCTCTAATTATATTAATTACTTATAAACTATCTAGTCAATTGGTAGAATCAACCCAATTGCTTGTACTTGCTGCTAATACTATTTTTGTATTGCCTTTTGTTATATTTGCAAGTATTGCAGGGCAAGTGGCTGATAGATATGAGCGATCAACTTTAGTTAAAATCATTAAATTATTTGAACTATCCATAGTGCTTTTCGCTACTTATGGGTTTTTCAATAATAATTTAGTAATACTTTTTTTGTCTATATTTTTTATGGGTATACATTCAACATTTTTTGGACCAATCAAATACAGTGTTCTGCCAGATCATTTATACAAAAATGAACTATTGGGAGCTAATGGATTTGTTGAGGCAGGAACATTTATCTCTATTTTAGTTGGTACTATTATTGGAGGATACTACACTATAAGTGGCAATTTAATCATCACTATTCTGATAATAATTGCTATGGTTGGTGTTGTTGCTAGTTATTTTATGCCAAGATCGAATAATTCTAACTGTGAAATTAAAATAAATTTAAATTTATTTCGTGAAAGTATAGAAATGATTAAATATGCTAAAGCTAAAAAGCAAGTATATTTGGCAATTCTTGGTATATCTTGGTTTTGGTTTATCAGTGCAGCAATACTTGCTCAAATTCCATCTCTTGCCAAAGATACTTTTGGAGCGGATGAAAATGTTGCTAATTTGTTCCTTGCAACATTTTCAATTGGAGTAGGGGTTGGTTCTTTTTGGTGTAGTAAGATTTTTGGAAATGAAATTACCACGAAATATGTTTTTGTTTCGGCACTTGGTATCAGTATATTCGGTATTGATTTATTTTTTGCCAGCCGAATTAGTGCGGTTCATTATGAACCGGAACAGTTAAAGAGTATATTTGTCTTTTTATCTAAAAAGCATAATTGGCGAATCATTATCGATTTATTTTTTATAGCTGCCATTGCGGGGCTGTATATTGTTCCGCTTTTTGCAGTATTACAATATTTGAGTTCTTCAGCTCATCGTAGTAGAATAATTGCTATAAATAATTTTGTTAATGCTATATTTATGGCTGGGTCTACTGTAATACTTTCATTGTTATTCCATTGGGGATATTCGATACCATTTGTTATATTATTTATTAGCCTACTTAACATAGTGGTAGCTTATTATATTTATCAATTAATTCCCGAAGTAAAAATAGTACCTTTTGCTGTTAACCGAGCTATTTTAAAATTTCTTTTTGATTGCATGTACAGAGTGGAAGTAAAAGGTATTGAAAATTTTTATAAAGCTGGTAAAAGATCAGTAGTTATCGCCAATCATATTTCATATCTTGATCCTGCATTACTGGCAACTTATCTACCTGAAGAAATGACTTTTGCCATTAATACAACTATGGCTAAAGTGTGGTGGGTAAAACCATTCTTAACGATGGCAAAAACTTTACCAATTGATCCTTCTAATTCAATGGCTATAAAGAGCTTGATTAGGGAAGTACAAAAAGATAAAAAAGTTGCTATATTCCCTGAAGGAAGAATAAGTATTACTGGTTCCTTAATGAAGATATATGAAGGACCTGGCATGATTGCTGAGAAATCTGATGCGACAATTCTACCTGTAAGAATAGATGGTACACAATTTACTCATTTTTCTAAACTTAAGAATATATTAAAAACACGGATGTTTCCTAAGGTTACCATTACTATTTTGCCACCAGTAAAATTTCCTTCTAAGCCGAATATAGATAATAGGGAAAAGCGTAAATATATAGGTCAGGCTCTTTATGATATCATGGCTGATATGATGTTTGAAAGCTCTGATTATCAGAATACTATATTTCAGTCTCTAATTGAGACAGCAAAAGCTTACGGTTTTAACAAAAAAATAATACAAGATATTGATGATAAATCTGTTACCTATCGCCAATTAATATTGGGATCTTTTACTTTAGCAAATTTAATAAAACAGGATACGGAAGTAGCTGACTATGTAGCTCTTATGCTACCTAATATGGTTGAAACTATGGTTACTTTTTATGCTATGCAAGCCTGCTGCCGTCGACCAGTTATGATTGACTATATGAGTGAGGTGAGCAATATAGTGGCTTCATGTAAAACAACGTCCGTTAAAATGGTATATACTTCAAAACAGTTTGTTGAAAAAGCTGGATTACAGGAAGTGGTAGCAAAAATCTTAGCAGCCAATATAAAAATTATTTACCTTGAAGATTTAACACAAAGAATTGATTTATATTTAAAAATTAAGGCTATTATTGCCAGCTTCTTCCCACAAAGTTATTACAACAATATATGTAGCAGTTATGATGATAATGATCCATCAGTTGTAGTATTTACTTCTAGTATTTCAGCAACAGCTAAAGCTGTAGTATTATCACATAGGAACTTGCAGGCTAATAGATGCCAACTTCTAGCTAAGGTACATTTTAGTCCTGATGATTCTGCCTTTATGGCTTTACCGCTTTTTCACTGTTTTGGTTTATCTGGAACAATAATGATGACACTCAATGCTATACCAGTGTTTCTTTACCCGTCTTCTCTGCATTATAGGAGTATTCCTGAGGTAATATACGATATCGGAGCGACAATTATGTTTGGTACGGATATATTTTTGCATGGTTATGCTGTCTATGCTCATCCTTACGATTTTTATTCTATAAGATACGTATTTGCCAGTAGTGAGAAACTGAGAAAAGACACAAGGGAATTATGGCTTGATAAGTTTGGTATAAGAATTTTTGAAGGATATGGTACGTCAGAAACATCTCCAATAATATCTTGTAATACCCCAATGCATTATCGTGCTGGAAGTGTAGGGCGTTTGATGCCTAAAATAGAATATTATATTAAACCAATTCACAATAGACCTCTTGCAGAATTTGTTTCTGCTGAGGAATTTAAAGAAACCACGGAGCTTAGAACCGTAGCGTACTCAAATGTAGGCGAAGAGCAGAGTACCGGTAGTACGAATAAATTACCAGCAGAAATAGAATTATGCGAGAGGTCTATTGGAATAGAGGGGGTAGGACAACTATTCATCAAAGGACCAAATATTATGCTTGGCTATATGCACTCTAATAATCCCGGAATTATCCACCCTACATCATCAGAAGAATTGGGTTTGGGATGGTATGATACTGGAGATATAGTAAAAATTGATGAAGATGGATATCTTACCTTATTAGGTCGTATTCAGCAATTTGTTACAATAGAAGAAGTAATGTCGCTGATATTAATAGAGGATTTAGCTAATATGATCGATGTTGATAGTAAGCATGTTGCTATTTGCCCTGATAATGATAATAAAGACAAACAGATTTTTCTATTGACCACAAGTCAGACCATAAATAGTGAAAAATTCATAGAAATAATGCATAAAAATTCAATAGACTCAAACCAAAAGAATATACCAGTTATTATCCCTGTTAAAGAAATACCAATTCTACCAATAGGTAAAGTAAATTATCGGCAAATAACTAAAATGCTTGAAAATTATAGAAAAGTAACTAGAATGCTGAAATAAGGTACATGAGTGTCATATATGGACGCCAATATACTATATAACTTGGACTAATAAACCATTTATAACAAACTAATCTATTTAATAGAAAAATATTATGCATAATGTTGTTGGTAAAGTATTATTAATTATTGTTGTTGTTCTTCTAGCATTATTTGCTTATAAAACTATGAAGATTCCTAGTGCTTCTACTACGGTTTCGATTAACACTCTCGATCAGCAAGTGTTAGACAGAAAAGAAGAAGTGGAAAAAACTGAACAAATTATAAAAGAATATTTATTAAATAATCCCGAAATAATCATTCAGGCAATAGAAGGTCTTCAGCAGCGTAAAATGCAAGAAATGGAAATAAAAACTGGCGAATATATAAAAGATAATAAATCTGAAATAGAAGATTCTCTTACATCTCCTGTACTTGGTAACCCGAATGGAGATGTAGTCATCGCTACTTTTTATGATTATAATTGTAGTTATTGTAGAAAAGGTCATAACTTTATTAACCAGTTAATCAAATTAGATACGGGGGTTAAAGTCGTTTTAAAACCGTTCCCGATTCTTGGTGATGCATCTAATTATGCTGCAACTATTGCTTTAGCTGTTTATAAAACCACTCCGAGTAAGTTTCAAGATATTCATAATGGTTTAATGGACTTAAAATCTATTACCAAAGAATCTGTAGAAAAATTGTTACTAGTAAATGATCTAAATCATGAAGTAATTGCGGAAGAAATCAATAAAGATGAAATAAAAAATCTCATCGACAAAAATGTTAAGTTAGCAAAGGGTTTAAAAATACAGGGAGTACCTGCTTATATTATTAATGGTAAATTAATAGCAGGAATGGTAGATCTAGACCAATTGCAGACGATAGTTGCTGATATACGAAGTCAAAATAAGTAGTTTTGCTGTTATCCGAGCTACGGTGCATGGAGACTTTGCCTAAAAATACCAATGTAAGTAATGGTACTACAAGACCAAAAACGATATCGACAACGCAATTCTTCAAAGTAGCACCACTACGCATTATGTAAAAACAAACTATTAGAAGCAGTTTGTTAGGAGCTAACACTTGATAAGTGCTATCAAGTTCATAATGGAAGAAGCAAAAATGCTCAAAAATCAATATGTTAGATAGTTGTTTCCTAGAAGAGTATACACCTAATAACTCAAAATCAACATATCTCGATCTATTCTGAAACCTTTAAAACGCTCTAATAACGACATGCCTAGTAACGATACGTCAAGACCGCCAGTACCTATGTGAGCTTCAACATTTCTAAAAAAAGCTCCTCTACCAATCTCAACACTATTTAATCTCACGGGAGCAGCCCTACTCGTACCATTAGCTGTAGAGTAAGTTCTGGTGTAATTTAGTTTTGATAAGTCAAATCCCAGCATTTTAGCATCGTTAGTAGTAAGGGCAACATCACTTGCTCCGGTATCAATCATAAACTTAATCTTTACCCCATTTACTAGTGCATTAATATAAAAATGCCCATCGCTACTACGACTAATCACTAATTCCCCTTGTTTATTGACCCAATTATATGATGGTATTAGTACGGATATGACTCTTTGAGCGGCGTAATTTAACTCAAACTTGAAAGCATAACTAGTAATTATAATTAAGAAAATTCCGCCCCAAGTTAATAATTGAATAGAGAGTATCCTTATACCTTTTTGACTAAAGGAATTATAAACTATACTGATAATCACCAAAATCATTATAAAACAAGTTATACTTTTTTGGTTATCCCAAGAAAAAGCAGCAAATTGTGCAGCTACTAGTTTACGTACACAGAAAGTAATGACAATACTAATGCATAGAATAATTATTAACTTTATAAGACTTTTATTACTCACATTAAATCACCTATATTCTCTAAAAATAATCTTGCTCTATGAGATTTGGGTTTTTCAAAAAACTCTACTGCCGGCTGATCAGCTAAAACTTGTCCGTGATTCATAAAAATGATCCTATCCGCTATCGCTTTGGCAAATTTAATATGGTGAGTAACAACAATCATCGTCATTTGACTTTTTAATAAAGAGATAATTTCAATAATATCTTTAATATTTTCAGGATCTAAAGCTGAAGTAGGCTCGTCAAATAACATTATTTCTGGATTCATCATCAAGGCTCGGCAAATCGCCACTCTTTGTTTCTGTCCCCCAGATAAATTGACAGGAAAGGCGGTAATTCTTTGTCTTAAACCAAATTGTTCTAATAATTTCTCTGCCTTAGCAATGGCAGCCATTTGCTTCATTCCTAAAATATTAACAGGAGCATATATTAAATTATCTTGGACATTTAAGTGCGGAAAAAGATTAAACGCTTGAAAAACCATGCCAATTTTAAGACAAAGTTTCCTTTTATTTTTTTGCGTCAATTTTTTGTCATCGATTAACACATGCCCACTGGTGGGAACTTCTAAAGCATTGATAATTCGCAATAAAGTAGATTTACCACTACCAGAAGATCCTATAATCGCTATAGTTTCTTTTTTCTTGAACTCAAGACTAATATCTTTAACAGCATAGGTTTTGCCATAATTTCTTGAAACCTTATCGAGTATTATCATATACTCCTAATAATTTGAAAAGTTGATAGACCTACGTGAATTCGGGATGAGAATTAACTAATTTTTATCCCGAATTGGGGTAACTCAGGTTTGTTAAACTATAAATTTGTAACCATCATATAGAGGTTTTATATTACTTGGCAATATTTTTGATATCTCATGGTAATCAATAAAATGATTCATATTCGTTAATAATATTTGTTGAGGTTTATATTCATCGTTCCACTGTAAAACTTTATCTAATCCTGCATGGCAATCATTAGATTCATACGCCATACAGTCTAATATCCAAACATTGATATTTTTCAAGAATGGTTTAGATTCTGCCGGAAAAGCTAGCACATCACTAGAATATACAAAATCATCCATTCTAATACCTAAACTATCTATAGGACCATGATGTTGTCTGAAGAATTGTACATCTATGGTATTAATTTTAAATTTTGCAAAAAAATCTACCGGTCTTGCAATCAGTTTGTCCGGAGCAAATAAATGTTGGTGACGATTCTCAGTTTTCAATGCTGTGCTACTGTCAGAAAAAATTTCTAGTGGTATTTTTTGGAAAAATGGAAATACACGTAACTCATCAATACCGTTAACATGATCTGCATGATAATGGGTTAATATAGCACCATCCAATTTTTTAATCTTTTCTCGCATTAATTGATTCTTGATATCAAAACCAAAATCAACAAGAATTTGACTATTACCATCATCGATGTATATTGATGATCTAGTTCTTTTATTGTAACTTGAAGTAGAAGTGCATATATTGCAATCACAATTAATTATCGGCATACCAAGTGATGAGCCACATCCTAGCACTGTTATTTGTAGCATATACTTAAACCAAACAAAATTGAAATTGAAAATGTTTGAACTTTTATATAATTTCCATGGTCTTAATCAAGAGATATTCTTGTGGATCAATAGAATTACTAACCATTTTAGCATAATAGCTTATATTCTACAAATTATCTCTTATTGTTTTAATATTACCAACTTTGCTATCGTTTATTTTATATATTGTGGATATTTCTATATCCAGTTAAAAAAGATTCAAGATTTTAATCAGCGTCAGATCAAATTTTGGTCTATATATAATAAAATGGTAATGATTGGTATAATTTATGCTATATTCGGTTGTACTTATGCTCTATTTAAGTTTTCGGTTAATATACCTAGACCATTTTGCTCATTACCTCTTAATAGTTTTGTAACAATTGCTAATGTTGAAGTTGAAAGATGTTTATCCAGTTTTCCAAGCAGTCACTCCGGATTAGCATTAATGGTATCTTACTGTATTTGGTCATATATAACAATGTGGCAAAAAATTATAGCCTTTTTGATTGTTTTATTAGTGGCAGTCTCACGTATTACTCTTGCTATGCATTACCCAGCTGATATTATTTATAGTTTCCTTATCACCATAATGATTATAGTGGTTAGTAAAATGATTTTTAAAATTTTTACCAACAATTTAATAAAATGGTTTGGTGAAAGGATTCTTTCTCTATTATATCATTATTTTCTAGACCACTAATATAATTAGTGATTTTTATTTTGAATAAATTTCACTTATGTTTTATAGTAGTAAGATACTAAAAAACTCTTATATAGCTTCAAATTTATGCAAAATATGGAAATTATTGAGACTATCTCTACATCCGTATCATGTTTTGGCAAAGAACCACCTTTTGATCATCCAAGAATTTATTTGAAGATTGATTCAACCAAAGGCTCTATTGTGTGTCCTTATTGTAGTAAAACATTTGTGTTAGTAAGTAATGAAGATAAAACTCCTGTCAGATAGTACTATAAACCGCATCGCTGCTGGGGAAGTAATTGAACGACCAGCTTCGGTAGTAAAAGAATTAGTTGAGAATGCTATTGATGCAGCTAGCACTAAGATAGATATAAGCTTACAGCAAGCAGGGAAAAATCTTATTATTATTTCTGATGACGGAATAGGCATGTCTGAAGAAGATCTAAAAATTGCTGTAGAACGTCATACTACTTCTAAACTTGATGAGTCAGATTTACAAAATATTCACACTTTTGGCTTTCGCGGAGAGGCATTACCTTCAATAGGTTCTGTAAGTAAGATGTTGATTACTTCAAAGGCACGTGGGGCTGATAGGGCTTATCATATACAACTTAGCGGTGGGCATAATAGAGAGATTAAACCTACCATTCATAACGAGGGTACTAAGATTGAAATACGTGATTTATTCTTTGCCACCCCTGCAAGACTAAAGTTCTTAAGATCTGATAAAACTGAATTGGCAGCTTCGGTTGATGTAATCAAGAAAATTGCATTAGCTCATCCTAAAATCAGTATTAATTTATCTCATGATGGCAAAAATATCATAAAAGTAAAAGGTCAAGATGGAAATTTTGATGATCTGTTAAAGCAAAGAATAATTGATATATTGGGTTATGATTTTATTGAAAATTCTGTCCATATTAATCTACAAAGACCGGAAATATCAGTATATGGCTTTACCAGCATTCCTACCTTTAATAGAGCTTCTGCTGAGGATCAGTTTTTATTTGTTAATAATAGACCCGTTAAGGATAAATTACTACAAATCGCTCTAAGACTAGCTTATCAGGATTATTTAGCTCGGGATAGACATCCAGTTTCAGTTTTGTTTCTACAGATAGATCCCCACATGGTCGACGTTAATGTACATCCTGCCAAAACAGAAGTAAGGTTTCATGATCCGGGTACTATACGGGGATTACTAATAAGCTCTATCAAAGATGCCCTTGCCACTAGAAGTCATATGGTGTCAACGAATGTTGCCACAACTGCCTTAGGTCTTTTTCGAAATACTACTACTAACTTTGTTAAAACAAATAAGGCATTTCAAAAGAACCCTGCCTCTTCTTCTGACAAAGTATATCCAAATGGTTTAAGTATATCTGATAATATCAGTACTTATAAGGCTCAAAATTTAACCATCCCTAGGCACAATGATAGTTCTAATGTTCAGCAACAATTAATAAAGACAGACCCACATGCTAAAGTAGAAGTGCTAGAGGATGATATCCTAGACCTAGATTGTAATAATAAACCTCTTGCAAAATTCACTTCTACTAGGGAATCTGCAGGAGGATTGAAACCTCATCCTTCAAGCAGTATGGCAAATTCCGTTATGGATTCGAGTCTAGCACCATTGCCTAAATTACCAGCAGAAGTAGAGTTATGCAAAAAACCTAATGTGCTACTCGGAGCAGCGAGAGCCCAACTGCACGGCACTTATATAATATCACAAACAGCAGATAGTATTATTATCGTAGATCAACATGCAGCACATGAGCGTTTGGGATATGAGAAAATTAAGCAAATGATAAGTAACAATGGCTTAATTAAGCAACGATTACTCATGCCTGAGATAGTAGAATTACCGGATGTCAAAAGAGCTGATTTATTGTATAATAAAAAGGATGATCTTTCTAAATTAGGTTTAAGCCTAGAAAAATTTGGCGAGCGATCTATCATTGTATCAGAGAGTCCAAGCTTACTTGGAAATACCGATATAAACCGACTTATCCAAGACTTGGCAGATAATTTATCTGATCTTGGTGAAAATATTTCCTTGATTCAATTGATTGAACATGTTACAGAAACCTATGCATGTCATTATGCTATCAGAGCAGGTCGTAAATTATCTTCTGAAGAAATGAATGAATTATTAAGACAAATGGAAAAAACCCCATTTTCTGGTCAGTGTAATCATGGTAGACCAACTTACATCGAACTCAAACTCAAAGATATTGAGCGATTATTTGGACGTAGGTAACCTGAGGTTAGGTAGGTTTTAAACTGTATAAAAAAATAATATAATGTCTAACTATAATAATATATTTGATAATCACATAACTAGAATTAAACAAGAAGGCAGATATCGTGAATTTGTTCCTGTTCAAAGGCAGGCAGATAACTTTCCGTCTGCTTGGCATGGTGATAAAGAAATTGTTATGTGGTGTATCAATGATTATCTTGGTATGAGTAAGCATCCAGATGTTACCAAAGCTGCTCTAGAGGCTACAACCAAATATGGAATTGGTTCTGGTGGCACAAGAAATATAGGCGGCAATAATAGCTGCATAATAGAATTAGAGCAAGAACTAGCAACCCTACATAATAAAGAATCAGCTTTAGTATTTACGTCCGGTTATGTTGCCAATGATACTACCCTTGCAACACTGGCAAAAATAATGCCTAATATAGTTTTTTTCTCAGATGAATTAAATCACGCTTCTATTATTTCCGGTATCTGTAACTCAAAAGCTGAAAAACATATTTATCGACATATTGATATTCAACATCTTGAAGAATTACTCAAAGGAGTGGATATTAATAGACCAAAGATTATTGTTTTTGAGTCAGCTTATTCTATGGATGGATTATTTTCTCCCATAGAAAAAATAGTGAACTTAGCTAAAAAATATAATGCTTTAACCTTTATTGATGAAGTACATACAGTGGGTCTATACGGCAAGCATGGTGCTGGCATTGCCGATCTTCAGGGTTGTGCTGATAAAATTGATATGATCCAAGGAACGCTTGGTAAGGCTTATGGCACTATTGGTGGTTATGTTGCAGCCAATCGTCAAATTATCGATTCTATAAGGCTTACTGCACCAGGTTTTATATTCACCACCTCTCTACCCCCAGTTATTGCTTCAGCAGCAACTGCCAGTGTTCGTCATTTAAAAAATTATAATATAGAGAGGGAAACTTACCAAAAGGTAATAGCCAAGGTAAAAGAATCTTTTGATAAAGCTAAAGTGAATTATTTTAAAAATGATAGCCATATTATACCAATAATTATTGGTGATCCAATTAAAGCCAAACAAGCCTCTAATATGTTGCTAGATAACTATAATATTTATGTTCAGCATATTAACTTCCCAACAGTACCACGTGGCACAGAACGTTTAAGAATCATCCCAACACCTAACCATACCGACCAAATGATTCATGACCTCACCACAGCCCTTGTTGAAATTTTTAGTACTCTCGATATATCACCATCAATCAATTCTTACTCTATAATAAAATTACCTTTACACCCTGCAGCGTAGCATAATTGCAATCAGTAGTTAATGTACATAGTAGCATTAACTACCAAAGATGCCATTCCTACTTGTCACTATGTCATCAACCATGATTTTAATAGCAGGTGTAGCAATAATAATTCTTCTTACTAATACATTTGCTTCGATCGATTTCTAAAGAAAATAATGTATAATAGACCTCTTTCGAAACTCGCTTGTGCGCAAGGGTGTGAAGGAGACGCTTCACCTCGAACCGCAGCGTACTCTAATTCCGTTACGGATTCGAGTACCGCATCATTGTCCAAATCACCAGCAGAAGTAGAGTTTCGAAAGAAGTCTAATGAAAATTATTAAGAAATGAACTAACATGACCACAATATAACACTGAATTCGATGTAACAAGTTACATCGAATTCAGGTTAGCGGTAGATATAGCGGATATAGACATACAGGTCATGGTCGAAATTTTGTTAGACCTATGTTGTTTGTAGCTGCTATGGCTGCTAGAAATTCTAACTCTGAACTGAAGGTATTTTATGAAAAATTGATCAATAGAGGAAAAAAGAAAATGGTGGCGATGGTAGCATTAATGCGGAAAATCATTGTGATTGCAAACGCTAAGTTACGTTGAAGAATTTTGTGTGTATTACCTGCCCATTAACTTAGCAATAGTTTTATTAGCTTCTTCTAGCTCCTGTTTAGTATTTACTCCAAGCACTATGTCGTGGTCTGAAGATAGCAAATATGATACTTTTTCTCCGCTATCCTTAGCTATTTTTACAAGGGCGGTCAAATACAACTCTTTTGATCTATCAACCTTACCTAAAAAAATACTAGGTAGATATTTTTTTAATATACCAGCTTCAAAAGCCATAATACCAGAATTACAAATTGTTATAGCTTGTTCTTCACTCGTTGCCTCTTTAAATTCCACAATTTTTAAGAAATATCCTAGTTCATCAGTAACTATTCGTCCATATTGCCCCGGGTTATCACGTCTAAAGCATAACGTTGTAATGGCTGAATTGGTAGAAACTAGGTGGTCTAGTAAATCATTAATAATATTTGCGGTGATTAAAGGATTATCTCCGTACAGCACTGCTACAATTTTATTATCGTCAACTAAGTCTAAAGCAGTATATACTGCATGAGCAGTACCAAGAGGTTCTAGCTGTAATGCAAATTTACAAACCTCCTTATAAGAAGAGGTATATTCTTCTAATTGCAATGAACGAACTAAAATGATATCGTTAGTCACTTTGTTAGCATTTGTTATCACCCTATCAAGCATAGGTCTACCACCAACTTCGTGCATTACTTTTGGTAACGAAGATTCCATTCTTCTCCCATTACCGGCAGCTAAAACAATAACTTGGCAATCCATATTAAGCATCTTTCATAGTTTCATAAATTGCGTCAGATAATTCATAATTACCAAAAACTTTTTGCACATCATCACTTTCTTCTAAAATATCCACTAATTTTAATAGCTTCTCTGCTTTATCATTATCTTCTATAATTATGGTATTTTTAGGCACCCAACCTACGTAAGATTCTTCAGGATGTCCATATTTATTGGTCAGAAAATCAACAGCTTGCATAAAGTTCTCAATATCCGTGTAGATTAAATATGTATCTTCTTCAGAAATCACATCTTTTGCCCCAGCCTCTAGGCTACTGTCAAACATAGCTTCTGTTGTTGCTAAATTTGCCGGATATTGTATTACTCCAAGATGATCAAACATATAACTGCTACTTCCAGTTTCACCTAAATTACCACCAAATTTGCTAAAAGCTGCTCTAATTTCCGCAGCCGTACGATTTTTATTATCAGTTAAAGCCTCTATTATTATCGCAATCCCACCAGGAGCAAAGCCTTCATATCTAATTTCTGTATAATTTTCATTATTACTCGAATCACTTGCTGCACTTATTGCCTTATCTATTCGCTCCTTTGGCAAATTTTGACTACGAGCTGCCGCTATACTACTTCGCAATCGTGGATTATTGCTTATATCAGCCCCTAGTTTAGCAGCAGTAATAATTTCTCTAACTAACTTAGTAAAAATTTTTGCTCTTTTCTTATCTTGTGCACCTTTTCGGTGTTGAATATTTTTAAATTTTGAATGACCAGCCATATTGTAATCTTAAATCATTTTAAAAAATCTACTCATTATAGCTAAACTAACGCCTCTTCGCAATGACGGAGCAACGCTAATCAGGTTAGCTATAGTAGCCGAATCGTACCAAAAGGCTGCTTAAAGTCAATAATAAATTCTTCAAATTATAGAAGTAATTCTTGAAACCCATCTTTGATCGAATAAGTATGCACATTAGTAGCACCAGCATATTGTGTTAATAACCTTGTCATTTCATGCATTTGTTCTTGTAACAACTGATTTCCATCAAAACTAAAAATTATTGTAATAAGATCAGTTGTTGAGTCCTGAATTAAGGCCTTACTTGAATCAGATGTAGGGCTGCCAAATGGTCCATCCTGATCACATAACACGGGTAAATGCTCAAGATTAATTGCCCTCTTTGTAGTACCAATATAAGTTTCCCCTAGTTTTCCTGGTCGAAATTCAATATCTCCTGATAACTTAGATAAATCATAAGATCCTACAGACCGTAATGAAGTAATAGAAATATAATTATTTATGTCTACAACCGTATTAATTTGATATAATCCCTTATCTGAAAGAATTCTTTTTAATAAAGCTTCATTAGAGCCCGGGTAACTAGAAACTTTTACCCCTAAGTTCTTGTAAGCATCGCGTAAAGCTTTAATAGGAATTAGTTCACTAATTGTTTTAGGAGCATGTTTTTTTTGACTTTTGCCACTATCTTGCAACAAATCCCATAAGCTTTGGTTTAATGAACTTACTTGCACCTTTGCTGTAACAACTCCTAATACTAGAACCCCTCCTGAGGCTTCCATCAATTCTTTGCTGATACTTATTCGTCTGTTAAACTCTCGTACCACACTTTTCATAATTGAATCTCCAATAATTTAATAATAAATTCTTCAAATTTTTTTACCATCCCATATTTTTTACTTTAATAAAACTACATATCATCTTATTATTGTCTAACTATAGCATATGGAGTTAAGCCCACTAAGTATTATTTATGAAAAAATTTATAATTTTATATCTTTTATTTGCTCACGATTGCTTAGCATCAGAACCTCAGGCGTGGCAAATGTTGCTACAAACTCCAGCAAGCCCTCTTATGGAGGAGCTACAAGGGTTTCATAATTTCCTGCTACTCATATCAGGAGGGATAGTTGTCTTTATTTTCGTTTTACTAATGTATGTTTGTATTAGATTTAGTGCCAAAGCCAATCCCATTCCAGCAAAATTCTCTCATAATATATTGATTGAAGTTATTTGGACGATAATTCCTATAATAATTTTGGTTATTATTGCTGTACCATCGTTCCGTATTTTACGGTTTGCCGAAAAAATCCCTGAGATAGACATGACGGTTAAAGTTGTAGGATATCAATGGTATTGGCACTATATCTACCCTGATCATGAGAATATTGAATTTGATAGTTATTTAATTACTGATGAAAACTTAAAACCTGGTCAAAAAAGATTATTAGAAGTTGATAACCGTATTATCATACCAGAAAATACTACAGTAAAATTTCTAATTACGGCAGGAGACGTCATACATAGTTTTGCAGTACCAGCACTGGGCATAAAGATGGATGCCGTTCCTGGAAGAATCAATGAAACTTGGACTAAAATTAGCAAAAAAGGTGTGTATTATGGTCAGTGTTCAGAGCTTTGTGGTATTAACCATGCTTTTATGCCGATTGCCATTGAAGTGGTAAGCAAGGAAGAATTTCAAAACTGGTTGATTATGGCAAAGTCAAAATTCTCTATGAATATGAAGACTAACAAAAAATTAGCCTTCAAATAAATTAAATAAAAGAGTTACTATGGTACATTTCAACAAGCATTATCCCCATCTTTACGCAAAACAGGTTAAAGAAACTATATTTTTAAAACATTTTATTCATAATCCTAACATAATGGTAGGTGATTATAGTTACTATCATGATAGCCACTATCCAGAACAGTTTGAACGTAATAATGTTATAGGTTGTCATCAGTGTAAATTAATTATCGGTAAGTTTTGTGCTATTGCCAAAGGAACTACCTTCATCATGGATGATGTAAACCATCTCATGGATGGTTTTTCTACTTATCCATTTTTTATTTTTGAAGGTTGGAATAATTATACTCCAACTTG
Source organism: Candidatus Tisiphia endosymbiont of Piscicola geometra (assembly GCF_964026415.1). Lineage (NCBI taxonomy): Bacteria > Pseudomonadati > Pseudomonadota > Alphaproteobacteria > Rickettsiales > Rickettsiaceae > Candidatus Tisiphia > Candidatus Tisiphia endosymbiont of Piscicola geometra. Next base: position 1,198,920 of record NZ_OZ032144.1, read on the forward strand.
CAACAAAGCTAGAAGTACAATAGTTGGTAATGATGTGTGGTTTGGTACGAATTCAGTCATTATGCCAGGAGTAACAATAGGAGACGGAGCAATTATCGGAGCATATGCAGTGGTCACCAAGGATGTACCACCCTATTCTATAGCTGTAGGTAATCCTAGTAGAATTATTAGAAAAAGATTCTCAGAAGACATAGTAGACAAATTAGCACAAATAAAATGGTGGGACTGGGATTATGATAAAATTACTAGAAATATCGAAGTCATAGTAGGTGCAGATATTGATCAACTTAAAGAATGTAAATAGTAACCATTATGACACTTAAAGATAAAGCCTCTATTAGACCTCTTGCAGAAGTAATATCTGATCATCACGAAACCCCTAAGGGGTTACAAAGATGGATTTTCTCCACCAATCATAAAGATATTGGCATAATGTATATTATATTCGCCATATTTGCTGGACTTGTTGGTGGATTATTTTCTGTTATTTTTAGGTTAGAACTAGCAGTACCCGGTGGGCATCTACTAGGTGGTAATTATCAGCTATACAATGTATTAATTACTGCTCATGCGATAATTATGGTATTTTTCATGATTATGCCAGCTTTATTTGGTGGATTTGGTAATTACTTTGTACCAATTTTAATAGGTGCCCCGGATATGGCTTTTCCTAGGCTAAATAATATAAGTTTTTGGCTACTTGTCCCTGCTTTTATATTATTAATGCTGTCAGGTTTGGTTGATGGAGGAGCTGGTACTGGCTGGACACTGTATCCTCCTCTAAGTAGTCTAGTAGGGCATCCTGGGGCTGCTGTCGATATGGCTATTTTAAGCTTACATCTTACAGGGCTTTCCTCCATTCTTGGTTCAATTAATATGATTGTCACTATCTTTAATATGAGAACTGATGGTATGGGGTTATTTGAAATGCCCTTATTTGTTTGGTCAATTTTGGTTACTGCCTTCTTGCTGATACTAGCAATCCCGGTACTAGGCGGTGCAATAACCATGTTATTAACTGACCGAAATTTTGGTACTACTTTCTTTAAACCAGAAGGGGGTGGAGATCCAGTATTATTTCAGCATTTATTTTGGTTCTTTGGTCATCCAGAGGTATATATCGTAATATTACCGGGGTTTGGGATAGTCAGTCAGGTCATCTCTACTTTCTCCCGTAAACCGATATTCGGTTATTTTGGTATGGTGGTAGCTATGGTAATTATAGGATTTGTTGGCTTTATAGTTTGGGCTCACCATATGTTTACTGTTGGTCTTTCGTACAATGCATTAATATATTTTACTGCTGGTACTATGATTATAGCTGTACCTACTGGTATCAAAATCTTTAGCTGGATTGCCACAATGTGGGGAGGATCAATTACTTTTGAAACGCCTATGTTGTTTTCCATAGGGTTTATCTTGCTATTTACTATTGGCGGAGTTACCGGCATAATATTATCAAATTCAGCAATCGACAGAATTTTACATGATACATATTATGTTGTAGCACATTTCCATTACACCATGTCGCTTGGGGCTTTATTTACCGCATTTGCTGGGTTCTATTATTGGTTTGGTAAAATGTCAGGGCGGCAATATCCTGAGATGATGGGCAAAATACATTTTTGGGTTACCTTTATCGGTGTTAATTTGACATTCTTTCCTCAGCATTTTCTAGGATTAGCTGGGATGCCAAGAAGAATACCGGATTATCCGGACGCCTTTGCTGGCTGGAATATGGTATCATCTATCGGAGCAGTTATTTCCTTTATTGCAGCTCTTTATTTTGTATTTATTGTTATTTATACTATGAAATATGGCAAAAAATGCCCAAATAATCCTTGGGGTGATGGGGCTGATACCCTTGAATGGTCAGTATCATCTCCACCACCATTTCATACTTTTGAAACATCACATAAAGGAAACTAATTTTATGAATGAATATATCTATTGTGGGTTTTGGCGAAGATCTATTGCTGTAGTTTTGGATCGAATTTTCTTAATTATTTTTCTTCTAATTTGTATTATTATGATACTACTAAGTAACCTTCCACTAGCCGATACACTATCTGATTCTTTCATTTCGACATCAATAATACTATCATTAACAATATTATATGATCCAATATTTGAGTCATCTTCAATACAAGCAACTCTTGGTTGCTATATTTTAGGTATGAAGATCATAAACGAGGATGGTACGCGAATAAGCTTTTTAAAATCGTTGATTAGATTTATTATATTAGCACTAATAAGTAGTACTGTAATATTGGGGATTATAAGTATTATCTGCATGATATGTACTAATAAGAAAAAGTTTCTACATGACATGATTTGTGGTACTCGCATGGTAAAGCGATAAGGTTAATATGATACAAAAAAAACCAGTAATAGGGATTACTCTAGATTTGGCTAATAATTCTGAAAAGTATGCCTATGCTCCTTTTCCTTGGTATGCAATTAGACAAAATTATGCAGATAGCGTTATAAAAGTTGGGGGAATCCCCTTAATGCTACCCTATCAATATGATACAATTGAAGTGATGCTGTCAATTATCGATGGGCTAATTATTCCCGGTGGCGATGAGGATATTCACCCTAAATTTTATGGTCAAGAATTCACTTGTGATAGAACAGCTACCAACGAGCAACGTGATAATTTTGAGTTACTACTTATCCAAAAAGCTCTAGAAAAGAATATGCCATTCCTTGGAATATGTCGTGGTATGCAGATGTTAAATGTAGTATGTGGTGGCAACCTTATCCAGCATATACCTGATTACATAAAGTCACAAGCAGGGGTAACTACAACTATTAACCACGAGCAGCCTGCTCCCAAACATACATTATCGCATTCTATAACGATAGAACCAAACACTATTCTTGCAAACTTATCGGGAAATAAGCAAACTTGTATGGTTAACTCGAGCCATCATCAAGCAGTAGGAAAAATAGGCAAGGAGCTCCAAGTTGCAGCAACAGCACCGGACGGAATAATTGAAGCAATTGAGTCAATAAATCACAAATTTGTTATAGGAGTAGAATGGCATCCTGAATATTTAAACCCTAATGATTTAGATTTAAATTTATTTAAAGGATTAATCGAAGCTATAGCTAAACTGGAAAGGTTTTAGCCAAAGAACCGCCTATTAGCAAGGGAGACGATGAAATCGCCGACGTGGCGATCTCATGAAGTAATATCTGCCTTTGTTAGGTGACCTCTAGGTGATTTGAGTACTACTTCACAAGATTGCCACGTTGCCGCTTCTTGCAGCGGCTTCTCGCAATGACGATTTAAGCCTTACAATAGCACTTCGCTAATAGACGATTTTTTAACTTTTTTCATCATTCAATATGTGATTTTAATTATTAAAATCACATATTGAATGGAGTATTATATTTTAACAATCAGGTGGGCAGCCGCTTCAAACCTGATTGTTTCTATATATAATACTGAATTCGATGTAACAAGTTACATCGAATTCAGGTTAACTAGAACCTAACATAAACCGATTTAAAAATTCAAAATCTTCAGTTTCTAGACATAAAATTTCTGGTAAATGGACTCGAGCAGTAAAGTTATTATTTATATACCCTTTGCCTTTCAAGTGTTGGCGTTGTGGCACGATGGAACTTCGCGTAGGAACAACGATTTGACTACGCCTAGTCTGCTCACCACTTGTACACCTAGCCAACTCTTGAAATTCATCTTGTATACTCACTTTAAGCAGTAAAATTATTCTTGTATTACTACGTTCAGGGCTAATACGGTTTTTAAGCAAATCAACGATTTGACATAGTTCATAATGATTTTGTGGATAGAGTTTTATCTCTAGTCGTTCTTCATTCATTATATCGTCAATAGTTGTGAAGCTTTTAGCGATTAACCTTGTTCCTCCAGCATCCTTAAACAAATCACAGTTTGCCACAACTAGACATTGAATGTCAAGTAAGTGAACAAAATTTTTAAGTATTTCTTCACTATAAATAGTTAATTCGAAAATACCAAACTGATCAGATAGTTGTAAGGTTATAAACCTTCCACGAGATGACATACGTGAATCTTTTTTTTGTATTACCCCAGCTATCCTTATCTGCCTACTAGAAGTAGCACCACTATCATTTTGTAAGTCAAGTGATGTTGCAATATTAAGCCTAGCTAGCAAATCTTGATATCTTGATAATGGATGTAGCGTAATGAATAGTCCTAATACTTCAAATTCATAAGAAGAGACAGTATTATTATCAAGTGGTTCTGCTTCAATTAACACTTGTTGACTTGCAGAATTTACCTTAATCAGGCTAAATTGATCAGAAACTTTTTCTGCATGATAGGAAGAGGCGTAAGCTAAAAGTTTAGCGATACTTAACAGTAACTGATTACGATTAGAATGTAACGTATCAAAACACCCGGCTTTAATAAGATTCTCTAATAATTTTCGATTAATAGATTTAAGCGATAGCCTCTCAATAAAATCTATAATATTTCTAAACTTACCATTTTTAACTCTTTCTTCTGCTAATATTTTGCCAAAAGTAGCTGTGACACTTTTGATAGCACCTAGGGCATAGATGATAAATGTCTTTCCTTCTTCATGAGTAGTACTAAAATAACCAGTGGAAAGATTGATATTAGGAGGAATAATAGTAATATTGTTATTTCTAGCTTCTTGCATGAATAGATTGATTTTATCATGATTATTTAATTCAAGATTTAAACAAGCTACCAAAAATTCGGCTGGGAAATTTGCTTTCAGATAGGCGGTTTGATAAGATATTACACCATAAGCTGAGGCGTGTGCTTTATTAAAACCATAGCTAGCAAATTTAGCCACTGTTGTAAAAATAGACTCTGCTTGCTGGCGTGAAATATTGTTAGCTATTGCACCTTTAATAAAAGTTTCTTCTTGCTCTGCCATTTCAGATTTTATTTTTTTGCCCATGGCTTTACGAAGTAAATCTGCTCCACCTAAGCTATAGCCGGCAATTACTTTGGCAATTTCTAAGACCTGTTCCTGATATATAACAACTCCATAAGTCTCTTCTAAAATTGGTTTAAGCATCTCATGCAAGTAATCTGGTAGCTGCAAACCGTGCTTACAAGCAATATAAGTTGGGATATTATCCATAGGACCAGGGCGGTATAATGCTCCTAACGCTATTATATCTTGGATGGAGTCAGGCTTAAGACGTCTTAAAGCATCCTGCATTCCACTACTTTCAAACTGGAAAACACCGGTAGCTCTGCCACTACACAGCAGTTCATAAGTTTTTTGATCATCAAATAGCATATTACTAAAATCAATATTTACGCCTTGTTGTTTTAATAATTCTAGACATTTAGTAATAACAGTCAGAGTTTGCAGACCTAAAAAATCAAATTTAATTAAACCAGCAATCTCAGCATATTTCATGGAATATTGTACTACCAACATATCCGAATTTAGGTCTTTATAAACTGGTAATATTTCTACTAAATCTTTGCCAGCTATAACGATTCCCGCTGCATGTGTAGAAGCATGCCTGTTAAGTCCCTCAAGCACTAAGGATGTATCCAATACTTGTTTTATTAGCTCCTCTTGACCATCTAAATTATATAGACCGCTGCCATGGGCGGCGTTGTTCAACTCCTTTACTTCCTTTATAGCCTGATTTAATGTAACGGGAGTAACAGCATTAAATGGCACAAGCTCAGTTAGATATTCGGCATATTTATAAGGCAAGCCAAGAACTCGTGATACATCTTTGATAACAGCTTTTGCCTGCATCTTACCAAAAGTGATGATTTGACCAACTTTATTATCCCCGTATTTAGAACGTACATAATTAATAACTTCTTCTCGCCGTTCTTGACAAAAATCAATATCAAAATCTGGCATTGATATACGTTCAGGGTTTAAAAAACGCTCAAATAGTAGACCAAATTTAATAGGATCGAGATCAGTGATAAGAAGACTCCAAGCAACTATTGAACCTGCCCCAGAGCCTCTACCAGGTCCTACCATAATACCTTGCTCTTTACTCCATTTTATGAAGTCAGAGACTATAAGAAAATAGCCAGCAAAATCCATCCGACAAATAATATCTAGTTCGTAATTAAGACGAGTTAGATATTGTTGTTTAATATCTTGCTGTTTATCTATGGCAATATTTTCCCATTTAAATTTTGTATCAAGTCTTGATAGTAATCCCGCTGTGGAGTTTTGCTTAATTAGATCTATTTCATTAATATCTAGACTAGAGAAATTTGGTAACATTGGTGGATTAGCATGTGCCATAAAATGGCATCTTTGGGCTAAATGTACGGTATTTTGTACAGCATCAGGTAAATCACTAAAAAGTTCTAGCATTTCTTTTGGTGATTTAAAATAACAACCAGTACTAACCTTTTTACGATTCTCCTCTTCTTTACTAACACCAGCAGATATACATAATAATACATCATGTGCATCATGTGCATCATGCATGTTAACATCGCTAAACAATACTTTGTTGGTAGCAATTAGTGGAATACCAAGGTCATCGGCTATTTTTATATAATTTGCTTCTATAGATTGTTCTATTGCTAAATTATGCCGCATAATCTCAAAATAGAAACGATCACCAAAAATGCTTTGTAGCTTAGTGGTCCAAAAAATGGCTAATTCTTCGTTTCCATCAATCAGGCTTTTACCAATTATCCCATCAGTATAAGCGGATAAGATAATAAGCCCTTCCTGGTATTTAACTAAATCATCAAAAGTAATATGATTACAAATTTTGCGATCATTTTCAGTGAAACTAGCACTAACTGCTTTTAGTAAATTTTTGTAACCTACCTCATCTTTAGCAATCAGCACCATTTCACCAAAATTATCTTTAGTAAAAGCAACGTTTACAATTGCCCCATTTATAGGTTGTACTCCTGCCCTGCAGCTAGCTAGAGCAAACTCTAGTGAGCCAAATAAGTTACCCTTATCTGCTAAACAAATCGCTGGCATTTTGTGTAATTGTGCCAGCTCTACTATACGATCAATTGTTAAGGCACTCTCAAGAAATGAATATGAGCTTTGTACTCTTAAGTGAATAAAATCAAACTTCATATTGCGTACCAATAAGATAATATTTAAACCCAAGAGATTTTAGCATATCTCCGTCAAGAATATGCCTGAAATCAATAATTATAGGAGATTTAACTTGATGGCGAATAAGCGACCAATCTAAATCTTTAAACTCCAACCATTCAGTTGCCACTAAAATTATATCACTATTTTGACAAGCACTAAGTGCTGAATCGGCAAAAAATATATTTTTTAGCTCTTTTTTAGCATTATCCATACCTATTGGATCGAAGGCTATAATATTAGCTCCTTTATCAACTAGAATTTTGATGATTTTAATAGAAGGGCTGCTTCTAATATCATCTGTACCAGCCTTAAAAGTAAGACCCAATACGGTAATATTTTTATTAGTCAAATTATCATTTATGATATGATCAATCCTATCCGCCATATCATAGGCTCTCTGATCATTACTACTTATAACAGAATTAACTATTTGTAAGTTACATTGATAATGCTCCGCTATTTGTGAAAGTGCTAAGAGATCCTTAGGAAAACATGAGCCACCAAATCCAGGACCAGCATTTAAACATTCTTTACCTATTCTCTTGTCGAGTCCCATAGCAATCGATAGTTCTTTGATATTTGCCCCAGTCCTCTCACATAAATTTGCCATTTCATTAATAAAAGCAATCTTTGTTGCTAAGAAAGCGTTTGAGGCATATTTGGTAAGTTCTGCCGTAACCAAATCAGTACATATAAGAGATATATTCTTTGTAGTCAAAGGCAGGTAGATCTTTTTTAATAAATCTTCTGCGTGTTTATTATTTGTGCCAATTAATATTCTATCAGGGTTTAAAAAGTCATCTACAGCAGTACCTTCTCTAAGAAATTCAGGATTTGAGGCAATAGGAAATTTAAGATTCCTTTTTTTTAAATAATCAATAATTTGGTTACATGTTGTTGGAGGTACAGTTGATTTAATAACAATCAAACAATCATCGTTGATCCATTCACATAAATTATCGATAGCAGTAAAAATATGTTGTAAATCTGCCTCCCCTGAAGGTAGTGGTGGTGTTCCTACTGTAATAAATACCGCTTGGGCATTTCTTAATTCAGCCGAGTAGTTGGCTGTAAACTTCAACTTACTAGACTTTACTAATGGCGGTAGGTACTGAGCTAATTTTGGTTCATAAATTGGTAAAATATTTTTTTTAAGCTGATCGATTTTAGAAATATCGGTATCTAAGCAAGTAACGTCGTGTCCTAAGTAACTCATCATTACGCCAGATACTAATCCAACGTAACCAGTACCTATAAAATGAAGTCTAATATTCATAAATAATTTTCAAATTTTTTTCAGTATATACTTAGTGCAACAAGTTTGTTGTGCTATATTGTTGCAAAGTATATATTAACTGATCAAGTACTAAATAACAAGATGATGCTCATTAAAAGATTTTTTATTAGCCTAAGCATAATAGTTTGTACAGTTGTAGTAATTTTAACTTTATTAATATTAAGTAGTAGTAAAGGATATTTAGATAAGCCAATTAAGAAGGTAATAGAATTTATCCTTGATAAAAAAGCTATGAAAATACGGATAGGTAACTTACAAGTAAGAAATAATATTCTATCAATCGATAAAATCTTTATGGATTTAGCAAATAACGCCCAAGGTGAAATTACTAACTTCAAAATCAGTTTTATTATTGATGATATAACAACCAAGCCTTTAATTCATAGTACTATTGACATAGATAGTTTTTTCTTAATCTCTAAAGATAATCAACTAGTAATAAATGCTAAAATATCTGCTAGTTCCATTGTGGATTTTTTTAAAAATAAGATTGAAACACAGTTAAACTTGGGGCCTATAAAAAATGTCTCTTTGCTTGATAGTTATGGCAAGAAATTACCTGATGGTGAAGGATTTTGTTCCTATAACAGTAAAATTTCTAGAGCTTCTAAGAAATCAATCAATTGTAAACTAGAGTTTGGTGATAAAGCATATCTATTATTCAATAGTGTATTGGATGGTAGCATAATTCAAGCAAGTGGTAATGCTCAGAATATTCCTATAATGATTTATCAAATTGCTGAGAAAATTATTCCTGATAATCAAGTAATTTTATTTCTACAGGAATATATGAAATGTGGTTATATTAGAAATGGAGAATTTGATTTTAATTTTGATAAAAATTCTTTAGAAAAGAATATTTCCTTAGAAACTGCATTGAAGGCTAAGCTGCATGTTGTAGATCTTGAATATCAATATGATAAAGACTATCCCCCTTTACGAAAAATTGATACTGATGTTACTATATCTGGGCTATCTGTTAAGTTCATATTAAATCAAGCATATAGTAGTAATAGTCTTATTTCAGGTGGGGTAATAACTTTTGATTGGCAAGGGATGGATAAATCAAATTTTATTGTTAATGCTGATGCTAAGGGGAGAGTTAACGATTTAATTGATTTCATATCAAATGAGGATTATAACAAGATAAAAAAACAAGGGATCGATCTTAAAAAGATTACTGGAATCGCTAACTCAAAAATTGGCATAATAATACCAATTAGCCCTGTTATCAAAAATACTTATGACATTTCTACAATAATAACGGGAGTAAATGGAAAAGCATTTAGTGACAATATTATATTTAAAAATGCCAAAATAACTGGAAAATTTAATGGCGATAAGGTAAATTTGATCGGTATAGGTAAAATTAATGGCTATGACAGTAATTTACTTATCGATGTTAATGTTACTGATAATAACCAAGATGATTATCAGAATCTATTAAAAGTAAAAACTACCATTATGGGTAATAACCAAAAGGTTGGTATATTAAAATTAATCTCAGGTAGTACTGTTCTAGATTTTGAATATAAAGAACAAAAAGATGGGAAAAGCTTAATTAAAGCCAATACTAACCTCAGAAACTTAGAATTTTATATTGATAAAATATCTATACATAAAAAACTTGGTAGTGAAGCTAACTTTACTTTAACTGGCAAGTTACATGATAACCTAAATGGTGATATTGATTTTAATCTTTCGGGAGAAAATAACTTAAAAATAGTTGGTAAGGTTAAAGTAGCAGAAGATAAGTATGATGTTACTTTACCTGTAATGAAGTATAATACGACTGATCTAGTAGGGAAATTGCTTTTAGGTAAAGATAGCTTGAATGCTGAAATTCAGGGAAGACAACTAGATTTGTCTGAATCTAATATGATGCAATTCTTAGAGAAAGAAGGAGATCCAAAAAATATTCATTTAACAGTTGATGTAGATAGGGTAAGGTTAAAAAATAATATAATGCTTGATAAGCTTAATTTACAAATTGATTGTAATAAAATCAAATGTTTTTCTGGTTCTTTAAATTCAAAAATTGGTACTAAATCTTTTAAAATGCTACTTACAGATAAAAAAGATTTAGAACAATGGATAGTTACCTGTGATAATGCTGGAGCTTTATTTAGAGGTATTGGTATGTATAATAAAATGAAATCTGGTATTATAAATCTAACACTTGATACAAAAAGATATGATGCTAGAAAGGGAGAAGTGATACCAATCGTAGATGGAACATTTGATATAAAGCGCTTTGTTACCACCGATGTGCCTTTTCTTACTAGAATGGTATCGGTTGTTTCTTTTCCAGGTTTTATGAGTTTTATATTAAATAATAAGGATATCATGTTTAAAAACATGACAGGTAGATTTAGTTATATAGGTAATACCATAAATATTGCTGATACATCAGCTACCGGACCATTTTTTGATTTTACAATGCAAGGTACAATTGATACTAATAAACATCAAATGAAGCTTAAAGGTAATGTAATACCTTCTTTCTTTTTTGCAAGTAACGTTATCACTAAAGTACCAATAATTGGTAAAATATTTTCAAAGGTTGTGCCTTACTCTATGGAGATGAAGTATAAGGAGTAATAGTCCCTATGTCATCAACCCGAGCAGAGATGATACTGATAACTTGTTATATCAAACCTAGGTTACTTAAGTCAAACTTAAAGTAACTTTAATAGCTTTTTCAATATTAATAATCTCAGTTTTATTCAACTGTTCTATAAACTCTCCCAATCTAGATTTATCTATGGTTCTAATTTGATCAGTTAACGCTTTTGCAGTTTTGTTGTTAACTGTAACTCTTACTTCAAAAGGAAAAATATTATTAATATTTGAGGTAATGGGGATAATTATTACTCTACTAGATATTTTATTCTGAATATTATTAGATATAACTATTGCAGGTCTTGTTTTTTGAATTTCAGTTCCAATTGTTGGATCAAGATTTACCCAATAAATATTGCCTCGTATTATTTCTTTATTTTTTACTAATGTCATCTATTGCATCCCACTCTTTTAGCAAATTTTGACGTTCATTATCTTGCTCTGCATCTTTATATGCCAAAGTAAGTTCCAGTTCCTTTTTTTCTAATTCTTTAGCAATAGCATTGCTTACAAAGTTACTAATTTTTTTAGAAGGAATCATATATTTTAATTTATCATATAAGGTCTCGTTTAAACTAATACTCATCGTTCTCATAAAATTAACTTCATTATTGTATAATAGTTATTGTACAATACAATACAATACAATACAATATGAAAACTTGAGTATTTTCTAACTAGCGTTTATACTGTTGCTATTAGAGTTATAGGGGCTTCATCCTGAATTTGTTTTAGGATATAGATTACACCTATAGATAATTTATGACAGAAACTTATGACAAAAACAAAGCAGGAAATTTATAATAGTAGACCTACTTCTCCTCATTTGACGATATATAAAAAGCAGATAAGCTCCGTTTTGTCTATTTTGCATCGTATAACGGGGATAGGCTTATTTTTTGGACTATCAATATTGTCGTGGTGCTTTATTTTATTAGCTTTTAGTAAATTTGATCCTGAATATTTACAGTGCTTTAAATGTAATTTACTTAGAATTCCTCTAATATTCATAAGTTTTGCATGGTTTTATCATTTATGTAATGGGGTGCGTCACTTAATTTGGGATAGTGGACATTGCTTTTCAATAAGGGCTATTAACTTCACAGGTTGGTTTGTGGTAGTAGCTTCGATATTGATGATGTTAGTTTTTTGGTTGTTATAGCTAACCAGAACAGGTTGTTAATATTAGATATCTTTCGAAACTCTACTTCTGCTGGTAATTTGTACGTCGTTCCGGTACTCAAATCCTCACGTACGCCTAAGTACGCTGCGGTTTTGCGTTCCATGACTCCTTCAAATTCCTCAGCACAAGCGAGTTTCGAAAGATATCTATTGTTTATAAATTTCTAAGTGTCTATTAGTGATTCACCTTACGTATAGCATTTAAAAATTGCAGAAAAGTACAAGACGTCATTGCGAAACCACGTAGTGGTTGAAGCAATCCATAAAGTAATTAGAAATGGATTGCTTCGTCGTGCTTACGCACTCCTCGCAATGACGCTAGGTTGTTTTCCCTATGACTTTTAAATTGCCATGGGTGTTATACGTAAGGTGAAATAATAATTTAACTTAAGGCCTCTATATGAATAATAATTTAAGGACAGAGTTGGCAAAAGCTAAAGGGGTTGGTTCAGCAAAAAGTGGTTCGAGTCACTGGTTGCATCAAAGAATAACAGCTATTATTTTAGCAATTTGTTCTATTTGGCTAATATTTTTTATTAAATATGCTACTAGAGAGGGTTTTACTCATTTTGTTAGTACTTTACAAAGACCTTACAATATTGTCCCTTTAGGAATACTGCTTATTACCGCTTTCTATCATTCAATGCTTGGTATGCGTGTGGTAATTGAAGATTATATTAGTTGTATTAAGCTCCGCACAGGGTTAATTATATTACTTAAAATATTTTGCATTATAACGATTGCCTTCTTAGTGGTAGCATTATTTTATGTTATAGTAATCTGATGGATTAATAAAAGTAATCTTATGCAAACCACATTACCTGAACGTTCATTAGTTATTAAAAAAAGATTAGACATTATTGTCCAAGAAATCTTAGCTGCTGGCAAATCAAAAATAGCAATGATAGTTTTATTTGGCTCATATGCTAGAGGGGATTGGGTACAAGACGTGTACACAGAGAATCATATTACCTATGTTTATCAGAGCGATATAGATCTGTTACTGATCTTAAAAAAAGGAAAATATGCTGGATATAAAGCTATTAACTTAAAATATAACATATATAAAAGATTAGATAGAAAATTCCCTATAGATATTACCAAAGATCCATTAGTATCTATGAAAGAACCATCAGTGACACTGATACTTGAGCCTATTCACTTTGTAAATAACCAACTCGCGAAAGGTAAGTATTTTTTTCGTGATATTAGAAATGAAGGAATTTTGCTATATGATACTGGGGAATTTGTGCTATCGGAAGCTAAGGACTTGCCATGGTCGGAACGCAAACCAATAGCTCAAGAAGAATATGAATGTTGGTTTGGTAGAGGAAAAGGACTATTCATTGGAATAAAAGCTTTTTTTGAAGATGACAATTACTCTGAATCAGCCTTTTTACTTCATCAAGCTACCGAGAGTTTTTATAATGCTATTTTGTTAGTATTTGATGGTTATAAACCTAAATTGCATGATCTATTAGAACTAAACCAAATTGCACGGATTTTCTATCATGATCTTTGCAAAATATTTCCCTATGAAAGTGAAGAGCAAAAAGCATGTTTTGACTTACTCCGAGATGCTTATGTTAAAGCAAGATATGACAAACACTACAGGATTACTAAGGAGCGGTTGCTGTATTTAATTGGCAGGGTAGAACAATTGCAAAAAATTACTGAAAAAATTTGTTTGGAAAAGCTTAGTCAAGAATAAATATATGATATATTCTGTAACGAAAGGCATAGTACCCTACATTTTTCTATAATCGTCATAGCAAGGCTCTTTAGATGCCGTGGCGATCTAGGTAAACAGCAAAGCTGTTTTTTTAGAGTAACGTTTCGCGTATTCTAGATTGCTACGTCGGCGATTTCATCGCCTCCTCGCAATGACGGTTTTTTGGCTGAAACCTTTCCGGTTTAGCTATATACTCGATGAAAATCAAGAAGAAATGAGGTTTTATAGTAAAAATACTTGCTTTTTAACGTTTTTTTTATTAGTCTGTGCAATCTTCATAGAGTCTAAAATAACCTGACCTTGCCCGCGTGATGGAATGGTAGACATAACGGACTTAAAATCCGTGGGGTGCAAACCCTTGCCAGTTCAAGTCTGGCCGCGGGTACCATTCATTTTTATCAAGATCATTCTTTTTATCGAGGAAAAAGTATATGTTTATTCAAACTGAAATTACTCCTAATCCTAATGCGATAAAATTTTTCCCTAACATACCTGTTAGCCCTAATGGACCGGTTCATTTTAGTAATCTTGATGAGGCAAAAGGTAAAAGCAGGTTAGTAGTTCAATTATTTAGTATAAATAACGTAAAATCTGTATTTTTTGGTAGTGATTTTATTACCGTTACTAAAGAAGAAGAAAGTGATTGGCTAGTTTTAAAACCTGAAATTTTGATGATTATTATGGATCATTTTACTGCTGGTTTTACTGCTTTTGATGGGGAAAATGGTCAATCTGCCATAAATAATTCTGACGAGATGTCTGAAATCGAACAACAGATTGTAGAAATTATTGAAACACGTGTACGTCCTTCGGTTGCCATGGATGGAGGTGATATAATATATCGAGGATTTGAAAATGGAGTGGTAAAATTAGAACTTCGTGGAGCTTGCCAAGGTTGTCCTAGTTCGGCTATTACTTTAAAAAATGGTATTGAATCAATGCTTAAACATTTTATCCCCGAGGTAGAATCTGTTGAAGCTGTAGACGAGTTATAGATATTATGTCAAAGTTAGCAGTAGTTACAGGGGGAACAAGGGGGATAGGCAAGGCTATTACTATAGCATTAAGGGATAGAGGCTTTACCATTGTAGCAAATTTTTATAGTGATTACCAAGCTGCTAAAGATTTTAGTGAAAATTATTCTATTAAAACTAAGCAATGGAATACAGCAAATTATGCTGAATGTTTTAGGTCAATAAAGGAACTTGAAAATGAATTTGGTCGTCCAGTAAGTGTCCTAGTGAATAATGCTGGTATTACTAGGGATGCGATGATGCATAAAATGACTGAAGAAGAGTGGCAAGAAGTGATTAACGTTAATCTTAGCTCATGCTTTAATATGTGCCGTGCAGTAATTAACCAAATGCGAAATCAAAATTACGGACGAATTATTAATATTAGTTCAATTAATGCTCAGGCAGGACAAATAGGGCAAACTAATTATTCTGCTGCTAAAGCTGGAATTATAGGATTTACTAAGGCGTTAGCTAGGGAATCAGCTTCTAAAAATATAACGGTAAATTGTATAGCTCCTGGGTATATTAAAACATCAATGGTTGAAAAGATACCAGCTAATGTACTAGAGCAAATAATAGCAGCTGTGCCAATGAAAAGGTTGGGTAGACCAGAAGAAATTGCTAGAGCCGTAGAGTATCTAGCAGATGAGCAAGCTGGTTTTATTACTGGGGAAACGTTGTCAATTAATGGTGGGTATAATATGTCATGAGGTATATTTCTACCAATCCTTCATTGCAGGCAATGCCCAAGTGAGTTTGCCAAAAATATCTAATGTTTATGGTCATGATGATGGACATAAAAACCAATTGATGACAAGGTGTTTAGGAAGTCTTGGTTCTGTGCTAAATCGTTAGGCTTACCACTACAACATATATGTCCATTCAAACATATAACTTGGTCAGAGTTTTTCATCACAGTAAATAAGTCATGTGATATCATAAAAATTGTAATATTTAGACGTTTTTTTATTTGATTAATAATCCGATAAAATTCTTGCTGACTAGTAACATCTAATGATTGAGTTGGTTCATCTAAAATAATTAGATCAGGATTGTTGAGTAAGGTAGCAGTTAGAATTAGCTTCTGAAATTGACCACCAGAAAGTTCTGAAATATCATGATGTTTATAATTATCAAAATTAATAAAATTATTCCATTCTTGCCAATCATTGCGAGTAGCATTTGAGGCTAATAAATATAAAAAATTTTCAGCTGTAATTGGTAAGTCTGAAGCAAAATCTAGCCTCTGCGGTACATAGCCAATTTTTAGATGGGGGTGAATTGTTATATTACCAGATGAGGCACTGTCTAATCCCAAGATTAATCTAGCTATTGTTGTTTTCCCAGCACCATTTGGACCAATTAAAGTCGTAACCTCACCTTTTTTAACGGTAAAATTAATATTATTAAGGGGTAACTTTTTGCCAAATTGTTTAGATACATTACTGAATTTTATTAATGTAATATCTTCTGATATAGACACAACCACCTGATCAAAATTATTATTGTGTGCCAATTATGATAAATAGCTAACCTCAGTTTGATGTAAGCCATAGTACTCTACATTTCTCTATAATCATCATCGCGAGGCATCTTTGGATGCCGTGGCGATCCAAATAAACAGCGAAGCTGTTTCTTCTAATACGCTTTGCATATCCTGGATTACCGCGTCGCTGCTTTTTCGCGACCCCTCGCAATGACGCTCGTAAGGACTCTTAACAGTAGTGACATAAAAATGTACTATGGCTGCTCCGTTACTCATGTACACCTAGCAGCTCGACTTTGCTGCTGCCTAGCTCTTCTTGAAGTTATACTATCGTCTACCCAACTTTTGAAATCATAGCAATATACATCGAACTCAGGTTAACTAGCAGTCTCACCGTTAACATCATTATTACTATCTTGGTCGTCATTATCACTTTCCGATTCTTCACTTTTTTCAGATTTATCATCCTCTTCTTGTGCAGAACCAAGAGCATACACACACAATTCTTCCAGCAGAACATTATTCTTATTAGCCAGTTCTTGCAGTTTAGTTATCGCATCCATGACCTCAGCTGGTATTTTCCCACCACGTTGCTTTGATAACCAGTCATCCTGAAAATGCAAGGGATGATGCCCCGGCTCAGGTTGCCCTACATATATAGTAAACGGTGCCATTTGTCCACCAAAATCACAATTAACACTAAACTTTTTCATAACATAACATTAAATTATTAGAATAATATTAGGGATTTCAAGATTTAATCCTAAAAAACCATAGTACCCTACATTTTTCTATAATCATCATAGCAAGGCTCTTTAGATGCCGTGGCGATCCAAAGTAAACAGCGGAGCTGTTTTTTTAGAGTAACGCTTCGCGTATCCTAGATTGCCACGTTGCCGCTTTTTCGCGACTCCTCGCTAATAGACGATCAGCAACCATTTTAATAGTGATTATATAAAAAATGTAGGGTACTATGCTAAAAAACTTATCCCTAACAAAATTGTATATGATACAACAAAAAAATAAAAGTAAAAATTTTTGGCAACAAAAATTAACTACTCAATGACGTTTTTTCAAATAATAGATGTTTAAATTTCTCGGAAAGTTCATAATTAGTAGCAACAAACGTTTTGTCATTATTTATTATTGCTCCACCTGATTCTCGGACAATTAAATCAAAACTAGCTTTTAAAGTGTAATTTAATGATGAAAAATAAACAGCATCAATCTTACCAGCTGCAAGTAATAGAATTCCATAACAATGAGAACCAAAAACCCTAGCATTTTTCAAAAAAACTGGGTTTATGTTAAAATCGTCAGTAGAAATTAGAAAATTATCAAAACTAGAACAAGCAGAAACCCTTAATCTACCACTATTATTAGTGGTATTATTTCCTACCCATACCCCTTTTCCCTTCTCAACATAATAAATCTCATCAAGAGCTGGAAAATTTATCACAGTACAAACCGTGGTTAAAATTTTATTAATCTTTTTTAAACACGTTATAGATACAGCAAAAAATGGTATACTTTTTTCTAAATTACTCAAACTATCAAGCGGATTTATTAATAAAACCATCTCAGAAGTGTTATCTAATTCAAACTTATCCTCTGGAAAAAATAAAGAACTTGTATATTTTTGCAACTCATTACGTAATAAATCTTGTGTTTTAATATAAGATTTATTGCAGAAATCATAGTTTCCCTTATTAGATCTTTGAAGCATTTCCAGCTCTAAAAAATCTCTCTTCAAAAACTTAACAGCTTTACATGATGCAGTAATAAGTAAGTTAGTTATAGGCTGCATAAGCTATATATGACTTCAAAAGTTGATGATAGACGATAGTATAACTTCAAGAGGCAATAGCAAAGTCGAGCTAGCTGTGCGTACATGAGTAACTAGGCAGCTTTAATCTTCAGAGACAATGACCTTAACTCTTAAAGTTCTACCTAAGTATATATTACTTTGCTCTCTCAACAAAGCTTATATCTTCAATTTTTATAACTATTTTCTCCCCAGTAACTAAATAAGGCGGTACCATTACCTTTACTCCATTGGTTAAAATCGCTGGTTTATAAGAAGATGTTACCGTAGAGCCTTTAATTACAGGATCAGTTTGCATAATTTCAGCAATAACGGTTTGCGGTAATTCAGCATTTAAAGCTTTTTCTTCATAAAACTGTACCTTGAGTACCATATTATCCTCAAGAAATGGCAATCTTTCGCTAAGAATTGCCTTATTAATTAAAATTTGCTCAAATGTCTCATTATCCATTAACACGAGGTCATCACCTTCAAAATATAGGAATTGTAAATCCTTATTCTCAAGCTGTGCTTTTTCAACATAATCGGATGAATTAAAACGCTCATTAAGTTTTGTACCAGTTTTTAAATTTTTCATCTCTACTTGCACATAAGCCCCACCTTTACCAGGTTTGGTATGTTCAGGTGTTTTGCTCACAACCCATAAATCATTATTATACACTATAATGTTACCAGCCCTAATAGCATTTGCTGAAATTTTCATATTATTATCACTTATCTAAAATAATTATTTTGTATATTTGTTCAAGCTGGTTATTAACACCTTTCTAGGTCTATTTTATCATTTTTATCGATAAAGGTCAAAGTATAATCATATCCTTATAGCTTTCTTCTAATTCTAAAAGTTTTTTCTTGAGTTCAAGTCCTCCAGCGTAACCAGTTAGTCTACCATCAGTACCTATAACCCTATGACACGGTACTATAATTGACAAAGTGTTGCGTGCCACAGTGTTTGCTACTACACGTACAGATTTAGGAGCAAATATTAAATTTGCAATATCCTTGTAACTCATCACTCTAGCATATGGGATGGCAGAGATGGTAGACCATACTTTCTCCTGAAAATTAGTCCCCATGAAACGGTAAGGTACGGTAAATTCTTTTCTAGTACCATTTATGTATTCTGTTAGCTCTTGGTAAGTTTGATCGAATATACTGCAATTTTGCTGTTCATGATAACTACTATCTAAAATTGGCATATGTTTTTGCCCTACAAAATATAAACCTGTTAAAAAGTCCCCATCTGATACCAATAATATATTCAAATCATTTGAGTATATTAGAGCAATTGGTAAGTCTATATATCTATATATTTTTGTCATTTTAATTTTTCTCTTGGAGAGAATTTTGTTCTAAACGACTTTTACACCCTGTGAAGTCAACTATTTTTGCATCTTGATCTTGGCAAGCACAAGTAAAAATATATTTCCTTTCGTCTGTGACTCCCTGAATACATTGTCCGCAAATACCTTTCATCATACACTGCATAGGAGAGTTAATGCTTACTATTAGTTGAGTTTTTTTACCAAAAAAATCATCTTTTATATCTTTTATAGCTTCCATCATTTCTGTACTACCCGCAGCTATTATCCTATCTATGCTCAAATTTTTCCAAAGGTAACAATGCCCCATTATAGCATATACCAAATCGCCCTTAACACTAATATCTTCCGCCCTATTTTTTGATAAAATACCTTCTTCACAACACCAAACTACTATATCGGCTGCTTCTTCTATTCTGTCTTGATAGAACCTATCTTGTAAATTTTTATAACCAGCAAAATATATAATTTTACAATTATTATTTTTAAGAGCCTTAGCTATTGAGCATAAAACTGCATTTCCAACTCCTCCACCAACAAGCACTACATTACTATCCTTTAATATCTCAGTTGGCTTACCACTAGGTCCCATTAGTACTACTAATTCATTTTGCGATAAATATCTACATAATTTACTTGATTTACCATTTTGCCAAACTATCAAATGAATTAACCCTTTTTCTGAATCAACATAAGCTCCAGTGACAGCCAATGGTTCGATAATTTTTGAAATATCACTAGAATAATTTTGTAAACGGAAAAATTGCCCCGGTTGAAAATTTTGAGCAGCGATAGGAGAATGTATTACCAGCTCTACTATCTTATAAGATAGAGTATTAATCCGTTTGATACGGCTAGCTAGTAAATAATCTAGTTTAACGAAGAAATCTAGATTATTACCAAAAAAACTTGGTTTATTTTTGATAAGTTTTTTTCCAATAAACTTGTACCCCTCTTTACTACTTGCTAAGGCTTTAACCACACTTCCAGAGTATTGAGGATTACAATCACCAAAATATGTTAGACTTCCTGCATAAGTCAATCTAGTTGGTAATTTTGTTGCCGAAACTCGTCTGTACTCCTCACGTACGCCTGTGTACGCTGCGGTACTCGGCTTCGTTTCTCCTAAAAATTCCTCAACTATTTTTGACTTATGCAGGAAGTCTGTTATACTCGAATGATTTTCCAAATAACTATTATCTTTATGCGTACCTATTGCCATAAGTACAGTCCTTACCTTAAATTTTTTCCTTATACCTAAATTATCAAATTCTATTGATTCAGCGTAAGTATACTGATCAACATCAATGCCTAAAGGTATCATATCTTCAGCAAAATTTACACCTGCAGCCATAGCATACATAACTTCCTCAGGATTTAACTTGTAGGCAGGAGAATCCTTTAATTTTCCTCTATAACAAATTGTTACTCCACCTAGTTCATCGAGGATTTTTTTTACAGCTTCTGTATCTTGTACTTGCCTAAATAATTTTGCATGCGAGATAAATTCTTTGGCTATTAATTTGTCCTCATCTGTCCAATTTTGTTCTGTATGATTTTTCCCATTCTCCTCAACTGACAATTCATACTTTTTTAGAAATTTTTCTACTTGTAACTTATAATAATTTAAACTTTCAGTTGCTGCATCAATAGAGGTCAGTCCTCCGCCAATGATAATAATAGGCATCCTAATAAGCAAATTAGTGTTAGATTGTTCTAAAAAAGCTCCTCCTGATTGTAATGTCATTAGAAAGTCGGAGGCTGTTTTCACACCTTTTGCAAGAAAATTTTTCATTTGAGCAATTTTGGGCTTACCAGCTCCAACACACAAAGCAACATGGTCAAATCCTAAATGAAATACCTGCTCCATAGTTATATTACTATCTAAACTTACACCACCAAAAAGCTTAAAATAACTGTTTCTCTCCAGTATCAGACGTAATATAGTTAAATTATTTTTATCCCACCTTGCAGTAATACCATACTCGGCTACTCCTCCAAAACCTTCAGGTATTTTTTCTGATAAGTTTTTTTTATAATCAGACCAGTATTTAATAGGCTTGTTAATATCAAAAGGTAATGGGGTGATTTTTAAGCCATCTATAGCTACTACAGTATGTCCGTCTCGTAATAAATAATGGCTTAAACTAAACCCAGCTGGTCCTTGACCCACTACTAAAACTTTGTAATTAGTTGAAGGCTTTGGCATCAGAGAAAAAATGTTAAGTGGATTCCAATTGGTAAGTAATAAATATATTTCCACCCCGTAAGGTAGAAGCAAAGTAGTTTCCAAAATATTAGATTCAACAAGAGGAATATCTACAGGTTCTTGCTTTTGATAAATGCAAGCATTAGAACAATCATTACAAATCCTATGACCGGTAGCAGCCACCATTGGATTATCAATGACAATAATAGCAAGAGCAGCTAAATTAAATCCCTTGGACTTTACATAATTCATCTCAGAGATTTTCTGCTTCAGCGGACAGCCCGACTTTGACGGCGTAGTCGGTAGTATATTCGCAGAATCATTCGAGTATAACCCTTTAGAACACGAGTCTTTTCCCTGTTTATGACAGTAGATACAATAGTGAGTAGCATTTAAGACTGTATCTAGATTAGATATAGGATTTAAACAATCAAACCCTACTCTTACATGTTTTTTATATTTAGCTACCTTATTAAGATCTATTAAATTATCTTTATCTGTTTTATTTGGTAAAGAAAATAATATACTTTCAGATTCATTAAATCTCCTTTGAAACTCTACTCCTGCAAGAGATATATTATAAACCATAAAGGCAGCATATTTTGCTGCTATATCTAACTCAAAAGCATATTTTTCATCATCTAATTGCCATTTTATTACTTGACGAGCAAACTTGTCTTGGGTAAACTCCTCTCCTAAAAGTTTTTCTAAAAAAATTGATACACTATCAAAATCAATCTCTTTTAGTTTTTCAGGAGGATATTTTCTTACCGCAACACGCTGGATGAACTTTCTCTTACATTCATAAATTACATCAAATTCTTTATGACTAAATCTCAGATTGGCTATTTCTTGTTCAATACCAAATAACTTAGCTAGAAAATCATCAAAAACAGGCGAAATTTCTAATAAAAAATCCGAGTAATATTTTTGATCAACTTGATCAGGATTAGCCCTTAATGATAAAATAATTTCATAAAGAGAATAACTATGGCTACGCAGAAAACTTAGAAAAATTTCATCTAATTTTTTTAAGCCTTCTAATCTATTCAGATCTATAAAATCTAAACCAAAAGCAAGTGTCATATAGCTAAAACCTTCTTTAGATTAGCTATATATAATATATGACATTTTTAGAAAAAAATCTGTAGCCAAGATAACTGAAAAATGAAACAATACCGGCTATAATAAAGGATTTTATAATCATAAATACATCTGGCAGTACTCCTTCTATTACTAAGAATTGAACTGGTCTTATTACAAGAAAAAGGGGGTTAATTTCAAAAAATATTTTCTTTGATTCTGGTACCATAGAATATGGGTATACTATTGGTATAGTCCAATATGCAACATTCAAAATCAAATTTAATACCTGTGGAACATCACGTATATAAGGAGTCAAAAATGCAAATACGATAGAACTACTAATTACAGAAATAACCAAAGGTAATACAAGAACTGGCACGAAAAGTATATATATACTGAATCTTTCGGGATATAAAATAATAAAAGCTATATACATAGCTATAAACGAATAAATTAGGGTATAAACTTGTGTTAAACTATCCGATATAGGAAAGATAGTCCTAGAAATTATTACCTTTTTTATAATACCACTACGATTAATTAATGAATTTGATGATATATTTAAGCTACTAACAATAAATGTCCATAACGGTAAACCACCGACCAGGTTCATAATCATTGCTTCTCTTGGTAACTTAAGTAAAAATCCAAAAAAATATGAGATGATCATTATTTGTACGAAAGGTTGTACTAAACCCCATAACGAACCTAAAAAAGAATCTTTATTTTGACGAGATATAGAAGCTTGGGTTAATAACACCACTGACAACCAATATTTCTTGGAAAAAAAATACTTTATCATTAATAATTTCCACTATTGTAAATTTTTAGTATTTCATTTGGATTATCATCTGCGATAATACTACCTTCTTTTAATAACACACATCTATTGCAATTCTCCTTAATAATATTTTCTTGATGACTTACTAATATTAGAATAGGTATATTTTGTAACTTGTTTTTCATAAAATTGGTCGACTTCTCAATAAAATGACTATCACCAGCAGCAAAAACTTCATCTAGTAAAAGAATATCTGAATCTTGAAAAGCCGATACAGAAAAAGCCAATCTTGATAACATACCAGAGCTATAATTTTTTACCGGTAAATCTATTTTATTCCCTAGCTCAGAAAAATCTATAATTTCTTGTTCCAGTTCTTTACTGTACTTACCTAACATATTATTATAAATCATAAGCATTTTGATATTTTCTCTGCCAGTTTGCTCTAATTCAAAACCTACTCCCATCTCAATAATGGCGGCAAAGTTACCATGAACTTTAATTTTTCCAAACTTTAATGGATAAATTCCAGCAATTACTTTAAGCAAAGAACTCTTACCTGAACCATTGCTACCAATAAAGGCAATTTTTTCGCCTCTTTGACAGGAAAGATTTATATTATTTAAGATAGGAATTGACGAAGGAAAAAGTTTACCTCCTTTAATAAAAAAGTGTCTTAAACTTTCTACCCTTTGTTGGTTATTGATTCCTTCTACACAACCATCAGATATCTCTATAAATACTAGTTTAGACGTCATATGTTAAAAATATGATTTATATTTTTACTGAAGAGTTAATCCATTCTTCAATAACATTTTTGGGGAATACTCCAGTCTTAGTAGCTAATTGTTTCCCATCTTTAAACAAAATCATTGTAGGTATACTACGAATACCTAAACTTGAAGGTATATTGGGATTTTGATCTATGTCCATTTTAACGATTTTTATTTTGCCCACTAATTCCTTACTTAATTCTTCAATAATAGGTGTTAACATTTTACATGGTCCGCACCATTCAGCCCAAAAATCAACTAATACAGGTGTGGTGGACTCTAAAACTTCCTTATTAAAAGAATCATCTGTTATATTACTTGCCATAATCTCTTATTTTTTGAATTATTAAATACCGAATAAAAAACACCTTCGATGTCATCCCCGCGTAAGCATAATCATAGGACCCTACATTTTTCTATAATCGTCATAGCAAGGCTCTTTAGATGCCGTGACGATCTAGGTAAACAACGAAGCTGTTTTTTTTAACTATGAGGCATAATACTCAACAGCCTGCTATTTTTCTAGATTCCTCTACCTACGTGGCGATAACATCCCTGTGTTTTAACAATTATAATCATACTAAGTAATATTCTTATTGTAAATGACTGCTTTAAGTTTACTTAAAAATGTTAGTATTTAAATTGTTAAGAACATATTTCTTACGATCATAATAAAGTTTCATAGCTACAGCAGCAGTTTCTTCTACAGATCTTCTTGAAACATCAATTATTGGCCACCCTTGTTGCTCGCAAATTTGTTTTACTTGCATACATTCTTCTTGGACTGTTTTAAAATCTGTATAATTAGTATTATCACTCATCTGTAACAAATGCATTCTAGTTTCTCTTATTTCAATTAGCCGAGTTGGGTTAATAATCAAACCAATTACAAGCTGTTTCGTAATGCTGCCTAACAAGTCTAAAAACGGATAACCATGAATATAAGGTACATTTGCTGTTTTAAATCCATTATATGCTAGATATACGGAAGTTGGAGTTTTTGATGTCCTAGAAGGACCAATCAGAATAATATCAGCTTCATCTAATTCACTAGTCATCTGACCATCATCATGTCTAAGAGTATAATCAATAGCATGAATCTTATCAAAATAACCTTCATCAAATTTATAATCATAAACTAAACTTTCTTCTGTTTCTACACCTAAAAAAACTGAAATTTCTTTTACAATTCTACCTACAACAGAGATACAAGGAATTTTTAAATCATAACAAAATTTAGTTAAATTTCTTCTTAGTTCGTGATCTAAAATAGTGTATAATACAATGCTTGGTTTCATCTTGATTTTTTTCAAAACCTCATTTAATGATTCTGCATTTCTTAACATTGGCCAATGATATAATTTTGACTCAATTTTGCTAAATTGTGACAAAGCAGTATTAGCTGCATGTTTAACTGTTTGCACTGAAGAGTCTGAAACTAAGTGAATAATCAGCTTATTCATAGTTTATTAGTCTTTGTGGATAATTTTTATTCATATTTTAATCTCTATATTAAAAGTAACCAATAACTACCCATATATATCCCGTATATAGAGGTTAATAACCTCTATAATTTAAAGAATAATTTTGTGGATAATTTTGTGTGTAAAATGCTAGATATCTAATATCTTTCACGTTTTCTCATTCTACACACATAAAACACTATGAATTATCCACTAAAAAAATAATCCTATGAATAATGTGAGTAATAATTATAATCAATAAACTTCACTGGTAATTTAGCAATAAAAAAATGTGTATAACTATGTGTATATATAATTAATCTACATATTAACAATATCTATATCAACTAAAAAAATATTATATATAAATATATATTATTATGGGTTATTTCATGAATCAGCTTTTACAAACTTTTAAGAAAAAAAATGATCTTGTACCTATTTGGTTAATGCGTCAAGCTGGTAGATATTTGTCTGAATATCAAAAAATAAGAAAAACTGTTAGTGGTTTCTTAGATTTATGTTATAATGTTGATAAGGCTGTAGAGGTGACTTTACAACCAATAAGAAGGTATGGATTTGATGCTGCTATAATTTTTTCTGACATTTTGGTTTTACCTGATGCACTTGGATGGGATGTAAAATTTGAAGAAAATATAGGACCAATATTACGTAAATTTCAATCAAAAGAAGATTTTAAATATCTTGAAGGAAATTCTAATGGAAAACTAAATGTAATTTATGAAATAATCAATAAAACTAAAGCAAAATTACCAGTTGATACTGCATTGATAGGTTTTGCCGGTAGTCCATGGACGGTAATGACTTATATGCTTGAAGGAAGAGGCAAACAAAGTTTTGAAACAAGTAAAAAATTTATTTATGAAAATAATAACTTAGCACAAGAACTTCTAGACTTTATTACTGAAAAAACTATTATTCATTTAAAGGAACAAGTAAAAGCTGGGGCAGACTTAGTACAATTATTCGATTCATGGGCAGGGATATTAGAAGAAGCAGAATATGATCAGTTTGTAGTGCAACCAACAAAAAAAATAGTATTAGCTTTAAAAAAACAGTTTCCACATTTACCAATTATAGGTTTTCCAAGAGGTTCTGGGCTTTTATATGAAAAATATATTGTTAATACCGGAGTGGATGCTATTGGAGCAGATCAGTTTGTACCAGCTAGTGCCATGAAATTATGGAGTGAGAAAATTGTTGTACAAGGTAATTTAGACCCATTTATATTGCTTACTAATAAAGAAATTATCGCAGAAAAGGTAAGTAAAATAATTGCAAATTTTAAAGAAAGAAATTTTATATTTAATCTTGGACATGGTGTTTTGCCAAATACACCAGTTGAAAATGTTGAGTTTTTAGTTAATTATGTTAGAGAATTTAAATACTAAAATATCTCAAAAAAAAATAGCCATCGTACTTTTTAACCTTGGTGGACCAAATAGCTTAAACTCAGTCAAACGATTTCTATTTAACTTATTTTATGATAAGGCAATTATTAACTTGCCAAATCCCCTAAGGTTTATTCTTGCTAAGATAATATCAATTACTAGAAATAAAAAATCTCAGAAAATATATTCTCTAGTAGGTAATAATTCGCCTATTTTACAAGAAACAGAATCTCAAAAAGATGCTATTACAGAGAAGTTAAAACAAACTCTGAATGAGGATTTTAAGATTTTTATAGCAATGCGTTATTCTTATCCTGATTCCGAAGAAGCGGTAAGAAAAATAAATGAGTATAACCCTTCAGAAATAATATTGTTACCATTATACCCACATTTTTCTAGCACCACTACTGGATCTTCGATTAAAGATTTTATGTCTTCTCTTTATAAAAATAAAAGTGAATATTCCCGACATATTAAAACTATTTGTTGCTACCCTATCGATGACGAATTTATTGAAGCTCATTTATCATTAATAAAGCAATCATTTAAAAAATTGAAAAACAAAAAAAACTTTCGTATATTATTTTCAGCTCATGGTCTGCCTGTAAAAATAATAAAAGCAGGAGATCCATATCAGTGGCAGATTGAAAAGACCGTAGAAAGTTTGGTATCTAAGCTTAGCATAGATAATTTAGATTATAAAATAACTTATCAAAGTCGTGTTGGTCCAGTGGAATGGCTTAAACCTAATACGGAGGATGAAATTGAGATAGCAGGAAAAGAAGATAAATCTCTTATAATAGTCCCAATAGCATTTGTATCAGAACATGTTGAAACACTGGTAGAATTAGACATTGAATATAGAAAGATTGCTGGTAAGTACAAGATAGAATATATTAGGACTCCTGCTCTTGGAACAAATAAATTGTTCATCAACAGTATAACTAAAATGGTATCAAATTTAGTTAATTATAGTTTCGATACAAAAAATTTGATATGTAGTTCAATTAATAAAAGAATATGTCCTTATAATTTTACTATGTGTCCTTGTAATTTAAAAAACTAAGTAAAGGGATAAAATTAATGGCTAGTTATTATTTATGGTTTAAAGCATTCCATCTTGTATCAGCAATTTCTTGGATGATAGGTTTACTATACCTACCAAGATTATATGTCTACCACACTAAAGTTGTAGTAGGTAGTGAAACTGACAAGATGTTTCAGTTAATGGAAAGTAGGTTACTCAGAATCATTATGAATCCGGCTATGATCAGCACTTATACCTTAGGTATAATTAACAGTTATATATATGGATTAGTAGCTTTAGGAACATGGTTTTACGTAAAAATGACAGCAGTTCTAGGTATCACTATTTTTCATGGTTTATTAGCTAGATGGAGGAAGAATTTTGTTGAAGGCAAAAATAATCATTCTGAAAGATTTTATCGTATCATTAATGAAGTACCAGCACTATTGATGATAGTGGCTGTTGTTATGGTTATTGTTAAACCATTTGATTAATTATTTTTCTGCTTTATTATTTGTATTACTGATTTCTAATTGTGACGCATATAATAATTATTGAAGCAAGTAATTATTATAGCTAACTATAGATAACATAACAGTGAGGTTTAAACAACTATATGAGCAAAATTATTCAAGCAGATAATAAGGTTATGCAAAAACATACTCGTTTGACTAGAGAACAAAAAGAGGTTGTTGGATTACTCTCAATAGGGACATTTCTTGAATATTTTGACTTAATGCTTTATGTGCATATGGCGGTATTGCTTAATGAGTTGTTTTTTCCAAAAACTGACCCACATACGGCTACTCTTCTTTCAGCCGCTGCTTTTTGTTCTACTTACTTGCTTAGACCATTTGGTGCATTAATATTTGGTTGGATAGGCGATAATGTAGGAAGGAAAGCATCTGTAGTCATTACAACTTTTTTAATGGCAATATCTTGTTTTGTCATGGCTAATTTGCCAACTTTTGCTCAAATAGGGATTACTGCAGCTTGGCTGGTGACAATATGTCGTATTGTACAAGGTATGACTTCTATGGGGGAAATCACAGGAGCTCAATTATATCTAACAGAATATCTACAACCACCAAAACGATATGTGTCTGTAGCTATAATAGTTTTTTGTGCTGCCTTTGGAGGGTTTGCTGCTCTAGGTGTAGCCTCTCTAGTTATTTCTTATGCTCTTAATTGGCGACTGGCTTTTTGGTTTGGTGCAGGTGTGGCATTAGTTGGTATGATTGCTAGGACAACGTTGCGAGAAACGCCTGAATTTGCCGACGCTAAACGTCGATTAAACAAAACTTTTCAACAGTTAAAAAGTATAGGATCTAACATTGACGTTGAACATGTAATGCAAGATACTCTCAATATTCAAGAAAAAACTAATTGGAAAACAACAATAAGTTTACTGTTAGTAGATTGTATATGGCCAGTAATTTTTTATTTTACTTATATACATTGTGCTAATATTTTAAAATATTCATTTCACTATACAGCCGAACAAATTATTTACAATAACTTTATTGTATCTGCTATATTACTAGGAAACATGATTTTTGTGCTGTATTTCACCAATAAATATCATCCACTAGTGATATTAAAGATAAGATTAATTTTAGTTTCCATATATTTCCTAATGATTCCATATTTATTGAATAATGCAACAACTGGCTTTGATATATTGATAATTCAGTCTTTACTATTATTTACTGCATGCGAAGCATCACCAGCTAATGCAATATTCTTTAAGCATTTTCTTCCAATCTTTAAACGTTTTACTTATACTAGTGCGATATACGCTGCATCCCGAGCTTTAGTATATCTTATTACTTCTGTTAGCCTTGTGTATTTAACAGATTATTTTAGTCATTGGGGATTGTATTTTATTACAATCCCAACAATTGTAGGTTGTACATATGGATTATCATATTTTATTAAACTCGAGAAAGATGCTGGAAATCTTTCTGAAAAGAAAACTTATGTAGACTCTGTAGCAAATATTGCTTAGATGATATAGTAGGTAAATATTGATAACATAGCTCTATTAGTTTTTTTTCTAAACCAATTGCTTCTAAGTATATAGCTAGACGTATAAATTCTTCTATAGTTTCCTCAATAATCTTCCTAGCTTTTTCAGGTGACTTAATTCCTATAGTTTGTAAATTGTGAATTCGATCAAAAATTTTAATAAATGCTACATCATATTTTTTTTGTTGATATAATAAATTTAAAATCTCTTTGGAGCTAATCTTGCCGTGAGGTTTAACCCTAGTTAAAGCTTCTACTTGACTAGCTATTACACTTCCAAAAATATATTCAATCATCTTTTCGGTCAGTTTTGTATCCTCGATAGTATCATGCAGTATACTGGTAACAATCATATCAGTTCTGAAATAGCGTGGAATTTCTGATGCTGCATATTCCCGCTACCATATACGCTACTTCAATTGGATGCGAGTAATAGGGTTCGCCAGACTGTCTCATTTGACTGCCGTGATATTTTTTGGCGTAATAAATAGCTTTTTTAACTTCGTCAATATTTATTGGTCTGTTTACTTCCTCATTTATCTTACAGAGTTTGTTCAATAGCCTAGTAGCATACTGACAATATTCATACTTTGAGTTGTCCCAATAGTTAATATCTTCCATAAAAACCATAATATTTTAAATCGCTATACAAGTTAAACTAAAAACTAGAATATTACTAGGAATTTATTATATTTTTTTATTAGTGCTTCTGCTAATTAGTGTATAGTATATGGTATACTCAAATGACCTGAAAATGAATTTCAATGCAAGTTGCAAAAATATTATTGCCATTAGCTAAGCTTTTCCCGTTGGATTATTTAATTCCAAATGGATTAAAATTAGCTATAGGAGATTTAGTAGTTGTCCCATTTAGGAATAAAGAATTAACGGGTATAGTTTGGCAATTAGATACTGAAGTTTCAGAGGGAACTAGTAAAATCAAATCTATTAAACAAAAAGTGCCACTTGAATTTAGGTTTAATCAGGAAATATTAGATTTAATTAAATGGGCTGCTAATTATTATATGACTTCACTTGGTTCAGTTGCTAAGTTGACTTTGCCGATCGATATTGCCCAGCAACCTATAAAAATAAAGCATCAAGAATTAAACAAAGATTTTATTTTACCAACTCTTTCAGTAGAGCAACAAGAAGCACTTTCTCTATTAAGTCAATCGGATAAACCATCAATTATTAAGGGAGTAACCGGATCAGGTAAAACAGAAATTTACTTTCATCTATTGGCTGATTATTTGAAGCAAGGTAACCAAATATTGATCATGTTACCAGAAATTGCTTTAAGTCAGCAAATTATAAATCGTTTTACAGTACGCTTTGGCTTTCAGCCAGTAATATGGAATTCTGCGATTACTAAAGCTCAGAAAAAGATGATTTTAAGAGGTTTGCTCAACAATGAAATTAAAGTTATAATTGGTGCTAGAAGTAGTCTATTTCTACCGTATAGTAATCTTGGATTAATTATTATTGATGAAGAGCATGATAGTTCTTATAAGCAAGATGATGGTATATTATATAATGCTCGCGATGTAGCGGTATTGCGGGGAAGCTTATCCAAAATAAAAGTAGTATTATGCTCGGCTACTCCGTCTATTGAAACAATTTATAACGTAAGTACCAATAAATATCAATTAATTGAATTGTCAAATCGTTACCAGGAGGCAACTTTGCCAGAAATTCAAATAATTGATATGAAAAAGGAGAAATTATCAAAAAATTCTTACTTATCTAAGGAATTAATAGCATTAATAGGTAAAAAGCTAGCAAGCAAAGAGCAGGTGTTATTATTTTTGAATCGTAGGGGTTATGCCCCTTTGATGTTATGTAAACTTTGCGGTTATCGTTTTACTTGTAATTCTTGCTCTGCTTGGTTAGTGGTACATAAATCTAGCAAAAAACTTGAATGTCACCATTGTGGTTATCAAAGTAGGATTCATATTTTTTGTCCGGATTGTCGGGAAGAAGACTCTTTAACTGTTTGTGGTCCTGGGATTGAAAGAATTGAAGAAGAAACTAGGCATCTTTTTCCCGATAGTAAAATTGCGGTAATTAGCAAAGATTATGCCCAAAAACCTGAAAAGATCCGCGAATTACTATATAAAATGGAGCATTCTGAGGTTGATATTCTAATTGGTACTCAGATGATTACTAAAGGTTATCACTTTCCTAACCTTACTTTAGTAGGTGTTGTTGATGCTGATCTTGGGGCTATTAGTAGTGGAGACTTGCGGTCAAGTGAACGCAATTATCAACTACTTCACCAAGTAGGAGGTAGGGCAGGAAGAGAAGATAAAAAAGGTCTAGTATTAATGCAAACTTATTATCCAGATAATGCTATATTTAGTTATATAAAAAATGGAGGAGATCAGTTTTTACAATATGAACTTAAAACAAGGCAAGCAGAGAATATGCCTCCTTTCACCAAAATGGCATCAATAATTTTGTCTGGAAAAAATGAGCATAAAGTGCTTGAAATATCCAAAACTCTAGTTGCAATTGCACCAAAAAGTTCAGCTAGAATACTCGGACCATCTAGTGCATTGATGTTTAAATTAGCAGGAAAGTTTCGTTACCGTATTCTAATCATAGTGGATAGGAAATTTAATTTACAAAAATTTTTACAAACATGGTTAAGTTTAATCAAAATCCCTGCTTTTTGTCATTTGAAAATAGATATTGATCCTAAGAGTTTTTCTTGATATTACTCTCATGATTATTCAAGTAAAAGCTTTAGCTTAGTACTACATTGAGAGCCTTCGGTGTGAATGACGGATTCGGGGTCTAAAAATGTTGAATAGTCTTCTTGGCTATTTTTTTAGACCCCTGCTTTCGCAGGGGTGGCGATAATACTGAGCCTAATATTAACTTGTTACAGATACTTGAGGTTAAATAAGTTATAAATATTTTTGTTGGAGATATTTTAAAAATATTTCCGATTGAATGCTATCTTCACCCGTAGCGTCTTTAATTAATTCACTGGTATTTTTTAATGAGCCATAGCTTCTAATATTATTATCTAAGAATTGGTTTACACCATTGAATTCTCCTCTTGTTATTTCCTTTTTTATATTGTGATTAACTTCCTGTGCTTTTTTCATGACCATTGAAGCAATAATTGCTCCATTAGTATAGGATGGAAAATAACCAAAACTGCCCATTGGCCAATGTATATCTTGTAAGCATCCGTCTTTATCGTTCTGTGGAGTAATGCCTAAATATTCCTGCATCTTATTGTTCCAATAATGTGGTAGATCATTCAAAGATAGATCTCCGCTAATTAGCAATCTTTCTAGTTCAAACCTAACTATTACATGCATTGGATAAGTCACTTCATCTGCTTCTACTCTAATAAAACCTAGTTTGACTCTTGTCATTAATTTGTAAAGATTTTCTGCAGAATATTCTAGTCCTTTGAATCCAAATTCATCCTTAAGTAGCTTTGATAGATATTGACAAAATTCTCCTGATCTACCTACTTGCATTTCCATAAATAAAGATTGACTTTCATGGACAGCCATACCTTTAGCCTTACCTACTGGTTGGTTTTTATATTTGCTGGGCAAGCCCTGTTCATATAAACCATGACCAGTTTCATGCATAATCCCCATAATCCCTGAAATAAAATTATGCTCATTATATCTATTAGTTAACCTAACATCATCAGGAGTACCCCTACAAAATGGATGGGTTGATTCATCTAACCTACCTTTAGTGAGGTTAAAACCCATTATTTCCATAAGCCTTTTAGCAATTAATTTTTGTTGTGCTTCACTAATACTATTAGTGATAGGTAGAACATTTTCTTTACTTTGTTTTTCTACTATTTGACTAATTAATTCTGGTATAGTTTTTTTTAGATTATTAAACACTACTTTAACTTCATCAAGTGTACGTTCAGGATCATATGTGTCAAGTAAAGCATCATATACAGAACAGTTTAGTGCATGGGCTTTAGATTTAGCCATTTTTTGTACGCAATCTAATACTGTTTGTAGGTAAGGTTTAAGTGATAGATAATCATTATTTTTTCTAGCATCTCGCCAAATTAACTCACATTTTGCACTAGCAGTAACATACATTTTCCATAAATCATCATCTATACATGTAGATTCTGTAATTCGTCTTTTTGTTTCTCTTAAATTAGCTAACTGCCAAACATCAAGAGTGTTCACGTTTTCAGAGACAGATTCTATTAGTTCAGCTAATTTTTTTGATTGTAACCTAGAGCGGGCTATGGAAGATAGTAGGGCTATTTCACTTGTTCTACTATCAATTGATCCATGCGGAATATTTACTGCGATATCCCAATAAAGTATGTTAATCACGTTATTAATTTGAAAAATTTGCTCTAACTCTTGCTCTAATAATGTATAATGTTTCATATAATTCCCCCTACTTTAAAAGTTGTTTTAATCCTAAACTGGCTAGAATATTCAGAAAAATGCATTCTTGAAGCGGCTGACACGAATGCATTTTAATCTATTATCGCTAATAATCTTATTTCTATTGATATAACAACAAGATTATTAGCAAATGAAATATTTAACAATATATTCCTGAACTTTTAAAAAAATAGTACAATTAATAAAAAATATTAGATGTGAATTTGCAAATTCATAGGTTTCTAGTTTATCTGCTGGGATTTATGCTTTGACCCCATTTTGATCTCTCTAAGGAGATAGAATATTTTGTAGCTAATAATCTGACAGATCAAGAGATTAGTCAATGGATAGAAATAATTTCTAGAGATGGTAATATAATTCACAATAACCCTAATTCTGAAGCAATTATAGGTAATTTTACTAATTGTTCACAAGAGATGAAGTTAGAGGGTGACAATAATTATTCACCAACCCAAGACACTATTGAAGCATACTAGCAAATACACATTCATGGCTGTAGATATGTATTTTTTAATAAGAATAGTAAGATTCTTACTTGTAAGTTCTTTACTTATAACGTATACTAGACTTATAGAGTCTAAGCATAAATCCCCGTGGATAAACTGGATGTTTTTTGGGTTCTAGTGGGGGAGTGCTTTTTTTTGAAATAAGATGGAGCGTTTTGGATAACCTCAAAAAACAAAACTATTATAGTGGTAGTATTATGTATAAAAGTCTTCTTACTATTACTATAGCGTTAATATCATTTACTTTACCGGTAATTGCTATGCAGTCTAAAGATTTCCCAACAAATCAGAATGGTTCGTATCTTAATATATCTGTTACTGAACAAATGGATGTAAAAGAAGATTTACTTATATCTAGTATGCGAATAGAAAAAGAGGGAGTTGATCTAAAATATATACAGGATGAGATTAACCTAATGATGTCTAAAGCAGTAAAAATGGCTAAAGAAGTTGAAGATATTACTGTATCAACAGAACAATATTATGTTTACCAATATAACCAAGACCAAAATATTGATAATAAAAAAGATGAAGTAAAGAAAAAAATGTGGCGTGGTACTCAGGTATTATCACTGAAAAGCAAATCATCTGAGGCTTTATTGACATTAATTGGAAAATTACAGAATGAAGGGCTATTAATACAAAGTTTAAATTATACTCTTTCTAATGAAAAAAGAGAAGTCATCCGAGATTCTATGATAGAAGCTGCTATTGCAAAACTAAAGCAACGAGCTACACGTGTAGCTAAAGCTCTTGGTAAAGAATACGATGGATTTACTATAATAAATGTTGATCCTGAAGCAAGGAGAATGCCAGTGCCTAGATTGATGATGGGATCACCTGTAAATGCTAATGATAGT
Source organism: Candidatus Tisiphia endosymbiont of Piscicola geometra (assembly GCF_964026415.1). NCBI lineage: Bacteria > Pseudomonadati > Pseudomonadota > Alphaproteobacteria > Rickettsiales > Rickettsiaceae > Candidatus Tisiphia > Candidatus Tisiphia endosymbiont of Piscicola geometra. Next base: position 1,235,074 of record NZ_OZ032144.1, read on the forward strand.
GCGGTTAATATACCAGTTGCAGAACCAAGTACAAGTGAGGTAACTATAACTGTTTCAGCTACTGCTTTGCTTAAATACGGCTCAGTGTTAGGGAACAAGCGATAAAGTGCCGCTTATATTTCTGATAGAAAATTTCTTAATAACACTAGCCGATACAATTAGCGTTAAGGTAGCTGCGATGAGCTGACACTTACATTTTATAGCACAACGAAAGCACAGGTAATAATTATGAAAGTATCTAGTAAAGGGCAAATAACTATACCTATAGATATTAGAAGTAAATTTGGCTTCTTGCCAGATACAGAAATCACTTTTATAGAAAGAGAAGATGGCGTTCTATTAAAAAAATATCAAAATCAAAATAATAGAGGTAATAAATTAATATTGCATATGTCTAGAAAAAGCACAGTAAAAATGTCTACTGATACCATAATGAAATTAACTAGATCATGATCTTAGTTGACAGTAATATATTATTGGATATTATCACCTGTGATGCTAGTTGGTACAATTGGTCTTCTAACCAATTGTTAAAATTATCGCAATTTCATGAATTAGCAATTAATGATTATATATATACAGAAGTTTCAGTAGGATTTGAAAGAATTGAAGAACTTGAAGAAATAATCGGCGATAATTTTAAAGTTCTTCCTATCCCTAAAGAAGCCCTATTTTTAGCAGGAAAAGTTTTTATACAATATAAAAAAGCAAATAGTGGCAAGAAAAACTCCGTATTACTAGATTTCTTTATCGGAGCACATGCGTCTGTATTAAATATTCCTCTTCTTACAAGAGATGTAGCACGTTACAAAATATATTTTTCTAAACTCCATCTTATTCACCCTTAGGTCAAAAGATTTACATTCTTATTCTAATGTATACTTGTGACTGCTTGATTTCGAAATGACACTGGCTTGCTTTCATCGGCAACAAGCGGCTCAAATTAACTATTTTTATAGTATACATATTTAGCAAGAATAACTATAACAAATATAGGTTTATCCATTATAAATTCATTATGAAAAATACATATTATATTACCACCCCTATTTATTATGTTAATGATATACCTCACATAGGGCATGCTTATACAAGCGTTGTGTCTGACGTAATAGCAAGATTTATGCGTTTATCAGGTAAAGAGGTAATGTTTCTGACCGGTACTGATGAACATGGTCAAAAGGTAGAAAAATCTGCTATTGTCAAAAATGTTGAACCACAAATATTTACCGATACAGTATCTGAAACTTTTCGTACATTAATGCACTCAATGAACATTTCTAATGATGATTTTATTAGAACTACAGAAGCTAGGCATAAACAAGCAGTAAGTAGTCTATGGCAAAAATTGCTGGATAGTGGCAATATTTACCTTGATAGCTATAAAGGCTGGTACTCGACGCGTGATGAGGCTTTTTATGATGAATCAGAATTAACAGAAGATGGACTAGCTCCGACTAAAGCTCCTGTTGAATGGCTTGAAGAACCAAGTTACTTTTTTGCCCTATCAAAATGGCAAGATAAATTATTAGATTTTTACGATGCCAACCCTGATTTTATCAGACCAAGTACTAGACGTAATGAAGTTATTAGTTTTGTCAAATCCGGATTGCATGATTTATCTATATCACGTTCTAGTTTTAAGTGGGGAATTAAAGTACCAAATGATGAAAAGTACGTAATATATGTATGGCTTGATGCACTAACCAACTATATTTCGGCTTTAGGATATCCAAATGATACAAGCAAGTATAACAAATTTTGGCCGGCTGATGTTCATATAGTCGGTAAAGATATATTACGCTTTCATGCCGTATACTGGCCAGCATTTTTGATGGCAGCTGGCTTGCCGCTACCAAAATGTGTTATGGCACATGGGTGGTGGACTAATGAAGGACAAAAAATCTCTAAATCTATAGGGAATGTAATTGATCCATTGCAATTAATAAAAGAGTTTGGTTTAGATCCAGTTAGGTATTATTTGATGAGAGAGGTAATATTTGGCTCAGATGGTAATTATTCTCGTAGTAGCTTAATCAATAGAGTGAATAGTGAGTTATCTAATAAAATTGGTAATTTATTGCAAAGAACTCTAGCCTTTGTTTATAATAACAACGAGACAAAAATTCCGTCAATTGGCAAGGAATCTATCGATAGCATTTATGAGTCATTTTTAATGAAGCTATCCCACCAAATTATATCAGAAAATTCATTGTTCACTAAGACTTTTGCTATTAATTCTGTGTTAGAAAATATTATTACTTTAACCGAAGAAGCCAATATTTATATAGATCGAGAAGCCCCTTGGCAGTTAAAAAAAACTGATCCTATAAGGATGAATGAGGTGTTATATACGCTACTTGAGACACTAAGATATATTGCTGTAATGTTACAGCCATTTATTCCTGATTCGGCTAATAAAATGCTTGATCAGCTTGGTGTACCAAAAAGTCAGAGAATGTTTAAACATTTAACAAAGGAGTTTATTTTAATTCCAGGTAGTAACATTAGCCAGCCAAAAGCTATATTTCCAAGATTTCAGGATAATACTTGATGAAAATAGAAGTCTATTCTAGTTATTTCTTGTAGCATATATTGTAGTTCTTAAACTATGTATGGCCTTAAAACCTAGATAAACGGAAATACGCTCAATAATTATCTGTTGGTGAAATGATATTTCTAAGGCGATGCTCGAATTTTCCACTTGTACATGTAAAATATTTATTCTCTGCCCTTTCTCTTTAGGGCTAGATATTTTTAAGGGGCTAGTTTTGCTACTAAATTTTGGTCCAACAATCTTGCTCCAATTAATCATAATTTCTGCAAGCAATGGGTGCTGTTTACCAAAGATTCGTCTAATAATTATGTTGATGTCATGGCTAAGCGGTTTCATGGGCAAAATTAATTATTGTAACCATTACTACTAATATAGCAAAGATAATTGATAATAAAGGAAAGTACAGAGAAATGATTGATAATACCATAAGTAATATATTGCATATTATAATTCTACTCACTACTTCCTTATGACTTTTACCATTTCTGACTGCTTTTTGAAAAAAATGCTTTAAGTGAGGTTGCCAAATTTTCTCCTTATTAACTAGTCTAATTAGTATGGTTAATCCTCCATCTGCTAGGTAATATAAGCTAGCAATAGATGAGGCAACAAACAAATGAACACTAGATGCTGAAATAAGTAGCAAACATAAACCTAATAAAAATCCTAAGCTTATACTACCTACGTCCCCTAGAAAGATTTTAGCAGGATGCCAGTTAAATATCAAAAAACCTATGGAACATGCTAATATAATGATGTTAAGCACAATTATAAAATTTATATTTATTATTATATCAGATTTTAGATAACAAAGTATCAATATAGTGATCGATAAATGAATAGATTCAGCACCACTAATACCATCTATTCCATCAAGAAAATTATAAATATTTAAAAAGACAATCAATCCTATTATAGATAGCATAAAATCAATATATAAAGGTAATTCGTGATGAAATAATACTACTGGAAATAAAAATAGGAAAATGGCTATTGTAGAACAAATTATGTGAAAAATTAGTCTTACAAATATCGGAATGGAAATAAGATCATCTAAAAATGAAATGCTGGAAATGATCAGCAGTAAAGGTACAATTTTAATTGAGTTTATCAGAGTTTTTGTTGAAAAATATTCATAGGCGATAAGAGCAATTATTACCACTATAACTATCGCAAGTCCACCTCCTCTTGGTGTGATTCTACTATGTACTCTACGTGGATTTGGTATATCCACCACTCCAAAAGATGGAAGACTAGAAATCAATAGCCAAGTAAGAAAGCTTGTTGCTATAAAAGATAATAAAAACAAAAAACTATAATTAATAAAGTTACTCATAACAGCATATTAGATTTAAAACTGAAATATTCATTGGCTGTAATAATTACGTGGTCATGAACCGATATGTTCATATTAGCACAAGTTTCTACTATTTTGTGTGTTAGTTCAATATCAGTATTTGAAGGCTTACTAACACCACTTGGATGATTATGTACCAATATAATTGCACCAGCTTCATTAAATAAAGCTCTTTTAATTATTTCTCTTGGATATATTGTTGCCTGATCTATAGTGCCTTGACTTAAAATTTCATCAGCAATTAGGACATTCTTTTTATTTAAAAATAAGATACGAAATTGTTCTGTTTTCATGCTACCCATCGTTGCTTTTAGATAGTCTATTAGAACGTTCCAAGAACTAATTACATTTTGATTTATTACTTTTTGTTTTAGCATTCTGTTAGTTAGTTCACGCATAATGACAAAATTTACATATAAATTATCATTAGTTCCTTTAATATTAAGCAATTTTTCTTTATCTGTATTTATTAAATTAGCGAGACTACCAAATTGTGTTAATAATTCCTTTGCTAATGGTTTTACATCTTTTCTAGGTATTACAGAAAATAATATCATTTCAAGTAATTCATAATCTGCAAGATTTTCTGCAGAAACAATAATACGTTGTCTTAAGCGTTGTCTATGCCCAATATAATGGGGTATATCATCTTTCATATTTAGTTTTACAATAAGTCTGTTTTATAAGGCGGATATGTCAAATGTTTTGGTGATAAAGTAAAAATGTCAAAACCATCTTTGGTTACGCCTAAACTATGTTCAAATTGTGCTGATAATGATTTATCACTTGTTGTAACTGTCCAACCGTCTAATTTACTTAGATGAGTGGAGTGATGTCCAGCATTTACCATTGGTTCAATAGTAAAAAACATACCTTCCTCCAAGACCAAGCCAGTGCCAGCTTTGCCATAATGTAGAATAGTTGGTTCTGTATGAAATATACGCCCTATCCCGTGACCAGTATAATTTCTAACAACGGAATAATTATGTTTTTCAACATAAGTTTGTATAGCATTTCCGATATCTCCTAAATGTACTCCTGGTTTTACTAGTTCAATTCCTATCATCATAGCATCATAAGTAACCTGTACTAAGCGTTTTGCTTTAATTCCTACATCACCAACATAATACATTCTACTAGTATCACCATACCATCCATCGACAATTACAGTAACGTCAATATTTATTATATCGCCATTTTTAAGGAGTTTATCATTTGGAATACCATGGCATACTACATGATTAACAGAAGTACAAATTGACTTTGGGAAGCCGTTATAGTTCAAAGGTGCAGGGATTGCATTATTGGACACAATAAAATCGTGGCAAAGATCATTTAAATAGATCGTACTCACTCCTGGTTTTACATAATTAGTAATGAAATCTAAGGTTTCTGCAGCAAGTTTACCTGCAATATGCATTTTCTTAAAGTTTTCTTGGGAATGAATTGTTAGGGTCATAAAATAATTAACTTTTTTTATTAAAATCATCTATAGCTAACCCGATTAGTATTTAGCCATAGTAAATTGTTGTCATTGCGAGAAGCCACTTTGGTGGCGACGAAGCAATCCAAGAAGACGATTGGATCTAGATTGCTTCGTCGTAGCAATGCTACTCCTCACAATGACGAAGTAATGCTAATCGGGTTAGCTATATAAATATATACTAAATTTCTACTTCTTAAATTATTATTTGAATTTCATTGAATCTTTTTCAATGGTTCTTACCTTATAAAAACTATAAGATAAGGTTATTGTATCCACATCATTCATTTCTTTATCTTCCTCAAAATCAGAGTCTATAAAAAATGTCACTGGCATCAACATTTTTTCTCCTGCTTTTAATAACTGTTCTTCAAAACAAAAACAATGTATTTTAACAAAGTATTTACCAGCTTTATTAGGTGTAACATTATAAATGGAAGTTCCTATTATATCATCGTTACTTAGATTTTCAGACTCATAAAAAATTAGTGTATTTTGTCCTGGGATAACTGTAGCCCTTCTTTGTTTAGGAATAAATCGCCAAGGTAATTTACTGTCAACATTAGAATCAAATTCTATAGTTATCACTCTAGTTCCTTTTTTAGGAGAATATATATTGAGTTCTTGTTTTGTGGTAGTACCACCATATCCAGTGACTTTACAAAATAAATTGTAAATTGGTATTGATGCAAAGCTTAAAAAAACCATGCTAAGTACTAAACTAACTAGGGCTAAGGCAAAATTTCTATTAGATTTTTGTAACACTATGTTGCTCTCTTTTTGTAAAAAAGTCAAATTTCAATTTTTTACAAGAAGTCTATTTAAAATATTTTAAACTTATGATATTATGTACCCATTCTAGTATATCCCCTAAGTAAAGGAATCTATTTTAAAGGTATTATATGACTAACAAAATCAGTGTGCCAGTAATTTCTGCAGAATCAGGGTTTTATCAATATTTGCAAAAGATCAATAAAATTCCGTCACTTTCACAAGAAGAAGAGTTTCTACTTGCCAAAGCCTATCTTGAGCAGAATGATCTAGAAGCTGCTCATAAGCTAGTAACTAGTCACTTGAAATTGGTAGCAAAAATTGCCGTTAGATATAGAAATTATGGACTACCTCTAAATGAGCTTGTGTCAGAAGGGAATTTAGGTCTTATGCAAGCAGTAAAGAAATATAATCCTGATTTAGGTTTTCGCTTGTCTACTTATGCTTTGTGGTGGATTAAAGCTTCAATCCATGAATATGTTTTAAGATCTTGGTCTTTGGTTAAAATGGGTACTACAGCAGCACAAAAAAAGTTATTCTTTAGTCTTGGTAAAATTAAGCATAAAATTGCTAACCTATATTCAAGAGCTGTTACAGATCAAGATTTTGTTCAAATTGCTCAAGAACTTGGAGTGACTAAGAATGAAGTTAGTGAAATGAATTCTAGGTTATCTAGTCCAGATTTATCATTGAATAATTTGGTAAATAGTGGAAATGATAACAGTGATAGCGAGCTAATTGAATTTTTACCGGAAACCCGTCCAAGTCAAGAGCTAAGATTAATTAGCCAAGAGGATTCTGTTAACAAACATAATTTGCTAACACAAGCGATGAAGATATTAAATGATCGTGAATTACATATTCTCACTGAGCGTAAATTAAAAGATTCTCCAAAAACTCTTGATACTCTTAGTATTGAATATAAAATCTCTAAGGAAAGAATTAGGCAGATTGAGAACACAGCATTTGAGAAAGTGAAAAACTTTATATTGCAACAGATGCCAAAAGTTGTTTAAGTGGATTACTATAATTTTTCTAGTATACTCAGATGGTTTTACAATATATTAAATTAAATATTAATTCATGAAAGCAATTGCTATACATTTATTGATTATTTTGATTTCTACGCAAGTATTTGCTGGAAATCAAATTACTAGAAAAGATTTGAAATTTAATTCATCTAATGATTGCACAGAAAGATTAGATATTTTGGAGAAAGAGAATCAGCACTTACTTGGCAGAGTCGAAATAATTGAACATACTATTGCCAAATTAGAGAGAATTTTAGGCTCTACAAAACAAGAGGTAATAAGTTCTGAGGATACCAGTACAGCAAAAAATTTAGCAGATGATTCTATAGTTGGAGATGTCTTTGAAATACCAGCTACTAAAGAAGTACAAAAGGAAGTTGTGTCGCATGATATTGCAAAACCCATTTCGGGGATAGCAAAAGATAAGCAACTTTATGACTTAGCACTTGCCTCTTTAAAAGATAATAAATTAACCGATGCAGAAGAAAAATTTGTAAATTTTTTAAAAAATTACTCTAATAGTCCTTTGGTAAGTAATGCGTATTTTTGGTACGGAGAATCTTTTTTTAGACGTAATATGTTTGATAAAGCGGCTATAAATTATCTAAAAGGTTACAAACAATCACCAAAAGGTTCTAAAGCTTCTGACTCATTGTTAAAATTAGCATTATCTCTTGGGGAATTGAAGAAAATACAAGAAGCATGCTCTATTCTTGATAAACTTGAAACAGAATTTCCGAGTAGATCAGCTACATCAATAAAAAGAGCTAAGGATGCAAGAACCAAATTTGCTTGTAAGCGTTAGGTTCTTATGAACAAAAAGGTAAATAATAATGACTGACATTTTAGAAGAAGTCTTAAATGATAAAAATGAAGAAAAGAAACTTTATTACTTTAAAAAACTTCTTCCTATAACTATAATCCTCGCACTAATAGTCGTATTATTTATGCTAATAAACAATTGGCTTGACGGTAAGAAAATAAAGAATAATCAAAAGACAGGTGATATTTTAGTTAAGTCTATGTCGCTTATCAATGACAACAAAGACCTAACCATAAAGTCGTTGGATAATTTAATTGAAACAAGTAATAATAAAGTAGGAGAGCTTGCTGCTATCGAACAAGTCAGTATAAAAATACAACAAGGAGATTTTATAGAGGCTAGAACTTTATTAAAGAAAATTATTGATAACAAGAATTATGCCGAATTAACAAGTGCATATGCACGTCTAGTTTGGTTAAGTTTAATGATAGACGAAACAAATTTATCTAATGCAAACATTAATGAAATCGAGGAATATTTAAATTATTTTGATGATGAGAATAAACCATTCTTTGGTACTGCAAATATTATCAAAGCAATTTGGTATATTAACAACAACTCAAAAGATTTAGCAGAAAATACTTTGAAAAAGGTAATATCACTAGAAAGTACAACTCAAGTAGTTAAAGAGCAGGCTAAAGCTTTACTTTCAAACTTACAATAATCGGAAGTTCGATGTAACAAGTTATATCAAACTTCCGGAATATATAGAAACAATCAGGCTTGAAGCGGTTCTGCACATAACAAGCCAATTCGATATAAGAATTGTTAATTCTTATATCGAATTGAGCTTACAATAACAAAGGCTTAAATTATGATAAAACAACGATTAATTATTTTCTTACTACCTTTTCTTCTAACTTCTTGTGGTCTTGGAGCTAAAAAGATTAAAAATATTGTAGAATTAACTCCTAGATTATCTGTAGAAAGTAATGAAACAATTCAAATAGATTCTGCTGTAAAAATAAATATATTTAGCCCTGAACAGCTGCAAAATAAGGAATATACTGTTGCAAAATATAAAATAATATCAGAGCCAGTTTTTAATAAAGCTGTTGCCTATACCATTGATACTAAAGGTAATATTTCCGCTTTTTCTATGAAAGATAAATCTATTATGTGGTCATATAATATCAGCACTAACAAGAGTGATTATTATATTGGTGGAGGGATCTTATGCCACAATGATAAACTATATGTTACCTATGGTTCAAGATTCTTGGTAGTATTAGATAGTAGGTCAGGTCATGAAATAATCAGAAAAGAGTTGCCTGATATTACTAGAGTAAAACCGGTATTAATTAATAATTATACTATTGTAGTTCAAACAGTAACTAATCAAATATTAGCGATTAATATTGATAACTTAAATTTTGTTTGGCAACATGAAGGTGTAGTAGAAACTTTGTCATCAAGTTACCATGTTAGCCCAATAGTACAAAATAATCATGTAATAGTAAACTATAATTCAGGACAAATTCTTGCTCTAGAAGCAGCTAGCGGTCAAGTTCTATGGACTAACGATTTATCTAGTCATCAAGAAATAGGCTTGCCAAATTTTGAGGCAGCATCTATATTATGCAAACCTATTGTCAATAACTCTCACATATATATAGCTAATAGTGCTGGTAAGATAGTAAAGCTAGATATCATGACGGGTAATATTCTTTGGCAAACCAAAGCTTATGATGTGCAATCTATGTTGTTAGCGGGTAATAGTTTATTTATAACAAATAATGCTGGACAAATAGCTGCTATAAGTACTGATTTTGGTAAAGTCAAGTTTGTAGCAGATCTAAATGATGGGAAAGATATTAAAAAGGTTAAAGCCTCATCATTCCTAACTCCTATAATTGGTAAGGTAGCTGAGGCAGAAGAGTGGAATTTAAATATTATTTCCACTAAAGGTGAATTATATAGTTTCCAATCAGATGTTAATGGTAATTTAAGCACCACTCCACAGATTGCTAAAATTACTAAAAATATTGAATATCATGGAAAAACCTGCTGTGGTAGTATGTATTTTGCTACTGATAAAAAAATTATGTTTGTCGATTAGTCAAGAAACTATGTAAAATATATATTTACATTTATCTTGACAAAATAGTGGTTATAATGCTATTTAGTATAGCTTAGGCTAGGACAATGATAACATTAATTCTAATTAATAAAGATATATAACGTGAAAACTTATTCTGCAAAACCATCACAAATTCAGAAAAAGTGGTGGGTCATAGATGCTAAAGACCTTGTATTAGGTAGACTTGCTAGTGAAGTAGCTAAAATCTTACGCGGCAAACATAAGCCTTCCTTCACTCCTCATTTAGATTGTGGAGATTATGTAATAATAATTAATTCCAAGCATATTTGCTTGACAGGTAAAAAATCAGACCTTAAAGATGGTAAGTTTTATTATCGCCATACTGGTTTCCCAGGTGGGATAAAGGATACAACAGCTGGAAAAATTCTGTCTAGTAAATATCCCGAACGTGTCGTTAAGCTTGCTGTAAAAAGAATGATTACGCGAAATGTTTTGGGATCAAAGCAGATGGGTAATCTATATGTCTATGCAGAGAATGAACACCCACATAAAGCTCAGCAACCTGAGTTTTATGATTTTGCAAGCAAAAATACAAAGAATAAAAAATAGTGAATTATGACAATATTAAAGGTTCAAAGCGAAAAAACCAAAAGCGATGTTCAGAGTAAGTTAGTTAAGCCTAAAACGCCTGTAGGAAGTAGTGATAATAAAGTTTATGGTACAGGTAGAAGAAAAAGTGCAATTGCTAGAGTTTGGTTAAAAAGTGGTAGTGGTAAGGTAATTGTCAACAAAAAAAATATGGAGCAATATTTCACTCGTGAAGCTCATACCAAATCTCTCTTGCGACCATTTGTTGTAACTAATACTGCTGGGCAATATGATATAATATGTACTGTTAGAGGTGGTGGAATATCAGGGCAACTGGGTGCTGTACTACACGGTGTTTCTAGAGCGCTTGACAAAATTGCACCAGAATTTCATAGTATTTTACGCAAATCCGGTTTCTTAACAAGAGACTCAAGGGTTGTAGAACGGAAAAAATATGGTAAGCATAAAGCTAGAAAAAGTACTCAATTCTCTAAACGTTAAAATTTTACATAATCTGTTTGGAGTTGTCTAGCATGTGATTTTTCTGAAGCTCTTTCCATCACGGCGGGGTAGCTCAGTTGGTTAGAGCAGCGGAATCATAATCCGCGTGTCGGGGGTTCAAATCCCTCCCTCGCTACCACAAAATGCTAATTCATGTGGTAGTTTATTATCAACTTTATGTAATGGGGGGGCATAATAAGAATCAACAACTAATTCTTTAAAGCATTAAGAATACTGTGATTTTTTTATATTTTATATGTAAAAGTCATTAGTGCTACTTGATATATATGCTATTATGCGGTGAATGTACTCAAAATTCTTCAAGTTCTTGCAAACATTATTATGAAAAGGATTACATTCGGTTTAATAGCTGAGTATGTGGCTATTGTTATTTATAAAATTAAATTTTATCAAATTCTTCACCATCGTAAAAGATATTATGTTGGTGAGATTGATATTATTGCCCTACGTGGAAAACAACTTGTTTTTATAGAAGTAAAAGCAAGACGTTCTGACGTTGATGATCGGATATTATCAACTCATCAACAAGCAAGAATAAAAAGATCTGCCAGTATATTTTTAAGCTCTAACCCAAAATACCAAAATTACCAAGTCAGATTTGATCTAATAATTATTAAACCTTACAGTATACCAATTATTATTGAAAACGCATGGTAATGGAGTTTTTTCTACTAGATGAAAAAGAATCTAATTATACACTATACACTCAAATGCTAACTGACTAAGTAATTATTTTAAAATTATTGCTTGACCAATAAAGCAATATATGTCAAAAAGATCATACTCATATAGTCTGAGACTTCTCTTAAAACTAGGCCGCTATAGCTCAGAGGTAGAGCACATCATTGGTAATGATGAGGCCGCAGGTTCAATTCCTGCTAGCGGCACCATATTAGTATCAACATTTTTATTTTAAATTCCTTAAGAGATGTCAATGAAAAAATTAATCATAGATGTTGTAGCTCCTTCTTCAAAAACGCTTGGTATGTACCAATATTTTGATCAGATCCAAGCATTATTTAAGGATTATTATAATATACAAATAAGTATTGCAGATAACATTATTGATGATTCAAGTGTATTTAGTGCCTCAACATTAGAAGTAAGACTACAAAGCTTTATTTCAGCTCTACAAAATCTAGATTCAAATGTTATATGGGCTTATAGAGGAGGATATGGTTCTATGGAATTAATTCCTTTTTTGAAACCTCATATGTTCAATAAATATAAAATATTAGTAGGCTTTAGCGATATTACTGCGTTACACTTATATTTTAACCAAATAATAGGGTGGTCATCTTTACACGCTACAGTTTTAGACAGAATAGTGCGAGGCGTAAATGCTCAAGACCACATTGATATAATCAATGCTCTTTTAGGTAATACTAAAAATTTTACTTATGATCTTTATCCTATAAATGCAATAGCAAAAAATTTAACGAATAGAGATTCAATTTTAGGACAAATCCTTGGTGGTAATTTATCTATGGTGCAATATTCTCTTGGTACAAACTGGCAACTTAATTCTACCAATAAAATATTAATTTTTGAAGATGTAGGAGAAAGAGGTTATAGAATATTTGCAAGATTAGAACAATTAAAACAAGTGGGAATTCTAGAAAAAAGCCAAGCAATTCTTTTCGGTGAATTTACAAACGGAGAGGAACAAGATGGTAGAGATCTTACACAAACGGCAATTCAAATTGCAGTAGAAAATTCACAAGTACCCGCCTTCTTTATAAAAGATATAGGACATATAGCACGAAATGTACCACTGCCATTAGGTACATCAGCTGTTATTAGTCAAAATAAATTATTAATCACTAATCCGTTTATTTAATAGAACTTACGCGAATTCAGGATAAGAATTTGTCAATTCTTATCCCAAATTCGGTGAAATTATCGAAACAATCAGATTTGAGATGGCTCTGCATCTGATTGTTAAATTAATATTTTGCTAAAAACATGATTTTAATACTGAAACTAGAGAAAATTTTAACAATTATAGACATAGGTTAAAGTTGGGTTTTTTAAACTGCCCTAAAAATACGTTTGACAAGTGAGATACTTTAACTTAAGAAATTAATATAAATTCTAACCAAAAGGGTAAATATGGCAAAACATACTTTTTACAGGCTAATACCTGCTGTTGTCGGGGTTTTGTTTCCTACTACTTATTTTACTTATGATGGATATACAAAGTCTACAAAACCATCTCATTTCGAATTAGCTGCAACTAAATTGGGTTTTACAGATTATAAAAAAGTAGGTCAATATATAAGTGCAACAGAACATCAAGAAGCCTTATTAAAGCAACTTCAAATCGCAGGATATTTTCATCCGAAAAAGCTATGGCAGGATATTAATCGTCTAGGAGTAAAGGATCCTATAATAACTTTTAAACAGATATATCCTGCAATAAAGAAATCTAAAGCTGATCAAAGTGATCCTAGCAAATTTAATGCTAAAATATTACGTAAAAACCTTGGAAAAGGAACAGAATTAGATGAACAAGATATCATGGATTTCCTTTTCTATATTTCTCAGAATGCTTTCGGTCGCAAACCTGGTCAGGAACGTAATGAGCTATCTTCCCAAGGCTGGATGAAAAAGTATGAGAAAGAATATTTAGCTGGTGCTAAAGTACTACGTCTAATTGATCGCGAAACTCCAGAACATCAGGAATATGACAGTGCTTGGATTGCCGGGGCATCTCGTATAGGTGTAATGGCTCGGATAATAGATTACCTTAATTATAATATTAAAGTGAACGGAGAAACAGCAATATTAACAGGAGTACGAGAATTATGGGCTAATATTGATGGAATTACGCCTATAGTACGTGATAAATTGCTTGAAGCTTATAAAACAAAAACTGACTTAGATACATTGGATATTTCTCTGCCTATAGGAGAGGACTTAGCTCGTGTGACAGAAGGTAAGGAATATATAAAAGGCTTAGCTGCACGACATGGTATCAGATTGAACGAATCATCTCCATTTATCCAATATAAGACAAAAGAGGAATGTCCCCCAGGATATTTTCCTGGTAGAGTGTATCCTAATTATGCAGAAGGAGAAAGTCGAAAATTAACAGAGACTTTAATGTGCCAAGATTTACTTACTACTTATCTATTAAATAATAAAGCCATTACTATAATCGATACATTAACAGAACAATACCAAAGACCTAACACTACTAGTACAGACCGTGACGCTGCAAGAAAGTTAGTTGAGGATATTATTAATGGTCAGTATGGTGATAAAAAAGAGTTTGTCATTCTATTTGAAATTAATAATCCATATATTGAGCGACAAACTATTGCAACACAACGAGAGGTCAATAAAGTATTAAAAGACTATAAATTGAGCGATAAGGGATACAGCATAAAAGTCGAAGGTGTAGGCTTTAAATGTAAACAAGATGTTGCAACAATACATTCAGAGTTTGCGGCATTAGTAGCAGAAAAATGGAAAGACGCGGTTGAATGCCAAAGAGAAGAAGGCATATCACCAAAACGACCTATTGAAAATTTACAATTTCAAACTCGTGATAATTCTAGCTTTGTTCCACCTCAGCCTTATATTTCTGAAGTTAATCTATTAGGAAACTGGTTACAAGATATATTTGATGAATATCTACCATAATATCGAATATGTCGATCGTTTAATAAAATAGTTATGAAATATGGTACATCAAATTGAATTAGGTGACAAAGAACATGGAAATGGTCTCAGATAATTTACCAATTTCTGCTATTTTGTTTTGAATCCAATGATGATAATAATTAAAATCACATATCGAATTCAGGTTATTTAAAGACTACCTAGAATATAAGGGGGTGATACTATCAACCATTACCCTAGATACCTTACTTAAGATAGCTATTGCCGCTAATTTGATTAAGAATGGTGAAGTAATGACAGTAACTTACCGGTTAAAGTAGATGTACAGATCTTATGATCTGATCACCTATCCACCTCTCAAGGAACATATCGATGCTAACATGCTACTATTGTTTACGTATGGTAATATATCTAAATAAAGGGTTTGGAAGTAGTGATAGTAAAAGATGAGCTGAAGTAATTTTCAACTAAGCATAAACATGAAAAATCCTTTATCGATATATATACACTGGCCATTTTGTTTGTCAAAATGTCCGTATTGTGATTTTAATTCTCATGTTGTAGATAAAGTAGATCATGATACATGGTTGAAATGTTATGAACTAGAGCTTGATCATTTCAAGGATATTATAGGTCATAAATATATAAAATCTATTTTCTTTGGAGGTGGAACTCCATCTTTAATGAAGCCATTTGTTGTTGAAGGAATAATTAAAAAAATAGCAAATCTAGCAACAATAGATGAGCAGACAGAAATTACTTTAGAAGCAAATCCCACTTCATTTGAGACTGAAAAATTTAGGGACTTTAGATCAGCTGGAATAAACCGTGTGTCAATTGGCGTCCAGTCTCTAGTGGAAGATGACTTAAAGAGTTTAGGACGACAACATGATGTAGGGCAAGCAATCAAAGCTATTGAGACAGCTCGCCATCTTTTCCCTAGAATATCTTTTGACTTAATTTATGCAAGAAGTAACCAAACTCTAGAAAGTTGGCAAGATGAACTTACCAATGCCATGAAACTTGCCTCAGGTCATATCTCACTGTATCAACTAGTAATCGAAAAGGGTACGTTATTTTATAAATTGTTTAACGAGGGAAATCTGACTATACCAAACTCAGATCAAGCAGCTGACCATTATGAGTGGACTAACTGCTATTTAAAGTCCCAAGGATATCTTAGATATGAAATATCAAATTATGCTATATTAGGTCATGAATGTAAACATAACTTAACATATTGGCAATATGACAACTATTTAGGTGTAGGTCCGGGTAGCCACAGCAGGGTTAACATGTGTGATAGTAATTTTACATCTAATCTATATAGTATTATGATGTGGCATAAACCAGAAAAATGGTTACAAGCTGTTGACAGTTTAGGATGTGGTATTCAGCAGATTAATAAACTTTCTATGCAAGAAATAATTGCAGAAATGTTGATGATGGGACTACGTCTTGAAAAGGGTTTAACTATTGATAGTATACAGAAAAGAATTGGTAAACAATTATTTGAGATTTTAGATATGGAAAAGGCAACATACTATAAAAAGCTAGGTTTACTTAGGTGGGATGAGGGATTAGGTGATAAAGGTCATATTAATCTTACGAACAAAGGTCTAATGTTACATAGCTATATAGTGCCAAGGTTATTTAAAACCTCAGTTTTGGATTAAAAATTTTAATCCAAAACTGGCTAGAATATCAGAAAAATGCATTCTTGAAGCGATTCTACGAATGCATTTTAATCTATTATCGCTAATAATCTTATTTTTATTGGTATAAGAATAAGATTATTAGTAAATGAAAATCATTCCAATTTCGGGTTAATTTCATTAATCCGAAATTGAGGTTTAAATAGACTTCTTTGTATTAATGTATATGTTGGAACAAAAAGAGAAAGAGTTAGATAAGATACAAAAAAGGATTAAGAAACTTAAAACAAATAATCATTTTTACCCTAAACTTAATCCAAAAAAAGAAATTGATGCGTTGGCTATAGCGTTAGATTTGTTTTCTAGTGTGATGCTGGGGTTTATTGTTGGTTTTACATTAGATAAATTGTTTAATTCTAAACCATTTTGTATTATAATATTTTTGTTGATAGGTATGCTTGCAGGTTTTAAAATAATTTGGCAAAAACTAAATAAGAAATAATGTCCCATAGTCCCTTAGATCAATTTGCAATAAAGAAACTAGTAGAAATTAATTTATTTGGTTTCGATATTAGTTTTACTAACTCTAGTTTGTTTATGTTGCTTGCTGGAGTTGTAGGTCTTTCCTATTTTTATTTAGCCTTAAAAGGCGAAAAAATTATACCATCTAGATTACAGCTTAGTGCTGAAATAATTTATGATATAATTACAGTGATGCTCAATCAAAATGTTGGAGAAAAGGGACGTAAGTTTATACCGTTCATTTTTACTTTGTTTATGTTTATTTTGTTATGTAACTTGCTCGGCATGCTTCCTTACGGGTTCACTGTTACTAGCCATATTATAGTAACATTTGCCTTAGCAATTATGATATTTTTTATGGTTACAATTATCGGTTTTATTAATCACGGTATACATTTTTTATCAATATTTTTGCCTAAAGGTACACCATATTGGTTAGCTCCACTTATGATTTTGATAGAATTATTTGCCTATCTAGCAAGACCTATAAGTTTATCTTTAAGGTTAGCTGCTAATATGGTAGCAGGACATATATTACTAAAGGTGATGGCAGGATTTATAGTTTCATTAATGATTTTCTTTAAATTTTTGCCAATTCCACTAATTGTGATCCTTATTGGATTTGAAATTTTTATAGCAATACTTCAAGCTTATATATTTACAATTCTTTCTTGTGTATACTTGAATGATGCTGTAAATTCACATTAGGTTCTGCGTATGACTTCATTTTTATGGTCTTATAGATAAAAATGCAGTAATATGCAAGAACCTAGAATTTTTTATATTTAGGAGTTTACATATGGACGGAACGTCTCTAAAATTTATTGGTGTAGGATTAATGGCTATTGGTATGTCAGGTGCGGCCATTGGTGTAGGTAGTATATTCAGTGCATTGCTATCTTCAATTGCCCGTAATCCTTCAGCTACTGATCAATTACAAAGAATGGCATTCATTGGAGCTGGACTTACGGAAGCTATGGGCTTATTCTCGTTCGTAATTGCAATTTTGTTGATATTTTCCTAAGTAACTATGCCTCAATTTGATGTTACCTTTTATTGTTCGCAAATCTTTTGGCTGGTAGTTGTTTTTAGTATCTTATACCTTCTAGTTCATAAGTTCATTGCACCGCTAACTGAAAAGATTCTTGAGAATAGGCAAGCTTATATAGATAGCAATATTGCTAGTGCAGAAAGTCTTGGGGAAAAAGCTGATGACTTGCATAAGCAATATGCAAATACACTAGCAGAGATATCAAATATAGTGGAAAATATTAAGAAAGAAGCTAGGGATGCAATGGAAGCATCTCTTCTATCAAAAAAAATTCAACTCCATAATGAGTTGAAAGCACAAATTGCCAATAATCGTCATGATATAGAAACAACTAATAAATTATTTTGGATTAATGAAAATGACTCATGCATCGATTTAGCAAAATTGTTAATTCAAAAAATTACTAATCAAGAAGTTGATTTAGAGTTATTAAAAGAATCTTACAAAAAGATAAAATAATGCAATTGTTTGACGAAAAATTTTGGCTAGCCGTCTGTTTCCTAATTTTTGTGTATTTAGTCTATAGACCAATAAAAAATATAATTTTAAAATCGTTAGATGACAAAATTATGGTCATCAAAGACCAAGTTTTAGAAGCCCAAAAACTTAACGAAGATATGACGTTGTTATTTGAAGATGCTACAGCCCAAATACAACAGATTGAAGTTTTAAGAGAAAAAATGATCAAAGATGGCAAAGAAACTGCCAATAATATAATTAAGCAGCAAAACGAAGAAATTGATAAGTTTCTAGAAAGCAAAAAACTTGAGACTATAGATTTAATGAATAGACAAAAGCTAGAAGCTTCTCAAATGCTACAATCTGAGTTTTGTGATAAAATGGTAGAATTAGTAACTATCTATATGCGATCTACAAAAAACGATTCCATATCAGATAGTGAGATAGCTAAGAGACTCATGGAAAATCCAGTATCTAAAAAATTTATATAATAAACCCAATTCAGGATAAGAATTAGTTAATTCTTATCCTGAATTTGCATAATAACTATAAACTCCAATTCTTTAAAGTAGCAGAATATATAAGCTCATTTTAACATTAAAGGAGAAAAATAAATGATAAAGTATCCGCATGAACAGAGAAGTTTAACTAGAGAACAGAAAGAAGCAGTGGGCTTACTTTCAATTGGTACATTTTTAGAATATTTTGACTTGATGTTATATGTTCATATGGCAGCGTTTCTTAATGAGTTGTTTTTTGAACCTGCTGATTCTCACTTCACTTCTTTAATGATGTCTTTTGCCTTTTGTACTACCTTTGTTTTTCGGCCGGTTGGTGCCTTAATATTTGGTTGGTTGGGTGATAATATAGGACGCAAATCTACTGTTATAATTACAACTTTTATGATGGCTGTATCATGTTTTGTCATGGCTAATCTTCCTACCTATGCTCAAATAGGAGTAGCTGCTACTTGGATAATAACAATTTGCCGTATTGTTCAAGGCATGACATCTATGGGGGAGATAGTAGGGGCAGGACTTTATTTAACCGAAACAATTAACCCACCAATCCAGTATGTAAGTGTGACATTGGTAGGGCTATCTGCTGCCTTAGGAAGTATGGGTGCTTTAGGAATTGCCTCACTTGTTACTTCCTATGGTTTTAACTGGCGTCTAGCATTTTGGATAGGTGCAATAGTGGCATTGATTGGTTTTGCTGCTAAAACAACATTGCGGGAAACACCTGAATTTGCTAATGCAAAACTTATACTAAAAAATAAATATGAGAAAGCTAATATTGATATAAAAGCATTATATAATGATCCAGTCGTTAATGAAAAAATTAATAAAAAAACAATAATAGCGTTCCTTTTATTAGAGTGTTCTACACCGGTATGTTTTTATTTTATCTATCTGCATTGTGGTACTATTCTCAAGACTGATTTTGGTTATACCTCAACTGAGGTTATTCATCATAATTTTATTGTCTCTATATTAGAGTTCTTAATCTTATCAATATTATCTTATGTAAGTTACAGAGTATATCAATTATTAACCGCAAAAATTATACTTATTATATATTCTATTGTTATTTTATTTTGTCCATATTGGCTAAATAATCTTAATTTTCCGTTTGAGCTATTTTTCATTCAGATAGTCATTATTTTATTTAAGTACTGTCATACCTCTGCTGCTCCAATTTTTTATAAAAGCTTTCCTGTATTTAAACGTTTTACCTGTGTTAGCGTGATATTTTCTGTATCTCGTGCTTTGATGTACGTTATTACTTCTTTTGGTTTCATTTATATTATTGACTATTTTGGCAATTGGGGGATATTGATTATTATGATTCCTGCAATTATAGCTTTTGCCTACGGGCTATTGCATTTTGAGAAGTTAGAAAAAGACTCTAGAAGTTACCCACAAAAGAGAACTATATAGTGTAACCTCAATTTAATGTAAGACATCGGTTTAAAATCATAGTTGATGACATCCGAAAGTGCAGGGATAACATCGGGAGTATTAATTAAACTTGCAAAAATTGTGACTAAAACACCACGTAAACCTTGCTTATCCAGCAATTATCTAATTAGATTACGATCACCCTATATTAATCCTTGAACTGTAAAAATGTACAGTATAGAATCACTGCACATGTCTAAAACAATTCGTTAACGAGGTAAAATATGAATATTTGTAGGTCCTATTCTGAACAGTTTGATAGTAGTTTTGTGTGGCGTTTGCTGTTTATTCTTTGTAGCATTGCTCTAATTACTACAGCATCGGATGCTTTTGCTACTACTGCTGATGATCCAGTAGGTGATGTATTGTGTAAGATGATCAAAACATTTCGTGGTAATACAGCTCGTGGTATAGCAATTATTGGTATAGTTGTTCTAGGGATTCAAACTCTTAGAGGTCAATTAAAATGGGAAGTTGCATTGGTTATTGTGACTGGTGTTATAATATTGTTTAAGGCTCCCGAAATTATAAGCATGGTAGCTGGTAGTGCTGCCGGTACTGATGCATGTCAAGGAACTACTTAAGTAGTCTTTTCATCTTAGTGCGGAGATCTAAAAATAGCCTAAAAAGTTATGATATACAGGTCTCCGCTTTCTTTTTGTTAGTTAATTTTGCAAAATTGGAAAATTTAGATTAGTGAGTAACATATAATGTGGTATAATTTCGACGTAATATAAAACTACAATATATCATGATAAAACTTACTATAGATGGTACTGAAGTTGAAGTAGAGGAAGGCACAACCGTATTTCGTGCCTGCAGCAAGCTTGGTATAGAAATCCCACATTTTTGTTTTCATGAACGTTTGAAGATTGCCGGTAACTGCCGTATGTGCTTGGTGGAGATGGAAAAATCTCCCAAGCCCATTGCTTCTTGTGCTATGCCTGCCACTTCAGGTATGGTTATCCACACTAATACCATAGGTGTTAAAAAGGCTCGTGAAGGAGTGATGGAATTTCTATTGATTAATCACCCCCTAGATTGTCCTATTTGTGATCAAGGAGGCGAATGCGATCTACAAGATCAAGCCTTTAAATATGGTGGAGCACGTTCTAGATTTTCGGAAAATAAAAGGACAGTCAAAGATAAATATATGGGGCCTCTGATTAAGACTCATATGACTAGATGCATACAATGTACTAGATGTATAAGGTTTGCCACTGATATTGCTGGAGTTGAGGAGATAGGAACTCTTTACAGGGGAGAGCATATGGAGGTAACCTCGTATCTTGAACGTAGTCTTACATCAGAGTTATCAGCTAATATTATAGATGTTTGTCCAGTTGGTGCATTAAATTCAAAGCCTTACTCTTTTAAAGCTCGTAGTTGGGAACTAAAGAAAACTGAGTCAATAGATGTATTGGATGCCCAAGGTTGTAATATACGGGTTGATAGTAGGGGGGATGAAGTAATGAGGATATTACCAAGGGTTAATGATGATATTAATGATGAATGGATATCAGATAAAGCAAGATTTGCTTATGATGGTTTGAAATATCAAAGGTTAGATTCTCCGTATATAAGACAAAATGGTAAATTAGTTGAAGCTTCTTGGAGTGATGCTATTGCACTAGTAGCACAAAAATTAAAGCCTCTTGCCGGTAATCAAATAGCGGCAATAGCTGGAACGCTAGCATGCACCGAATCAATGTTTTTGTTAAAAACATTGTTACAGAAGCTAGGATGTAATAATTTTGATAGCAACCAGTTTAATTATAAAATAGACATATCTAGTAGGGGAAACTATCTATTTAACACAACGATCTCTGGACTTAAAAAAGCTGATCTAGCTTTGTTAATTGGTACAAATATTAGACAGATAGCACCAGTCCTTAATGCACGTATTGGCGTGTTGCAAAGAGAAGGGAAGCTAACAGTAGCCCGAATTGGTAATATTAGTGACCAAACTTATGCTATCAATGAATTAGGGGCGAGTCCTGGGGTAATTAAGGCAATAATATCAGGGGAACATCAATTTTCTAAGGAGTTGGCAGCTGCAAAAAATCCGGTTATAATTATTGGCGATGGGGTATATTCTCGAGATGATGGTTATGCTATTTTAGCACTCATTCATCAGATGGTGGATAAATATAAGATAGTTAGAGATGATTGGAATGGTTTTAATATATTACATAATCATGCGTCAATGGTCGGTAGTTTAGACATAGGCTTTAGCCCTAAAAATGGCGGTAATGGTGTTTCTGAAATTTTACAGAAGGCAGAAAAGGGTGAAATTAAGTTTGTATATTTACTAGGTAGCGATGAAATTGATATGAGCAAAATCAGATCGTCTTTTGTAGTGTATCAAGGGCATCACGGTGATAATGGAGCAAATGCAGCAGATGTAATTTTTCCTGCTAGTAGCTATACAGAAAAGGATGCTATTTACGTAAATTTTGAAGGAAGACCACAATATGCCAGGGCAGCAACTAGTCCAGTAGGACAGGCAAAAGAAGATTGGTTTATTATAAATAATCTTGCCAATAATTTAGGGCTAAATCTTGGCATGAGCAATTTAATGGAAATAAGAAATAAGTTGGCAGCCGAATTTCCGGTATACTCAAATGATTTGGAGAATTGGAACGTAAAACAAGGGGGGAGCGAGCGGAGCGTACATGAAGTACGTGAGTACGCGAATACCACGCAGTTTTGCGAAGCCAATTCTTTAAAGCAGAAGAGTATATTTGCCAATATTTCTGAGATAATGGGTGGTGAGTTTATAAAATTTACCTCTACAGATAAATTACTTAATGATGATATAATGACTAAACCGATAAATTATTATATGACAGATTCAATTAGTAGGGCATCTATTACTATGGCAAAATGCTTGGAATCAAAGCAAGAAAGGGAAAAAGTTGCATGATATCGTTATTCCAACAATATCTGCTGCCATTAATCATTGTGGCATTGAAAGTCCTATCTATCACCATTCCTCTTCTGCTGTGTGTAGCCTATCTTACCTATGCTGAGCGAAGAGTAATAGGTCTAATGCAACTAAGAAAGGGGCCAAACGTGGTTGGGCCTTTTGGCTTGTTGCAACCAATTGCTGATGCAGTTAAACTATTATTTAAAGAAACAATTATACCAAATCAAGCTGATAAAATATTATTCACCTTAGCTCCCATGGTTACTTTTGTGCTTAGTTTAATTGGTTGGGCAGTGATACCTTTTGATAAAAAACTGGTATTAGCTGATATCAATGTGGGTGTTTTATATATTATGGCAATCTCATCATTAGGGGTTTATGGTATAATCATAGCTGGTTGGGCAAGTAATTCGAAATATGCTTTCCTTGGAGCTATTCGCTCTTCGGCTCAGATGATTTCATACGAAGTATCTATAGGGTTGGTGATTGTTACTGTACTTTTAACAACAGGTACTCTTAATCTTTCAGAAATCATAGAAAGGCAACAATTATTGCCTTGGTGGGTTGATTTGATGTTGTTGCCTATGGCAGTAATATTTTTCATATCAGTACTTGTAGAAACTAATAGATTGCCTTTTGATTTATCAGAGGCTGAGTCTGAGCTAGTTGCTGGTTATAATGTTGAATATTCTTCTATGGGTTTTGCCTTATTTTTTCTTGGCGAATATGCTAATATGATTTTAGCAAGTGGTATGACCACAACATTTTTCTTAGGTGGATATTTGCCACCTTTTGGCATTGAGTTCCTAAATTTTGTGCCGGGTTTTATTTGGTTTGTAGTAAAAGTTGGGTTTTTATTATTTTGTTTCTTGTGGATAAGAGCAACATTACCTAGATATCGTTACGATCAATTGATGCGGTTAGGTTGGAAAGTATTTTTACCTTTTACTTTATTTTGGGTGGTGTTGATATCGAGCGTTTTAATGTTTACCGGTAATTTACCAAACCATACTATTCTGCCATAGTACCCTACATTTTTTATATAATCACTATTAAAATGGCTGCTGATCGTTTATTAGCGAGGAGTCGCGAAAAAGCGGCGACGTGGCAATCTAGAATACGCGAAGCGTTACTCTAAAAAAACAGCTGCGCTGTTTACCTGGATCGCCACGGCATCTAAAGAGCCTTGCTATGACGATTATAGAAAAATGTAAGATACTATGGATATTTAGACACTACGACCTTAATTCTTGAAGTTGACCGAGTATACCCTGATTTATTCAAGGTCTAGAGTACTAATCCCATGCTGAGTTTTATCCCATTTGAAGGGTATGAAAATAATCTCCCAAATCGCCTTATAACTTGCTATCGTATGTAGTAGAAAATACAGAGGCCACACAAACAAGGCAGCAATATCTAATACTCGAAAATTAGTTATTTTACCTTTTTTAGTCAGTAAAATAAAAAAAGCACTTCCGTAAAGGTATGAAAAAGCAAAAAAACTGTTAATTATCCATAAATAATTAATTATGGTGAATGTATTAATTTTAATAGTTAGTATTAGAAATGGTAAACAACAAAAACCATAAGAAGAAAAACCAATAAAAATGAAAATAGTAGTTATTTGATAAAATTTAAACCTTTTATATTTGTCTTTTTGGGCAAGAAATACCAAAAATGTTTGGATAAATCCTTTTATCCAGCGAGATCTTTGATTTATCCAACTTATAAGATTTATAGGTGATTCCTCTAAAGTATAAGAATCTATCATATGAACTTTATAACCAAAAGAATATAATCTAATTCCTAAATCAGCATCCTCAGTAACATTATAAGCATCCCAAAAACCTATTTTTTGTAAGGCGTCAACCTTAAAATGATTGCTAGTTCCTCCAAGAGTTACTGGTAAGTCCATCAAGCTTAAACCTTTCAGAAGATATTTAAACCATAAACAATATTCTATGCTAAAAAGTTTAGTGAGTAAATTTTCATTCTCATTATAGAAGTTAAGTTTAGCCTGCAAACAAACATATTCTTTTGGTAATTCATCAAAGGCTATTACTGCTTTAAGGAGTTGATCAGCATCAGGTCTATCTTCTGCATCATATATTACTACATACTTTCCTCTGCAATATTGCATGGCATAATTAAGGGCTTTAGGTTTAGTCCTAGGTAAACTAAAAGGTACTTTAAGCAAATGTATATAAGAAGGTAATTCATATAGGATACTTTCCTTGATCATCAAATAATCATCTGCTTCAATAATAATTTTGACATCTAATTTATGTTTAGGATAATTAATATTAGAGATATAACTAATAATTGACTTTAGCTTGCTTGATTCTTTATATAATGGAAGTAAAATAGTGTAAATAGGTAGAGGATCATTTTTTAAAATGGAGATATCACTACTTTTAAACACTGTATTTTGTACAATTACAGCTTGGTTAAATAGCATAATTTTTAAAATATTTTGTGAAAAATAGCAAATAATGTTAATCAGATGAAAAAGATGTTTAAAATTAAATAATATTCCAAAATATATTACAAAAAATATGATAATTGACTTAGTGTAATTGATATTTTTTGCTACCATGTATACTGAGATAAATTCAAGAAAATATTTGGATTTGATTATATTCAAATGGCTAAAATTCTGCTCAAGTAGCTGATAGAAGTCATTCTTTCTGACCAAATTAATCTGTACATTATAATGTATTGTTGATAACTTCCTTAAATAAGCTAGGTCATTTATAGCAAGCACTTTATTGCTTGTATCGTTTTCATAAATGAAATAACCATTTTCTACATATTGATCAATTTTTGCATAATCGCAAATCTTAACCTGTGTTTCTTGTACATTCAATAAAGGCAATAATTTATTTTTATACAAAATATCTATAACCATCTCATTATTAATAATTCCTTCTGCAATTATCACGTTAAAAAAATCATTCTCTCCAGTACTATCAATTAATTTGAACTTAACGTGAGATATTTGTAAATCCGTAAGTAGTTGTTCTTTTAGTAGAATATCTAAAAATGCTCTATTAATATTTTTTATACATCCATCCATATTGAAAATATTACTCCTGATATTTTATAATGCTTATTAATTAGGCTTTTATCACAAAAATACCCTATTTGTGTTGTTAGGCTATTCTTCTTTAGATTACCAAATTTAATCTTTTTTGCAATTGAAAATTGCTTATATAAAGTTCTATTATAAATAGAACCGTAATTTCTCCTAGTATAATATTTGGTAAAGTCTACTAACATAATGCCATTTTGAAATTCAATGCCTTCAGATATTGAAAAACTATAATAACTTCTTCTTGTATATGGGTTATTTAGGTCTTGCCCAAAACTAAAAACACTTTCAGCAAATACTGAAATTGTACGAATTTTTTTAGAAAATGCTGATAGCAATAATAATTCATAGGAAAATTGCTGCTGGCAACCATCTTTGGTCATATATATTCTTGGCTGAACTGAGACTATCCTATTAGTGTTCTGAAAGAGCTTAATTTTATAAAATATACCAATTTCTTTATTATTAGACAGGTAGTTCATGTCATTACTTCCCTGGAATTTATTTTCTTTATAAAGTAATTGAATTCCTAAATTTTGGTTTTTATTAATTCCATATTCGATAGCAAAAATTCGCATTAATTCGTCTTGGTATGAGGATATTTCTCTAGATCTACGCTCTAAAAATTGAATTTGCCTAAATAACTTATTATAAAGAGCCGATGAATTATTAACCAACTTAATACGATCTTTTAAATATGCCAATTTACACTGAATTTGTAGAAAAAGATTGGCTCTTACTTGTTTAATATTTTTAGAATTTTTATCAATATTGCTAGCAGTAACCGTATATTTGTACTTGCCTGAGTCAATTAACCAAGCTGATGCATAAATCTTGTTTGTTACAGAAATTATAAACAGGAGTATAAATATGGTTGTTGTTTTCACCCAAATAACAATTAATAGTTTAAATTTACTAAAATACAACTATTATAAATTTAATAAATAGATATTTTAATAAATTTTCAACTAATAAATAATCTTAAGTTCTATATAAAAATTGAATTTCTTATAAAAAATTTTCAAAAATCTATTAGTACCTAAAAAATATATGCTATACTTAATGCTACAATTGTAGTGCTAACGTCAAAACGATGGAGCTACGGTGGGGATCTAAAAAAATCTCCTGAAAGAGGAGGTGTTTATATATTTAACCCCTGCGGGGTGACATAGTAGTGATTGGCAAGGGGTAAGAGACTATTATTTTGCACTCATTTTGCTTTGAAAAAGTTAATCATTTTTTTCATATTTAGGCATTTTAGCATTTAAGCGATATTGATTAATTCCATCAATGTGAGATCTAAATTCTTTCTTAATAAGTTCTTTTCTTTCTTCTATTTTCTTTAGTACTGCTTTACTATACTCTAAAGATTGATTATCCCCATTAGCTTCAGCTTTCTCACGCATAATTTCATAATGTTCTTGTCTGCGTGCATATTTATCGTTATCTATTAGTGTTTGCTCAATTCTATAAGCACTGTCAATCATATTACGAGTTTGAGTATCCGTTGCTTTTTCTCGCATGAATCGCTCGCCCATCAACACGGGATTCTCCCCCTTATCACCTTCACCTTTAGCTAAAGCATCATATATCTCAAAGGCAAGTTTTTTGTTAGATAGTTCTGCATAATATGCAATATCTGCTGTTCTACCCTGTAATTCAAGCTTGGCTAGATATTCAGGAGATGAAATATCTTCCTGAACAGCAATGGTTTCTTTATTGATTTTAGTTAGAAGTTCTTGATGTTCCAAAGATATTTGCTGATCCTTAAGTGATTCACTATGGGTTCTAAGTCTTGGATCATTATAATTAAAATCTTCCCACTCTGCTCCAGTTAAGTTACCCTCAAAAGCATCCCGTAAATCTTTACCAACAATAGCAGTAAGTGCTTCTCGTTTTAATCCTTCATAACCAGCATATATTCTCTCTCCTATATTTTTACGCTTCTTATCACGTAGCTCTCTCTTTTCATCAACACGCCTATTCATCTCTTGCCAACTTTTGAGAGGTGCTATATTCTTACCAAATAACCCTACTCCTCTTTTTGACATTTCTTGATGCGAGTTCATATAAGCTTGCTGGAAATCTTTGGTAAACTTTGCATCATTGGCTAATTCTCGTAAAGTCTTACCATCTTTAGTTTTCATTAACTCATTAAGTTCTTTCTTTTGCTCTTCGCTAAGAGAATCATATTTTTTACCTTCTCCAAATTTAAGAGCTGCTAAATGATCCTTAAGTTCTGCATAACTACTGCCAGTAAATTCTTTAACTTGTCCATCAGGTTTAATAGTTTCCATAACCTCGCTAATAGCCCTTTGATAATCACTTCCAGCTTTAACATTAACGTCTTTATAATCTATACCATAAGTTCTTTTTACTTCACTTAAAACACTCGAATTTACTGATTTTGGATCAAGTGCCTCTTGGGCTACACCCCCCATCATCCAATCTTCATACTGATCGGCAAAAAACATACTTGCCTTCTCAGTTACTTGATCTACCCTTTGCTTGACAGCACCGAAAGCATAATTTGCAGGTCTCTCTATTTGCTGTTGAATAGGGGCAAAAGCAGCTTGTCCAATTGCTTGTAAATTTGTTAGATTACCTGAGGTGCTAGATAAGAATTTAGCACTTGAAACAGCTATATCATTAAATTTACTTAGTAAATAAACACATACAAAAATTAACAATAATCCATCCAGCTGAACAAAGTGACCACTGAAAAAATTATCAATTCTTCTTACATCTTGGACTAAATCTAAAAATGGTAATTCAATATATCTTTCTTCGATACATTGATAAGCTAAACATAGTTTGCCATCAGGTGAGCCATCATCGATGCGATGATCAACAGGCACTGATATATTAGCCTTTGTTTTAGAAAATTTGCCAGCTTTCATTGGAGATGGAAACCACCAATAAAATATTGAGTCTCCAAGACTAGTGTCTAGATCTTCATTCATACTACCAAATATGTCATTTATCGGACCTAAATTTGGGAAGTCATACTTACATACCCCAAAACCAAGTGAAGAATATATTTCTGTTCTGATAATCATTGAAATAAAAGCGATACCAGTAAATAATATAATTGGTTGTAGTGCATAGGAAATCAGCTGTCTTAACCAGTTTTCAAACAATGAACGCGTGATACCAAATAACATAAAGCAAATGAATATTGGAGCCATTATGATAATCATCCCAACGGTTATCAGTGCCGTAAGATATATAATAGTAGCCTTAAATACCATCATGAAGATAAAATAAAGGGCTATCAAGAATAAAATTATATATATAAATCCTAACGGATCGACAAATAGTAATGAAAATAATTTTGCCATAGTTTGCGGGGCTATCATTAAACCTATAATACTCCAAGACCCAGGTCCGGTAGCCGCTGTTTCTTTAATTATTCGTAATATTTCCTCTACCCCTTCCATAAAAAACACGAATAAGTAATCATGAAAAAATTGCCAGCTACTAGTTGAACTAAGTAACGTAGATACTATACTAACTTTTACTATTCTAATTATTAATTCAGTATGTGTGAGATTAACATTGCCAATCAGGAAAGAAAACCCTGTAAACATAATATACAAAGTTAATAGAGCCGAAACAGATACACGATACCCTGGTGTTTTAATAATACCCTCGTAAATTGACCTAACTAGCCCATGATTCTTACCATCACCAAATAACTCAGCTTTTATTAAATTCGTTAAAAATTCAATAGGGTCAGGTCTAGTGTCAGTGACCCCAGATTTAATAACTACACGATACTGACCATTATTATCATCATAAAATTTATCTAAAATCTTAAAATATAATGGGCATTGAACGTATTTAACTTTATCCTCACCTTCATATTGATAACTTATTCCTCCAGCTTTTACTAATTCCCCTCTTTTATTAAGATCATAAAGTTCATAACCAACAAGAGGTTCACCAAGGTGGGCGGTAATGCCATAGGGTGTACGCTGTGTATCCAAAGAGAGATTAGGATTTTTATCACGCTCAGCAATTAACATGTATAGCCCTACACCATTTTTAAATAAACACGGTGCATTACTAATTTTGGCATCCTTACTACTAGTACACATCCTGCCATCTATAAATTGGCATATTTGTAGTCTCTTACAAAATTCAGATAAAGTATTGGTATTCTTTTCTTGACCATACCACGCACTCCAAGCTGATAATTCTGTAGAGTTGTTTTTATCTCCTTTAGAATAATCCCAAGTTTTTACCAATATAGTAAGTGGTTGACCATTTACATTATATCCAGTATTGATCCAAGGAGCTGTTTGATTATCTTGTTGTTGTCCGCTTAACTCTTCTTTTTTATATCTTGAAGAAATTACAAATTTTATAAAGCCAAAATCATCTGCATCAATGCACCTATCGCCAGTACATCCTGAAAGGCACAACATAGAAATTAATAAAATAGCAAAAATATTCTTCATTTATAAAAACCTAGGCTTAAATAGTAATTATTCCTTTTTATTAGATCCACCATCTGCTTCACCACCAGTGTCTAAATCATTTCTTGAGGCAAATATTTTGCCAGTATATTCTTTGTTGCTTTCAGGATCTTCTCCTTTCCTTGCCCTATAATTTTGATCTATCACCTTATCCTTAAATATCCTAGCTGGAGCAAAAGCTAGATCCTTGACTGGTTTTGCTACAGTTTCCATATCATGCATAATAGATTTTGTAGGATTATTAGGTTTTTGGAAATCACCCTCTTGTCTTGCAGGTGTTACGTTGGTTAATTGAGCAACTACTATAGTCACATAATCGACAAGTCCATAACACATTAGGCAATAAGCATAGAATAACAAGCTACTGGTAAATATTACCAAGAATGTCCCGGTAGAATTTAATAAATCCTGTGCATTATTAATTTCCGTAACATCCGGTGCAAAGAAAGGTATCCCAGGTAAAAATGGTAATTTAAACGAAAAATTAATCGGCATGTTCATATGCGTTAAATCTAATCCTATCTCTATTGGGATGAACGTACTATCCCAACATGCTCTTACCACAATTTTTAAAAGTTGTTCAGACATCACCTGATCTATTAATAGAAAAAATATTAATAATATGGTTGGTTGCATCATGTAGCTAAATAAAGTAGATAACCAGTTATCGAAAATGCTTTTTGTCTTCTCAAATAGTACCAAAATTATGAATAATGGTGCTAAAGATATCATAACCGCAAGACTAATATATGCTATAACGTAACCTATGATAACTTCCAAAATAGCTCTAAAATAAAGCGTCAGAGAATAAATAGTTATGATAGCAACAAAAGTAAGACCATTATGGATTTGGAGTAATTGTATAAATAAAAGCCCCCAAAATCTGCCATTGGTATATTTATCAAATATTGGATCAATAAAACCAAAAATGTTAACTGTAGAACTAGTAAGCCCTACTACATTGGTCATTAGATAGTCAGTACCCTTAATAAAGGCATTAAATAAGTAATTATTGAAAAAGTTCCAACTATCATCTCCTATTAGTATTACTATCAAAGTTATTTTTATAATTCTTGTTAATAAGTCTTTGGCAGTTATTTGAATAGCACCCGCTAAAAAGGTTAAAGCATATATTATTACGTAAAGAATCAATGCAGCTTTTATGATTCGGTGTAATGTTACATTTTTAGTTAGTTTAGTATAAAAATTCATAGTAAATTTATGAAACTCATCGGTAATAGGTTTAACTGCCCCGTTATATACAATATCTGAAAACCAAGTACTCCCCGTATAATTAGCATAATTTACCTTAATTAACCCCATTACCTCTTTATTAGGATTCTTTACTCTAACCCATAAATAGCCATCTTTGTCAGCATCAGTTGCAAAATCTTGGTTGATTTGTGTACCCACTAGCGATGCAAGTGGTGTCCCACCATCTTTCATTATTACATATTCAACTTCTATGTCTTTTTGTTGTGCATCACTAATACTCTTATCACCATTACCTATTTCCACCATCATAATGTAGCGTCCAAAATGTAAAAAACTACTACTTAAGTCTACAGCTGGGCTACTAATATAAGAACTAAGTGCATTAATATCTGAAAAAGCTCCAATCCAATCACTCATTAAAGGTTTATCTAGGGAGGTAAACATGCCTTGGATTGGCCAATCAGTTAAAAAATCTAAATCTCCAGCAATATCAGATTTATAATATAAGAAATTCTTTTTTAGAAATTTAGAATATACAAAACTTTCCGCTTCTCTCTTTATAATCTGGTTATTTACTAGTATCCTCATCCCTCTCCCTTGATCATAGAAGCACACTGGAGAGTTATCTTTATCATTAGCAAAATCAGGACAAATTGTAATAATCTGTTGTATAGAACCTTGGGTTAACGGTTTACCAACTAATACTAACTTATCTAAAGCCTTATATTTGGTACTTGCTCCAGTACCCTGACACACTTTATCCCTTGAGGGGTCAATAGAATAACACAATTTTTCTGCAGTTGAATATAGTATTTTATTATCAAGGTTGCTATTTGTATAAAGTGACGGAATTCCTAACATATTATTGTCAAGCTCTGACTTTAAAAAATCTTCGTCAGTAGCTACACTAAAAAAATCTCCTGCTCCTGCAAGAGTTATATTTATTACATCACCTTTTTCTACCCGAATTTTCTGACGATTTTCAACAAAATTAAAATAGTCTACATAATTCTGCATTTTGCTAAATGCTAGACTTATATAATCTTTAGTTGGATCAGTTGCCTTAAATTTAGGAAAATTAGTAGCTTCATACTTTTTAGTTAAATGATTAAAAGTTTTAATAAATATTTGTGGTCTATTGAACCTTGGATCTATACGGTACATCACTCGGTATTTTCTTGGACTACTTACAGCTCCACTAGTACTCCAGTCAAACTTAATGGCTTTATCTTTTTTGACATAGTTACCAGTAGAATTCCATTCATTTGGTTTTGTAAGGTCTAAAGAAATGCTACCTTCTTGAAAACTATTGAATTTTGGTACTTCTAGACATGCTGAAAATAGAGCTGCAAGTCCACTTAAACTCGAACTCATCCAATCAAATTTAGCATCTTTCTCACTATCATCAGCTTTGACAGGATTACAGGCTAATAGAACTACTAAGGCAATAAACAGTTGCCCTTTAAATAGAAAATCTATCAACAACATTAGATACCTGAAATTTCTCATCCTATTCACTTCATTTTCAGTTATTACTTTGGATTCACATTAGAATCACTTTCATTACCACTACCACTCTCAACACCACTTCTTGGATTCTGATCCTTATTATTACCATCACTATCCTTGGTATCACCTTTTGACCTAGCTTTATTCCCTTTATCAATTGCTTTATTCCTATCTTTTAATCTACCGGCAGCTTCTTTCTTAATTGTATCTCTAGATGCCTTATCTAAACCAACCTTTTTTAAAGCTCCTTGTTCCATTGCCGATGACATTGCATGCCCCATAGATGTTGCAGAAGGTCCAGCGGTACTAGTCAACTTTGCCACCATTTTTCCAGAAAATTCAACATAACCATACATTCCATAAGCAATCATAATTAATGCAATATAATGTTGCATATTCAAACCCATCATGCCAGAACGAGAATCCATTCCCCAAGGTACAAACCAATTGATACAAAAAATCTCTAAATTAGAGAAAATCGCAGGAAGACCTGGGATAGCAGGAAATGGAACTTTTATAGGTAAAGCACATTTCCAACACACACTATAACCAGTTGCAAAATCCAAATAAATTGTAAATAACTGAGTAAGTATAATAATTCCTGCCATTAAAATTACTGGCTCTATCATATATCTAAAAGTAAACCTCACCCAATTATCAAATAAATATCTAGTGAAATCAAATAGCATAAACGTAAGAAACAATGGAGCTACACCAATTAATATAGCGATTGCCATAAATGCCATAATATAAACTGCCACGGCTCGAAGAGCGGTGATGATTACTATCATTGTAGCAATAAATACTATAACAAAATAAATCAATCCACTAAGACCCATAGAGATTAAAGAAAGCACTTGACCAGCAAAAGTTTTACTGAACAATATTTTACTCATTAATGCATCTAGGAACATGAAAGGATTTGTTATCTTATTCGTCGATGAAAACATGCTATAGCCACTCATATTGGAGATAATTCCATCTGAAAAATTAGTTACAAAATCAAATATATAATTATTGAAAAATTCAAAAGTACTTTCATTCATTAACCCACTAACTATAGCGATTTTTACTATCCTAATTACCAAATCCTGTTGGTTGATTTTGACCATACCTAATAAAAACATTGCTCCGTATGACATAACGTAAAGAATTAATACGGTTTTTATATAGTTAAAAAAGTTAGTACAAGTAGTAACTCCCCCACCATAGCAAGTCATGTTCTTAAAAATCATCACAGCTGCATTCTTGATTTTGCCTTTTAATAACTCAAATAAAGGGGTTAAAATATTTAAAGTAAAACTACCAACTTTTTCTGAGGTAAAGAATTGTACTTGGTATCTACCATAACTTTCTTTATAATCCTCTTGTTTATTGTAAATTCTCATCCATAGATATCCATTGGCATTGGCAGTAATTTTTGCATTGCCGTCTGCATCATCCACTTTAATATTACTAGCGCTATAAATTGTACCAGTTTTGTTAGGATTTTCACTATATGGCATTATTAAATACTGTACTCCACCGCGATTATACGTAACATCATCAAAACTATTACCATTACTTCTCCGACATTTGGTCTGTTTAATATTTAATACATAACCACCTGTATTTTTACTATAGTCGTCATATTTTGACCATAAACGATATTGTAAATAGGTTCTTGCTGTACCGGCTATAATATCATTATAAATGATTTGATATTTAATATTAGCAGCTCTACTATTATTTATTGGATCATAATCTTTGTTTCCAGCAATTATTTTAGCAAATTCATAGCCTGTCCCTAAAGATTTTGCATTAGTTGGAGTCTCACTGTTATCCATTCTATATAACAGACCTGTTGGACCATCAGCAGAGTACCAAAAATATCTTTTATTTTGGTATTCTCCTTCTATGTAAGCTTTATCTTTAATGCTATGATCAACATCAGGACATCTACGAGATGAAGCACTAGAATTGTTAGAACATTCAGGGTAGAAATTAGTAAATAGCTTATTAGTATCGTCACTCCAAGGAGACGTAAAAAAACCATCCTCTTTATAAGGCTCTGGTGCTACCCCCATCACATTAGCCCAAAAAGGTCCCTGATCACATATTGTTTTCCAGTAACTAAACCAATGAGCTGGATCAGAATTACAACGCCAGTCACCTACATGCCTATTCTGTACTATATCCCAACATATATCATGTGGATTAATATTAACACAATCATTCGGATTGTTACAATTTGCCGGCCACTTACAACCACTAACATACTGTCCGGAATATATCGAGTATCTACCACATAATGGATTGTATGTTCTCTTCCCTTCTGAGCAATCTGCCGTTTCTATAAAATTTTTAGATTCACCATCTTGCTTAACAAACTTAAAGATATTTTTTACACTAACCATACCTGGCAATTTCTTTTGATCCGACAAAATTGATATGACAACCTTATCGTTAATAAACAATTCAGCTATATTTCGCCATTCATCAGTTTTAGCATCAAAAATTAAGGATAGCGGTTCTACATTAGTTTCTTCAACCCTAGGAATGGCAACTTTGTTACCATTGTCATCCAAATCTGAAAGCTGTTGAATATTATTCTTTGGTACATAAGCCCTGCAAAGGCTTATATTACCGTCTATTTTAAACTTAATCTCCTGTTCATTTGTAACAGCTAGGTTAGTATTTAACCATTCTCCGTAACGGTTAGGATCATACTCAGTTTCAAGCGACCCATCTGGTTTTGTTTTAGTAATTACAGTATAGTTTGCTGTTGCATTAAGCATGATTGTATTAGTAATACGATCAGTACTACCTCCTTTTGCGTCTTGATCATATCTAAGGAGACAACCGTTGGTAATTTTTACTGACCCTATCATCCCAAGTAATACCATAACAACGCTAACCACTAAAGCCGCTATGCCTAATACCATTATGAGTTTTGATAAATTTCCTTTCATACAATAATATCCAAGTTAACCACCGCCACCACCACTCATACCACCACCTCCTCCAGAACCCATACCTTCAGCTTTGCCACCACTATCACCACCACCTGAATCTTTTGCTTCTTCTCCTCCTTTTCTTGGTTTTTCTAAAGGATTTTTCTGCGGTGGTTTTCCACCGGAGCTTTGTGCAGCATCGGCAATAAATTCTGCCCCCTTCTTAACCATATCAACTATCTTAGTAGGACTAGCTGTTACAGAATCCATGATAGGACCACCAGTAAGCTCGGCAGCAAATTGCCCAATTGATTTTGAAAAATAATAAAAAATAATTGAAAAAATTAATACATAAAGTAAGTCTACTAACAGTGATACGACATCTACAACAATTGATTTAATTGGAAAAACACTTAAAAGATGCTTCTCCCAACCTTCCCCTGAATAATATCGCAATAATTTATATCCGGCACTATTTTTACAATCATCAGTATTAGCATTTGGTAATCTAAGCTCAAAAGTACTAAACTGAACATCACTGCTATACGTATAGTCATGCCTCATAAACTCACAATTCTTGTATATTGCCGAATCATACATAGTAAGTAACAAGGCAATAAAACCAGCCACCACTGCGGGTTGCACTGCACAAGATATACAAATTTTTAGCCATGCATCAAAATATGCTTTGGTTCTAGTAAATAAAACCATAGGAATAAATATAGGAGAAATATAGGTCATGACATATATGGTAACTAGACATACTAAGTAGTGTGTTATAAAATATAAAATTATTGAAACAAATATTACAGAAAATATTATTCCAGATGCTACTATTATTATTTGTCCAGATAATAATAGACCAAACATTACAGTAAGAAATCTGAATCCTCCCACTTTCCTCAATGCATCCGGAGCTTCATTTCCAGGTTTTTTAAAGTTTACAGGATTATTTTTATTTTTGTTCGGCACACTTCTACTAGGAATGTCGTTTAAAACGGACTCTGTGTTATAATATAGTCCCATACCCAAATAATAACCTATCCTGCAATCAACAGCATCCCAAAGTGCATAAAACTTATACCCATCTTTATACTTACTAGTATCGTACTCACATAATCCTCGAGAGCCACCAGCATTAAAAACTATTTGAGCAAATTGTGGAGTAAGCTCCGTGAGTAATGGTAACCCATACTGAAGCATACCATTTTCGGTAGTTTCCTTCCCACCTTTAAAATATACTGGTCCAAGACCTGTAGCAAAATAAGTGACAATTATTAGCTTCATAACAAAAGATGCTATTTTATCTAAATTACCATATTCTTTGCTTAAAATCATATTAACAGCAAAAAACATAACATATAATATTAACGCCGCCCTAATAGATATTTTCAAAGATTCTTGGAAGGTTGAGAAAGGATTAAGGGCAGTCAAACTAATCTGATCATTTTTTGGATCACAGCTACTATAACGAAAAAAAACTTTATCTAGAGTTTCCTTTACACAATCTACAGCTAAGCCAGAAAAATTAAGTAATGACTGACTCCTTGTAGTACCCATATAACAAGTTTTACCTATATTCCGGCATTGTTCGTTTGGTGGTGCTATCGGAGCTGGTGTGGTAGTATTTTTACAAGCTAGTGGAAGTTGTCCTTTTGAGGTAGCCATAACTAGGCACAATCTTTTATCGACAATTTTTACTGTTAAAATAATATCTTTTAATAAAGTATTTCCACCTAAATCGGGATTATTATCAGTGCTTAACTCACTAAGACGCTTAGAATCATTTAAATTAAGAGTAATAACTTTACACTCTATAGGACTACCATCTTTATTTTTTAAACAGAATTTAAATTGTGGGTCAGTTGCATCACACCCATTAGGAGTACCGGTCATATCAATACTATATAGAAGATGCCCGTAAGCTGTGTTTTGTCTTAAATAATCATCTACTGCAAATGAAACTGATGGACACGGATCTCCAAAACCAGCAAAAACTTTGCTTGAGAAAAGTACCAAACAACATTGTATAAAAACTTTTATGACTTTACCAAATGTACAAGTTTTAAGTAGGTATAACAGCCCTAAGGTATCATTTCTGTTTCCCTTAATGTCATCCCTGCGAAGGCAGGAATCTAAAAAAGTAAAATAACTAAAGCTGTTATTAGATACCTGCTTACGCAGGGACGACATCACCCCTAACAAGTATGATATCACCCCTGACATCGTCATTCCCGTGTAGGCAAGAATCCAATAAATAGCCTG
The DNA here is from genome assembly GCF_964026415.1 of Candidatus Tisiphia endosymbiont of Piscicola geometra. Lineage (NCBI taxonomy): Bacteria > Pseudomonadati > Pseudomonadota > Alphaproteobacteria > Rickettsiales > Rickettsiaceae > Candidatus Tisiphia > Candidatus Tisiphia endosymbiont of Piscicola geometra. The sequence continues at coordinate 1,273,945 of NZ_OZ032144.1, forward strand.
AAAGGCTGTTAAATAGTATAGATTCCTGCCCACATAACATCTAGGACTATTATACCTACTTAAACTTGTACAGTTGGTGACTTTATGAATTTTCATCAGAGCCATCTTTTTTTACATTAGTTCTAGCAGTTGTAGTTTTCTTAGCTGGTCTAGTTTTAAGATAGCTTTCCTTCCTAACTTTTTCCTCACGATTTTTTATTTCTTGTTTAATGTCACCAGCCTTTCCAGCTTGCACCGTAGAATCCTCAAGTCCTCCCAAAGTTTTAGAGAGTAACTCATGGGTCTTTTGCTCTTTTGGTAATTCCTTAGCAGGACTTGATTTCTCTACTGTCCTTCCTAATTCTTGTGTATTTGTTGTAGCTATCTGTGGTGATCTATTAACAAAATCCTCTGTTTCTACTATTTTATTAGTTGGAGGTAGAATAGGTTCGTCAATAGTCTGCAAATTAGCCCTTGATTCCCTTGAAGAACCTCCTGCATTTGAAGAACTCGATTCAGATACACCAGCTGCAATAGATTCTGCTATATGACGGGTTGGAGAGATAGGAAGTCCACCACCACCTAGAGACTTACCACCACCACCTCCTGTTGTTGATACAGTATCTCTAGATGAACCACTGGTGTCTAAGCTATCTTCTGCTGATTCACCACCAGTAGCTTTAGTATCTTCAGCTGATCCACCTCCACCACCCATATCCTTAGTAGCACCTCCAGCACCTCTAGCTGCTTTATCAGCCGCCTGCATTTTACCAGCAGCTCCAAGAGCAGCCATACCAGCTTTGTATATTGCTTGTGGATGTATGGCAACACCACTAAGAGGTACACCTTCAGTCATATCAGCCGCAAAATCTGCTAATTGGCTACTAAAGTGATACATTAAATACAAAGTAAAGCAGGCAGTAATTAAAGCTAGAGCAATATCCTTAATTTTCTCAAAAACTAATTTGGGTGATACAAAGAACATACCGGGTCCCATAATAATGCCCTGCAAAAATTGGTATTTAGATAAATGATCGCTTGTACTACCACTACCTGGTTTTTCTTTCACTATTTCATTTAGGTTATCTTTGGCAAAATCAAAAACTGTTGCTAGTGGATTATTAAGCATATAACCTAGGCTATTTTTACAGCTTTTGGCATCATCTATACCTTTACTTTCATCTTTCGCATATTCATTCCAATTATTATTAACAAAAAATATTTTTACATGCCTTTTTCCATCTCCCCCACTTTCTATACTATTTTGTATAGTTTTACTTGTATATTTACAGTGACCATAAAAACCGAAATCATAAACTGAAAACATCATAATCAGAAAGGTTACCACTACCATAGGTTGTAGCAAAAATGATATTAATAACTTTACCCATGATTCAAAGTAACCACGAGTATATTCAAATAAAAACATTGGCACAAAAAGAGGAGCTAAAACACCTAATATTACTATAGATATCATGCACATCACTGTAGCATTCACCATAAAAGCTCCAACAGAAATCACTAATAAAGGATAGGACATTGCCAAGGATACTAGAGTCATGTTACCTGAAATAATAGCAGGAATCAGTAAATATACATAAGGTGGGGCTGAGAAACTAAAAAAGTCAAAACTCTTGAAATCATGATTTTTATATTGATTTTCTACCAGTAAGGTTGATAGGATATCTAATCCTAAATAATGGCTTACATGACAGTCTAATGAATCCCATAATGCCATATAAGAAAGATTTTTATCGTAATCTTTAGCATCAAATTTACACAACTCTGATGGAGAAGCATTCATAACCCAACCAGCAAGTGTATCTATTCCTCCTAATAATAAAGGAAAAGCCCATTGTACCATACCATCTAGTCGATTATAGTCAGAATTACTACCAGGAGTAATGTTTATACCTACAGAAAAATAGGTTACAAACAACATCTTTAATACAAAATTAATTATTTCATTTTTAGGAGGAACATCACCAGAAAGTATAATTTTAAAACCAAAGAAAATTACATATATAGTCAATAAAGCAGTAACAGTGCGGTGCATATTACGTTGAAATTGAAATAATATGCTACTTTCTCTTTTGCTTGAATTAATTACTTTATTAATATCATCAAATGTACAAACATCTTTACTAACCAGTAATCTTGCTGTCATTTCTTTAATACATTCTATTAACGGTGAAGAGATAACGATGGCTGCCTTAGAATTATTATAAGCTCTTTGGTAACAACTAGAAGATGATAAACCACAATCAACTATTGCCATTGGGTCAGTAGCGGTATTAGGACCTTTCTTAGTTCCACCATCAAGATTCATAAAAGTCGCATAAATCGATTCAGGGTAAGGTTCTCTAATATACTTACAGCCAACTGGTACCCAATCTGCTAATATAGTAGGAGCAGCCACACACATGGTATCTTTTATTTTTACTACTTTAAAAATAACTGGTATAGGTACGTCCAACATTACACTAGAATAACCATCTTTTGTGTCCTTATAAATAGTATGAAATGATGCTTTATTGCTCTTCCATGCTTCCATAATCTCTTCCCACGGATCAGAACCGGTTAATACGGCTTTAGCAATAACAAGAGCAGAAATGGCTATTGCCTGTACTCTAACAGCTGCTAGCTTAACATTATTACAAAATGCAAAGGTTAATTTAGGGTCATTTGGATCAATTTTATTATTTCTTGCACATTGTCCTCCGGGGTAATCTCCATCAAATAATTCATGGTCATTTATTTTAAGACGTAGCATGGTATTTGCATATAATCCTGGCGAAATTATATTAGCAACAGCAAAGGTAAAAAATGATGCTGGTATACAAGTGTGAGAAAATTCTGTACGTAATAAATCACCGATACCTTGAGTTTCACAGGTCAAACCTGAGAGAATATCAATTATAGTATCTAAAGTATCTTTTTGTTTTGGTTCTTCCGCATAACTATTATGGATAATAGTAAAATTTAGTAGACTGCATAGCACTACTATTTTAGCAAATATTTTTGTCCCACTAAGTAAATTTTTTATAAAATTATAATGCATAAATTAACTAAAGTGATTTTACTTCCTCATAAAATACCGGTAACCATTTCTCAGGATCATTACCATATTTCTCTCTAATCCGATCTAACAATAACACTGTTTCAACCCGACTAGAAAGAACATTGATAATATCAGTCATACCATCTAAACTTATTTTTGCAACAACTGCATCTACCCCTTGTTTTATTAAGAAATAACGCGATGTTGGATCTGTAGTTTTTATCAAAATATATTCACGTTGACTAAGCATAAAAGCACTACGATAAATATCAGTTGCCTTAAGGTTTGGTAAGAATATTTGTGTTGCAGTTTGTTGGATCAAGGTATCACTAATCCTGCTTTTAGCTGCATCTTCAACACTTTGGGTAGCAAAAATTACAAAAGTATTTAACTTACGCAAAACCTTTAGCCAGTCCTTAATTTTGGGAGCAAATACTGGATTATCAATCAAAGCCCACGCCTCATCAAGAACTATCATAGTTCTTTGACCATCTAAAGAAATACTAATCCTATGGAAAATATATAGTAGTACAGGAGCAAGACTAACTGGATCTTTTAACAGTTCGGTCATATCAAAGCCAAATACTCGAGCTTGCTGCAAATTAATATTATCTGCCTCATTATCAAATATTCTAGCATGAGAGCCTTTACCAACCCACATAGCAATCCTGCCTGCTAAGCTATTAGGACCATCTATGCCTAAAAATGCTACAACATTTTTTAATCTTCTATCTTTTTTCTCTAACTTAAAATTACCACTTACTGCTTGTGATAAAATCTTATTATCTTCTGATGATAACGACTCTCCATTAGAAGTCACCAATACTTTAAGCCATTCTAATATAAATGTTCTATTCTCCCCAGTATCATCAAGTTGCAAAGGATTAAAGTTACATTCTCCTCCTGGATCAATTGTGGTATAAATCCCATTAAGTGATCTAATAAATATTTCAGCACCGTGGTCTTTATCAAAGAAAAACATTCTAGGTTTAAATTTTTGTGCTTGTGCACATAAAAAATTCATTAATACTGTTTTACCAGCACCAGTTGGACCAATGATCAGAGTATGCCCAACATCTCTAACATGAAAACTGAAATAAAAAGGTGTTCCCGAGGTAGTATCGAGTACAGTTACATATTCTCCCCAGTGATTATTAAAAACCTTACCTAATGGATAATTGTGCATAGATGCAAAACTAGCCATGTTTAAAGTATTTATAGTCGAACCCCTTACTATATAATCCATATTTCCAGGAAGTTGCCCCCAATAACTTGGTTCCATATTAATTCTTTCTCTAACAGGTTGAATTCCAGAATTGGAGAGTTCAACAGAAGCCATAGATAGGGTATCCTCAAGGGATTCTAAATTACTATCAGAGCATAGAAGCGAAAAATGATGCTCTCCAAAACCAATATCACCACTGGTAGCCATATCAAGTGCTCGAGAGATTTCAGCAATTTGTGATACAGCTTTATCCCCTGCTTGAATCATTCTATTTTGTTGTAATTGCATTTTGCTAATCGCCACTGTCCTATTAGCAAAAACAAAACTTTGGGTCATTACAAACTCAAAAGGCATTTGTAAAAATCCGTCAAAAATTCCAGCTGACGTAGATGGTCCATACTCTAAAATACTTAATATACCGGCGTATCTTCTACCCTTTGGACCACGTGCTTCTATAGATCTAGAACCAAAAAACAATCTATGAGTGGGGAGATATTGGTCTATTGAATTTCTTGGAACGGCCATTTGCATTGAAGATCCACAATTCACCAAAGTACCCAAGAATTCCATAATATCACAACAATAGCCACTATTTGACTTGCGTACGCCAAGTAACCTCGCCGAATAACTATGGAATGTATTAACTACTCTTGAGGACATTTCTCGCAAACTATCCTGCATATCTCGCATGTCATTTTCCCAAGCTGATTTATCAGACTTTTGCATCAGCTTTTTAATGAAATATTCGATTATAGCAACCCCAGCTTTATCTAGTCTATAAAGAATACTAACATATAATTCATTAAAAAACGACCTAGAACCTGCATGTTTCTTACGCCATTCATTTGATAAATAAGTTGTGAAATCATTAGGTACTTTTATGGTAGGGTCAGAGGTATATTCAAGCCCATCAAAAATCACTGGTTTGCGTCTCCTGATCGTGTGGAAATACATCACAATATTGCCTGATGACATATTTTTAAGTAACGAATTCCTGATATTTTTTTTAATATCTAAATCTTCATCATCGGCTGTTTCAAAGGAGAAACCACCTACTTTTACTACTTGTAATAATTCATTATTTTTAGTTAAAATAGTATTACTATCCCAATGGCATTTATAAGGAATAAAATGAGAAGTAGGTTTTTCTTTCCTAGATCTCGACTCTTTGGCTGTTTTTGTTACAGATAATTTTATCATTTTGTCATTTTATACTTTGCTCATAAAACCTAGATACCGTATGAATTCGCTCCATAGAATGATTTATTAGGACACTGACTACATTTAGAAGATTTATTTAAAAGCAATTCTATAAATCTTGGTTCTTTAAAACATATTACATACCCTATCATATGAATCACAAAAGCAACAAGCAAATTCATAACACTATTACTTTGAATAAATAATGACATAGATATAATCATATTAAGTGCTGCAAATTTTATACTCACACCAAATATCATTGCAGGTCTTGTTAAACCGACAAATAACGGGTCTGATACTAAACTGCCTGACATAAATTACCTCTCTTTTGCTTTTTTACCAAAAATTAAATCTATAACTCACTACCCCAATTTGGGATAAGAATTAACTAATTCTTATCCCAAATTGGGGTTCACTCATATTCTTTACTTATAAACATACTTAACAATATCGAATCAGGGAAAGCCGAATTGAGAAAATGTACATAATTGCTACTGTTTTGAGTAGCACTTAAAGCTGCTTCAAGCAAGCTAACTTTTTCAGGATCAACAGTATTATTCAACATCTCTTTCAATACATTAATATCCCTTACTCGTATGTACTTCTCTCCGGCAAATTCTATCCCATCACATAATAATACTAAATGATCTGCATCTAATGAGGAAGCAATTATCGAGGTCGTCAGATTTACATCCAGCAGATGAGTATTGCCTTTCTCATCACTAGCTACTGGTGTTATAACAGGAATAATGTTGCTATCTTCAAAATTTATTAAAATCTCAGGGTTTATTATAACTGGTTCACTGACAAACCCAATATCTATTACAGCTTGATTACTGTCTCTCCTATGTGATAATTTTGATTTTTTAGCTTGAATAAGATTAGCATCTTTGCAGGAAATACCAATAGCATAACAACCTAAACTACAGAGCTTTGAAACTATACGCTTATTAATATAGCCAGACAGAACCATTTCCATAATCTGCGAGCTTTTATAATCGGCTACCTTAATATTATTGATAAATTTTTCATCACAGCCAAACAATTTTAGCGTATCATTTACCAAATTAGTATGATCATGAACTATAAAGATTTTAATGCCACAACTGTCAAGTAACTGTATTACCTCTGCAAAATTCGTTAACAATTTGTCATCATCAATAATTAATGACGGTAGCTTAAATACCATGACTTGGTCTCTAACTTCACTACTACGTCTTATTATGTCTTTAATTAGGCTAGTATCTTTGACACGGGCAAAACCTTTTCCCTCCTTTTCTTTATAATTTAATGCATTTTGCCAAATTAAACTGCAATTCTTTTGCACCTTCTTTACTCCTGCTACTTGTATAAATTACATTACAGGAGTAGCCTAAAGTTGCAAGAAAATTCTGTGTTAACGTCGTTAGGTTTTCTCTATGTGTTACCTTATCCGACTTTGTAAAAACAATTTGAAAATTTTTATTACAAGAAAGTAATAATTTAGCAATCTCTATGTCATTTTGCTTTATTCCTCTTCTAGCATCAATCAATAAATTTACCAATTTGAGGTTTAAACTCGTTCTGAGATAACAGGCTATTAAGGTTTCCCACTGCTGCCTTATGTATATTGGTACTTCTGCAAAGCCATATCCAGGAAGATCAACTAAAATAAGTTTATCGGCAAGGGAGAAAAAATTTATTTGCCTAGTACGACCAGGGGTATTAGACACCCTAGCAAGACTTGAATTATTGCATATACTATTAATCAAACTTGACTTGCCAACATTTGATTTGCCGACAAATGCAATTTCTGGCAAAAATATGCTAGGAAACTGATTTATTTTTGCCACACCAGCGATGAATTTTACTTCTTGACGGAAAAGTTTTGTAACCTTATCAACCGACATTATTGTCTAACTTATTGATGTAATATTGTTGAATTATCGATAAAATGTTATTCCAAGACCAGTAAATCAGCAATCCTGCTGGAAAACTACTAAACATTACTAAGAAAACCAGCGGCATAAATTTCATTACTTGAGCTTGAACTGGATCAGCTGGCTCTGGACTCATCCTTTGCTGTAGAAACATAGTCAGAGCCATAAAAATGGGCCATACACCAATCATCAGGAAGCTTGGACACGTAAATGGCAGTAATCCAAACAAGTTGAAAATTGTTGTGGGATCTGGAGCAGATAAATCTTTTATCCAACCAAAAAATGGTGATTGACGCATCTCAATAGTTACATTTAACACTTTATAAATTGAGAAAAATACTGGGATTTGTACAATAAGGGGGAGACAACCAGCTATGGGATTAACCTTTTCTCTTTTGTACAATGCCATAACTTCTTGGTTAAGCCTCATTTTATCATCAGCATATAAAGCCCTAATTCTCTCGACTTCAGGCTGAAGATTTTTTGTCTTTTTCATCGAACGATATGATTTATTAGCTAGAGTAAACATTAGCAGTTTTATGATAACAGTTACAATCAAGATACTAATACCGAAGTTACCAACATAGTGATAAAAAAAGTTCATAGCATTAAAAACTGGCTTAGTGATTATATAAAACCAACCAAAGTCAATTGCCCTGTCAAATAGCATAATATTATATTGCTTTTCGTATTTATCTAATAAATCAACTTTCTTTGCTCCGGCAAATAATCTTTGTGATATAGTAAATTTGTTTCCTACTTCTATAGTTTGAGTTGGTGAAATGAAGTCAACCTGATATTTTTCAATACCGTTTTTTATTACACAATTGAAATTAGAACTATACTTGCTAATTTTATCCGGAATTAAGGAAGCTAGCCAATATTTATCTGTTATGCCAATCCAATCAACAACGCCTTGCGGAAATTTTTCAATCTTTTTATCTTTTAAGTCATCAAAGGAATGTTCTTTAAGCCTACCATCAATAGCACCAATTGGTCCTTGATGCAGGATATTAGCCACTTTCTCTTTGCCATTATATTTACGGTTAATTAGTCCATAATATTGCACTGAGATTGGTTGCTTACTATCATTTACCGTAGTTTGCTCTATGGTAAATAAGTAATTACTATCCATACTTATCGTAATCAAAAATTTAATCCCATCTTTGTTAGTCCATGATAAATCTACAGCTTTTTCAGGAGTTAACTCATCATTATCAGCCTGCCAAAGAGTTTCGCTATCAGGAAGAATAGTACTGTTATCTTTATTAAACCAACCTATTTCAGCAAAATAAGCTTCTTCTGACTGAGAATTAGCAAATAATACCACAGGTTTACTATCTGGTGATAAATCTTGCTTATATTTCAACAAGATTAAATCATCAAATCGAAGACCTTTTAAAGAAATTGATCCGGAAAGTAATTCTGAGTTTATCTGAATTCTCTTGGTAGCAACAAAGGATTCAGCTTCTTTAGATGCTTCTACTTGAACATTCTTTTTCTTTAACTCTTGAACTTGCTTATTATATATTTTATTTTGCTGTTCTAATTTTTGTAATCTTGGTTTATCGTAAAAATATTGCCATCCAAAAATAATACCAAGGGACAAGACAATGGCAGCTGCCAAGTTAACTATGTTATGATTCATCACGGTCTAAAAATAATTTAAGTTTACTAGAATATATACTACTCGTAAATGAAGAGTTGATAGACGAAGATCAAAATCATGATAGTAGCAGGAGTCGAAGGGTCGAGGTGCTAGGCGTACATTTAGTACGTGGCTACCTACGAACCCTGAAGACGACAACGCAATTCTTGATTTTCATCGAGTATATCAGAATATTTGATTCCACTAAGTATTTTATATATAATTAATTTAGGTACATACAATAAAAATAGCTCCCTCATCTTAGGAACTTCATTAGACTTCCCTATGAGTTCTATAAGATTTAAGCAAAATAATCAAGAAATTTGATTGATACTCAAAGGGTCATTTGAGTATACGTCTTGATTTGCAATCAAACTCTGATATTATGCGAGGTAAAATTTTAATCGTAACACGCGAATTCGGCATAAGAATTTGTCAATTCTTATGCCGAATTGGGGTATAACATAATATTTACAGCCAATTGCTAATTGGGATAATTGTAAACTGATGAACGAAATCTTTTCTAGTACATTACCTGTTTTGTTGATTCCCTTGTTTGGTAGTATTATCAAAAGGAAATGGTTGACTTCTGAAGAATTTTGGCGAGGATTAGAGAAATTATCATATTTTTTTCTTTTCCCTATTATGCTTTTTAATAATATATCTGCAGCCGATTTAAATGCATCGTCTATAATAAAACTGGTATTTGCATTAATCATCTCCACCTCTATTATTTCTTTGGCTTTAATTATCTATCAGAAGAAAACCAATTTTGACAAGGTTCAGTTTACTTCAACTTTTCAAGGTGCAATACGTTTTAATAGTTATATATTTTTTGGTGTTAGTAGTCCTCTCTTGGGTAAGGAGGGACTTGCTATAGTATCTGTGATTTCATCCTATATGATCATTTTTACTAATATCATATCAGTAATGATTTTTGCACGTTATATCCCTGATAGTTCAGTAGCTAAGTCGCCTAAAGCTAGCTTTATATTGATACTTAAATTGATAGTACAAAATCCCTTGATTATAGCTAGTATAATTGGATTTCTTTTTAATTATTCTGGTTTAGAATTACATCTTGGTATAAAAAAAACCTTATCTAGCCTGTCCAACTCTGCTTTAGCTATAGGTATGCTAAATGTTGGGGCAAGTCTCAAATTTTTTATGCGTGGTGCTATTTTACAAAATGTATTGCTTACTAGTTTTGTTAAGTTAGTGGCTTTTCCTGTTGTCACAATAATTGTGTTGTCACTAATGTCAATAACTGGTACTGCTAAATCAGTTGGTGTCCTGTATAGCTGTCTGCCGTGTGCTAGCACTGCTTACGTTCTATCACGCCAACTTGGTGGTGATCCAGAATCTATGGCATCAATCATTACGTTCACAACACTTTTCTCAATAGTATCATTGTCAGTTCTTATGTGGATGATATAACTAATAAACTCAATTTCGGATTAATTTCATTAATCCGAAATTGGAATGAGAATGTAAACAACCAGGCTTAAAGCGGTTTGACGCCTGATTGTTAAATATTTCATTTGCTAATAATCTTATTTTTATACCAATAAAAATAAGATTATTAGCAATAATAGATTAAAATGCATTCGTAGAACCGTTTCAAGAATGCATTTTTCTGATATTTTAACCAGTTTTGGATTAAAATTAAAAATTCTAATCCAAAACTGAGGTTAATAAACACTTGAAGTAATTAAGAAGGAATAACATCATGGGTGAAATGAATAAAATAAATTATCTCAAAGCCTTAGAATATCATCAAAAAGGTAAGCCAGGCAAAATTGCTATTGTGACAACTAAGCCTTTGGATACTGCACATGACTTGGCTTTGGCTTATTCGCCAGGGGTAGCAGCTCCGTGTCTTGAAATTGCGAAAAATATAGATGATATTTATAAATATACTGCTAGAGGCAACTTAGTTGCTGTAATAACTAACGGTACGGCAGTTCTTGGTCTTGGTAGTATAGGGGCAGCTGCGTCGAAACCCGTAATGGAAGGAAAAGCCGTTTTATTCAAGAACTTTGCGGATATTGATTCTATTGATCTTGAAATAGATACGACTGACCCTGATGAGTTTGTTAATGCAGTAAAATATCTTAATTACAGTTTTGGAGGCATTAATTTAGAAGATATTAAATCTCCAGAATGTTTTATAATTGAAGAAAAATTAAAAAGCTGTATGCAGATACCTGTTTTTCATGATGATCAGCATGGCACAGCTATTATTGTTGCTGCAGGTTTAATTAATGCAGCTTATCTTACCAATCGTTCATTTGATAGTCTAAAAATTGTCGTAAGTGGTGCAGGGGCAGCGGCAATTGCTTGCATTGAATTATTAATTGCTCTTAGTGTAGACAAAAAAAATGTTATACTATGTGATAAAATGGGGGTAGTTTACCAAGGTCGGCAAGAAGGCATGAACAAATGGAAAGAATTATATGCAGTCGAGACCGATCTTAGAACTCTGAGTGATGCTATGAAGTTAGCTGATGTATTCCTTGGTTTATCTGTTAAAGGAACAGTATCTAAAGAAATGGTAGCTAGCATGGCTGCAAATCCTATCATTTTTGCCATGGCTAATCCAGACCCAGAGATTACTCCGGAGGATATACAGCTAGTTAGAAGCGATGCAATTATTGCTACTGGACGCTCTGATTATAATAATCAGATTAATAATGTTATGGGATTTCCATATATTTTCCGTGGAGCTTTAGATGTTAGAGCTACTACTATTAATCAGGAAATGAAAATAGCGGCAGCAACTTCTTTAGCTGAATTAGCAAGACAAGCTGTTCCGAATGAAGTTTATAAAGCATATCCTGGTAAGAAAATGGTTTTTGGTCCAAATTACATAATTCCTGTACCATTTGATCCAAGATTAATTACCACTGTTCCGGTAGCGGTAGCTAAAGCTGCCATAGATAGTGGGGTTGCTAAAATTACCGAATTTGATGTTAAGAATTATGCAAAGGAGCTGGAAAGTAGGTTAAATCCTACCTCTCATTACATGAATCTATTATTTGAGAGAATTCAACAATCAACACCTCAAAGAATAGTTTTTGCTGAAGGTGAGGAGGAAGAGGTAATTATAGCTGCTATGAGTATGCGGGATGCTTCGTATGCTCATCCTATCCTAGTTGGTAGATCTGATAAAATATCTGCTGTTTTAAATAGAATAGGTATGAATTATGATTTAGATGGTATTACCATAATGAATGCTGCTATTAACCAAAATCTTGATAAATATATAGATACTCTTTATAGCCGGTTACAGCGTAAAGGTTACTTATACCGTGACTGTGCTAGACTAGTTAAAAGTGATAAAAATATATTCTCAGCTATCATGGTAGCTTGTGGCGATGCTGATTGTATGGTTACTGGTGTAACAAAGAGCTATTATAGTAGCTTAGAGGATATTATGAAGGTAATGGAAGCCAAAGAAAATAACAGAATTTTAGGTTATTCCATTCTGATTGCCAAGGAGCATAATATAATTATTGCTGATAATAGTGTGGCTGAACTGCCAAATGAGCAAGATCTTGTAGAAATAACCTTGCAGACTGCTAATATAGCAAAAAATATGGGAATGACACCAAAGGTTGCACTACTTTCCTTCTCAACTTTTGGTAATCCAATGAGAGAAAAGGCAAATAGAGTACGGGAAGCTGTTAGAATTTTAGATAGTATGAGTCTAGATTTTGAATATGATGGCGAAATGTCAGCTAATGTTGCTCTGAACCCTAATCGTAATTCATATAAGTTTTGTAGGCTATCAGGTCCTGCTAATGTATTAATTATGCCCGGTCTACATTCGGCTGCAATATCAACACAATTGTTGCAAGAATTAGCTGGAGGTGTTTTTATAGGACCAATAATTAATGGTTTTGAATATCCGGTACAAATAGTACAAATGGGAGCGTCAGCAAGTGAGATAACAAAAATTGCCACATTTGCCTGTATAGATGCAATAAATCTCTTGAACGAAAGATAATTAATTTTCGGATTTTATATTATTTATGAATAGGTTATAATAACTCTTTCGAGGAATTTTAATGATATATACGTTAATTGCTTTAAGCTTGACTACATTAGTCTTAGTGATAGGGATTGTCTCTATGGCTATTGGTGGGAAATTTGATAAAAAATTTAGCTCAAAATTAATGTCACTACGGGTTATATTTCAGGCAGTTGCTGTATGTTTGCTTGCTTTTCTCTATCTTTCAAAATAGTGCAAAAGGCTCTATAGTAGTGGCTTTCACCTTTTGCACAAATTTTACCCAAAAACTTGTAAGTTAATGCCATAATATGTCTGATCTATTTAGTTTTAATGATAAAAAGCCTAAAATTAATAATTCATATACTGCAAAAGATATTGAAGTATTAGAAGGGCTTGAACCTGTACGCAAGCGTCCTGGTATGTATATTGGCGGAACAGACGAAAATGCTATGCATCATCTTGTTTCGGAAGTACTGGATAATGCTATGGATGAAGCTGTTGCTGGTTTTGCTAACATTATAACCATAAGAATGCATGTGAATAACAGTATAACTATTTCTGATAATGGTAGAGGAATTCCTGTCGATAATCACCCCAAATTTCCTGAAAAATCTGCTTTGGAGGTGATTCTAACTCAGCTCCACTCGGGAGGTAAATTTGCGAATAATGTATACCAAACAGCAGGTGGATTACACGGAGTTGGTATTTCTGTTGTTAATGCTTTATCTGACTATTTAGAAGTTAAAGTGTACAAGCAGGGTAAATTATTTAAGCAATCTTATTCTAAAGGGCATAAATTGAATGATTTAGAAAGCGAAGATGTTGCAAAAAAATTAAAGGGAACATCTATACACTTTCATCCTGACCTAGAAATTTTTGGTGAAAAATCGTGTTTTTCTCCTAAAAAAATATACGAATTAGCTAAATCAAAAGCCTATTTGTACAGGGGAGTAATGATAGAGTGGCAATGTGAGATTGAGACTAAAAGTGATGTACCGACAACAGCCCTGATCCATTTTCCAGATGGTTTGAAGGATTATTTAATATCAAAAATAAATCATGACGATTTAGTTAGTGGAGAGATTTTTTGTGGTAATATTGACTGGGACCAAGATCACGTAAAAGTGGAATGGGCAATTGCTTGGAATAAAAATGAATACCAACCCTTCATACAATCATATTGTAACACTATTCCCACCCCCCTTGGTGGAACTCATGAACAAGGTTTGCGTAATGCATTACTTCGCGGCTTAAAAATATACGGCGAGATGATAGGTAATAAAAAAACAACTCTACTTACTATTGAAGATATTCTTGAAACTTCTTCTATTGTTCTCTCTATCTTTATCCAAGATCCAATATTTCAAGGACAAACAAAAGAAAAATTGGTTTCACTAGGGGTTAATAAAATAGTAGAAAACATTATTAAGGACCATTTCGATCATTGGTTGAGCAGTAATAAAGTAGCCGCAAACCAATTAGTTGAGCATATAGTCAATATTGCTGAATTCCGAATAAATAAGCGTAATGAAAAAAATACCTTACGTAAAACTGCTACACAAAAATTGCGACTACCAGGTAAATTAGCCGATTGTACAAGAACGTCTCCTAATGGGACGGAGCTATTTTTGGTTGAGGGAGATTCAGCTGGAGGATCAGCTAAGCAGGCAAGAGATCGAGAAACACAAGCTATTTTGCCTCTTCGGGGCAAAATCCTAAATGTTGCCAATGCGACTCTAGAAAAGATTACTAATAATCAAGAAATTCAAGATCTAGAAGTGGCACTAGCATGCGGTAGCCTTAAAAATTACCGAGAAGAAAATTTACGTTATGAAAAAATAATAATTATGACAGATGCTGATGTTGACGGAGCTCACATCGCCTCACTGTTAATGACGTTTTTTTACCTTCGTATGCCAAAGCTAGTATCATCGGGTCATTTATATATTGCAAAACCACCACTTTATCGACTAACACAGTCTAATAAAACTTACTATGCAATAAATGATCAACAAAAGACTGATTTAACTGCTAGATTATTAAAAAATAGTAAAGCTAAAATAGACATTGGTAGATTTAAGGGACTGGGGGAAATGATGCCAGCTCAGTTAAAAGAAACAACAATGAATCCAAAAAATAGGTCACTTTTAAAAGTTACTATAGATGATTTTGATAATATTGCTAAGATGGTAGACAATCTTATGGGCAAGAAACCAGAAAAACGTTTCCAGTTTATTTATGATCAGGCTTTAATTAAAATGGATACTATTATAAACAATCTAGATATTTAAAATTGTGTCATCTACCAACTACTTATAAATTACAGGAGTACTATGTTCTTACGTTTAATTACAATATTATTATCAAGTTCTATCATTTTTTCTAATATAACATTTGCTGAAGAAGTAAAGAAGAAAGAATTACCAAATTCAGCTTATTTAAAACAATTCCAAGATATCTTTGAACGTGTTAATAGAGACTATGTCCAAGATCCTGAAAAACAAAAAATGACTGATGCAGCTATAGAAGGCATGTTAACTTCGCTAGATCCTCATTCTAACTACATTACTGATGAGGATCTAGAATATTTTCTTGACCACACTAAAGGAGAATTTGGAGGTATTGGTGTTGAAGTGCAGTATGACAATGGTGCTATCAAAGTCATTTCCCCTATTGATGATTTACCAGCTTATAAGGCAGGTATAAAAGCTGGAGACTATATTGTGGGGGTTAATGATGAGTTGGTATCAAATTTGGGATTTAATAAAGCGGTCAGAGAGATGCGTGGAGAACCAGGGGCAAAGGTAAAATTATTGGTAATCACGGAAGGTGAAAGCAAGCCAAAGGAACTTGAACTTACTAGAGAAATAGTTACAATTACACCAGTAAAAGCCCATTTAGAAAGAAATAATATCGCTTACGTAAGGATAGGGAGTTTTAATGAACATACTATTGCAGAATTAAAAAAATCTATAAAAACTTTAAAAAATGAAAGTAAAAATGGTCTAAAAGGTATTATCTTAGACCTACGTAATAATGGTGGTGGTTTGTTAGATCAGGCTGTTGCGGTTAGCGAATATTTTATTGATTCTGGGGTAATCGTTACTACCAAAGGCAGAAGCAAAAATAGTAACTCGGTATTGACTAGCAATAAATTTGCAGAAAAAGCACCATCTGTCCCGATTGTTACTCTTATTAATGTTGGATCTGCTTCAGCTGCAGAAATCGTAGCTGGTGCATTGCAAGATCATAAAAAAGCAGTAATACTTGGAACAAAATCTTTTGGTAAAGGGTCCGTGCAAAGCTTTGCTACAATTAGTCCTAGAGCTGCTATAAAGCTTACAACAGCTAAATATTACACTCCTAGTGGTCGTTCAATTCAAGCAGAGGGTATTGAACCTGACATAGTGGTTGAGATGGCAGAAGTTAAGTATCCCGAAACAAAATCAATAGATAAGAGATTTTCTGAATCTTCTCTAAAGAAT
Organism: Candidatus Tisiphia endosymbiont of Piscicola geometra; assembly: GCF_964026415.1. Lineage (NCBI taxonomy): Bacteria > Pseudomonadati > Pseudomonadota > Alphaproteobacteria > Rickettsiales > Rickettsiaceae > Candidatus Tisiphia > Candidatus Tisiphia endosymbiont of Piscicola geometra. Next base: position 1,290,480 of record NZ_OZ032144.1, read on the forward strand.
TATCTAAAAAACGATAATAATAAAAATGATGATAAAAAAGTAGATACTACAGATAAGAATAAAGAACTTATTAAGAAAACAGATGATACTACAAAAAATACCAAACCAAAAAATACTCTAGAACAATTATCTGATCTTTATAAAAAAGATTATCAATTTGCTAGAGCTTATGATTTAATTATGGGATTAATCTTGACTAATAAAAGTAGCAATGAATTGAAAAAATAAAGGGTATACTCAGGTAGAACTTCAAGAACTGGCGTTCCCGCGACCAAAGATCGAAGCTGCTCCGTTACTCATGTACGCTACGCTGCTCGATTTTACTACTGCTAGCTCTTCTTGAAGTTATACTATCGTCTACCAACTCTTCATTTACGAATAGTATACAATGGGTAGGGTAATTGGGCATAACTGTTGAAAGTTAAAAAATCGTCTATTAGCGAAGCGTTGTTGTAAGGCTTAAACCGTCTATTAGCGAGCGAACGTACGTGAGGCTGGCAATCCATGAAACTTGTCATATAGATCAACTATGTTCGCAATAAAAATTTAAATAAATTTGGTTTAAATTTTTATTGCTTCTGCAGAGCTAGTTAAATCACGTAACTTAGCGTTTGCAATCACAATGATTTTCCGCATTAATGCTACCATCGCCACCATTTTCTTTTTTCCTCTATTGATCAATTTTTCATAAAATACCTTCAGTTCAGAGTTAGAATTTCTAGCAGCCATAGCAGCTACAAACAACATAGGTCTAACAAAACTTCTACCATGACCTGTATGTCTATATCCGCTATATCTACCGCTATCATTAGATATTGGTGCAACACCTACTAATGATGCTATTTGTTTGCGGTTCAATGTACCAAGTTCAGGTAACAAAGCTATAAGCTCATTAGATACTACTGTGCCTATACCACTAATAGTTTGCAGTGTCTCTTTCTTAGCCTGCAAGAGTTTATCTTTTGCTATTAAGTCATCTATTTTTTTAGTAATAGATGCAATTTGTTCTTCTAGTACTTCGATTATTTTAACACAACTAGACTTGATTAAATCAGCTCTCGGGGACTGAAACCTATTTTTTTCTGCAATCAACATTTGTTTGAGGTCGTTCCTACGTCCGACTAATTCATACAAGTTTAAAGCTTGCTTAGATTGTACTTTAAATAGTTCTAATCTTTCTGACCGTTCAAAACCATAAAGTGCTAGAGCTTTAGCATCAAGACTATCAGTTTTAGCTGCATTCCCAAAAGACCTAATAAAGTTTTTAACTTTGCGAGTATTGGCTCTATGTACAGCAAAACCCTGATTGCAAAGCGTTAGTAATAGTTCCATTTCATATCCACCTGTGGTTTCTAAAACACACAATGCAGAACTAACCTCTTTTTTGTAATCCTTGATAAAATCAGCTATTCCATTAGAGTTGTTATTATATTCTTTAGTTTCTTTTTTTCCATGAATAGCAACAACAAAATTGAATTTTCCTATATCAAGACCAATAAAATTATTATATAATGGCATAATACCTCGAAGACTTTTAATGTTTACGATTGTAAGCGGGAGTGCAAAGGCATCCCAATCAACTATTCAAACGTCTCGGGGATTTGGGCTAGAGTACCAAGATCCATACGATCTTAAGACCAATTGCTTCACGGTCGCTCACGCCTGCACAGCGATAGTCATTTAGTATTATTAATGACTATCGCTGTAATACCCCCTTATAAGTCAGTATAAATCATTATTTATATTGACTTCAACATCTATTATATCATACTTTTAACTTACAATTGCTTCGTCGACCTTATGGTCTCCTGGCAATGACATGCTAGATTCTTAAGTTGACGCCTATGCGAATTCGTGTGATTAGGAATGATAAGGTTACAAAGGAAATATCAGCTATTAGTTATGACTTTAATATTGTCCTGTGTCTATATGTGTAAGTAATATATGTGCAAACCTAATGATTCAAAATAAATATATTGTTAGACTGTCATCCATTGGCTTATTTATAAACATTATTGTAAATATGATTTACTATCGTTACTTCATTATTGAAGAAATGATTTTAAAGCAAGTCGGAGAAACAAATATTAAAATAGCTGATGTTTATACAAAAAATGTTTGGGATAGGAATAGAACTGCTGTAGATAAGATACATGAATTTGGTTATATAAATTTATTACAAGATACAGATTTTATTAGGTTTGCAACTACTTCAGTTGATATTTTTGTTAATCTTAATGCCTATATTTCTTTATATGATCTACAAGGTAATAAAATTATAACTAGTTCGCCAATTCAAGTAACAAGTCACCTGAATTTTCCTGAAGATACTCTGTATCAAAAAATTCTTACCAAAATTGATAGATATTTTTTAAAAGAATTGAGTATAGAACAAGCCTTTAACAAAGCTTTTAAAGGGATAACAACTCATCTATTAATTCCTAGAGCCATGTTACATATATCAGGGGAGGTAAAGAAAGCATCTTGTATAACAAGTTATATCCCAATAATAAACCGTGATCCATTGAACTATCCTGTTGATGGTGTATTAGAGATACATACCAATATTACTAGTTTATGGGCAAGTATTATAGAGCTTGAAAGAAAAGTATTATTAACTTTTATTATCATTTTGGTAATATTTTTAGTTATAGTTATGAGCAACACAAATTATGCACAAAAAATTATAGACCGGCAATTTGAGGCTAATAAAGCATTAGAGGAAGCAGTAACTAAGGTTAGAAATGAAAGTTCTGCTCATACTAAATTTTTTGCCAATGTTAGTCATGAGCTGCGTACCCCTCTAAATGCTATTATAGGTTTTTCAGAAATTATGATGTCTACACCTTACAATAAGGAACATGATGTTTATGTAAAAGATATTCATAACGCAGGCAAGCATTTACTAGGTATAATAACCGATATATTAGACTTGTCAAAAGCATCTGCTGACAAGCTATTAGTTGATTTTGTAGAGTTAGACCTAAATAAATTAATTACTTCTACTATAAGGATAATGAAACCAAGAGCTGACCAAGCGAATGTAGCATTAATTGAAAAACTACCAAAAGATCATATTATTATAAAAGCAGATCCCAAAAGGCTTAAACAAGTATTTTTTAACCTTTTATCTAATTCTATAAAATTCACCAACGCATTAGGTTCTATAACAATTCATGCTGAAAAAAATGAATCTCAAGGACTGGTTTATGTGCAAGTTATAGATACTGGTATAGGAATTGATGAGAAAGATATTCCAAAAGTACTCTCAACATTTGGTCAAATTGATAGTGCCGTTGGCAGAAAATATCAAGGGACTGGTCTTGGTTTACCACTCACTCGAAAGTTGGTTGAACTAATGAGAGGTAAATTTGATCTACAAAGTAAAATAGGTATAGGTACAACTGTAACACTAACTTTTGCTTATGATAGTAGTATAGAACAATAACTACCCCAATGTTGGGAATGCAGGTGTATGATTATTTGACTATATTTAATGGAGAACTGGTAGTTTTTATGGTGATAGCATGTAATTTATTATTATTCAGTATTTCTGCTAAAGCTTTTTTTACCATCTTGTGCTGATTAATTAGACTAATTCCAAGAAAAGCATCATCTTGTATTTCTAAGGAATAATGATCCTGATCTCCAGCTAAATCAACAATTTTTATTTTGGCATTTGGAAAACTATAACGTATAATTTCTTCAAGTTCTTTAATAGATATTGCCATTGTTCTTTAGGGTTTTTTATGTAACATACAACAAAAGCTTAAAGTCTGCAATCAGAGAAATTTAAAAGTCGGTCGACTGGCAAAGTAATGCATTTTTTACTTTCTAATAACAGTCAACTAAGTCGTTAGCATGCTCGTATAGTGTATCCTGTCCCTCAAGTTTAGTCACTTCTTGAACACAAGAAATATTATACTTATCATCATGAGAGGTACTAATTATTAATGACTTAATATTTTCTAATAGCTCTGAACGACTCTCTGTATCTAACCCTACAATCCATTTAACGGTTTTCTGTACTTCTTCAGGTAGTGATGCAATTGTAGTAAGATCTAACTCTTCAGGAGATACATTATTAACATATTCTAAATATTCTAATGCACATTTGGAATCCTTTGCATATAACTCTTTAATCCACTGAAGTGTTGTTGTAAATTTCTTACTAATTACAGTAGTATCTATTTTTTCATTAGTCACTACAGTATTGCTAGATTCTAATTCACTACTTACCATTGCATTTAAGACTTCAGGTTCTGCAGTAGCCACCACTATATCAGAATAGTCTGATTTTCTATCACTTTCATAATCTTCATCATTAGCTCCATTACTTACCATTATATTTGAGACTTTAGATTCCTCAATATTATCTTTCCAATCAACTTTTAACCTATCACACAGATCTTGTACTAACTTGGAATTATTTTCCAAATATTGCTCAGCAACTATTTTTAACTTTGCTATATTATTTTTGCTAGAATTGTCTAATTTGCTACATTCTTTTGGAATAGGAACCCATATCTCTGTATTTTGTCCTTTACTTGTTAGATCTAACCTAACCTCATTTACATCAGCTTCTTCGTCATTTTCCATAAGTGTATCAATTAAGCCATTAATTAACCACCCTAATGCTCCATCAAAATTAGGTGATGGTATTCGGGCTTTTGTTTGCTCACCTTTCCCAAAATTGATAGAACAAATCATAATGTGTTCCATAATGTCTGCTTGTTCATGATAACTAAGCCCTTCTTTAAGCACCTGTAGCACTGTAGCAGCTGGACGATTAGCACCAAGACCACCATCGGCAAAAGCATAAGGCTTACCTGCAGCATAATCATAATCTCTTACAGCTTCTTCATTAATAACAACTTCAAAATAAGTTGGGGCTGCTACAGTTGCAAGAAGCACATCCTTTATTCTAACATGTGGACTATGTTTATCATGACTGTCAAAGATCTTCATCCTATTCTTTCCTTCACTCAAATCAGCAACTGGTATAATAAGACGGCATAGACTATCATCTAATCTATTATCCCCTAAATGCTTTTCTAGCATTTCCTTCAAAGGTTCTTGACTATATTTGTGTTTTATTATTCCCAAGTTAAACCAGCTTTGAGGGAAGATTTTAGGAGCAGCGTTTTCAAATAATTCCAAAACTTCTCTAGCTGAATAAGGTTCTGTCGATCCTTCTTCTTTAGGAGTTGTCAATAAGGCTGCAATTAACGCACCAACACTAGTGCCAGAAATAATATTAAATAATTTAGATATAGGTTGCTGGGTTATTTCTTCTATTCTCGCTAGTATAACTAACTCAGCTATTCCTTTTACCCCACCACCTGAAAGGCAAAGAACTTTATTTTGTCCTGTTTGATTTGTAGTCATAAACTGTGCCTCCGTAACCTTTTAAAGTTTTATGATATTTAATTTAGGTTATCATAATAAATAAAGGCAAGGAGTAAATTATATAGTATCATAGGAAACCCTAAAATATTACACAGCAAATTTGTAAATTGATTTATTAATTTTTCAAAGCATTTGAGTATATAACCTAACATGCTGCAAAATTTTCTTTGCAGCCTCACTAGCAGGAAGGAGTGTAACATCAAGCTCAAATAAATTAGGATGAGAAATTTGAATCAAAGGATATTTTGGATAAACATCTTGTATATCGATTGATTTGTAACGAAGCAGCCTATCTAGTTGTTGAATTCTCATAATATTTTCTTCTTCTGAAATCAATAATTTTACAGGAATAAATGTTGACTTACGGTTCGATGCTAGCTGTTGTACTTGATTAAAAATCTTATGATCACCATCAATCTCATAGAGACAATTAGTAAGAACATAGTTATTATAAGTTTCTTGGCTTAGAAAATTAAAAATACCATCTCGTATATGTTTAATTGTATCCCAAGCAAATTCTGGAATAGGAGTCAACCCATCATAATTTAGAAGTGAGAAAATAGGATTATTGATATGCTGGTTGTCACATATGCTGTAGCCAGCTTTTGCTATTTCCTTTGCTATAGTATACTTGCCAGTCCCTGGTTTACCTATTAGGTAGATAACGGTAGTCATTTTGTTTAATCTCACTAAAAGCTAACTATACTAATTTTATTTATGTTAAACTCTAAAAACTTAGACATTGATTTATTAATTTTTCAAAGCATTTGAGTATATATTACATTAATTACAACATCGCCATTCTTTAAAACCTGATTTGTTAATGAAAAATCCTCGACAAATTCTATTTTATGAGAAGATGTAACGTTTTTGAGATCTATTATTAACTCATCAGAAAGTTTTTCTCCTATAATTTCTAGTAGCTTAATATCAGCTTTGACTGATAAATTCTTTTCCGCTTTAGCTTTTCTAACCAAGTCTAGTATTCTAACAAGTCTATCAGGCTGAGTTTGATCTACCGAAAAAGATAAATTTTTGATTTGAGACCAATTACCCCGTGTATGTATAGATTGTTTACTATATAAAATTTGCCAAATTTCTTCCGTTATATGTGGCAGGAAAGGAGCTAATAATTTTAGCAAAATTCTTATAGAATGATACAGGGTTATCACAGCACTATACTGCCCCTTATTATCTGAGCCATCCATGTTATAAGCCCGGGTTTTGGTAATTTCAAGGTAATTATCACAAAATACTGACCAAAAAAACTTTTCTATCGAATCCATAGCATCGGTATATTCATAATTTTGCATATCTGATTCAACTTTGTTTACTAGCTCAACTAGTTTTACTATTAACCATTGGTCAAATTTATGACAAATTTTGCTTTCTATATCAGAAATCTGGGCGTTTTTATCTAGTGTATCTAATTTATCAAAATGAATAGCCGCAAATTTACAAGCATTCCATAATTTATTAACAAGCCTCTTACCATTTTTCATTACGTCTTCAGAGTAAACAGTGTCTGCCCCAAGTCTAGATTTAGAAGTCCAATAACGCGTTACATCAGCACCGTATTGCTCTAGTAATTTTTGTGGTACAATAATATTCCCTTTAGATTTTGACATTTTGCTACGATCGAATGCAAGACACCATCCACTAATCATGATGTTTTTCCAAGGTAGGGTATTTTCATGCAATTGGGCTTTAAGTATTGTGTAAAAAGCCCATGTCCTAATAATTTCATGAGCTTGCGGGCGTAAATCAGCTGGAAATAATTTATGGTGACGCTCAGCATCTATATTAAACTTTTCAGATATACCGTGACTACTTAATTGCGGCGAGATGGCACTAGTAGCCCAAGTATCCATAACGTCATAATCTGGCTCTACCTCTTCTCGTGAATAGCCAATTGGTAAATCTTGGGTTGGGTCTACTGGTAGTTGGGTTATATCTGGAAATATAGCTTTGCCTACTTCACCAATTCTTTTAGAATACCAAACAGGGAATGGCACGCCAAAATAGCGCTGACGACTTATACACCAATCCCATGATAGGCTATTTATCCAGTTCTCAAGCCTAATTTTCATATTTTGGGGATACCAATTAATCTCATTTGCTCGTTGCATTAAAATGTCTTTATGTTTTATCGTACGAACAAACCATTGAGGTGTTGTAAATATTTCTAGTGGTGCTCCCGAACGTTCAGCACATTTTACTGTTTGAGTAATTTCTACTTGTTTAATTAATAAATTTTTCTCTTTTAAGATTTCAATAATTTTACCTCTAGCATCTTTTATTTTTAAGCCATTTATCTGATTATAAGAAGATGAATTTGATAATTCGGCTGGGAAATCTATCATACCTTTTTTATCTATAATAATCTTCATAGGTAAATTATGTGTTCTCCACCAAGTTATGTCGGTTACGTCACCAAAAGTACAGCACATAACAAGCCCAGTTCCTTTATCTATTTGCACTAAATCATCTGCTAAAATAGGTACTTTAACATCAAATAGCGGTGTTATGGCAAATTGTCCTTGCAAATGTTTGTATCTATCATCATTTGGGTTATAAAATACCGCAACGCACGCTGCTAACAATTCTGGTCTAGTGGTAGCAATAATAATCTTCTCACCCTTATTGGTCTGGAAAATTATGTCATTCATCATTGAGGTTTTTTCTTGATCTTCGATATCAGCCTGAGCCAAAGCCGTTTGATCAACTGTATCCCACAATATTGGTTGATTATTGCGGTAAATTTCTCCTTTATCGACTAAGTCTAAAAATGACATTTGTGATATTTTTTGTGATAACGGATTAATTGTTTGATACTCTAAGGTCCAATCAACCGATAAAGCCATTTGATTAAATAATGAACGAAACTTTTCTTCTTCAGAAATAACGACTTCTTTACATATTTCAATAAATTGCTCTCTTGCCATACTGGCTGCTTTTAGCTGCTTTTGTTTTTCAACTAAACGTTCGGTAGGCAAACCATTATCATCAAAACCGATTGGATAAAAAATATTTTTACCTAGCATCCGTTTAAAACGGACGATAAAATCCGCCTGGGTATAACTATAAACATGTCCTATATGCAGTTGTCCTGAGACTGTTGGTGGCGGAGTATCTACTACAAAACTATTTTCTCTTGTTTCATTTTTATCCCAAAGATAAATTTTTTGTTCTTGCCAAAATTTTTGCCATTTTCTTTCGCTTTCACTAAAGCTATAATCTTTTAGAAATGCTATCATAATAATATCCTAATTATATAGGGGGTGTTGCTAACTAACCTGAATTCGATATATAGCTAACTCTGACTAGTATTACGCCGTCATTACGAGGGGAGACCAAAGGTCGACGAAGCAATCCATTTTTGATTATTTTTTGTGGATTGCTTCGTTGCCACTAAAGCGATTCCTCGCTAATAGACGTTTTCGAGTTTGGTATAATATACTCGGTGAACTTCAAGAATTGGCGTTGTCGTGTCTAAAGATCTCCGCTGCTCACGTACTAATGTACGCTCCGCTGCTCGACTTTGACACTCCTAGCTCTTCTTGAAGTTGACCTTCGTCTACCAACTCTTCATTTACGAGCAGTATACTAATCGGGTTAGCTATAACGAGTTATGCCAAATTCGGTTATATTTGTGAATATAGCAGATTTTTATGTTCCACTAATAGCAATTATCATTATTTTTGTGGGATACTCTTCTGCTTTGAAAAATTGTTTTTTGAAAATATCATGGATTCGCATGCTCACGTACTATAGTACGCTCCGCTTGCTCACCATTCATTTTCAAATCCAATTCTTCAAATCATTTGAGTATATTGCTTATTTTTTTAACCAAGATATATTATAATTAATAGTGATGCCAAATAAATTTTTCCTAAGTCTTAGTTTAATGAGACTATACAATCCTACTGGCTATCTGTTGGTATTTTTCTCAGCCTGCTTTGGGGTTCTTCTTACCAATATTACAATATATAGTTTGCTAAAATTATTATTATTATTCTTTATCGGAAGTATCGTTACTAGGGGAGCTGGTAGTGTTCTTAACGATATTTTTGACAAAGATTTTGATAAACATGTTTTACGAACAAAAAACAGACCTTTGGCGAATGGATCATTGAATGTAAGTGACGCGATGATTTTATTAACTATATTATCAATTATTTCCCTGACCATTTTATTGTCATTAAATAAAACAGCAATTTGCTTAGGGTTCTTTTCCTTTATCTTGATCGTTTTATATCCGCTAATGAAGAGAATTACTTTCTTTCCACAAATATTTCTAGGATTAACATTTAATGGAGTTTTAATTGGTAATAGTGCGGTAATTGATAAAATATCACTAGAAGCTATTATAATGTATATTGCCTGCTGTTTTTGGACTATCGGTTATGACATTATTTATGGCTTTATGGATATAAAGGACGATAAAAAGATTAATGTCAAATCAATGCCTATATTGTTAGAAAAGAAAAATTATAAACTGCATTTATATGTTTATTATACCATCTTCATATTATTATTCATACTTTCTAACATTATAGCAACCCATCGACCTAACTATATAGCTATTCTCTGTGCTTATATAATGCTAACTTGGCAGGTAGTAACATTAGAAATCTCAGACCCACAAAATTGTCTTACTAGGTTTAAAAATAATAATTACGTTGGTTTAATCTTGGCTTTAGGTGCATTAGATTTGTATAACTAAATAATTATGCTAACGTTTCTAACTTAACTCTATCCCTTAATTATCAAGGCTTCTTCAAGCAATTTTTTCTGTTGCTCATTATGTATGATCGGTGAGCCAACTGATGGTGAAGCAGACTCATTCCTACCAACATATACAAATTGATTATTAATAGATGCATTTTTTAGGATATCATTTAAGTGATCTTTAACAAAATTCCATGCCCCCATATTTTTAGGTTCTTCTTGACACCAAATAAACTCTTTAGCTTTATGATATTTACCTAATATTTTAACGATAAAATCCGTTTCAAACGGATATAGCTGTTCAAGTCTAATAATCACAATATCTAAAATATTCTTTTCTTCTCTTTTTTCTAATAAATCATAGTAGACTTTACCACTACATAATATAATTCGTTTCACTTCCTTGGCATTTATAGCATAATTAATTTCGTCTAGTACAGGTATAAATCTCGTATTCTCATCAAGCTGGGAGAGAGGTGATACAACCATTTTATGTCTTAATAAAGATTTTGGTGACATTACTATTAGTGGTTTACGAATATTACTGTATATTTGACGACGTAATAAATGAAAAAATGAAGATGGCGTCGTAGGATATGTAACTTGCATATTATTTTCAGCAGCAAGCTGCAAGAACCTCTCGAGTCTTGCAGAGCTATGCTCTGGACCTTGTCCTTCAAGTCCATGTGGTAGTAGTACTACTATACCGCTCATCCTCAGCCATTTGCTTTCGCTACTGGAAATGAATTGGTCGAAAATTATTTGAGCTCCGTTAGAAAAATCGCCAAATTGAGCTTCCCAAATTACTAAATCTTTTGGATTAACTAATGAATAACCATACTCAAAACCTAAAACTGCATATTCAGATAAATTACTGTCAGCAATTTCAAAATTTGCTTGCCCAAAATTTTCTTGGTTTTGCGATAAATTATTTAATGGTGTATAAGTTCTATCATCCACCTGACTATGTAGCACTGAATGACGGTGAGAGAAAGTGCCACGCCCACAATCTTGACCAGTAAAACGTATTCTAGTGCCTGAATTTAATAAACTAGCAAAGGCTAACTGTTCTGCAGTTGCCCAATCAATAGGTCTATCTTGCTTTAAGGTATTTTCTCTTAATTCAAATAATTTTGCAAGTTTGGGATTTAAAGGAAAATCTTTTGGTATCTGACAAAGCTTTATACCAAGTTCTTTTAAGGTATTTTTGTTAACACCAGTAGGGAGCATTTGAGCATTTGATCTAGTATAACTAGACCATAAACCTTCTAAAAACTGAGCTTGCGGTTGATAATTTTTGGCTTGTTCATATTCTTGATCTAATTTTAGTTTAAATTGTTCTTTCAATGCAGGAAAATAATTTTTGTCAATTATTCCGCCTGCTATTAGGTTATTTGCAAAAATAGTTGCCGGGGATTGCTTATTTTTTATTACATTATACATAACAGCTTGAGTATACATAGGTTCATCACCTTCATTATGACCATATTTACGATAACAAATGATCTCAACGACTATGTCTCTAGCAAATTTATACCGATAATTCACTGCAATATTGGTAGCCTTGATCACTGACTCAATATCATCACCATTTACATGTAGAATTGGACTATTAATTATCTTAGCAAACTCAGTAGAATATCTACCTGGTCTAGTGTCATAACTATTCGCTGTAAATCCAAGCTGATTATTAATGACAAAGTGAATAATCCCGCCAACATTATAAGGCTTTAGATCCGACATAAATAAACTCTCAGCTACTACACCCTGACCACAAAAAGCACTATCACCATGAACCAAAATACCCATTACTTTTTTACGATTAGTATCTTGGATGCTATCCTGTTTTGCTCGTACTTTACCAGCTACTACCGGATTCACCGCTTCTAAATGCGATGGATTATCTGCCATAGAAAGATGTACCTTAAGCCCCTCTCTTATCTGATCTGATGAATAGCCAATATGATACTTCACATCACCTGAAACACCTAAATCGGTTGGCAATATACTACCTGTTATAAATCCGGACAAAATAGCTTTATAAGGTTTAGTCATTACCTTAGCCAGTGTGCTAAGTCTTCCTCGATGAGCCATACCTATTACTACATCTTCTATTCCATGGATAATAGACATATCTATAGCTTTATCTATAGCCACTACACTTGCCTCTCCACCTTCCACTGAGAAGCGTTTTGCTCCAGGAAATTTGGTATGTAGATATTGTTCAAATCCTTCAATTTCTACTAAGTCTTGTAATATATTCTTCTTGTCTTGTTCTAATTCTAATAGACTCTGGTTATTTTCTATCTGCTCAAAAAACCAAATTTTCTCATCTTCATTGGTCACATGAGCAAGTTCTACGGCAATATCTTTAGTATAAGTTTGATCAAGTAAATCAACTAATTCCTTAAGTGAACATGCTTTTATTCCAAAAAATTCATCATCAATTTCTATAATATTATTCAACTGATCTTTGGTAAAACCAAAATCTTCTATATTAAGTCTCAAGTCATTTTTAGTCTTAAGAACCTCAAGATTTAAGGGATCTAGCTTGACTAAATAATGTCCATAATTACGGTAGCTGGCAATCATTGCTTTTGCTCTGAGCTTGTTAGTTGCAGCAGAAAATTCCGTAACATACGGTAGAGGTTTTTCTTGAGGTGAAGTAATAACATGAGCAATACTTTTTGTGTTCTGAGGGCTATTATTATTTCCAATATTTTGGAAATAATTTTGCCAACTTTTATCAACTGCTGTATGATCTGATAAGTATAGCTGATATAATTCTTCTATAAAGACAGCATTACTACCAAATAAAAAGCTGGTTTGTTTAAAATTCTTATCCATAACTCCTATTCTTGATTAGTAAAAAACCTAGACAATATTCTCCGTGGGGGATGACATCGTTTTTGGTCTTGTAACCTCATTCGATATAAGAATTAGTAATTCTTATATCGAATTGGCTTCTTATAATGAAAAATGCATTCTTGAAGCGACTGGTACGAATGCATCTTTCTGATATTCTAGCCAGTTTTGCATTAAAATTAAAGACTTTAATCCAAAACTGAGGTTATCCATCCTCCTGAATTGACTATAGCTTTTTTACCGCAGTTTTAGCGAGGATAAACCAATTAGAGCAAATATTATGGCTATAATCCAAAAACGTATCACAACTTTTGATTCCGGCCAGCCATGTTTCTCAAAATGATGGTGCAGCGGGGCCATTTTGAAAATTCTTTTACCATTAGTAGCTTTAAAATAATATACTTGAATAATTACTGATAAAGTTTCAATAACAAATAATCCGCCAATAATTGCTAGTACAATTTCATGTTTGGTTATAACGCTAATAACACCAAGAACGCCACCTAGACTTAGGCTTCCAGTATCTCCCATAAAAATTTCTGCTGGCTGGGCATTAAACCATAAGAATCCTAGGCTAGCACCAACAATTGAAGCACAGAAGATAGTTAATTCAGAAATATTTGGTATATACATAATTTGTAGATAATTTGCATAGAAACTATTACCGACCAAGTAAATAATTAAGGTAAAAGAACCTGCAGTAATAGCAATAGGCACTATGGCAAGACCATCAAGACCATCTGTTAGATTTACCGCATTTGATGCACCAACTATCACAAACATGCTAAATGGTATATAAAACAAACCTAAATCAATCAATAAATTTTTAAAAAATGGAATAGTGAGCAGATTGTTTCCCTGACTATTGGAGTCTCTTAATAGTAAACAGGCAATTAGACAAACAGTGAACTGAAATAATAATTTCTTCTTTCCGCTAACGCCTTTATGGTGGTTTTTTGTTACTTTAGCATAATCATCCATAAAACCAAGTACACCAAAACTAACAAAGACAAATAACACTATCCATATATATTTATTAGTAAGGTCAGAGAATAATAGAGTGGAAAGACAAACGGTGAAGAGAATCATTATCCCCCCCATAGTTGGTGTTCCTACTTTTGCTTTGTGCGTTTCTGGTCCGTCGTCACGAATTGGTTGACCATATTTTTGTAAATTTTGTAAAAATCTAATTAATCTAGGTCCTATTAAAAAAGAAAGGGTCAAACTAAATAATATGGCAAGTCCAATACGAAAAGTAACATAGTGGAATAAATTTGCTATATGTAATTTATGTATATAGGGGGCAAGAAGGTTGTATATCATTGTAGCAATTCAAAAGATTGTATAATTTTACTAAGTTGGATACTGTTAGATCCTTTTAGTAAGAGTAATTCATCGCCTTTAAGTAATTTATTTAAGTTTTCTATCAACAAATCAACATTATAAAAATGCATTTTTTCTATGTCATTTGGCAAAGAATCGTATATATGTTTGGTAAGATTACCTACTAAAAAAACCCTCTTAGTACCGGAGTCAATAATTGCTGGTATTAAGTCTTTATGGAATTTTATGGAATTTTCTCCCAATTCTAGCATATCACCTAGTATAGCAACTTTTTTCTGTCCACTAAGCTGTTTTAGATATAATAAAGCAGCTTTTACTGATACTGGATTAGCATTATAATAATCACAGATGATTTGATAGTTTTGACCATTATATTTAGCGTTGACTAATTTACCACGTCCTTCAGTTAATGATATTTTGTTTAATTGTGTTGCTGCAGCATTAATATCTAAGTTCAGTATTTTTGCCACCTGAAGAGCGGCAGTATAATTTCTAGCATAATGTTCCGGTACAAAAGGAATTTTAGTATCTATTTTAGTGTTACAGATAGAATAATGTAGACGTACTTCTTGTCCAAAATGCTCATATGATGTTAATCTAGAATCTGTGCCTTCAGATTTACCAAAACTATATATATTATTAATCGATAATTGTTTAAGATTCTGTAAAATTCTGTCATAATATTGATGGTCTGAATTTACAACAGCTATGCCATTTTTTGGCATTCCTTCAAAAATTTCACATTTGGTATCAACCAAACTAAGCATAGATTCAAAAAATTCAAGATGGGCTTCCGCTATTGTGGTGATTACTGATATGTTAGGTCGTACCATTTTTGTCAGCTCTCTTATTTCTCCTGAATGATTCATACCCATTTCAAAAACAGCATATTCTATATCATCAGGCATCGAAGCAAGATTTATAGGCACGCCAAGGTGATTGTTAAAATTTCCTCTGCTAGCAAAAGTAGGTCCAAAATAACTTAATATAGTTTTGATTGCTTCCTTAGTACCCGTTTTACCAATACTACCGGTAACACCAATAAACCTTGCTTTAGATTTTTTACGTTTATACTCAGCCATGTGGTGTAGAGCAGTTAAGGTATCAGAAACCATAATTACTTTATTATCAGATAATCCTTTTATTTCCTTACTAATAATTACTGCATTTGCCCCTCGCTGCAGAGCATGTAAGGCATAATTATGTCCATCATTATTACCTTGCAGAGCAATGAACAGATCGCCGTTTGTAACGGAATTGGAATTAAACTGAATCTGCCTCCCCTGAATATCAGGATGTACTTCAATATTCAACGCACTAGTTAAGTCTTTTGCTGACCAAATCATTATTTTCTCAAATATAATCAGTTTTTCCTAACTTTGCATGACAGCTGCAACTTCGTCCGCAAAATTTTTATCTTCTTGCTTTATGCCTGCACCTAGTTCATATCTTATAAATTGTGTAATTTTAATCGAAGTTCCTAATTCTTTTGCAGCGTTATCCATAACTTCAGAAACTGTTAATTTATCATCAAATAAAAAGTTTTGTTCAAGCAGAACAACTTCTGCTAGGAACTTACGTATTCTACCTTCAACCATTTTTTCAATGATATTGTCCGGTTTACCGGAAGCTTTTGATTGTTCAAAAAATATATTTCTTTCACGTTCAATTAATGTTTGATCCAAACTTGATGCATCAAGACTATAAGGATTACTTGCCGCTATATGGGTAGCAATTTTCTGTCCTAATTCTAGAAGCTTAGCTTTATCTTTAGTAGTTGATTGTAAACCAACAATGACAGAAATCTTACCTAGACCATCAGCAACAGTATTATGTACATAAGATGCAACTACACCTTCTGATACCCGTAAAACATCCATACGACGTAGATTTAAATTTTCACCAATTGTAGCAATATTGTCTAATATTTCTTCTTCAACTGATCTACCTGTTGATGTTTTTGCTAATTTTAGTGATGGTAAATTATCTTGTTTCAAAGCTAGTTCAGCAATATTCCTAACCAATTGCTGAAACTTATCGTTTCTTGCAACAAAATCTGTTTCCGAATTTACTTCTATAATAGCCCCAACATTATCTTTAATGCTTATTGCTGTTAGTCCTTCAGCAGCAATTCTATCTGCTTTTTTTGCTGCAGCTGATAATCCTTTTTTTCTTAACCAATCAATAGCTGCTTCAAAATCTCCCTTTGCTTCAAGCAAGGCCTTCTTGCAGTCCATCATTCCTGCAGCAGTTTTCTCTCTTAATTGTTTTACAAGTCCAGCATTTATCATTTTACTCTCCTTATTTAAGGTTTATAGTTATTTTTATTGGATTGAGGAGTAGTATACTCGGTGAACTTCAAGAATTGGCGTTGTCGTGTCTAAAGATCTCCGCTGCTCACGTACTAATGTACGCTCCGCTGCTCGACTTTAACACTCCTAGCTCTTCTTGAAGTTGACCTTCGTCTACCAACTCTTCATTTACGAGCAGTATATACTCAAGTATAACTTCAAGAATTGGTGTTCCTGCGACCTAGCATCCCTACACCTTCAATGTCATCCCAGCCTAGGATATAAAATGTCTAAAGCACCATTCCTGTCTGTTTCTTTAGATTCCGCACTGAAGTAGGAATGACATCGAAGGGGAATCAGAGATAGCATCAACCCTAACAGGAATAACATCGAGGCTACTTAATTAAGTTAATACCCCCATAAGTACTAGTTATTTTGTTGTTGCAGCAACTTCTGCAAGCTCTAAAGCTGTCTCAAACTCTGACTCTAGTGCTTCTTGATTATTTAGATTTAAAGTTTTAGAAAATTTCTTGGTTGATTTTAACTTAGTAACACCTTTTATATTTGTACCTTTTTCTTCATGAGTAGCTATGCTTCCTAAATCAACGCCAGATGCAGCTAAAGCCTCTTCTATACCGGCAAGTACGGCATCAGCAAACAAGGTGCAATAGAGTCTTATAGATCTTATTGCATCATCATTACCGGGAACAGGGTGGTCTATATTATCTGGATTGGAATTAGTGTCAACAATAGCAATTATTGGAATACCTAACTTTACTGCTTCTTGGATTGCTAAATGCTCCTTATTAGTATCAATTACCACAAGCAAATTGGGTCTTGTCCCAATATGTCTAATACCCCCTAAGGATTTAAGTAATTTATCCTTTTTACGGGTCATTTCCAGTATTTCTTTCTTAGTATAACCGGAATATTCCTCTTCATTCCCCAAAACTTTCTCAAGATTATCCAGCTTTTTTATTGAGCCAGAAATTGTCCCCCAATTAGTTAACATACCACCAAGCCATCTGTGGTTAACGTAATATTGCCCACATTTCTCTGCATACTCAGCTACTATATCACTGGCTTGAACTTTAGTACTGACAAATAATATTTTACCGTTTTTCTTGACAGTTTCATAAATTACACCCAAAGCTACCTGCATTAGAGCAGCAGTTTGTTGTAAGTCAATTACGTGAATATCATCTCTTACACCATAAATGTAAGATGCCATTTTTGGATTCCAACGTGAGGTTTTATGACCAAAATGCACCCCAGCATCAAGTAAATCTCTGACATTAACAGCTTTTAGTTTAGACATTATTAAATCTCCTTAAAATGTTAGTTATGTACCTACATATTATAGGTACTCCTCCGCAAGAGTTGATACCAAAGAAATTGGACTAACAACTAGGCTCTTACGTGTGAATTTTGCTTTAATATTAATAAGCAAAGCTTATTATATATTTGATCAACATATTTGCAAGGGTTATGTTGAACGTAATATTCTTAATTAAACTTTTCTCCAACTAGTTGATCCATCTAGCTTGTCTTCTAGAATTATGCCATCTTTTGATAAATTTTGACGAATTTGGTCGGCTAATAACCAATTTTTTTGTAATTTGGCTTGCCTACGTTGCTCAATATGTTGGAGAATCGGTTCATCATTTATTTCACAGTAAAACCACTTACTCGCTGGTTGGGTCATTAGACCTATAAAATTGCTGCATGAAAGTAAGTAAGAGGCATATAAGTACTTATCATCTTCTTTGTTACTTGCAAAGATCAGTTTAGCATAATCGTTTATTACTTTAATGGCTAGAGGTGTATTCATATCATCGAATAAGTGAGATAAAAATTCTTCTGGAATGTTCTGCACGTTAAGTTTGTTAATGTCCAAATTCTCTATCGCTCTATACCAATAATTCATTGTTTTTGTAGCATCTTCTAGAGCTTTATTGTTGTAATCTAATGGTTTACGGTAGTGACTACTCAGTAACAGTAATCTAACTACGCTACCAGGGATTTTTTGGTCTATTAAGTCTTTTACCGTAATAAAATTATTGAGCGATTTACTCATTTTCTCACCATTACAGGTTAGAAATCCATTATGCACCCAATATTTAGCAAAATGAGAGCTCGGGAAAGCACATGTACTTTGTGCTATCTCATTAGTATGATGAGGAAAAATTAAGTCTGCCCCTCCACCATGAATGTCAAAATTTTCTCCGAGATATTTATAGCTCATCGCTGAACATTCTATATGCCAGCCTGGTCTACCTCTTCCCCAAGGACTATTGAAATTTGCCAATATTTCTTCATCTTTACCAGCTGGCTTCCATAATACAAAATCATGTGATTGCTTTTTTGATGGATTATTTTCAATACGCACTCCCTCTAGCATTTCATCAAGATTACGATTTGATAATTTTGTATAATTTGGGGCGGTAGAAATATCGAAATAAACGTGATTATCTGCGATATAAGCGTGATTTAGGTCAAGTAATTTTTGAATAATCACAATCATGTCATCAATATGCATGGTGGCTTTTGGCTCGATATTTGGCGTTCTGCAACCTAGATATTGCATATTAGCATGAAATTCTTCGGTGATTCTAACTGTTAAGTCAGAAATCGTTATTTTGAGTTCTTTGGCTCTATTTATTATCTTATCATCAACATCGGTAATATTACGCACATATTTTATATGATTTTGACCAAATATTTTGCTTAGTGAGCGGTATAAAATATCGTATACTACTACGGACCTAGCGTTACCAATATGGGGATGATCGTAGACAGTTGGTCCGCAAACATACATTTTTATTAAATTACTATCTAGCGGTACGAAAACTTCTTTCTTGTGAGTAAGTGTGTTATGTAATAATAATTTCATGTTTTTTAATCATAATCAATAATGTCATTTTACAACTAATTTTTATGGATATCTACCTAGAATGTCAATTCAAAGAAATTATTTTGAAAAACTAAAGAAACTACCGATTACTTTAATTATTCTTATTAGTGTGATTTGTAGCATTGGTTTTGTTGTACTATATTCCGCTTCAGATAGTAATATTCACCCTTGGGCGTATAAGCAGATGATGCATTTTTTCCTGTTTTTACCAGTTGTGATTATTATTGCAACCATTGATATAAAATATATATTTAAGTTTTCATATATATTTTACATTGCTATTATTATCTTATTAGTTAGTGTTGAGCTTTTTGGATCTATTTCTATGGGAGCAAAGCGTTGGATAGATTTAGGAGTTATCCGTGTGCAGCCTTCTGAACCAACAAAACTAGCATTAGTGTTAATGTTAGCTAGGTATTTTCATCAACTAAAAACTGAGGATTTTGCCAAATTTTACAAGATATTATTGCCTATAATAGGTGTGATAGTACCAGTTATACTGATAATAAAAGAACCGGATCTAGGTACTGGAGTAATTAATGTCATTATTGCTAGTATTATTTTTTTTGCTGCTGGTTTTAGAGTAAGAAATTTTGTGATAATTGGTATTATAGTCCTTACTTGCATACCAGTTATATGGCAAGTGATGCATGATTACCAAAGAAAACGAATCATGGTTTTTTTTGATCCTGAAAAAGATCCTCTTGGAGCTGGATATAACATTATTCAATCAAAAATCGCTATTGGTTCTGGTGGGTTGTGGGGCAAGGGGCTAGCTAAAGGTAGCCAAAGCCATCTAGATTTTTTACCAGAGCATCAGACCGATTTTATCTTTGCTACTTTTGCTGAAGAATTTGGTTTTGTTGGTAGTTTGTTTCTGTTAATCCTTTATTCTGCAATTATAATAATTTCATTAATGATTGCTGTGAATTGTAGAGCTATATTTAGTAAACTGATGGTAATAGGCATAACATCAATCCTATTTAGTCATGTATTTATAAATATAGCTATGGTAATGGGATTATTGCCAGTGGTAGGTGTGCCTTTACCTTTTATATCTTACGGCGGTACAATGATGGTATCAATGCTTATTGGTTTTGGATTAATAATGAATGCTCAGGTACACCAGCATAGTAATGTTTCTTAAATAGACCTCTTGCATAATATACTGCGGGTCGAGGTTTCAAGTTCCCTTTAAATTCCTCAGCATAAACGAATTCTGTAAGAGGCCTATTGATTTTTTATAGATAAAACAAGAAAATACTAGACCATAGTCAAAAGATTTGTTATAAGAAACCTAGTCTATATAAAGGCAAATGTTCCTCGGTAGCTCAGTGGTAGAGCAAACGGCTGTTAACCGTTCGGTCGCTGGTTCGAGTCCGGCCCGGGGAGCCATTCTTCGATTTTAGTACATTTTACGAATGCGTCAAACGGTGGACGCAAGGTATAGTCTAGCTTACAGCTATTCAATTCTAGGTTCGAAAATACAAGATTTAACAATTTGCGTTTTTTCTCAATGTTCGAACCTTTAAAGGTTTCTAACGCTCCGGAAGCCAGTTCTACTAGGTTAACCAAGCATTCTGAAAATTTATCATCAGCATAATCATGGCTTTCTATTTCTCTCACGATATCTTCACGTTTTTGTATTAATTGCTGACGTTTTCTTTCATGATCTTCCTTGCTAATATCACCATCTAAAAATAAATCAGTTAACCTATCCATACGAGTTTTAATCTTAGTATGCTCAGTATGTAGCTCTCCTATACGCATTTTATAAAAACCTTGCTCTATTTTTGCTGAGTTTTTAATACAACCAATTACTTCAGCTAACAATTCAGGCTCTAAATGGAGTGTTGCTAGTACTTGCTCAACTTCTTGTAGTATTATTTCTTCTTTCACGTATATCCTTTTATTAGGGCTATCAGGATGCCATCCTAGTAAATATATCCACTCTGCTGTACTACCATTAGTATAAGTCTTTTTCTTAGTATCAGCAGTGATCACACGACCAGTAGTAGCACATTTTATTAACCCCCTAAATATATACTCTTTTTCTCCATATTTAAACGGTTTTTTATTCCAACCAAGGCGTACTGATTGACAAGCATCAAATAACTCCTTACTAATGATTGGTGGATAAATATGCGGGTATTCTTTTTTAGTTTTTAGGACTCGCATTACTCCATAATAAAATGGATTGGTAATAATAGAATGAAGATTAGAATGACACAAATAACCTTGATGACCTCTAGAATTACGCAGCCCCCATTCTTTGGTTTTCTTTAGTATTTCGGGAAGAGTATGACTACCTGTAGCATAT
This sequence comes from Candidatus Tisiphia endosymbiont of Piscicola geometra, assembly GCF_964026415.1. Lineage (NCBI taxonomy): Bacteria > Pseudomonadati > Pseudomonadota > Alphaproteobacteria > Rickettsiales > Rickettsiaceae > Candidatus Tisiphia > Candidatus Tisiphia endosymbiont of Piscicola geometra. The sequence goes on from NZ_OZ032144.1 coordinate 1,312,354, forward strand.
GTTTCAAATATTTTTTTTATTAAATGTGAGCGTTCATGATCAACTATTATTTTCCCCTTACCTCGATCGTTACTATTACCACTTTTTACATGCAAGTAACCAATGGGAGCAGTGCTTATCCACTCTCCTTGACGTAGTTTTTGGGCTATACTGCGGTTTACGTTATCTTTAAGGCTGTCAACGTAATTTTGAGCCATCATTACAAACATATTCCATATCATCCTATCTTGCGAAGTAGAATGCTTATGGATAATACAATTTTCCGTGTAAAAATGTAGTTCGATTTTTGCTCTTTCAATTAGATCATTTAGTAGAGGTGTTTCTTTATAACTACGTTGTAACCGATCTACCTTATCTGCTACTACTGCTATAACTTCTTTTTGTTTTTTAGCAAAGTCTATAGCTTCCTGAAACTTTTTACGATTACCTACTGTTGACGATTCCGAGAATTCAAATATCTTTAGAATTGCTAAACCTTTACGCATACAATATTCTTGCAATCGGTATTTTTGTGCTTCAATAGAGTAGCCATCTTCTTGTTCTTTTGTTGAAACGCGAGCAAGTAAAATAGTATAATGGACTGAAGAAAATGGACAAGAAAATAGAGTAAAAAGTTTCCTAATTAAGATAAAATAATAAGAAAAAATTAGGAGGAAAAATGACAAAAGAAAAAGCAAGAGTTTTTAGTGCTGAAGAAAAAACTAGGATAGTATTAGAAGTGCTGAAAGAAGAGAGTCCATTATCAGTGATAGCATCAAAATATGAGATAAACTCCAAGACAATTAGTAATTGGAAGAAACAATTTATATCAAATGCAGCATTGGCTTTTGAACCAGCAAAACTGGTAAGTAAATATCAGGAACAAATTAATATGCTGAAAGAACAAAATGATGAATTAGCGAAAACGCTTGGAAAAACAATAGTAGAGAGAGATTGGGCTGTGGGAAAGCTACAAAGCTTGGACTTATCAAATAGAAAAGAACTTGTCGATTTCAAGCTAGCAATGTTACCAAAGACAAGGCAATATGAATTATTAAAGATTAATCGTTCTTCAATGTACTATAAAGCAAAACCATTTAGTGGGTATAACTTAAATATTTTAAATAAAATAGATGAAATATATACTGATAATCCTGAATTTGGTTATCGTTATATCCATAGACAATTATTAGAAGATGGCTTGTTTATTGGTAAGGATCGGGTTCTAAAATATATGAATATGATTGGCATAGAGGCTATTTATCCAAAGAGGAAAAAGTTAACATTTGGAAAAGATAAACAGCATAAAATTTATAGTTATTTGCTTGATAAATATTGGACTAATCTAGGTACAACTAGGACTGTACACGTACCTAACGCTAACGAGGTTTGGAGCGGAGATATCAGTGTGCCGTGCCAAGAGGCTTGAGAGATGAAGGTAGGTCCTTCGCAGTCGATTTACAGGAATAGGCTGCAAACCACTGCATGCGGCAATTGTTTAAGGGCATTGTCGTGAGCGATGCAGAAAAGGCATCCTTGAGGTGTCAGGTATAGACTTAAGAAGACGAACAACAGTGAACCACCGTTCAAGTGTCGAAAGTGCTTCAGATGATGTCAAAACCAAGGAGGTGATGTTGCTTTGGGATAAATTTAGCGGGAACCTGTTTACTGGCTAGGTGGCATCCGGCATAGAGGTGGCGTGAGCTTAAGTCAAGGCTTTCAAGCTGAACACGGGAACCTGTGCAACGATGTTAAAGGAAAGGTACAAGCGGAAATAAAACCGTGAGGCTGATAGTACTGATGCGTATACACAGGGGCGGACAGACATGTAGTAATGATGAAGTTGCTGTAATGGCAATGGAGTGAAGGTGTCTGACCATTTTAGCTGTTCATCACAGTGTCAACTAAATTTATTTAGGAGGAGCTTATGAAGACAGTAAAGCCTTTTGAAATTTCTAAGCAATATGTATGGCAAGCATACCAATGTGTTAAGAATAATAAAGGTGCAGCAGGAGTTGAACAACAAACTATGGAAGAATTTGAGCGAAACCTAAAAGATAATTTGTATAAGATATGGAATCGTATGTCCTCAGGCAGCTATTTTCCTCCTGCAGTAAAAGCTGTGCCTATTCCAAAGAAATCAGGTGGAGAACGAATCCTTGGGATTCCAACTATTTCGGATAGAATAGCACAAACTGTAGTGAAGATGGTACTTGAGCCATTAGTTGAGTCCATATTTGACGAAGATTCATATGGTTATCGCCCAAAGAAATCTGCACATGATGCCATAGCAGTTACAAGAGCAAGATGCTGGAAATATGACTTTGTTGTTGAATTTGATATCAAAGGTTTGTTTGATAATATCGATCACAAACTATTAATGAAAGCATTGGAGAAACATTGTAAGTGCAAATGGGTACTACTTTACGTACAAAGGTGGCTTAAAGCACCATTGCAAGATAAAGATGGAAATATTATTATGCGCGATAAGGGAACACCTCAAGGAGGAGTGATAAGTCCAATATTAGCAAATTTATTTTTACATTATGTATTTGATGCATGGGTAAGAAGAGAAATGCCAAGTGTAGCATTTTGTCGTTATGCTGATGATGGTTTACTCCATTGTCAGAGTCAAGAACAGGCAGAATATGTGTTACAAGTTATTAGACAACGATTCCAGGAATGTGGCCTTACGATACATCCTGATAAGTCGGGTATTATATATTGTAAGGACAATAATCGTCGTGATGAATATGAACGAATCAGCTTTGACTTTCTCGGATATAGTTTTAGACCAAGAAGATGTGTAAACAAACAAGGCATGGTTCATCCAAATTTCTTACCTGCGATAAGTAATAACTCTAAGAAAGCAATCATACAAACCATAAGGAGTTGGCACATTCAGCTTAAGAATGACAAGTCCTTATCTGAACTTTCGGAAATGTTTAAAGCTGAGTTAAGAGGTTGGTATAACTATTATGGGCAGTTTTATCCATCGGCAATGCACAACATATGGAAGCACCTGAATTGGTATTTGGAGCGGTGGGTTAGAAGAAAATATAAGAAACTTGCATGGCATAAAAGACGTGCAAGAGAATATCTAAATAGATTAGCAAATCTTAATCCTGAAGCTTTTATACATTGGAAATTAGGAATATATCCAAAGGCTAAAATGGTGGGAGCGGTGTGAGCTGAGAGGTTCACGCACCGTTCTGAGAGGGGCTGAAGCTGCAATGCTTCAGTCTACTCACCCTTATGTTCGAACTAATTCGGGATTTATGTACATGGCGGCAATTATAGATTGGCATAGTAGAGCTGTGTTGAGTTATAAATTGTCAAATAGTATGGATGTAAGTTTGGTAACTGAAGTATTGCGGGATGCACTTAACAAATATCCTGCACCGCAGATATTTAATAGTGATCAGGGCAGTCAATATACTAGTCATGAACACATTGAAATTTTACAAGAGCATAACATTAAAGTTTCGATGAATGGTAAAGGAAGAAGTATTGATAATATAATTATGGAGAGGTTTTTCCGAACTTTAAAATATAATTGTATATTTATTAATGATTTTAAAGATGTTAAAGAGCTAGAGCGTGGTATTGATGATTACATCAATCACTATAATTATAGAAGATTTCATTCAAGTATTGGTTACAAAAAGCCCATGAATGTCTATCTAAATTCTATGCAAAATTATGAACAAATTGCAGCTTGAAAAATGCAAAAATGGGAAACAAAATTATTATTTTTTTTGTCTTGATTTTTCAGTCCAGTATCAGCTAGAGGAATTGTTATTATATAAACTGATAAATTACATGTTTTAAGGCTATTATTAGTTTAATTAAGGTTATGAATTTTCTTAATCATACGCTTATCAATGTTATCAAAATAGCTACTTTCAATAAAAAGCTGTCCGTCCTCTAAGTTCATTTGTTTATGAGTTTGTGCGAACAAAGTAGCGCCATATTTTCTTGCAGGATAGTCAATATTTAAGGCCTGCTGTTTATTAAAACGGGAATCAACTCCCATAAAGCGTAAAATAAAAGCGGCTCTTTTTGCCAAAGGCCCATCTTTAAGACGAGAGCTTCTATGAATTACATTTTTATTGAACAAGAGTACATCTCCCACTTCATAATCCTCTTCAATCTTATGAGTTTCTAAAATGTCCAATATAGCGGAAGAATTTAAAAAACCATGTCTAAGGGCATAATAATCTTCTAAGCTTGTTTTTACTCCCTTTTCTTCCTTCTTTTCAAGGGTCGATACGATTGCAGGTTCAATCTTTTCATAAATAACTTTTCCGCAAATAATACTTTGTGATACATAAGCCATTCCTCCAGCTTGTTTTTCTACGTAAATTGAGTTAAGTGGTATCCATATAGTGCAACCAAAGTTTTCTAATTTTTGTATGGCAAACGTTTGTATTCCTACATGCCAAGGAAAACCCGAACTCTTATTTTTTTCAATCTCAATAGCCATATCAAAAGCAAAAAACAATTCCTGCATTCCTGTAATCGTTAATAGAGTTTCTTGGAAGAATGGTTGAGATATTAATTGATACATCTTATCTTGCTGCTGTGTTAGCTCGTATCTCATTCTCTCGTATCTCATTCTACTGACAAAATCTTTGAAATGGCTATCCTGCATTTCAGATTCTGCTCTTTCTTGTAGAAATGATATAGCATTATCGTTTAAAAATTTGCTTAACTTAACAAAACCATGTTGTTTAAAGTGTTCAACATGGTGATTTTGCAATTTAAAATCCTTGTTATCAAAGTGATTTAACATAGTTTAGCCCTGTAAAATTTATAAGATAAAACAGATTATTATTGAGACTAAATCTCAACTACTTTAATAGTCATATGTTACCCTACCTAATCAGCTATCAGTTATTAGATAACAAACCTTCTATCAAGAGTTTGCTTCCTATAGAACTTGTAGATAATTATATATTGTCGGTAAACATTTTTAGCTCAGAAGTTCACATAATCCTTTACAGATTATATTACTAGACTACATATATATTGAATCGTTGTAATCAATACTTATTTTACCATTAATTACTTCATGAATTGAATCAGAATCAATCAATAAACTTCCTACATCGCCTAATCCAATTAATTTACCTATTAAGTTAGTTTTTGTATCTTCATCAAATACTTTAACTACAGTATTTAAAAATGCTAAATTACTTTCTATATCAGCCTTACTATATTCATATCCATATTGACTAGCAGTAGTAATATTTAAATATAAGTTTTTTTCTAAGAGTAAAAATATTTCTTCTACAGAAAGGTTAGACTCAGAATTAACTGCTATTTTTAAAGAAGTAATAGGTTGATTTACCTCCTTTAAAGATTCTTCATCCTGATTAATATTAATTCCTATTCCGATAAGACATATTTTATGGTTATTATAATCTAAAATTTCGGTTAAAATTCCTGATACTTTTTTTCCTTGCACTTGTACATCATTTTGCCACTTAATTTTTATTTCTTGAGTTACACCACATTCTTTAAGTGTATTTAATACACTTAAAGCCGCAATTTGGTCTAATTGTAAATCATTGAGTTTATTTGGATGGGGTAATAAAAAAGTAGCTAAAATACTTTGCTTTCTTGGAGAAATCCCATCACCAGAAAGACCTATACCTTCGTTTTGATAATCTGCAACTACTACCTTCCAATCATTTTGTATTAAATTAAGATGATTTTTAGCATAGACCTGTGTTGAATCTATAGTGTCAAAGTGTATTTTACTTATTAATTTTTCTAATACGGATGTATTTGAAAGAGCTTGTTCTATTTCTTTGCCCCGTAAAATTCTACCATTAAAAAAACTTTTTTCTTTTTCCGTATTTTTAATAGTTAGTAATAATTCTCCTTCATTTCCTATACCTTTTATAAATCCTACAATATACCGATCGGGTGAGTCAGATGTGGTATCAAAAATTATAGGTAAATTATCAAATTTTTCTAAGTGTTGTTCGATAGGTACTTTAAATATCTTAAAGTTGTTGATAATTAAAGAATTAATATTTGTTTCAAAAATATTGGACAGTTTGTAAATAACTTCTTTTAAGTCATAATTTCTTCCTGTTTCTATTTTCATAGAAGTAGCAGGTTGTAATATATTAGATAAATGTTTGTACTCAGAATTTACATTAATCCCTATACCAGTTAATACAGATACAAAGCCTCCTCTATCTTCATTTGTGCATTCGCTTAAAATTCCGCTTACTTTTTTTTGATTTATTAGGATATCATTTGTCCACTTTAAACTGCATTTGATATCATAACTTTCTAAAACTTGAGTAACTGATAATCCTACGATTGGGGGTATATATAAAACTATCGTGCTAACTTCTTGTTTTAAAAAAAAGCAATAAGTAGCATATACATTAAGACCATATGGTGATTCCCATTTTCTATCGTGCTGTCCTATTCCACCAGATTGTCCATTTGATGTATATAAGTACCACTGATCAGGAACAGGAATAAGATTGTTAACTTGCTCGCGAGCTAAAAGTTGAGTAGAAGGAATTAAGTCATAATGATAATTTATAAGTTTGGTTCTAGAATTTAATACAGTTTCTGATTGACTATATGTAATCATAGTATTTTGTGTTATGCTTTTCTCTTGGAGTAGCCCTGCTTGATTTTTCATAAAATTATCTATTTTTAATTAGGTTGATTTATAATCATACAAATTATAAATCAACTGATCTTAAGGATGTTGATATATGAATGGTAAAATTAAGAAACCTCTTTATTTTACTTTATATAAAGTAAGGTATATTTTTTAATTTGCAAAGTATTTTCTTATAAAAAATAACGTAGATATTAAGTTTAGTGGCAAATATACAATAAACTTATACGCAATTACTGGTTCGCATCTGTTTTAAATGGTAGAAAAGTAGGTTAAATAAAAGATATATCTATGCCATTTCATATTGCTTTAACAAACTGGTTTAAAGAAGGTTTTATTTTTACCATAGTTCACTACCAACAGTTTGTTTATGTTATTACATAATGCTTAGCATTTTGTTTGGTGCTTCAGAGTTGCTAAAATATTTTAAAGAATTTTGTTCTTCACCAAAAATAATTATGTTATTGTGTACATGAAGCAATTATCAGGGGTGAGAAAATAGAGCATGCTACTCTACAAAGGTGGGTAATCAAGTTTGTAAAATTAATAGACATGCAAGTTAGAAAATACAAGAAACCTATTAGTAATAGCTGGCGGATGGATGAAACATACATTAAAGTAAATGGTGAATGGATATACCTTTATAGAGCAGTTGATTCATTAGGAGCTACTATAGACTTTTTACTATGTAAATACCGAGATAAAGCAGCAGCCAAAGCATTTTTTCGTAAAGTATTTCAATATAATGGTCGTCCTGATAAAGTAGTAATTGATAAAAGTGGTAGTAATATCTCAGCGTTGAACAGCATTAATAAAGACGTACCAAACGACCAACAGATTCAAATTTTGCAAAATAAATATCTGAATAATATAGTCGAACAAGATCAGCGGTTTATCAAGAAATGAACTAAACCAATGCTTGGTTTTAAAAGTTTTCGTTCTGCTGCTATTATACTCTTTTGCTTCTACGAATTGTTTTTTGAAAATATCATGGATTCGCATGCTCACGTACTAATATGTCATATCTTTACCCACATCTTTTTAAATAGGTTATACATATCCGGTTTAAATATCAAAAATGTATTTTTAAAGCCTAATAAGTATGCCACTTTTAAAAGATGTGGGTAAAGATATGACTATATGTGTACGCCTAGTACCTCGATTTGGTAATGCCTGCTACTATCATGATTTTGATTCTATCGTCTATCAACTTTTCATTTACAAGCAGTATACTATCACTGGTATAGAAAATATTCATATAATTCAAAAAAGACAAATTACTGGAGCTAATAATAATTTTTTTACTTTTGAGAATTTTGTTATGCTCATGGCAATAATGTCCAAAATCTGAGGTTTTACGACTTTTGCTAAACCACGATTTACAAATGAACCTTATGTCGTGTACTAAGCCCTAAATATTTAAAAATAACACCCGCGAATTTAATTTTATCAAATTCACTTTGTTCTAATTCAGATACAATTTGAGCATGAAATTTATCATTCATATTTAATAACTTTGTAGAATACTCAAAGTGTACGGCAGATAAAATCACATTTCCCTTATTATATTTGATTTTTAAAACTGCTGGTAAAACTGACTGGTCTAGAAATTGATAGTATGCAAGAGTGTTTATATTTTTATATAATTGAGTATCTACAAAATAAGAACCTCCATTATAATAAATCATAATTTTTTTAGATAAAGAATTATCGTCTATAGCTAACTTAATTAATGCTGCACGTACACCACTATTATCGTCATAATTGTATTTTGCAAGGACAGGGCCGATAGTTTTGTTGGGAAAAAATGCTAATTCTCTTTCTCCTAAAACTTCTAAAGAACCATCTTTATCAAATTCTACAAATCCTGAACCGTAATACGCCCCGGCACAAATACCTAAATAATTACCTCCAATTTCTACATAATCTTTTATAGCTTTATTTCCTTTACCATTAAGTTGTTTAGCATAATATATATCCCTCCCGCCGGGTATTATTAATAGAGCAGCTTGATTTGACCATTTGTTTTCTATAATTTCTGAGGCACTAATGAAATGTATTTTATAGTTGGGTAAAACAATTTGCTTTAGTGTATACATAGTGTGCTTAATAGATTCGATAGACACTCCTAAATCATTATATAAATATATGATATTCTTCTTCATTCTATAAATATAATTAGTTAATTACCAAGAACGTGATTCAATAGCTTCAGCAATATTTTCTGCCGTTTTTAGAATTTTTATAATTGTAGGAATTATAGTTGCAATAAAATTACGTTCTAAACCACGGGTACGCTGAGCTACACTTATTTCCTGAAAGATACTAACAATCACAGGAATAAATCGTATGGCAAGAGATAGGGATAGACTTATTTTCTTATGATTAATCCCAACATAAGATAATAAAATTAAAATTTCATTAAGGCTATCAATCATTTCAGATATACGTGTTGTAAGTGTTATCAATGAAGCGAAAAGTAATAATGTTGCGAATCGAATGATGACTTGTACTCCTATTATCCAATTATTGGTAAATATATGAACAAGTAGAATAATTAATAATATAATAATAATCTGGCGTAATTGAATAAATAATTTTTGTAGTGGTATTTTAGCTATAAAATATAAAAAAAATGTAAAAAATAAGCTTATACTAAGCAAAAATAAATTAGATACTAAAAATAATCCGCTTGAAAAAACGACTAGAGAATATAGCTTAATCCTTGGGGATAAGCGATGGATAGGAGAGTTATATTGATAATAAGTATCTAAATTCATATCATCATATTTTTATATAAAGGTATAGTAATAGAAGGATGATCATCCCCAACTATTCGCCCTTGATCAAAAACAATTACACGATCAAAGTTTGATAATAATTCAAGGTCATGAGAAATCATAATAACAACTTGCTTTAAATCTTCTATTACTTGGAAAATATTTTTTTTATTTCTTAAATCTAAAAGCGTCGTAGGCTCATCAAATACTATGTAATCAGGTTTCATAACTAATACCCCGGCAATAGCTAATAACTGCTTTTGTCCGCCACTAAGAAGATGAGATGGAGATTTACGCAAATTATGTATATTATATAAGGATAAGATTGAATTTATACTTTGCTCAATCTTATCTTTATTGTAACCAAGATTCTTTAAACCAAAAGCAAGGTCTTCTTAAACTATTGGAAAAACAATTTGATTGTCTGGATTCTGAAATACAAATCCAACTTTCCGTCTTATTTCTTTACCAAATTTACGTGTATCTAAACCATCAATTGTTACAAGTCCAGTAGTAGGTAGTTTAATGCCATTAAGAAGTCTTGCAAATGTACTTTTTCCACTACCATTTGCTCCGACTATACCAATCTTTCTTTCACCTAATATTAAACTTATATTTGATAAAATGTCATAATTATTAACACTGTAACTAACATTTTCAATTTTTATCATATAGACTTTATAGCTTTACTTTCACTAATATTAAAATTATAAAATAAAAACTTAATCTTGTATTATAGGGTAAGAACGTTTTACTACCATTGTTATAGTAGTAGCAATAATTGCTTTAATAACATCTCCTGGGATGAATATCATGCTTCCAATAAGAGCTTGATTTATAGGAATATTAGTAATTATATTAAGCCATAAAATACCTATAATATACATAATTAGTATGCCTCCAATTATTATATATATAAAAGCACTAATATTAGTTAAATTAGACCAATTTTTTTTAAATAAAAAACCAATAACAAACGCTGCAATCGGCCATCCTAAAAGAAATCCACCACTAGGGCCTAAGATTGATCCTAAGCCTCCATACCCACCAGCAAGAACTGGAAGACCAAGTGATACTATTACTAGAAAAAGAATTTGAGATAAAGCACCTCTTTTAGCTCCTAAAATACTGCCAGAAAGCATAGCTCCTAGAGATTGTACACTTATAGGAACACCAATAACAGAAATTACGATACCAGGTATGATACCTAACGCAGCTGTAATTGCAGCAAAAAGAGCTATGCAAACTATATCCTGAGTATTCATTAATTTATATCTTCAATTTCATTTAGCAATTAACTTTATAAATCAAATATATCATTTTTATTTAATAATCAAGTTTTTTAATTATTAAATTACCTTAGTTCGACGTAAGAAAAAGTATTTGAAAAGTAAGAAGGGAGTGATTATAAACTTCTTTAACCGTGACAAAACGTGTGCTTCCTTAAACTTGGTATCCATTCACGACACCGGTCAAAATTTAATCATTAGTCTATTTTATATTCAAAAACTCACCCTAAAGACGCAAAAACCACAATCTTAAATTTAAAAAACTTATATGACATTATCCTATAGTTAAATTTTGGTCGGAGTCGTGAATAGATATTAAACTTGACTCTAAGCATATACTAGTTGTAATACTTTTGAAGCGATAGCTGAAGTAAGAGATACAATTGTTATGCATACATTACAAATAAAAAATACTAAAGTACAGCTTGCAAACATGCAAGTTGCATTTGATGAAGTAACTGCTAGGAGTCTGTCGGAGATAACTAATTAATTATATTTTGAGCTATTTTTAGGCAAGGCAAGCACCAAACAAAATGCAATAGCATTATGTAAAAACATAAACAAACTGTGGGTAATGAGCTATTAACCTCAAGGTATAGTGTTTGGAATCATTCTGTGTTAAAGTTGCAGTTAGCCGAGTTGGTTAAAGAGCTATAACCGGCAGTCTCAATGGTGCGGTATAAATAGCCCGTTGACAAGCATGGTTTTGGAGCTATTGGTAATATCATTGATGGCATTATGTGTTTATAATACATAAGAGACCTCGTTTAGGAGATTAATTTTTTCATTTAATACTCCAACTTAAAATTAGCTCGGTCTAACTATAGGAGGAGATTTATATGACAAATAAAGATAATAAACAAAAATTATCTGTAATTAATCCTGATACAGCAGGTATCGATATTGGGTCGAAAGAGCATTACGTTTGCGTACCAGTTGATAGGGATGCAAAGAATGTGCAAAAATTTGCTGCTTTTACCAGTGATTTAAGAGAAATGGTCGTTTGGTTAAAAAAATGTGGGGTAAAGACGATAGCTATGGAATCAACGGGGGTATATTGGTTACCGGTATTTCAGATTTTAGAGACTAGTGGCTTCGAAGTTATATTAGTGAATGCTAGGCATGTAAAAAATGTACCTGGACGTAAAACGGATGTAGCTGACTGTCAGTGGTTACAACAACTTCATAGCTATGGGTTGTTAAGAGGTTCATTCCGTCCAAAAGATCAAATATGTGAATTAAGAGTTCTTACTAGACAAAGAGACAGGTTAACAAAAAGTGCTACAACCCATGTAAATCGTATGCAGAAAGCACTTAATGAAATGAATATCCAGCTACATCATGTAATTAGTGATATAACAGGGGTAACAGGAATGAATATAATAAAAGCAATTATAGAGGGCGAGAGGGATGCAAACACATTAGCAGCATTTAGAGACTATCGTATAAAAAGTGATGTTAAAACCATTATCAAAGCACTCGAGGGAGATTATCGCAAAGAGCATCTTGTAGTATTAAAGCAAGAATTAGAGATTTATGAATTTTACCTAAAACAAATCAGAGAATGTGACGAAGCTATAGAATCATGCTACAAAGAATTTGATAAACGTGGTGATGGTGATGTAACAAATAAGCAACGCAAGAACAAAAATTCCCCCAAGTTCGATTTACAACAATCATTATATAATGTCGCAGGAGTAGATTTTACCCAAATCCCAGGTCTTAGTGAATTAAGCGTGCAAACGATAGTATCGGAAGTGGGATTAGATATGGACAAATGGAGTACAGAGAAACATTTTACATCTTGGCTTGGTTTAAGTCCTGCTAATAAAATTACTGGTGGTAAAGTATTTGATACTAGAACAAAGAAGGTAAAAAATAAAGCCAGTATGGCATTTAGGATGGCTGCTCTTAACCTAGGTAGAGGTAAATCAGCACTAGCAGGATTTTTATAGACGAATCAAAGGTAGAGCTGGTATACTCAATTAACCTGAAGAGTTGGCAAAATGATTAAAAGTTATAGTCTGAAATTGGTCAGTTATAAGAGTAATCAAATTACCTTTGTATTTATCAATATTAGCAAAAAATCTATCTATAGCTTCTGAGAATTGAGCAAAATTATGGTAAAATTTATTATTTGTTACAATTCTATGCATAAATTTCCATAATCGTTCAATCGGATTAAGATTAGGGCTATAGGAAGGTAAAAATACTAATTCTATTTTGCTATTTACTAGATACTCCTTTACTTTCTTTGACTTATGATACCCAGCATTATAACAAATCAAATATATCTTCTCTTTATTAGGATTTTCTGCTTCTAATTTTTGTAGAAAATTGATTATATAATCACCGTTTACTTTAGGATTATCTGTGCTAACTAATTGCAAATCAGATAAATTAATTGCTCCTATTAAATGCTTCCTTTTCCAGCCACTAAATGTTGGTAAAGTTTTATTTTGATTCTTTCTGATCCAACCATAACGGGCTTTTGTTTGATACTGAGGATGAACGCTATCCATAAAATATATAGCTTCTTTAGCCTTGAGAGTACCTTTTAACAAACTATATTCTAGCTTAAATAGTTCTTGCTTATCTATATCAAGCTTGCCGGGTACGATCTTTGGCTTCTTATATACAAAGCCTAATCTGATTAATAGTTTTGTTACTCCTGCTATTGTATAGGTAACACCGTATTTTTCTTCTATGTAATTGCTGATATCTTTGGCATAAACATAATTACATATTTCTAAATGCTCTATTAACTCTTTCTCTTCTAGCTCACTTAGCTTACTTGCACTAACACCGGTAGCTGTCTCTAATTTATTAAATTTTTGATAATCTCTTACATGCTTTCTTATAGCTTCTTCACTTAACAGCAATGCTTCTGCTATTTCTCCATAGCTCCAACCTTTATCATACAGCAAAACTGCCTTAATTCGGTCACATACTCTCCTATCTCGTTCATTACCATGACCTGACTTCAGTACCGTTCTTTGTTCAGATGTTAAAATATTTCCCATTATCATATTCTAGCTTCTTTCTTCTCTTCCTTCAACTCTTCATTTACGAGCAGTATACATCTATACAAATGTATGATATGGATTGGTTTATAACAATTCTTATGTCACTTTTGGTTCTAAAATCATCCACTAGGGTGAGCCATTCAAGACTAGTAGTAGTTTTTTCAAATATATCAAACGGGAGTATTCTAGTAAGCTGCTTTATCTCTTGAAATCATAGCAGTATACTCAGGTAGAACTTCAAGAATTGGCGTTCCCGCGACCAAAGATCGAAGCTGCTCCGTTACTCATGTACGCTACGCCGCTCGACTTTGGCTACTGCCTAGCTCTTCTTGAAGTTATACTATCGTCTACCAACTCTTCATTTACGAGCAGTGTATTACTCAAACTTAGTTCTTTTTGTAAATTTTTCCATAAAAACTGATCTGATTGAACTAATTTAATCAATTTATCTAGGGATACTCTATCTTCATTACCATTTCCATGGATTAGTACTATATCACCATCTTTAACTGTCTCATGTTCAGGAAGCTTATGTATCCACGCACTTGCACCTAATTGTATTAGCCCATAAGAAGTTAATATATCTAATATTTCTTGACTGGCTACTAACCCAGGAAATCTAAAAAATGGAGATGGTAATTCGCCCATTTCAATTAGCAAGTGTTCGGTTTGTAATATTTCATTTTCTATATCAGTATTTGGCAGTAATAAAAAATTGTCTGTAAAATCTTTATCAGGGTAGAAAATATGACTAAAACTATGATTAACCCACGTGATTTTTATATTTTGGGTTGGAAGAGTTTGTAACCACATAAAGTCTTCTAGATGTGTTGCTATCCATAAACCACTTACAGCTATTAATAGGTTTATTTCTTGACTTCTTTTAGCAGTTTTTAAAATTGCATCAAATAAATTATGTTCTAACCTTTTTATTGATGGACACATATCTATGGATAAAAAACATCCTTTGACTCCTGGAATATTCTTGAGCCCTTGATTCTCTCTACTATCTTTTATATTATTAAAATAATACAATGATCTATAATATACAGAAGATTCAAGTTCCTTTAATGAGAAATATCTGCCATCTTGATCACTCTTACGGTAAGCACATAAGTTCTGAGCGACTATCTTAACTTCTAGAGTATTAATATTAACTATTACAAAATAGTCCTCATTACTCCTGTTAAATGACCGAATTACAATAAATGACTGATTATTAAATATGCATGGTATATGAGATGTTTTTTTGTAATTAAAGATTAATTTATTTGTTTGTTGCATAAACCTCTTTTTCTTATTACATATTGGAAATTAGGTACAAACTTATAACACTAAAACCTCACTGTTTCATGACTTAGTATAATCCCATGATAGACCATTAGTACCCTACATTTTTTATATAACCACTATTAAAATGGCTACTGATCGTCTATTAGCGAGGAGTCGCGAAAAAGCGGCAACGCGGCAATCTAGGATACGCGAAGCGTTACTCTAAAAAAACAGCTTAGCTGTTTACCTAGATCGCCACGGCATCTAAAGAGCCTTGCTATGACGATTATAGAAAAATGTAGGGTACTATGAGACGCCCCTACACCACATGGAATGTTGAACTAGGATATAATACTCCTATACTCAGCAAAGCATGTGAACTTAGGGTTTACTTGGTTTTTGTTGGAGTATTTTGATCAGTCTGTTGATCTAACTGTTGATTTGACTGCTCTTGTTTCAAAAGCTTACTTTTTTCCTCTATTGAATTAAGAAAGAAATAAGTAAACGTTAGAAACCCAACCAAAAGTGGGATAACAACAAATATAATTGCCTTTAATTTTCTAGCCGATTCTTCACGATCTAAGCGGTTTTCTCTTTCTTCTTCTGTTTCTTCAATCTTTTCTGTTTCAACATTTAATTCGTTAGTAATAATTTCTGAATTTAAATTATCTTTTAACATTTGTATAACCTATTAATTCTATAGTTAAGAAAGATTTTAATAAACCCTAGCATAGTTATTTGAGTCCTACAAGTAATAATATAAAATTAATTTATAAATATCTAAAAAAATTGTTAAATCATTAAAATAATAATAATTAAGTTAATTTAAGTAATTATTTTACAACACAAGGTATTTGTGATAAGATTTTATGAGTTGATAAATCCAGTATGTTCATAATTGTATTTGGTAACAAACCTAAATAAATTATTGCTACACAAAGCGGCATAATTGCAAGTATCTCATAAAGATATAGATCTTTAAAGCTTGCAACCTGATCGTTAGTAATTTGTCCTAACATTACTTCTTTGTAAAGTTTTAGCATGTAAACAGCCCCAAGAATAATACCAACAGCACTTATCATAGCTATCACTACATTAGCTTGATAAATACCTACCAAACTTAAAAATTCTCCTATAAAACCGCTAGTGCCTGGTAAACCTATAGAGCCAAGCATGGCAATCATGAAAAAGGTGGCAAGTATTGGCATTTTATTTGCCACTCCACCATATTTGTCTATTTCCTTAGTATGCAATCTATCGTACAAAGTACCAATTATCAAAAACAAAGCAGATGCCACAGTACCATGACTAATCATTTGATATACGGCTCCCTTAATCCCAGCTTCTGTTAAGCTAAAAATCCCTCCAGTCACATAGCCCATATGAGCTATCGATGAATAAGCTATCATCTTTTTCATGTCTCTTTGAGCCAGTGCTACTAGTGAACCATATATTACAGCAAAAATACTCAGCACTAATACATAAAATGCAAATTCTTTTGATATATTTGGAAACATTGGTAATGATACACGTAAAAAACCATATGTTCCAAGTTTTAACAAGATACCTGCCAAAATGACAGACCCAGCCGTTGGGGCTTGTACGTGTGCATCAGGAAGCCATGTGTGGAATGGTAGCATAGGCACCTTTACTGCAAAGGCTATAAAAATTGCCAACCACAAAACTTTCTGCACCGATAACGCTAATGAAGGTAATAATTCGTTCAGTTCAAGCATATTAAAGCTATGAACTTGACTGTAAATATATATGAGTGACAATAAGAAAAATACCGAACCAAAGAAAGTATACAAGAAGAACTTTACAGCCGCATAAATTCTATTCTCACCTCCCCAAACTCCTATAATTATGTACATAGGGATTAATATTACTTCAAAAAACAAGTAAAATAATAGTAAATTCATTGAGCAGAAAGCCCCAATGCAAAAAGACTCAATTAATAAAAAACAAAATAAGAATTCTTTGATATATTTTTTGACGGTAAATAAGCTAGCTATAATACAGATAAGGGTTAAAAAGCTTGTCAGAACAACAAAGAATATTGAAATTCCGTCAACTCCAATGTGGAATTCAAGACCTATAGATTGAATCCAACTATAGCATTCTACAAATTGATAAAGTTTTGATGTATTATCAAATTGAACTAATAAATAAATAGTAGATATTAGGGTTAGGATAGAGCTTAAAACTGCGACATACATCGCATAAACTTGTTTATTTTGGGCTTGCTTATTTACTGACCTACTTTGGTTGATAAATAGCAGAATATATAATGCACTTACTAAAGGCAAAAAAATACTTATTGATAAGATCGGTAACCCGGACATTTTAAGCTCTAATAATCAAATTAACTCCGATAACTTTAGCGTTTATTAGAATATACAAAACTAATATCTCTTGAACCACGCTCAATTGCTGCTGCTACCTTTAGAGTATTATATTCATCAAGGGCTTTTCCTATTACTTGCATGCCAAGAGGCAAACCTCTAGAAGATAATGCAGCAGGTACAGAGCAACAAGGAAGACCGGCAAGACTAGCTGGAATAGTAAATAAATCGTTTAAATACATTGTCACAGGATTATCTTGTTTCTCACCTAAGTTAAAAGCTTCGGATGGTGTAGATGGCAAAATTATTGCTTCAACTTGTGAAAAAGCTTTCTTGAAATCATCTGAAATCAAGCGTCTTATTTTTTGGGCTTTTAAGTAATAAGCATCCATAAAAGCAGATGAAAGTAAATAAGTACCAATCATAATACGTCTTTTAACTTCAGCACCAAAGCCAGCAGTTCTTGTTTTTTCATACATTTCCTCAATGGATATTCCCTCATTTCCTACCCTGATTCCATATCTTATACCATCATATCTAGATAAATTAGATGAGGTTTCAGCAGGTGCTATAACGTAATATGCAGCTAGAGCATATTTAGAATAGGGTAATGAAATATCAATAATTTCTGCCCCATCGTTTTTTAGAATATCAATAGTATGCTGCCACATCTTAATAATATCCGGTTGTATACCATCTTGTTTCATAATATCAAATGGTACACCTATTTTCATGTTTTTTGCACTACTATTACATGCCGATCTTAGCTCTAGTATTTCAGAGTTTATAGAAGTAGAATCCTTTTCATCAAAACCAATCATGGCTTGTAGCATTAAAGCAGTGTCTTCAACAGTTCTTGTAAGTACTCCAGCTTGGTCAAGCGAACTGGCGAAAGCAATCATACCATATCTAGAACAACGACCATATGTTGGTTTGAATCCGACAATCCCAGTATAACTGGCAGGTTGGCGAACAGAACCTCCTGTATCACTTCCAAGAGCTGCCATAGCTAAAAAGCTACTGACAGCAGCTGACGAGCCTCCAGAAGACCCACCAGGGACTACCGGGGTTGTAGGTGCATCTATCGCTTTCCAAGGACTAATAACGTTACCAAAATAGCTAGTAATATTAGCCGATCCCATGGCAAATTCATCCATATTAGCCTTACCAAGCATTATTGTACCGTGATCTTGAACATTTTTACTTACAGTAGATTCATATGTTGGTACAAAGTTGCTGAGTATTTTTGAGGCGGCAGTAGTTAGTACTCCTTTTGTACAAAAAAGATCTTTTACAGCAATAGGAATTCCTTCTAAGGATCTTGCTATTCCATTATGATAATTTTGATCAGCAATTTTAGATTGCTCTAAAGCAATATCTGTAGTTTCAGTAATATAAGCATTTAACTCTTTATGTTTGTCCATTTCTTTAATATGTGCTTTAGTCAGCTCAACACACGAAAATTCTTTATTCTTTAAGGCTTTAAGGGCTTGTGTGATGGTTAATTTTATAATTTCCGACATATTTTACTCTACTACTTTTGGGACAACAAAACATTTTACTTCTTTGGCAAGTTCTGCCTTATCATTAGGCACATTAGCAAATAATTCATCAGAAATGTCACCATACAATACTTGGTCTTTTCGCATTCTTTGGTGCATATCACAAACAGAAGTAAGTGGTTCAACGTTACTACAGTCTACATCGTTTAAAATGTTGATCATATTCATCATCTCAGTTAATTGATGGGCAAAACTGCTTATCTCTTTTTGGGTAAAATTAAACCTAGCAAGTTTTGCTATTTTTTGTACTTCTTCATTTGTAATCATTATATACCTTAAATATTATAGTCATTATAGCATGAAATATGTTTGCACTAATAGTTTATGGCTATTTTATGAAAAAATATACCTAAGTCATTTAGGTGGCATCTCTTTGAGGAATGACACCTATTTTAGACTTAAATAGTCAGTATTTCTTGTTCTTTTTGTTTAACATGTAAGTCTACTTTATTACTATATTCATCAGTTAATTTTTGGATTTCTTCTGATAGGTTATGTTGTTTATCTTCAGTTATGATACTGTTTTTTTCTAACTTTTTTAAATCTTCATTACCATCCCTTCTTATATTACGCAAGGCAATTTTAGTATTTTCTCCATATTTGTGAGCAAATTTAACAAGTTCTTTGCGGCGTTCTTCAGTAAGTAACGGTATTGTGATTCTTATTAGCTGTCCATCTGATGATGGGTTTAGACCCAAATTTGTATCTATAATAGCTTTTTCTACAAATTTTACTATAGATTTATCCCACACTTGTACAGTAATAGTTCGTGCATCTGGAGTTGAGAGACTTGCTACTTGCGACAATGGTACTTTATCGCCATATGCTTCAACCAATACAGGGTCAAGTAAGTTAACTGAAGCTCGACTAGTTCTGAGTCCCTTGAGTTCGTGATCTAATACTCTTATCGAACTATCCATTTTTGATTGTAATTCTTTACGTATAGTTGCTTTATCCATACTTTATTCACCTTCTTGAATTTTTGTATATTCACCTTTTCCTTGCAGTACTTTTGCAAAATTACCTTTCTCTTTAATAGAAAATACCTTAATTGGCAAGTTGTTTTCTCTAGCCACAGCAATAGCAGCAATATCCATAACTTGTAAATTATCTTTTAAAAGATTAGTATAACTTATAGTAGAATATTTCACTGCATTAAGGTTCTTTGTCGGATCTGCATTATATACACCATTAACCTTAGTACCTTTTAGTAATAAATCACAGCTCATTTCAATTGCTCTTAAAACAGCTGCACTATCAGTAGTGCAAAATGGATTACCAGTACCGCCGGCAAAAATTACTACTCTACCTTTTTCTATATGTTTTTTTGCTTTACGACGTATATAAGGCTCACAAACGCTCATCATAGGGATTGCAGAAAGGACTCTAGTATGAACACCCAAACTTTCCATAATATTTTGTAGAGTAAGTGCGTTTATTACCGTGCCAAGCATGCCAATATAATCACCAGCAGCTCTTTCCATGCCAAATAAGACATCAGTGCCACGATAAATATTGCCACCGCCAACGACCACACATACTTCTATTCCAAGATCAATTGCTTCCTTTATATCTTCAGCAATTCCTAAGATTATAGAGTACTCATGACCAAATTGTTTGTTGCCCATTAAGGCTTCGCCAGAAACTTTTAATAGGACTCGTTTATATTGCAAAGAGGACATAAATTAAACTCTTGGTTTTATAAATTTTCTATGTAAACCCTAAATACACTCTCGATGTACCCCAATTCGGGATAAGAATTAGTTAATTCTTATCCCGAATTCGCATGATGTCATTCCCACGAAGGCAGAAATCTATAGTATCTAATAGCCTTTTAGGCCATTTTGATCCCTATTTCAAGAGTAGTTTGCTAAGTTTATTTTAGTTAACATAGTATCTGCCCTTTTTTCAAATGCATCAACCATTTTTTCAGTAGCATCAGTAAAAAATATATTAACTAACTTGTCAACTATTGCAAATTTCATCTTAAAATCAATAAAGAACTCTATTTTACTACCAGTATCTTCTTGAGAAAATTGCCATAAATTTTTTAAATATTTAAATGGTCCGGAGATTGCCTCTACTTCAATGGAATATCTTTGCTTATTCAAATCATTTGAGTATATAATTCTTGATTGATAATTGTCTGAAAAACCTTTTAACTGAATTACTAATTCAGCTATAATTTGATTCTCACTCTCTGAGATGATTCTAGCCGCCCTACACCATGGTAAGAATTCGGGATATGACTTTACATCAAGAACTAAGTGAAATAATTCTTGTACATTATATGGTAGGATTTTGGCTTGATGAAAACTTGGCATAAATTCTTTAAAAATCAGTTACTCTACCTTTATGCTGCCAATCTCCGTGGGTAGTGGGTTCTTGACCTTTAAAACCACCTATTTCCTTTGGCTTTTCTTTTTCATCTTTTATGGTAGTGTCTTTTTTGTTATCCATAATATATACTAGTCCTCTCCTATTACGTCTTTTTATTTGTATCTATATATGTTAACACTTCAGTTGCAGATTTATCCAATTCTTGCATCACTGCAATATATGGGAAAGGACCGTAACTAATTCTAGATACACCTAAATCAACAAGGTTTTTTACTGTCGTTATATCTTGCACCATTATATTGACAGGAATAGGTGAAAATTCACATAATTGTTTTATAAAATTATAATTTGCTAAGCCTGGTGCAAAAAACCCATCAGCTCCAACTTCTGCATAAGCTTTGCTTCGTTCTATAGCTTCTTTTAAGTCTTGTTCATTATGCTCAGATGTATCTTTTTGAAGAAAGATATCCGTTCTAGCATTAATAAACATATTAGGCAATAACTCCTTTATAGCTTCTTTAATTGCTTTAATTCGTTTACATTGTTCTTCTATAGAGTATCTTGCCTTTTCTTTCCCAATAATTTGATCTTCAAAATTTATACCAATTGCCCCTGTTTTAATTACGTGTTCAACATTCTCTATTAAATCACTTAACTTCGATGCAAATCCTGATTCAAAATCAAAACTCACAGGTACTTTGACTTTTTCAATAATATTCTTTAAATTTTGCAAGGCTAATTTAAGTGGGAATTTCTCACCATCTTCATAACCATAAGATTTTGCTACTGCCCAGCTACTTGTAGCTAATGCTTTTGCCCCGGACTTCTCTACAATCTGTGCTGAACCAACATCCCAAATATTATACAATACTAAAGGATTACCCTTTTTATGAAGTGTTTTAAACAAGTTATCTTCTATTTCTGTGAATTTTCTTTTCATACTACATATATCTCCTTCTGTTTGAGTTAGTTTTTTTTCATTGTTGTTTTTTCCTTAATAATATATTGTTACTCAAAACATAATTTTAATTATTAAAATAATATTTTGAAGTACATGAAAAAGTCAAAATGTCTAGGTGTTAACCATTAGAGTTAAAATTATGAAAACTGCTCGTCTTCACAGAATATATACCAATATCAGACTAATTGAAAATTATTCGTTAAATCTTGCAAAAGAGCATAGTCACTACCTTAAAACAGTATTAAGACTAAAGGTTGGCGATCATTTTAGAATTTTTAACGGCACAGATGGTGAGTTTATAGCGCAAATTACTGGTATTACAAAAAACAATTTACATGTTGGACTTACTAATATTTTAAGAAAAGCAACAGTTGAACCTGAACTTACTTTAGGAATATCTATTATTAAAAGTGATAGAATGTTGGATGCCATAGATATGGCTGTACAGCTTGGGGTAACAAAAATTATTCCACTAATCGCTGAAAGATCTCAATTTCGCACTGTTAATACTCAAAGATTGATGAAATGTATTATCGAATCTACAGAGCAGTCTGAGCGTTTAATACCCTGCATTCTTATGCCAGTAGTATCACTTAGTCTTTTCCTAGAACAAACTTTAGATAATTCTATAATATATGCCAATGAAAATGAAGATGAAAATAATACTTTATTAAAAATCATGCCTATATACTCATCAGATATTTCGGCAAATCTTTCAGTTGTTGTTGGTCCAGAAGGTGGTTTTTCACAAAATGAACTCCAAATGCTTTCATTAAGACCTAATACTTTATCAATAAGTCTAGGGTCAAATATCCTCCGAACTGAAACTGCTGTAGCAACATGTCTAGCACAAATTAAATTATTCACAGCTAGTTGCGTTGCAACTAAACCAATCCTCCTAAATTGACTAATAGTAATGGTGATAGCCTGATGTCTTTATCAAACTCAGGTTATTTCAGTTGATATTTAATAGTAACATTTAAAGTTCCTCCACCAACTATTCCCACACAAGTATTAATATTATTTTTACCATTTTGTAAATGTGGCATAAGATTAAGTTGTGCTAGGTTATTAGCTCTACCTATGTCGGATGCTTTCACAAATTGACTATTTCTAGAAATGTAAACATCACAGTGAGTACGGTCAGCATTGTAATTTCTACATTCCATAGAGTTAAAGTTATCAGGACCAGTATGAATAAGCTGATTATTAACTTTAATCATTATGTAATCATCATAATATGAGCCAGTACCACCTATGGTGAAAGAGTTTAGCATGTTAGTATTTGGTATATCAAACTCATAATTTACGCAATACAATGTATCGTAAGTATGGGCTGCAGAATGGTATGGTCCACCAAGTATAAAGGTTCCAACCTTAGTTAAAGTATCGTAGTTATTGTTAACAGGAAAATCTTTTTTATCACTTGTATATTTGAAATTAAGACCAGTATTCTCTTTACATCCAACACCATCCGGTAAGGCTTCAAAGGCCACTGTTTTAGTATAGATATTTGATAGACAATAACGTTGTAGTGGTTTATTCGGATCAATTAATACCCAACCAGACCTACAAGTACCTAGTGCCAAATCACCTATTTTTGTGTTAGGATCATCTGTTTCTGTGCTAGACCATGTTGCGTTACCACTGGCATTAGTCGGGGTGGTAATTGCTTGACATTTAGGGGCAAGAACTGAAGTGCAAAAACCTAATTCTTGTGGGGTTTTATCTCGGATTGCAGCAGTTTTGTCAAGAGAAATACCATCCTTATCGACAAGAATACCTTGCTCATTAAACTTAGCAGTATAATACTGCCCATCAATGTTTATTGTAGGACCTAGTGACGGGGAAGGATCGATTCTATTATTACTATCTACAGACACTTTACATACTTCAACATTTGGCTTACGATTATTTTTATAACAATACATAGAGTTATCACATTTATAAATCGTAATACCCTTTGTCTTAAGATCGTCTGTAGTCTCCGTAGAGTTACAACCAGTATGAGTATCCTGACAGATTTGCAGACCTAGGTATTGCATACTTTTTGTCTTAAATTTTGAGCAATCAACTGTATCTGATTCAAGTAGTCTTGCTAGTATACAGTTAGTATTATTTACTCCAGGAATACATTTGTCTATATCTTTTAATTGTAAACAACCATGCGTTGCACCTTGAATATATTTACCATTTATATATTCAAGACCCTTTAAATATACAGCATCTGTAATAGGAATTCCTGTCTTAGCATCATAGGGGATCTTGTCGTCTTTATAATTACCATA
Organism: Candidatus Tisiphia endosymbiont of Piscicola geometra; assembly: GCF_964026415.1. Lineage (NCBI taxonomy): Bacteria > Pseudomonadati > Pseudomonadota > Alphaproteobacteria > Rickettsiales > Rickettsiaceae > Candidatus Tisiphia > Candidatus Tisiphia endosymbiont of Piscicola geometra. The sequence continues at coordinate 1,336,851 of NZ_OZ032144.1, forward strand.
TATTGTTAAAGGATTCATAGATTTTTTGCCAGAAAATGGCATAGCAGTATATATAGTGGGGGGTGTATTAGAAATATATGCCATGAAGGAAGTAAAATTAAATCCTGCTAAATTTATTATTGCTTCTGTCTCGCCTGCTATTGACTGAGTAACCGATAATGGTGTAATAACAGTACTAGTTGAATCAACAGTATCCCCTTTATCGTCTAACACTCGTATTGACGCAATAAATTGAGGGGTATAATAGCTATTATTATTGCAAGTAACTCCAGGAAGTCCTCCACACGGATAGGTTAGAATTTGGTAACCATCTGTTACTCTGTCTTCACAACCAACCAAGTTATCTCCTTCCGATACACAAATAGATTTTGGATCACGACGAAGATTAGGATTTAAGGTAGTATCCAATATAGTATTCCTAGTAATTGAAGCAACAAAAGTCCTGTCACTGACATTGTCTCTGAGCTTAAAGGTTTTTTTGAGCGGTAGTAAACTTGTAGTATCTTGACCTTGTATAGGAGGAAATGCAAGACTAACATCAATAAACTCACCAATATTTATGCCCCATATTTCTTGACAAGTAATCTTACCATTTGCTTCTTTGCTATTACAATCAGGTAAATCATCAACATAGTAACTACTTGGTGCAGAATGATCACCTACTTTTTGTGCGTAAACTATCCTAAAGCCATCTTTGCAACCATCCTCAATAGTACATTCAAAGGGAATTTTTGTGTTAACACAACGTTCTTTATCACTAGCTGAACATTTTTTTATTGCATCGAGTTGAGCGGTAGCAATATGAATTCCTTTGGCTGAAGAAAATGGACCAAGATTATCTATTACTACACATTTATCGGTTTCTTGTGGATTTTCTTTATTTCTACAAAGAGGGACAAGATTGTCTAAACTAACACGTACGACATTATGAATAAAATTATTTCTTAATTTAGACACCACACATGGTGCATTTGAAGATTGAACAAATAAATTACCTTTCTTTTTACTGCATACAAGCTTTGTCGTAGGAGTAATAATGAACTGTTTTAATTTAGGGCAATATGGTGGTGGAAAAGGACCTAATGGTAATTCAACGCAACCAAATTGGTAGTCATCAACAGAACGATTTAGTGCACCAAGTGCTTCTACTATTTGTTTTGCCACCTCATACATCCATTGTTGTTCAAAAATATATCCTATCCATTTAACTATTTCTTTTATAACATCAAGACCTGGTGTATTGTCAGAAGCAATCATGTCTAATAACTTACCTAATAGTACTGATATACTCATACTAGACTTAATGTCTATTAAAAACTTTAGAATTTTTGCAAAAGGGTGTAACTCATCTGTTTTATGAAGAGGTTGTCTTATTGGATTCCAGTCCATCGGATCTAAGTGAACTCCGGTAGCTGAGACGAGGTTTACCAAGCCAGGATCACTATATGCACATAGCTTTGGTCTATTAAACGGTTTTCCATCATCTCCAACGATCGGTTTTCCATCACTCCCAATAATCGGTTTATCATCTTCTGTAAAGCCAACATCATTCAAATGTTTTCCAGGTGTATAACCAGGGTCTGCTGGCGTTCCTTTACTATTCAAGGCTGTTGGTGCAACTGCAGGAACAGCAACCCTAGCACAAATTCTGAGTAAGGGTAGGGCATAAGCCCCAGGCCATATTATGCATTCACCATCCCAATTCAAAGTAGTGGATTGATTCCAGCATGCAACTGCATTACAACTTTGAGTTCTTATACGAATCTTTGGTGAAAAATAAGAGCTTTCTGGTGTACGTTCCGCACAGTGCTGAAGATAAAATCCAATAAATTTCTCAGGAGGGTCAAATTGAACCAAGCAATTATCTGTATCACGTCCATCCCGCCTATTCCATGGTGGGCATATAGGGTTTGGCTTTATTGTTCGTTTTATACTTCCATTCCATGTTTCATTTATCTCACTATACCCGCAATTGCAAGGATCACTTAGACATTGTGCAACTCCATCCCAAAATGAAGAATAACTCTTGCTAGAGTAAATCAACAAAAAAAATGCTAGATAATATTTTTTTAGCACCAAACTCCTCTTACAACTAAATATGATTTAATGCTATATACAAAGGATTAATCCAATTATCAGGATGTCCTGGATATTGTTGTAATATTTCTTGATATATTTTTAATTCCTCGGTTCTACAGGATAGAATCTTGATAATACCAATTAAACTTCCTATACTTAACTCCAAAGCAATAGATTGATTATTTTGATTTATTAAGAACATTCTAGAAGCAATTGTAAATTTCGATAATTTATTTATTTCTGATTCATTTAATCCTAAAATTTGTTCTAAATACTGTGATTTTATTTCTGATGGTAAAATTATTTTAGTGTCTATTAAATCCAACCAATTCTGTAGTACCTTTGTTTTTGTTGACTGTAGATAACTAAAATTAAAATTACTAACCATTATTCCATTATTACTCAGCAATCTATCAGAAATCATTTGTGATATGTTATCAAAATTTTCCGGTCTATACAAGGAATCTAGATTATCTATGGCTAATATTTTTGGACTCTTCCCTATAATAGTTAAGTGATAATTAAAAGCATATATTAATCCTGCACATAAACTATTATGCTTAGTCAAATTCATTGAAAAATCTTCTAGAAGTTTTCTATCTGTTGGATAAAAACGTTCAGTAAAAGACTTCCCAGAAAAAGGATACAAATTAAATCCGATTATGCCGCCTTCAGATAAAGGGAATTTATCACTATCAAATATACCATCATATAATCCTCCTTTTGTATAATCAGTCAACCTTAGTTTAATTAAGTCTCCACCTTCTATAGAAAAGTCCATTGTTTTTAAAATGGAGGAAAAATTACGTTCTTTATTATCTAAAGTCCAAATTTTATCAGCGAAGTTTTCTAGAAAAGCTAATTCTGCTTTGGTTAGAGGGTAAAAAGAATGATTGCAAATTATCTTAAGAAATTCGATAACGAAATTCCTTGACTCTAGAGTATCATCTAGTAGAAATGGATTTATTAGGTTCTTCTCCTTTTCAAACCACTGCCCTTCAATTGATTCAACAAAAATCTTTGAATTATTATTATTGGAAAGATATAATATTGTTGGCTTGTATTTAGTTGCTTCAGAAATTAAAAAATTTGTTAGTACAGTCTTACCAGTATTAGCTGTGCCAAAAATACAAGTATTTCCTCTATTATTACTTTTAGCATGAAAATTCATAAAGTAAGGAGTTCCTTTTTCTGTTCTAAGCAAAGTCACCGCTTTACCCCATATGTTATTTTGGTTTCCGGTCGGGAAATTATGTAATGAGGCCAAAGCGGCGGTATTTTCTATAATTGTGGGAGCAAGCCTCCTAACATAGGAAAAGTTCCCTGGGAGCTGTGCCCAAAATGTTTGCTCTAAGTTTATATCTTCCCGCACATGGACAATACCAATTTTAGCAAGTTCCTTAGATGCTTGGGCAATTGATTGATCCAATTTCTCCAAATCTGACCCTATAATAGCAATAGAAATTTGTTGTTTACAAAATTGGTTCGGGATTGAAGCATCAAGGTTCATTATCTTATCTATTCCTGTAATTTCAGCAAGTTTAGTATCCTTACTAACTTGTAAAATATATGCCTGTTGTTCAAATGTTTTAGATACTTCTTTTTTATCAACGAAGTAAAATATTTCTGTTGCTATTAATTCCACAGGTAATTGTAGGAATCCATCAAGTGCAGCTGATGATACTTCTTGATATTCCTTTATTGAAATAATGGATGCAAACTTTTTATCATGCCTACTTATTACTTCAATCTTATCGTTACCAACTGCATATTGATTAGAGGCTAAAGCATTAGATAGATTTGCAATCGGTACTAAGCAATATTCTTCGTTGAGATGAATTATTCTACGATATAAAAACATCAAATCAGAGTAAGATTCTTCTCCTTCAAATCTTATTCCTAACTTTACTGCACCAAAATCTTGTAAATCCAAAAGTATTTTGTCAACAGTACTATTTAGCATTTTAAAAACACTATCTAAATAGTTATTTTGGTAATTGACAAGTTTATCGAAAGACAAAGAAGTTATTAAAGAGTTGATATCTTTAACTTTAATTTTAGCAGAATCATAAATTATTGAGATATATAAGGTATTAACAAATTTATCATCCCAGTAATTTTTTTGTTGCCATAAATTGTGAATATTAGCTGGTAACAATTTATTGTAAGGAGTTGGGTCATCTAAGTTTGTCTTACGTCGTACAGTATGTATCCAAAATGCAAAATTTTTATTATGAACATTTTTCTTAATCGCATTACGCACTACTTCTCGTAAATTGAATAACTTAGTGCTAATATTTTCTGCATTGATACCATTTATTTGGATAGTTTGGAGTAGTTCGCCATTCTTAGTTAACAAAGTATTCTCATTATAATGACAAGCAATTGGAATGAAATCCTCTGCAGAATTATTATATAAATCCTTATCAACTTTTCTTGAGTTGCTAGCTATTTTGAACACCAATGATACCTATCAAATACATGTTATTTAGACTCTTTAGTGGTATGAATTCGCTCCAACCCACCCATGTAACTCACCAAAACATCTGGAACTGTTATTGAACCATCTGCATTTTGGTAATTTTCTAGAATTGCGATTATTGTCCTACCAATTGGTAAACCAGAACCATTCAAAGTATGGGCAAGAGTGGTTTCGTTGCTACCAAATTCTTTATATCTAGCTTTCATCCTTCTAGCCTGAAAATCTCCACAATTAGAACAACTTGAAATCTCACGGTATAGATTTTGACCAGGCAACCATACTTCCAAATCATAGGTCTTTTTGGCAGTAAATCCCATATCTCCAGTACAAAGCAACATAACTCTATATGGTAGATCAAGTTTTTTTAGAATGGTTTCAGCTGCATTAGTTATATATTCATGTTCACGCTGAGATTCTTCTGCAGTAGTTATTGTAACCAACTCAACTTTACCAAACTGGTGCATACGTATCATACCTCTAGTATCTCTACCACTACTTCCAGATTCTGATCTGTAACAGGGTGTGTAAGCAACATAACGTATAGGCAATTCTTCCCTAGCTATTATGGTATCGGCCACCATATTAACAAGAGGTACTTCACCTGTTGGAATTAACCTGTAATTATTTACCGTTTCAAACGACTCTTCTGCAAATTTTGGCAATTGACCACTATTATACATAGCAGCTGGTCGCACCAAAGATGGAGGAGATAGTTCAGTAAAATCAAATTCTTGAGTATGTGTATCAATCATAAAATTAATCAATGCACGTTCTAACTTTGCTAAATCTCCCTTTAGAGTCACAAACCTACTACCGGACATTTTAGCAGTACGTACAAAATCCATCATCCCTAAACTTTCACCAAGTTCAAAATGCTGCTTAGGTAAAGGAAGAGATAGTTTTGTTGTAATGTCTCCTACTGTTTTAAGCAGTTTATTCATACTGCCATCAGTGCCATATGGTACGTCGGGATCAGGAAGGTTTGGCAATACCTCCAACATATCGTTTAACTGGTGATTACTATTTAATTTTAAATTCAGTTCTTCCAGTTTCTCATTTATGTGATCCACATCACGCTTTATTTCTTCAAATTCTTTACTAAATTTGTTAGGCATGTTGCCTAGATCCCTAGATTTCTTCCTTCTTGCATGCTGAAATTGCTGAATAAGATTAGTTAGCTGGCGTTTGCTTTCATCTAGTTTAGTAATTTTATCGGACATTGGGGGAATTCCCCTTTTGATAAGTAGATCATCAAATTCCTGCTTATTCTCCCTAATCCACTTTATATCTAACATTTAACTTCCTCGATTTTCTACAAATTTACACATAATAATTGAAGTTTCATATAATAAAAGCATTGGTATTGCAAGGGCAAATTGGCTAAGTACATCCGGTGGAGTTAAAATACCAGCAATAATAAAAATAATTACTATAGACGATCTTCTTTTGTCCACTAAGTCTTTTGCTGTTAATATTTTTAATAAATTTAATATTAACATAATAATTGGTAATTGGAAAGCTACACCAAACGCAATAATTAACTGAATTACTAAGTTTAAATATTCACTAATTCTAGCTTCTAGAATTAGTGGAATAATAGCATTATTATCTTCAAAGCTTAGAAAAAATTGCCATGCACGCGGCATAACAAAATAAAATACAAAGATGCTCCCACACCAAAACAAAACAGGCGACATAAAAAGAATAAAAGCAGCATATTTCTTCTCACCTGAATATAACCCAGGTCTTATAAATAAAAAACATTCTATAGCGATAATTGGCATAATCATGATAAAAGAAACAAAAGCTGCAAGTTTTATATAAGTAAAGAATGCTTCAGTAAGACCAGTATAGATCACTTTTCTTATATCAGCATGATCTAATTCTGCAAGTGGCTCTAATAAAATGTTATATATATCGTTACTGAAACAATAACAAATAATAAAACCAATAATGAATGCAGCAAATACTCGTAAGAACCTAGCCTTTAGCTCTAAAAAATGCTCTTTAAAAGTATATGACTTCATAAATTAACCAATATGTACAAGTTTAAGTGGTAACCTCAGTTTGATGTAAGACATCGGTTTAATAGCCTAGGATGTCATATATGGACGTTCCTGCTTTCGTGAGGAGGTATTATAACGTGGATAGTCAAAATAGGTTGTTATGAACCTAAAAATTGAATAGAATGATAAAAAACTCATCAGAAGTATACTATATACTCTAGAATAGAAAACCAAAAATTGCGTCGTCATTATCCAAGACTCTAGCGGTATACTCAAATGATCCTACGAGCAGTATACCATCTATAAAAAAGGTTTGTAACTAGAATGATTATAACAAAGCTTTAAGAAAAATGGGAGAAATAATCCTTAGTTTTGATGAAAATTATACTAGGTGTTTAGTCCTAGAAGTTTTGCTATTGTCTTTTCTTCAAAGCAAAATAGTATAATCCCTATAATGTGTCATAAGAGTAGTCTAAATCTCCTAGGGAAGGAAGAACTTCATCTAACAGTTCTAATTTACTCTCTGTTGGCTGATCAAAGTTAGTATGTATTTGATTTTCTTTTTGTTCTTGTGCTGTAACTATCTCAGAAGCCTCATTTAAATACTCAATACCCTCTTTAACATGTATCCCCTGCATATCATTTTTCTTTGCGATATTCACATTATTTAGATCATCATCTATTAAAACAACCTTCTTATTCTCAGAAACACCAAAATGCCTCTTGGCTTCCTCTATATGCTCCTGTTTGCCTTCATAGTCATTTCTACGAGGATGCGACACTACATAAATTTCTTTCGATAGAGTCGATCCTAAAAGTTGCTCAAGAGCGTATTTGATCCAATCAGGATATGAGCCAAAAGATACAATAGCTATATGACATCCTATAGTTAATGCTTTTTGGAACAATTCTACTAATAGCTCTTTATTTTTCCAATTTTTTGTTTCATCTGCTAAAAATCGATCTACACAATCCTGATAATTGAGAGTAGCATTAAGAGCATTGTGTAAGAAACCTTTTACTATTGTTCCATCCCAATCAATACATAATAACATCTTATCAGATTGAGTTTCTTTTTCCAAAAAATCCTTTTGCTGTTTAACTTTTAGTTGATCAGAATTTGGAGTATTCAGTATCTGTTTATCTTTTGGTGTGCTAAAATCTAAAGGGGGTAAGCTTAATCTTGCCTGTTTTAATTTTGACATCTGTTGTTCTCTTAATATTTATTTTTTATTCTTCTTGAACCCAAAAACTCAGAACTTAATAAATTAATTTTAGAATTTTTGCAACAAATTATTAAGATTATTTAAGTAAAATGAAATAGATTAATCACTGTGATTAGCATATTGCATTGCTTATTAAAATATAATAAACTAGTTAAATTAACTAGTTTATTAAAGAGGATTCATGAGAATAGTTGGTATGTTTAAAACAAAAACTCACTTAACGGAGCTAATAAAAGAAGTAGAAGCAGGTGAAGAATTATGCATAACAAACAGAGGAAAAGAGGTAGCTTTTGTTATACCTGTAGCTAAATATTATTCCCAACGATTTGATGATCTATTTAAAAAACTTGCTGAACTTAAAAAACGTAGTCCTCTTGGCTCTACAGATGATGTTATTAAAATGAAAAATCTTGGTAGAAAATGAATTTAGTAGTAGATTGTTCATTCATCATGTCATCGATTTTACCGGATGAACAGCAGCTTAAGGTCGATAACATTTACCATCAGATTTCTAACAAAGTATATAATATATTTGCCCCTGCTGTCTTTTTTTTAGAATGTAACAACGTGCTTATATCATCCTTAAAAAAACAGCGTATTATTAAAAGTAATTATGAAGAGTATTTACACCTCTTAAATACCCTTCCAATTAATATTGATAAATTTTGTTCTAGCCCTGAATCTCTACATATAATAGCAAGGATTGCAGCTAAATATGGTCTAACGTCTTATGATGCTTCTTACCTTGAATTATCCCTACGCCTTGAAGCAAGCATTGCTACTCTAGATAATAATTTGGCTAATAGCTGTAAGATAGCAAATATAGAGTCTATAATTTAAAATACTAAAATACTTCAAATATGTACTTATAGTGAATTCAGTTGAATTATGTCAAAGAAATCTCCACTCGACCTTTTAGGTTGTATTAAGTACTAGTATATTGTTACACTAATAGTTTAATTATTTTAGCCTACTATATCATTTTTTCTTGCTATTAATTAACCAAATCATCACTATTTATAGTACTATTAAAATTATAAGGTGAATGAATGATAGGGAACTATAAAGAACAAAAAGGTTTAACAAGGAAACAAAAAGAAGCCATCGGATTGCTTTCAGCCGGGACATTCCTAGAGTATTTTGACCTGATGTTATATGTTCATATGGCAGTATTTCTTAATGAGCTATTTTTCCCAAAGTATGATCCACATACTACAGCAATTTACTCTGCTACAGCTTTCTGTTCTGGCTTTGTTTTTCGACCGGTTGGTGCATTAATTGTTGGTTGGATAGGTGATAATGTAGGGCGTAAGAATACCGTTATCATCACGACTTTTATAATGGCTTTATCATGTCTTATAATAGCTAATCTACCTACCTATGCCCAAATAGGTATTACAGCTCCTTGGTTGCTCACCATATGCCGTATACTACAAGGAATGTCCTCTATGGGAGAGACAGTAGGAGCAGTACTTTATTTAACTGAATCTATAAATCCACCAGCCCAATATCCAGCTGTTTCGTCAGTTTCGGTTTTTGCTACTTTAGGAGGAGTCGCTGCTTTAGGCATAGCATCGTTAGTGACCTCCTATGGATTTAATTGGCGTATAGCATTTTGGATGGGAGCGAGTGTAGCACTGGTTGGTACAGTAGCTAGAAAGAGTCTTAGAGAAACGCCGGAATTTGCTAATACCAAACGTCAACTAAAAAAAACTCTTCAGCAGACTTCAAATGTTGCCGCTATAGTTCTCAAAAAACTGGAAAACAACCCGATATGGCAGGAAAAAGCTAATAAAGTAACAGTAATAGCCTTATTCTTAATAGAATGTATGTGTCCCGTATGTTTTTATTTTGCTTATATTTATTGCGGAAATATTTTAAAAACTTCTTGTGGTTATAGTGCTGAACAGGTCATTCATCAAAATTTTATTATTTCAATATGTTCCTTCCTAAGTACTTTGGTATTAGCATATTTAAGTTATAAAATATATCCGTTAAAAATTGTAAAAACTTTGTTATTAATATTTGGTGTATTTGTTTTAGCTTGCCCTTATTTATTAAATAATATTAATAGCTCATTTGATGTATTTTTAATGCAATTATTCGTTATGTTATTTGTACCTAATGGTCCCAGCTTAGGACAGCCAATTTATTATAAACATTTCCCTGTCTTTAAACGGTTTAGATGTGCTAGTCTTACCTTTGCCATATCTCGTGCCTTAATGTTTTTAGTTAGCTCTTTTTTGATTGCTTACTTAACTGAGTATTGGCATCATTGGGGGATAATGATTATATTGCTTCCAGTCTACATAGGTTTTGCATTTGGGATATTTCATTTTGAAAAGTTGGAGAAAGAGACTGGGAATTATCCACAAAAGCCTTATGTAGAGATATAGATAAATGTTGACAACATAATGTAATAATTCGTTTTGTTACTGTTGGTATTTTGAAATACATAGCTAAAGTTAAAAAATGTATTACAGTTTCTTCTACTATCTTTTTAGCTTTTTCCAGTGATTTAGCTCCTAGCGTTTCTAAATTATGAATTCGATCCAAGAATTCTAGCAAGCGAGGAGCAACGTTGTTGCTAATTCAACTGAATTCACTATAACACAAGAACTCTATTCCAATTTGATATATTTTGCTCTATAATGCACATCTAAAAATATATTAAAGGTTTTTGATGTTTGCTATTCGCAATATTGCCATTATCGCCCACGTTGATCATGGTAAAACTACTCTAGTTGATAATATGCTTAAACAAAGTGGGACTTTCCGAGAAAACCAAGCGGTAGCAGAACGTGCTATGGATTCAAATGACCTTGAACGCGAACGTGGTATAACTATTTTAGCTAAATGTACCTCCCTTATGTGGAAAAATATCCGTATCAATATAGTTGATACTCCTGGTCACGCTGATTTTGGTGGTGAGGTAGAACGCATTCTTACTATGGTAGATGGAGTTGTATTACTAGTTGATTCTTCTGAAGGTACAATGCCTCAGACAAAATTTGTGTTGTCAAAAGCTCTAAAACTTGGTTTGAAACCAATTGTTGTTATCAATAAAATCGACCGTCCTGATAGAAGAGTAAGTGAAGTAGTTGATGAAGTATTTGAATTATTTATGGCATTAGAAGCAACTAATGAACAACTAGACTTCCCAATTATCTACGCTTCGGGACGTAGCGGTTGGGCATCGCGTCATCTAGAAGATGAGCAAAAAGACCTTTCTCCTCTTTTTGATTTGATAGTATCTCATGTACCTGCTCCTGTTTCTGATAGCAGTCTTCCCTTTTCTATGCTTGTTACTACTAGAGAGTATAACTCATATTTTGGTCGTGTATTTACCGGTCTAGTGCAGAGCGGTACGGTTAAGATCAACCAAAATGTTAAAGTACTTAATCGCGATAATATGGTAATTGAAAATGCTAGAATAAGTAAAATACTATCATTCCGAGGATTGGAACGTGTAGCTGTCGATGTAGCATATGCAGGAGATATCATTGCTATTGCTGGAATCCAAAACGCTACGGTAGCTGATACTATCTGTGACCCTGAAATAATGCTAGCACTCCCTTCCTTACCTATAGATCCCCCAACATTATCTATGACCTTTGGAGTAAATGATTCTCCTCTTGCTGGACGGGAAGGATCAAAGCTTACATCACGAGTTTTAGGTGATAGATTGATGAGAGAGATCGAAAGTAATGTGGCAATACATGTCAGTCAAACTGAAGAAAAAGATGCTTTTCAAGTTGCAGGTCGTGGTGAGTTACAATTAGGAATATTAATTGAAACTATGCGACGTGAAGGTTTTGAACTATCAATCAGCAGACCACGTGTATTATTCAAAGAGGATGAACAGGGAAAAAGATTAGAACCAATTGAAGAAATCCAAGTTGATGTTGATGATGATTTTGTTGGAGTTGTTGTTAAATCCTTGGCAATACGTAAAGCAGAAATGACTGATATGCGTCCATCTGGTGGCGGTAAAACTAGAGTCACATTCTTAGGACCATCACGCGGTCTTATTGGTTACCACGGTCAGTTTCTAACCGAAACTCGAGGTACAGGTGTTATGAACCGTGTTTTTCATAGTTATGGTCCATATAAAGGGATTATTGAAGGAAGACGTAATGGAGTATTAATTTCTAATGGGGATGGTGAATCTGTTGCTTATGCTCTATGGAATCTTGAAGAGCGTGGAAAAATGTTTATAAACCCTAATGAACTAGTATACCAGGGAATGATTATAGGCGAACATAATCGGGATAATGACCTAGAGGTAAATCCTCTGAAAGCCAAACAATTATCAAATGTCAGAGCTTCTGGCAAAGATGAAGCTATGCGTCTTATCCCACCAGTCATTATGACATTAGAACAATCTATCAGCTATATCCAAAATGATGAAAGAGTAGAAGTTACTCCTAAATCAATCCGGCTTCGTAAGGCAGTATTAAACCCTAATGACCGAAAGAGATCAGAACGACGTAATGAGGACTAATTGCTATAGTCAAATCTTTGCTAAAATAGCATGCTCTTTCGTCACTACTGGGAAAAATTGCTTGTTAAAAGGAAATAGTTCTACTTTTTTATTGCTGACAAACTCGATTTCAATGATATCACCTGCTTTAAAATTAAAAACATTTGTAATCTTTCCTATAGCCACCAAATTGGTATCTAGTACCAGTAAGCCTCTTAAGTCTTCAATATAAAATTCATCTTCACTTAATGAAGGGAAATCACGCCTATGACAAAAAAGCTTACATCCCTTTAACTCTTCAGCTAATGTCCTATTATTAATTTTGTTAAATCTACATATTATATCACCTTTAGAATTTTGACTAATGAGTTTAAGGATAATTTTTTTTCCTAATTCATCCACCAAATTCATTTTAATGATATTAGTATTTGGCATAGTAAAAGATTTGACGTAAACATTACCCTGCACTCCGTGTGCTGATGATACTACACCAACAAAAATGAAATCTTTTTTAATAGACACCACCTAATTCATTAAGAGAAACCATTTTTTCTTTTTTGGATAGTTTCCAGCTGCTTTCTCTAATTTTTCAAAATGAAATATGCCAAAGCTATATCCTATCATGACTGGAATTATAATAATCAGCAATCCATAATTACCTAAATATTTTGTTAAATAAATAAACCCAAAAGATGTGATAATATACATAATAGTACTAGATATAGCAGATAAAAAACTAACATATGTGAAGCGTTTAAAAACAGGGAAATATGTAAATAAAATTGAATGGGCTGGTGGTAAACCAGGTATAATCAATATAATAAATGCTTGGAACAGAAAAATATCAAAAGGGGTTCTAGCATGACTCAATAAGTATAGGCAAACTAGAATAAGAACCCAGAAAATTACCATTCTAATTTTTAAAATCATTAGGGGGTACACGTAATAACCTAAATATATCAATGATAAATTCCCTAACATTTCTACTATTGAAACAAAGAAATTTTGATAGATAACTTGTTCAGCCGTATAACCAAAATTATTTCTAAGAATCTCTCCGCAATGAATAAATGTTAAATAAAAACATACTGGCCAAGCACAGAATATTAAAAACAAAGATAAAGCTGTTACTTTATTAACTTTTTCTGTCCAAATAGGATTCTTTTCCAATATACTAGAATTCTCATTAATATCTGCAAAAATCATTTTCATTCGTCGTTTTGCGTCAGCAAATTCTGGTGTTTCTCGTAGAGTTGTTCTAGCTAATGAACCGACTAACGCAACCAATGCACCAAACCAAAAAGCATAACGCCAATTGAAGTTGTAAGAGGTAGAAATAAATGCAACGCCCAAAGCAAAGGTTGCCCCTAATACAGCAAAAAAACTTATTAATACTACAGACATATATTGTTGAGGACGTTTTATAGTTTCAGTCAAATATAATTCTGCCCCTATCCTTTCTCCCATGGAACTCATACCTTGCATAATACGACATATTGATACAACCACAGCAGCAGTAATACCTATTTCAGCATAAGCTGGCAAACTAGCAATAATAATACAAGAAAATGCCATCATAAAAGTGGTAATAATAACAGTTACTTTACGTCCTATAGTATCACCAATCCATCCAAAAATTAACGCCCCAATAGGTCTTAATAAATATGTGGTACAAAAAGTAAAGGCTGAAAGTAATTGTGCTGCATGGGGATCATATTTCGGGAAAAAAAGCTCATTAAGAATTACAGCCATATGTATATAGAGCATCAGATCAAAATACTCTAGAAATGTACCGATTGAAAGTAATCCGACAGCCTCTTTTTGTTCTCTAGTTAGACAAGTTTGAGATACCCCATCTGCTTGTATTAATCTATTCATATTGACCTATATCTTCCTTATTTAGCCTTAGTTTTGGATTAAAATTTTTAATTTTAATCCAAAACTGGCTAGAATAATTTAAGTTCTTTAGAAAAATGCATTCTTGAAGTGCTTCTACGAATACATTTTAATCTATTATCGTTCAGATATTAGTACACATTTGCAGCACTTTAATTACTAAACCCTTAATACCTTTATGTATTTGTGCTAAAGGAGCATCTAACATAAAAGCAGGAGTAGTAACTAATCGATTATCTTCGTCCACGACTATATCTTGAGCATTACAAGTTTCTCCTGTTGCTCCTAGCTTATGTATCAGATCATTTGATTCTCCAAGGGTAACCTTAATTTTTGTATGATTTCTTAAGACTATAGCAAGTAAAGCAGGAGCAATACATATAGCTCCAATTGGTTTTGATAAATTATAGAAGCCTACTATTATTTCCTGTAAGTCTTTTGGTACTGTAGCATTTTCATTTTTAAGTCCTATATCAGACAAATTTAGTGCAGCACCAAACCCACCCGGTAATATTAAAGCATCAAAGTCTTCAGCACGTATTTGATTTAATGGTTGAATTTTACCACGAGCAATGCGTGCTGATTCAACTAATATATTACGCTCCTCTAACATTTTTTCTTGAGTTAGATGGTTGATCACATGATGTTGATTTTTATTAGGAGCAAAAATTTTTACATTTACATTATGCTTATCAAGTTCCAATAGTGTAAAAACTGTTTCAAAGATTTCAGCCCCATCTAAATATCCACAACCTGAAATAATTACAGCAACATTTTTCATAATATTTCTATAGTTTTTTTCTGTTTCTTACTTTAAGATTTGTAGCAACTTTAGTTGATTTTGTTTTCTTACCATATGTTCTTGATGGTACTGTTGTCTTGACTATCAATTTATCAACCATAGTCTTATTATTTCTAGGTTGGTCAAAATGGGTATCTAATAGTTTTACCATTTGCATATTTCTAGACTCAGCAGATTTACCACCAGTAACAATAGCAACCAAAGATTTATTTTGTCTAGTTGCTGCAGTAATCAAGTTATAGCCGGCTGGATTGGTATAACCAGTTTTCAACCCTTCAACTCCTTCATAAGTTTCATTTACTTTATTATGTCCTCGTACAATATTGCCTCTAAAAACAAAGTTGTTTCTAGAGAAGAAAGCATAATATTTAGGGAAATCTCGCTTAATAGCTATAGATAGTTTAGCAAGATCTCGGGCCGTAGTTTTCTGACAAGGATGATGCCATCCAGAAGCGTTTTTAAAATAAGTATCTTTCATACCAAGCTGTTTAGCACGAATATTCATCAAACGAGCAAAATTTTCTTCAGTACCTTTAATATTTTCAGCTACTACCATAGCTACATCGTTTGCTGATCTAATAATTAGCCCGAAAATAGCTTCTTTTACAGTAATAGTTTCTTTTTCTTTAAGTCCTAATTTGCAGGGCAACATTTTCTCTGCATTTTTTGAAACATATAATCTTTGATTCATTGATAACCTGCTAGATTCTAACGCTTCAAATAACAAATACAAGGTCATTAATTTTGTCAATGAAGCTGGGTATATTCTAGTAGTAGAATTTTTATCGTGCAGTATCCTACCAGTATTGTAATCTACGACAAGACTTGTTTGAGTTGGCAAAGACACAAGTTTTTTTGCAGCATAAACAGGATTTAGGTTTGTACTGAATGTTATTACGCAAGTAAAAAATAGCAATAATCGTATTAACATAATTTTACGTTTTAGAAATCTTTTTATTAAGATAGAACAATATTATAACTCCTGGCAAGGCTAGAATTATTGTTAAGATAAAAAAATTATCCCAACCCAACATTTTTACTAGGCTACCACCATAAATGGTGACTGTGTTATTAAATAAAGTACTACTACTGCTGAGTAAAGCATATTGCGATGCAGAATATTGTTTATTACACAATATGCTAATATATCCAACAAGTGCAGTCATACCCATAGCAGAAGCAAAATTTTCTATAGTAATGGCAATAAACAGAGATTCAGAATTTACTGGTTGATGATTTAACCAAATAAATGCGAAATGCGTGATACTCTGTATAATTCCCGTTATAATCAGTCCTTTAAAATTTCCAAGTCGGTATACAACTATTCCGCCAGCAAAAGACCCAGCAACTGTAGCTAGTACACCATAAAATTTAGTAATCAGTGCTATCTGTCCCTTTGTATAACCAAGTTCCATATAAAATGGCATAGATACTACAGCAAGCATAGCATCACCTAATTTAAAGAATATTACTGCTAGTAAAATAGTAACGGCATATTTCCTAACAAAGAAGTCCTTAAAAGGGTTAATTACTATTTTTGTTAGTGATAATAAAGATAAAATATCAACATTTTCTCGTAATAATGTAGGTTCATTGACAGTAATTATAAAAATTGTTGCTACAACAAAAATTATACTCATAGCCACAAATGTAGCTGACCAATCACTTGTGGTTTCAGCAAAATATAAAGCCCCAGCTCCAGTAATCAGCATGCCAAGTCTATAGCCTAATACTGCCGTAGCACTTGCTATAGCTTGGGTTTCCTGATCAAATTTATCTATCCTAAGTGCATCAACACTAATATCAAATGTTGCTGACAAGAAACCAAGGCAAATAGTAAGAAAATATAGTAAAGTTAATGATTCATTAGGTAAAATTGTACTCATAGTGAATAGTACTAAAGATATTAGTATAGTACAAAGTATCAGCCAACTTTTTCTATGACCAAATTTCTTTAATAATGGTATATTAAAATAATCTACCAAAGGAGACCAAAAAACTTTTAGCGAATAGGATAGTCTTGCAACGGCAAAAGTGGTAATAATTGCAATATCAATATTAGAATCTTTAAGCCAAGCAACTAAGCTAGTGAATAATATAGCTAGTGGCATGCCACTAATTGCCCCAAGAACCAATATTTCGAATAGTCTATAATCTTTTAAAATTCTTAATAATAACATTTATTCTTCTTTAATTTGTAGATTTCCTTCTGTTCTCTAAAGCCTTTCTTAGTTCAGTCTCGTCTGACGTTTTTATGGTATCTAATATAGTGCCTGAGGTTTTTATTGTAAGATTTATAGGTGTATTTTGATTACTAGAATTATTTAGATTAGGATTTAAGTCTGCTATATAGAAAGATAATATTGAAGATAATACCATATCCAAATTATATATATTTACAGCTAATGATGCAGCTCCGCTAGCATATTTTGTATTAAATACTAAGTCTTTCATTGTAACTATTCCATTTTTTAACTGAAGATTACCACGCAAATTATTCAATTCAGTTTGCCCTTGATACATAGATTTTGCTAAATCATCTTTTAAATACTTTAGACTATAGTCTTTATTATTAATTTTTTCTATCAATGAATCAACAGAGAAGTTACTAATCTTGGCATTTTTTACTACAAATTCTGATTGAGTGTTAAGCTCATACAATAATTCTTTTAAACTATTGCCATGAGTAGCAAGTGTTCCATTTATGCTCATTCCACCGTAATTGTCTAGTAATCCTCTTGGCAAAACATTAGATAATTGAGCTAAATCAATAGAATTAAGTGCATAAACAAAGTTCAGAGTATATGGATTTAATAAAATATTACCTTCTGCTTTTAATTTACCAGAAAGTAGATTTGCTTCAAGATTATCGATCTTAAATAAAGCATTATTATTTGCTAAAGCAAGTTTAACATTTTGTAATACTAGATCATTCTGAATTATTTTTGATAATGCACAATTTAATTTTAACTCTATTTTTTCTACGTCAAATTCATTCAATAAGTTATTTCGCAGATTAAGTAAAGATTTAGGGGTTAAAAAGTTAACATTAAGAGAACCATCATTTATTGTAATTGTTAGTTGCGGTTTAATGTTACTTGCTAACAAACTAGAACTAAGATTGATGTAATCACTATTGCTTCTTATATCAAGATTACTAATTCCAATATTACCTGGTGAGACATTTGCTAAGACGTATGCTTTGCCAAATGAATTATTTCCTATAAGCAGATCATTTATAGTAATATCAAAACTACCTAAATAATCAGTTGTCCTAATGGGAATATATTTAGCTAAGTATGATTCATCTTTCATATTCTCTGACAAACTTTTAGCAAATTTGATCATTGGTGAGATTATCGGGTAATCGTCTCTATTTAAATCAATCGAAGAAAAGTCAATGGTCGCTATAAAATGCGGCATAGAACCAATAAATCTAGCAGTAATATTACCTGTAACTTTAGTGTTGTCAGTTTTTAACATAAGGTTTTGTAAATAGACATCTATTAAAGTTAGTTTTAAATCTGAAGATAAAATAAAAGCGGTAGGTTTTTTACTAGCTGCTTGTTTGTAACCTAAAGTATTCAACACAGAATTAAGGTCATTATGTTGCAAGTAAATTGTACCATCAAATATACTTCGTACTGAATTTTGTGTTACATTGCCTATAAATTGAAAACTGCCTCCAGATTTTATCATACTAGAGAAATCATTAACCACTAATACCCCTTTGTCTAAATTAAGCAAAATTTTGGTATTATTTAATACCTCATCGTTATTTAATATTATTTGATCAACTAAAATATCGGTTATGATTGATTTATTATCAAAAAGAAACCTTAACCCAAAGACTGAATTGCTAAATTGTTTAATATTATTGGATGAGGTAATCAGTGATCTTGCGTCTATCTTAGGAAAATATAATTTTATTGTACTAGTAACATCGTCACTTTTATTCAGATATATTGAGCCGTTACCTACTAGTGAATTAGACTCTATAGCTATATTTTCTAACTTAAGTAATTGTGGAGTAGGCAAAATATCAAATTTGATATTTATCTTTTCATTTTGATTAAATCTTCTAAATAAAGAATCTAAATCTGGCACTAGAATATGTAATATATCAGCTAAATTTTGTATTAAATATTCTGCTTTACCATTTATTAGTTTAGAGTCTATATAGGTTTCTATCAAATGAAAATTATAATCATTATTAGAGATAGTAAGATCGAAATTTATTTGGTTGGCCTTTTTCTCAAAAAACCCAGATAATTTTCCTACATATCCTCCATCCCCTTTGAATGAAGTGCTATTAGCAATAGAGTTATTTTTAAATAAAGAGCAATTCTTTAAAGTAAGAATAGGTTGATTATTTTTATTGAGAATAGTCAGATTTTCAACATCAAAATTTATATCGATTATACCATTGGTTATGAATGAACTAACTAGCCTATCATGGTTTATAATGTCAAAATCTTGTTCATCTGAATATATTGTGGCACTATATATGGTTACAGCACTAATTCTTGGTCTAAAAGTTAATAATGACCATGGGACAAAGTGAATTTCTATATTTTCTAATTCTAACTTCCCTTCCTCTTTTATGTGATCAATAATCAAATAAGGTATGGGAAATTTAATTATTTTAATTTTTTTTAGATTCTGAGGAGAAATTTTTAATTCATTAACAAGACTATTACTGGCAGAAGTATAATCAACAAAGTTTACCTCAACTAATATAGTACATACTAACAACGAAATAGCAATAACAGTAAATATAATTACTTTTCTTATCATAAAATTATTATCTTCCAAGAACCAATATTACTAGGTATATATCAAAAACGTTAAAAATAAAAACTATATAATAAATATCTAACATGATGGGGGTAACAAACAAGGGGTAAGCGGACTAGGTGTACATTTTAACACTTTTGTAATAATTTCTCCCTCAAAATACTCGTTAAAGAGAGAAATTTTTTATACTCGTATTCCGGTAACTTTAGTGAAAAAACGGCATGCGACGGGAATACAGACTTTTTATTGCAATGATAAAAACCCTGAAATCCGAGAGATATATGGTGGGCGATGACAGATTCGAACTGCCGACCGTCCCGGTGTAAACGGGATGCTCTACCAACTGAGCTAACCGCCCCTTCTTTCAATTTAACGCAGATAATGCCCTATCTCCCCAAAAAAATCAAGTTATTTCTGTAAATTATTTAGATTCTATAGCTAACCTAAAGTAAGGTCTATCTATTAGAGTATCTAGATAGACCTTACTTTAGGTTAGCTATAGATGAACTACATGAGGTACAAATACGTACATTCTTAGCAAGTATTTGTGATAGCTCTTCTTCAAAGCAAAAGAGTATATATTAATCTTCAAAATTACTATCTTTAATCTCTTTCCAAGCTTCGAGAATTTCTTTTAACACTTCTTTATTTGTTTCAATTTCGTGGTCATCAAAATCACTTAATGATTTTATTAAGTCCTCAAGATCTTTTAGTGTTAATTCAGATATATCCTCATCGGAATAATTTTTTTCTAAACTTATAGCAATTTCGTCAACATCATGCCAATGCATTATTTTTACCTAATTATTTCCATAGGCATTACTATTACCATCTAACCATTCCTCTACCAATTAAATAATATATTAGTGCAGGCTTAAATATAGTATATTATTAAAGGGGGTGAGATTATTATGCAACTATATCTGTAAAATGCATCAATACTGGTTTAGAGATATAATTGATTTGTATAGATTTGTTTTTTTGTTTAAGATGATAGTCAATTAGATATTGAGGACTTTGGAGTATATATGGCAAAAACAGGTAAAAAAGAAAATAAGGTAAGGTTATTTAATATTAATGGTCATGTAGGTCAAAAGACTCAGCACAATATTATATTGGCTAATTCTTACTTAAACATACCAACTAGGGAGCTTAAATATAACATTCAAAATGGCAAACTAAATAAAGATAATATAATAATTGAAATATTGCACGAAGTTAAACAAGGAGAAACGCCTATACTTAATATTCAATATAATTCCAACATGGGAAAACCTATAGTTGATATAAATGATTTAGCAGCATTAAAAAAATCAGGTATTCAAACTTGTTTTACCTTTAGTAATTATAATGCATATAATCAAACTTTGCCATATTATAACTACTGGCCACCTCTTCTTACACAAGCCAATCACGTGTTTTTTACAAATGATAACGACCGAGATAATGCGATAACTCATAGGCATGTAGAACAAAAAAGGGCTTCTTACATTCCATATATCCCAGTTA
Organism: Candidatus Tisiphia endosymbiont of Piscicola geometra; assembly: GCF_964026415.1. Taxonomy (NCBI): domain Bacteria; kingdom Pseudomonadati; phylum Pseudomonadota; class Alphaproteobacteria; order Rickettsiales; family Rickettsiaceae; genus Candidatus Tisiphia; species Candidatus Tisiphia endosymbiont of Piscicola geometra. Next base: position 1,358,131 of record NZ_OZ032144.1, read on the forward strand.
CAAATTTAGTAGAGTCGGAAATTCTAAAAAGACCTCCTAATATATTAGTGTCGGGGAAATTGCCTAATAAAGAAAGATTGACTGAAGTTATACTTGCTGCAAGAGAACTAGGTAGAAATACTAGAGTTATAGTAGCCAGCAATCCTGCATCTGTAGATGATGTGGCTAATATTATTACGACCAAATTTGGCATCAACGACCAAAATCAACAATCAGGTATCAAGCTAGAAGTTGAAGAAATCTTAAAAGATAAAATTGGTGGTGCTAAAAAACTAGAGCATTACGTGTCACAATTATCTGAACAATTCAAGAAAGATCTTAATAGAACGGAAATAAACCCTGTTGATATATATTTTGACCTATCTGATCCATTAAAGCTTCAGAATATTGCTAAACAAGCTAAATATGTTGTAACCCAAGGAGGCTCGGTTGAAAATTTGACTAATGGTTGTATCCCATTAGCTCAAGGTCATGGGAAAAAGGCTGACATTGTTGCTGAAGTTAAGCAAAGGGAAACTGTTCTTGGAATCAATAGCTTAACTATTAAGGATATGCAAGAAAATTTAAATGAGTATAAACAAGAAAATGCTAAAAGAATTACCAGTACTCTTCAGCAAGTGGCAGATGAAAGGGAGGTATCAACTAGACAAAATAATGTAGAACATTCATTGTCTGAAGGTAGCAAATTAACTAAACTAGATTATTTATATAACGAAGATGATATTGGCAACCTATTAAAAGCGTCTGTAGATCAAACAAAGGTTTCTATTGTTAATCATGCTTCTATAGGAGAAGAAAGTTTATTAAAGGACACTCTTTATAAAGCTGTGTATAGTGATTTAATAGTAGATAACAAAGAAGCGGTTATTATACCCCTTAATACTGGACACGAACATTGGGTTAGTTTAGCAATCACTAAAGACCAGGAGGGGGCTATAGTGTTTACCTATAATGATCCTAAGGGAACAGATATATATACAAGAGCGGATTTAGTAGATATGCTTAAAGAAGTTTGTCCTGATGCTAAAATAGTAGATTTACAGACTGAGCAACAACCAAATGATAAAGATTGTGGAGTTTTCGTTGTGGATAATTTAATTAACATGGCAAAAGGTAAGGCAATTCTTAGTGCTGAAGAATCTAAAAACATAGGAACAACATTACGCCAAGCTCATGCAAAAACAATAGACCTTGAGCAAGCCAAGCAAAAAGCTAATACCATTAGAGAATCAATAAATACCTATCCATCTCGTCCTACTGCATCTCCTCCTGCTATTAGGAACAATAGCCGTCCTAGAGCAGTTGGTTCTGTCAGGTAGTATTAAAGTTTTGGGGTCACTATATTAAAAGAATTTTCCATAAAATTCCATAATCTTTTCTTTAACTTGAATTGGATCAGTCATCATATTAACCCCTCCTCTAAATTCAGCTGAGTTTGCTAAACCACTACTATACCAACCTATATGTTTTCTAGCTAACTGAACGCCAGTATCGTTTCCGTAATATTCTAGCATGGCATCATAATGGCTTAGTATAACCTCTAACTGTTCTGCCATGGAAGGGGAGGGGAGTTCTTCTCCTGTTTCAAGATAATGGGCTATTTGAGAAATAAACCATGGTCTACCATATACTCCCCGACCAACCATTATGCCATCAGCACCTGATTTTTGTAAGCATTCCTTGGCTTTAGATAAGGAGGTAATATCTCCATTAGCGATAACTGGAATCTTTACCGCATCCTTAACTTGCCTTATAAACTCCCAATCTGCTTGACCAGAATAAAACTGACATCTTGTTCTACCATGGATGGTAATCATTTGTATACCAGCATCATAGGCTATTTTTGCCAAATTTGGTGCATTCTTAGTTTGATCATCCCAGCCAGTACGCATTTTTAAAGTTACTGGGATTTTTACCGCTTTGACCGTAGTCTCTAAAATTTTTGCCGCTAATTTCTCATCTCGCATTAAAGCCGAACCAGAATAGCCATTTACTACTTTTTTAGCTGGGCAACCAAAGTTTAAATCAATAATCTTGGTTCCCATATCCTCAATCGTTTTAGCTGATTCTGCTATTATATCAGGTTCACATCCAGCAATCTGTACACATGAACCAGTAGCGTCGTCTTGAATGATTGCACATCTTTGCAAAGATTGCCTTGTTTCAATAATCATTGCCCTACTTGCTACCATTTCAGAGACTACCAAACCTGCACCAAATTTTCGTACTAATTTTCTAAATGGTAGGTCAGTGACCCCGGACATTGGAGCTAATATCACCGAATGAGGTAGTTGAATATTGCCTATTTTTATCATAAATATATTTTCATTACTTTAAGTAGCTTTTAATTATAGAATAATTATTATAAATTATAATAAGATACCACAAACTAATGCTATCACTAAGAAAAATTTTTAGTATTATCTGCAGGATATTGTTATATAATATTATTGAGCATTTTCAGCTAAGAAACTATATCATGAAAATCAATGTAGAGATTATTCGAGCTTGTCAAGATTGGAAAAATCAAAAATTTATCAATAAACTATTAGTGAAGAAGGTTGTTGGTGCTATACTGAGTAAATATAAAAATTTCAAGGGAGTTGCAGAGTTTGAGTTAGCAATATTACTGACTAATAATAATGAAATGTTAAATTTGAATAGCCAATTTCGTGGCAAAGCAAAAGCTACAAATGTACTATCATTTCCTGATATAGAATTAGACTTTCGGCATTTACTTGAATTTACTCCTAATGTACATTATATGTATTTGGGGGACATAGCTTTTGGCTATGAAATAATTCAAAGTGAAGCTATAAGTCAAAATAAAGCCTTTGGAGATCATTTTATCCATCTTTTGGTACATAGTATTTTGCACTTACTAGGCTTTGATCACCAAGATAACGAGGAAGCAGATATTATGGAAAATTTAGAAGTAGAGATATTAAAGAGTTTTGCTATTGCTTCCCCATATTAGCTTTTGTTCACTTCTTTGAAAAAAGAAAACCTTGCATCTATTCATTCTAAAAGGGATATGCTGAAAAATTCTTCAAAAATTGTTACACTTAAATCTTTTTTCTCTCGGCTGTTTTCTAAAGAGAAGCTAGAGGATAATTTTTATGATGCAATTAAAAAGCTAAAATCTAACAGTAAAAAAATGACGTTAGAAGAAAAAAAGATTTTTATGAATCTTCTGCAATTTGGTCATAAAACTGTAGAAGATGTAATGATCCCTAGATCTGATATTAAGGCAGTAAAATTAACTGCCAGTATAGATGAGTTAAGCCAAATGCTTAATAGCAAAATACCTAATACTAGAACATTAGTTTATGATGAAACTTTGGATAATATAGTAGGCTTTATTCATATAAAAGATTTATTCAAGATACTTATTACTAAGCAACTTATTACAAATCAAGAGTTGCAGCTAAAAAAAATAATTCGTAAACCTATCATTTCTGCTCCTTCAATGAAATTGATAGATTTACTAGCAAAAATGCGAAGAGATTGTGTACAGATCTCGATAGTTGTGGATGAATATGGTGGAACTGACGGTATTGTAACCATGGAAGATATTATGGAGGAGATAGTTGGCAGAATAGATGATGAGCATGATAAGAAATCGGATAATGATAGTTTCAGAATTATCAATAATAATACTATTTTATCAAATGCTCGAGTGAAAGTTGAGGATCTCGAATCAGCTCTAGGTGTGAAACTAAAACTTCAGAATGATGAATTTGATACAATTGGTGGTTTAGTCTTAGCAAAAGTAGGTAATGTCCCTTTGGTTGGTACTAAAATTGATATTGAGCAGCAGGTTGAACTTGAAGTAATTGATGCAAGCCCAAGATCACTTAAACAAGTTAAGCTGCAGTTAAAAAATGGTACAATATTACCTGATAATACCTTATGATTATTACAACTAATTTGGCCATGAGCTATGGTGCAAAAATATTATTTACTGATGTGAGCTTGCATATTAAGAAAGGTAATAGGTATGGGCTTGTTGGAGCAAATGGTGCTGGTAAATCTACGTTCTTTAAGATTTTGCTTCAAGAGGAAGAGGCTAGTATCGGAGAATTTACCTGTGTCAAAAATGCACGTATAGGATGTTTAAAGCAGGATCAATTTCTTTATGAAAATACTTCAATTATTAATACCGTTATTGCCGGTAGAAGTGAATTATGGCAAGCACTGCAAGAAAAAGAAAAATTATTAGCAATTGATCAATGTGATGAGGAAATCGGTTATCGATTAGGTGAGTTGGAACAAATTATAGCTGACAATGATGGATATATATCAGAAATTTTTGCAGTTGAGTTACTGCTTGGTTTAGGAATACAAGAAAAATATCATTATCAACCTTTATCCGTTTTATCCGGTGGCTATAAACTTAGGGTGTTACTAGCACAAAGTTTATTCAATAATCCTGATATATTGTTACTTGATGAGCCAACAAATCATCTTGATATAGTCTCAATTTATTGGCTAGAAAATTACCTAAAACAGAAATTCAAAGGTGCTTTGGTATTTATTTCACACGATCTTGTTTTTCTTAATAATATTTCTTCACATATTCTTGATATAGATTATGGTACTATCAAGATTTATACTGGTAATTATGATATTTTTGTTCGTGATAAACAGTTGGTTACCGAACAAAAGCTTAAAGAATTCTCTCATTTAGAGAAAAAAATTGCTGTTATGCAGAGTTTCGTTGACCGGTTTAGAGCGTTGTCTAGTAGAGCTAGACAGGCTGCATCCCGAGAGAAACAAATAGAAAAAATGGAATTACCTGACATCCAAAGAAGTTCGCGTGTTAGTCCATATTTTAATTTTAAGCAAAAAAGACCATCTGGAAAATTAGCACTAAAAGTTCAGGGTATTTCTAAAAGCTACGAGGATAAAAAAATATTAAATAATGTGAATTTTACTGTCTCGCGTGGAGAAAAAATTGTTATTATTGGTCCAAATGGTATTGGTAAATCCACTTTGCTTAAGATTCTTATTAATAAAATTTCTGCTGATTTAGGAAGTTATGAATGGGGATATGAAACTCAAATTTCCTATTTTGCTCAGGATCATCATGAATTACTAAATGAAAGTATGAGTGTTATTGATTGGTTATCCAACCAAATACCTACTGAGAATGATAATACTCTGCGTACTATATTAGGTCAATTATTATTCCGTAAAGATGAAGTAACTAAGAATATTTTAAATTTGAGTGGAGGAGAAGGAGCACGTTTATTACTAGCAAAAATTATATTGGAAGAAAGTAATATATTGGTATTAGATGAGCCAACTAATCACTTAGATATTGAATCTAAGGATATGTTAAAAAAAGCTATAATTAACTACCAAGGAACTCTAATATTAGTAACTCATGATCGAGATTTTGCTAGCAACATAGCCACAAGGGTTATTGCTCTATCCCACCGAACTATCACTGATTTTAAAGGTAAATATCAGGAATATTTGCATAAGTATGGTAATGATTATTTGGATAGTAGTTGGGTGTTGGCAAATAAGAGAGTGAAATAGTATAGTAAACTCAGGTTACTTTAGCAATTGGAGATAATTATGATAGAAAATACTGAACTATTGAAAGAGTTTATGGTTAAATGTTTAGAAGAAAAAAAAGCAGAAGATATAGTAGTAATAGATATAAGACAAAAAACTACATTAGCTGAATATATTATTTTTGCAAGCGGGCGTTCAACTAAAAATGTTGGAGCAATTGCTGAATATTTAGCTTTAGAGTTAAAACATCAAGTTAATATCGATACTAATATTGAAGGACTTGGAACATCTGAATGGGTATTAATAGATGCTGGAAATGTATTAGTTAATATTTTCTATCCAGAAACTAGAGAGTATTTTAAGTTGGAAGAGATGTGGAGCAAAAAATAAATTAAAAATATTAGATTTTTTACTGAAAATTACTTAGTGTATTTAAAAAATAATGTATTAATACTTCTAGGGAAAAGGTGTAAATGGAAGAGCATATTCTTATCAATATTATAATTTTAATAGGAACAGCTGTATTTGTTGTAGCAATACTTAAACGCCTTAATCTAAGCCCAGTTTTGGGTTATTTAATTGCAGGAGCGGTAATTGGAGACCATGGATTCAAGATTGTAACATATGATCAAACAAAATTACTAGGAGAATTAGGAGTAGTTTTTTTACTTTTTGCTATAGGTTTAGAATTATCTTTTGAAAGATTAAAGGTAATGAGGCGGTATGTATTTGGTCTTGGCTCACTACAAGTGTTAACTACAGCTATAGTGATTGCTGCCGCTGTTGTACTAATCAGCGGTAATAGTAGTGCTGCAATTATTATTGGAGGTGGTCTTGCTTTATCCTCAACTGCCCTTGTTATGCAAGTTATTGAGGAAAGCCGTAGCCAATCAACTCAACTAGGTCGTATATCCCTAGCTATCTTGTTGTTACAAGATTTAGCAGTTGTGCCATTGCTAGTTATGGTACCACTATTTGCTAGCAATAGTAAAGATTCGTTAGCGATAGCTCTAGGAACAGCTTTGCTTAAGGCTATCATAGCACTACTTGCAATATTTGTTGCAGGTAGAGTATTACTAAGACCTTTATTTGGGTTAATTTCATCGGACAATGGCGATATAAACGAACTACCAATTTCCATGACTCTATTGGTAGTTCTCTCTGCAGCTTGGGCCACGGAATATTTTGGTTTATCGCTTGCTTTAGGAGCTTTTGTTGCAGGTGTTTTGGTTGCAGAGACAGAATTTCGGTTGCAAGCTGAAGAAAGTATATACCCTTTCAAAAGCTTATTGCTAGGGCTATTTTTTATGAGCGTTGGAATGAATATTGACGCTCAAGAAATATACGCTCAAATATCAATTATACTAACTTGTTCTATTGCCTTGATTGTAGTAAAAACACTAATTATTGCCGCCTCTTGCATTTTATTTGGTTTTAATAAAGGAGTAGCCTTGCATGCAGGTTTATTATTATCACAAGGTGGAGAATTTGCTTTTATCTTATTCGGTCTTGGTAAAGAAACTCAGGTTATTAGAGAGAGTACGGCTAATGTTCTGTTATTAGTGGTGACATGTACTATGGCACTAACTCCATTACTGGCAATTTTAGGAAGAAAACTTGCTGAAAGACTTGATAAACAACTTGGCAAGACTCCAATACAAATTATAGAACTTGGAGCAAGAGATTTAACAAACCATATAATAATTGCCGGTTTTGGTAGTGTTGGTAGAATGGTAGCATTAGTATTGGAAGCTGAAGGAATCAATTATATAGCACTAGATGTTAATGACGAGATTGTAAAAGCAGAAACAGCTAATGGCTTTCCAGTTTTTAAAGGAGATGTATCACAGATTGATACGCTAAAAGCTGTGGGAGCAGAAAGGATTCTAACTCTAGTACTTACAATGAATAATAGTGTTACTATCAAAAAATCTCTTCGAACAATTTCAAGTCATTTTCCAGATCTTGAAGTTATTGTAAGATTAAAGAATCTAGAGAAGGCTAGAGAATTTTATGATGCTGGAGCAACAACAATCATACCAGAGAATTATGAGACGGGGTTACAGCTTGGTGGAACAATTTTAAAATTTATTGGTCTTAGTGAATATGAAATAAATCGTATCAAAGGGCAATTTAGATCAGGTAATTATGTAATAGCTAAACGAGATGATGCTTTGCGTGAATTAGAAGAGAATGATTAAGAATAACCATGGCAATCAAGTTACTAAAGCAACAGTCATATCTTGTGATTATAATCTTGACCATTACACCTTTACTAACGATAGCTGATAATCAGAAATTGCCGATACCTAGATTTGCCTCAATAAAGGCTAATGAGGTAAATGCTAGAGTTGGTCCTTCGATAAAAACACCTATAGAATGGGTATTTGTTAAAAAAGGTGAACCAGTAGAAATTATTGCAGAATATGAACAATGGAGGCAAATTCGTGATATAAAAGGAGAAGGAGGCTGGGTACATTCAAGTGTATTGTCGGGTAAAAGATCGGTGATTGTGGTAAGTCCTGAATTAGTAGCTCTGACTCAAGTAGCTAATGATCAACATAAAATTGTTGCAAGAGTAAGTAATTATGTCCGTTGCCTACTTAATAAATGCAAACAAGATTATTGTCAGGTGTGCTGCAAGAATTATACTGGATGGCTACCTAAAACAGTATTGTGGGGAGTATATAAGGATGAATAATATACACCATAGTACATTTTTCTATAATCGTCATAGCAAGGGTCTTTAGATGCCGTGGCGATCTAGGTAAACAGCGAAGCTGTTTTTTTAGAGTAACGCTTCGCGTATCTTGGATTGCCACGTCGCCGCTTGCAGCGGCTTCTCGCAATGACGGTTAAGGAAAAACTTGATTATCGAGTTTAAATATCGTTGCCACTTGACAGTTTCACCTGCAGTAAATGATGTTGGTTCAGAAATCACCGTAAGATATAATTAAAAAAACTTATTATTGACTTTTGCTAACTGTAGTTTAAAATTAAAAATGAAGTAACTGCAAAGTTACTTTGGGGTGTCGAAACCCTTAACTTTAGATGGTAGTCATCATCCAAAAATGATGTTCCTCGATCTCATGGTCGGGGAGATGCTAGCTATGTTCAAGGCTTAAGGTTTATACCTTAAGCCTAAAGGCTATCGTAACTGTTCTAAAGCGGTTTTTCGAACTCCCCGATCGCCAAGATATGTATAACCTATAAAATTTTCTTTTATCATTTTATCTTTGGCGATCAAAACTCTTAATTATTAAAACATTAGGGAAGGGGTCGCATATGAACAACCAACAAGCCATTATCTTATTATATTCATCACATGCCCGTTTTGAACTCACAAGGCAATCTTTGATCAATTTTTGTAAGGAAAATAATTTTACAATAATAAAAATTATCGACGCACCAAATAAATACGATGACAGTATACTTCGCGAATTAATTTATACAGTAAGCAAACAAAATAATTATAATAGCCCTATCAATCTAATCATCGATGACAGTATATTTGGTAATATTTGTTATTTCGTAACTTGGGTGGTAATTACTACTTTATTAGAAGCTAAGCTGATTAATAGGCTTTATATTCAAGAAAATATATTGCATACCACCAATACTGAAAAAGATAAATTCGATAATTTTTTAGCAACTGACATAATAACTGAGCATTATTTATTAAAATTCTGTTTCTCATATTTTAACATTATAATGCATACTGCTAAAGCAACAATAGATTTCGATGATGAAGAATTACATAAAGGCGGCAATGCATAATATATAGAGGCTTTTAAGTGTTTTTGAGACTTTGTACTTGTATACATGAAAGTTTATAAATCATTTAGATCAACTAAGGTAACCAAAACCTAGCTCACTACTACTTTCCCAAACAAATTGGGCAGTTCCTTCAGCTTTTTCTGTTTGCTTTAAAATTCCCCGTATGTTGTTTGTTTAAATATCGTTGCCACTTGACAGTTTCACCTGCAGTAAATGATGTTGGTTCAGAAATTACCGTAAGATATAATTAAAAAAACTTATTATTGACTTTTGCTAACTGTAGTTTAAAATTAAAAATGAAGTAACTGCAAAGTTACTTTGGGGTTTCGCAGCTCCTATCAACAGCGGTATACAACAACCGGAAATGTTGTTCCTTGATTATTATGATCGGGGGGGTGGTAGCGTATGTTCAAGGCTTGGGGTGTAAACTTCAAGCCTAAAGGCCACCATACCGGCTGTTGGCGGTTTCTGCGAACTTTCCCGATCGCCAAGATATGTATAACCTATAAAATTTTCTTTTATCATTTTATCTTTGGCGATCAAAACTCTTAATTATTAAAACATTAGGGAAGGGGTCGCATATGAACAACCAACAAGCCATTATCTTATTATATTCATCACATGCCCGTTTTGAACTCACAAGGCAATCTTTGATCAATTTTTGTAAGGAAAATAATTTTACAATAATAAAAATTATCGACGCACCAAATAAATACGATGACAATATACTTCGCGAATTAATTTATACAGTAAGCAAACAAAATAATTATAATAGCCCTATCAATCTAATCATCGATGACAGTATATTTGGTAATATTTGTTATTTCGTAACTTGGGTGGTAATTACTACTTTATTAGAAGCTAAGCTGATTAATAGGCTTTATATTCAAGAAAATATATTGCATACTACCAATACTGAAAAAGATAAATTTGATAATTTTTTAGCAACTGACATAATAACAGAGCATTATTTATTAAAATTCTGTTTTTCATATTTTAACATTATAATGCATGCTGCTAAAGCAACAATAGATTTCGATGATGAAGAATTACATAAAGGCGGCAATGCATAATATATAGAGGCTTTTAAGTGTTTTTGAGACTTTGTACTTGTGTACATGAAAGTTTATAAATCATTTAGATCAACTGCTATAGCTTCTTTCTTTTCTTTTAGTCTTTCTTCAGCAAGTTTAAGTAAATCTCTATCATCTAATATTGCAACCATTTGTTCGTATAGTTCAGCTGGAACATAATAAGCCGTTGGTTTATTATGATTCAATAAAGCAATAGGCTCACCACTAGACTTAGCAAGCAATGCTGTAGGACTTTTCTTAAATTCTGATATACTGGCAGTAAGATTAGTATAAATATGATTCATTGTTATACTATGATTAATATTTTAATTTTCCAATTTTTGACAAAGCTAGTTGTTTTTCTGATTGGCTTGATAAAGTTTAAACTCAGCTTTTTCTCAGTTTCTTCAAATCATTTGAGTATATTATATCGAATTCAGGTTATTTAAGAGGTATATTTTTAAAACCTAAAGAAGTAAGCATATGCATGGTTTCCAGTAGTGGTAATCCCATAATATTTGAGTAAGATCCATATATGCTAGGAACAAAGGCTTCGGCATACCCATGAATTCCGCAGCCGCCTGCTTTGTTGATTCCTTCATCTAGGCTACAGTAAAATTCTATCTCTTGCTGGCTCAATCTTTTAAACTTGACTATGGTTTGCACTAATTTTTGTCGCAGCAGAACTTGTTCGAGAGTCTTTTTTATTATACAGATACCTGTATAAACCCTATGACGCCTTCCAGATAAAATATTAAGGCAATATCTAACATCTTCACTTGTTAGAGCCTTGGGTAGTATTTTTCTACCGTGAACCACAACAGTATCAGCTGCTATAATTATAGCTTCACCACTTATTTTTTTGGCAACAACCTCGGCTTTTTCCTGTGCTAATCTTGTTACCAACTGGTTTGGTAACTCTCGTAAGTACTCTGTTTCATTTATATTAGCGGGAATAATTTGTGTAGGAAATACCTTGATTCTTTTTAGTAATTCAAGTCTTGCAGGTGATTGTGAGGCTAGAACTATAGGTATATTCTGTTGTTTTAAAAAAGTGGATTCTATATTTGACATAAAATATGAAAGACTCTAATGGCGGTGAATAACACGACCTTTTGTTAGATCATAAGGCGTCATTTCCACTGTAATTTTATCTCCGACAAGTATTCTAATACGATTCTTACGCATCCTACCAGAAGTATGGGCGATAATAAAATGACCATTTTCTAACTTCACTCTAAAAGTTGCGTTAGGCAAAAGCTCAAGGACAACACCTTCAAAGTTAATTAGCTCTTCTTTGCTCATTACAACTTAACTAAATTATAATTTTTAATTTCTAAAAAGGCTTGCCGTAGTAGACAATTTCAGAACCACGCTTGATATAAAATTATTAGTTATTCAAACGCTTATACACCAATATTGAAAGAATCTACATTAATATAAAAAATTTGCAAGTAATATCAGGATCACCTCACGAAAAAAGATGTAAAAAATAAAGATTTATAAAAAACTACAATTTTTATCGAAAATATGATAAAGATTTAATCTTAAAAATTTTTCACATTTTAATAGTAAACTAAAGAGATTTTAAATGGATTATATTATTGGTAATACAGGTAAATGGGAATATGTTATAGGCGTAGAGATACATGCCCAAATTTCTTCAAAATCTAAACTTTTCTCTGGTAGTTCTACCGAATTTGCTGCTCCTCCTAATTCACAAGTATCTTTGATTGACGCAGCAATGCCTGGAATGTTACCAGTATTAAATGAATATTGTGTCCATCAGGCAATTAAAACTGGTCTTGGACTTAATGCGAAAATTAATCTTAATTCAAGATTTGATCGTAAAAATTACTTTTACCCTGACCTACCACAAGGGTATCAAATCTCACAATTCTATTATCCAATTGTTCAAGATGGCTATTTGGATATAGTAACTGAACAAAGAACAACCAAAAGAATCAGGATTAATCGTTTGCATTTAGAGCAAGATGCGGGCAAATCTATCCATGATCAATCTCCTTATTATAGCTTCATTGATTTAAACCGATCTGGTGTAGGATTGATGGAGATTGTTACTGAACCAGACCTTAGCTCGCCGGAGGAAACAGCTGAATTTGTTCGTAAACTCAGGGCTTTGTTAAGATATATAGGAAGTTGTGATGGTGATATGGAAAAAGGATCATTACGTTGCGATGCTAATATTTCAGTTAGGCTTCCTGGGAATCCACTCGGAACAAGGTGTGAGATCAAAAACATAAATTCGATTCGTAATATTATGCGGGCAATAGAGTTTGAAGCAAATAGGCAAGTGAATTTAATCGAAAATGGTCAAACAATACTACAGGAGACTAGATTATTTGATGCTGATATTGGTGAAACTAGGACAATGCGTTTAAAAGAAGAATCTCATGACTATAGATATTTTCCTGATCCAGATCTATTACCAATAGTTTTATCTGAGGAGCTGATAGAGCAATTAGCTCGGGAGCTACCGGAACTTCCGGATGCAAAAATTAAAAGATATATTGCAGAATATAGTTTAAACACATATGACGCTGAGGTTCTTGCTGCTGATGAACAGGTAGCATATTATTTCGAAGCAGCAGTGACCTTATGCAATCCTAAGATACTTGCTAATTGGATTATTAGTGAGTTGTTTGGTCAACTTAATAAAAATGCCATTAGCTTAAATGAGTGTAAGATTACCCCAAAAATGCTTGCCCAAATGGTGAAGTTAATAGAAGATGGGGTGATTTCAGGGAAAATTGCCAAAGTAGTTTTTGAAACTATGTTTGAAACTGGCGAGCAACCGGAAAAAATTATTAAAGAAAAGGGCTTAGTGCAAATGTCAGATAGTGGTATACTATCTGCTATAATTGACGAAATATTGTCGGAAAATCCTGATTCTGTTGCTGCTTATAAAAGCGGTAAGGATAAGTTATTTGGCTTTTTTGTAGGACAAGTAATGAAAAAAACTGAAGGCAAGGCCAATCCTAACTTAGTGAATGATTTGTTAAAAGACTTTCTGCATAAGTCAAAATAGTTGGTGATTTTGTCGTCGAAACTCGCCTTTGCTCCTCACGTACGTTTATGTACGCTGCGGTACTCGGCTTCGTTTCTTCTAAAAATCTCTCAACTATTTAGACTTATTCTAGGTAAGTCTAAAGGAGAGATTACAATAATTAAAATATTGGGTATTGAATCAAGTTGTGATGATACTGGCGTGGCAATAGTCACCTCAGATAAAGAAATTTTGTCAAATGTTGTTATTTCCCAACATCAAGAACACAAGCTTTTTCAAGGGGTAGTACCGGAAATTGCCGCTAGATCGCATTTGCAAAATTTAGAAAAAGCAGTTAGATATGTTTTAGATGAAACTCGTCTTGAGTTATCTGATATAGATGGAATCGCAGCCACTTCCGGTCCTGGCTTAATAGGAGGAGTAATAGTTGGCTCAATGTTTGCTAGGTCCATTGCTAGTGTCTTAAAGAAGCCTTTTATTGCAGTTAACCACTTAGAAGGACATTTACTTACTGCTAGATTAACCAATAAGGCTGAATATCCTTACTTACTTCTATTAGTTTCCGGCGGACATTGTCAATTTGTTGCCGCTTCCTCCCTTGGCAAATATAAAATTTTAGGACAAACTATAGATGATTCGGTTGGAGAGTGTTTTGATAAAGTAGCTAAAATGTTGGGTTTGCCTTTCCCTGGAGGCGTAGAAATTGAGAGAAGAGCAAAATTTGGCGATCCGTCTAAATATATTTTACCAAAACCCATTATCCATCAAACTGGCTGTAATATGTCGTTTTCAGGTTTAAAGACTGCAGTACGCATATTAATATCCAAATTAGAACCTATAGGTGATCAAGAAATTAATGATATAGCAGCCAGCTTTCAATATGTGGTTGGAGAAATCTTGTCAGTAAAAATGCTTAATAGCTTTAGAATGTATGAAGAATTTATAGGTAAGTCGCTATTGCCACAAAAAACTTGCGTGCTTGCCGGTGGGGTTGCTGCTAATGATTATTTGAGGTCTATACTTAAGTATCAAGCTGCAACTCAAGGATATGCACTTTTACTACCCCCTATACATTTATGCACTGATAATGCTGCTATGATCGCTTATGCTGGGCTAGAACGTCTACAAAACAATCTTACTAACCGACTCGATTTCTATCCTAGAGCTAAATGGAGCTTAGAGGATTTATAAAAATGGGTAATCTATTAATTATTCTTCGCCATTTGCTGCTTATTAATAGTCATATAAAACACTAATATCATGCTAATTGAAATGATCAGCATGAATAATGGTAGTTGTATCAATGATCCATCATGCATATGCCCTATTAATCCTGTAAAGCTTGCAACAATTACATAATACATAAAACCAAAAAGTGAAGATGCCGTGCCAGCAAATTTACCATAATCTTCCAAAGCTTGACTTAAGCAGTTTGGAACTATCATTGTCTTACCTGTCATAATAATACCTAGCCATAATAAAGTTTGTAATAAAGAACCTGTCACATTATCTTTATTAATTAGATTAAAATAGCTAGATGAAAAGAATAGTAGAGATCCTAAACACATAACTTTAATAGCTGTAAAGATAATATTATCAGAAGTTCTTTGCAGTTTATGCATCTTTTTGGATATAAGTCCACCTAAAGCTAAGGGAATACATATAAAGAATGTTATCATACCAAAAGATGAAGTTGAAATATTTAGTCCTGAGATAAAATAAAAAGGTGCTTCAGTAAAATAACCAAATAGCATACCATTCACTGCTCCAATTAAAAATGCTAAACCGAGCAATCTTGGATCTCTGATCATTTTAGCAAAACATTCTTTGTAAAGTGGAATAACCAAACGTTCAGTTCTAAGATTTAGGTTAGTTTCTGGAAGTCTAACTGATATTAACACCATGATAAATATGGCAATCACTATCAGAACAAGAAATGCCGCCGACCAATGATAAAATTTTATAACAAAACTACCTATAACTGGTCCTATAGCAGGAGAAAACGCCGTGGCAATAGCTTATCGTTGAGAACATTTTACCACGCTCTGCTGGTTTTACTACATCTCTTGCTATAGCAATGCCTAATACTGAGCCAACACTAGCTCCAAAAGCTTGTATAAATCTTGCAGCAAATAACATATTAATATTATCTGCTAGATAACAAATGAAGCATGATAAAGCATAAATCAAAAATCCTGTAAGTACGCAAGGCTTACGCCCATAACAATCAGATAAATTACCCCATATTAAAGCACCAATAGCAAAACCGAACAAATAAATAGTAAGTGTGTATTCAGCTAAATTAGCACTAATTGCTAAATCCTTGGCTAAATCAGGAAGTGAGGGAGTATAAATAGTCTCGCTTAATACCGGTATGGTAACCATTAGTATAATAATATATAGTGGTGCGACTATGATATTCTCAATTTTATCTAGTTTCATTAATAACTTCCATTGGTTGCAGATATTGTCCTTTATATACTCTAGCATGCTCACCATTCATTTCCAAATCCAATTTTCCAAATCATTTAAGTATACCCTATCTATTCCAGTGATCTGACTTTTTTAAAAAATTCCTTCATTAAATTCTCAGAAATTTCTGCTGAAAAACCACTATATATTTCAGGATGGTAAAAACAAGATTTACTGTTAAAGAAACGCCCACCATTCTCAACTCCTCCCTGTTTTGGGTCGTTTGCTGCATAAAATAATCTACCTATCCTAGCAAAAGATATTGCAGCAGCACACATTGTACATGGTTCTAAAGTAACATACATATCACAGTCTGATAGATTCTTACTAGATAGAATTTGACAAGATTGATTTATCGCGACAATTTCAGCATGGAGTAGCGGATTCTTTGTTTGTTCAACAATATTATGAGCCTTTGCAATAACTTTGTTACTTATTCTATTGACTATAACAGCCCCTACCGGAATTTCATTTTCATTTAAAGCAAATTGTGCTTGCTTTAAAGCTTCCTCCATGAAAAAATTGTTAAATGGAGTTGATGTTTTCACGGTAGTTAACTTTTTCTTCATAACCATATGGATCTAGATGAATAATTATTTCTGCCCCTGGAAACTCTAATAGCAATGCACTGGAAATTTGATCACTATGATGATGAGAACTATATAATGACATATCTCCATCCATTTCTATGTGACATTGTATAAACGGTTTACTTGCAGCGTATCTAGTTTTCATTTCATGGATGCCTTTTACTTCTTTAAAGCTACTAATTATTGATATAATTTTTTTTCTATCTTTTTCCGGTAATTCTTCATCAATAAGATTTTTAAAAGCCTTTCTGAATAAAACATAAGAAGTATATATTATATATACTGATATACCTGTACCAAATAATGAATCTATAAACCAAAAACTAGTAGTTAAGTTTATAGAAACGATTACCGCAACATTTGTTAGTAAATCTGTAAAATAATGTAATTTATCTACTTTTATTATTTCCGAACCAGTTTTTTTTATCACGTAACTTTGATAAGCCACCAAAATAAAAGTTAAGATAATACATGAAGACATTACATTAGTGCCAAACTCTATATTATTTGGAACTGATCTATCTATAAGAGATTTTGCTGAAGAAGAAAAAATAAATAAGCCAGAAACACAAAAAAATACTGATTGTGAAAAAATTGCTACATCTTGGATTTTCTCATGTCCAAATCTATGATGATAATCAGGGGGCTGCAGTGCAAAACGAATAGCAATCAAATTAATAAAAGACGATGAAATATCAAGCATAGCATCAATTAAAGATGCTAAAATAGACTGGGAATCAGTTACAAGCCACCCATAAGATTTAATAAGCAAAATGAATGTAGCTACAATAAAAGATGCGTAAGATGCAGATTTAATTAAATTTTG
Source organism: Candidatus Tisiphia endosymbiont of Piscicola geometra (assembly GCF_964026415.1). NCBI lineage: Bacteria > Pseudomonadati > Pseudomonadota > Alphaproteobacteria > Rickettsiales > Rickettsiaceae > Candidatus Tisiphia > Candidatus Tisiphia endosymbiont of Piscicola geometra. Next base: position 1,375,423 of record NZ_OZ032144.1, read on the forward strand.
ATGCTCTAAAGTAGCCATATAAAATTTCAATTGTTTTATAATATAAAATACATTATTATCCAGCTTAGTATACTCTAATCAAGAGATGTGTCAAATTTAACACCTCTTAATAAGGTTTCTTGTATATCTTTAACTTAAAATTATATGGTTTTTATGAATTTAACATTCAAAATTACGGCAATTATTTTGGCAGCAACAATGTTGCATGGCTGTACCGGTATGAATAAACAAGGTGGTGGAACATTAATTGGTGGTGTAGCTGGTGGACTTTTAGGATCGCAATTTGGTAAAGGGACCGGTCGTCTTGCCGCAACTGGTATAGGTGTTTTAGCTGGTGCACTTATTGGTGGTCAAATTGGTCAGACTATGGATGAATATGACAGGAAATTGCTAGAGCTAAGTTCGCAGAAAGCATTAGAGACTACTCCTAGTGGTCAGAGTGTAGAGTGGCGTAACCCAGATAGTGGTAATTACGGGTATGTAACACCAAGCAAAGCTTTCAAAGACGATAGTGGTCAGTATTGCCGTGAGTATACTCAGGTAGTTGTTGTGGGTGGTAAGCAAGAAAAAGCTTATGGGAAAGCTTGTCGTAGACCAGACGGTCAATGGGAAATTGTGCGATAAGTTTTATCAAAACTTATCATCGGTTGACCTTTATACCCCGTTTAGAATATAACATCAGGCTAGCACTAGCCTGATGTTTCTATTGTAAGCCCTACCAACTTTTAAATTACCCTTAAGTAAATGGGATAACGTAACAAAATTAGAGAGTGAGAATGAAGCAATATAGTGATTTTTCGAAGATTATTCATCGTGAAGGCTACATATTTATCGTAAGCTTTGCAGTTGTGACTTTTTTACTTTCTACTGTTCATAATAGTTTTGGATATGTAGGATTAGTTATAACGATTTGGTGTATATATTTTTTTAGGAATCCGGATCGATTTACCCCTATTAGTGACGATCTAGTAGTCAGTCCAGCAGACGGAACAGTGCAAAAAATAACTGAAGCAATTCCTCCGCTAGAACTTGGTCTTGGTAATCAGGAAATGATTAGAGTTAGTATTTTTTTGAATATTTTTAATGTTCATGTAAATCGTATTCCAGCTAATGGAAAGATTTTATCCCTACATTATAATCCAGGAAAATTTTTCAATGCCTCTCTTGATAAGGCAAGTATATATAACGAACGTCAGTCTGTTTTAATGGAAACAAATAGTGGTCATAAAATTGCTTTTGTTCAAATAGCAGGATTAATAGCAAGAAGAATATTATGTGATTTAGAAGAAGATACTGAGGTTAGAGTTGGTGATAGGTATGGTATCATCCGATTTGGTAGTAGAGCTGACGTCTATTTGCCACTTAAAACTGCACTTTGTGTTACTGAGGGTCAGACTTCAGTTGGTGGAGAAACTATTATTGCTGATTTTAGGATCAAGAAAACATCTGAACTTAAGTTTGAAAAAAGGTAATATTCTTACTGCTTTAATATAAGTATATAGGTATAAATTGCTTAAAATACACAAAGTTAAAATAACAAAACCAATTCCGTTTATAAAATTGCTTCCTAATTTTATCACTTTATTGGGTCTTGTGGTTGGTATTAGTGCCATTAAATTTGGGTTGGATGGTCTATGGGAAAGGGCTGTATATTGCACCTTAGTTGCTGCTATAATAGATGGAATTGATGGTAGGATAGCAAGAATGCTAAATGCTACTAGTCCGTTTGGTGCTGAACTGGATTCATTATGTGATTTTGCTAATTTTGGAATAGTTCCGGCTGGTCTTATATATTTATGGTCTTTTCAGCAATATGAATATAAAGTATTTTCATGGGGTTCTATATTATTGTTTATCGTATGCATGGCATTAAGGCTTGCAAGGTTTAATACTGCTATTCTTCATAAGGTACATAATAAGAAACTAGAATATTTTTCTACTGGCGTACCTGCACCTTGCGGGGCTTTACTTGCTCTAGTACCCATGATTATAGATTTTGAAGTGAGTGGTATTTTAGGTATTAATGTTCGTATCCATACCGTTATGATAGGTTTGTATATTGTGGTAATCGCTTTTTTACTTGCCAGTAGGTTACCGACATTTTCAACAAAAAATATTAAGATAAAACACGAATATTTATCATTAGCGATGATGGTATTTGCTGTTATCATTATAAGTCTTATTATATATCCATGGTATTTGTTACCATCCATTGCCTTTATATATATGTTATCTATACCAGTGTGCTATTTTATTAGTAGGAAATTCTATTAGATTTGTTGCATAATAACTAGGGACAAGTAAGTTAGTCAAGGAGAAGGACTTACTTTTTACAGTCTATGACTATAACTTTTAATCATTTTGCCAACTCTTCAGGTTAATTGAGTATATACAGTTATACAGAGAATGAATTACCACACCCACACTTGTTTTTTGCAAGGGGGTTTCTAATTTCAAAATAGGAACTACCTAATTCTTCGATAAAATCTATTATACAATCAACCATAAGCTGCTGAGATATTTCATCGATAACTACTTTAATATTATCTTTTTCTATAATACAGTCATCTTTTGTTATGTCATTGCTTGAAACTAGAGCATAATTATAAACAAATCCAGAACAGCCTCCACCATCAACAACTACTCTAAGAACCAAACTTGGATTACTTTCTAATTTTATTAGCTCATCTACTCTTTTAAAAGCATTATCAGTAACTTTTATTGACATGTTCTTATATTATAAAGACCATTAGAATAATCCTAAAAACCTAATTTTGCAAGAGTTTCATTTAAAAACCTTGAAAAGCTTGCTAGGTAATTCTATACTGGTGTTAAATAGGCTTGCTATTATCCACATCTTTGGATTCGTGGGACATTATCCTAAACTTGTTTTAGGATGACGTCGGTAACTTCAAATGTCGATAGCTTCTGAAAAATGTGGGTAATAGTACGGTTAAATAGGAGTTAATATATGCTTGCTTCATATGCAGTAGATCCAGCCAAGAGTAGGGGGAGATTGTTTAATGAATATCCTACATCTTATAGAAATGAATTTGAACGAGATCGGGATCGTATAATTCATTCAAAGGCTTTCAGACGTTTACAATATAAAACCCAGGTTTTTATTAATCATGAAGGGGATCATTATCGAAATCGCCTTACTCATTCGATTGAAGTTTCTACGGTTGCACGTTCTATTGCTAAAACCCTTAATTTATCAAGTGATTTAGCTGAAACTGTAGCTCTTGCTCATGATCTTGGGCATACTCCTTTTGGTCATGCAGGGGAGATCGCACTAAATAAATGTATGGAAGATTATGGTGGATTTTCCCATAATGCTCATTCATTAAAGATTCTTACTAAAGTAGAGAAAAGATATGCGGCTTATAATGGATTAAATTTGACATGGGAAGTGCTAGAAGGAATTGTTAAACATAATGGTCCTTTAATAAATAACATACCTAAATATATAGTAGAGTATGATTTACAACATGATCTTGATTTATCTCACTATTCCTCAGCTGAAGCTCAAATTGCTTCATTAGCTGATGATATTAGTTATATTTCTCATGATTTGGAAGATAGTGTTGGTGCTAAGATTATTGATTTTAATCATCTAGCAGAAATTAAATTTATTGATCAATATGCTTTTGAAATTAAGTCCAAGTTTAAGGATATAACAACTTCTCGTCTTATTTATGAAATCGTACGTAAATTGATGAGTGATTTAATTACCGATCTATTGCTACAAACAAATGATAACTTACAAAAACAGAAAATAACTACAACAGCTGATATACGACATCTTGATTATCAGATTGTTGATTTTACTGACGAGACAAAAGAACATATAACGGCAATTAGACAATTCTTGTATAATAAAGTATATAAACATAATAAACTGACTTCTATAACTTTAAAGTGTCAAAATATTATACAAGGGTTATTTAGGGTATATATGGATAATATTGATTTATTACCATTTAGTTGGAAGGAATTAATTATACCAGGGGATGTAAAATCCAAAGCTGATATAGTAGCAGATTATATAGCTGGCATGACTGACCGCTTCGCTATTCAAGAATATCAAGATCTTTATTCCTTCAATTTTAATAATATTTGATTTATGAATATATTTAATAAATTACGTGAAGATATCATTAGTGCAGCTAGACAAATATGCGATAATGAAGATGTGTTAAAATTGGCGGCTATAGAAATTCCTAAAGATAATCTCAATGGTGATCTTTCAAGTAATATAGCTATGATTATCGCTGCAAAACAAAATATTAAACCTAAGGAACTAGCTATTAGATTTAAAGAACTATTAACGCCTCTTCCATATATCGCGTCTATAGAAGTTGCTGGTCCAGGATTTATTAACTTTACTATCAAAGCTGATATGTGGCATAACTCTATCAATGATATATTGCTGGATAAGGAGGATTTTTTTAAGATTAATTTTGGTAATAATCAAAAGGTTAATATTGAATATGTATCTGCAAATCCAACTGGTCCTATGCATATTGGTCATGCTAGAGGTGCTGTTTATGGTGATGCTTTAGCCAAAGTTCTAGATAGTACTGGCTATATTGTTACCAAAGAATATTACCTTAATGATGCCGGTTCTCAAGTAGATGATTTAGCTAGTTCAGTTATTTTACGCTATAAACAAGCATTAACAAAAGAAAAGATCGTAATACCAGAAGGGCTTTATCCTGGAGAATATTTGGTAGATATTGGACAAAAGTTGGTGGAAAAATTTGGTGATAAATTATTAACAATGACCGATAGGCAACGTCATGAACTCGTTAAGGATTTTGCAGTAGAAGAAATGTTAGCTATAATTAAGCAGGATTTAAAGGAGCTAGATATTGAACACGAGGTATTCTTCTCAGAAAAGTCACTGCATGATAGTGGTAAGATTGATGAAGTTGTACAAATGCTTACTAAAATGGGACTAATATATGAGGGGCAGTTGTCCCCTCCTAAAGGTAAAATAGATGAATCTTGGGATTCAAGAACTCAGAAATTGTTTAAATCTACGGCTTTTGGTGATAATCAAGATAGACCAATAGAAAAATCTGACGGTAGTTGGTCATATTTCGCCTCTGATTTAGCTTATGCTAAGAATAAAATAGATCGTGGTTTTGATCATCTAGTTTATATTCTAGGTGCAGATCATTGTGGCTACGTAAAAAGAATTGAGGCAATAGTTAAAGCTCTTGGTGGAGAAAAAGTTAAAGTTGATGTTAAGATTTGCCAGTTAGTAAATTTTGTTGAAAATGGTATCGCTATAAAAATGTCAAAACGTAGCGGTAATTTTACTAGTGTGCGAGATGTAACAAATGAGGTAGGTAAAGATATAATAAGATTTATAATGCTAACCCGTAAAAATGATATTGCTCTTGACTTCGACCTAGTAAAGGTAAAAGAACAATCAAAAGATAATCCTGTATTTTACGTACAATATGCTCATGTTAGGACAATATCTATACTGGAAAAATCTAAAGAATCCATGCCAAAAGCATATGGTAAATTCTTAGAGAATGAGTATGACTTGTCGTTACTTTCCAGCGAAGAGGAAATAGAAATAATTAAACTTCTTGCTTCATGGTCAAAAGTTTTAGAGATTTCGGCAAAATATTTTGAACCCCACAGAGTAGCTTTTTATCTGATTAATTTAGCTTCAAAATTCCATGCTTTATGGAATTTTGGCAAGGAAAATAACGATTATCGGTTTCTAATTGAAGATAATATAGAGTTAACCACCGCTCGCCTTGCTTTAGCAAAATCTATTCAAAAGATTATAAAAGTTGGTTTTGATGTTATAGGGGTAACACCTATGAATAAAATGTAATGAAGTATTGTAATTTGTAAGTTGATGACTAACCGCACTTTACTCTTATTAATTATTCTCTCAATAATTAGTGGTATTACATATTTAGTTTATACTAATTACAGCCGAAATAGTGGTCAAGTAGTAATAATTTACCCTGATCCATCACCTACAAAAATTAAACCACAAGATAGTGGTGGGATAGTAATACCAAATGCAAATAATATAATTTATGAGAGTTTACAACAAAAAAAGACCAACAAACCTATAATATTACAACCTGAACCGGAAAAGCCATTAAATATTGCTAAACAAAAACTAGCAGAAAGTGATGAAGAACTTGACTCGATAGACACGATTTTATTTAGTATAGTAGAAACTGATCAAGCTAAGTATGAAAAACACAAACTAAGTAAAGATGAAGAAGGAACAGAAACAATTTTACCTAATATAGTAAGAAATGACTTGGTGCAAAAAGAGAATTTAATAGAGCAAAAATTTGTTCCAATAGTTCAACCATCTAATAATAAAGCTGGTTTAAATGTCATAAAAGTTACTGAATCACATCGCAAAATTGATGAAACACAGTTAAATAAGTCGAATCAAGGTGGTTATAAAATTCAACTAGCCTCGGTAAAATCTGAATCAGAAGCTAACCAAGAAGGAGAAAGAATCAAAAAAAAATATGCAAAAATTCTTAATAATACGGTAGTAAATATTAAGAAGATACAATCTAGTACAGGAAGTTTTTTCTATTTAGTATTAGTAGGTAATTACCAAAGTATAAGCCAAGCTAAAGCGATTTGTAAGAAACTATCTGACAATCAGCAAGGTTGTATAATTACTAACCGTTGATGGATTTTTAAGGCAGTTCCAATCAATATCATACCAAAAAAAATATTATATTTATGAACATTAAAATTAAGAAATTAGAACATTCTGTAGATCTTTTGCCCAGTTATGCTACTGAGCATAGTGCTGGTATGGATCTAGTGGCAGCAAATATTAAACCAGTCACTATAAAACCACAAGAAGTACAGTTAGTACCCACGGGAATTTGTATAGCATTACCTAGTCATTTAGAAGCTCAAATCAGACCAAGATCAGGTTTAGCACTAAAACATGGTGTTACCGTGCTGAATTCACCTGGTACAATTGATGCTGATTATCGTGGTGAGATAAAGGTAATTTTAATTAATCATCATCCTAAAGAAGATTTTGTAATTGAGCGTGGCATGAAAATTGCTCAAATGGTTATTGCTAGATATGAGCAGATATTATGGGATGAGGTTAATTCGTTAGATGAAACCTCTAGAGGTTCTGGTGGATTTGGTTCAACTGGGAAATTCTAAATTAACCTGATTCGATATAAGAATTATTAATTCTTATATCGAATTCAGGTTAAATAGATAATTTTTTACTTTAATTCTAAGAATTTGGCAAATCAAGGCAATATCCTATAGCACGGATCGTTTTTATAAATACCTCAGATTCTTTATTTTTTAGAGATGTTCTTATTCTATTTATATGTACATCAATAGTACGTAGATCAATAGCTGTATCTCTGCCCCACACTTTGTCTACAATATCTTGACGGGAAAATATTACTTTAGGTGCTTTGATAAAAAGTTGTAAAATCTTAAATTCTGTTGGTCCTAAACGAATTATCCTGCCGTTATTAGTTACTTTATAGGTAGTAAGATCCATACTTACTTCCTTATATTTTATAACTTTATCTTGTAGAATTAAATTAGATCGTCGGAGTAATGATCTTATTGAAATCATTAGCTGATCTGAAGTGAATGGTTTAGTAAGAGAAACAACAAAGTTATTATCTTCTAAAGTATAATTAGACGGTGATTCTCCGGAATGTAGCAAAAAAATTATTGGTACTTTCTCTAAACCATTAATTTCTCTTAGTTTAGTTGCTATTTCTGTAGCAACTTTATCTTGTACCATCGAATCAACAATAATTATGTCAGGGTGATTTGCAATAGAGGAAGCTATAGCTTTTTCTATTGTGTTAGCCTTAACAAGATTAAACCATGCTCTCTCTATGACATTAGATAAAGAAACGTTAATGCTTTTAGTTGATTCTATAATAAGAACTCTAGGTGGTAATTTATCAAACATTTTAAATACTAATTAAATGAAGACTTTAGGCATGACTAAATTCTTCTCTGTATACCCAAATGATTGAGGGATTGGAGCATAAAACAAGGTATAAGCATGCTAGACATACATGTAAGTAATGTGAAGTACGCAAATCCTCAAAGTTTTTGCTGAGTCAATTTTTTAAAGTAAAAAGAGCATAGTTCAGTTATGCAAGAGTCTAATGTTACATATATTGTGAATTTATTGTAATGATATTAATTTGACTTTTTAAAGTGCAATATTATCGAATTAATTAATAAATTTCTACTAAATTTATTAATATAAGTCTACTAATTTAATTATTTATTTACAATCCGTGTAAAACGGTTATATTTTTGCAATCAAAAGGTATTAGTGATTTATTAATTATGCTCTATAATAAAGATAACACTTGAATTAAATGTTTTTTATTGTTATAAATGGCTTTATTTTATAGCTGGAGATTCTTATATATGGCTTTTTACGAATCAGTTTTTATCATACGCCAAGATATTTCGTCTGCTGATGTAGATAAAATTACCGATGACTTTACTAAAATTGTTAAAGATAGTAACGGTGAAGTTATTAAAACTGAATATTGGGGTTTAAGAAGTTTAGCCTATAAGATTGGTAATAATAAAAAAGGACATTATGTTTTTATGGGGCTTAAAACTGATTTTTCGGTAATAAATGAACTGGAAAGGAAAATGAAGCTAAGTGAAAATATTATTAGGTTTGTTAATATCAATGTTGATTCAATAAGTGCTGAACCTTCGCCGATTCTAAGAAGTAAAGGTTCAGATCATGAAGAAACAGTTGATGTAACAATTAATAAAGACTAAATAGTAATAAAATTGGAAAAGATTAAAATGTTTGAGAATGATGCTGTTGACTCTCAGTCAATGACTAGAATGGTTGATAGAAGTAATAAAAGAGTGTTTTTTAGAAAACGTAAGGGATGTCCTCTTTCTATTCCAAATGCTCCAGTAATTGATTACAAGAACCCTGATTTGTTAATAAAATTTGTATCAGAAGGTGGTAGAATGTTGCCTAGTAGGATTACCAATGTATGTGCCAAAAAGCAAAGAAAACTGAAGAATGCTATAAAAATTGCTAGAATCCTAGCGTTGTTGCCTTTTGTATTTCAAATTTGAGCAGAGGAATAAGATGGAAGTTATTTTGATTAAACCTGTAAGAAAACTTGGAAAGATTGCAGAGATTCTTAAGGTAAAAAAGGGGTTTGCTCGTAATTATCTTATCCCCAAAAAATTAGCAATTAGGGCAACAGAACCTAATAAACAGTTCATAGAAGCCCAAAAACATGATCTTGAAATGAAAGAGCTAAAAATAAGATCTGAGGCAGAAGATATTAATAATGTTATAAGTGGTAAGGAATTAATATTTATTAAGCAGTCTGCTGATGATGGTCGGTTGTTTGGTTCAGTGAATAATAAAGAAATTGCTGAAAGTTTGTCTAAGGCTTCTTTGCACTTAATATCACATTTAAGTATAATTCTTGAGAACCCGATAAAATCAACAGGTGTATTCGTGGTAGAGGTTAGGTTGCACGCTGAGCTTAGTACAAATATAACGGTAATTGTTGCAAGGTCAGAATCTGAAGCACAAGATTACTCAAGGAACAATAAGCAAGATACTATTGACCTTCTTGAAAGTTCTGAACAACAAGAAACCTCTACTCCTAACGATGTGGAGCAGTTATAACATTTATCCATAGTTAAAGACGTCGATTAGTGAGGAGTCACTTTAGTGGCGACGAAACAACCCATAAAAATGATTATATTATATTGGATTGTTTCGTTGACCTATAGTCTTTTCTCGCAATGACAACGTAATGTTAATTACGTCAGTATCCGTATCCGCTGAAGCGATGTTAAAAAGCATAAGATCTCATTGGGGAATTGAATCTATGCATTGGGTACTCGATGTGGTATTTAATGAAGATGCGAGCAGCATACGTCAAGGCAATGCTCCTGCAAATAATGCCTTAATAAAATTTAACTAATTGTTCATCAGGTCGCCGTGGTTATGAAGCCAGATAGAATTAAAAACACCCTCATTATACCATTATACATTATTATATTAATTATTGCAATACCTATATTAAGTGAAACCATTTATACTCCCTCACTCCCTCACTTCCTAACTTAGCCAAGGATTTGGCAATTAGTGCTAACTTATCTGAATACACACTTACTATTTATTTGTTTGGTTTTGCTGTTGGCGTGTTAATATGGGGTAACTTATCTGATTATTACGGACGTAAGCCTTGTCTACTTGCGGGATTTTTAGTTTACGCCTTATCGCTGCATTTGTTATTTAGCAGATAATATAAATATGTTACTGGCTGCAAGATTTATGCAAGCTTTTGGTGCTAGTGTTGGTTCAGTATTAGGGACAGCCATAGCTAGAGAGGCAATACCACCAAAAGATCGTGGTAGGGTATTCTCAACTATAACTATTGCTATGGCCTTTGCTCCTGCTATAGGTCCAGTTATAGGTAGTTTTGTAATAAAATTTTATCATTGGTCAGCCGTATTTCTTGTACTAATCGTAATAGCAATATTCATTATGGTGTTAATATCAGCTAAACTTCCAGAAACTAACCAAAATCTAATGGTTAAACGCTTAGCTATTGGATTATATAAAGAATGTTTTAATAAAATGATCAGAGATCTAAGATTTCTCGGTTTTGTATTTTTAGTTGGAGCAGTAAATGGCATTTCATTTGGCTATTTTGCTGAAGCACCTTTTTATTTTATCTCAGGACTAAATATTACCACTTCATCATTTGGTATGATAGCATTATTTCCGTGTATTCCCTTAATTTTAGGTGGGCTTATATCTAAAAAGATGCACCAAATGCAGAGAACCTCTGACTATATTATTTTTGCAGGCATTAAGCTTATGTGCTTAGGAGCTATGTTATTCTTTTTATCTAGTTATTTTAGTCTAATTAATAAAGATGATGTAACAGTATCGGTATTACAAACTTTATTATGGATGAGTATGGTTAATATTGGTAGTACGATGGTAACTCCTAACTGTTTCGGTCAGGCTTTGGAAAATTATGGTCAATTTGCTGGCACTGCTGCCTCACTCTTTGGTTTTATGTATTATGTAATTGCTGCAGGTTTTACAGTGTTAATAGGACATATGCATGACGGAACATTGGTACAATTACCATTATTCATAATGATCATTTCAATTAGTATGATGTTAGTATTTTATATTGCCATTAATAAGGAGCAAATGGTGAAGAATAATTAATAGATTACCCCCAGTTCGATATAAGAATTAATAATTCTTATATCGATACTTCAGGTGGGCAGCTGCTTCAAACCTAAAAGAAGTCTAATAGAACAAAGGGACATGTATTTGTCTGTATGTTGGCATTAAAAATATGGCACTATATGAAAAATAAGTTGAAACAGGGTTGTGGAGTAACTAAGGATGGTAAATATAATGTGACCATTGAGGAAGCATTAAGAGAGTTGGGAAAAAATGTTTTTTATATTACACTATCAAAGGTTGTAAAGTAGCAAGATTATCAAAATTAACGTCTCTTCAGCAACATTTATTCAATTTATTTGATCTAACAATGCCCCAAATGACAAAATTTGCAAAATGATAAAATGTAGTCAGTAAAGAAAATTTAATTTTCTATCCCATACACCGCATACTAACCTCGTTTTATGGCACAATTTTGATCCTATCTATCTCGAAGATAAGTCACGTAGGAATAATGGTTTGACTACGTTTCGTTCGCTCGTCACCCGTACGCCTAACTAACCAACTCTTAAAATTCATCAAGTATATATATTGGGAAATATTTATTTTGCTAGGCTTGGTGAATATAAAAAAATACTTAAAGAAAGAGCTGTTTTTAAAAGCTTCATAAACAATCAGTTAAAGGTAGTGACAGCGAAAGTCGAACTTAGGCAAATATTACAAAAGTAATATTTGCTATGTTAAGTCTTTAAAGGAGGTAATCCAGCCGCAGGTTCCCCTACGGCTACCTTGTTACGACTTCACCCCAGTCGCTAATTTTACCGTGGTTGGCTGCCCCTCTTACGTTAGCTCACCACCTTCAGGTAAAACCAACTCCCATGGCGTGACGGGCAGTGTGTACAAGGCCCGAGAACGTATTCACCGCGGCATGCTGATCCGCGATTACTAGCGATTCCAACTTCATGCTCTCGAGTTGCAGAGAGCAATCCGAACTGAGATATCTTTTAGGGATTTGCTCCACGTCACCGTCTTGCTTCCCTCTGTGGATACCATTGTAGCACGCGTGTAGCCCAACCCATAAGGGCCATGATGACTTGACATCGTCCCCACCTTCCTCCGGCTTATCACCGGCAGTTTCCTTATAGTTCCCGGCATTACCCGCTGGCAAATAAGAATGAGGGTTGCGCTCGTTGCGGGACTTAACCCAACATCTCACGACACGAGCTGACGACAGCCATGCAACACCTGTGTGTGGTCCAGCCGAACTGAAGGGATGCATCTCTGCTTCCCGCGACCACCATGTCAAGGGTTGGTAAGGTTTTTCGCGTAACATCGAATTAAACCGCATGCTCCACCGCTTGTGCGAGCCCCCGTCAATTCCTTTGAGTTTTAATCTTGCGACCGTACTCCCCAGGCGGAGTGCTTAATGCGTTAGCTACGAAACCGAAAGAAATTCTCCCGATATCTAGCACTCATCGTTTACGGCGTGGACTACCAGGGTATCTAATCCTGTTTGCTCCCCACGCTTTCGTGCATCAGCGTCAGTTGTAGCCTAGATGACCGCCTTCGCCACCGGTGTTCCTCCTAATATCTAAGAATTTCACCTCTACACTAGGAATTCCATCATCCCCTACTACACTCTAGATTAGTAGTTTTGAAAGCAGTTCCGAGGTTAAGCCTCGGGCTTTCACTTCCAACTTACTAAACCGCCTACGCACTCTTTACGCCCAGTAATTCCGAACAACGCTAGCCCCCTCCGTCTTACCGCGGCTGCTGGCACGGAGTTAGCCGGGGCTTTCTTGGTCAGGTACCGTCATTATCTTCCCTGCTGAAAAGGGCTTTACAACCCTAAGGCCTTCGTCACCCACTCGGTATTGCTGGATCAGGCTTTCGCCCATTGTCCAATATTCCCCACTGCTGCCTCCCGTAGGAGTCTGGGCCGTGTCTCAGTCCCAGTGTGGCTGATCATCCTCTCAGACCAGCTACAGATCGTTGGCTTGGTAGGCCATTACCCTACCAACTACCTAATCTGACACGGGCTCATCCATCAGCGATAAATCTTTCCTCCGAAGAGAATATACGGTATTAGCATTTATTTCTAAGTGTTATTCCGTACTGATGGGCAGATTCCCACGTGTTACTCACCCGTTTGCTACTAACTAATTCAGAGCAAGCCCTAAATTAACCCGTTCAACTTGCATGTGTTAAGCATACCGAAAGCGTTCGTTCTGAGCCAGGATCAAACTCTCAAGTTTGATTCTGTCTACTTTTTATTCAAAAAATTGACAGGTTTAATTTATCACTTTTAGTGATAAGTACATTTTGCTGTCACTACCTATATCTGATTATTTACTTTTAAAAACAGCTTGCGAGTTAAACGAGCAATCGTCTTTTCGTAGGGGTAATCATATGCAAAATCTATTATGCTGTCAACTGCTATTTTGATTTTTTTTGCATAACCTTCTAATTTTTTAGATTAAACCTTTGACCCATGGCATACTCTACTAACAAATTCTTAATAGGCTGTATATTATCAATAGCTTTAAGCCCCAAACGTCTTAGATACCACAAGGGTTTTGAATGGTTTGAGAAAATACTATTTAAGCTTTCAGTAATCATATACATATGAAAATTATCATTTTGTCTTAATTTTTGATATCGTTCTAGCATTCCTGTACTTATACCACTACTAGCCACTAATTGAGTTAAAGTTTCAATATCCTTTATTCCTTGATTCAAAGCCTGACCAGCTAGAGGATGAATTGTATGGGCACTATCTGCCACAACTGCTATTTTATTATAAAAATATTTACTAGCTATACGAGCCTTTAAAGGAAAAGAGCTAATAGTACTATCTAAAGCAATAGACCCTAAAGAATTCCCACAATTTTTACTTACTAAATACTCAAATTCTTTCTTTGGTAAGCTCATCAATAATGCAGCCTGCTCTTGCCTAGTAGTCCATATTATAGATGAGGCCTTTTGGTCTCTGAGAGGTAAAATGGCAAAAGGACCAGATGGCATAAAATGTTCAATAGCACAATTTTCGTGATCTTTCTCATGCTTAATATCAAACGTTAAGGCGATTTGGTTATAGGTTTTCTCTATTTTATTAAAAAAATAATATTGACGAACTTTAGAATTATGTCCATCACAAACAATCAATAAGTCACTATTCATAGTCTTATTGTCATCTAGATATATGGTTGAATGTTCAGGTTTACTATCAACTTTTTTATAATCACACTGATCAATTACCTTAATCAAAGGGTTTTTTCTAACATTTGCTAGTAATATTTTTTTAAATTCACTATTTTTTACTATATAACCTAATGCATCATTTCCCTTAATATTTGACATACATAGCATCTCTGGTGCTTTATTATCAACAACATAGACGTCCAACATTTTGCTAGCTATCTTCTCAATCTCAAACCATACATTAAGGCCTCTTAGAAACTGCATAGAAGCAGGGGTTAAGGCGGTCGTTCTGATATCAGTACAAAAATTATCAGAATTTATCGATTGATACTCAAGGATGGTAGTCTTAATATCCTCTTTCGCAAACGATAATGCCGTAAGCATACCACTGAAACCACAACCCAATATTATTATTTGTTTTTCCATCACATCACATTATTAGATTGATTGATAAAATACTTTAAATATGCTCCACTTGCTATAAAACTTAAGAGAAAATAAATTATAGCAATATCTAAATAACAATTATTCATTTTAAATGACCCAAGAAAACAAATGAATAAGGTTATTATACTAGTTAAACTATTTAGCACTAAGAGTTTGACAAAAATATTTACATTTTTAAGTAATAAATAGATCATTAAACCAATAAACAAAATATTGATAACTAAATAAAAATTTATCATGATACAAAATTAATTTAAACTGATTAGTTGATTATTTATCCATTCTAACATAAAATCCCGGTATCGTTAAGAGTTTGACTATTTTTTTATTTATAAAAATTTTATTTTATGCACAACACTGATATTATAATAATTGGTGCAGGTCCAGTTGGTCTATTTGCTATTTTCCAAGCTGGGATGCTTGGTATGCGTTGCCATGTTGTTGACTCGCAGGAGATAATAGGAGGGCAATGTAGCCAACTTTACCCAGAGAAACCTATATATGACATACCAGCATATCCTAAAATTATGGCAGAAGAGTTGATAGCACAATTGGCATTGCAAGCACAACCGTTTAATCCGGTCTATCATCTAAATCAGCAAGTAGTGCAGTTGGAAAAAGAAGAGGGGCAATTCCAAATTACCACTTCTAAAGACACCATAATTACTGCTAAAGTTATTATTATAGCTGCTGGATGCGGTTCTTTTGGACCTAATAGACCTCCATTACCTAATATAGAAGCATTTGAGGGAAAATCAGTATTTTATTTTATCAATAACCGCAATAGTTTTGCCAACAAAGAAATTGTAATAGCTGGTGGAGGCGATTCGGCTGTAGACTGGGCAATATCACTATCTGAAATTGCTAAAAAAATATATTTAGTGCATAGGCGTGAGAGATTTCGGGCAGCTCCTGAAACTATAAGACAACTGAAAGAATTAGCAGATAATGGCAAAATTGAGTTGGTAATTAATTATCAACTAGACCATTTAGTAGGAAAAGATGGTATCCTAGAAGCAATCGGAGTAAAGGATTTTGAAGGGAATATTCGCACCTTACCAGCAAATATATTATTGCCATTTTTTGGACTTAGCCAAGAACTTGGTCCGATAAAAAATTGGGGATTAAATCTCAAAACTAATCATATAATTGTAGAACCTTCATATTTTGAAACAAATATTTCAGGCATTTATGCAATTGGCGATATTGCTAGTTATCCGGCAAAATTAAAATTAATTCTTACTGGTTTTGCCGAAGCAGCTAGCAGCTTACATCACGCCTATGGCAGGGTATTTGAGGGTAAGGCCTTACACTTCGAATATTCAACTACCAAAGGAGTGCATAAATAGTGAATGAACGTAGTAATATAATCAATGGTAAATATGTTGCAGAACAAATATTATCTAAGTTAAGGGCAGAGATTAATTTAATCAAGGAGCAACACAAGTTAGTACCAACTCTTGCTATTATACTAGTGGGTGATAACCCAGCTAGTAGTATATATGTAAGAAATAAGATCAAAGCAGCAGGAGCAATTGGTATGAACGCTTTGCAAATAAATTTGCCCAGTGAAATTGATATTGACCATATGCTGCATGAAATCAGCATGCTCAACAATGATTCAAATATTTCTGGAATTATCGTACAACTTCCTCTACCTGAACATATCAATAAAAATTTAATCTTATCTGCCATCGATCCTAGCAAAGATGTCGATGGTTTCCATCCTATAAATGTTGGTTATCTACATAGTAACTCAGGCAATGGCTTTATACCTTGCACGGCTCTTGGTTGCATTGAATTACTTAAACACGTTGAGAAAAATTTAGCTGGAAAAAATGCTGTAGTTATAGGGCGTTCTAATATTGTAGGTAAACCATTATCAGCTTTATTACTTAGAGAAGATTGTACTGTGACGATATGCCATTCAAGAACTCAAAATTTAAGTTCTATAACTTCCCGTGCTGACATAGTAATATCAGCTACCGGATCCCCTTTGACATTAACAGAAGAATATTTTAACCCTCAATCTATAGTGATTGACGTTGGTATTAGTAAACTTCCTAATAGCGACAAGATGGTAGGAGACGTTGATTTTACCAATGTTGTTGATAAAGTGAGATATATAACCCCAGTTCCAGGTGGTGTTGGACCAATGACTGTCGCTTATTTGCTAAAGAATACACTTAAAGCAGCAAAACAAAATATAACACATATTAGGTATAAAAGATGAGCTGGCTTTGTAAAGGTATTATTGCCATTTATTGGTTTCTAACCATAGCCTATGCTGAAGTAGAGTTCTTGCATAACTCTACTTCTACTGGTAATTTGGGCGTTGGGACTAGACTCGAATCCTCACGTACACTAGAGTACGCTACGATTCTGCGTTCCGATCCTCCTACAAATTCCCTAGTAGAAGCGAATTCTGCTAGAGCTCTAATATTAGAGAATAGACCTTTTGATAACAAAGCTATTGATCAACTTAAAATATATTTACGTGAAATAAAATCCATGGCTGTGGACTTTAGCCAAGAGGATTCAGCAGGGAATAAAGCTGAAGGTAAGTTATTAATAAATAAGCCTTCTAAGTTTCGATGTAATTATTACCCACCATTCCCTTTGGTAGTTATTGGTAATACTAATTATGTTTCCGTGTATGATTATGATATGAAACATGTAAGTCGTATTAAGGCAGAGGAGAATGTATTTAATTTTTTATTAGAAGATAGTATAGATTTTGATAAATATTTCAAAATTGAGTCAGTAATAGATCAAGATAATATGTTTAAAATTACTATTTATCATACTTTATCAGAGCGGCGTAGTCAGATTACCTTTGATAAAAAAACTAAACAAATAAAAAAGCTAGAAATACTTGAAGATGAAAATGTTATTACGATAATATTTAATCATATTGCAAAAGTACAAAAATTTGATGATGATTTATTTAAGCTTAAGAATCCAGACATATTCGGAACACCAAGTAGACTGACAAAAAACGATATAGAAAAAAAATACAATTTAGCTACTTAAATAACTTGCCTCTAGATGATAAAAGAACTATTTTATCATGTGCTAGTAGTGGGCATTGGTGCTGTTCAGGTGGTCAGGTTCGAAAGGAAGCAGCCAAAATAGTCTCTAGTGGGTCATTACTAGCATACTCTTCTGTTTTCAAGAATTGGATTTGAAATCATTTGAGTAGATCATATTTTTGTGAATATACCATAGTGACAAAAACAACTGACCAATATATTAATTTTGCTAGAAAATATCGCCCTACTAATTTCTCTGAGCTATACGGACAAGAAGTTTTAACAAAAATTTTAAGCTATACTATTCTAAAAAATCGTATATCTCAAGGTTATCTTCTTACTGGTATTAGGGGTGTTGGCAAAACTACTTCAGCACGTATTATCGCTAAAACTATTAATTGTGCCAATCTGATAGTTGAAGGTGATAGTATTAAACCTTGTGAGAGTTGTCAGAATTGTAGCAGTTTTAATAAAAATAACCATCCCGATATAATTGAAATTGATGCTGCTAGCAAGACAAGTGTTGATGATATCCGTAAAATAATAGAAAGTAGTGAATATAAGCCGCTAATCGCTAGGTACAGTATCTTCATAATTGATGAAGTTCATATGCTATCTAAAGGTGCATTCAACGCTCTACTTAAAATCCTTGAAGAACCACCAGCACATGTAATATTTATATTTGCTACTACTGAACCACAAAAAATTCCATTAACCGTAATTTCTAGATGTCAGCGATATGATTTAAGGAGGCTAACATTTGATGAGATTTTTCAATTGCTTCAGTCCATCGCTAAAAAAGAACAGTTAAACGTTGAGATAGAGGCGCTTAGAATAATTGCATCTAGATCTGATGGTTCAGCTAGAGATGCAGTTTCAGTACTAGACCAAGCAACGAGCTTGGCAGCAGGAGACTTGATCACTCCTGAAATCGTTTATCAAATACTTGGTTTGGTGGATACAGCTAGTATAGTTAAGTTTTTTGAATATATTATTCAAAAAGATGCTGCTAAATCTATTGATTTAGTAAACAATCTCTATATGTCTTCAGCAAATTTAGAAACTTTTGTAGCATTAGTTGCTGATTTTACTGCCTATCTTAGTAAAATAAAGATATTACCTAATTATCAAAATCCTATATATGTATCTTTTAATGATAATGTTACAAATATTCTAACAAAAATTACTCTTCCTCAATTATCTATTATTTGGCAAATATATAGTAAAGGAATTATAGAGATGAAAACTTCACATAATCAATTGATAGAAGCTGAAATGCTGGTGATAAAATCTATTTACTCCCAGATGTTACCATCGCTAGAAGAATTAGTGGAATATAATGATGGGGAGCAACTAGAACAACCGGTATTACAACAATCAACTAAGAACTATCAAATTACCGGTTTTCTTGAGTTTTTACATTTGCATAATGAGATGGAAGTTTATTACAGATTACTAAACCAAGTGGAGTTAAAATCTTTTGTTCTTCAAACTATAGAAATTGCTGGAAGCGATCTCAACACAAAAATAAAAGAACAAATTGCTAATTTATTATTTGCTTGGTCAGGAAAAACTTGGAATGTTATCATTACAAAACAGTTAAAAATAATCACTCTTAAAGAACAATTGCTAAATAAAGTAAAATCAAGTCAAGATTGGAAAATTTTAACACAACACTTTCCAAATGTTACAATTTCAGATATTTTGTTAGAAAATTAAAAGGTACATAGTATGACAAATTTTAATCAATTTTTAAAACAAGCTCAGTCAATGCAAAAAAAAATGCAAGCAATGCAAGAAAAAATGGCAAATGCTGAATATTTTGGAAAAGCAGGTGGTGGGTTAGTAAATATTACCGTTAGTGGTCGTGGAGAGGTTCAAAAGGTCTCTATTGATTCCTCTTTGCTTAAAGAAACAGAGAAGGAATTATTGGAAGATTTAATTGTTGCTGCTTTCAACGATGCTAAAAGCAAGGTCGATGAAGATTCACAAAACTCTATGTCTGATGCTTTAGGTAATATTGGTTTGCCACCTGGACTAAAGATGCCATTTTAAATCCTCCCAACTTCCGCATAGAGGATTTGTTACATGGATCATGAGTAGGTCATTCCCGCATAGGCGGGAATCTATAATATCTCATAGCCTTTGCAGGCATGTCTATAGCAACTACCGATCGCGGCTTTTAAATTGCCCTGACGACTTACTCTTTAACAGTTTTTTCTTGCTTAGATAAAAGCTGTGCTTGCTCAATACTCTTGTCTAATTCTACTTGACTACAAATTCCAAGTAAAACTGGATCACGTGGGCGAATGTTTTTCATGTTCCAGTGACTACGATCACGGATAGCTTCTATGGTTGACTTAGTAGTACCAACGAGTTTTATAATTTGATTATCTAAAATTTTTGGACAATTTTTAAGTAACCAATATATCGCGTCTGGTTTATCCTGACGTCTAGCAATAGGAGTATATCTAGATTGTTGTTTTTTCTTTGTACTTACCAAATCATAGGCACTACTCACAAAAAGTCTTAAACTACTACTTGGATCTTTCGTGCAACGCATTATTTCTTCTTGAGTTAATTGTCCTCCAGCAATAGGATCTAACCCCATAATACCTTGAGACACTTCACCATCAGCAATACCTTTAATTTCAAGCTCATGAACCCCACAAAAATCAGCTATCTGCTTAAACGTTAAAGCAGTATTATCAATCAACCAAATAGCAGTTGCTTTAGGCAGTATAGGTAATTTTTGTTGTGAACTCATAGTAAAAAACTAATAATATAATATTGATATGTCTAGAAAAGATATAGTCTCTTCTAACTAATAAGTCAACAATAGACATCTTAGACTATTTCAATTTCTCGTTTAATTAGGTCAGGCAAGCCTAAAACCTAAAACCAATACCTACTGCAATCATTAACGGATTAAACCTTACTTTAGATGATATAGGTTGTTTTACTAAACTATTTTTATAATCAACTTTGGTCTTAAGAAAATACTGCCTTACATCTAAGTTAATCAATGTATCATCCTTAGCATATAAGTCAACCCCGATCTGTAATACAGCACCGTGACCATTTTTGACTGTACATCCTTTAGATTTACTGAACATATAAGCTCCATGATAACCAACGCCAACATAAGGTCTAATAGCACCAAAGGGAGCTATATGATATTGTCCCGTAACAGTCAGGGGTATCATATAAAGATCTTTTCTCTTACCAACATCTGCTGGATTACCACCATAATTATAAGCCACATTCTTTAAACTATTATTTTTAGGACGTAATACATTAAAACCTAAAGATAACTCTGCAGCAACATTACTAGCAAAGAATATTGATGTAGAAGCATCAAAACCGTAACCATTTTCAACAAAATTACCAATCGATACTGGGCTTGCGGCGGTAGCCTTAGGAAAGCCTTTTTGCTTTGCACTAGATTTTATCCCCCCCCCTCTTATTTTAAACACAAGATTACCTTCATTTTCATAATAATCGGCATCATAGTCATTATTAGTTAAATCAGAATTAGCAAAGCTAGAGATACTTACACAACTTACCAATAGCAATATTCCAAATTTTTTTGTGACTTTTATCATAACTATAAACCTTTTCTTGCTTTAAATATATTGCTGTATTATATATATTCTTTCTTATTTGGAAATCAAATTGATAATAAGATTTTTAAATTTGTTTAACATTAGTGACACTATAACACTAAATATAGAAAACACTAATACAAAAAATATAAAAAAATAACGAATTAAGGTCTATACAATGAATAATAAATTAAACACTTATTTTGTTGGTATTGGTTGGTTTATATTAAGCTTGATAAGTAGTACAACTAATGACATAACAGCAAAATATCTTGGACTTAGGCTACATAGTTTTGAGGTGACTTGTTTTCGCTTTTTCTTTAGTGCTTTAATTCTTGTCCCTTTTATTTTATATTATGGGAAACAGACTCTGAAAACTAATCGTCCTTTTATACATATTGCAAGAGGGGTTTTATTGTTTTTTGCTATGACGTGTTGGATTTATGGTCTCAGTATTGCCCCAGTGACTACTGCTACAGTTATTAGTCTTGCTACACCTTTATTTACTCTAGTTCTAGCAGTTTTTTTCTTAAATGAGAATATTATTTGGCAAAGATGGGCAGCAACTTTATTTGGTTTTATTGGCATTGTTATTACCTTGAAACCTCATGCTAGCGATTTTAATCCACAGATATTAATTTTTGTATTAGCTGCTATAATTTTTGCAATGTTAGATATTATCAATAAGAAATTTGTAGTAAAAGAATCAATGATTAGTATGCTATTTTATTCTGCTTTAGTAACATCTTTAGTATCAATACCACCATCAATAATGTATTGGCAAACACCTACCAGTTCAGAATTTATTTTGCTATTTACCTTAGGAGCTGGGGGTAGTTTAATCTTATTTTTCTTATTAAAGGCTTTCTCTCTAGTTGATGCCACAGCTACAGCCCCTTATAGATATTTAGAGTTAATAATTTCAGCATCAGCTGGATATCTTGTGTTTAATGAAATCCCTGAAAACAGTACTTTATACGGAGCATTGATAATAATACCTGCAACATTGTTTATAATATATTCTGAGAAAGGAAATATAACACAAAATGATAAAGCTACTGCATGAAGAAGTACTAGCAATGCTTGTTTTCTTCAAACATTTTGTTGACATGATATTGATGTACAATATCATGTACTAGTTATGTGTATATACTCAAATGATTTGGAAAATTGGATTTACAAATAAGGGACAAACAGAGCGTACACGAGTCCTTGATATTTTCAAAAAACAATCCTTCAAAGCGAGTATACTTATAAGGGAGATAAATTATGAACGTACAAACAATATCGGTAGCAAGGGCTAATTTATTTAGCCTTGTACAAGAAACAAACGAAACACATAAGCCAGTATATTTAAAAGGTAAGCATTATGACGCAGTACTATTATCTAGAGAAGACTACGAATCTTTGCAAGCGACATTAGAATTATATTCTATACCTGGATTAGTTAAGGAAATACTGAAAGCTCGGCAAGAACCTTTGGATGAGTGCTTAAATGAAGATGATATGAATTAATGTCATTGTACAATTTGAAATTTACTAAAAAATCATTTAAAGATTTCCAAAAGTTAAAGTCAGAAAAGCTTGATAATAAGGCTAGAAAACTATGGACTGAATTAAAAAATAATCCAAGACCTATCAGCAGTGAGAAACTCGTAGGCAACTTAAAAGGTTGCTATTCTCTAAGAATTAATATCAAACATAGACTGATATACGAAATCTTTGAAGATGAAAAGACTGTACTAATAATCAGCTTGAGTGGGCATTATGAGTAAGCCATCATATTATGTTGCTAACAAGCATTCTAACCCTTGACACCAATGAAATAATAAAAAATATGAATAAACGTAAGTTGGTTTTTGCAAGCGGTGTAGCAAATGCATTTGAGTGGTATGATTACGCACTATTTGGTTACTTTGCTCCTATAATAGGAGCAAAGTTCTTTCCTGGATCAAGTCCTAGCTCGTCTTTATTGCATGCTTTTTTGGTATTTGCTATCGGTTATTTAATGAGACCAATAGGTGGGGTATTTTTTGGGATACTGGGAGATCGTTTTGGTAGAAAAACTGCTTTAAGTACATCTATATTTTGTATGTCTCTGCCAACGGCACTAATTGGCATATTACCAACTTATGACAATATAGGTGTTACCGCAACTATATTAATGATTCTACTTCGGATGCTGCAAGGTTTATCAATGGGCGGAGTACTTACTGGCTCAATTGCATTTGCTATTGAACATACAGGTAAGGTACATCGTGGCTTTACTGGCAGTATACCAATGTCCAGTATTTGTATTGGTATATTATTTGGATCACTCATTTCGCAGCTTATACAAAGCCTTTTATCAGGACAACAATTTAATGATTGGGGGTGGAGAATACCATTTTTATTAGGAATCTTTATTTTATTTGCTGGACTTTATATAAAAAAATATACCAGTGAAACCCCTAGTTTTCAAAGTATAAAAGAAAATGGTGGGATTTTAAAATCTCCTCTGAAAAAAGTTATCTCTGTATATTGGATTGATATGTTAATATCAATCTTCATCAATTCTACAGGTTCAGTAATATTCTATCTACAAGCTACTTATCTAATGTCATTTTTGAGGATAAATCGTGGTTTTACCGATGACCAAGTTAGCAATTTAGCTAATTATTGTTATATAATCATGGCTATTGTTACTTTATGTTCTGGCTATTTATCTGATGTAATTGGTCGAAAGAAAATTTTTGTGATTAATTTACTGGTAATTATTTTAGTTATTCCTTTTTTGATGAATGTAATTGAAACTGGAGAATTTTATTTTATAATTATATCTCAAATTGTATTATCAATTTTAGCTGCTTGTTATATTGGTCCTGAACCTGCACTGCAAGCTGAATTCTATCCAACCAATATCAGAAATACTGCTTTATCATTGTCTTATAATACAGCAACCAGTATTTTTGGTGGTACAACACCTTTAATACTAGAATATCTTGTACAAAAAACTGGTACTATTACTTCATCTATTTATTATGTAATTGCTTGTGCTATTTCAAGCCTAATAGCTCTTTGTTTTTATAAGGATCGTTCAAGAGGGTAACAACTAATACGCGAATTTGGGATAAGAATTAGTCAATTCTTATCCCAAATTCGGTAAAATTATCGAAACAATCAGATTTGAGACGGCTCTGCATCTGATTGTTAAATTAATATTTTGCTAAAAACATGATTTTAATCTTTTAAAATCATGTTTTTAGCTTTAGAAAGGTTTAAAATGCATTTGCAAAACCGCTTTAAGAATGCATTTTTCCTTATATTAAAGCCAATTAGGGATAAGAATTAACTAATTCTTATCCCTAATTGGGGTAACTAATCTAAAAATTTTTCTAGTATTTATAGCAAAATTATCTATAAACTACTTAGTGGCTTGATAAAAATAATATATACTAGCCATATTACAATTTTTGATAAACAATAAACTTTAATTTTATGACAGAAGTGATAGCTAAAGAACAATTAGAACAATATATAAATCAAATAGAAGGGCTTGAACAAGAAAAAGCTGAATTATCTGAAGCAATAAAAGATATATTTGATGCAGCCAGCTCTAGTGGCTTTGATACCAAGGCCATGAAGTCGGTGTTAAAACTAAAAAAACTTGATAGAAATAAGCTAGCTGAACAAGATGCGATCTTAGAATTGTATAGACAAGCTCTCGGTATATAAATTAAAGAATTCAATAATGCAATTATATCCATTAAGGCTTTTACCTGATAAAATCAACTTTGACTTTATCAGATTTAAAAAAGTAAGTTATACGATATCCATTATTTTATCTCTTGTAAGTATTATTTGGATAGGGATTTACAAATTTAATTTTGGTATTGATTTTGCTGGTGGGATTGTTATAGAAGTGCGGCTTGATCAAGACCCTGATTTAACCAAAATGCGTGAAGTGCTTAATAACCTTAAGATTGGTGAAATAGTATTGCAAAATTTTGGTAATCAGCATGATTTGTCAATACGAGTTGGCAGCAATAGTGAAGATACTTTAATGCAAAATATTGAGCTTATCAAATCAACTTTAAAAAACCAATTTCCTTATAAATTTGAGTATCGTAAAGTAGATTTTGTCGGTCCACAAGTTGGTACTCAACTGATAAAATCAGGAATAACAGCACTAATTCTTTCGTTTCTTGCCATAATGGTTTACACTTGGGTTAGATTTGAGTGGTATTTTGGGCTTGGTATACTTGTAGCTTTGTTACATGACACCATACTAAGCTTAGGTTTTATGAGTGTAATGAGGCTAGACTTCAATTTAAGCTCCATAGCTGCTATTCTTACCATAATAGGTTATTCTGTGAATGATTCAGTAGTTATCTATGATAGAATCAGAGAAAATTTACGCAAATCACATAAGAAAGTAATGCCACAAATTATTAATCTGAGTATTAATGAAACTCTGTCTAGGACTATTCTAACAGTTGTTACAACCTTACTCGCAAACCTAGCTTTGGTAATATTTGGTGGGGAAGCTATTTATAGTTTTAGTGTATTAGTGTTTTTTGGTATAATAGTTGGTACATATTCATCTATTTTTATATCTGCTCCTATATTGACCTACTTCAAAAACTTGAAGAATTGATAAATCAATTTTCAAGTTTTTGGATAAAAGTTGAGTAGCAGAATCGAAGTAGAGGTCTTCAATTCTGCTACAAAATAATAGACTTCCTGCATAAGTCAATCTAGTTGGTAATTTTGTCGTCGAAACTCGCCTGTGTTCCTCACGTACGCCTGTGCACGCTGTGGCGCTCGGCTTCGTTTCTCCTAAAAATTCCTCAACTATTTTTGACTTATGCAGGAAGTCTAATAATAAATATTAAAAAAATTAGTTTAAAAAATGTTTATTAAAAATTTTGATAGTAAAGGTTTTCTATATCAATGTACTGATTTAGAAAAACTAACAGAGCTAATGAAAAACAGTAAAATATCTGCTTATATTGGTTTTGATTGTACAGCACAATCTTTACATGTAGGTAGTCTGATGCAAATTATGATACTGCGTTTATTGCAACAATATGGTCATAAACCAATAGTACTCCTAGGAGGGGCAACTAGTAAAATTGGCGATCCTACCGGTAAAGATGAGGCAAGGAAATCTTTAACAAAAGAAGAAATTGCCAAAAATGCTGAAGGTATAAAAAAATCATTATCAAAATTTATTAAATTTGGTACTGGGGAAAATGATGCAATATTAGTTGATAATTCAAATTGGCTAGAATCGTTAAATTACTTA
This sequence comes from Candidatus Tisiphia endosymbiont of Piscicola geometra, assembly GCF_964026415.1. Lineage (NCBI taxonomy): Bacteria > Pseudomonadati > Pseudomonadota > Alphaproteobacteria > Rickettsiales > Rickettsiaceae > Candidatus Tisiphia > Candidatus Tisiphia endosymbiont of Piscicola geometra. Next base: position 1,402,216 of record NZ_OZ032144.1, read on the forward strand.
GAATTTCTTCGCAATTTTGGTAGTTTTTTTTCTGTGAATCGTATGTTATCTATGGACTCTGTAAAATTACGTTTAGAGAGAGAGCAACATATGAGTTTCTTGGAATTTAATTATATGTTACTACAAGCCTACGATTTTTATCATTTAAATAAACTATATGGTTGTTCTTTACAAATAGGTGGTAGCGACCAGTGGGGTAATATAGTAATGGGTGTTGATTTTACAAGGAAACTAACAGGTAATGAAGTCTTTGGTATAACTACGCCCTTACTAACAACTGCTTCTGGCAACAAAATGGGCAAGTCTGTTGGTGGAGCTGTGTGGCTAAATGAGGATATGTTAAGCCCGTACGATTATTATCAATATTGGCGGAATTGTGAAGATCAAGATGTGGTCAAGTTCGCAGAATTATATAGTGAGTTAGGAGAAGATGCCATGCAAGAGTTTATCTTACTTAGTGCATCTGATATTAATAGTGCCAAAAAGCAATTAGCCTTTAATTTAACTAAACTTTGTCATGGTAAAGAGGCAGCTATGACAGCTTTAGAAACAGCTACCAAGCTTTTTGAACAAGGAGAAATTGATTGCAATTTACCAACTATTTATCTAGAACAGGGGAGGTTAGCTCTAGGTATTCCAGCATATGAATTACTTTATGAAGCAGGTCTTGCTAAATCAAAATCCGAAGGACGTCGGTTGATTAGAGGGGCTGGAGCAAAAATCAATAATCAACTAATCCAAGATGAAAATATGGTTGTTGATTTAACTTTTATGCAGGACAAGCAGGTTATTAAGATATCCGCAGGTAAGAAAAAACATGTATTGATCAGGTTGACATAATAGTGAACGAAAAAATATATCTCTTTGGCAAACTCGCTTATGCTGAGGGATTTGAAGGAGACGCTTCACCTCGAACCGCAGCGTACTCTAATTCCGTTACGGATTCGAGTACCAAGAGGTCTATTATTACAAACAAAAAGATTGCCCTAGATATACTTCCTTTACTTGATAGCTTGTGGCTATTTCTTGTGGAGTTCCTTCTAATAGGACTTTTCCTTCGTAAATAACATAGGCTCTGTCAACTATATTAAGAGTATCTCTAACATTGTGATCGGTAATTAGGATGCCGATATTGCGGTTACGTAAGTGAACAATTAAATTTTTAAGATCCTCAATTGCTAACGGATCAATGCCTGCAAGTGGTTCGTCAAGCATAATAAATTTGGGATCTAGTGCTATTGTTCTTGCGATTTCTAGCCTACGTCTTTCTCCGCCGGATAATCCTATTGCTGGCATGTCTTTTAGATGAAGAATAGAAAATTCTTTAAGCAAATCTAATGTTTTTTGTTCGATAATTTCTTGGTCATTTTCTAAAATCTCTAGCATTAATCTAATATTATCTCCTACAGATAGCCCACGAAAAATTGATGGTTCTTGAGGAAGATAGCTAAAGCCAAACCTAGCTCTTAAATAAATTGGTAAATGAGTAATATCATGATCATTATAAAATAATGCTCCACTATCTGGTTTGGTAAGTCCTATAATAATACTAAAACAGGTAGTTTTACCTGCACCGTTTGGACCAAAAAGACCAACTATTTCTCCTGTTTTTAATTGAAGAGATACGTCGTTTAGGATCACTCTCTTATTATAAGATTTTGAAATACTACTTACTTGTAATTTCTCTATTATTAAATGCGGCATACTTTAAAAATTTCTTACATAACTAATTTTTTGATTTGCTATAATCTATATTATTGAGTTCCGTATAATATACTAGTTTGTCAGTTTTTATAATACCATCCTTATTCTGTACTATTACATCACCAAGCAGTACTAGTTCTTTTCTTTCTACAAAATATTTTGCAGAAGTAGCAGTTAGTAACTCTTGACCATTATTCTTTTTAGCAATCAATCTTGACGGTATGGAGATGTAATCAATAGTTTTTTTATTATCAACTGTTTTATAAAAAATTTCTAAATTAGTTGTTTTTACCATCATATCATCAAACCACAAAATCACCTCTCCTGTAAAACAAGCTTGATTCTTAGTTTGATCAATTACTAAATTGTCAGAATGAATATATAATCTATCCATACTCGAATGCTTTGAGTACGGATGTTTCCCATAGGCTACGGATGAACTGATGATTAGAAAAAACAATACATAGCAAATCATGCTAAAAATCCGATACATCAATAACCGTCGATACATTACCTTTGAAATTTATAATATCATTATCATGTGTAGCACTAAAATTATTAGAAGTAATTTTACAATTTTTATAAGATAATACCACTCCTGTGTTACTATATGTTTCTTTATTTAGTAGATTCAGTTGGGCTTCTTGTGCTTTTAATGTGCTTTCTCCTAAAAAAAACTGTACATCATTTTCTAATTTTAATATGTGACTACTCTCATTCAATATACCATTTTTTGCACTGATCACTAAGTCTTTGTTGTCATTTATTTTATATGTAGCATTAATTTCTTCCAGTTTATATTGATTACCTAAAGTCCTAACTGCTTGCACAGTCTGAATTTGGTAAGGATTTAAGTTTTTATTGAACCCCTTAAAAATTGAATTTGAAATTTTTATTTCATAATCTTTATCATTTGGATTAAAAGCACTATTGCTACTATTATCCTCCGTTGATTTTGAATTATTACTGATAGGATTTAAATTTATATAAATTAAACATAAGGTTAATATTATTCCTAAACAAGATAAGATCTTTGATAGACTAATTGAACGTCTATAGGATGAAATGATAGCACTACTACTTTTATCTATGAAGGGAATCTTAACCATAATATTGCCAACATTATCATGAACATTCATCAACTAATTCCTGCCCTAAGTAAATCATGGATATGAACAATACCAATCACCATATTATTTTCAGTTACTGGTATGCTAGTAATCGATTTACTATTCATTATACCTAAAGCCTCTCCCGCTAATTTTAAAGGAGAAATTTGTTTTGGATTAGAAGTCATTACATCGCATGCATACTTCATATCTATTTTATCATTAATATGTCTACGCAAGTCTCCATCTGTTATAATACCAACCAAACTCAAATCTTTATTTACCACTATAGCACATCCAAGACTCTTTTGATTCATAACCAATATAGTATCGGTAAATGAGGTATCAGCATATACTAAAGGCAACTGATCTTTCACCCGCATTAAGCTCTCTACCTTTATAAGATTCGCTCCAATCTTTCCTCCAGGATGATACAGCCGAAAATCATCTTCAGAAAAGCCTCGTGCTTCATGTACAGAAGTGGTAAGTGCATCTCCAAGAGATAACATCATTAGTGAAGAAGTTGTTGGAGCGGCAATATAAGATGCTTCATTGATTCTTGGTATTAATAATAGGAAATCACTATTGATTGCTATAGTAGAGTTGACATTCATAGTCATGGCAATTATTTTTATAGAAAATCTCTTACAATATTTCATTATATCAAATAATTCTTTGGTCTCTCCTGAATTAGACAACATAAATACTACATCATTGTCAGTTACCATACCAAGATCACCGTGGCTAGCCTCAGCTGGGTGCAGATAAAAAGCAGCCGTACCGGTAGAAGCAAAACTTGCTGCTATTTTATGAGCTATATAACCACTCTTTCCTATACCGGTTAAAATAACCCTACCTTTACAGTTAATTATATAATCTACTATATTGTTAAAATCACTAGGAATATTATTAGATAATTCAACTAATGCAGCAGATTCTTTTAATATAACCCTTTTGGCAACATCACAATGGTATGGTATTTTCATATAGTGTCCGAATTGTTCAATTATGTTGTCGTAGCTAGAGGAATGACAGAATATTAGTTGAGCATATTACACATCAAGCCTGACGCCGAGTGATACATTATGACCTTTATATGCTAATGACTTAATATGATTTTTTATTTCTTTTGTGCTACCAAAATCTTTCCAACTGTAAGCTGCTTCAACTTTTACTCCTGGGGCTAACTTTGTAGCAGCTCCAAGAGTAAGCTGGTAGACTAGGTTATTTTTTTTAGCACTAGAAACTGATACACCATTATTCTTAGTAATTTGGTTTTTTAGTTGACCAACTCCAGCACCAGCACCAACAAAAAATTCACAAATACTTATATCAACAATATCCACATAACCATTAAGCATTAAAGTAGCAATTTGAGGCTTAATTTTTGAGTCTATACCGGCAAAAGAATGCTTAGATTGATGATTAGCAATCCAAGCAAGCATGAGATCAGCTCTAACATTATCTAGAATATAATAACCCAAACCTCCGCCAAGAAACATAGCGGTATTTTGCTTTAGTTTTTTATCATTTAACTTAATATTAGCCATTTTATTCGCTCCAACCTCTGCTTTTAAATAAAATTGATTGTCAATAGCCAAAGAGGAAACAGAGAATAAAAGTGAAATAGTTATAATCGTTACTAAGAGTAAATTTTTCATAGTTATATTTTTTAATTTACATTTTACTATAAATTAAACTAATTCGCTAGCTTATTTTCAAGATAACCCTACAAATAACAAAAGCAGAGGGTTACCAAAAACCCTCTTCTTTTGTAGAACAAAAATAATAAATCTATAAATTATTTACTATTAAATATCAAATCTTAAGCCAGCCATTAAATTGTGACCTCTGTAAGCGGTTGTAGATATTTTGTCAGTATCCTTCTTATCTTTATTTTTAGAATTTGTTTTGCCATAATCTCTCCAGCTATAGGCAAGCTCAACATTCACACCATCAGCCACATTAGCAGAAGCACCAACAGTTAACTGATAAGCAAAATTATTAGCGGGTTTCCTAGTTGCAGAGATTGTAGTTACTTTTTTATTTTCAGTGTATTCCGCAGTTAGCTTTTCTTTTACTTGAGCCATACCAATACCTGCTCCAGCAAAGAATTTAGCAAAACCTGCATCATACAAATCTACATAACCACTGAGCAACAATGACATTACTTGTCCTTTAGCTGTCGTTTTATGACCTGCGTCAGTTGCAGTTTTAGACCTAGAATTAGTAAATTCTGGATTGACTAGAAAATCAAGTGTCAATTCTGCTCTAACATTATCCATGGCATAATAACCAGCACCAAGACCCAAAATCGCATTAGTTTTAGATTTAAATTTCAAGCTCTCTTTTTTATTTTCAAATTCCATTTTCGTATTATTCAACTTAGTCGCACCACCTTCAGCTTTAAGATAAAACTGCCCTACATCTGCAAAAGATGTAGCAGAAGTTAAAAGAGCCGTACTTGTAGCAGCGATTAAAAACAACTTTTTCATAATATTTCTCCTTAAATTATATAGACAAGAATTCCCTTATTAGATTCTCAAATAATGCCCGTGAAACACAAATCTCTCCAAATTCCACTTAGGCTACCTAGGTTCGGTATATATAGCATAATATTTTCTTTAGGACAAACTAAAAACTATTATGAGCATTAATCAATAGTGTTATAGAGATACTTTGTGGCAATAAAAACACAATAGACTGAATCTGTAGCTAACCCGAAAATGTTTGAGCCATCGTAATGGTGATAGAATTTATGCCATTGCCCTGATATTACGCGAATTCAGGATAAGAATTAACTAATTCTTATCCCTAATGGGGGTATATTCAGGCATAACTGAAAGCATTTAGCAAATTCTCTACGCTATCTGTGCTTGCAAGCTTGTTGTTTTTATATTCTCCACATTTAAGGCATTTATGAGTTAGAATTATGCCCTTTTTACTGTCGAGTTTATAGGAAACTGGCTGCATTAGTCCGTTACATCTAGAGGCTCTATCCCCAGGGTTAATATCCACATGTTTGCTGTAGAAACATGCTGAACAATGGTTAGTATAGCCATTTCCTTGTACCGATTCACTACATATATCACAAATAAAATCTTCTTTATTTCTATAAAACTTTTTTGTAACCATTTTTTAACTTTTTTGGCAATATACTGCTCGTAAATGAAGAGTTGGTAGACGATATTTGAGGTTAACTAATGATAGCAACAACGGGTATATGATCAGAAGGCTTAATTTTAGTTCGTAGATTATAATGCATGTAGCAATCATTTAGATAATCTGCAACATTGCTTGATGCAAGTATCATATCAATACGCATACCTTTATTTTGTTCAAAGCAACCTGCTCTATAATCCCACCAAGAAAATTCTTGCTTAGTAGGATTTGATAATCTATATAAATCCTCAAAACTAGAATTTAAAATAATTCTCAATCGTTGTTTTTCTTCATTAGTAAAACAAGTAGTATTTTGTAACTTTTTTGCTGAGTATACGTCAATATCAAAAGGAGCAATATTAAAATCTCCTCCAACTATCACCTTAGTATCAAGAGTTCTTTTGGATTCGAAGTAATTAATTAAATTATCATAAAATTCTAATTTCATTTTAAATTTATCACTACCTACCAATGAACCGTTAGGTGCATATAATGAAGTGATACTACAAAAACCTATAGGAGTTTGTAGAGATATTTCTATAAACCGTGCTTGATTAGTACAATTAATACCCGGAAAGTCTTTTACCACTTCATCAGCTGGAAACTTTGATAAGATAGCTACACCATTATAGGATTTCTGACCATACACATAGAAATTATATGCTAGATCTGATAGTTCATCAAAAGGAAACTTATCAGTCTCACACTTGATTTCTTGTAACAAAACAATGTCTGGATCTACTTCTGTTAAAAAGTCCCTTAAATGTTGTAGTCTTATTCTTATAGAATTAATATTCCAAGTAGCTATTTTCATTTCTTATCCCAAATTCGCGTATTTTACATCGGCTGAGGTTATATACTGCTCGTAAATGAAGAGTTGGTAGACGAAGGTCAACTTCAAGAAGAGCTAGGAGTGTCAAAGTCGAGCAGCGGAGCGTACATTAGTACGTGAGCAGCGGAGATCTTTAGACACGACAACGCCAATTCTTGAAGTTCACCGAGTATAATAACATAAAATAACTAAACACTAAGTACATTAATCTCAATTCGATATAAAAATTGTTTAACAAATTATATCATTTGGAAAATCTTTCTTATTTATAAATTAATAATTTGATCTTGACAGGGTAATAGTTTTTATTAATATTACAGGTATATTCGATGCTTTTGAAGAATTGCCTTCGTAAATACTTGTGAATTCTTGATAGTAAAGTATATATAATAATCTAAATCAATAATTAAAGTAACAGTGTGCATTTTATGTTATACGAGGATATTGATAATTTACACAATATCACTGATATTATTAGTACTAAATTGCAAGAGAATTCTATAGTAGCGAAGATATCTTGCAGATTAAAAGACCCTTATTCGATCGTAAAGAAATTGGTAAGAAAAGGTATTGGTTTTTATCAATTAACTGACCTCATTGCTTTTAGAATTATAGTTGATACGCTAGAAGACTGTTATAAAGTACTAGATATTATTAATGATATATATCCTAGTAACCATGAAAAATATAAAGACTATATTGTTAATCCCAAAGATAACGGCTATAGTTCCTTGCATATTGTGACTACTATTGGTACATCTAGACGTAATATGGAAATACAAGTACGGACTAGTCAAATGCATGATATAGCAGAGTTTGGCATCGCTAATCATGGTGAATATAAAGAAGCACAAGAAGCAAGGATAAAAAAATTATTTTCTCCAGAATTACTTAATATAATTGTTCTGCACATCGGACTAAATAATTTATATAAACTTTTTGAACAATTTAATTGGACTATGTCTGAACTGGTTGCTTACGAACAAGAAATTAAAAATTTTTGGGATAATTTTCAAGATAACTTGCAAATAATACAAGAGCAATTTATAAAAGAAATAAATAATGTAGAACCGTTAGAGAGAAATTTTGTCTAACTAATACAAGGTTGGCGGTTGGCTAACCCTATAAATATTTGTGGGTAATAGTAAACTCTACTGTTTGGAATAACGTCCATAACTGTCGAAAGTTAGTAAATAAATACATCTTCTCTATACGTCTATTAGCAAGGAGGGCTGTAAGACCGACGAAGCAATCCAGTAACATCATTTATCTATAAGTTGTTTCCTAGATTGCTTCGCTTACGCTCGCTAATAGACGCTGTGGTATAGGTATTTGTAAACTTTCAACAGTTGTGGGATAACATCAGAGTTGGTCATGCCAATCATTATAAAACTTGCCTAAATCAAGTCTTATTCTTTTCGATCGCTCAGCAGTGATTATAGAATATATTGTTTCAAGAGTAGTATCAAAATCATCGTTAATAACCACGTAATCATATTGTTTGGCATAATACACTTCTTTAGTAGCTAATTTCACACGCAACTTTATTGATTCTTTACTATCTTGCCCTCTATTTTTAATTCGTTGTTGCAAAATACTAAGACTCGGTGGCAAAATAAAAATTGTAATTACATTTGGCAAGGTTTTTTTTATTAGCTTTGTACCTTGCCAATCTATATCAAACAAAACATCTAACCCTTGACTTAGTAAGTCTTCTACAACTTTTTTAGGTGTTCCATAATAATTATTGTAAATATTTGCATATTCAAGAAATGCATCTTGCTCAATTAATTTATTAAATTCCTCTTTGGTCTTGAAATAGTAACTTACTCCATCAACTTCATCTGTTCTTGGTCTTCTAGTAGTTGCAGAAATGGATAATCTAAGATTACTGTCGATTTTTAAAACTGCTTTAGCTAAGCTAGATTTACCAGTAGCCGAGGGCGAAGACAAAATAATAGCTAATCCTTTACTTCTGAGAGATAGTAGCATTCTTGGTGAAACCTTTATATAGCAATAGAATTTTATCTTTTAATATTAATTTTTGTTTCTTTAACTGCTTGACTTTAGTATTATCTTGCAAATGCAAAAATCCGGTATTTATTAGTCTTTCTAAATCATTATGTTTTTTTTGTAAACTTTGTATGTGGCTCATGAGACTCATCTGCAAACTCCATAATCAGTTAAAAGCTTGGTTTTTTGTAAACCAAGCATCATTTTAATATAAGCAAATACACTTTGAAAGGAAAAAATATAGCTATGACTAGCGATAATAAAAAAAAATTGCTTGTGGCAATCTCTGGAGCTTCTGGAGCAATATATGGTATAAGGTTACTTGAGATTCTGAGGCAGATAAATATTGAGAGTCATCTAATTATTTCAAAATCTGCTCATCTTACCATATTACATGAGACGAATTATTCCATAGAACAAGTAAAAGATCTAGCAGATTACTGTTACAATCTTTCTGATATTGGTGCTAGGGTTTCTTGCGGTGCTTTTAGGATATTTGGCATGATAATAGCTCCATGTAGCATGAGAACTCTTGCATCAATTGCTGGCAGTATTGAGAATAATTTAATCAGTAGAGCAGCAGGGGTTACACTAAAAGAACGAAGAAAACTGGTGTTGATGATAAGAGAGACTCCTTTACATCTAGGTCATTTAGAAAATATGTTAAAAGTAACGAATTATGGTGGGATAATTGCACCTCCAGTACCTGCTTTTTATAGTTTACCTAAAACCTTGGATGACATGATAAATTATTCAATTTCACGGGTTCTTGATATTTTTGATATTAATACTGATTTAATAAAACGTTGGGATGGTATGCCTACAAAAATTTAAAATCTATTAGTGCTTGAAAAATATCTGCTATAATTGTAGTGACGTCTTGAGGGTCATATACTCGGTGAACTTCAAGAATTGGCGTGGTCGTGTCTAAAGATCTCCGCTGCTCACGTACTAATGTACGCTCCGCTGCTCGACTTTGCTACTGCCTAGCTCTTCTTGAAGTTATACTATCGTCTACCAACTCTTCATTTACGAGCAGTATATATGCAACAAAGTTTTGAAAAAATACTAAAAGGCTATCAGCTATTTAGAAAAAAATATGCTTATGGTAATAAATCTATTATGCAGAGTCTATCCCGTGATGGTCAACAACCAAAGATTATGGTGGTTGCTTGTTGTGATGCACGAGTAGATCCGGCATTAATACTACAATGTGATCCAGGGGATTTATTTGTTGTACGTAATGTAGCAAATATTGTTCCTCCTTACGAAAAAGATGGATCTCATCATGGCACAAGTGCTGCCTTAGAGTTTGGAATATGCTTTTTGAAAGTTGAACACTTAATTGTATTAGGACATAGCCAATGTGGAGGAATTCAAGAATTATTAAATAGTGACGATAGAGTGCAGAATGATTTTATAACCAACTGGGTTGCTCTGATAAAAACACCTAATTTTAGACATTATAATGCTGATGATTATACAAAATTAGCACTTAAACAATCACATCAAAATTGTATGACGTTTCCATGGATTAATAAACTAGTGACCAAGAAAGAGCTAACTATTCATTTATGGTTTTTTGATATAAAAACTGGGCAAATTTTTACTTATTCTGATAAGCAACAAACATATCTACCCCTTGCTTAGGTTCTTTAGCATATTCAGGTAGAACTTCAAGAATTAAGATTCCCGCGACCTAAAAATCGAATGCAGTCATGTATCCGGCTTATAGCAAAGTAAATTTTATTAATAGATATCTTTGGCAAACTCGCTTATTAGAAATCTAAAATTAAAAAATTAGACTAAAAAGCAGGATTATTAGAATTAGTATTTATCTAGTATTTATTAAATTGACCATTTTTATAATTTTAGTTACTATGTATATAGTTGTATCTTTATATTAATCTTAACATTATCGGTATATATTATGACAGCATTAAAAAGTTATATAGACAGTAATGGGAGACTTGCTATCCCCGCTAAAATTAGAAGAAAACTGCATCTTAAAGCTGGTGATGAAGTGTCCATTAAATATAAAGATTCTGAATTAATAGTTTCGACTTATCATGCTAATATAGAAAAAGCTAGAAATATTTTAAGTAAATACGAGGATATTGATTTACAAAAAGAGCTAAAACTGATGAGGAACGAAGATGCAAACAAGTTCTAAATCTCTAATCAAGACTAAGAAATTTTTATTAGATACATCTGCAATCATTGCCTTATTAAAACAAGAATCAGGTTATAAAATATTAGAGGATGTTATTGCAAGTAGTGCCTTATCATCAGTTAATTTAAGTGAATTAGTTTCTGTCTTAACTAGATCTAATATAAAAGAAAATGAAATTGATACAATTATAACAGATATAGTTCCAGACATCATACCATTTTCTGAAAGTATAAGTATCAAAGCAGGCAAGTTAATAAGTTTAACAAAAGATTATGGTTTATCTTTAGGTGACAGAGCATGCATAGCAACTGGTAGTTATTATAATATGGAAATTTATACTACTGATAAAATTTGGTTAAAGTTATCTGATAAGCTTCCGGTAAAAATTACTTTAGTACATTAGACCTCCTTCGAAACTCTACTTCTGCTGGTGATTTGGACAATGATGCGGTACTCGAATCCGTAACGGAATTATAGTATACTCAGGTAGAACTTCAAGAATTGGCGTTGTCGCGAGCAAAGATCGAAGCTGCCTAGTTACTAATAGACTTACTGCATAAGTCAATCTAGTTGGTGATTTTGTCGTCGAAACTCGCCTCCGCTCCTCACGTACGTCTGTGTACGCGAAGGTAGCCGGCTTCGTTTCTCCTAAAAATCCCGAAAGCTTCTTTGATTTATGCAGCAAGTCTAATGTACGCTACGCTGCTCGACTTTGCTACTGCCTAGCTCTTCTTGAAGTTATACTATCGTCTACCAACTCTTCATTTACGAGCAGTATACGCTGCGGTTTGAGATGAAGCGTTTCCTTCAAATTCCTCAGCATAAGCGAGTTTCGAAAGAGGTCTGTTAATAAAAAGTCATACCTACAAAAAAGCAGAGGGATGACATCAAAGTACGCGAACTCTAGATAAGAATTAACTAATTCTTATCTAGAGTTGGGGTAAAGTGTTATTAGTATGAAGAAATGAGCGTTAGAAGTCCATACCGCCCATGCCACCCATACCGCCGCCCATACCACCACGTGGCATAGCAGGCTCATCTTTATCAGCTGGTTCATCGATAATAAATGCTTCAGTAGTAATAATCAAAGAAGCAACCGATGCTGCATCTTGTAAAGCAGTACGCACGACCTTAGTTGGATCGATAATACCAGCCTTAATCATATCAACATAAGTCATATCTTGAGCATTGAAGCCAAAGTTTTTCTCTTTACTATCAGTAAGTTTTCCAACTACAATAGCTCCGTCCATACCAGCGTTCTCTGCAATTTGCCTTACTGGAGCTTGTAGAGCTTTCTTAACGATGTTAATACCAGCTTGCTGATCTTCATTAGTACTTTTTAACGACTCTAAGGATCTTGCTGCATAGAAAAGAGTAACACCACCACCAGCAACAACGCCTTCTTCCACTGCTGCTCTAGTAGCATGCAATGCATCCTCGACACGATCTTTTCTTTCTTTTACTTCAACCTCAGTAGCACCACCAACTTTTAAGACAGCCACACCACCAGCAAGCTTAGCTAAACGCTCTTGCAATTTTTCTTTATCGTAATCTGAACTAGATTCATCGATTTGTTTACGAATTTGTGAGCAACGAGCTGCAATGTCTGCCTTACTACCAGCACCATCAATTATGACAGTATTTTCTTTGGAAATAGTAACTTTTTTAGCAGTACCTAGCATTTTGATATTAACATTTTCAAGTTTCATACCAAGATCTTCACTGATGAGCTGACCGCCTGTTAAAATAGAGATATCTTCCATCATGAATTTTTTTCTATCGCCAAAGCCAGGAGCTTTAACTGCAGCAACTTTTAACCCACCACGTAATTTATTTACTACCAAAGTAGCAAGTGCTTCTCCTTCTACATCTTCAGCGATTACTAGTAAAGGACGTCCTGATTGCACTACTGCTTCAAGTACTGGTAACATTTGTTGTAAATTTGATAATTTCTTTTCAAATAGTAAGATAAACGGATTTTCCAATTCTGCTACCATCTTTTCGGAATTAGTAACAAAATATGGTGATAGATAGCCTCTATCAAACATCATGCCTTCAACTACATCTACTTCAAAACTAAAATTCTTAGCTTCTTCAACGGTAATTACGCCTTCTTTACCAACTTTTTCCATCGCTACGGCAATTTTTTCGCCAATTTCTTTGTCACCATTTGATGAAATAGTACCAACTTGAGCAATTTCCTCTTGGCTGCTGATTTTTTTACTAGCTTTCTTAATTTCTTCAACTACTAGGTTAACAGCTAAATCTATACCTCGTTTTATATCCATAGGGTTAAAACCAGCTGCTACTGCTTTGTTACCTTCTCTTGCTATTGCTTGAGTTAGAACAGTTGCGGTAGTTGTTCCATCACCAGCAACATCAGATGTTTTACTTGCCACAGATTTTACCAATTGAGCTCCCAAATTCTGAGCCTTATCTTTTAGTTCAATAGCTTTTGCCACTGTTACACCATCTTTGGTTAGTCTTGGTGAACCGAATGACTGTTCAATTGCAACATTTCTACCTTTTGGACCTAATGTTACTTTTACGGTATCAGCTAAAATATCAATACCTCTTAGCATTTGTTCACGTGCATTTGAGCCGTGTCTTATTAATTTTGTTGCCATATTTATGTTCTCCTTACAATAAATAAATTATTAACCAAGTATGTCCACAACTGTTAAAAGTTTACAAATACCTATACCACAACGTCATTGCGAGCGTAAGCGAAGCAATCCAGGAAACAATCTATAGATAAATGATGTTACTGGATTGCTTCGTCGGGTCTTACGGGCTTCTCGCTAATAGACGTATAAAGAAGCTGTATTTACTAACTTTCAATAGTTATGCAATTATGCCCATGACATCACTTTCTTTCATAATGACCAAATCTAAACCATCAACTTTTACTTCAGTGCCAGCCCATTTGCCATAAAGTACTTTATCTCCTACTTTAATTTCTAATGGATGGACAGTACCATTCTCACTTTTTGTTCCCTTACCTACAGCTACTACTTCACCTTGTATTGGTTTTTCCTTTGCTGTATCAGGAATAATAATTCCTCCACTTGTTTTTTCTTCTTGTTGAATTGGTTTTACCGCAATTCTATCGTGCAATGGTCTAAAAGACATTCTTACCTCCATAGATTTAATACTTAATAATGTGTATTCTATATATGCTTGATTTTGTAACAGTTCAAGGGGTAAAAAGAAAAATTTTTAAGAATAATTGCTGTGAGCAAATTGTGTATAATACCTTTTTTATCCTCGCATAAGTTTTTCTATTATTGACTTTATAGGAGTATAGTTTAAAATTAAAAATGAAGTAACTGCAAAGTTATTTTGGGGTGTAGTAACCTCTTATAGCATCGGAACACATCTGCCGAATAAAGGTGTAATCCTCGATTGTTATGATCGGGGAGATGTTAGCTATGTTCAGGGTTTAAGGTGTAAACCTTAAACCTAAAGGCTAGCGTAGCTGTTATGCTATACAGTTTACTAACTCCCCGATCGCCAAAGTAATCTATTAAGATTCTTTGGTGGTTAAAACTTGATAACTTTAAGTTTAATCATAAAGGGGATACTGCTATGACATACACAACAACTTTACCTTCTGAAGCAATCATCTTTCTTGATCCAGCTTATGACCATTCTAAGGATATAAAACTTAGAGATGATGTCACTACTACCAGCCAACAAGAAGGACTAACAGTAGTAGAAATTATCGAATCTAAAGGACCTTATGACCACAGTACTTTTGGTAAGTTAATCCGCCGAGTAATGAGCTGCAATAATAAGCCTGTCACCATCCTCATTAACGAAGATATACGGCATACAACAATTAACACTCTACTTTGGTCTGTACTTGGTACTTTGTCATCTGCCGGTCTAATTACCGTTACTACTTACGAAAGATTCTATAAAAAAGTACTCTTGAAAAAAGTAAATATAGAGGATGATTATTTTTTATACGTGGCTGCTACTTATTGTAAAAACCATTATAAATTTGCTAATGAACCATTAAATATTTAATACAAATGAGTAATATGCTAACTAACACGAGTTGCCAATTAACCACAAAGCTGAGCTTAATCATGATGATATACAGCACCTAAAAGGTCTTGGTTATTCTCATCAGATTCTGCTGATCTTGAAATATCAGCCACTACTGCAATATATGGAGGGGGTGGAGCAGTGGGTATTGGAGGAGGTGGGGGTTTACGAGGTTTCGGCGTATAGTTCATTATATTGGATGTAGTTGTAATATCTAGAGATAGTTGCGGGTATAAAGGTTGATTTACACTAGGTGGTGCAGAATCTGCTGCTAGATGGTTGTTATTAGCAACATGCGTATTATTACAGTTACTTGATCCTTCAAGAAGAGTTGATAGGGGTAGTGCGGGAGTACTTGCTCCACATTCAGCTTGATGTGCTTCTAGTATTATCTTATATTCTTCCTGTTTAACTGCTAAATATTCATTCAATTTTTTAAAAAAAGTATTTTCTGTTATCCATATTCTAGTTATTCCTGGTGCACCCTTCTTAATTATATCGCTCAACCCGGCAATCTTCAGTGCTTCCTTAAAATCATGTTGGTCAATACATTTAAGTAACTTTCTAGCTTGAATTATTGTGTGTATTTGGTCACTACGTTCTTCAAACTTTTTGCAATTAACTGTATTATACTTTGATAAGACAGATTGTTGACTATGCAGACCTTTTAAACTAGCTTTTAATTCCTGACTAGCTGATGATCTATCTTCCGTAGTTTTTATAAAATTACAACATTTCTCCAAATTAGCAGTCTTCAATATCTCATAAACACTACTATCAGTATCAAACAACTTTATAGCTCGTTCTGTCTTATCAATTTTATTTTCAAGTAATTGTTTTGCGGTAGAAAGCCTTACTAATAGCGTACGATCTTTTGACATAATAAACACATAATTAAGATTATATTAATATGACATAATATAATCTTAATATATATTAATATGCAAGGTTTAGTAACAATATAGTTAAAATTAGTTATCTAAATTGTCATATTTATATCATAATCACATACTATTTTGTTTCATTTTATTTTTCTTGATGGCATAGCTAATCAGCTCATCCATAACATTGTTTCTTATGGCTACTGCAATATCTACTTCATTTTTTTTCTGAATTTCTTGCCTTTTCGTCTTATCAATTCTTTTTGATTTTACATAAGCAAAATACGCCTTATCTTTTGACTGAAAAACTGGAGTATTGGAATCAATGTTAGCATTAAAAATGGCTGATAGTAATTCTGTTGGTAATTGCTGATTATTATGAACTTCATACCTAGAAAAAGTTGCAGCTTGGTTGGTAGTAATGTCTAGAGGTTTTTTACTTTTACTAGGTTTATATTCTTTAGCAAGACTCTCTATGTTTCCTAAATTTATCTTTCTAATATATTGTTTATACCATAGTTCGTATACTTGATCCTTGACTGCCGAGAATTCTTGTAGTTTACTTGGCTGAATAGATTTAATCTCAACCAATATAAAAGCTCCTGTATCAGTTAGTTCCATTGGATATGATAATTCTCCTTCTGCAAGATCAAAAATACTGTCAGCATTTTTGCCAAGATCAACATACCATTCGCCTTTTAAGTGTTGGCGTTGTGGCACGATGGGACTTCGCGTAGGAACAACGGTTTGACTACGCCTAGTCTGCTCGCCACTCGCAGGCTTAGCCAACTCTTGAAATTCCTCTTGTATATTATTAGTTAAATCCTTATAACTTACAGAATCTAAATTCTGTATTGGTAATTCATATTTTTTAGCAATTTCTGTTAAACTTGAACCAGCTGCCACATCATCTTCTAGATTTTTTGCTAACAGTAGCTTCAGCTCTTCTATTTTTTGTTGTTGCAATAATTCATTAACCTGTTTTCGTACCTCGCTAAATTTTTTATTAGCAAATTCTTCTTGGTTATCCTGATAAAACTTCAATAATTCTTCATCGCTATTATGAATTTGCTTACCTAACACTTCACTTGATATTTTTACATAAGACAAGCTACGTTTTTCCGGTATTTCAAATAACTCTTGATTCTCCTTGTATAGCTCTTCTAACTCGACCGGAGTTGCATAAGTCATAAACGCACCTTTAGGTTGAGCTTTTAGGTCAATTTGTACAAGGTCGACCTCTCTTGTTTCAGCCATATAGTCTACGATATTTTTGACCATTATTTTTGGTGTTTGAAATGATTCTATAAAAATACTAATTAGAGTATTCTTTAAGGTATGTTCTTTAACATCAAATACATAGTCCTCCTCATTAATATAAGAGTTTTTTAAAAAACCTTTAAAGAGTGCTATGTCAAATAGACCTTGCTCATTCTTAAAATTAGCGGATTCTTTAATAAACTGAATCACAGTATCATCAGTTATATCTAGATTATAATAGTGTACTAAATAATTCATAATGCGATTATTGATAAGTTTTTTAATAATAAAATTATCAATATTCAACTGCTTTATATCTTCTTCACTAAGATGTGTTCCAGTTTGTTTTTGAATAACACGAATTTGTTCGGCTTTTGCTTTTAGAAAATCTTCTTCACTAATAGTTTTTGCATCAGAAAATGTAATCAAATCAAAATTATTGGTAGTCTGTAATACATCTTTAATTCCCCATCCAACAAATGCAAAGGCAATCATTCCAAGTAAAACACGCATTACAAAACTATCAGCAGCGTTTCTAATATTCTTTAACATAAATTATAAATTTCTTCTTCAAGTTTTTGTAGTATACTACAATAGTTCTGTACACTAATATCTGCAAGCGATTTTTATGAAAAAACTTATTATTGCTAACTGGAAAATGCATATAAGTTTAGATGATGCATTTAAATTTTGTGCTAGACTGATAGAGCAGCAACATAACAACAAATTTATTATAGCTCCTCCTACTCCCTATCTTGCTTATTTATCTGATAAATTCAAATCTATAGAGTTTTGTGGACAAAATGTCAGTCAATTCGAAGAACAAGGAAGTTATACTGGAGAATATTCAAGCCTATTACTGAAACTAAGTGGTATTAATTACGCTATTGTTGGTCATAGTGAACGTAGAAGCTTTTTTCAAGAATCCAATAAATTAATCAGACAGAAAGCAGAGAATTGCTTAAATGCCAAGATTAGCCCTATTATTTGTATCGGAGAAGACCTAGCTACACGAAAAAATAATAATTATAAAAATTTTTTATTAAAACAATTAGTGGAATCCCTGCCAAATGATAAAATAGGGGAGGGGATAGATGTAATAATAGCCTATGAGCCGATTTGGACTATAGGAACAGGGATTATTCCTAACCAAGAAGAATTAATAGAGATATTTGATGTCCTCAATTGTTTTCTTCAGCAAAGCCAAGTTGCAAATAATGTTAGCTTAGTGTATGGTGGATCTGTAAATTTAGGTAATATAGAAAAAATATTAAGTGTACAGAATATTGATGGGGTTATGATTGGCAAATCTTCACTTGATTATCAAATTTTAGTTCAAATATTAAATTATAGGTTTTTTGAAAAATGATGAATATATTACTTTTTGTTCATATTGTAATAGCAATACTGCTAATTATCGTAATTCTGATGCAAAAGACTGGCAATGATGGGTTAAGTGGTATGAGCGGTGGTAGTGGTAATATGGGTGTTGTAACAGGCAGAACTGTAGCTAATTTCTTGACTAAAACCACGGTAGTGCTTGCCACCTTGTTTATAATTAATGCTATTATTCTTGCCAATCTGTCTTCTAAGAAAAACCTTGGGATAATTAAGAAAATTGAGCAAGTTGACTATAAACAAGAAGAGTCTAGCTTGCCAATTGCCAAGTAAAATTTAAGGAGCAAGTTATGCAAAAGATAATTGATTTACATAATATCAAAATTGGTAATACCTTACCATTTGTGTTTATTGCTGGACCTTGCCAAATAGAAAGTTTAGATCATGCATTATTTATGGCTGACAAGCTTGTGACCCTTACTGCTAAACTTAACATACCCTTTATCTATAAATCGTCATTCGATAAAGCTAATAGAACTTCAATAAATGGTATCCGGGGTAGCGGTCTTGAGAAAGGGCTGGAAATTTTGTCTAAAGTAAAAACAGCCTTTAACTGCCCTATTCTTACTGACGTTCATACAGAGAATCAGTGTGCTAAAGTTGCTGAAATTGTTGATATAATCCAAATCCCTGCCTTCTTATGTAGACAAACAGATTTGCTGCATGCTGCAGCTATGACTAATAAGGTTGTTAATGTTAAAAAAGGTCAGTTTCTTGCCCCTTGGGATATGAAGAATGTGTATGCTAAACTTGAAGCGTTTGGTGCAAAGAATATCATGCTTACCGAACGGGGTGCATGTTTTGGTTACAACACACTAGTATCAGATATGCGTAGTTTGCCAATTATGGCAGAAACTAAGACCCCTGTAATTTTTGACGCAACCCATTCAGTTCAGCAACCAAGTGGCATAGGCAACAGTAGTGGTGGCGAAAGAAAATATGTTGAAATATTAGCAAGGGCAGCTGTTAGCGTCGGAGTAGCAGGTGTTTTTATGGAAGTTCACCAAGACCCAAATAATGCCCCAAGTGACGGACCTTGTATGATCAAGCTGGATGATTTAGAACCTATATTGGTTAGGTTAAAGAGCTATGATGAGCTAACTAAAGCAATATTTAAGATATAACCTAGATAACAACAAATAAGATTAGATATACTCTTCTGCCTAGAAGATAAGTAGCTACAGCAACTACTTATCTTCTAGGCAGAAATAACCTGAGATTATGCCGCAAAAGGACCTTTAGTTAAGGAATTTTCACCCTGACACAAAATGGTCAAAATTACACGGGAAAATCATTAATAACGTCGTTATATTTTTTTTGGGCATCCGATAAACTAAGGCGTGAATATATCTCCAACGAATCTCCTGACTTAAGCAAATACCTAAAATTAAAGAATTATGCTTTAATATATTTAAAATAACAAAATAATGTTGTGCCTAAATTTTAAAAACCCCAGCACTATGAGCCTTCCAAGCTTATGCCTTATTAAAAAATGCGGAAGTCGGGAGCGGAGATCTTTAGATACGACAACGCCAATTCTTGAAGTTCTACCTGAGTATATATATTTATGAGGGAGTAAATTATACTACTCATTAGAGTTTTCTCCCCCAAGATTGAAACACCCCACCTGCACTTTGTATAACCGTCTTATCCTGAATAATCTGATCCATTTCTTTTAGCATCTTTTCTATTTCTAAATTATCGATCAACTTATGCTTAATAAAATGTTCTTTTTCTTCTAAAAGAGATAATTTTAATAATAATTTTTCTTCAGCCCCATTAAAAACTGGTTGATGAAAATCAAATTTTACATCTGTTAATTGAAGAGTACACAAAGTATTAAATAGCTTTATACCATAAGAATAATCTACACTAAGTCTTTTTTCAATTTTGTGTAATAATTCTTTATATTGTTCTATTGAACGAGCATATGGATAATTAAATATAGCTGTATAATCATGCTCTTCACATGCAATAGTTCCACCCGGCTTTAATAAACTTAACATATTATTTAAGGCTTTTTGAGGATGTGTTAGATGTATGAGTACAAACCTACAATATACGAGGTCATATTGCTCATTACCCTGATAATCTTGTATATCTGCAACTTGGTATTCAACAATATCGATGTTTTTACTACTTAACTTACTTTTAGTAAGCTCTATCTGTTTTTGGCTTATATCTAGGCATAATAGTTTGCCATCTCGTCCAATTTTCTGATATATTACATCAATAGACTCCCCCGATCCACAACCAATAATTGCCACTTTCATATTTGGACGAAGTGCTAGCCTATCCAATAGAATATTAGTATATTTGCCATATATTTTATTCAAAATACTGAGCCTATAATCCGTTTCATCGCCAGTTGCCAAAATATAGCTATTCTTTTTTACCATTTGATTTAATTTTATATATCTATTTTTTAGTAAATATATTGCTGATTTGGTTTATTGATAGCAAGAGAAAATAATATAGAAAATTGAAATAATAAATTCTTGATTGTAACAATATCACTAGTTCTCAATAGAATCCGAAAATTTTATTTCACAAATTAATTACTATTTTTTTTGCTAATATGCTTAGTGATTATTAGTAAATATGCTACAATGCGGTGAATTCAAGTAATTTATTACATTTTATGTTTCAAACATTAACTCAAAATCTAACGAAAATTTTTGATCGTATCAAAAGAAGTGGTACTTTATCGGAGTCCCAAATAAACGATACTATGCGTGATATTAGGATTGCCCTTCTTGAAGCAGATGTTGCACTACCGGTAGTTAAGGATTTTATTGCTGAAGTAACATTAAAAGCTACGGGACAGGAAGTCATAAAATCAGTAGCTCCAGGGCAGATGATAGTAAAGATTGTCCATAATGAGTTAATTAATATATTATCCTCGTCTCTAGATGAAAGTAGTTTACAGCTTAAATCTGAACCGCCGGTAAATATTTTAATGGTTGGTCTGCAAGGTAGTGGAAAAACTACAGCAAGTGCCAAATTAGCACTTAGGCTAAAAAATCAAAATAAAAAGGTACTTTTAGTCTCTCTTGATATTTATCGACCAGCTGCACAGGAACAATTAACTATCCTTGGTAAATCTATAGGGGTAGATTGTTTAACTATTGTCCCCAACCATACTCCTATAGATATTGCGAAAAGAGCTTTACACGAGTCGAAATTATCTGCCTATGACGTCGTTATTTATGATACAGCAGGTAGGTTGCAAATCGATGATGAGATGATGAAAGAAGCATCAAATATAAAAAATTTAATAGACCCAAAAGAGATAATTTTGGTAGTTGACGCAATGACGGGGCAAGATTCGGTACTTATAGCTAGCAATTTTGATCAAAAATTAGGGATTACCGGCGTAATTTTATCCCGTATTGATGGCGATGCCAAAGGTGGGGCGGCTCTAAGCATTAAACATGTTACCAAGAAACCTATTAAGTTCTTAAGCACTGGCGAGAAATTGACAAATCTAGAATTGTTTGACTCAGAACGCATAGCTTCAAGAATATTAGATATGGGAGATATCATCTCCTTCGTTGAAAAAGCAGCAAGCATAATAGACCATCAAGAGGCAGAAAGAGCGGCTGCTAAACTTAAAAAAGGTAAATTTGATTTGGAAGATTATCTAATGCAAATGAGGAGTATAAAGAAACTAGGTGGATTCAGTAGTATGATGAGTATGTTGCCTGGTATTAATAAAATTATTGATAAAGTCGATCAATCGAAATTAAGTGGCAAATTAATAGACCACCAAGAAGCAATAATTTTATCTATGACCAAAAAAGAACGAAAAAACCCAGATTTGCTAAATGCCTCACGTCGAAAACGTATCGCTGAAGGCTCTGGAACATCAGTCCAAAAAGTGAATAGTCTATTGAAACAATTTAAACAAATAAGTGGTTTCATGAAAAAGGCAAGCAATATGAATCCCAAAAGCCTAATGCGTAGTGGTATAGGCAACTTATTTAAATTATGATAACCTGAATTACCTTAATTCTTATCCCAAATTCGCGTAACTGGAGATTAAATGCTTAGCAAGGTATATAACGATCTTATTTTACAGATTAAAGCCAATAAATATGATTTTTTAAGGTTTGATCTGATTAAGCAAGATGCAATAAAGGATCTCGCAGCTCAGCTTGCTTTAAAATATGATATTGTGGTAGTTATAGGTTTTGGTGCGTCTTCTTTAAATGTTAGAGCATTATTAAGTATAAAGGCAGTAGCTACTAAAAGGCTAATATATCTTGATAGTTTAGATCAGTTGGAAATTGATGAAAAACTGGCATTAGTTGATTTAAGTAAAGCAGTCTTTTTCTCATTGAGTAAGTCTGGGAACACAAATGAAACCTATTTATTAACTAAGTATGTTTTAGAAGTTTTACACGTTCCCCCTCAAAATATTTATGTAATAGTACCGTTTAGTAATAATTTATTACGTAATTTAGCAGAGTCTTTTGGTACAAATTGTCTAGAACATGATAACATTCGTAGTGGAAGATTTGGCGTAATTTCTAATGCATCTTTGCTCCCAACCGCAGTTGCAGGAGTTGATGTACATAAAGTCGTACTAGCTGCTTCAAAAAAAATATCAGATATTATTTTTGATGGATTTAATATTTGTGAGATAGCGGAGTATTACCTTAATCAATATTCTTTAAATAGACATATGTTAGTTATGTTTAATTATTGTTATCAATTAGATGG
Source organism: Candidatus Tisiphia endosymbiont of Piscicola geometra (assembly GCF_964026415.1). NCBI lineage: Bacteria > Pseudomonadati > Pseudomonadota > Alphaproteobacteria > Rickettsiales > Rickettsiaceae > Candidatus Tisiphia > Candidatus Tisiphia endosymbiont of Piscicola geometra. Next base: position 1,425,526 of record NZ_OZ032144.1, read on the forward strand.
TCTATGTAGATGGCAACAACAGATTATAGCTGAGTCGCTTGGTAAGAATGGTTTTGGTATAACTCCTATAATAGCAAAAGGAACATTTGATCAACACAGTCAATTGCAGCTTTATTTAGAAGGTCCGGATGATAAATTTTATCAAGTTATTACTAACAAAGCAAGCTCAGATATTGAAATAGCTCTAACTGCTCATGCTAATAATATATATAATGCATTAGATCAAGTTAAACGACCAGTGAAGCTAGAGAATTTTGTATATATCGATGAACAGGTAATTGTAGATCAAATTATTCACGTAATGTTGAGTACTATACTAATTGCAAATCACCTAAAAATCGACCCATTCAACCAGCCATCTGTGGATGAATATAAGAAGGTATAATAGACCTATTTCGCGTCAGGGAGATCTGCAAGTGCTGAATTAAACAATACAGAAAGATTTTTCTTATCCACTTTGTCATTATCAGAAAAACTAGCAATAGTGGTGTCAATCATATCACTAGACAGTCCTACCGAGTGTGTCCATAGTACCCTACCAGTTGGTACATCAAGAATAGCTAATCTAACTCGCGAAAATTCTGATGGGTCTAAATTGATTCTACCAGTTATACATCCCTTCAAAATCTCTGTACAAAAATCCTTAGTTATTGCACCAGATGTTTTACTCTCTGCATAGAAATTCATTACAACTAGTAAATCAGCTCCGGCTTTTCCACCAAGATCAACTGCAGAAGGAATCTTTTCATCAATAGAATATGCCGCATCCTCTTTCCAAGCTCCACTAGCATAGAGTATATTTAGAGTCTCATCAAAATTATCCTTAATGTCAACGACGTATTTTGACAGTTTATTAGTACCAATTTCTGTTCTAGAGAAAAGTTTAATATTATACCCTTTGTCCTACATTTTGGTTATGAATGTATCTACAATATTTTCTTCAAGGCGATCCTCATAACTATAAACTCTCGTTTTTTTGTTAAAAGCATCAATTTGATTTACTTCAACTATTGATGGTAAAAGTAAAGCAATTTTGGACTTAGTTAGTGATTGCGAATAATCAGGTGCAGATCTAACAAAAGTCGTCTTAGTACAAGCCGATGTAGAAAAAAACAGTAAAATTATAAAGAAAATTCTGACCATTAACTATGTATTTTTAGTAATTTTTATATGTAGCTGGAATGAGTCTAGATCTCTTCTCAGAAAGAATAACTAGAACATCTTGCCCCTCATTTATCACAGGATTGGTTTTATCTTCTTTAGCCTGCACAATGGTGATAATACCTGTCGCACGTACAGCTGCTATAGCATTTCTTAAAAGTCTGCTACCTTCGTAATAATCGTCTTTCAAATTCGATCTATTAACCTGTACGATATATTCTGTACCTTTTGATGTTCCCAAAGCAGATTGTATTATTGCACCAGTAACACCTCCAACAATAGCACCACCAACAATTATAGCTGCGTTATTAGTTCCGCTAGCAGCAACCGCCCCACCAGCGACAGCACCAGTTAGGCCACCAATTGCATTATCACTAAGTCTTTCATCCTCCGTGATTTTGACATCCCTTTTGGCAAGAAGCTTTCCTTCCAATACAATATTTAATGTTGAATCACTAGTATATGTATTTGCCGCAAGATTCCGACCGCAACTAGAAAGAGTAGAAGCAATTATAAGAATCAAAAAAGTATATAAAAGCTTTTTAATCATAAAATTATTATTTTTATATTGCTAATAAAATTTAAGAATGAATTAAAAGTAAGATTATACTAAATGTACAAAGATACATGCAATAAATTACTATCTCCAGTTGCCAATTAAACTGAATAATTTTTGAGGAATTTTTAGGAAAAATGTAGCTGAATACCGCAAGCAGTACGCAGATATATATGAGAAACGGAAGCAAATTTTGACGACAAAATTACCACAAAGAATCCGTTCGCAACACTATCATTATTTTGATGACAAAACTACTTCTAAGTTGTACTTCTAAATTGCACGCAACAATAGACTTCTTACAGAATCCTCTTCTGCAGAATTTGTAGGAGAGCCGAAACCCCTTAACCCGCAACTTATCTTTGAGAAGGAGAAGTGCTTGAAGAGGCAGGAGAGTAAGGTTTACAAGAATTCTGCGATAAATGATATATTTTAAGAAAAAATGGTTCTATAGCCCGAAAAGTTCAGTTTGATAGGAATAACCGAGTTGAAAAACTAGTTAGCAAGGTGGAAGAACGTAATATATATGTATCAACGCATAAGAAAGCAAAGCCAAAAACTGGTTTAAATAATATTCAAAAAATTGCTGAAGAATGGCGGATAGATAAATTTATCAACCTAAAATTAGACGGCAACCAAATAGTGGTTGAAATTGATCAAGATAAGAAAAAAGAGTTATTTGCTCTTGATGGTTGTTATACGATTGAAACACAGATTGAAATTAAACTGATGAGTAAAGAATTGGTTGATAAAGCTTACCATAATTTACATGAAGTAGAATCGAATTTTAGCAGTATGAATTCAGGATAAGAGTTAGTTAATTCTTATCCCGATGCTGGGGTGGGGTAAGTTATATTGAACTCATGTTAACTTTCAGTGTTGTTCTCTTCTATAGCCTCATCTACTTTACTATCCTCTAGTTTAAACTCAAGCAAATTAATTGAACCTATATGTATACCATTATCAGAAAACTCAATATCAAATTTCACCTTTTCATAAGTTGCTAATTCATTATCATCTGTCTTAACTACTCCAGATAAAGAAGAATCAACAGCTTTCTCAATGATAGTTTTGACCATTTTTTTAGGTAATAACAAATTGTTAGGAATCAATTTATCGATGATATCATGGTAATTAGTCAATTCAAAAGATAATTTACCTTTTGGTAACTTACTATCAAAAAATTGTAAAAACCCTACCAAATCTACTTGGGCATTATCATCACAAGAAAAAACTAAACGATCGATATTTAAATTTCTGATAGAATTTGTATCTTTACCCTGGTTAGTAGCAATATTGATCAGTGTGGCTAAATCAAGCTGTGCTGTTTTGAAATTAAAAAAATCTTCCCCCGCAGAGTATAACAAACGTAATTGTAGAGCTATATTTTCACCGTCCTGAGATTTTGCCTTATTGATTAGGAAAACTAAATCAGCAATATTAAAAATTTCCTTATCTTCCTGAATGAAGGATAATAATTTATTGTTAACTTGCAGAAATTTTACGATAGATTTTAAACTATCTCCATGGGATAATTTATATATAGGTTTATTAAATTTAACTAGTGCTGTAATATATTCCTTGGACTGAACACTATACTCTACTAATTTACCATCAAAATTCTCTTGTTGTTTTATTCCTTGTTTTCCTAAAATCAATCTAGCTTTTTTAAAACTAAAATCAAACAAAAATGTCATTTCCTCAGTAGATATTTCTTTGGAATTAACATGATCGATAAATTTCATTTTTGGCTCGACTAAATGAATTTGAAAGCGAATAGGAAAGCCAGAAACTTTGATTTGGTTATAAGATATTTTAGTATTATCTGTCTCTGAATTCTTTATAGTATTTACTATATTGCTTTTGATAGTATAAGCAATGCCAAACCATATTATGGTGTAAATTAAACAAATAAAAAACAAAATTTTACGTATCACTCTATATACTCAATTATAAGTTAATATTACGGGTAGCAGATGGCAAGCGAACCCTTATACCGTCAAGTTCTTCACTAACAATAATCTGACAACCAAGTCTTGAAGTATGGGTAAGACCAAACGCTAAGTCAAGCATATCTTCTTCTGCCTCAGAAGGATTTTTTAATTTGTGATAAAATTCCTCATCTACAATAACATGGCAAGTGGCACATGCTAGTGAACCTTCACATGCACCTTCAAGATCAATGTCATTTTGATGAGCAATTTCCAAAATAGACAATCCGAGAGGGGCATCCACTATTTTTTCCGTACCATCTTTATCTATAATAAAAATTACTTTAGGCATTAATTATCATTACCTCTTATTTTATCAATATGCTTACCTTTCAGTAAGCTCAGAGTAGAATTATTTAATCTTTCAGAAAGAAAATGCTCTGTTATATTCTCAAAATTCTTGCTACATTCTATAATGTAATCACGATCATTTGAGTTTATTGCTTCTTCTAAAGTTTTAATTGCCATATCAATTTTTTCCATTTCATTCTTTGCAAGAAGATTTGGCATCTCCCTAATAGCATTTTCTATATTATAAATCAAAGATTTTGTATCAATAATTGTTTCCTGCAACAATTTCTTATTATGATCACTAGCCGCATTTTGATAAGCATTTTCTAAAATCTCGGTAATTTCACTTTCATTTAAACCATAACTTGGTTTTATTTCAATGTTATGTGATATATTACTATTTTTTTCTAGAGCTGATACTGACAAGATGCCATCTGCATCAATAGAAAATGTTACTTCTATCCTCACTCCACCTGCTTTCATTAGTGGCAATTTTAGTTCAAATCTTGCGAGTGACCGACAATCTTCTACCATTTCTCTTTCTCCCTGTACCACATGCAACTTCATAGAGGTTTGGTTATCTACATAATTGGTAAACTCCTTAGTAACCGATATCGGTATAGGACTATTACGCAGAATAATTTTTTCAGTAATTCCACCATTTAGTTCGATACCAAGTGACAAAGGAACTACATCAATTAATAAGGAATTAACATTTGCTGAAGTTAGATTCTCTGCCTGCAGGGCTGCTCCCCATACTACCGCCTTATCTGGGTTAATATCCGAGAAAATAACAGTATTAAACGTTTTTGCTAAACTTCTACTAATTAACGGTATGCGAGTTGAACCACCAACAAGGATGATACCTGAAATATTAGGATTCCCTGCATGCTCTAGCGTATCTTTAGTAATAGCTATTGTACGTTCTACTAATGGTGATATTAATCGTTCAAAATCCTCTATATTTAATTCTAATATCTTCTCTTCATATATAATACTACATTTATTTTGTACACTAAGTGTTTCTTTAGTTTTTTTTGCTAATTTTATTAATTCATTAGATTCTACTAACTTATATTTATTACAAAAATACTTCATCACTAAGTGATCAATATCATCACCACCTAAAATATTATCTCCGCCAGTGGCAATAACCTGAAGCACACCGGTTTGCATATTGAGAATTGATACATCAAAAGTCCCGCCTCCTAGGTCATACACTAAATAATATCCACTACTTTCTTTATTTAAACCATATGCATAAGCTGCTGCTGTTGGCTCTGCAATTAACCTTAGTACTTCAAAGCCAGCAATTTTTGCTGCCAGCATTACTTCTCCTCTAGCAGCATCGTTAAAATGTGCTGGCACGGTTATTACAGCTTTTTTGACTTCCGAATTCAATTTTTGAGTAGCCTGTTTCTTTAAGTGCAAAAAGATTTGTCCGGCAATTTCTGGAATCGTCAGTAATTTTCCAGCAAACCTTATTCGTAAAATTTCGCTATCTAAATCAATATAATCTTTCACTAAACTAAAAAACACAGGGTTGTTGCGTATATCAGATAATTTTTTACCGAAAAGTCTTTTAATAGAACGAAAATTATCAATTATATTATCATTGCCAACAATAAAGTCTTTGCCATGGAATGCTATAATTGATGGTATAAGTTCTTGGCCATGATCATCTATGATAATTTGTATTATTTGTTTATTTGATAAAGCAATCAATGAGTTAGTTGTACCAAAATCAATACCAACTGCTATATCCTTATCATGTTCATGCTGGTTAGAAGAGCCAGCTTCGCTAATTTCTATTATTTGCATGACTTGATTTTTAGTTGAATATTATTAATTAAATTTTTAAGGTATTTAAATTTTATGGTAATATCAAGAGCGTTTTGCATATTTTGATCTTGAAATGCAGTAGTTAGAGATTCAATAAGTTTTTCTTTTTCAAGGATTTTGTTATTTAGCATATGCTCTAACTTAGTTAATTGTTGAGTAGTTTCAACAAGCTCTAATTCACTCCACACAATATTTAATTGTTCCTTTGAAATACCTTGCCTAACCGTTATTTCATCCAAGACTATATTGTTTAAAAGTAGAAGATACTCAGCTCGTGCTAAATCATCTTTAAGAATTGAATAAGCTTTATTTATATCAATAGAGAGAGCCAAATTTTCTTGCCTCGCATTGTTAGTTTTAACTCTATCTGGATGATATTTTGATTGCATAGCAAAATATTGACGATCCAATATATTTAAGTCAATATTATATTTTCTTTCTACACCTAATAACTCAAAATAACTGCTCATAATCACTTCTAGTAGATCAATTATCAAACCATGCCCCTGTGATTATATACTAGAAACCTCAGTTTTGGATTAAAATTTTTAATTTTAATCTAGAACTGGCTAGAATATCAGAAAAATGCATTCTTGAAGCGGCTGGCACGAATGCATTTTAAACCTTTCTAAAGCTAAAAACATGATTTTAAAAGATTAAAATCATGTTTTTAGCAAAATATTAATTTAACAATCAGATGCAGAGGCGTCTCAAATCTGATTGTTTCGATAATTCCACCGAATTTGGGATAAGAATTGACAAATTCTTATCCCGAATTCGCGTATATAGATAGCATAGTAAAGTATCAAATCTATTAAATCTTACGTATCCTTAAAAAGGCTGGTACAAATAACATGCTAAATAACGTAGTCAATAAAAAAAGTTGAGACCAGTCCATATAATTTGCACAAATGCCAGATAAAAAGGATAAAATAATCCGTACGAAGGAGGCAAAAGAAGATATAATTGAGTATTGTGTGGCTATCAATTCGCTACTACATAAACTAGAAAAATAAATAAGAATCGCTGTATTACCAAGCCCGCAACAAAAATTCTGTACAGTAATTGTTATAGTAAATATAAGCATATCATGGCCTACCATAGATAAAAACACAAACATTAAGGGTGACAGTAATTGTAGACTACCACATATTAGGATGCTTCGGGATATTCCTATTTTTGCAGTTAAAATACCGCTAATGACTCCTCCAGAGATCATTAGCATGAATCCATATGCTTTTGAAATAGAAGCAATTTCTTGAGAGGTAAAAGACAAGTCAATAAATACTGGCGAACTCATTGCCATAGGAATTGAGTCGCTTGCTTTATATAGAAAGACAAACAGTATAATGAACATCCAGTTTGGATGATTTCGTTTTAACAATAGTAAGCTATCACCAATAACTTGAAAATATTGTGCAGGTGAAATTAAATCAGTAGAGATGTGTTGAGTTTTTTTTGTAACAGGTTCTTGCATATATAAGGTTATTATAGGTGCAGCCATTGTTATAAGAAAGATATATAGATATACAAAGTACCAATTAAATAGGCAAGATAAATATAATGCCCCTGTACTATTAATAAGTATTCCTATGCGAAAACCAGTTGAGCTAAAAGTTGTAGCAATTGAGAGATCTTCTTTTTTTATAGTCCGTTCTATACGGTATGCATCTAAAACAACATCTTGAGTTGCTGCACAACAGGAAATAATAAAAATTAAAATTGCGGTAATAATTATGTTAACAGGGGGGTCTATAATTAAAAACCCGCTAGTAGTGACTAATAAACATGCTTGGGTAACTAATGTCCATCCACGGCGTTGACCAAATTTTTGACATATAACAGGTATAGAATATTTATCAATAAATGGTGCCCATATTGGTTTTAAGCAATATGGAATAGATGTTAGAAACATTGCACCAATAATATCAGTTGAATATCCCGCCTGTGATAATTGGTAATGAATAGTAAATGATACTAAAGAAAAATTTACCCCTGCAACTATTCCAAGCAAGAAGAAACAAATAAAATAAGAGCGTGTATGATTAGTTAGCATATTCAGGAGTGATATCCATCTTTTCAAACAATTATCTAGACATTACACTCCAATTCGGGATAATAATTAGTTAATTCTTATCCTGAATTGGCTTTAATATAAGGAAAAATGCATTCTTAAAGTGGCTAACGCGAATGCATTTTAAACCTTTCTAAAGCTAAAAACATGATTTTAAAAGATTAAAATCATGTTTTTAGCAAAATATTTATTTAGTAATACAGCTTTTTTAATAATTTCATATAGTTAATATGCTAACCTCATGTATGAACCTCCTGTAAAATGTAAGAAAAAAATAACATATATAAACGATCCTAGCCAAAATATTTACAAAATTGACTTGCAATAATACTTAAAAACATTATACTTACGTCTATTAGCAACGTGGCTTTGGTATGCCTAGTTTTTGCTAGACTGATCTTAAAATACCAAATAAAGGAATTATAATGCCTAAATTAAAAACAAAATCAGCGGTAAAAAAGCGCTTTAAGCTTACTGCTACTGGCAAAGTCTGTGCCACTCAAGCTGGAAAAAAGCACTTCATGCGACGTCGTACAAAATCTCAGCTTCGTAACCTTAGAGGAACAACAATTCTCTGTGATCAAGATGCAAAGAACTTGAAAAAATTCTTTCTTCCATATGGAATTTAATAATTTAAATAAGGAAATAGGTGAGATATGTCACGAGTAAAATCAGGAAAAGTTTCAAAAAATCGTCATAAAAAAATTCTCAAACTTGCTAAAGGTTATAGGGGGAGATCGAATAATTGCTTTAGGGTAGCAATTGAAAAAGTTGAAAAAGCTCTACAATATGCTTATAGAGATCGTAGAAATCGTAAGCGTGATTTTAGAGGGCTTTGGATACAAAGAATTAATGCAGCAGTACGTGAGCATGATTTAGTATATTCGCAGTTTATGGGTGGACTGAAAAAAGCTGCCATAGATATTGATCGCAAGGTGCTAGCTGAATTGGCAGTCAACAACCCACAAGGTTTTGCAGATATAGTAGTGCAGGTAAAGACTCATCTGCAATAGACTTATTATTAAACCTCTTGGATCATTCTACTTTTGCTGGTAATTTGGGCGTTGGGATTAGACTCAAATTCTCACGTACATTCGAGTACGCTGCGGTTCGAGGTGGAGCGTCTCCTTCACACCCTTGTGCATAAGCGAGTTTCGAAAGAAGTCTACTGAATGGAGTGTTATATTTTAACAATCAGGTGGGCAGCTGCTTCAAACCTGATTGTTTCTATATATAATACTGAATTCGCAGGTTATTTTAATTAATTTCAACCACTATTTGGTTGCCATCTAGAACCGATTTAACTGTAACCGCTATACTGCATGATACCATTGAGGATACTAAACTGACCAAAAGCAAGATTGCCTATATCTTTAGTGATCTAATTGCTGATCAGATAGAAAAACTAACTAGGGGTAAGTGCGACAGAAAGATTAGCTCGGCAGAAATCATGGAATTATTATAGCAGCACAAGATATATGATATCATAATGGTTAAAATATTTGACAGAATTCACAATTTAGAAACTGTTAGTATAAAATCTCTAGAAAAGATTAAGAAGATAATAGAAGAAACTTTTAAAAATTTTATAAGTATTAGCATGTGTTGTGGAACAAAACAACTAGAAAATATATTAACATACTTTATGTTACAAACATTTACCAATTACTGAATCCCCCTTAGAGCTTACAACAATTATCCAACATAAATACCAGCTTCCTACTGCAACTTTTGAAAATGATACAAACCAAAAGTAAATTCTATACTTTCTTAATAATTAAGCTTGCATTAGTTCCTCCAAATCCGAATGAATTAGAAAGTACATAACTAATTTTTGTATTTCTAGCTTCTAAAGCAACTAAATCTATTTTTGCTTCTGCTATCGGTTTATGCAAATTTAGAGTTGGTGGAGCAACTTGGTCTCGCATAGCAAGAATTGAATATATTAATTCTACGCTACCAGCTGCTCCAAGCAAATGACCAATAGATGATTTGGTTGACGACATAAGAACATTCGGGTTAGCATCCAAAAATAATTTTTGAACAGCCGTTAACTCTATAGCATCACCAACTGGGGTAGAAGTGCCGTGGGCATTGATATAATCAATAAGACTTGCATCAATTTTTGCATCTTTAAGAGCATAAAACATAGCTCTATAAGCACCTCTTCCATCGGGATGAGGTGAGGTCATATGATAAGCATCGCCAGTAGAACCATATCCAATAATTTCAGCATAAATCTTAGCGTTTCTAGCACAAGCATGCTCATATTCTTCAAGTACTACAACACCTGCCCCTTCTCCCATTACAAATCCATCACGATCTTGATCCCATGGTCTTGATGCAAGTTCAGGCGTAGAATTATATTTAGTAGATAATGCTCTTGCAGCAACGAATCCAGCCACCCCGACCGGAGTAACCGGTGCTTCGGCCCCACCAGCAACCATAACATCTACATTGCCATATTGAATCATACGCATAGCATCCCCTATAGCATGAGAGCCAGTGGAACAAGCTGTAACGACAGCTTGGTTTGGTCCGGTGAATCCGTATTTAATGGAAACATGACCTGCAAAGAGATTAATTAATGAGGAGGGGATAAAAAATGGACTAACTTTGCCATTATTTTCTTTATGAAACTTTACGGATGTTTCTTCGATCATCCCAAGTCCACCTATTCCTGAACCAAGTATTAAGCCGGTTCTATCTCCCGATAATTCATCTTTTACTTTCCACCCGCTATCCTCGATTGCCTCAGTAGCTGCTCCTATACCATATTGGATAAATAAATCCATCTTATGGACATTGCGAGGGTCAATAAATTTTTCCGGGTTAAAACCATTATCTGTTGAGTGATCCACTGTACCCGCTATTTTACAGGCAAGGTTAGAAGTGTCAAATTTTGTGATTGACTTGATGCCACTGCGGCTCTTTATAATACCTTCCCAAGAGGGCTTTACACCAACTCCTAGTGGTGTGATAAGCCCAATACCGGTTATAACAACTCTTCTAGTCGACATGATTATTTATTAATTAGTTATTTTTTTATTTATGTACTGTACAACATCAGAGACAGTTAAAATTTTACTGGCATCTTCATCTGGTATATCACATTTATACTTTGCTTCTATTGCCATCATTAATTCAACTGTATCTAAACTATCGGCTTTAAGATCCTCAACAAATCTAGACTCAAGGGTGATTGAATCTTTCTTTACTTTTAATGTATTAGCAACGATTTCAATAACATCTTGTTCGATGATATTCTGAGCAACACTTGCATCCATAATTAGAACCTCATAACTTAATTTAATTTTAGCAAAATATTCAAACTCTAGCCACTCATGATTGACTTGTATGGAATAAACATAATCTATACATAAGTAAGCTTTGAATAAGACGATACAATAATTCCAAACTTCTAGCATAAAAAAATATTTTATGCCAGTGTAAAATTTCTTTAGTTCTTAAATTAAAATATTACTAATGGTTTACAGTTTAGTATACACTCCTTTTCCTGATAATAGAAGCAATAATACCAAACAACAGAAGAGTAATAGTCATAGCCAATGCAGCGTAAGATGGAATCTCAATAAAATGTTCAGCGAATATTTTTATGCCAATAAATATTAATATTAATGCTAGCGAATATTTTATATAACTGAATTGCTCAACAATATTAGCTAAACATAAGAATAAGGCACGTAAACCTAATATGGCAAAAATATTAGAAGTATAAATTATGTAAGGATCCTTAGTGATAGCAAATATTGCTGGTATACTATCAATGGCAAAGACAATATCCATGATTTCTATAATTATTAATGATGCAAGAAGAGGCGTAATACTTAACCTATTATTAGTTTTAACAAAAAATTTATAACCGGAAATTTTAGGAGTAAGATTAAAGTATTTTTGTAGAATTCTATAAATATACGATTCCTCTACTTTAAAACTTTTTTTTGCTATATAAAAAGTTTTGATGCCTGTAACTATAAGAATAGCTGCAAAAATATATAATAACCAAGAGAATTTCGAGATAACAATGACACCTAGATATATAATTATGGCTCTAAAAACAATGACACCTAGAATTCCCAAGAATAATATCCGATGCTGATATATTAAAGGAATAGAGAAAAACTGAAAAACCATCAATATAATAAAAATATTATCCAATGACATAGCTTTCTCTATAAAAAAGCAAGTGTAGTATTCCCGGGCTTTTTCTCCTCCCATATCAAAAAAAATGAAAATACCGAAGAGGCATGCTATAATTAAATAAAAAAGGCTAAAATAAATAGTTTGGCGGAAGCTCATCACTTTATTTTCTTGGTTTGCAAAACCAAGATCGTAGATTAGTAAACCTGCAATCACTGTACAAAAAACAACCCAAGTCAAGATTCCCTCCATAAACTACTATAACAACTTGAAGAATTAATTCTCAAGTTTATGATCTGATGTTAAGCATTAGCCATTCGTGAAGTAAAGTGGGATTCTTTGATACCGAGATTGTGTAAAGCATTGTGCCACTTATTCTCTGGATGATCAGAAAAAATAAATTCTTTATCACATTTTGTTATTATCCACAAATTCTCCTTAATCTCTGTTTCAAGCTGCCCTGCCTTCCAAGCAGTGTATCCAATAATAAATAAACTATTTTTAGGACCATGACCAGAAGCAATATCATGAGGGATTTTAGGATTAGAGCTAACTGCTAAATGATTCTGAAACTTCAATAGTAGATTTTCATCATAATCATCAGAATGTAGGAAGAATCCGCGTTCATGCTCAACTGGTCCTCCTAGATATATAGGCATCATAATATTACTATCTACTTGATCATCAGATATTTTAAAAAACGATTTTACCTCTATATGATTCACCAAATTATTGAAAATTAAACCCATTGCTCCTTCTGCTGTATGAGACAGCATATAAATAAGTGATTTATTAAATATACCATCAAGCATGTAAGGAGTAGCGATCAGAACCTTACCAGATAAATTATCAAAAATCTTATCGTTTACACTCATAATGTTTATTGTATTTTAAAATTTATTAACATACTAGCTTTTAGATACATATAATGTTAAATTACTGCTATTCAATAGACCTCTTTTGAAACTTCATCTGAGAGGTTTAAAAAATTTTGAACATGATAGTAAATATAATCAACTTCTGTTCTAAACTTAAAGTAATTTTTTAAAAAGTCTAATGTTTACTTGGTTTGATATAATAATATTGGCAATTATTACTACTTCATCGATGCTCGGGGCATATGGAGGAATAATAAAGCTTACTATTAGCTTACTTGGCTTTATAGTCTCAATTCTTTTTGCCTATTACCTATCTCCATATACTATTTCCATTATTACTCGATATTTTAATAACCACATTGCATTGGTAGTTACCTCTGGGATTATTTCCTATATTATCTCTCTAATCATATGCTCTTTTGTAACCCGTAAATTTCTTTTGATGATCTCTGTTATAAGTGGTGGGGTCATTGACAGATCTCTAGGCTTAGTCGCCGGCATGCTTAGAGGTATGATTATTTGTTTAGGTATCTTCCTAGTCCTAACAATTTTCTTTTCTGACAGTTACTTACAAGCAGAAACCCTAAAAGACGTTATGCAAAATACCACTATTGATAAATATCCAAAATGGCTTAAGGAATCTGTGACTACATCGTATCTAGATAATTTAAGTAAAAATCTTATAAGAACTCTACCACAAGATAGTTTGGAGTTCATTAAATTACCTAAAAAATCAAAGATTATTGGTACTACAAATGTGTTAGAAAAATCACAATCTCAAGAATCTCCCAATAAAGTAAAACAACTCCCTGAAGATCTTATGCAAGAACTTGATGAAGTATTATCAAAAAAAGTAGAGAATCATGACTAGGCTATTAAATAACTATAATAAAAAGAGTTATATTATTGGTAGATATATTCAAGATATAGCTAATCATGAGTTTATTCAAGAGCAAAAATTTGTTGTCAAATATAAGGTAATTTAACCTAAGTTCGATGTAACAAATTATCAGTATTATCTCTGTTAGAGGTGACATCGGGGCTATTAAACCGATGTCTTACATCGAACTCAGATTACATGAATGCTATCTAGACTAAGTTATTTTACAAAAAAGTTCCTAAATATTAAAGACATTGTTATTATTTGCTTGACATTAGTTAACAGATATTATTCTAATAGTATCCTATAGTAAATAAATTTTTAATAATCTGTAATAAACTGGAGAGAAAAAATATGGGACGTATTAATAAGCATAGTAATGGAAATTGGGTTAATCAGCATCGGAAGAGTCAGGGGAAGTTTCTAGAAGAACAAGATATTGAAGCACTCTTATTTAGTAAAAATGGGAATAACATACAAGAAAAGAATACACCAAACATAGATGACTTACCTAATTATGCACTTAATCTTCTAGAGCAGAATAGTATAGACCCTATTAATATTATAGAGCCTATTAATGGAGCTATACCACATACTCCTATTGGAGCTTTATTGCCTATTCTTACCGCGCTTACCGCCCTTTCTAGCGTCTCTCCTACTACCGTTCCCTTTCAAAAAGCTATCTCGACAGGTACTCCAAATGGCTTATTGAGTGGAGTAACAAGTGCCATTGGGAAGATGCCTATTCTTTTTGATGCTACTCCTGCAACTAGCAAAAACCATGCCCAATCAAAAAAGCTGACAAAACATAGTGATGACTCATCTCTTAGTAGGGGAAAACGTGCAGTAGGTGATGGTCTTATACTACATAATACTGATGGTAATATTATACTAGGTAATAATGGTCAAAAGTTAACTTTCAGCCATCATCTAGACATAGACATACTCAAAGAACAACTCGAAAATAGTAATATTACTGAATTATGTCTATGGGAGGTTCCGACTGTTCGTCAAAAAGCACAAGAGATTGGAAAAATTCTTAGAGGTAGTAATGTTAAAGTATTAAGTATACTACATGGTAGTATAAAAGGAATAGACTTTGGAACAATGCTTACAGGTACTGAAGTTACTAGATTAAATCTAGCATATAATGGAATAGGCGATGAAAAAGCAATAGGTTTTATAGAATCACTTAAAAAAGGCAGCACTAAGGTTAAAGCACTAGATATATCATCTAACAATATGAGTGATGAAGGGGTAAATGATATTATACCAAAACTTGTAGGTACTCAGATTATTGAAATGGACGTAGACAGAGGTATAAAACGTAAGATATTAAAAAAACTCTTAAAGGTACTAAAAGAAAATAGACAAGTTAATAAAGAGTCCACCTCTACAATAAAGTCTAGTACTACTGAGAAAGAGTCTAGTACTGAGGAAGACCATACTACCAACAACAAGCGAGAGAAGCGTGATATTCATACTACTGATGAGACTCTTCCTAAGCAAGAGACTACTGTTCTTACTACGGATGTATCTAGTACTACTACGACAGAGTCTACTATTTCCTCCACTTCAACTACTGCTAAGAAAGAGACTACTGTTCCTACTACAGAGAAGTCTAGTACTAGTACGACAGAGTCTACTACTCCTACTACCGTGAGTACTAGTACGACAGAGTCTACTACTCCTACTACCGTGAGTACTAGTACGACAGAGTCTACTACTCCTACTACCGTGAGTACTAGTACGACAGAGTCTACTACTCCTACTACCGTGAGTACTAGTACGACAGAGCCTACTACTAACGTGAAGTCTAGTACTACTACGACAAAGTCTACTGCTTTCTCTGCTGGAAAAACTACTACTCCTAAGAAAAATCTTACTGAGAAACCAGAACCAATCGCTGCTGATGTAGTTGTTGATTCTATTACAGAAAAGCATACTCCTAAGGAATCAAATCCTAATAATCCTGCTAGTAGCACAATGTCAATAGGAGAAATCTCAGGTCTGATATCTTCTATTGTAACTATTATAGGTGTTGGTGGAGGTGTTGCTATATATGCTATCAAGAAGTTGTGTGGTGGAGTAAGCCGTTTGGGTCATAACGCATTAGCATTAGCTGACTTAGCAGAATCAGACGATCGTTTAGACAATAATGAAGAGACATCATCTTTAACAGGTGTTGTAATAGTTGACGATAACGCGGATATCTAAAACTAGGGTAATTTAACCTGAATTCGATGTAACTTGTTACATCGAATTCAGTATTATATGGTTTAAAGAAGGATTCATTTTAGCCTATGCCTTAAGATTGATAAATCACCGCAACAGTTTGTTTATGTTATCACAAATGCACAGCGGTTTGTTTGGTGCTTGGAAGAAAGTTTGGGAGTCAAGTAAGTCAAACTATCATGTATAACAAATTTCTATAGCTGTTTCAAATATAACACAGTTGATAGAAATTTATCAAAAAAATAGTCAAGTAGCTTGTAATTAATTATTTTTACATATATAGTAGCTGCGTGTTTAGATATTTCTAAAAAGGTTTTTAAGGTATTATGATTGCGTAGGATCATCCCTGTGCATTCCGATGGTTACCCTTGCGAAAGTATGGGTCTAGAAAAGTTTAATATAGTCTGCTAGGCTGTTTTTTTAGATTTCTCTACCTGCACGGGAATGACATCGAGCATAAATAACTTTTGAAACTAATTGCTCTAAGAAACTGTATTTAGAAAATGAATTAACTTAAATAGGAAAAAATTATGAATAATAAAAGTAAAAAAAGCAGTTTTTTGAAAAACTTGCTAGCGACTGCTTCTATTGCTTCAGTTATAGTCGGTGGAAGTAATACGGCATTTGCTGGTGCTCTTACTAGGATTACTAACGATGCTGATGCCCCTGTTAATGCTGTTGCTGTTGATAATAAGTGGCTTAGTGGTGGTGGTGCTGCTGCTGCCGGTCCGGTTAATGGTCAATCAATTCAATTTGGTGCTGATAATCATGTAGTTAATGTTAATCAGATTCGGAGGATTCAAGCAATTAATGTTAATAACAAGACTGATGCTGCTGTAACGATCAATGCAGATCTCACTGTTGGTTCTATCGTTGATACTGGTGCTAATAATAAGGCGGTAAGTTTTACATTCGGTGCTGGTCATACTCTTACCTTAACCGGTACATCAGCAGTTGTCGCTGATGGTCATGCTTTTGCTGCTGCTGCTAACACTTATACTGCTTTAGGTCAGGTCGATTTTGCAGTTGCTGGTGCTACCTTGAATATTAGTCCTACTGCTCATACTGACATCGTATTTACGAATTTTAAAGTTCTTAACGGTGTAAATGCAACATTGAATATTAACAATGCTGGTGCTAATACAAAATTTGTTCACTCGGAAGTTGCCACAGCCCACACAATTAACATCTCTGATGGTAGCACTGTTGAATTCGATTCTACTCGAACTGGTGGTGGTGCTGGTGTTATATTACAGTTGCAACAAAGAAATGGTAGTACAATCAACTTTGGTGATAATGGTAATGGTACATTGTTACTTACTTCTAGTGCTGCTGCTGGTGTTCCTGCTACTGACTTTAAAGTTATGCATGGATCTCTTGGTGGTAATAATAAAGATGGAGATGGTATAATTCATTTCAATACTACTGTGGTAGCTGGATCTCTTATTCCTAATGCTGCAGGTCGTGCCGTAGTTGGTATAAATAAGGAGAATAGAGCTAAAAAATTCATAGTTACTGCTACTAATGCTCGTGCTGCAACAATTGCAGGAGGAGTATATACTAAAGAGCTTGAATTACGCGGTGGGATTATCAATTTACAAGGTGAAGTTGATGTAGGAGTTCAGGGTAAGACAAACATGATAACAGCAAAGTCAGATGTAACTCTAAGCGAACATAGTAATCTTGGTACAACAGATTTCCATAATATACCTGATAGTACAATTACTGTGGCAGCTGGTAAAAAACTTGAAGGAAACTTTCATGCTGACGTAAACAATAGTGCAGCTCAAGTTGGAACGATAATTTTTACAGGTGATGGTGTATTAAAAGCTGATGTAATAAACAAATTAGTTGCAATTGAAAATACACAACCTGGTCTTCTAGAATTGTCAGGACAGCATACTGTCACTGAACTACGAGGAACTGTGGCTAATACACATTTTAAATTTGCTAAGGATTATAAACTGATCGGTAATATTAATCACACTGCTGCTAAGGTTCATGTTAATGCTGCTTCAAATTTAACGTTTGAGGGTGATGCTGAAATTACTGGTGACATTGGTGACATTTGTGCTGCTGGTGTTCCAACAATTGGTAATATTATCATCCCTAAGGATAGCACAGTAAAAGTTGGTGGTGCTACGATTAATGCTGCTAGTATCTTTGATAATGCTGATAGTGGAACATTGAAATTAACTAATAACGCAGGTGATGTAACCATTACATCTAAAATGATTGCTAATAATAGTGGTGGTACTATTGATGCAACTGAAATGAAAAAGGAGAGTACTTTAAATATTACTGGCATTATTGGTACGGATCCTGCTGGTAATGATTCTAAGGCTTTAAAGAAATTATTACTGAACGGACAAAAACCTGCCTTTAACTTGGTACCTGGCAATGAATGGGTTAATATTGCTGGAGTTGATTTTGGTGGTGGAACTTCAACAGTTAAGATGGAGGTTAATAATGCTAAATATGCCTTTGGAGCTTTGACAAATGCAGGGGAAGCTACATTTGCAATTAGTGAGAATGTTGACTTATATAATACAACAACCTCTAAGGACGAGGGAGTAAAGGAAATCAAGTTTACAGCAAACGATAAGACTCTTACTCTTCATAAAGGTAATGATATTACTGCTAATAGTATAACTGCTTCTGGTGGAAGTGATCTAGTTTTTGCTGGTGATGCTGCTCTAAAAGGCGACATAGGAACATCAACCAGGAAATTTAAAAGTCTCAAAGTAAATGCTGGTGTTAAGGCAATTACATCGGGTCAAGGCTTTTTCAGCGAAAATATAGAATTAGCAGATGACGGATCTACATTAGTTGTAGATGGTGATTATACTACTAAAGCAGTTGTTGGTAAGGGAACACTGAAATTTGTTAATGATGCTGGTGTTGGTACTGGTGTAAAATTCACTACTACAGCAGCTGCTAATGCTGGTGCTATTAACGGTATATCTACCTTAGAATTGCATGGTGGTAATGTTGAATTAGTGGCTGATAACGGTCTAAAATTTAGCAATATTAAGTTTGCAACTGCTGCAAGCTTAACTTTAGCTTCAAATATGAGACTTGATGGGATAAGTGTTGATAGTACTCTTGATAGTGCGAGTTCTAAAGGTGCTAGACCTACAGTTATATTATCAGCTATTGATCACACTATTAGTAAACCTAACCATATTGGTGATAAGGAACATTTGGTTAATCTACAATTTGCTGGAGATAATACCTTAAATGTTACTACTACAGACTTCTTTGCTGGTGTAACAACTACAACTGATAATCAAGGTACTGTTAACTTTAAGGCTGGTTCTGATAAGGTTTATGGTTTAGGTTCTAGCGGGCTCAACTTAAAAGCTGCAACTTTTGAAGTAAATACCGAAAACTTTGGTGATACTTATGTCAGTAATGCTATTATTAATGACAAATTGAAGTACACAGCTGGTGGAAAAGTAGCTGGTGGACTACAAGTTGGTAGTGTTGATGGTGGTTCTGTAGCTGAGTTTAAAGATAAGGTTGTTTTGACAGCTGCTATGACCAGTAAGGGAGCAGATAATAAGATTAACTTCACAGATAATGCTGCTATTATTAGTACTAAGCT
The DNA here is from genome assembly GCF_964026415.1 of Candidatus Tisiphia endosymbiont of Piscicola geometra. Lineage (NCBI taxonomy): Bacteria > Pseudomonadati > Pseudomonadota > Alphaproteobacteria > Rickettsiales > Rickettsiaceae > Candidatus Tisiphia > Candidatus Tisiphia endosymbiont of Piscicola geometra. The sequence goes on from NZ_OZ032144.1 coordinate 1,445,202, forward strand.
TGGTACAGAGAATGATCGTTTTAAGGCTATAACATTTAATGGCAATAAAAAAGTAGGCTTGAAGAATGCTGCTATGTATGCAGAAGTAGTTAACTTCGGTACTGAAAATATCGTAATTACTGATAACAACATAATTAGTGGTACTTCACATGTTAATGCCAATATGAATTTGAACTCTGGTAAGTTAATATTCCAAGATAACAAAAATGACGTAAATTCTACATGGGGTCCTAAGACTTCTATTGCAACTACCTTAACTGCAGATGGAAAACTTGGTTCTATAGAAGTTAATACTCCTATAGAGGTGGCTGCTAGTGTACCAGTTAATCTTATAGTCGTGAAGGATGAAGCTCAATTAGCGGCGGATCAAGAGTACAAGTTGATTAGCAATGGTAAATATCTAATTCTAGGTAATGATGCACGATTTGGTCCTCTAACAGTAGCAAAATCAACAAATCAAGCATATGTAAAGTGGACTGTTTCTACTAAAGATGATAAAGATGTTTACTTGTTGCGTTCAAATGATGCTGCAACTATAGCTCCAGCTGATATGAAAGATGCTGGTGGTGATGATAAAGATCAGGAAAATGCTGCTTTGCTTGGTCGTGAGGCATTAGCTGCTATGACTGATATTGGTACGTTATCACAAGACCCAAAAGTACGTGGTGAAGCACTAAAAAGAATTGTAAACGCTGAGAATTCATTAGTGACTGATGCTGTCGAACATACTAATGCTGGGATTGCTAGTTTAGTGGGAGCAAGACTTGCTCAAGTTGATGAACAACAAAAACCTGTAGGTAGTGGTTCTGATGATGTAGCTGGTGAATCAATGGGTGCATGGGCTATGCCATACTATAATCAAGCTGTTCAGAAGGGTGAAGGTAGTGTTGTTGGCTATAAAACGAAATCTGCTGGTGGAATCCTTGGTTTCGATGCTTTAGCAAACGAAAATCTAATGATCGGTGCTGCTGTTAGTATTGTTAGAACTGATATGAAATACAAAGATTATAAAATTGGAGAGAAAACAAACATTAATACTGTGATGCTCTCTATTTATGGATCACAACAACTTGATAAAAATTTCTTTGTACAAGGTTTGGTTTCTCTTGGTTCAAATAAAATTAAGAATAGCGATCCTAGAAAAGTGCCTACTTCTCGTAATGCTAGTGGTCAGCAAATTGCTAAAGCTAGTTATGATTCTCTGTCTTACGGTGGTCAAGTATTATTTGGTTACAATGCTAAAATGTCTGACACAATGTCATTAATACCGATGGCTGGAATTCGTTATACAGGATCTAGCGATGAAGGTTATAAAGAAACTGGTACAGACAACGTAAATAAGGTCGTTGCTAAGAAGACTAACAATAAAGTTGAAGCTGTGCTTGGTACTAGATTTGCAGTTTCTGTAGATACTAGTGGTATTACAGTGATGCCTGAAGCCCATGCTTTTGTTTCTCAAAAGTTATTTGGTAATTTAGGGAAAGTTAGTGCTAAATTAGATGGTATGACTAGTTCGTTTGCTACTAGATCTGACAAAGAGGCAAAAACATTATTTAACCTTGGTTTAGGCGTTACTGCTAAAGCTGGTAATATGGAGTATGGAGCTGGTTACGATGCATATTTAGCTAGTAAATATGTTGGTCACCAAGGTACTTTAAAAGTTCGTGTAAACTTCTAAACTAATCTTTTAAGTTTACTTATCTATTACTTCAAACAAAAGGGTTTTCTTTTAAAAAAGAAAGCCCTTTTTGTTTAATAAGAGTGCTTACGAATTGATTCTTCCTGATAAGTTTGTCGTCAGAATTTGTTTTTTCTTCTTATATAATGGGCTAAAAAATTTAGACAAAAAAGCATGTAGTTTTGTTTCGTAATAAGATAGAATAAAAAATTATACTTAGGATAAACGAATGACAAAGAAACAAAGTAGAAATTTTAGTGCAGAAGCAAAAAACTAAGATATAGTCAATTTACCCCAATTCGGGATAAGAATTTGTCAATTCTTATCCCGAATTGGCTTTAATATAAGGAAAAATGCATTCTTAAAGCGGTTTTGCAAATGCATTTTAAACCTTTCTAAAGCTAAAAACATGATTTTAAAAGATTAAAATCATGTTTTTAGCAAAATATTAATTTAACAATCAGATGCAGAGCAGTCTCAAATCTGATTGTTTCGATAATTTCACCGAATTTGGGATAAGAATTGACAAATTCTTATCCCGAATTCGCGTAATTCAGGAGGATTGGGTAGCAGGATCGGTGGAGTGAGTATCACAACTGTTGGAAGTTAAAAAATCGTCTATTAGCGAAGTGCTGTTGTAAGGCTTAAACCGTCATTGCGAGGAGTCGCTGCAAGCGGCGACATGGCAATCTTGTGAAGAAGGTCTTGACTATCATGAAGATTGCCACGGTGCTTAACGGCGTTTAGACGATTTTTTTAGCTTCCAACAGTTGTGCCTTCATGGAACATCGAGAATGTTAAATCCATATCTCATATCGATGCTTAGGTTACTTTAGCATTCTTTGGATATATATTTAGTCTGAAAGTAGGAGTTTATTCTCTTAACTTACCTTGAAATTTCTCATGAACAATTGTAACAATTTCTTGACTTAATAAATTTAGGTCTGCTTCATTTAACGTCCGATCATCTGCTTGAAATTGCACCTTAATTGCCACTGATTTTTTACCGGAAGGTAGTTTATCTCCCGAATAAATATCAAATAGATCAACAGACTTTATCATTTTTTTATTAGAATTCTTGATATAAGCAATTATCTTGCTAACCGGCTGCTCTAGATCAACTACAAAAGCATAGTCTCTAAAGGTTGGCTGGAAGTCAGAAACAATAAACTCGTCTCTTTTAGCAAATTTTGCTTTAGCAAATGGTATATTGGCAATATCTATTTCAAAGGCAAATATCTGACAGTCAATATCAAAATGTTTTAATATAGAGGGATGAATTTGTCCAAAATAGGCTATAACATTTTTACCAAGTTTTATAAGGCTTGATTTTGTCGGATGGTAATAAGGTAAATCAATAGGAGCAAATTGACACTTATCAATCGGTAGACCTGCATAATTTAAAACATTTTCTAAGTCAGATTTAATATCAAAAACATCTACTGGGCGAGCTGCAGAATGACAATCTTTTTCATTATATTGTCCACATCTTACTGCAGAAACAAAAACTAACTCACCATCAGATTTACAAGAGTTAAAGATTGGGCCTATTTCCATCAAGGCAATTTCTCTAATTGATCTTGCTAAGTTTTTTTGAACTAATTTAAGTAAATTTGCAATGAGGCTAGGTCGCATATAATTATTATCAACATTAATAGGATTTAGCAAAAATAACTCCTCTTTTATTGGAGCAAATAATTTTGCTATTTCACTATCCATGAATGAATTTGTTACTACCTCATCATACCCATAACTGGCTAAAATTCTTTTAATATCAGAAATTCTTCGTTGCTCCTTAGGTATAATCCTTGTTAGCTGCATTTCTGGTAATTTAATCTGCTCTAATTTGTCATAGCCGTAAATACGAACAATTTCTTCAACAATATCTTCTTTAATTGTGATGTCATGTCGCCAAGATGGTATGGTAAGTTTGAGAGTATCGCCTATATCTACTATAATAAAGCCAAGATTTTTTAAAATGTTACAAATCTCTGTTTTGCTTAAGTTTAGACCGGTTATTTTAGCTAGGCAATTTATAGGGAAGTCCAAGGATTTTTGCACAAAAGCAAACCCTTCATTATACACTATATCAGAAATTTCACCTCCACAAATAGCTAAAATCATTTTACTTGCAATATTTAAGGCTTTTAAGGTAAATTTTTGATCAATATTACGTTCAAAACGATAACGCGAATCAGTATCAACCTGCAGACGCCTGCCGGTTTTAGTAATATATTTAGGAGAGAAATACGCCGCTTCTAGCAAAATATTTTGCGTTCCAAGTTCACAACTACTGTTATCTCCACCTATAATACCAGCAAGAGTAAGTACTTGCCTATCATCTTGAATTACCAAAGATTCTTCATCTAAATCATATTCTTTGCCATTTAAAGCTAGAAATTTAGTTTTTTCTTTAAGTAGTGTAATTTGCAGCTTATCTGATAATTTACTTCTATCATAGGCATGCATTGGTTGCCCGAAACTATACGATATATAGTTAGTGACGTCCACTAGGGCTGAAACCGGTTTTAGCCCAATATTTTGCAATAATTGCTTTAACCAATCAGGGCTTGTCTTGTTTTGTAAATTTCTTATTTCTCGAAAGCAGAATAATGGGCATGCTTCTTTATTCTCTACCTGCAAGGTTAATGTAGATTCAAATTCTCCAGCAATTGATGGCACTTCTAATTCTTTAAGCGTACCAATACCCTTGCTAGCTAGGTCTCTAGCTATACCATAGACGCCAAGAGCATCACCACGATTTGGGGTAACGTTAATATCAAAGATTGGATCACCATACCCATAATATTGTATAAGTGACTCTCCTATCTTAGCATCGGGCATCAGTTCTATTATACCATCAGAATTAGTGCCCACTAATAGTTCTTCTTCAGAACATAACATTCCGCAACTTTTTTCTCCGCGAATTACTGATTCTTTAATTTTAAATTTACCATTTGGAATTTCACAACCAATTTTTGCCAGTACTACTTTAATATTTTCCCTAGCATTACTTGCTCCACAAACTATTTGTAAAATTTCCTCATTAGTTTGGACTTGACATATCTTAAGTTTATCCGCCGATGGATGGGGTTTAGTAGATAATATGTGAGCTACTTCAAAATCTTTTAGCTCCGTCCTTCTATCTATTATTTCTTCCACTTCTAGACCAAGCATGGTCAAACAGTCAGCAATATCTGCAACAGTACTCTCAGTATCTAAGAATTCTTTTAACCATGATAAAGTAAATTTCATCTTGTTAATCCTCCAGCTAGAGTTGGCAAGTCAAAAGCAGAGAAGTTATAGTGTTTTAACCATCTTATATCTCCTTCAAAAAATTGCCTGAGATCCTTGATACCATATTTTAACATAGCAAAACGCTCAACACCTAGACCAAAGGCAAACCCTTGATAGAGATCACTATTTATATTAACATTTTTAAGAACATTTGGATGAACCATACCACAACCAAGCACCTCAAGCCATTTATTGCTACCCTGCATCTTAATATCCACTTCTGCCGATGGCTCGGTAAAAGGGAAGAAACTTGGTCTAAAACGCACTTCAATATTTGTTTGTTCAAAAAAATCTTTAATAAAATCCGTGATAAGGTATTTTAAATGTCCCATATTAATATTTTCATCGAGTACTAGACCTTCAATCTGATGGAACATTGCTGTATGTGTCATATCGGAATCAGACCTATAAGTTCTACCAGGAGCAATAAATCTAAAAGGTGGTTTACCATTTTGCATCGTCCTGATTTGTATGGGTGAAGTATGAGTACGTAACAATAGGTGGTGTTCTGCCTCTTTTGCCTTTAGATAGAAAGTATCGTGCATCTGCCTTGCTGGGTGATCTTCATAAAAATTTAGGGCAGTGAAATTATACCAATCGTTCTCAATAGTTGGACCATCCTTAATGGTTAGCCCAAATTTTGTAAATACTTGAATTAATTCTTCAGTAGCTTGGGTAATGGGGTGTATGCTCCCCTTCTTATACTGCCGAGCTGGAATTGTTAAATCTGTCTTTTCTTCAGCAAATCGTTTATTTAATTCAATTTCCTCCAAGGCTGCTTGTTTTGCTTCTAGCAAATTACTAATCTGTTCTTTAAGCAGATTAACTGCCTCGCCTAACTTTTTACGATCATTTTGCTCAAGACTACCAAGCTTTCTCATTTCTTGGTTAAGTAAGCTTTGTTTCCCAAGAAACTCCACCCTAATTTGTTGCAACTCTGATAGAGCTTGAGTTGATTCTATTCTGCTTTGTGCAGATTTTAATATTTGGTTTAGATGATTCATAACAAGTTAATAATAATATCGAGCCATAAATATTAGACTATATTTTATTATATCTCTAGATTAATTAGAAGCAAATGTCAATAACATGTTATTGACAATGACTTAGAAAAAAACTTGATTATCGAGTATTATTACTGATATAGTTATTATATTAGTAATAGTGTTTTATAATAGTTTTTATTTCACTTTTGGTTGTAAAATCATCCACTACGGTCACCAATTTTTATTTTAAAATGATTAATTTTAAAACTCTTTCAATTTACCTACTCAGGCTATATTGTAGCTATTTCATCGGTATATTGCTTCTGCTTATCGGGGTTTTAATTCTTTCAAATATCTTTGACCTTTTGCAAAAATTTAAAGCTGTATATATCCCAACACATTTTTTTTGGAAACTTGTATTATATAAAATACCTTATTTAGTTAATGAAGTAGCTTCTCTTCTTAGCTTCATTGCGATGTTATTTTTTCTAAAAAGACTAACTAAACATAACGAACTAATAACTATTTTATGCAATGGTATCCATATTTGGAGGGTTATTGCTGTTCCAGTTTTTGCAACGGTGATTTTTGGTATAATACTAATAACTATATGCAACCCTATTGGTACATTTGGTTTACAAAAATATGAATCTTTAGAAGCAAAATTGAGTAAAAAGACATCTAATAATTTGATAATATCAAAATTTGGTTTACTATTTTTTGAGAATTATCAAGGCAATAAAAGAATTATTCAGGCTGGGTCTATTGATGTAGTGAACAATAAGTTAAATAAGATTATTATATTATTTTTAGATGACAAAAATAATTTCTTAAAAAGAATTGATGGGGAATATGCTATTTTAGTTGATAATAATTTAAAACTAACTTCTGTAAAAATTTCGGATAACTATAATGTCAAACAATATGAGCGTTTTACCGTTCCAACAAATTTATCAATAAGTAACTTACTAAATAGTTTTATAAATCCTGAGATGATTGCTATTTGGGATTTACCAGATACAATTAAACATTTAGTAGAATTTGGTTTACCAATAACTAACTATCAAATTTATTTCTATAAACAATTATTTAAGCCTATAATTATGGCTACCACAGTGATTTTAGCAGCCTGCTTTTTTAGTCTCAAGCAACGTGATAATTCTCAAGAAAAAATCTTAGTAATTGGCTTATTTCTAGGTTTTATTATTTATTTCCTATTAGAGATTTTGTTTAAAATACTCGCATATAATGCCCCCCCCCCCTTTCTTAGCTATTTTATTGCCAAATATATGTATATTATTTTTCAGTAATTTTGTTATTATGCATTCTCAAGAAACCTGATGCGTTAAAATGATTTGATTTTGGAGAAATAAAAATGCTAACAAACTTTTTCAGGAAATTTGTATGTGATATGGCCATAGATCTTGGTACGGCTAATACTTTAGTGTATGTCAAAGGCAAAGGAATCGTACTTAACGAACCTTCTGTAGTTGCATTGATTAAAGTGGACGGAGCATTTAAGCCATACGCATTTGGTCAGGAAGCAAAAAATATGTTAGGACGTACCCCAACAGACATTGAAGCAAAAAGACCACTAAAAGATGGTGTTATAGCCGACTTTAAGGGAGCTGAAGAAATGATAAAATATTTCATCAGAACAGTACATAATCGTAGATCATTTACTGGTCCAATGATTATAATTTGTGTACCCTCAGGTTCTACACCAGTTGAGCGTAGGGCTATTCAAGAAGCAGCAGAGAGTGCAGGAGGTAGAGATGTATACCTTATAGAAGAACCTATGGCAGCAGCAATTGGTGCCGGCTTACCAGTAACAGAAGCAACTGGTTCAATGATTGTTGATGTAGGTGGAGGGACAACAGAAGTAGCCGTCCTATCATTAGGTGGTATTGTGTATGCTAGATCAGTACGTGTAGGTGGCGATAAAATGGATGAGTCTATTATTTCTTATATTAGAAGGCATTATAATTTACTAATCGGCGAAGCTACAGCAGAAAAAATCAAAAAGCAGATTGGAGCTGCTTACGTAGATGATAGTTTAGAACCAAGAGTAATGGAAATTAAAGGACGAGATTTAATCCATGGTATCCCTAAAGAAATGCTACTAAACGAAAGACAAATTGCTGACAGTCTAATTGAACCAATTAGTCAAATTGTAGAAGCAGTAAAAGTGGCGTTGGAATGCACTCCTCCAGAGCTTTCATCCGATATTGTAGATACAGGAATTGTTATGACTGGTGGTGGGGCATTACTCCGAAACTTAGATCATGTCCTAAAAGAAGCAACTAAACTGCCGGTAATTATTGCTGATCAAGCACTATCATGCGTAGCTCTTGGTACGGGAAAAGTACTAGAAGATTTTCAAAAATTTAAGCATGTGTTATTTAAACAAGATTAACCAATGGCATTACTTGCAAACAGAATAAAGCGTTCTAGTAAAATGGTAGAGTTTGCTAGATTTATACTTGTTACTTTGAGACGTGTTTTCGTTTTATTTTTTGTTATCGCCTCACTTTACTTATTTCTTGCTGCTCCAAAAAGATTTTCTTCCATTTCTCTTGAAGTCGTTGGACATGTTATTTTTGGTGGATTGCTAATTCATGAAAACATATTTAAGCAAATTAATTTAATAACCCAAAATTTTATTTATTTACGAGACTTAGCAAGAGAAAATATCGAACTACAATTAGAAGTGGCAAGACTAAGAAAGTTACAGAGTAATATATATTTGATCCAATCTGAGAATAAAGAACTAAAAAAACTACTATCAGTTGTAGAAGAAGAACAATATAACTATGTCAGTGCTAAATTACTAAGTGTTTCATTAAACCCCTTCAGTAAAACTGCTTTAGTGTCAGCTGGAGTAAGACATGGTGTGGAAGTTGATCAGATAGTTACCAACAGTGAAGGATTAGTTGGGCGAGTAATACAAGTAAGCAACAATTACTCTAAAATAATTTTAGTTAATGACGTAAACTCTCGAATTCCGATCACTACCGTATCTTCAAAAGAGAAAGGTATCATGAGTGGTTATGGTAATGGTAGCAAAATACTCTATTTACCAAAAACTCATCTTGTCCAAAAAGGTGAAAAAGTTATAACATCTGGTTATGGTAATATTTACCCTTACGGCATAACGGTAGGTTACGTAAAAAAAGCAAATGCAGAAAAGGTTCTTGTAAAGCCTGTAGTTGACTTATCAAAAACTGAGTTTGTCAGTATATTGCTTCCTCAATGAATCTAATAATTGGCTTTTATACTGCTATGATTTCAAGAGTTGATATAGACGAAGAGGTCAATTTCAAGAAGAGCTATGCAGTAGCAAAGTCGAGCAGCTAGGCGTACATGAGTAACTAGGCAGCTGAAATCTTTAGACACAACGACCTTAATTCTTGAAGTTCTACCTGAGTATATTATGTTTGGACAAAATCCTAAAAGACCAGCAATATTTAATGATGGAACTAATCTAGAAATCAAAAGTATTTTTAAGACTATTCAGGGAGAAGGGTCTTTTGTAGGTATGCCTGCTATTTTTATTAGGCTTGGCGGATGCAATCTTGCTTGTAATTTCTGCGATACCGACTTTGAAGATTTTAATATATTAACTATTAACAATATTATCGAAGAAGTTGAAAAACTGGCAATTAATAGACCTCTTGCAGAATTCGCTTCTGCTAGGGAATTTGCAGGAGTCATGGAATCTCAATCCCCAGCGTATTTAGATCTACGTGAGGGGCAGAGTCCCGGTAGCACGCACAAATTACCAGCAAAAGTAGAATTATGCAAGATATCTAATATCAAATTAGTGGTTATAACTGGTGGTGAGCCTTTTCGTCAACCTATAGAATTATTGTGCTACAAATTATTAGATTTGGATTATATAGTGCAAATTGAAACTAATGGCACATTATATCGTGATCTTCCAGATAAAGTCCATATAGTTTGCTCACCAAAAGCTGGGAAAAATGGTTATGCACTATTGAGAGATGACTTACTATCTCATATTAATGCCCTAAAATTTTTGGTGGCTAAAAATATACCCAAATACTCTAACATACCAGAAGTAGGACAAAGCAAGTATAATATACCAGTATTTATTCAGCCTATGGATCAAAATAATCTGTTGCTAAATAAAGAAAATGAACGGTTAGCTATTGATTTGACCATTAAGTATGGTCATCGCCTTTCCTTACAAACTCATAAGATTTTGGGTATTGAGTGATTATATATTAGATATCTTTGACAAACTCGCTTATGCTGAAGAATTTAAAGAAGCCACGGAATCTCAACCCGCAGCGGACGATGATGTACGTGAGGAGCAGAGTACCGGTAGCACGAATAAATTACCAGCAGAAGTAGCAGCCAAGAATATAACAGCTGATAACCAACTAAGTAGAATAGTTAGGTTCAAACATGCGGAGTTTATGGGCATAAAGTTGATATCCGCTTCCTCTTGATTAATAACATTCATAATTTACTAATGCTTTTTTATTTCTACTGCTTTTTGGTCATATCGATTTTTTGCTTGTAGGACTATTTCCTGAATTTTTTTCTCAAAGACCTTAATAGGTGGCAATTCAGTCCAATATTCTGCTACATGTATGCCACTTGCTGATACATCCAAAAGCTCAATTTGAGCATGTGATTTTTCAGTGCAGAGAATAATGCCAATTGGCGGGTTTTCTCCTTCAAAGGTCTCATACTTCTTAAGCCAATTTATATAAAGCTCCATTTGCCCTTTATATTCTGCCTTAAATTTGCCAGTTTTGAGTTCAATCGCTACTAACCTTTTGAGTTTCCGGTTATACATAAGTAAATCTAAGTAAAAATGCTCATTATCTATGGTCATTCGCCTTTGACGTGCAACAAATGAGAATCCTGTACCAAGCTCTAAAATAAATTGTTCAATTTGCTGCAAAATAGCACTTTCTAGATCACTTTCATAAGGTGCATCCGGCAAATTTAAAAATTCTAATATGTATGGGTCTTTTAACACTAACTCTGGAACTAACTCATTATTTGATTTTAATAACGACAAGATTTGTCCACTATGTTTTTCAGATTTCTTGGATAATTCGCTTCTTTCATAAGTCATCTTATGGATGCTAGTGCGAAGTTGCCGTACACTCCAATTACCTTGTATACACATATATGCGTAAAATTCTCTTTGGTTTTGTTCTTTCAATGGCAATAACTCTATTATATGACTCCAGCTCAATTGGTTCGACAGTGTCGAACTAATCTCTATATTCGAAAAATGATCATAAAATTGGATCATTCTTACAAGTGATATACGAGAAAAACTTTTACCATACTCTAGAGATAAATGTTGTGCTAAAAATTGGACAACTTGCTTTCCATACTATGCTCTTTGATCTTTTAAGATTTCTTCCTTAATTCTCTTACCTACGTGCCAATATACCATAGTCATCTCAGAGTTTGCTACTCTTGCTACTCGGTTCTTGGCTTGAGTGATCAGAAGTTTTATATCCTCTATCAAAGAATTATGGTCATTCGTTATTATTTGGTTCATTTGTTTTTCCTATTATTGCATATGGTTATTTTAATTATGATTTCTTATGCTCAGCTATTCTTGCTTGAATCAACTCGTAAACTTCATGGGGATTTTAAGTTGAAAAAATCAATCCCTGCACCCTCTATACTGGCATTAGTAGTCATTGAAATTATTCCAAGTTCAAAACACCTTTGAATAAAATTTTGCTTTAAAGTGATTTCTTTAATATCTTCGTATTTAATGTTCTTTTGTTTATAATTTATAAAACTATTGATATAAGATATTTTATCTTTGTCAATTATAAATTCATCAAATAAATAAGAAAAACGAAGAGAGCAAATAAAACAAAACACTAGTACACTATAAAAAACAAAAAATAGACTTCTTTCGAAATTAGGCAATGGTGTAGAATGGTGTTATAAATATCTGATTTGAAGTAATAATGAAATTCGAACATATTAAAGAGTTAGAGGATGAAAAATTTCGTCGATTAACAGGAGTAAGGAAGAGAACATTCTCAAAGATGGTGGATATTTTGAGGCAAGCTGATGGTCTTAAGAAATCAAAAGGAGGGCGTAAAAATAAGCTCAATTTGGAGGAACAGTTGCTGATGGTCTTAGAATATGGCTCTGTCCAAAAAAGTGTGTAAATTTTGGAATAGGTTATATATAAAAATATAACAAAAAGGGAAATTACATGAATAAAAAAACTAATGAATCAATAAAGCAAGCAGTAGATTTATTAATAGATAATGATACAGATGTCAGTACGATACTAAAAGAAGGAGGTTTATTAAAAGAATTGACCAAACGCTTAATAGAGAAGGCACTGCAGTCAGAAATGAATAATCATCTAGGCTATGATAAATACAGTCGTGCAGACAATGATAATGATCGTAATGGTGTAACTAGCAAGAAAATGCTCTCCGAACATGGGGCTGTGGAGATAAAAGTACCAAGGGATAGGCATAATACCTTTGAACCAGCAATATTACCCAAACGCCAGAAACGTTTTGATGGTTTTGACGATAAAGTACTAATCATTTTACAATTTTAGCAGTCCAGTTTTTGGGTATCATTACAGATTTGGACTATTCTGCACAGCAAGCCTCTTTCCAATAGGGTATATTCAACTTAATTGTAAACAAATGAGGTATTAATTATGGCTTATCTTAACAATAATAACTTTATCAAGGCAATAAAATTTATCTATCAAAATATTGATGAACCTATCAGTCTTGAATTGATTGCCAAAAATATTGGCGTGTCTGTTTCAACTTTTAAAAGGTTATTCCTTGATGCAACAGGATCTTCTGCTGGAAATTTTATAAGACGCCTTAGAATGGAGCGGGCATTCAGATCATTACAAAACAAAGAAGAGTCTATACTTGAAATTGCACTGAGTAGTGGCTTTGAAGATCATTCAGCTTTTACAAGAAGTTTTAAAGAAAATTTTGGCTATAGTCCGAGTTTAGCAAGAAATAAAATGAATATAGTGAATGAGCTTGAATCTGTGTCTCTAGAAGAGCCTGAAATTATCGAGATTAATGCATTCAAAATCCAAGCTGTTACAAAACAAGGATTATACTTTGAGGCCGCACCACTCGCATGGAAAACTCTGAAAGAGCATTTAGATGAAGCAGTGCTTGGGGATGATTTTACAGGTACTTTTATAGCCGTTGGACACGATAACCCGCACGATGGAGAAGTTGTAGAAGATCAAGTACGCTTTTCAGCTGGAATCGTCCATTTGGAAGGTGTTCTAGGTTGCAATGAAATTATTATTGCTAAAGGCACTTATGCTAAATTTAATTATATTGGCAAACTTAATAACATGGGGGTAGCATATCACTAGATTTATGGTGCATGGCTTAATAAATCGGCAATTAAAATTGATGATAAAAATCCAGCTTTTATGGTGATGGATAAGTTTCCTGATAATTTCCAAGAACAAAATGTTTCAATTTATGTACCTTTGCTTTAAGAAAAATCAAGCTCTTTAAGTACGGATGATCAATTAAAGACTGGTTGAAAACAATCATTATATGCTAAAGGCATGAGTGTATCTGATATTAAGATGCAGTTACAGGAGTTATACAGTGTTGCAATAAGTGAGAGCTTAATCAGTCAGATCACCGATGATGTAATGGATGATGTAAAAGCTTGGCAAAGCCGACCATTAGAAGAGATATATCCGATAGTATTTTTTGATTGTTTAGTAGTAAAAGTTAGGCAAGACAAAAGGATAATCAACAAGGCGATATATGTTGCATTAGGGATTGAGTTATCTGGCAGAAAAGATATATTAGGGTTATGGATCAGTGAAAATGAAGGAGCAAAATTTTGGCTTGGTAATTTTACGGAGATGAAGAATAGAGGGCTGAGAGATATATTAATTGCTTGTAGTGATAATCTTACTGGTATGTCTGAGGCGATAGAAGCAGTTTATCCAAAAACAGAGCATCAATTATGTATTGTACATCAGATTAGAAATAGTTTAAAATATGTGTCGTATAAAGATAAGAAGCAGGTGGCTAGCGATTTAAAGCCGATATATACGGCAGCAACAGAAGAACAAGCCCATTTAGCTTTAGTATCTTTTGAAGAAAAATGGAATAAACAATATCCACAAATTGCCAAATCGTGGTATAATAATTGGGATAATTTAATGATTTTTCTAGGATATCTAGAGGCAATTAGAAAGGTAATTTATACCACTAATTCAGTTGAATCTGTTAATAGTCAATTACGTAAAGTAACAAATAATAAGCGTGTTTTTCCTAGCGATAATGCTGTTTTTAAAAGTTTATATTTAACGATTGACTATATGACCAAAAAATGGACTATGCCCATTCCAAATTGGAATGAAGCTATGGCTCATTTGATGATTAAATTTGAGGATAGACTGAACAAAATTTAGTGACCTATTTTTCAAATTTACACACTTTTTTGGACAGAGCCTAGAATATCTTAGAGAATACCGTACTTATTTCCATATAGGTCAGAACTATGGGATTAGTGAAAGTTCAGCATATAAAGCTGTTAAATGGGTAGAAGACACCCTAGTTAAACACCCAAACTTTGCTCTTCCATGTCGTAAAGCTCTAATGAAGAGTGATATGAATTATGAAGTAGTCTTGATTGATGCTACTGAGAGTCCTATAGAAAGACCTAAAAAAACAAAAATTATACCGCTACAACGCTGATAACTCTAGCATCTGAAGCCTATGAAACTTTTAAGGGTTCTGAAAGCCCTCAAAAACGCAAAATGATAAATTTCGTATTTCAGAACCTTAAACGTCAGGAGCAAAAAACTTGAGACCTCTCTACGTTTCCCTTTCGATATTTTTAAAAAAACGATGACTTGTACCACAGTGGCGGATAGGGTGGGATTCGAACCCACGGTACGGTTGCCCGCACGCTAGTTTTCAAGACTAGATCCTTAAACCACTCGGACACCTATCCAAGGTAATACATATCAGATAGATTAAAAAAATTCAAGTATAAATGTTTATAAGAGGGGTCAGGGTAATTTAAATTTTTTAGTAGATCATTAAAAATTAGTGTTACAAACTCCCATGATCTAAAATAATTAATTATAATTAATTATTTTAGTTATTTACTTTTTGATGGTTATACCTTATTATCTAGAAATATTAATTTTATATATAGAATCTTATCTATGGCAAATTTACAAACCAAACTTAGCTCATTAATGGTGCAAAAAAATATAAATGCTGTAGAGATAGAGAAAAAAACTGGATTAAGTAGAAATACTGTTTATAGCATTTTGTATGGTAGTTCAAAAAACCCTAGTGCTAATAATTTACAATTAATTGCAAAAGCCTTAGATATTAGCCTAGAAGCTCTTGTTGTTGATAACGAAATAAGCCATGAAGTGCTAACTATTGATCAAATGAAAATTTTTAGTAAAGCCACTAGTGCAACAATTAATATGTTAATTGAAAGAAACTTAAACTTTTCATTTACAAATCTTACAGTTCTAATAAAAGAAGTATATGAATATGCACTGAAAAAACAGTCTGTTGATAATACATTTATAGATTGGATGATTGATAAATATCACAAACCTTAATCTTGCTTTACCCATAAATCCATGTCATATTGTTTACAATATTCAAACATGGCAATAGTATTAGGGTGATTTATTCCAAATTCCTTAATTTGTGGTTTACCAAAGAATTTATAATTATATAAATCTTTGTTTTTACAAGCTGCTTTTGCTCCTTTGTTATATAACTCACTTACTTGAACAACATTTTTACTTTTATCCCCATAGAAATAGTGGTATATAGCATAAGCTTTTTTATAAGATTCTATACTTCCTTTAATGTTACCTTGAGCAAGTAAAATATCACCTTGTACTACATAACCTGCTGCTAAATCTGGATCTTCCAAATGATCTATATTCTTAGGATTTCTACGTTCATCTGCTAAAAATATTGTTATAGCTTTATTAATATGATCTAAAGCAATATCTATTTTATTTAATCCTAATTCACTTTTTGCCATTTGTGTATAAATATAACCTAATGCCTCTTGGTTTACAGATTTATGCATATTATATACTTGTTGAGTTTGAACATAAGCTTCTTGATATTTGCCAATAGAGCTTAATATTGCTGCCCTAAGTAAATAATCTCTAGTAAAACCTAGATCATTAGGATCTAACGTCTTCCATACCTCGATGCCTTTATTGACGTATTCTAAAGCTTCATTATATTTACCTTGAATAAAAAATATTCTAGCTTTTACATGATATAATATAAATATATCTCCTCCATCTATCCTATGTTTAAATAGCTTCTCCATTTCGTTAATAATTTCTTCAGCAGTTTTTATATTACCTAAATATACATGAGTTAGAGCAATGTTTAAGCTACAGTTAAATTTAGAATAAATATAATCATAATCATCACCTAGGGTATCTAAAACTTTAAGTGCTTTAGTTAAATAAGAAATAGTTTTTTGATAATTTATCGATGTTATTCTATTGTAAAGCCCTACTCCTACTAAATATCTAGCGTAACAGAATTTTTGATAAGTAGACATTTGCCAAAATTTAAACTGTTCGTCGTGTTCTTTTTGCTCAAACCAGTTAACCATTGGCTTTGATTTGTATAGATTCCAGGCATTCATATATGAGGCAAATAATTGCAATCTTAAGTTAAGCATTAAATATATGTTAATATTATATTTTTCAGCATTTTGAAAAATAATCTCTAAATTTTCGGATATAGTCTTAGTAGCTCTCCATACATGGGCAGAATGCACTCCTTTGAGTTTAGGTAATTTTAGAATAATATCCTCTAAACATATTTTATTGTTTTTATCCCCATTATTTTGTTGCTAACTACATCATTCATTTCAAAAATAGGATTATCCTGATTAGAATCAATATTGCTAATCAACATAAACTTAGATAATTGGTATATATCATCATCGAGAGTATTCTTGTTATCAGTAATTATAGCAAGTAATTGTTTTGAGAAACTTTGGTTATTTATCAAAGCTATTTTATTAAGTAACTTTACCGCACTAGGCTTTAATTCCTTTATAGCCATACTAATATTTGTTGCTATTTTATCAGTTGATTGATAAATTTTCTTTTTATATTCTTCTTTATCTAGACCTTTAATTTTATTTAGTAATTGGATTCCTTGAACTATAAGTATTGGATAACCACTAAAAGATTGCGTTAAAAATTCGATACTATTTTTATCTTTATTATCCAATAAAGTATTAGCCAAAGTTACGATAGTAGGTTTATCAAATAAGGTCATTAATATAACATTAGGTAATCTTTCGTTATTTTGAGAACAAAACACGACCTGACCATTATGTTCACAATCAATAAAGTTTTGCACTTTTTTATTTTCATTAACTTTTAAATTATCAAACACCAATAACCATTTACTAGTAGAAGTTAAATATGACATTACTTCTTTTTTGGCTAGAGTTAATGCCTCAGATATATTAGTTTGTTTGACCATATTGAGTTGTTGGGCTAATTTAACAAATTGTTCATTCAGGTCTAGGTTACAATCAAACAACCAGATTAGATCATAATTATTTTTATTCTCATAAGTATACATCCTAATTAACTGAGTTTTACCTATACCACTTGTACCAACTATACTTGCTTGTCTATATTTACCTAAATGTTTCTCAAGCATTTTAATTTGTTGCTCATGATTAATAAAATAGCTAACTGGAGTGATCAAATTAGATATTTGTGTATGGGCAAATGAATTATTGACTATAAATAATACCATAAGTGGTAATAAATATTTATTCATTTTTCTTCCTCGTTAAAGAAGCTAGTATAATCACATTATTTTCTGTTTTTATTGGTTGTTGGTTACTTTTATTTTCCTGTCTTATGCTTGAATCATTTGGATAGATTTCTATAATATTGCTTTGGTTATAACTTATTTTATAGTTGAATCCATCAGCTCTTAATATATTAAATACTTGACTTAAATTAAGTAAAAAAGGGTTAGCATGCGTTTTGAAAAAATGATTTGATGTTTTGAGCAGTTCTTCTGCTGTCATTATAGGATAACCGTCATATTCAAAACGTAGCTCTATTTTTTGTTTTATATCATCAATAGTTAATCTAATATTGTGTTTGGTAGTAGAAGATTGTTTTTTTAACAAAAAAAATAGATAGTTAATAACACTATAAATGATTTGGTACAACGCTGCATTAGAAGCAAAATATAATACTTTTGCTTTGCTTGAAATTTCAACCGATATATTTTCGTCTTCCTGATTAAATCTATCAGTAAATAAGTCAACTAATTTACTGGCATTAATTTCTTCTATTTTATTTTCTTGATACAGAAGTATAGAGCAAGGTACTTTATCACCAAAGTTTTTTAACCTATAATCCTTGATCATATCTTCTTGATTGTTAGAACTCTTATCAAGCAAGGATATTTGATTAGCTTCCTGAGCAAATAAACAATTAATTTCTAAATCTTTTTGTTTATTGAAATCATTATTCCAAATTTTTCTCATTAAAGAGGTCTTGCAATTTTTTAATTCCTGCTGATAATTAAACTTAAGCTGTTCTAATTCTGTAGCATGTTTGTCTTGATAATGTAATGCATACGATTTATTGAAACTCTTAAATAAGCTTTTAAAGAGAAAATATAACAATAGAAGATTAGCAGTAATAAATGCAGTTAATATCCAAAATGGTCTTTTAATATCTGCTTTTACTTTATGCCAATATGTACTATTAATTGCCAAACTAATATTAAGTTGGTTAGAAGCGTTGATAGGATATATTTTATCTATTTGATAATTTTGAGTTTTGATATTTGAATAAAGAAATTTTTTATTGAGTTCTATTTTGTAATAAATGAATTCCGGAATATGCTGATTCAATAATGCTCCAAAATTAAAAAGATTATAGTTTATACATTTTTCTGCCTCATTACATATCTCAAGTTCACTACCATTACTATTGATTGTAACATTTTTTTCCTGAATATTGCTAGATAAATGATACGCTAGAGAAGAGATTTTATTCATACTTACTGCTAGTATTTTATTATACTGGTTTTGTAGAATTTGTGTTTTTTCCATTTCAACTTTAGCATTATAATATTTATACAATGAAGCTATGATTGTACTATAAACTATAAAAATTAAGATAAATATCTGGAATAAATTTTGCTTTAATTTATCTAAATATGGTGAATTTTGCTCCTTCATAACCCAATAAACTAATAGTTAGAGATTCACAGCTATTCTTTTGTTTGAAACGTAAGTTGGCTGCTTATAATAGTTGCGTAATGTATACTGCTCGTAAATGAAGAATTGATAGACGATAGAATCAAAATCATGATAGTAGCAGGAATTACCAAGTCGAGGTGCTAGGCGTACATATAGTACGTGAGCACCGCAGATATTAGACTTACTGCATAAGTCAATCTAGTTGGTGATTTTGTCGTCGAAACTCGCCTCCGCTCCTCACGTACGTCTGTGTACGCGAAGGTAGCCGGCTTCGTTTCTCCTAAGAATCCCGAAAGCTTCTTTGATTTATGCAGCAAGTCTATTGGATAATGACGACGCCAATTCTTGATTTTCATCGAGTATATCTAAAACATTTAGGATTAATACCTATTATTTAATTATATATCATACTTTTTATGCTACACTAAGTTACTATTATATCAATAATTTTATTTTTTATTATAATAAATAATTGCTCTTAGATGGTACAATTTAAATCAATAGTGATATTTTGGCTTAGGGACTAATTTGCTCAAAAATATTTACTACAGGCCTTCAAATATGAATATCCGGTTACTACAGTTAAAAGTGCAGCAATCCATAAAGCTATTTGGCCTATTAAATCCATATAAATTATACCTGAACCTTTAGAACCAAGAATTAACGCTGACAAAGCAAACATTTGGGTAAATGTTTTAATCTTAGCTAATCTAGACACAGGAATACTTACTTGAATTAAAGCTAGAAATTCACGTAGTCCAGCCACTAAAAATTCACGAGCTAAAATTAATAAGCACGGTATCTCTCCCGCTGCTCCTTTTTTTACCAACATTATAATTACACAACCTACTAATAATTTATCAGCTATTGGATCAAACATTTTACCAAACCCTGATACTAAATCAAATTTTCTAGCAAGATAACCGTCAAAAAAATCAGTAATACTAGCTATAATAAATAATAACGCTGCAATTCTATGAGCGAGTTTGGAGTCATCTAGATAAAAGGTTATTACAATAATTGGAATAACCACAATACGAGCTATCGTCAGATAATTTGGTATATTTTTATCAATATTCATTTATTATATATTTTTACTTCTTGATTTCTTGAGGAAATGACAACGACGGATTATGACCTAAATCCAAGAAAATAGGAACAAATTTTTATAGAATAACTTAAAAGAACTAACCTAGGTTGCCGTAACTTAAATGCTAGTATCAATCATCATTAACGCCTAATACTTTCATCTCCTCATGTTCTTGTAAACTCATTGCTAAAATCAAGTCTAAATCTAACTCTTGTGTACTAGTACTACACTCAGACTCTTTAGGAAGAGAAGCTAAATAAGATGTTTTACCATCTACGTAAATAATTTTTAATTTGCTTTCTCTTGCCGCCTTCTTTGTCTCCTTATGATTACCGAGATGGTCAAAAACAATTAAGTATTCGCCTTGAGGATTTTCATTTACCTCACCTGTATATAATCGATAATCGTCTCCAGGAATTTTAACTTCCATCAATTTTTTAGGTATAATTTTTATCCCTTTACCCTTACACTCTTGACTAATTAACCCTCTTGCTAGGGCATCCTCAAATTTCTTGAGTAGTTGATGATCCAATTTACCCGCTAGCTTTCGATCGATCGTCGCATAAAAATTTGGTTTATCTTCTATAGGATAAACATCCTGTTGATTAGAAGCATAAGTATCTTCACCAATACACCAAATAATAGATGGTTGTTTTTTAATAGTAGTGTCTACTGATCTTGCAACTAAATCTTGTTTCTCTTTCTGAAAGAAAGCATGAATTGCCTTTTGATCAAAATCATCTAACTTTGCATGATCTTCTATCAAATCGATTGAAACAATGTTACTTTTTTCTTTTTCCTCTTCTAGTTCAGTGAGCGGGGCTAGATTTATAAGATCATTTTCAAGATATTGTTTAAGTTTGTTTAATAAATATATTGACTTGTTTATTTTGTTATTTAATGAAACTGAATATAAATACTCTAATGCTTTGTCAAAATTTCCTTTTTCTACATTTATGTAAAAAGCAAACTCATTAGCATAAGATAGTAATAGAGCTGACTTGTCACCTAAATTAGCATTAGTTTTTAAAAAATTTAAGCAGGCTTCAGATTTTTCTTCCAAGTTATTTTGTTTATAAAATATAAATTCTAGATATTTAAGAGGAAGGAAACCATGATGTTGTAAAATTTCAGGATATTGTTGGTACTTCTCTTCAATAAATTTTAACCCTTTATCCCAAAGCCCAGCTTTTTTACAAATTTCCAATATTTTAAATAGCCGAGTTGGTACATTATGTTCCTCCATACAAATATTGATTTCATCGCAACACTCAATGGCTTTATTAAATTCCTTCTTTTGTAAAAAGAGTTTTATCAATATTTCTTTATAAATCTCTAGATAAGATTCAAGACCTTTAAGTGTATTCTTTTGGAAGAACGTACTTAATAATTGCGAAAGGGAAGCATCTGGTTTAGATGCAAATTCACGCATTATATTAGATAAATCTTTAAGTGTTGAATTTGTTACCTTCTGTGCATGATTTGTTAATGATGCTACACTGAGGGCATCTGGAGTAAATTTAACAATATTAAGCATTATTTCATATAAATCTCTAAGATCACCATCTTTAATTTTCTTTATTTGCTCTGAAGCATTGTCAACATCAGCAAGAATAAGATAATGTTTTAATTGCTCTATTATCGCTTCCTGATCACCTTGCTTTATTCTTTCTGCTTGGGCAAAATAGTCTAAAGACTTTGTTGTATCAAGATGTTTCCACGCTAACCCTAGATTAAATAAGATTTCATATAACGATCCCTTATAGGTCTCAGTTTGTAATTTTTCGGAACTATTAAGCAAAGAATTATGGGCATATTCAGCATATTTAATAGCATTATGGTAATCTGCTGCTCTTAAATGCTCTACACACATTACATTGTATAATACTATTGAGATAGTAGGTAACTCATGGGCTACAGCTTTATCTATGATATATTTTTGCAATTCAGCACTATCTTCATATTTATAGTACTGATATAATTTAACTAAAAATTCTAAGCTCCTATTGATATATTCTATTTTTTCAGAAGGGTGTGGTAACGGGTCAATGAAGCTTTTTATATCATTGATAGCACTTACAAAATAGTTTTCTTTATTTTCCTCTGATAAAACAGCTTTATAAAAATTTGTTATTCCTTTATGAAATCCTAAATCTTTGTCTATCTCAGGTGATGGTGGTGCTTTTATATCAAGTTTTACCTTTCCTGTTGCCACTAATTTATGAAGAGTAGAATAATTGCATCCTTTTTTATTCTTTATATGTTCCTGTGCTTCATGGAATTTTAATTGCGCTACCACTCTGGGTAGCTTTAATAAAGCTGCTAAGTGAAGTGGAGTATTGCCATCCGTCCTATCTTGAATATTTACTGCTGCCCCCCCACTAATGAGTAGAGAAATAATATATTCACTATTAGCCATTACTGCCTTATGTAATGGAGTTTGTCCGTTATTGTCTTTATTATTAGGATCAAGTCCTACTGTAAGGAGAAAAGTAACAATGTCTTTGGCTCCATACCAAGCAGCTATATCAAGTAAAGTCTCTTGAGTTTCTGGAATTTTTTGTTGTTTTAACTCAACTTGCAATTTCAATTCATCAACTATTAATTTTAATATACCTGCATTTTTATCATCTATGACTAATGCAATTAACTCACTAAATAAGTCTTCTTGTTTTATATCAAGACAAGACTTTAAGTTAGTTGACTTAAATAATAATTCAAGTGTCGCAACGTCCTGAGCTCTAACAGAGGCTATAAAAGCCTGATTTAGAAAAACTTTATTTGATTTGCAAAAATCTAATTCTTCTTCTGTTATTATAACTCTTCCCATAAAAAAACTCTTTAATATTAATCACATGGATAATATAGCATAAAATTTAGTGCCACTAATAACAAAAGATATTTTTTTAGAAAATTATTTGAGTATACTAACCCATAGCTACATTTTTTGTTTTTTACTTGTGTTTTTATTGGCGTCCATATATGACGGTTCAGGATGACTATTTAAATAACCCTTTCAACCCTTTCTCAATGGTAGATTTTACTTTGTCGACAGGATTTTTATTAGCAGAAGGTTCTGCATGTTGATCGTTTTGCACTCCTTCTCCTTCAGATGGCTTATTTTTTCTTCCTCCAATAATATTTTTTAATATATCTTCAGGCTTTGTACCTTTCTTAACGCCATCAACCACACTATTTACTAAATTTTTCGTAAGATATTCCTTTAATGCGTTAGTATCAAGTTTATGCTGTGGATTATTTAGATTGCCATACAGGCGAACTTTCAATGATGGTATCGAATTTATATTTACATTAATAACACTATCTATATCAAGTGTATATTTAGGCAGGTTAACATTTCCAGTAACTATTATCTCTGACGAGGCAGCATCTAACTTACCGTTTGTTATGTTAATTATACCTTCTGTTATTTCACTATCTACTACTAGTTTTTGGAACTTTGTTTCACCACTTGCCAAAGAAGCATCTAGCATTTTTAAAATAGTTGCCAGATTTTTAATATTTCTAAGGCTATCTAATAGTTTTTGCAGATCAAATCCACTAACTATACCGTCAGATGCTGTTAATGTTGCTTTACCGAATAAGTTACCTACATATTGAGATTGGCTTTGACCTTTTGTTTTGATATCTGTTATTAGATTAACCGTCCCTTGCGTAACTTTAATTTTATTGCCCTGTGAAACTATATTTTTTAGCTTAGCATCTTTAAGACTAGCTTTAAAACTAACAGGTTGATTAACTTGTGAAGAAATTTGTCCAGTAGCGGTTAAACTTCCCCCAAATAAATTACCATTTAAAGATTTAATATCCAGCACACCACCTGCAAGTAACATAGTAGTTTTGACATTATCAAAGATCAGGCTTCCTTTAATGATCTTTTGTATAGTTAAAGTTAAGTCTCCATCAAGCTTATTTAAAAATGATAAATCTATAATGTCTTTAGACCAAGGCACAGAATTATTTACACTTTGCCCAGAACTAGTAGATAAGCTATTAGATGGCACATCAGTGAAATCATCTAAATTTAGGGAAGCTATCATTATATCTGATAAAATTTTTGGTTTAGCAGACGCTAAATTGATAGTTACTGCTCCACTGAAGTTTATAGGCTTCTTGTTAAACTCAAGAGTAAATTTATTTATATTAGTTTTAAAAAATTCTTGTTGTTTAATAGTCTCACCCTTTAGCCACATATCTCCAAGACTAGTCGGTAGAGTCTTGCCAAATAAACTGGCAATGGTGGGTATCTCACTAATTTTTACATTATAAGAAACCACTAGCTCTTTATCCCAATCCTTAACCCCAACATTGCCCGTTAAATTAGCTTTATCTGCAGTAAAATTAATGTCATTTAGAGATAAATTTTGATCTAAATAGGCAAAGCTTGTTGCTAGAGAAAATGTCTTATCTAATAATTTAACTCTTAAATCTACCTTATTATCTGCAAAATGGAAATTAGCGTTACCCTTAGCTAATATCTTACCTGCAGTAAAATCAATGTCACTAATTTTTAATAATTTCTTATCACTATTAATATTAAAAGTTAGTTTATGATCTAAATCATGTAGGATAGGTATATCAGGAAAAATACTTTGCAGATTCTTAGCAGCTCCTTCCAATTTTAACTGTCCAGCAAAAGTCATATTGTCGTAAGCAAAGTCACCTGAGAAATTAACCTTTTCTTGTAGGGCATTTAAATCTACGGTTAAAGCTATGACACCTTGCTTGTCTTGTATATTACCTTTGACATCATAATTCTTACCGGAAGAATAAAACTGACAAGCTAAATCAGATGGACCGTGCAGCTCTTTGATTTCTAATCTATCAATATCTATTGTTGTTGGGATAGCATTATTACCCTTAGTCTTATCAGCAAAATCAACATAATTTAACTTAGCGTCAACGATTTTAATTAAGTTGATATATAAAGAAAACGGCGCCTTGTTATCATTCATTTCACCCGTTGAAGTTTTACTAACATTGCCTGGTATTTTGGCAAATTCCCAAGAAGCCGCACCATTACGCATCCGTTCTAAATTAATTACTGGTTTGTTAATTTCAATCGTTGAAATGTCTATCTTTCCTTTAAGTAAGGATAATATAGAAAGAGAAGCAGATACTTCCTTAACTTCCAGTAAAGAAGGGTAATGGGCATTAGGTAGAGAAGTAAGAGTTACATCCTTAATGGTAATAGTTGGAGTGGGCAGCAAAGAGATGGTGATATCTCCATTAATTTGTAACTCCCGACCAGTTATTTCTTTGACTTTATCAGAAGCTAGTCTTTTATATGATTCTAAGGAAATAAATAGAGGCGTTATTAGCAGTATAACAATTATTAAAATGAGTAACGCTACTGAATATTTTAGAAATTTTTGCACTACAATTCTCTTTTAATTATGTAAAGAATTCATTATAGCAGGTTATAACTTTTCCACTAATTAAAAAAAATATTAAAGATAGTACTTAGTGGAGATATTGTAACCTGCTATAATAAAGTGCATTTTTGCATAATCTAGAAGAAATATTTTTATGGGCTCAAACTACCAACTAAAATCGTATTTATACTGCTTGGCTTACAAATACCGCATATACCTAGCTAGCCTTACGCTTATGTCCATTGGTGCTTCACTATTTACTTTATTCGTTAACTATCAAATTAAAGAAATTATTGATACTATTGCCAAAGATCCAAAAATAGATGTTACTCTACTTCTTTGGTTGTTTGCATTATATAAAATGATGAATCACGGTACGTTTTTTATCGTTAGGCTCTTTGATATTAAATACAAGCCAGCGATGCTTGCAGAAATCGTCAAAAGCACTTACAGCAAGACTATGAAACATTCTTTACATTGGTTTGATTCCCATTTATCAGGAGAAATTGCCAGTAAAATCACTGATTTTCAAGATGGTATTATAACCATAATTACTGTTCTCAATCGTTCTTTGGTACAGCTTACAACTATGGTAAGTGGCATAATATTTTTGTTCATGATGAATTATAAAATAGCAGGGGTTGTAATTGCTTTTCTTGTTGTATATGTACCAATAATGTCAGTTTTATTAAAGAAACAAGGGCAGCTGCAAGAAGAATATGTTAAGGCACGACAAGAAGCAGTAGGCATTATCAACGACTCTATTGCCAACATTTTTGGTATTAAAATTATTGGCAATGTTTGGACAGAGATGAAATTAAAGCTCCTACCTGCAATTGATAAGTGGAAAGGTTGGGATCGAAAAACTCGGGTGTATGATGCTTATTATGTAGATCTGACCGATTCCATATTACTTACTATACTAGCAGCAGCCCAAATATGGGTACTGGCATATTTATACCAAACCGAACAAATCACCGCTGGTGAATTTGCAGTTACTATAGCGGTTACTTTTAACATTGAATGGGCGATTGATCAGTTATTAGACAATATAATATTTTCCATCAACCCCAAAATTGCTGCCATCAAATCTTCATATAACTTTATTAATACTATCTCAGATGTTACTGATGCAGAAAATGCTAAGCTGCTTCCTCCTATCAAAGGGGATATTAAATATCAAGATGTCACCTTCAACTATGGTAGTGGTGGAGATAATATATTTGACAATCTTACATTGCATATCAAAGCTGGAGAAAGGATCGGAATAGTTGGTACATCAGGGGCTGGAAAAACTACCTTGATCAAATGTTTACTCCGATATTTCAATTTGCAAAGCGGAGCTATTTTAGTTGATGGATATGATATCTCACAGGTAACGGAAGAGTCGCTAAGAAGCAATATTTCAGTAATCCCGCAAGATATTACGATGTTTCATCGTTCTATTCTAGAAAATTTACAGCTAGCTAAATATGATGCTACTTTACCAGAGATTGAAGAAGCATGTAAAAAAGCTAGAATACATGATGATATTCTACGAATGCCCAATAGTTACCATTCAATAGTTGGTGAACGAGGGGTAAAAGTAAGTGGCGGACAACGGCAACGAATTGCAATCGCTAGGGCTATTTTAAAAAATGCACCAATCCTTATTTTAGATGAAGCAACATCGGCACTTGATTCACCAACCGAGGCTCTAATTCAAAAATCTATCGATGAAGTTTTGGAGACCAGTAATGCTACAACTATAGTCGTTGCTCACCGTTTATCAACATTGCTGCATATGGATCGTATTTTAGTATTCAAGCGTGGCAAAATTGTGGAAGACGGTACTCATGCTATATTAATCGCTAAAGGAGGGCTATATAAAACTCTTTGGGATGCACAATATAGAGGATTTTTGCCAAATACCCCAATTAGGGATAAGAATTGACAAATTCTTATCCCTAATTTGCGTTAGATGATAAAAATAAGAAAGCATGAAAATATAGAGTAAAACTTGATGCTATTGAAGTTTAAAGTTGTACCTAACTTTAATAATTTACATATTTCAGCGGATCAACAGCTATCTTTCCCTCGCGAATAGCAAAATGTAGCTGAGGATATTTAGCATCTCCAGTACTCCCTACATGTCCTATTATCTTGCCTTGTGAAATTGTTGCTCCTTTTTGAATAAGTAGGTCTTGCAAATGAGCATAAGCAACATAAAGGTCGCTATTATCTAACTTTATTATTAATAAATTACCAAACTTTGTATCATTACCTGCAAACACTACTTGACCTGTTGCAATAGATTCTACAGCAGTTCCTTCGTCTGCAGCAATATTAATTCCTTTGCTTTTTCCCTTAGATGTTTGCTCACCAAATTTGATAGTAATTTTACCATCGATTGGTTTGATAAATTTGGGGGTATTAATTGGTACAGCATTTTCTGCTTCTCTTATAGCACTTTTTCTTATGGATATTTCTTGGTTTTTTTTATTTAATAGCTCAGTACTAACTTTTATCATGATAATTTGAGATTTGTTAAGATGATATGGTTCAGACATGTTATTTAGCTCAGCTAATTGTTCCGCCGTTTGACCATACTCATTGGCTATCGATTCTAACGTTTCCCCTGGTTGCACCTCACGGTAGATTATCTTATTATCATCTAGCTTTACTTTTGGGACTATTATTACATCGTCTCGATTTTCAGTTTCTATGGCATTACGATCTTTTAAGAAACCAGTTGGAGCATCAAAATCTTTTTCTTTCTCATCAATTTCTCTACTTATTATTTCATCTTCATCGCTTTCTAATATGTTCTTATTCTCGGAATATGCTGTAGTTGGTGAATTGATGGTTGTAGACTTTTTGGTAAAATCCTTTCCATGATTATACTCAATAGGGGCTGGAGGTTGTGTGCTACATCCAGAAATCAAAAAGACTATAAAATAGACAAAAACTATATTACTCTTCATAACTTACAAAAAATTTACAATTTTATTATGCAATAAACTAACTTTAATATAGAATCAAGTCTAGTATTTTTTTATCAGAATTAAGTAATTATGAAAACTTACGATCTTATAATAGCCAGTGATCACTCTGGATTTCTACTCAAGAGCAAAATTATCAGTTATTTACACGATAAAAATATATCTATTCTTGATTGTGGTACTTACAATCAAGAAATAGTGGATTATCCAGATTACTCTAAAAAAGTTGTTGATGGGATTTTAGAAAATGTAGCTCCTTTGGGAATTTTAATTTGTGGAACTGGCATAGGTATGTCAATTGCCGCAAATCGTACGTCTGAAATAAGGGCAGCTTTATGTTTTGACTTATTTATGGCAGAAAGATCAAGGGCTCATAATGATGCTAATATAATAGTGTTAGGAGCTAAAATACCTAATGAGGAACTAGCTTGTAAAATGATCGATAAATTTTTAACGACTAAATTTGAAGGTGGAAGGCATAGTGCTAGATTAGCAAAAATAAACTAATTTTTTTTTGAATCCATTATTTACCTGAATTATAACAAGTGATATTAGAGCATTTCCAAACTAATTTGCTGTTGCTTTCATTATCAAACAGCCCACATTATTATTTTGTTCATCAGAGATGTCCAATGCCGTTCTACAATGATAATTAGTAGCCTTAATGTTTATACCACGCATAATTAACAATTTTGCTATATAGTAATTATTAGTTTCTGCAGCTTCATGTAAAAGAGTATAATTATCATTCCCCCTTCTTTGGATGATTGGATAATTATCCAAAAGAACCCTAAGAACAAATAAATTATTTTTTCTAACTGCCTCAAATGCTCTATCCGTTGCATCACTTACTATAGTAGTATGGAAATCACTATCATAATTATCAATAAAATTATCTATCATCTTTCTTTGCTGTTTTCTATTGTCACTATCATAAATTTTCTTAAACATTTGAATAAATGAATACATATCCATTTGCTCTAATCTTGCCTCTTCTGTAAGCTCTCCCAATACGACATCATCATTTGGTAAAAGTAACATTTGTGCTTCATCTTGTACAAATTCAGTTATTTTAGGAGATGTTTCTTTGATGGTGCTAGCTTTATCTCTTGTAATTGTAGATTGATTAGGTTGATGCTTATTTACTTCTTGCACTTCTTTGGTTACATTACTATCTTTCTCTAGGACAGTTTTATTAGAGTCATCTAGTTGCTTATCCTTTTTTACAAATACTGGTATAGGAGTTTGAGGCTTAGTCATTTTAGATTCAGTATTTTCCTTAGGTGATACTATCGGTACGATAGGAGCAGTTACTTGTGGTTCAGTAGGTTTTTTTTCTTGCGAAGAAGGCAATATATCTAGATTAGGAGCAACAACTTCTTTATTATCTGCATTACTTGGCTGTTGTAATATTACTGGATCTTTCTCTTTATCAGGTATAGTTACAGAAGGTACGATAGGAGTAATAGCTTGTGGCTCAGACTTATTACTACTCGGAATATCTATTTGAGGTTCAGACTGGGCAGATGAATCAAGTGGCTTAATAGGTACAGCATCTTTAACCTCAGTTGCTGGAAGAGTAGGAGAATCTTTGTTGGTATTACTGTCATTCTTACTAGGTGGATCTAAATCAATTTTTTGGTACGGATGTTTATATAATTGATCCAATTCTTTTGTATTTTCTAAGGTTGGTAATTTATTATTTCCTAAGTCAATAAAAGAATCTGTCTCACCTTCTTCATTATTAGTATCTTGCGGTGTGGATGCTGGTTTGCTTGATCCTGATACTTCATTATCAATTTTCTTAGAATGCATAAATTGCTGTATTTTTTCCAGCAAAGAATCTGCCTCTTCTTTCTGTTGATGTACTTTATCACTTTCTAATTGTGGCAATGCTGGGGGAAGAGGTGGTGGAGCAGCATCAGCCTTATCCATAAACAAAAAGATAGTTATTAGGACTATAAAAAATTTGTTACCTAAGATAATCTTCTTACTTTCCATGTTAAAGTACATTTATAATTATTCTCACGTTAAATTTACCCAACTCTTAAAATCATAGCAGTATACTGCTCGTAAATGAAGAGTTGGTAGACGATAGTATAACTTCAAGAAGAGCTAGGCAGTAGCAAAGTCGAGCAGCGTAGCGTACATGAGTAACGGAGCAGCTTCGATCTTTAGACACGACAACGCCAATCCTTGAAGTTCTACCGGAGTATATACAACTTATTTATCAAAGCTTATAGCTAGACTTTTAAATTACCCTGTTAACCTCAATTTTGGATTAAAATTTTTAATTTTAATCTAAAACTGAGGTTGTTAAAATAAGACTAACACAAATGATATCCTCCACTAAGTCATTTTTTATCATTTGGTATTAATTTTTGAATTTCTTTTTCTACCAATTGTTTTACTAATAAAGGCAAGTTTGTATTTAACCATTGACTCAATTGTGGTCGTAACATTTCAATAATTATATCCTCTAATGTTTTGACCGTAGGGTTCGAAGCATTTGCACTAATCTCCTGAGCTGTTTTAGAGAAATGCTGAAAAATCTTAGTAGCTTCTGCTGCAGATTTATCGGATACCAAGGATGTCTGCAATAGTTCCTCTTCTAGTTTACTATGCCTATTATTTTCTAACTTATTTTCTTCATCCTCTACTATATTTGTCAATTCTAGTATTTCATCATCGTTAGATTGGCTATTACTATAGTTAATTGAGGAGAAGTCAGTAGAGTCATCTTTATATGTAGGCGGTGTCGCTCCATCGCTCCTATTATCCAATCCTCCTGCATTGATTGTAGTACGACTATCAATCACTCCTTTAATTGATTTCAATATCTCTTCAACTGACATGTCTTGGTTTTTTCTATGATCTTTACTCATTAAAAACCTATAATAAGTTTCTTTTTAAGTCCTTTAAACTCATCTTCAGGAGTAAAATATTTAACTTTCAAATTTAAGCTTTTTGCTGTCAATTCCCCAATTAAAGATTTCATTTGGTAAGCTGCTAAAATAGAGTCTCTGTGTGCATCAACTTTTGACACCCTAGCACTATGTAATTTTTCTTCAGCAGTTAAAACGTCTAAGATTGTTTTAGAACCAACAATTTCTTCCTGTATTGTGCCATTATAAGCTATTTGAGCGGCTTCTACACCTTGTGATGTGGCAATAATTTTAGACTTTGCTGCTTC
The DNA here is from genome assembly GCF_964026415.1 of Candidatus Tisiphia endosymbiont of Piscicola geometra. Classification (NCBI taxonomy): domain Bacteria; kingdom Pseudomonadati; phylum Pseudomonadota; class Alphaproteobacteria; order Rickettsiales; family Rickettsiaceae; genus Candidatus Tisiphia; species Candidatus Tisiphia endosymbiont of Piscicola geometra. The sequence goes on from NZ_OZ032144.1 coordinate 1,477,122, forward strand.
AAATCCTTCCCAACTACCAATAGCACTTGCTCGAATTTGTTTTATTGTATCATCAAGTTGAATAGCTGCACTCCTAGTACTATTTTTAGCTTTCCTAATTCTTGAATATTCGCTACCCCCGTTAGAATAAATAGGTATATTAATTGATAATGTAGATGTAGTACTTCTATTGTTGGTATTATATGGACTTTCTGGAGTGTAATGGGTTTTACCAGATTGAACTTTAAAGCTTACCTTAGGTAAAAGTTCAGCTTTTGCTGCCAGTTCACTAGCTTTATAACTTTTAACACTATGTCTTGTACTATCTATGTTAGGATTAACATTTATCGCTCTTTGCATTAAATCCTCTAATGAAGTAGGTAAATTATCAGGTATAGGAGGCATATCAATATCATTTGCTTCTATACCGAACATTCGAATGAAGCTTGCTTTTGTTGCTTGATAATTAGCATATGCGGTTAACTTCTCAGTTTCAGCTTTTGCAAGACCAGCCTTGGCACTAGCTAAATCTATTGATGTTGCCTCACCTAATTCTAGTTTTTCTTCAATGGTTTCTAATTGCTGTTTGTTAGCTTTTACACTAGTTTCAGAAATCTCATATTTTTCTTTTGTTTCATAACAATCGAGATAAGTTTTTATTAGGTTAAGAAGAATTTTTTGTTCTTCTGCATAATATTTAGCACGTGATGCCCTAAAAGCTGATTGGGCGGCTTTCAAATTTGCAACACTACTCCCACCACTGAATAGAGGCTGCTCTATTACTAAAGCTCCCTGTTGTGATTTCAGCTCTTTTTTATTAGAAGGAGCATATTGACTATTTGGTTTATTCGTATTAATAGCAGAATCAATATTATAAGACGCACTGGGCATAAAACCTGAAAAAGCTGCAGAGAACTGTTCAATTTCATTTAAAAAAGTCTGCCTATTGATTTGTAACTCACCATTATTATTATACGCACTAGTTAGAGCATCAGACAAGTTAATAGCATAAACTGAATAGTTTAATAAAATGATAGCGGCGAAGTATATGAATTTATGCATAATTGGTTTTCTAAAAATATGTTTATGTTAAAAAATTTTGCTAGCTTATGCAAGAAGTTAAAGGTATTCTTGATCTAAAACTTGATTTGTTGTGATAAAGCTAGCACGTATAGCTAACCACAAAATATTTAATCAGATCAAATCAAGTAGCCACAATTTGGGATAAGAATTAACTAATTCTTATCCCAAATTCGCGTAAGTAGCTATAACATATCAAAAACTAACTGTCAGAGCAATATAACAGTTTTAAAGTGTAGTTTTTATTTGTATTATTTGAGTAATAATTTAAAAATTTTAATATAATTCAATTATCTATTATGTCTAATATATACTCTTTCCTTTCAAAAGTCGCTTTACCCACTATCTTATCAAATGCTTCTATTGCTAGTGCTATAGAACAGTTAAAGTTTGATTCTATGAAAACACTCAAAACGTTTCCTAGGAACTTAAGAGCTATTAAAAAAAGAGTTGACTATATATATAACATATTTCTAGATTCAGAAGATCAACAAAGGGAGCGAGAAATATCTGAATCATTCAGAGAAACAGTAGGTAATTCCTTAGATGAATTAGAAAAGTACATTGATGAACAGCAACAGGTAAAGGAAGAGATATTATTCTTTGAAGATGCTTTTATTGAGCTAATAATAAAAGTTCTTGAAAGTATTTTGGAATTTCAAAATAGACTAGATAACTTGTATCCTGGAGCGTCAAAAGATATAGTTGATTATTTAGGTAATTTATTAGTTGGTATAATAGCTGTACAAATGCCTGTAGTTGGTTTAATACTCAAGGGAAGTGGCTTATTAGAATCAGTAAAATCTTTTCTCAGTACTGAAAATTTAACGAAGACAGTAGAGAATTGGCAAGAAAAACTAGAAATAGTTAGAGAAAAACAAGCCGAAATAGAAAAAAGTACAAACCTTAAAGAAAAATATTCCAAAGCTACGCAGATTGTTGAAATCGCAGAAATAGCAGGAGTATCACCTGTAGCTGTAGCAGAATTAGGGTTAGATATTGACTCTTTGAAGAAAGTTAATAAATTGGTTGTACAAGATCCAAAAGAAAAAAAATCTTTTAAAAAACTTATTGACTTATCTGAAGAAATCCCTCATACTAAAGATGGTATAATGGGAGGTGTTGACCTTCTACGTAAAGGTATGGCTAAAATCCTTGGAAATATACCTAATCAAGGAAAAGATCTAAAAAAATTAATTGAAACCGAATTATCTCACATAAAAGAAAACCTCATTGCTGCATTAGATCCCAATAAAAGCATTCTTGAGAAGTTAGGATATTGCCAAAAAGCAGCCAAAAATATATTGATTATTGAATCAAAAATACAAGAAACAGTCAAATTAATACCTGACAGGGAAAAAATCACCAAATCTTTTATAAATTTAGTTAAGGATAAGACAAAAAATATTCTGCCAGCTTATTTTTTAAAAAACCTTACATCGTTAAGCACCCCGTTAAAATCGTTGCCTGAATTACTACAAATAGGAAATGCTATGAAAGTAGTCCTTGAAAATAATAGTAGTAAAACCCAAGGTGTAGTACGAAAAAGGTAATATTTAGTATATATAGTCAATTGATAAGAATTTGGTGACGTCGTCACTCGTCGCTCCTACTAACCACTTCTCCTAAATGGACTATAATTTTAGTAAACTACTTGAAAACTATACACTTGCTGTAATTTTGGTGTATAGTTATTCTTTATCTTTCATTTTATGTATAAATATGTCAACTAATCAACAGCAATCAATAGCAGAAGTAGAATATGGAGCTGACTCCATCAAAGTTTTAAAAGGTCTTGAGGCAGTTAAGAAAAGGCCTGGTATGTATATTGGTGATACTGACGATGGTTCAGGATTACATCATATGATTTACGAAGTCGTTGATAACGCCATAGATGAAGCTTTAGCTGGTCACTGTGACCTAATTAAAGTAATCCTAAATGCTAACGGATCTGTAACAGTACGTGATAATGGACGTGGGATACCTGTTGATATTCACGAAGAAGAAGGTATATCAGCAGCTGAAGTTATTATGACCCAATTACATGCTGGTGGTAAGTTTGATCAAAATTCTTATAAAATATCTGGTGGATTGCATGGTGTTGGTGTATCTGTGGTAAATGCTCTGTCAGAATGGTTAGAACTTAGAATTTGGCGGGATAATAAGGAATATTTTATAAAATTTAGAGATGGGGCGGCTGAAACGCCACTTGTACTAAAAGGAGAGTCCGTAGAAAAAAAAGGCACTGAGATTACTTTCCTTCCATCTATTACCACTTTTAGCTCAATTGAATTTAATCTTGCTACTGTAGAGCATAGGCTTAGAGAACTAGCCTTTTTGAATTCTGGTGTAAGGATATTATTAAAGGATCATCGTTTTGCTGAACAACAAGAAGTAGAGTTTTGTTTTACTGGTGGTGTAGAAGCTTATGTCAAATATATAGATAAAGCTAAAACTTCATTACATAAATGTATATCACTTAATACTAATAATCAGGCAACAGGGATTACTTTTGAATTGGCAATGAATTGGAATGATTCATATCATGAGAATATTTTGTGTTTTACTAATAATATAAGACAACGTGATGGCGGTACGCACCTTATTGCCTTTAAAGCTGCTCTTACTAGAGTTATTACCACTTATACCGAGAATACTCAGCTTAACAAAAAAAATAAAGTAAATTTCACTGGTGATGATACGAGAGAAGGTCTCTCATGTATTTTATCAGTAAAAGTACCAGACCCTAAGTTTTCTTCACAAACTAAAGATAAATTAGTTAGTTCTGAGGTTCGACCTATCGTAGAAGGTGCCGTATATACTAAGATTTTAGAATGGTTTGAAGAACATCCTAGTGACGCAAAAATAATTATTAATAAAATTATTGAAGCTGCAACTGCTAGAGAAGCAGCAAAAAGAGCAAGGGAATTAACTCGTCGGAAATCGGCTCTTGAAATTTCTAACTTACCTGGGAAACTTGCCGATTGTCAAGAGAAAGACCCTGCTCTTTCAGAGTTATTTATTGTGGAAGGAGACTCTGCCGGTGGTACAGCAAAGCAGGGTAGAGATAGGAAATTTCAAGCAATTTTGCCACTGCGAGGTAAAATCTTAAACGTTGAAAGAGCTAGATTTGATAAAATGTTAAATTCTGAGCAAGTAGGGACTCTAATAACAGCTCTTGGCACTGCTATTGGTAATGAAGACTTTTCTTTGGATAAGTTAAGATATCATAAAATAATTATTATGACTGATGCTGATGTTGATGGTTCGCACATCAGAACCTTATTACTTACTTTCTTTTACCGGCATATGCGTCAATTAATTGATAAAGGATATCTATATATAGCTCAGCCGCCTTTATATAAAGTAAAAAAAGGTAATAACGAGCTTTACTTAAAAAATGAACAAGCTCTGCAAGATTATTTAGTCAAATCTACTATTAGTGATGCAACAATTATGTTGTATAATGGACGAGAGATCAGTGGTCATGATCTTGAGGATACGATCAAAAAGACTATCCGGTTTGTTGCATTACTTGATCAAGTTAGCAAAAAGTTTAACCGGCAAATTGCAGAATGTTTAGCTATCAAAGGTTTATTAGGTAATCGAATATTTGATCAAGATAAAACAAATGAAATAAATCAGGCTTTGAATATTTTAAATCTTGGAGATATATCACCTGATAAAACAGATTGGCAATTTGTAGTGAGTACAAATAAAATAGAATTTTTCCGTTTTGTTCGTGGGCAAAAAGAAAGTAAAGTTTTATCAACAGAACAACTTGAATCTTTTGAATTTACTCAACTTGCTAAATCATTTACTCCTCTTGTAGATTTATTTATTGAGCCAACAAAGTTACTAATTAAAAACCAAGAATATATTATTACACTGCCTAGTATGTTGCTAAATTATATATTAGAAAGCGGCAAGAAAGGTATAGCTATTCAACGTTTTAAAGGTCTTGGAGAAATGAATTCTGAGCAGTTAGGAGAGACAACATTAGATCCTAAAAGAAGGACTTTACTACAAGTTAAAGTACATGAACAAGATAGTGCCGAAGTAATTTTTTCAACATTAATGGGAGATGTTGTTGAACCTAGAAGACAATTTATTCAAGCAAATGCCTTGAATGTAATTAATCTAGATGTTTAAAACTCATAGGTGCTACCGTTAACTAAGTGGCGCTACCGTTAACTAAGTTGTTATAGCAAAAAGTAGAAGTGTATTGGGATACCATTCATCCAAATGGCGACTAAAAATAGATATCATCAAGATAGGTTGTATAATGATGAAAAATTACTTGAACCAGATTAAATTGGGTATACTCTTCTGCTTTAAAGAATTGGCTTTTGCAAATACTTGCGGAGAATTCGCATACGAGCAACGGTTTACTACGCCTAGTCCTCTCACCCCTTGTTTTACGCTCCAATTCTCCAAATCATTTGAGTATATTAAGATTGTATTCATGGTGTTCATGGGTTTTTTCGCTTTTGAAGCAAATGCTCAAATTGTACAAGCATCTTCGGTTAACGAGATTAAAACATATGCTTCTCAATTTGATGGCGAAAACACTCTTATTTTATTTGACCTCGATTATGTGCTGTTTGTACCACGGGATAGCGTGTTGAGATATGCGGGCGAAAAAGACAATTATCGCTCAAAACACCTCAAAGCCATCTTTAAAGATTTCCAAGGAAAAGAGATTGCACTTAATGGGCGTAAAGTACCGATGGCTGAGTATTTAACTAGTCAGATTTTGTCTTCTATTAAGGTTGAATTGCTTTCTCTAGACATGCCAAATTTTGTTAACGAACTTGATGCTCAAAAAATGACTATTGTTGGGTTTACGGCCAACAGCAGTGGGAACTATGGTATCGTTCAGAATGAAGCACAACTTCATTTATCAAGCTTAAAGTCTCTTGGATATCATTTTAAAGATAATGGTGATTTATTAAAGGAGGACTTTCCTAAATGTATCTCTCGTGTTATATTCACGAACAAAATAGATAAAGGGAAAGTGCTTTTAGGTTTCTTGGAGCAATTAAATAAAAATTACAAAAATATCATTTTTGTCGATGACCACTTGAAAAATCTAATTTCAGTGCAAAATGTACTTAAAGATAAATATCCTCAAATTAATTATCTAGGTATTCATTATACTGAACTCAAAGATAAAAATGAGGTATTAAATCAGGATATAGCAGATAAACAGTTTCAAGTATTATCCCAAGATCATATATGGCTGAGTGACGATGAGGCACAAGCTCGACTGAAGATGAGGTCCATCCGAAATTCTGATTAAAAGGGATCAAATTTCAATTCTAGTTAACCACCTCTCTCTTACTCAAGGCATTTTGTACAATATCTATGTTCTCTGATAGTGATTTTTTGTCCGAAAATTACACTATCACATCTTCCGATTTTTTGCTCCTACTTAGAAATGTTCACAAAGGCTAATTTTATAATTCACATTTAACCTAATTTTTCTTTACATTATTCAACTTTGGCTTTATTCCTCATTTGTAATAAAACTGAGGCTTGTTTATCACTTAACCAAATAGATTGAGTTTTAAGAAAATTTTGCTGCAAAGTAGAAATATTGTTTGTAAATTTTTGTTCTACAAATTTATCATAGCTATATTCTACTAGCACTATTTTACCAATCTGATTTTCTAGGTGTTTTTCAATAGAATCTAAATTTTGAGGTTTATCGTCTATCACCACTATCTTGCTATAGGCAGTATGTTGTTGATCAAGGTATGCCTTGAGAACTAATCCCTTTTCATATCCTCTTGCAAAAATAACTCCCTCAATGGCTTTTGGCTGGGGTCTTTTTTGTTTATCAATTTTTATTTGACCGTGATATCTTTTATCAAACAATAATCCTTTATCTTTAAGCATATCAACACGATCTTGTTCCTGATCAAAATATGGATTATTTGGTCCCATTGATGTTAAGGCAATAACGTCGTAACCATTGAACTTTAGAAACCAAAAGTGTTTCATTAAGCTTGGTTCAATTAGCTTATATTCCATCTGAGCAGCTATAAGTGCATATATATTTTTTCTCTGAGCTATACCTTGTGATTTTTCAATGTCATCAAGAAATTTATGACGTACTTCACGATTATTATGGCTTAAATAGCTGTCCTTAGGACAAAGAATAACTCCATCAATATCAAATACAATTAGCGTATCTTTACCTTTTATTGGGTCATTTTTAATTTGATCAACTAAATTATCAAAAGAATGTAGTTTTATTCTTTCAATACTTGCAAATGCTTCTATTACGATAAATTGCAAAATTAGAATTATTAAAGTTTTTCTCATAAAAATTCTCTATTCATATTTTTAATGATGATTATTATTAATATTCACACTTAAGTTGAGTTATTTTTGCTTATACTTTATAGTTATGCGTATAATATGTTTTATACGTACCGTTAGGGCATAATTTATTTTTTAACAGTTTCATTATATGAAAAATTTTCTACTATCAATCATATTATTAATCATTAATACTAGAACTTTTGCTCAAGAACAAGTATCTAATTTAATCACCCCAGTTAGTTATTTTGTCAATCATGAGCAACAACTTAAAATCCTTGATGAATATTTAAGTAAATATAGACAAGCAAGTATAGTTGGTACTAGTGGTATAGGTAAAACTCAACTGATTAGGATGTATAGTTATGAGAAAAAAAATAATTATGATCTAATTTGGTTTTTTGATTGTAACCTTGATTTTGATGAACAATTTGTTAAATTAGCCAAACAACTTAATAAGGTTAAACAAACTAATATATCTGAAGAAGTTGCTTTAGCAAAAAAAGAAGTAATGTCATATTTAACTTCTACTAATAAATGGTTATTATTGTTTGATAATTTAAAAGTTAATGAAAATAAAAAAGTACAAGATTTAGTTGAATGGGAACATAATGGTAATGTGGTGTTTTGTTCGCAAGATAATGAAAAGTTACCTAATATTATAGCAATGCCCATATTTGATAAGCCTACTATTATAGCTTTAGCTAATAACTTATTGAACAATAAGGATAATAATAGTATCGAATTTTTAACGCAATCTTTTAGTGGTTATCCAATGTTGATAGTGCAAGGAGCTCAATTACTTAACAGAGTTAAAGGTTTGGATAAAGAGGAATATAAAAAGAGAATTTATCAATCGACTGATAAAATAGCAACAAATATTAGCATGGCTATTCAACAATTAAATCCTAGTGCAGTAAAGTTACTTAATAAAATAGCTTTGCTAAATAACCAAAGCTTTTCGAAGCAGCTTCTTAGCACTATTACTGATCATAAAGATACTTTAGATGATGATATATATCAATTATCTAAATTTATGCTAATCAGTAATATTAGTTCTAGCGAAGATAACCCTATTTTTGAAATGCATGATATAGTTAGTAATAAAATAATGGAACTAAATGGTGATAATAATAAAATATATTTAGAAAATATTATTGCTAAGATACCTAAGCCGAAAGGAACTCACTCAGGATATTTGTGGAGGAGTGCTCAAACTGTATTAGAAAACCTAGAAATTATTCTTATAAATTCTGAGAAATATAATGTTAACATATATGCAATGCTTACCTTAAGAAGTGAATTATTGTCTCTATATATAAACGTTTATAATAATAAAGCACAACAAATGGTTAATTGGTTTAATTGGAAAGATAAAAACAAAAAATTTAAATTGTGGCAAATGTCTGAATATCAAAAATTTTATTACGCTAGATATTTGGGAGCAATAGGAGTGTATAATAAAATAATATTAAGAAATTTTGAAACAGCGATTTCTTATTTTACTAAATCATTAAAGATTTTAGGTAAACTTGATGATGATGAATCTATTTATTCTCTCAAATTTAATTGTATATCTCATATATCTGGATCTTATATGTTTTTAGGAGAGATAAAACTTGCTGAAGAATTTCTTAAAAAGATAGAAAAATTAGTAAAACAAAGAATAATACAAGAAGCTGATGTATCTATAATATATTCTTTAAAAAGTACATTATTTAATATGCAAGGAAAATATCATGAGGCTTTAGAATATGTAGATAAAATTATTGAGCTGTTTATAAAAAATGGATCGCATATTAATGACCCATACTTTACTGGGGTTTACATACCTAGAGCAAAGATATTGAATTCCCTTGGTAGATATCAAGAAGCTTATGCTCAAGCTCAACAGTTATATTATATACATAAGCCCATAAAGAATGAAGATAATGAAATATTTGCAAATATTTATACAGAAATGGCGAGAAGTATATTAGGTTTAAATAAAGTAGATCAAGCTTATGAATATATTAAAAAAGCTATTTCCATATTTTTAGCAAGTGAAAATAGCAATTCGAAGCAAACAAATTATTCTAATAATTTCAGCTTGGCATCTAGTTATATAGTACAAGGGGATATTCTATTTACCCAAAATAAGCTAAAGCAGGCTATAGAATCTTATAAAAAAGCATTTATTATATACCATTATTTATATAGAGATAGAAGTAAAAATATTGATCAAGTAAGTGATTTATATAATTATAAATTCTTTGGTAAACCGCAAGTTAAAGAATTTGGCATACATCACCCTAATACAGTTGATATGTTTGAATATTGCAAACAATATAACATGGATTTGTGGAGCAAGAACAATTAAACATTAAGGTTGCTGTTGACAGATCATCTTTAGGTTAAAGAATAGATTTTTAATTTTTAGTTGTAATTTTTAAATCACTATGATATTAATATTTGTAATTATTTTACTGGATTTTCCTCGTATGTTACTTTATAAATTTAATTTGATTTTATTAAGCTGATTCTAGAAATGAACGTTATAGACAAAGAAAGAGCATTGCTTGCTGCAGTTAGCCAAATTGAAAAAAGTTACGGCAAAGGTTCTGTCATGAAACTCGGTCAACGTCCTGCTGTAGATGTTGAGGCAATACCAACAGGATCGCTAGGGCTTGACTTGGCACTCGGTATAGGTGGGTTACCCAAGGGAAGAATTATTGAAATTTTTGGACCGGAAAGTTCGGGAAAGACCACTTTAACTCTACATATGATTGCTGAAGCACAGAAGAAAGGTGGTACTTGTGCTTTTATTGATGCAGAACATGCTTTAGACCCAGCATATGCCAGAAAACTTGGCATAAATATTGACGAGCTTATTATTTCTCAACCAGATACTGGAGAGCAGGCACTTGAAATAACTGATACTCTAGTACGTTCTGGAGCTATTGATATGGTTGTTATAGATAGTGTCGCTGCTCTTGTGCCTAAAGCAGAGATTGAAGGGGAAATGGGTGACTCTCATATGGGGTTACAAGCTAGATTAATGAGCCAAGCACTTAGAAAACTCACTGCATCAATTTCAAGAACTAATTGTATAATTATTTTTATTAACCAAATTAGAATGAAAATAGGTGTCATGTTTGGTAGTCCAGAAACTACCACAGGTGGTAATGCTTTAAAATTTTATGCCTCAGTAAGGCTAGATATTAGAAGAGTTTCAACAATCAAGGATAAAGAAGATATAGTAGGAAGCCAAACTAAGATTAAAGTTGTTAAAAACAAAGTCTCTCCACCGTTTAAAACGGCAGAATTTGATATAACGTATGGTAGTGGTATTTCTAGAGAAAGCGAGATAATTGATCTTGGTGTTAAATTTGAAATAATAGAAAAATCGGGGTCTTGGTTTTCATATAATGACACTCGTATAGGTCAAGGTAGAGAAAATGTTAAACATTACCTAAGAGAACACCCTGCTATCTGCTCTGAAATAGAACAACTAATTCGTCAAAAATCTTCTCATAATACTAGTGTTACTTTTGATAGCAAAACGATAACTATAGAAGAGGAAGAATAGAAATGATAGATTTAACTGCTAAAAAATCTCTAATTACTGGAGCATCTGGGACAATTGGTGGTAGCATTGCTAAGCTATTCCACTCTCTTGGTAGTCATGTGATAATTAGTGGTAGTAACCAAGAGAAACTACAAGAACTTGCAAATAACTTAAAAGATAATTATACGATAGTACCATGTAATCTAGCAAATATTGATGAATGTACTAACTTGGTGTCTAGTCTTGAGCAAATCGACATTTTAGTTTGTAATGCCGGAATCACTAAAGATATGCTGGCAATAAAAATGTCCAATGAAATGTTTGATCAAGTTATAGATATAAACTTAAAAGCTAGCTTTATTCTAAATCGTGAAGCGATAAAGAAAATGATGAAAACTCGTTATGGTAGAATAATTAACATATCATCTGTGGTTGCAGTTTCCGGCAATCCAGGACAGGCAAATTATTGTGCTTCCAAAGCTGGTTTGATCGGTATGACAAAGTCTCTAGCAATTGAGGTAGCAAGTAGGGGTATCACAATTAATGCAGTTTCTCCTGGTTTTATTAAATCAAACATGACCGATAAATTAAACGAAGCTCAAAAAGAGGCTATAATGCAAAAAATTCCTCTTAGAACTTTCGGAGAAGCCGAAGATGTTGCAAACGTAGTAGCTTTCCTAGCAAGCGACAAAGCTTCCTACATCACCGGTCAAACTATCCATGTTAATGGTGGAATGTTGATGATATAATTGAAGAAGTGAAATTATTAAATGGAGCGACGCCTATTGTAATAGGCGAGCGAAGACGATGCTACCTACTTCTCATCAGTTGACTATAGTAACCTCAACCTCAGTTCGATATAAGAATTATTAATTCTTATATCGATACTTGCTTTGTTATAAGGAAAAATGCACTCTTGAAGCGGCTGACGCAAGTGCATTTTAACAATCAGGTGGGCAGCCGCTTCAAACCTGATTGTTTCTATATATAACACTGAATTCGATGTAACTTGTTACATCGAATTCAGTGTTATAGTAGTAAATTATTGTTCGTGCATGCACACCTCAAAGTTTTGCGATAGCTTTTCTTGAAAGCGGAAGAGTATACTCTTCTGCTTTCAAGGATATTCTCTTAGTAGGTAATTAAATTCTGCACCATATATAAAAATCATGTTAATAATATAAAAAAATATTAAAGTCACTATTATACTACCAAGTGAACCATATATTATACTTAATTGGTTATAATATATTATATAGGTAGATAATAAATATCCACTTATCACCCATAAAATTACCGTTAATAAAGCTCCAGGAACTACGTCTGTAAAATTTAATTTTGCATTAGGGATTATATAATATAGTGATGAGGAGGTAATAAATAATGAGCAGAAAATGATAACATATCGAAAAAGGGTTAAAGTGTGCTTATGTTCTTCTATCATTTGTAAAATTATTGGTAGTTTTGTTAATATTATTGGTACTATAATAAGAATAAGCATGGCAAAGGTAATGAATATACTGATTACTAAAAACTGTGCTATGCTAAGTAATCTTCGCCTTATATAGGTGGGAGGAGATTTTATCTCATATACCCTATTTAAAATTGTTCTTAAACATTCAACAAAAGATGAAGCAGTCCAAATACTTCCCATTATTGCTAAGGTCATTAGGCTCTGAGGAGGAGTTTTCCCAAGTTCATTTATCCTAGTTTTTATTGAGTCAGTAGCCAGTTCTGGCATACTTTCAAGAAGAATAGTGATAAAATTCTTTCCAAGTTCTGATGCTCCAACAAAACTTGTTAGTGCTAACAAAAAAACTAAAAAAGGAAAGATCGTTAGGAGTACCATAAATGACATATACCCTGAATGTTCAACACCATCGTGTTCAATTGTTCTAAAGGCTGCCTGATATAGGCATTTTATAATTCTTTGCATCAAGTAACTTTCTTTTGTTTTATATAATCATTCAAGTATATATATAAAATTCAACATTATCACTTATTTATATTAAGTATATTTTTTAAACCTCAATAGAACCTAAATTATTCTAGCCAGTTTTGTATTAAAATTTTTAATTTTAATACAAAGCTGAAGTTTTAACATTCTGCAATAATTCTTTAAAAATCATAGTTAATTCTATGACTTTAATTTTTTAGTCTTATTCTATCTAGAATAGTAAAAAAAGGTTAAAAAAATACGATAAAAATGAAATTATAATTTACAAGATTGCTAAGTATCTATAAGATCAGTATAATTATATAATAGTTAAAAAATATTAAGTACTACTTGTACATAAACAAAAAATATAATCAATATTTACTGATAGTAGACAGTTTACATGTGGGTATTCCTATGTGAATTGTTGGCTTTCTAGGTTATATAATATATGACAGTAATCTTTTTATTTGTTAATAATCTATTATATTCTTAAAATTTAATAGTTCATGCATACAAGGAGTTAATTATGGTACGAAGAAATGACTACATACAAAAAGTTGATCAATTTATAGGTAGGAAAATCTATTCTTTAAGGCTTGCCAAAGGCTTGTCACGTCAACAACTTGCAGAGGTAATAGAGGTAACACATCAGCAGTTACAAAAATATGAGAAGGGTATTAATAGAATATCAATAGGTAGGTTGGTTCTTATTGCTAAAGCATTAGATAAAAATATCGATTATTTCTATCAAGGTTTAGAAGATGCTGACAATGTCGAGCCTGTGCTTACTCAACATCAGCGTATGTGTATAGAAGTATCAAGGAATTTTATGAAAATTCGTAACTCAGAACATCAGCAAGCAGTTAATGCATTGATACGTTCTTTGATTAAAGAAGATTAGGTAAAATGAAAAAATCATTGGTTCGTTATGAAACTAATAGTTGACAGAGATAAAAGAGTATAGTAATTGGATACGAGTAGTTAATAGGAATTAAGTAGCTATTTAAAAGAAAATAATTACATATTAATCAAAGATGTTTATGCCAATTATTATTTTAGTAGCACCTCAAATGGGTGAGAATATTGGTGCTACTGCTAGAGCAATGAAAAATTTTGATGTTTCAGAGTTGAGAATCGTTTCACCTAGAGATGGTTGGCCGAATGAACAGGCACGTAGTATGGCGGTATCAGCAGTAAATATCATAGATAATGCTAAGATTTATGATAGTTTGGAAGCAAGTATAGAGGATATTGATTATTTATATGCAACAAGTTCAGCAACACGTAATATCAATAAAAACTATGTTCTATCAGAGAATTTAAGTCAGGATTATCCTACAGGTCTTAAAGTCGCTATCATGTTTGGTCGTGAAAATTGTGGTTTGCGAAATAGAGAAATTACTTATGCCCATAAAATTATTAACATTAATACAGGGGGTTTTAGTTCTCTTAACATTGCACAGTCAGTAATTATTATATGTTATGAGCTATTTCGTAATAAACAGCTGAGAATAAATGTTAATAATGAACAGGACGTAGCATCAAAAGGAGAATTAGGATATTTCTTTGAACATTTGTTTACTGAATTAAACAAAAAGAATTTCTTTAAAGTGCCTGAGAAAAAATTACACATGACTCAAAATATTATGAATATTTTTACTCGTATAGATAAATTATCTAGTACAGAACTACAAACTTTAAGGGGGATAATTACAACCTTAAGTTCATAAAAGTAACTAATCTAGTCAATGTTGTTAAAAACTCGTTGCTTTTATAAAAAAAATAGCTATAGTTCCACTTGTTGCCGCTTAATAGTGAAAGTGGTATAGTATATAGTTTTCCCTATAGCTTTAAGGGTTGATAGATAAATATCAAAAGGAAAAATTTGGAGTATTGAATGCCAACAAACAATCAGTTAGTACGTTTTGGAAGACAGTCGAAGATTCGTAGGACAAAATCCCCAGCTTTGGAATCTAATCCATTTTTGAAAGGTGTTTGTGTAATAGTGAAAACTGTTACTCCTAAGAAACCTAATTCTGCTCTTCGTAAAATGGCACGTGTTCGCTTAAGTAATGGGCAGTACGTGAATGCTTACATACCTGGTGAAGGGCATAATTTACAAGAACACTCTACGGTGTTGGTAAGAGGCGGAAGGGTTCCTGATCTTCCAGGTGTTAAGTACCATATAGTACGTGGTGCTTATGATACTCAGGGTGTAAAAAATCGTAAGCAAGGACGCTCACGTTATGGTACATCAGCGAAGCAAGCTGTAAAAAAATAATTTGAAATAGAGAGATAAGATGTCACGTCGTCATGCCGCAGAGAAAAGGGTTATCTTGCCTGATATGAAATATAATAGTCCTCTGCTTGCTAGGTTTATTAATAATATCATGAAGGAAGGGAAAAAAGCTCTAGCCGAAAAGATAGTATATTCTGCTTTTAGTAAAATAGAAAAAAAACATAGGGTAGATCCTTATGAAACTTTCAATAATGCTATGAATAATGTAAAGCCATATCTTGAGGTTACCTCAGTGCGTGTGGGAGGTGCAAATTATCAGGTCCCTTCCCCTGTTGATGAAAGAAGAGGGTATGCACTTGCGTCACGTTGGATTATCAATGCAGCAAATAAGCGTTCTGAAAAAATGATGATTGATAAGTTGGCGGAGGAATTATTTGAAGCATCAAATAATAGAGGGGTTGCTATTAAAAAAAGAGAGGACACTCATAAAATGGCTGAAGCTAACAAAGCTTTCGCTCATTTTAGTCCCAAAAAATCGCAACCAAGGTAATTAAATCATATGGCGATTACAGAATTTTCTCTTGCTAATACTCGTAATATAGGTATTTGTGCTCATATTGACGCTGGTAAAACTACTACAACCGAGCGTATTCTCTTTTATACAGGAAAATCACATAAAATTGGTGAAGTTCATGAAGGTGGTGCCACTATGGATTGGATGGCACAAGAGCAGGAACGTGGTATCACCATTACTTCTGCTGCTACTACCTGTTACTGGAAAAATATAAGGATTAACATTATTGATACTCCAGGTCACGTAGATTTTACTATAGAAGTAGAAAGGTCTTTACGTGTTTTAGATGGAGCGGTGGCGGTATTTGATGGTGTGGCCGGTGTTGAACCTCAGTCAGAAATAGTTTGGAGACAAGCTGATAAATATAAAGTACCTAGAATGTGCTTTGTCAATAAAATGGACAGAATGGGTGCTAATTTCTACAAATGTGTAGAAATGATTAAAGATCGTCTTGGTGCAAAACCTCTAGTAATTCAGTTGCCAGTTGGTATTGAAGAGAATTTCAAAGGAGTTATTGATTTAATCAAGATGCAGGCAATAATTTGGAAGGATGAATCTCTTGGAGCTGAATATTCGTACCAAGAAATCCCTGCTGATATGTTAGAAAAGGCTGAAGAATATCGTGCTTTGCTAATTGAAATGGTTGCTGAGGCTGATGATCATTTGATGGAGAAATATTTATCAGGTGAAGAATTTACTGAGGAAGAAATTCAAGTAGTAATAAGGAAAGGAACGATTGACCGAGTCTTTTTTCCTGTGTTATGTGGTAGTGCCTTTAAAAATAAAGGTGTGCAACCTTTGCTAGATGCGGTTGTTGACTATTTACCTTCACCAATCGATATTGGAATAGTCAAGGGAATAGATATTAATTTTGGAGAAGAAAAAGATTTTAAAATATCAGCATCTGAACCTTTCTCTGCTTTAGCTTTTAAGGTAATGACCGATCCATTTGTGGGATCTCTTACATTTATCAGGATTTACTCTGGTAAGATTAGTTCAGGTGCTACTGTCATTAATACGGTAAAAGACCAAAAAGAACGAGTAGGTAGGATGCTTCTTATGCATGCTAATGAAAGAGAAGATATTAAAGAAGCTTTTGCAGGAGATATTGTTGCTCTAGCTGGTCTTAAAAATACCACTACTGGTGATACTTTGTGTGATCCGGATAAGCAGGTTATTTTGGAGAGAATGGAATTTCCTGAACCGGTTATTGAATTAGCTGTAGAGCCAAAATCAACTGCCGATCAAGAAAAAATGGGAATGGCATTGTCTAGGTTAGCTGCTGAAGATCCATCTTTTAGAGTATCAACTGATCAGGAAAGCGGTCAAACTGTTATTAAAGGTATGGGTGAACTGCATCTAGAGATTATGGTTGATCGTATGAAACGTGAGTTTAAAGTTGAGGCTAACATTGGAGCACCACAAGTAGCCTATCGAGAAACAATTACCAAGCCTTGTGAAATTGATTATACTCATAAAAAGCAATCTGGTGGAGCTGGGCAATTTGCACGGGTTAAAATAATATTTGAACCTCAAGAAGCTGGAACAGGATTTGCTTTTGAAAGCAAAATTGTTGGAGGATCTATACCCAAAGAATTTATTCCTGGTGTTGAAAAGGGTCTAAATAATATAAAAGATACAGGTGTAGTTGCCGGCTATCCAATGATTGATTTTAAAGCAACCTTGATAGATGGAGCGTTCCACGATGTAGATTCAAGTGTACTTGCATTTGAGATTGCTGCAAAAGCTGCTTTTAGAGAAGGTATGCCAAAAGGTAATCCAAAATTACTTGAACCAATTATGAAAGTTGAAGTAATTACTCCTAATGAGTATATGGGGGATATTATTGGTGATCTAAACAGTCGTAGAGGGCAAATGCAAAGTATGGATCCAAGAGGTAATGCACAAGTTATAACTGCAAATGTGCCATTGGCCGAGATGTTTGGGTATGTTAGTACTTTGAGATCTTTATCACAAGGTAGATCTCAATATAGTATGGTTTTTTCTCATTATGAGCAAGTACCATTACAGGTGGCCGAAACTATTAAAGCTAAGAAATAAAAAAAATTATTAAGATAGCTTAGTGTATCATGTATAATATGATATTATATATGACATCAAAAATGAGAAGTGACTTTTAAATTGCCTTGGCTAATGGCATCATTCGAATAAGTAAGAATTTTATTGAAATTAAAACACTTGACTTTTTGATAAAAATATGATAGGAGTGTAGCTCAATTGGTAGAGCGTCGGTCTCCAAAACCGAAGGTTGCGGGTTCGATTCCTGTCGCTCCTGCCAACTATAATGAGTTCGTATAATATGTTAAAGGAAAGTAGAGTCTACAAATTTTACGAGCAAGTAAAGCAAGAAGTTTATAAAATTGTTTGGCTTGGTAAGAAAGAGTTGATAACTTCAACTCTTATAGTAGTGGTGGCTGTATTTATTTTTAGTATAATTTGTTTGGTGTTAGACTACGGTATACATAGCATAATGCAAGTTTTACTTAATATTGGGAAGTAAAGAATAGGTTTAGGGAAAAATTGTGGTGCAGTGGTACGTTATTCATACATTATCAGGCTCAGAAAAGCGTGTAAAGCAAATGATTCTCGATCAAATTGCTAAACAGGGTATGTCGGAGTTTTTTGAGGATATCGTTGTTCCGGTTATTGAAGTACCTGAAGTTAAACGTGGTAAAAACGTTAAGACAGAAAAGAAATTTATGCCTGGTTATATTCTGATTAAAATGAATATGACAGATGATTCTTGGCATTTGGTAAAAAGTGTAACTAAGGTTACAGGTTTTTTAGGTGGTAAAAGTACACCACAAGCCCTTAGCGAAAAAGAAATACAAAATATTTTTAGTAAACTGGAAGCTGAAACCAAAGATGCTAGGGTTTCGAAATTATATGAAATTGGTGAGGCAGTAATTGTTACTGACGGTCCATTTGAGACTTTTACAGGGGTTATAGAAGAAATTGATTATGACAAAAATAGATTGCGTGTGTCTATATCTATTTTTGGTAAAGCAACTCCTATAGAACTAAATTTTACGCAGGTTAAGAAAAATAATTAGGGTTTGTTTAGGGTAGGGTGTGTGTTCAAATGATCCTACGAATTGGATTTGAAAATGAATGGTGAGCAGGCGTAGCGTACATCTAGTATAGTTACGCATGCGAATCCATGATATTTTCAAAAAACAATTCGTAGGAGCAGAAGAGTATGCAGTTTATTGTCTCTAGCATCCTAGCTAAAGGTGCATGAGTGTCAACTTAAGCAAACTCTATGTCATCCCAGCGTAAGCTGGTATCTAAAAAGAGCCTTCTAGGTTGTTTAGACTTTTTTAGACCTCTGCCTACGCGGGGTGACATTAGCACTAATAGTGATGATACTAAGCCTAGTATTAATTTGTTATCGAACTGAGGTTAAGCTGAATTCGATATAATATTACCGTGTGATGTAATCCTAACGTAAGCTGGGGTCTAATAGTCTTTTAGGCTGCTTTTTTAGATTCTTGCCTACGTGGGAATGCTTTGCTAGCGTGGATCAAAAACGGTAACGTTAGTATGGTACTTACAAGGTCAAAAACGATATCATTCCTAGCTAAAAGCGGGAATCCAAAAAATAGCCTGCAAAGGCTATTAGATATTATGGATTCCTTACCGAAGCGGGAATGACATACTAATGATTCATGCGGGCAATGCTTTTAGCTAGGAACGAGAGTGTATTGACAAGGCTCACTTGAATAAAGCTATTAATTAAATAAGTAAGGATAAGATTATAATGGCAAAAAAAATAACCTCTTATATTAAGTTAACTGTGCCAGCAGGTAAGGCTAATCCATCCCCACCTATTGGTCCTGCACTTGGTCAGAAGAAACTTAATATTATGGAGTTTTGTAAGGCGTTTAACGCTGCGACGATAGCTATTGAACCAGGGACTCCTATCCCAGTCGTGATTACTGCTTATGAAGATAATAGTTTTACTTTTGTAACTAAGACTTCTCCAGCATCGTATTACTTAAAACAATTTGCTAAAATTCCTAAAGGTTCCAGTGCTACTAAAAAAGAAGCATTTGTTGGTAAGGTTACCATGTCAGATTGCATTGAAATTGCAAAAATTAAAATGGTAGATCTTAATACTGATAATTTAATAGCTGCCGCTAAAATTATTCGTGGTACTGCTGAATCTATGGGTCTTGAAGTGGTAGGAGATTAATGTATGTTAGTTGATAAAAAATTAGTTGGTGGCAAAAAGATTAGAGAAGCAAGAAAAAAAGTAGCTCTAGTTGGCAACCGCACTTTAGCAGAAGGAATAGAGCTACTCAAGTCTGTGTCTTATACTAAATTTGACTCTACTTTGGAAATGGTGATGAAATTAGGGGTAGATCCTAAGCACTCGGATCAAATGGTGCGTGGTGTTGTGGCACTACCCGCTGGTACCGGTAAAGTTAGTAGAGTTGCAGTGATTTGTAAGGATGAGCAGATAGAAGAAGCTAAAGCGGCTGGAGCAGATATTGCTGGTTCTACAGAAATTATCGATGATATTAAAGCAGGAAAAATTAATTTTGACGTTTGTATTGCAACACCAAATATGATGCCAGCAATAGGTGCAGTGGCAAGAATTTTAGGTCCAAAGGGCTTAATGCCAAATCCAAAACTTGGGACTGTAACTACCGATATCGTAACGGCAATTAAAAATGCCAAAAGTGGTCAAGTAGAGTATAGGGTTGAAAAGGCAGGTATTATTCATGCTGGAATTGGTAAATTATCATTTTCCAAACAAGATTTGCTAGATAATGCATCAACTTTAATATCTGCTGTAGTTAAAGCAAAGCCTTCTGGTGCTAAAGGAAATTATTTAAAAGCAATATATCTATCTTCTACTATGAGTCCATCAGTAAAAATAGATTTAGCAAGTATATCGTAAAATACGACAAGGAGAGTTAAGGTGTTAAGATCAGAGAAACATGAATTTGTCGTAGAACTTGAAGAGGTGTATAAACGGTCAAATTCCGTGATAATTACTCATTATCATGGACTTACTGTTAGTCAAGTAACTCTACTGCGTAGGTCTCTTAAAGCAAAAAATGCGGGGTTCAAAGTAGTTAAAAATACTTTGTCAAAAATAGCAGCAAATAAGGCTGGTATTGGTGATATTGTACATTTGCTTGTTGGTCCGACAGCCTTTGCATATTCTGAAGACCCTGTTGAAGCTGCAAAAGTTGTCGTAGAATTTGCTAAAACTAATGAATGTTTGAAAATAGTTGGTGGTTTAGTAAATAATCAAGTATTAGATGCGAATTCTGTACAGCAACTTGCAAAATTGCCTTCATTAAATGAGCTTAGAGGCAAAATTATTGGTATGGTACAAGCTCCTGCAACTAAAATTGCTGGTGTGGTGCAAGCTCCTGCAGCCAAGCTTGCTAGAGTTTTTCAAGCTTATGCAAATAAAGAATAATTTAATAAAAAAGTTTTAAAAGGAAGAAAATTATGACAGACCTAGTAAAAATCGTAGATCAATTGTCAACACTTACAGTAATTCAAGCAGCAGAGCTTGCAAAAATGCTAGAAGAAAAATGGGGTGTAACAGCTGCATCTCCTGTAGCACAGGTGGCGGGTCCTGTAGCATCAGAAGCAGTAGCTGAAAAGACAGCGTTTGAAGTTGTTTTAGTCAGTAGTGGTGATAAAAAAATAGAAGTAATTAAGGTAACTAGAGAACTTACTGGTCTTGGCTTAAAAGAGGCTAAAGAGTTAGTAGATGCTGCCCCAAAAACTATTAAATCCGGTGTAAATAAAGAAGATGCTGAAAGTTTTAAAGCAAAATTAGAAGCAGCTGGAGCAAAAATTGAATTAAAGTAATTGAGTATACCATCGGGCGGGAAAACCTAGAGTTTATTTTAGGGGTGTATTAAAAACTTGTTTGTGTAAGTTCATATTAATTAGGCTCTGTGAAGGTTGTTAGGATAACTTTCTAAGTTAATTATAGAGTATAGTGATTAAAGAGGGACAAAGGGGTAAAAGATTAAGCGTACATTTGTAAGTATGAGAATCCCCATTTATGGGTATTAACTTAAGCACAGGGTTGTTATTGTTAAGCAGTATTTTAACAAAAAAGATGTCATTCCCGTGTAGGCAGGAATGACATTAACCGTCACAGCGATGATATACTCGAATGATTTGGAGAATTGGATTTGAAAATGAGGGGCGAGTCAATGGAGCGTACATAAGGTACGTGAGTACACGAGTCCCTGATATTTTAAAAAACAATTTTTTAAAGCAGAAGAGTATACTTAGGCTGCTTAAGTTATACCCATGTAGTAGTTTTGTGATAGCCTTTCTTTATAAAGCAAAACAATAATAAATATATGTATACTCGAATGTGACTCCGAATTATTTTTTGAAAATATCAGGGACTCGTGTACTCACGTACCTTATGTACGCTCCATTGACTCGCCCCTCATTTTCAAATTCAATTTAGAGTCACATTCGAGTATACTGCTCGTAAATGAAGAGTTGGTAGACGATAGTATAACTTCAAGAAGAGCTAGGCAGTAGCAAAGTCGAGCAGCGTAGCGTACATGAGTAAAACTAGGCAGCTTCGATCTTTGGTCGCAGGAACGCCAATTCTTGAAGTTCTACCTAAGTATATACCGCAAGATTTAGAATATACATAGATTGGTAGAAACATTTTGGGACTAAATCTAGGTTTGTATTGTTAATAATGGAAATGAACTTGTTGTGTGATATTCTATTTGGTTTACGAGTTATGTTGCTAAATATGTTATCATACCCGTATAAACTATTACATTTTGTACAAAAACTTATAAAACTTTTAAGACAAAGTTCTTTTGCTTTAATAGGTCTTTGTATTTATTTATCCAAAATTCTGAATCAGATGAAGATAAGAAACAGATTTGTACATTTTAGTATATTTTTCTACTTTAAAGAATTGGTGTGGCAAAATTTCGGGTATTTGTGTATTTACGTACTAGATGTACGCCTAGTTCGCTTAGCCCTTGTTTATTGTCCCCATTCTTCAAATCATTTAAGTACACTCCTATTATATTTGAATAATTTAACGAATTGGTTTCGCAAAATTACAGAGTATTCGCATGTTTTTATTCCTAATGTACATATGCTACGCTCCCCTCTTGTTTTATGCTCTAATTCTTTAAATCATTCAAGTAATATTTTTAAATCGAGCTTTTTTAGATTTTTATCTTTATTTGGAGTTTATATAGAATACTAAAAAAGAAATTTAAGGTATACTCTTCTGCTTTGAAGAATTGTTTTCGCAAATACTTGCGGGGATTTCGCGTACGAACAACGGTTTACTAAGTTGCGTTTGCTTACCCTTTGTTTGTTGTCCCCATTCTTCAGATCATTCGAGTATAACAATTTAGTTTATGTTAAGGTAAAGAAATTGGTAATTAAAGTTTAATTTTGAATTAAATAATCTGAATTTGATGTAACAAGTTAGTAGCAAATTTAATGTTATCTTTATTAGGGTTGATGTTATCCGAGGTATGATACACGGATAAGCAAACTCTATATTAGACTTACTGCATAAGTCAATCTAGTTGGTGATTTTGTCGTCGAAACTCGCCTCCGCTCCTCACGTACGTCTGTGTACGCGAAGGTAGCCGGCTTCGTTTCTCCTAAAAATCCCTCAACTATCTTTGATTTATGCAGCAAGTCTATTATCTCAGCGTAGGTAGTGGAATCTAAAAAAGTAGCCTTCTAGGCTTTTTCTAGACCTTGCTACTTTCGTAGGGGGACATTGAGACTATTGTAATATGTGAGATTCCAAGTTTGAAGTAGATTTTTACTTGGTTTCAAAATAAAAAATTATTAAAAGCATTAATCGGGAGATTATATGACAACGCAATCCTTATCAATTGGCAAACGCGTAAGAAAAAATTTTGGTCACATAAATTTGGTAGCGTCTATACCAAATTTGATAGAGGTTCAGAAAAATTCTTATGAAAAAGGTTTTTTACAATTAGGAGTTAAAGATTCTGAGCGAGAAAACAGAGGATTACAATCAGTATTAAGTTCAATTTTTCCGATTCACGACCCCTCTAATATTGCATATTTAGAATTTGCTAAATATGAATTTGATAATCCTAAATATGATGTCGAAGAGTGTACTCAAAGAGGTCTTAGTTATGCTGCTCCTCTTAAAGTCACATTGCGATTAAGTATTTGGGATATTGATGAAGATACTGGAGCAAGAGAAATCAAAGGTATTAAAGAACAAGAAGTTTATATGGGGGATATTCCCCTAATGACAAAGAATGGTACTTTTATTATTAATGGTACAGAAAGAGTGGTGGTATCACAGATGCATAGGTCACCTGGCGTATTTTTCTATCATGATGATGGGAAAATTCATTCTTCAGGGAAGTTTCTATATTCTGCTAGAGTTATACCTTATAGAGGATCATGGCTAGATTTTGAATTTGATGCTAAAGATATTGTTTACTTTAGAGTAGATAGGAAAAGAAAGCTTTATGCTACTACTCTTCTTAGAGCCATTGGAATGTCTACCAATGAAATTATAAAATTCTATTATGATACGGTAACATGTTTTACCAAAAATGCAAGCTGGGCAACAAAGTTTATACCTGAGTCTATAACTGCTCATAGGCTAGTTAATGACTTAGTGGATGCGGATACCGGCAATGTCATACTTGCATCTGGTCAGAAGATTACACCTCGTTTGGCTAAAAAATTTGCTAAAGATGGAGTGCAAAATATTTTGGTAGAACGTGAATATTTAGTAGGCAAATATTTAGCACAAGATCTTGTTAATCCGGATAATGGTGAGGTACTAGCCGAAATTGGTGAAATGATCACAATGGATATGCTGGACTCTATTATGACTCTTGAAATTCCGTCTGTCGATGTACTTGCTATAAATCCACAATCAAGTCCTTACATAAGGAACACCTTATTTGCTGATAAAAATCAAAATTATGAATCAGCATTGATAGACATATTTAGGGTATTAAGACCAGGAGAACCAGCTAATATTGAAGCTGCTAAAACATTATTTAACAACTTGTTCTTTGACCATGAAAGATATGATCTTTCAGAAGTTGGTCGTATTAAAATGAATGCAAGATTGGAACTTAATATACCAGAATCTACAGCTATTTTAACTATTGAAGATATTAAAAATATTCTTAAAGTTTTAGTAGAGCTAAAAGATGGGAAAGGTTCGATAGATGATATTGATCACCTTGGTAACAGAAGAGTTAGGTCAGTTGGTGAACTAATTGAGAATCAGTTCAGAATTGGTCTTGTTCGTATAGAGAAATCAGTACTTGAAAGAATGTCGGTGGTTGATCTTGATGCCGTTATGCCTCATGATTTAGTAAATTCAAAAGTTTTGGTTTCTGTAGTAAAAGAATTTTTTAGTACTTCACAACTTTCTCAATTTATGGATCAAACTAATCCATTATCAGAAATAACTCATAAAAGAAGATTATCAGCTTTAGGACCTGGTGGACTTAGCAGGGAGAGAGCAGGGTTTGAAGTGAGGGACGTCCACCCTACTCATTATGGGAGGATTTGTCCAATTGAAACACCAGAAGGACAGAATATAGGTTTGATTAATTCCATGGCTACTTATGCTAGAGTTAATAAGCATGGCTTCATTGAAACACCTTATCGAAAAGTCGTGGATGGTCATGTAACTGACGAAGTTGTTTATTTGTCAGCCATTGAAGAAGGAAAATATAAAATTGCTCAAGCTAATGCAGTTGTCGATCAAAAAGGTTTGTTACAAGAAGAATTAATTAACTGTCGAACTGAAGGTGGTAATTTTGTTATGGTTACCCCTCTAGAAGTCGATTACATTGACGTTACCCCGATGCAGGTTGTTTCCGTTGCTGCATCACTTATTCCATTTTTAGAAAATGACGATGCTAATAGAGCCTTGATGGGGTCAAACATGCAACGTCAGGCTGTCCCGCTTATTAGAAGTGATGCCCCTTTAGTTGGTACTGGTATTGAAGGAATTGTTGCACAAGATTCTGGGGTTTCAGTTGTAGCCTTGCATGATGGAATAGTAGAGCAAGTTGATTCAACTAGAATAGTGGTAAGGACTAAGGAGCAGAAAACAGATGGATCACCTAGTGTGGACATTTATAATTTATTAAAATTTCAAAGATCTAACCATAATACTTGTATTAATCAAAAGCCGTTGATTAACGTTGGTGATTATGTAAAAAAAGGTGAAGTAATTGCTGATGGACCAAGTACAGATAATGGTGAAATAGCTCTTGGTAGAAATGTGCTAGTAGCTTTTTTACCATGGAATGGTTATAATTTTGAAGATTCGATTTTAATATCAGAACGTATTGTAAAAGATGATATTTATACCTCAATTCATATTGAAGAATTTGAAATAATTGCTAGAGATACAAGACTTGGTCCCGAAGAAATTACTCGCGATATTCCAAATGTTAGTGATGAAAGTTTACGCCATCTTGACGAAGTCGGTATAGTATATGTTGGTGCAGAAATAAAACCAGGCGATATCTTGGTGGGTAAGGTTACCCCTAAAAGTGAGTCACCTATGACTCCAGAAGAGAAATTACTCAGAGCTATTTTTGGAGAAAAAGCTTCAGATGTTCGGGATTCATCTTTACGTGTTCCTACTGGGATCACTGGTACAGTGGTAGAAGTACGAGTGTTTTCTCGTAGGGGAATAGAAAAGGATGAGCGTGCTATAGCTATTGAAAAGCAACAAATTGAAAAATTATCAAAAGATAGGGATGATGAACTTCGAATCATAGAGCATTTTGTTTTTATGCGTTTAGAGAAGATTTTAACAGGACAAATAATTGTTAGCGGTCCTAAATCCGTAAAATCCGGTCAATTGATTAGTGATCAAACCCTTAAGTCATTATCAAAAGGACAATTTTGGCAACTGATTGTTGAAGATGCTAATGTAATGAATGAAATTGAACAAATTAAACGTCATTATGATGAAAAGCAAGACAAGCTTAATAAGTGTTTTACTAGCAAAGTAGAGAAATTACAAAGTGGTGATGACTTACCACAAGGTGCTCTTAAAGTTGTAAAAGTATTCATTGCTACTAAACATAAGTTACAACCTGGAGATAAAATGGCAGGAAGACACGGGAATAAGGGGGTTATCTCTCGTATTATGCCAGAAGAAGATATGCCATTTTTAGAAGATGGTACAGTAGTTGATATCGTTCTTAACCCACTTGGCTTACCTTCACGTATGAATATTGGGCAGATTTTAGAGACTCATCTTGGTTGGGCGGCAGTAAATCTTGGTAAAAAAATATCTTCTATGTTGGATCAAGTTCATAACAAAAAAATTGATGTAGAAGAGCTTAAATCTTTTATTTCCGAGGTATATGGACATAACTCAACGACAAAAAATATAAAGAAAATGTCCAATCAAGAGATTATTGAGTTTTGTGATAATATCGATAAGGGGGTATATTTTTCAACCCCAGTTTTTGACGGTGCAAAGGTTGAGAATGTAAAAGAAATGCTAGTCCTTGCAGATCAAGACCCATCAGGTCAAATTAGGTTGATTGATGGTAGAACAGGAGAGTATTTTGATCGTGCCGTTACAGTTGGCTATAAATATTTCCTAAAATTACATCATTTGGCCGATGATAAAATCCATGCTCGTTCTATCGGTCCTTATAGTTTGGTAACTCAGCAACCATTAGGTGGTAAGTCGCATTTTGGAGGTCAAAGATTCGGTGAGATGGAGTGTTGGGCACTGCAGGCTTATGGTGCTGCTTATACGTTACAAGAAATGTTAACTGTAAAATCGGACGATGTGGTTGGTAGAATTAAAATTTATGAATCTATTGTCCGAGGTGATAACAATTTTGAATCGGGTATTCCTGAGTCGTTTAACGTGATGATCAAAGAATTCAGGTCCTTGTGCTTAAATGTAAAGCTTGAGGATACTAGCACAGATTAAAGATATTTTTTGCAATTGCTACAGAAGGTCCAAGAGGCTTTTTACTAAACTATATCTGAAAAATTTTTTAAGGAAGAATCTTTATGACAACAGGGATGACAAATTTTTATGGACAATTAAGCAGTACTCAGCAATTTGATCAAATAAGAATTAATATTGCTAGTCCTGATCAAGTGCGTTCATGGTCTTTTGGTGAGGTAATGAAACCTGAGACAATAAATTACCGTACTTTCAAGCCAGAGAAAGAAGGATTATTTTGTGCTAGAATTTTTGGCCCCGTGAAGGACTATGAGTGTCTTTGTGGTAAATATAAACGTATGAAATATCGTGGTATCACTTGTGAGAAGTGTGGTGTTGAAGTTACTACATCTAGAGTCCGAAGAGAAAGAATGGGGCATATTGAGCTAGCAGCACCAGTTGCCCATATATGGTTCTTGAAATCTTTACCATCAAGGATTAGTACATTGCTAGATATGACTATGAAGGATCTAGAAAAAGTTCTATATTTTGAAAGTTATGTTGTTGTTGATCCTGGGTTATCTGCTCTGCAAAAGGGTGACCTTTTATCAGAAGACAGTTTGCAAAAGGCACAAGATGAGTACGGAGAAGATAGTTTTACTGCTTCTATTGGGGCTGAAGTTATTCAGCAGATGCTTACAGAACTTGACTTACCTGAATTAAAGAAGAGTTTGCAAGAAGATTTATTAAATACATCTTCAGAAGTTAAAAAGAAGAAGATTGTTAAAAGACTTAAGTTAGTTGAAGATTTTCTTGAATCTGAGAATAAGCCAGAATGGATGATTATGACTGTTCTGCCAGTTATCCCACCTGAAATTAGACCATTAGTTATGCTTGATGGAGGAAGGTTTGCAACTTCTGATCTTAACGAACTTTATAGAAGGGTTATTAATAGAAATAATAGATTAAAGAGACTACTTGAACTAAAAGCACCGGATATTATCATCAGAAATGAAAAAAGGATGTTACAAGAATCGGTCGATGCATTATTTGATAATGGTCGTCGTGGTAAAGTAGTGAAAAATACTAATAAACGTCCATTTAAGTCACTTAGTGATATGCTAAAAGGTAAACAAGGTCGTTTTCGTCAGAATTTGCTTGGTAAACGAGTGGATTATTCTGGTCGTTCTGTTATCGTTGTGGGACCAGAGCTTAAGTTACACCAATGTGGTTTACCAAAGACGATGGCGTTGGAATTATTCAAGCCATTTATTTATTCAAAGCTTGAATTATATGGAATTGCTACCACTATAAAAGCCGCTAAGAAAATGGTTGAAGCTGAGAAATCAGAAGTATGGGATATTTTAGAAGAAGTTATACGTGAACATCCAGTGTTGTTGAATAGAGCACCAACTTTGCATCGTTTAGGTATCCAAGCTTTTGAACCTTTACTGATAGAAGGGAAAGCTATCCAGCTACATCCTTTAGTCTGTGCTGCGTTCAATGCTGATTTTGATGGTGATCAGATGGCAGTGCATATCCCTCTTTCAATTGAAGCTCAGCTTGAGGCAAGAGTACTTATGATGTCAACAAACAACATATTGAGTCCGGCAAATGGTCGTCCGATTATCGTCCCTGATAAGGACATAGTACTAGGTCTTTATTATTTAACAATGGTTTTTGACAATGAACCTGGTGAAGGGATGAGTTTTGCTAGCATGTCGGAGATTGAACATGCTTTGTATAATAAGGTAATAACTATTCACTCAAAGATAAAATTTCGTCGCGATGTGCTTAATATTGAAGGGGAGGTTGTATCAACTATAGTGGATACTAGCTTTGGTAGGTTAATTATAGGAGAATTATTACCACGTAATCATAATGTTGGATTTAAGTTTGTAAATAAATCCATGACTAAAAAGGATATATCTGCGGTTATTGATTTGGTATATCGCCACTGTGGACAAAAGGCTACAGTGATCTTTGCTGATCAACTAATGAAACTTGGATTTAAATATGCTTGTTCCTCAGGCATTTCTTTTGGTATGGACGACATGGTTGTACCAAAATCAAAAGATAGCCATATTAATTCAACATTGACTGAGGTAAAAGAATTTGAACAACAATATTCTGATGGTCTAATTACTTACGGTGAAAAATACAATAAAGTGATTGATGCTTGGTCTAAATGTACGGATAAAGTAGCAAATGACATGATGAAAGAAATTGCTATGACACCTGTTAATAATAAGCCTAATCATCAGAAAGTAAATTCGATATATATGATGGCTACTTCGGGAGCAAGGGGATCAGCAGCACAGATTAAGCAATTAGCTGGTATGCGTGGTTTAATGGCTAAACCATCAGGTGAGATTATTGAAACCCCGATTATTTCTAATTTCCGAGAAGGTCTTACTGTCCTTGAATATTTTAATTCTACACATGGTGCACGTAAAGGTCTTGCAGATACAGCGTTGAAAACAGCTAATTCTGGGTATTTAACCCGTAGATTAGTTGATGTTGCTCAAGATTGTATAATTACTGATGAAGATTGTCAAACTACAAAAGGCATAGAAGTCAGAAGTATTATCGATGGTGGTGAAGTTATTGTATCGCTCGCAGAGCAAATTTTAGGCAGAACAGTTGCGATTAACGTATATCACCCAGTTACTAATGCATTATTACTATCAGCCGGTGAATTAATTAATGAAGCAAAATTAGAAGAAATCGAATCTTCTGGTTTGGATGTGGTAATTGTAAGATCTGTTCTAACATGTGAGGTTATTGATGGAATATGTGTAAGATGTTATGGTAGAGATCTAGCCACTGGTTCTTTAGTATCAGTTGGAGAAGCAATAGGAGTGATTGCTGCCCAGTCAATTGGTGAGCCAGGTACTCAGCTGACCATGAGAACTTTCCATATTGGAGGAGCTGCAACGAAAGGTGTTGAAATATCTTCCATAGAAGCCTCTCATGATGCAAAAGTGAAGATTTTAGGCCGTAATGTGGTTGTTGATTCTGAGGGACGTAAGATCGTAATGGGTCGTTCATGTGAGTTATTATTATTGGATGCTAATAATAATGAGAAAGCAAGGCATAAAGTAGCGTATGGTTCAAGATTAATAGCTGATGATTCAGATAAGGTAAAAAAAGGACAAAAATTAGTAGAGAGGGATCCGTACACTATTCCGATTATTACCGAGAAATTTGGAAAGGTTGTATTCAAGGATATGGTAGAAGGAGTGTCAATTCGTGATATCACTGATGAAGCAACTGGTATTTCTAGCAAAGTTATAATTGAATCAAAACAATATTCACGCGGAGCAGAGTTACGTCCTCGTATTCAATTAGTTGATGAGAATGGAGAAACTATTATGCTATCCAATGGTTTGGAGGCTAGATATTACATGCCACTGAATGCTATTTTAAATGTTGAAGATGGTGCTAAGGTGTCAGTAGGTGATATTTTATCACGTATTCCAAGGGAGTCAACCAAAACAAAAGATATTACTGGTGGTCTTCCACGAGTAGCTGAACTTGTTGAGGCTAGACGTCCAAAAGATCATGCTGTTATTGCAGAAGTAGATGGTAGAGTTGAATTTGGCAAAGACTATAAGTCAAAAAGGCGTATTGTTATTCAGCCAAGTGATAACACTACACCAATTGAGTATATGGTACCAAAGGGCAAACATGTTGTTGTTAATGAAGGTGATTTTGTAAAAAAAGGCGATATGTTAATTGATGGCAATCCAGTTCTACAGGATATTTTAAAGGTAATGGGAGTGGAAGCTCTTACAAGCTACATGGTGGGAGAAATCCAAGCGGTTTACCGTTTACAGGGCGTAAAAATTGACGATAAGCACATTGAGGTAATAATTCGTCAAATGTTACAAAAATTAGAAGTAACCCATTCTGGGGATACGACATTAATGGTTGATGAGAAGATAGATTATCGTGAATTTGCCGAAATTAATAAAAAAGCTATAGATAATGGTTTAAGACCGGCTGAAGCCCAACCAATCCTACAAGGTATTACTAAGGCATCGCTGCAAACTAGATCATTTATTTCTGCTGCTTCTTTCCAAGAAACAACAAGAGTTCTAACGGAGTCTGCTATAACTGGAAAAATTGATAAATTGCGTGGGTTGAAAGAAAATGTCATAGTTGGTAGATTAGTGCCAGCAGGAACAGGCTTTTACATGAATAGGATGCGTAAACTTGCAGCTAAATTGGACCAGGAAGAGGTCGATTATCAGAAAACTTTAGGATAGATTCTCTTTAATAAGGAGTGTACTCTTCTGCTTGGAAGAATTGTTTTTTGAAAATATCAAGGATTCGCGTATTCATGTACCTTATGTATACTGCTATGATTTCAAGGGCTGGGTAGACACGAAGGTCAACTTCAAGAAGAGCTAGGCAGTAGCAAAGTCGAGCAGCGGAGCGTACATGAGTAACGGAGCAGCACATATCTTTGATAACGACGACGCCAATTCTTGAAGTTCACCGAGTATACGCCTAGCATGCCTACTTCTCATTTTCAAATCCAATTTTCCAAATCATTTGAGGATGTTGCTATGATTTACACGAATTTGGGATAAGAATTGACAAATTCTTATCCCAAATTCGGTGAAATTATAGATTGCCTAGGGTCTCCTCGCTAATAGACGTTTTATAGACGCATATGTCTATTAGCGAGCGAACGTACGTGAGCGTGGCAATCCATGAAGCTTGTCATATCGAAACAATCAGATTTGAGACGACTCTGCATCTGATTGTTAAATTAATATTTTGCTAAAAATATGATTTCAATCTTTTAAAATCATGTTTTTAGCTTTAGAAAGGTTTAAAATGCATTCGCGTTAGCCGCTTTAAGAATGCATTTTTCCTTATATTAAAGCCAATTCGGGATAAGAATTAACTAATTCTTATCCCGAATGATACAACGCAATTCTTGATTTTCTATTCTAGAGTATACTGCTCGTAAATGAAGAGTTGGTAGACGAAGGTCAACTTCAAGAAGAGCTAGGCAGTAGCAAAGTCGAGCAGCGGAGCGTACATTAGTACATGAGCAGCGGAGATCTTTAGACACGACAACGCCAATTCTTGAAGTTCACCGAGTATATATCTTATCTTTAAATCAGCAGAGCATTAGTCACGAATCTAGTTAGTGTAGGTTGCAAGAATGTTTCTAATTCTTTACTGACTTCATCAATATTATCTATTTTTTTACCGTCACGGCTTAATGTCATCTCACCAGAATTAACATGCTGCATGACAGATTCAATTATTTGCTTATTATCATGCTTACCGTCCATATATTGCAGAGCAAATTTTTCAAAAAGGTTAATAGCTACCACCTCATGTCTTTGGTTTGTTACCCACATATTGGGTGTATGAGCTACCTGATATGCGATCAGCTTTGATGCTTTAGGTTTATTAAGATCTACTTCTTTTCGAGTTGCCTGTAACGTTATATTAATATATCCTTGCAATACTAATTTCATGGCATTAGCTAAGAACTCAGCCTTTATTTCATTCAATTTTGTTCCATGTAATTTTTTATTGCTACTCACGGCAATTTTATCAAAACTCATTGGGTTATTGATATTCTCAGAGAAAGTATAGAGTATTGCTTTCATATAAGGAGAAGATGTTGATAAACTACTATCCTTATTACCATTATAAAAAAACTTCTCTGTTTCAAGTGAATTAAGATCTATATCAACAAGAGGCTTTTCTGGTACTATATTAAATGTCATATTAAATTTATTAATATCCTCATTATTGATAGATCTATTTAATTTAACACTATTATGGCAAAGTAAGGTTGATCTAAATCGACGATTGGTAATGAAATCCATATATTGTTCGGTTCTAACAATATCATTTATCGCTTGTAATTTTTCCACCACTTTTGCCGGCATATTTCCTAAATACATGCTAGCTATACTACAATCAGACAGATATTGTAGATTGTTTTTTTTAGCCTCATCCATAAATTCATGAAAATAATATTGTACATTATCTTCTTCTAGATGGTCATGACGCAAATAATGGTCATTTTGTTTGGCAAGCAAACTGGCTTCAGATTTTAACACTTGAGCATAAGGAGAGTCGGAAGTTTCCAAGCTATCCTTAACAAATTCAAGTAACAATCTAGATTGAGCAATTTTATCTTGAATATTATTAAATGTATTTGAGTGATAAAGCATCATATCTCTTATGGTACGAACCATATTCCAACCAGGTAGTGTATTATAACTAATATACGCGATTCCATTCTCTGATAAATTTTTACTACTTACTTCAAAAATCTTATCCTGAACAAATTTTGGTACCCAAGAGATTACTCCATGAGTAATTATGTAATCAAATTTACCAAATGATTCATCAATATCTGTAATAGAACAATGTCGGAATTCTATATTTTTAAGAGCTAATCCTTCTTTATGTTTATTAGCCTCATCTATTTGCACTTTAGATAGATCAACTCCAACAAAATGTGCTTTAGGATAATTAACAGCATGAGGTATTAAATTCCCGCCTGCAGCACATCCTAGCTCTAGAATTCGTGCAGTTTCAATTGCTGTTGGTTTCATCCCAAATAAAACAGCAAGTGTCTGTATGTGATATGGATTGGTTAAGGCGTACGGATAACTTTCGTAAGGCACTTCATCGTATGTATTATGAGGTGCTGAGGTGAGTTCTAAATTAGTGGTCATATATTCTCCATAACGTAAAACAAAACAAGGATAACACCGTATTTTGTTGTCAATTCTTTAAATTTTTACTAGTATACACTAAAAAATTCAATACACTAATAGTCTTCTTGCATTAAATTGGTAACCTATAAGTAAACCCTATACCAAATTCTCCAACCCCTATGGTCTTTTTAATAGGAGTGGCTGGTATAAATTGCTGGGTTTTCATATCCAAAGTAGCATAGTTAATCTTTATTGAATGAGCAGCTTGTAATTTTACTGCTGCATCAATGCTAAAATTGCTAGATAACTCCTTAGAAAATCCAAGACCCACTTGCCAAGCAAAACAATTACTACGAGTTGTTTTAATTCTAAAATACTCTACATTCATTAAATCCCAACGAGAAGAAGCCGAGTTAACTTTTACCCGTGCCATCCCAGCACCTAATATAACAAAAGGAGTTATTTCCTGCACTTTATCGAGATCATATACTAAATTAATCATATATATATTGGAAATTACCTTAGTGATCCCTGGAGTTTGTGGTATAATTAGAGAGGGAGCTAGTTCTTTTTGTGGTAAAACATAATGTAGTCGGTATTTTGGTTGGTGTGTTACCGAAAGCTCAATTGCCATTTGCGGATAGAAGCTGTAACCAATCTTACCGCTATACATCTTAGACCTTTTTAAAGTAAAACCACTACCTGAACTATGACGGAACTTTTTCACTACTGGTTCTACTATACCAGCTTCAGTACCAATATAAAAAAATCTTTGATCAGCTGTAATCTCATCTGCCTGAGCATTCACAAAAACTACGAAACATATATAAGTTGTAAATAATATTTTTTGTAATTTAATCATTATAACTTTATACTTATTGAAAGCGTGGATTATATAATTATCTATAGGCAGGTCAATATAAAAAATTTTTTATTGTTGATTTTGGGAATTGGTATAAATATTTATCTTTTTCAAAAAAAATATAATAAATTCCTAGTAATATTCTAATTTTTAGTTTAACTTGTATAGTGATTTAAAATATTATGGTTCTTATGGAAGAAGATATTAATTATTGGGACAACTCAAAGTATGCACCTTGTCAATATGCTACTAGGTTACTGGACAAATTACGTAAGATGAATGAGGAAGTAAATAGGCCAATAGATATTGATGAGGTTATAAAGGCTATTTATTACGCCAAGAAATATCATGGCAGCCAAATGAGGCAGTCAGGCGAGCCTTATTACTCTCACCCAATAGAGGTAGCTTATATGATCTCTGATTATCTTTTCCGCACTGACATTATTGTTACCAGCATATTACACGACACCATCGAAGACACTACACTTACCGAAAAAATGATTGCCTATATTTTTGGAGAGCAGGTTGCTAGTCAAGTAGAAGCTTTAAGTAGGAACAAACCCCACGGCAAGATTAGCTCAGCGGAAATTATGGAAATCTTATATAGACAAAAAAAATATGATGTGGCATTGATTAAATTATTTGATAGAAAGCATAATTTACAGACTATAGGAGTTAAATCGCCGGAGAAAATGAAGAAAATCATCAAGGAAACTATGGAAGAATTCATAATTATTGCTATGCATTTAAAAATACCAGCAATACTACAAAATTTAGTTGCATTATGTTATGAAAATTTATCTATACCACAGTTCGTCCAACATAATCTATATCAGATTTGTGTGGATAATTCTCAGCTTCTTTCTCCAATTTTTCAAAATGATATAAACCAACTATAAACCCTATAGTTGTTGGAAGTAATATTATTAATAACCCCCAATGACCAAAATATTCTACCAAATAAATAGCCCCAAAGGAAGTAATAACATACATTAAGGCACGTGATAAAGCAAATATAAGACTAACGGAGGTAAAGCGTTTAAAGACAGGAAAATGCTTATATGTAATCGCTGCGATAGGGGCATACGAAACAAAAAGGACAATAAATGATTGGATTAAAAATAAGTCAAAGGGAGTTCGAATATTATCTAATAAATATGGTAGGAACAATATGAATATAAAAAATACTGATGTTGTTACTTTAAGAATTTTTATAGGATAGATAATATAGCTTAAATATGCTAGTAAGCATATACCTAATAATTGTATTATAGAGACGGTAAAATTTTGATAAATAATTTGTTCAGCACTATAACCAAAAGAATTTTTGAGGATATTACCACAATAAATATAAAGAAAGTAAAAGCAGATTGGCCATATACAATTCATCAGAAACAACAGCAATAATGTTTTTGGGTTAGCTTTTTCGTTATAAATTGGATTACTTTCCACATGTTTTTTATCTATGCTTACCTTATTTGAAACATTATCTAAAATTCTTTTTAAATAACGTTTAGCATCGACAAATTCTGGCGTTTCCCTAAGATTTGTCCTAGCTACAACACCCACTAAAGCAATGCCAGCCCCCACCCAAAAAGCAATACGCCAATTAAAACCATTTCTAGTAACCAAACAGGCAATAGCTAAAGCAACCATTCCCCCTAAACTACTGGAAATTCCAATTAACGAAACAGCTGGATATTGTATAGGAGGTTTTGTTATTTCAGTAACATAGAGTTCTGATCCTATTACTTCCCCCATAGAAGATATGCCCTGAACGATACGACATATAGTAACTAACCAAGCAGCAGTGAAACCAATTTGTGCATAAGTGGGTAAATTAGCCATGGTAATACAAGAAATAGCCATCATAAAAGTTGTTATGATAACAGTGGATTTACGACCTATATTATCGCCTATCCAGCCAAATAACAAAGCTCCAATTGGTCGAGCAACAAATGTAGAACAAAAAGCAATGGCAGAAAGAAGAGAGGCAGTGTGAGGATCATATTTCGGAAAAAAAAGCTCGTTAAGAAGTACTGCCATATGAACATAAAGCATCAGGTCAAAATATTCTAAGAACGTGCCAATTGAGAGTAATCCAATAGCTTCTTTCTGTTGTTTAGTTAGGGTGGTCTGAGTATATATAACCCTACCATCTGCTTGTACAAATTTGCTCATGTGTAATTATAATTTGTTTACATTAACTAATAATTCTACAATTTGTTCAAATTGCAATAAATATTCTTGTTCTTTATCAAGGTCTTTTAATTTGAAACTATTGCTCATTTGTTCATCATCGCCAACAAAAATGGCATATTTAGCTTTTTGTAGATTAGCTCGTATTATTCTTTTAGCTATTTTGCCGTTAGTATCTAAGGTAACAGGAATATTTTTTTGACGCAATTGATTTGTTAAAATTAAGCAATATTCTAAATTATTGTCGCTAATGGGAAAGACAAATACTGGTCTTGGTTTAGATATGTGGTACTCTCTCATTAGGCTAAGGCGTTCAATTCCAGCAGCAAAGCCAATGGCTTTTACTTCAGGACCTCCCATAAGTTTGCTCAGCCCATCATAACGACCACCAGCAAGAACTGTCGACTGACTACCAAACTGACTACCAAGGTTGCTAGTAGTAAACTCAAAAGCTGTATGACAATAATAGTCAAGTCCCCTTACTAATCTTGGATTAATGATATATTTTACATTGAGTAAATCTAAGTATTTTAGCAAATCGTCAAAATATTTTGCAGCATCACTACTATAATAGCATGACATTAGCGGACTATTTGCAACTATTTTTTTATCATGCTCATCTTTCGAATCTAATATACGCATTGGATTCTTGATAAGCCGCTTTTGGCTATCTTCTGATAATTCTGACTTATAATCATTGAAATATTCTACCAACTTTTGTTGGTAAACAGCACGAGTTGTAGTACAACCCAGTGAGTTTATTTCTAAAGTTGTATTTTGATCTATTTCTAAAGCTTGAAGGATATCTAATGCAAGCTTAATCGTTTCGGCATCGGTGCTAGGTCCTTCTCCACCAATATACTCAAAATTTATTTGATGGAACTGTCTTTGTCTTCCAGCTTGTGGTCGGTCGTAACGAAACACTGGACCGTTTGAAAAAAATTTAATAGGTAATGTTTGTTGCAGATTATTAGATATAAAAGCCCTGATAATGCCAGCCGTAAACTCCGGTCTAAGAGAGATATGATTACCACTTTTATCAAGAAAACTGTATATTTCCTTACTTATTACATCAGAAGTCTCTCCAAGTGTACGATCAAAGACTTTAGTATATTCAATTATAGGTGTACTTATGGCTTGATAACCATAAAGCCCACCTATATGTTTGGCTGTGTTTATTATGTAATCGTGAATCAGGTAATCCTCAGGTAGTAGGTCTTTCATACCACGTAAAGATTGTAATTTATCACTCATACAAATTAGACCTCTCGTTTTATGAAAAATGACCTAAAAATATATAGGACAAACATTGCCACAAACCAGTATATTAGCACTTTCCCGGCAGTCATTAAATTAAACTCACCATCAACTATTTGTATAACTAGTAAATATAGACAAGCTACTAAAACAAATGGTATCATGATAAATGCAGCAGGACATTTAAACGGTCTTGTTGCACCCGGCATTTTTATTCTAAATAACATAACTATTATAGCAACTGCCGTATAATCTATTAAAGCTCCCATAGATGATAGCTGAACAAGAATTGCAGTTGGACAGAATCCCCCTAATATAGCAGCAAGGGCAGAAAATAGTAAGATAGTAATATATGGACTATCATATTTAGGATGTAGTTTGGCAAAACTTTTAGGTAGTAACCCATCTCGGGCAATTACATAAAAGATACGAGACGTACCATAAATATTCATCATTAATACTGTGGTCATACCAGCGACAGCACCAGTAGCAACAATGGCAGAACCAATATTACTGTTATTTAGGCTCAGTGCATAAGCAAGTGGTTGATCATTATTAAGTTGATCAAAAGATGCTATGCCAGTAGCCAACCCAGCTATTATAACATATACTATTGTTGAAATTACCAGTGACCCAATAATTCCGATCATTAAATCTCGGTTAGGGTTTTTGCATTCTTCAGCTGTAGCGGCTATCGTACCAAAACCTGTCATAGCAATAAATAGGATAGACGCACCAACTAGCATATTATTAAAGCCGAAAGGTAAAAAATTCTGCCAATTTGTAGCATTAAAATGTGGTGTAGCATATATGATAAAAGCAAAGATAGCTGCCATTTTTATAAATACTAATATAGCATTGAGTCTTTTACTATCTTTTGTTCCTAAATATAAAATAAAAGAAATAAATACTACAATAAGAAAAGCTGGTAAATTTATCATGCCACCATTGGCGGGTACAGCAGTTAAAGCCTTAGGTAAATATATTCCGCCTGCTGACAATATTGCCTGAACATATCCAGACCAACCGGCTGCAACAGCACCAGCAGCAAAACCAAGTTCTAGTACAATGACGCTACCAATTAACCAAGCAAATATTTCCCCAAAAGCTACGTAAGCATAGGTATATACACTACCCGAAGTAGGTAACATTGTAGCAAGCTCTGTATATGCAAGGGCAACGAATATACATGTTATCCCGGCAATAGCATATGATAGCATGACGGCAGGACCAGAATATGTGGCAGCGACTATACCAGTCATTACAAATACACCTGTGCCTATTATAGCACCAAGCCCTAGTAGCACTAAGTCAAATGCTCCTAGGGTTTTGCTAAGACCACTAGTCTTACCTAGTTCTTTTATTGATTCAAAACTTTTTTTTGTTAAAAAGCTCATTAATTCCTCCGATTTTAAATAGTAGAAAACCCTAGAAGGGTGTATTACTACAGTTGTAGTATCGTATCACTAGACTATCAGTAGTAAAAACGATGTCACCTCTGCGTAGGTAGGGGGTCTAAAATAACCTGCAAAGGC
The DNA here is from genome assembly GCF_964026415.1 of Candidatus Tisiphia endosymbiont of Piscicola geometra. Classification (NCBI taxonomy): domain Bacteria; kingdom Pseudomonadati; phylum Pseudomonadota; class Alphaproteobacteria; order Rickettsiales; family Rickettsiaceae; genus Candidatus Tisiphia; species Candidatus Tisiphia endosymbiont of Piscicola geometra. The sequence goes on from NZ_OZ032144.1 coordinate 1,517,305, forward strand.
TATTAGATATTATAGATTCCCGCCTACGCGGGAATGGCATACTAGTGATCCACGTGGGCAAAGCCTCGCAGGGACAACATTGTGAGTAACTACAACTGTAGTGCTAAGATTACTTATTTTATAAAAATAGACTTTTTTGAAATTGGATCTATACAATCTCTCTAGTAATCCATCCTCCTCCAAGGACTCGATCATTATCATATATGACACAAGCTTGACCAGGAGTTACAGCTTTCTCTGCAGAGATTAATTTTACTTTAATTTCTGTATTACTCATTTTACTAATCTTGGCAAAGGTAGCAGGACGAGTAGAGCGAATCTTAACTTGTACATCAATTTCCTCTTGTGCGACCATTTCTCTGCCTAGCCAATTAACATCCTTAATAGTAAATTCGGTAGAATCTAATACCGAATCTGGACCAACATATACAATTTTTGTATTAGGGTCAATTCTTACTACATAAAGTGGCTCATGAAAAGCTATTCCAAGCCCACGACGTTGACCTACAGTATAGTTTATTATACCATTATGTGTCCCAAGTTCAAAGCCATCTACATGGATTATTTTACCTTTCTCATTAGCGTTGGTTCGTATCTTGCTGATTACCTTCCTATAATCACCATCTGGCACAAAACAAATATCTTGGCTATCAGGCTTATCTGCGACGCCTAAATTAAATCTAGTAGCAATATTTCTTGTTTGCTCTTTACTTAATTCTCCCAAGGGAAAAGATAGATAATTTAGTTGTTCTAAGGTAGTTGCAAACAAAAAATAGCTTTGATCCTTGGTTATATCAATACCAGTATGTAATTCTGCCCCATCGATACCTTCGATTTTCCGCACGTAATGACCAGTAGCAAGACAGTCTGCCCCTAAATCTTTTGCTACTTTTAATAAGTCTTTAAATTTAACTGACTGATTACATTTTACGCAGGGCAGGGGGGTTTCGCCTCTAATATAACTATCAGCAAAGTCATCAATTACTGATTCTTTAAATTTAGACTCATAGTCTAAGATATAATGCGGAATGTTCAACTTATCTGCTACCATTCTTGCATCGTAAATATCCTGCCCAGCACAACAGGCATTTCTTTTCTTGGTAGCTATACCGTGATCATATAATTGTAAAGTTATACCAATGACTTTATGGCCTTGTTCATGGAGCATAGCAGCTACTACTGAGCTATCAACCCCACCAGACATTGCAACTACTATCGTAGATGGATTGTTTATTCTATTATTCATTGTATTGCTAGCCTAGCTAACCTGAATTCAATGTAACAAGTTACATCGAATTCAGGGATACATATAGAAACAATCAGGTTTGAAGCGGTTCTTCACCTGATTGTTAAATATTAATTTGCTAAAAACATGATTTTGAAAGATTAAAATTATTAGCTTTAGAAAGGCTTAAAATGCATTCGCAAAACCGCTTTAAGAATGCATTTTTCCTTATAACAAGCCAATTCGGGATAAGAATTAACTAATTCTTATCCCGAATTTAGGTTAGCTAAACGAAACATTACATTATAATAACTTTACAGTTAAATGCAATAGGCTTTTTTGAAATTTTTGGATATTCTAGATTCATAGAATTATAGCTGAAATCTTTTAATAGAATACTCATTTAACGGTTGCCAAAATAAACGATTAAACAATACCACAAATAGAGCCATAATGCCCATACCTAAAACTATTTTATTAAAATCAGCCTTTATTGTCATTTCAGCTATATAACTTCCAATACCGCTTGCTGCTATTTTCCGATCGCCAAAATTAATAATTTCTGCCACGATACTAGCATTCCATGCCCCACCTGATGCAGTTATTGCTCCTGTTATAAAATATGGGGTAATTGCTGGTAACATTACTTTGAACCACCAATTCCAGCCACTGACTCTGAAAATTTTTGTGGCATCTTTAAGCTCATTGGGAATAGTTGATGCTCCTACTATAACATTAAATAATATATACCATTGAGCTCCCATAATCATCAAAGGACTAAGCCAAATATTAGGGTTTAAATCGTAACGAGTAATAATTATAAAGACAATTGGAAATAATAAGTTTGCTGGAAAAGCTGCAAAAAATTGTGCTAGTGGTTGTACAATAGCTGTTACTCTAGGATTTAGTCCAACATATATACCAATCGGTACCCATATAATTGCCGCAAGAATTATAAGTACTACCACACGTAACATAGTAATTGATGCTAAAACAAATACATTCAATAGCTCAGACCCACCAATATCGTAATGCAAGAAATGATATATGTAATAGGCTGAAAAACATGCTATGCCGCCCAGCATAGTATACCATAAATAATCGCTCCACGAAGGATTATTGGAAAAATTATTTGACGAACTTGAATTTATTTCGCTATAACGATTAAGTATGGGGAGATAAAGTATAAATTTTGCAATATAAGCAATAGGAGAGAATAATTTTTGAATAATCAAACTTCTTTGAAATAAATTTAATGCCCAAGAATATGGTGCATTGTTACCTGCATTCATTTCATAACGAAATCTATCAGACCATGCCACTAGAGGTCTAAGTAGCAATTGATCATATAATATAATCACCAGTGACATTGACATAATTGCTGAGCTAATTGCATAAAGATTTTTCTGCGTAATTGCTAAAGCAATATATGATCCTATTCCAGGCAAGGTTATATGGGTATTGCCAACTGTGATGACCTCTGAAGCTACTACGAAAAACCACCCACTAGATATTGATACTACAATATTCCAAACTAATCCTGGCACTGCATATGGAACGCTGACCTGCCAAAATTGTCTCCATTTTGACATTCTAAAAATATATGCTGCATCATGCAATTCTTGTGGGATATTCTTAAGCGAATAATAAAAACTAAATGTCATGTTCCAAACTTGCGATGTAAAAATGGCAAATATTGCTGCACATTCAGCTCCCATAATACTTGACGGGAAAAGAGCTAAAAAAACTGTAACTGTAAAAGAAATATATCCAAGAATAGGAAGAGATTGAAGAATATCTAGTAACGGAATTAATATTTGTTCACATTTCTTGCTTTTAACAGCTAGGCTGGTATAAATAAAAGTAAAAATTAATGAGACAATTACTGCAATTAGCATCCTCAAAAGCGTTCTAAGAGAATACTGCAAAAGATTACTATACTCTAGAGTTACTGGTTGTTGCTCTAATACAGCTATTGGTGCTGCCATCTGCTTTAAACCCCAAGCAATAAAGATAAGGATGCTAGCGATTATCAAAAATGTTAACAAATTGAAGATAAAATTGGACTGAGTTTTTTTTGAATATTTTATAAAATATCTCATTGAATTTAACCTTAACTTAAGCAGCTTCTACATAATTCCTACTTGCTATACACTGCCATGAATTGTAGCCTTCAGAAAAAAACTTGATTATCGAATTAAACATTTTTGAGTTAATTATATCTAAATCAGAATTTATTATCACTTTTTGCCATGGTACTATACAAGCCATCTTCTTTCTTAATTATGTCATACTCTCTTTGAGCTATTGAATCGATGAAGTAGACATTACCTGATATACCAGTATACGGAGTTTTACCATTAATAGCTGCTAAAAATCGTTCTTCGCTAAAGTTGCTACCTATATATTTTGATGTTATCCTTCCTAGATCATAAGCTACAGCATGCATGAAAGACAAATGATTAATACCTATATTCTTAGCCCTTTCTATTATATTACTATTGACAATATTCAATGAACCAGTGTAGATAATATCTACCGGTTCAGAATGATCGATATCTATTCTGTTATCACCTATTATAACTGCTTTCTTATCCAAATTATGTTTATGAATACTATCAAAAAGCAAATCTAAATTTTTACCATCATCTGACAGATAAATTACAGGCTTAGTTGCCGTATCCTCCATTTCATTTAAATTATCAACACTATTTGAGACAGTTAACACCGCTTTTTCTATTGATTCCGGTATATTAGCATAAAATTCACTCCGCACTAAGGTAGAATTTTTTTGAATTAGTATATTTTGGATAAGTTGGTTTATAGCTTGTGCATGACTACCTGAAGGTAAAAGTGCAATGAAATTTTTATAATCATTATCGGCAAAGTAATTAATTATTTTTGTGAGCTGCTTTGACGGAGCATGACCAAATACAAAAAGTTTTTTGTCTGCCAATACAGGATTATTAGACATGGTAATGATAATAATATCATGTGCTTTAGCTTTATTGGCAATTATAGAAGTAAGATTTGAATATAATGGTCCGAGAATAATTTTTGTTTTACGTAGTAGTATTTTATCCATTGCAGCAAGTACCTGCTTTTCATTAGAACCATCATAAGAAGTAACATGAACATAAGTTTTTAAGCCATCTTCTAGACCCATTTTAATTAATTGGTTGTATTGCTTACCTAATGTAGAATGTTCTCCTGTTAGGGGCATTAAAATAGCCACTTCTAGAGTTTCCTGAACAACTTCTTTTGGTCTAGAAACAACAACTTCCTTATTAGATTGGCAAGAAAATAAAGAGACAAGACATATGAATGATAAGGTAGCCTTTAAAAATTTTTGTGCATAAGTCAATCTAGTTGGTGATTTTGTCGTCAAAACTCGCCTTCGTTCCTCACGTACGTCTATGTACGCTGCGGTACTCGGCTTCGTTTCTCCTAGAAATCTCAAAAGCTTCTTTGACTTATGCAGGAAGTCTTTTATACTGCTCATAATGCTTACTTATAGGATTAAATTATGATCTTTAAACCAGGGCTATACATTGTCTCAACACCTATTGGTAACCTAGATGATATAACACTCCGGGCTTTAGAAACGTTAAAAAATTCTACAATTATACTGTGTGAGGATACTAGAATATCAAGAAAATTACTAGCAAAACATAATATAAAGACTAAGTTACAAGTATATAATGATCATAGTGATTATCAAGAAAGAGAATTTATCCGCACATTAATTGATAATGGAGCAATAGTTAGCCTAATATCCGATGCTGGAACACCGTTAATTGCTGATCCTGGTTATAAACTAGTAAGAGATTTAAGGAAACTGAATTATCACATAGATGTAGTGCCGGGCGTTTCGGCATTAACTACCTCTATAACCATTTCTGGATTACCATCAGATCGCTTTTTATTTGCTGGATTCTTACCAAAAACTACAGAAGGTAAAAAGAAGATTTTTACAGAATTATCTAATATAAAAGCAACTTTGATTTTTTTTGAAACTGCTAGCAGAATAGAACAATCGCTACATACAGCTTTTACTGTTTTTGGTAATAGGGAGGTATGTGTAGCACGAGAACTTACTAAATTTTATCAAGAAGTAAAGTCTGGGTTAATAGAAGATGTGCTAAATTTCTATAACTCGAATATTATCAAGGGCGAAATAGTACTGCTAATTTCTAGTGCTTCTGAACCTCATAAAGCTCTTCTTGCAGATGACTTAAAAAAATTTATAGATTTATACTTATCTAAAGGATGGAGTGCAAAAAGTGTCACAGATATAGCTAATGAAAATTTTGGAAGAAGCTACAGCAAAAAAGAAATATATTCTATAGTTAATAAAATCAAGAATTCAAGTGATTAATAATACTTAGATAGAACCACTTGGGAATTAGGACAGGAGATAAGAAATATATTAGTATTGTCGGTATCATATAATAAAATTGCTATGCCATTAATATATAAAATAATTCCTCATAAAGGAGCATGTACGGCAGACGATCAAATTGCAGTAATATCGAAATTTATAGAGGAATTTGGTAAGGAAAAGATAGAGGAAATATTAGGAGATAGGGAATTTTATAAAATGTTTATTTATAATATATGCAATGGCAATAAAAATAGGAGCAATTGGAGAGCAAAAGCAAATTTTGACAACAAAATTACCAAAAAAAATCAGTTCGTAACACTCCCATTTCTTGCAGTACATATAAGCACATTACCATCAACTTGCACTATGCGGAGTATATCTCCTTTATGTACTGATTTTATAGTATCTTTGCTGAGTTTAGCATTCATAATAGTTCCTGACCACAATACCTGTCCTGTTTCCCCTACTAGAAGTTCATTGCTGTATACCACTACTTCCTTACCAACCATATCAGAATATTCGTACTTATCATATTTCTTGTAAACATAAAATTTTAGCGGATACCATAAGGTAATCAGCCACATAAAAGAAGCAAAGCCAAAAATTATATACTGGTATTTTAAAAGACCCGGGTAATTGTTTAATATTATTGCAGTAGATACTCCACCTAGACCCAAAAATAAAAAACCAACATTTGGAATGTTAGCAAATTCTATAATTATACAAATAACGCCAGCGATCAGCCACCATTCTACTATTGAAATTTCAGATAGGATCATAGGATACCTTTATAGATAAATGATTTCACTGAATTTGGAATAAGAATTGACAAATTCTTATCCCGAATTCGCGTACATAAAACCTCAATTTTGGATTAAAATTTTTAATTTTAATCCAAAACTGGCTATAATATCAGAAAAATACATTCTTGAAGCACTTCTATAAATACATTTTAATCTATTATCGCTAATAATCTTATTTTTATTGGTATAAAAATAAGATTATTAGCAAATGAAATATTTAACAATCAGGCGTCAAAGTGCTTTAAGCCTGATTGTTTACTTTCTCATTCCAATTTCGGATTAATGAAATTAATCCGAAATTGAGGTATCAAGGGAGAATTTAGTCATGAACAAATGTCTTTAAAAACATTATAACATTAGCTATATCTTGAGGTTTATTTAAACCAGCAAAAGTCATCTTTGTACCAGGTATATATTGACTAGGTTTATGCAAAAAATGGAATAAACTTTCTTCATCCCAAATTCCCCCTTTGCTGGATAAAGCACTTGAATATTTATAATTCTCTGCTTTAGCTTTTTCTGCCCCAACGATATTCCATAGATGTGGTCCAACCTTATTAGCTTTATTCTTATCAAGAGAATGGCACATTAGGCATTTTTTTGCTATCTCCCTTCCTGCTTCAGCATTAGCAGTTTTCATCAATTCTTCTATATTCACTGGTGCTTCTACAGTAGCTTTAGAGTCAAGGTCACTATGAGAATCTTCTGTTACTTCTACACTATAACCTCGAGATTCAGGATGTAAAACAGGCTTATACAAAATATTTGTTATAAACCCTACCATCATTGCAATTAAACTGGCTAACAAAATAGAAGCGGCAATTTTATTTAACTCTATTCCAGACATATTTAGGTCGTCTCCGTAGAGAGAATATGTATTATCTTAGAACCATTTTTATATTGGAGCGGGTGAAGGGATTCGAACCCTCGACTTCGACCTTGGCAAGGTAGCGCTCTACCCCTGAGCTACACCCGCTTTTAAAAGGCTCACTTATATAAAAACAACTCATGAATATAAGGAAATACTGTAAAAAGATCAAGAAGAAATAACATCAAAAGAAATTTAATTTTAATCGTAGATACTTTTAATTAGGTATCCTATAGAAATGTAGAAAATCCTTGCTTAAAATAACTAAATCCACTAGAAATTATTACTTTTATCATGGAGCAAATATATGGGGCAAAAAAATAATCCTAATAACACTTTACTAGAAAAGCAAATAAATAATATTAATTATGATGATTTCCCTTATGAAAGTTTTCCTTTTATTTATACAAGACCGGAACATTTAAGAACTATTGGCCTATTATTTAACATGAAACCTCCTGCTATAGATACTGCTAGGATACTTGATATTGGTTGTACTGAAGGTGGCAATATGATTGATTTTGCTGAAAGTTACCCAAAATCTTATTCTTTAGGAATTGATTTGTCAAAGGTCCAAATTGTTAATGGCATGGAAATAATTAAGAGTTTAGGTCTTAAAAATATTGAACTAAAACACTTATCTATACTAAATCTTGATGAGTCAGTTGGTAAGTTTGATTATATAATTTGCCATGGAGTAATCTCGTGGGTGCATACTATAGTTAAGGACAAGATTTTTGAAATTTGCAATAAATTATTAAACCCCGACGGTATTGCCTTTATTAGTTATAATACTCTGCCAGGCTGGAATATGCAGAAAACTATCCGAGATATGATGATGTTTCACAGTAGCAGCTTTACTGACAACCATAGTAAAATACAACAAGCTAAATTATTATTAGATTTTGTTACTGATTCTTTAGAAGGTTCAGATAATTCTTATTCTAAATTCTTACAACAAGAAACTAAATTTTTTAAAACTATAAATGATTCATATTTACTACATGAATATCTTGGAGAAGAAAACACAGCTTTTTATTTCCATGAATTTATAAGTGCAGCTAGAAAACATAATTTAAATTACCTTGGAGATTCTGGACTTTCTACGATGTTTGTCGGTAATTTACCTGCCAAGGCTGCAGAGCAATTACAAGCGATAAATGATATTGTTAGAACCGAACAATATATGGATTTTATCACTAATCGTAAATTTAGGACTACTTTGTTATGCCACAATAATGTCACTATAAATAGGAAAATTGAACCAAGTAAGTTAAGTGATTTTTATACTACTTTTAATATTATACCAGTCATGTCTGAAAACGAAGTGGATATGAATAATACAGTAGAAAGTTTGGGATTTCATTATAATAATTCAGAATCCCCTAATATTTCGACGTCCTCTCCTATAATAAAGGCAGTTTTCTATGTTTATGCTGATAATATTGGTAATCCTTTGACTTTGGATCAAATTTGTAAATTGGCTATGAAAAAATTAGAAAAATTACAGCTTGAAGATATTAGAGAAGAATTAGATTCTGTAATTATAAAACTAGTGTTACAAGGGTACGTACAAATATTTGCAACAAGACCTCAGTCAATATATGACATTTCGTCCAAACCAAAAGTAAGCGATTTAGCAAGATATCAAGCCCAAAAATTAGACTCAACTAATTTGTTTGTGACAAATCGAGTTAATGCTGTTGTTCCATTGCAATTACATGAAAAACATATTATTGAACTATTAGATGGACACAACTCTATACAACAGATTGAAGAAAAAATATTTGAAAAATTTGCTGCTGGAGTATTAGTGGCATCTAATGAAAATGGTAAGATAAGCGACGAAAACCTTTTAAAGCCATTTATTAGTCACTATGTAGATATTTGCTTGCAAAAATGCAAAATGAATTATTTATTAATTGGGTAAAGTGATGTTAGTTGAAAAAATTAAGACCAAAGTCGGTCATGAAGAGATAAATGTGATTATCGAGATTCCAATGCAAGATAGTCCTATAAAATATGAGATGGATAAGGAATCAGGAGCAATATTTGTTGATAGGTTTATGCAAACCGCTATGTTTTACCCATGTAATTATGGGTTTATTCCGCACACCTTATCAGAGGATGGAGACCCGGTAGATGTATTGGTTGTATCACATTATCCTGTCATACCTAGCTCTGTGATTAGGTCACGCCCTATTGGTGTTTTAATGATGGAAGATGAATCTGGATTGGATGAAAAAATTATCGCTGTACCTAGCTCTAAGCTAGATATTACTTTTGATTCAATAAAAGATTTAGATGATCTTTGTCCGATGTTGAAACAACGTATAGTACATTTTTTTGAACATTATAAAAATCTAGAAAAAGGTAAGTGGGTGAAGGTAACTGGCTGGGAAAATGCTCAAAAAGCTAAGGAGTTGATTAATGAAGGTATATTAAGGGTATCTACTAAGATAGAAAATCAATAGACTTACTGCATAAGTCAATCTAGTTGGTGATTTTGTCGTCGAAACTCGCCTCCGCTCCTCACGTACGTCTGTGTACGCTGCGGTGTTCGGCTTCGTTTCTCCTAAAAATCCCTCAACTATCTTTGATTTATGCAGCAAGTCTAATAATTAGCATTTGCTTTATGATCGGAAACGATAAGGTACAGAATAGTGCTTACATGATATCGAGGCGACTTAAATGAAAGACAAAGGATATACATTATTTCGTTCTGGAATTATAGTAGCTGTCTTTACTTTAATCTCCCGTATATTTGGTTTGGCTCGCGAATTATTCATTGCTTCATTATTTGGTGCTGGTAATATTGCTGATAGTGTTAATGTTGCTTTTAAATTACCCAACCTATTTAGGCGTATTTTTGGGGAAGGGGCACTTTCAGTCGTTTTTGTACCTATTTTTAATACAAAACTCATAGAATCTCGAGAAGCAGCACGCAATTTCACTGGAATTATCTTTACTATTTTACTTATTACTTTAGTAAGTGTAGTAGTGTTAATGCAGGTTTTCATGCCATCATTAATGTTCATCATTGCTCCTGGTTTTCATGAAGATATAGACAAGTTTAATTTGACAGTTATTTTGTGTCGCATTACCATGCCATATTTAATTTTTATCTCGGTAAGTGCTTTACTAGGGGGAATTTTAAATTCAGTAAAAAGATTTGCAGCTTTTGCTTTTTCTCCGATCATTTTAAGTATTACTGTTATAATTACAACAGTAATATTACAAGAACATATATCTACTCCTATATCGATTAGTTTATCTTTGTTGATTGCTGGGTTATTACAAATTATCTTTATGTTTTTTTGTGTAATTAGGGTTGGTTTATCATTCCCACTAGTTTTTGACCCATGTAATAAAGATGTAAAAAAGTTTTTGTTTGGTATGGGTCCAGCGACTATTAGCTCTGGATTTCAGCAACTTAACTTATTTATCTCGCAATCAATAGCTAGCTTCATCGAAGGGACAATTTCAATATTATCCTATGCAGATAGAATATACCAATTTCCTTTATCTATAATAGGGGTAACTTTTGGTACGATATTATTACCAGAATTATCAAAAACATACCAAATGAATGATTTAGAAAAAGCGGCAAGGATTCAAAATAATGCTATTAAAGTTGGATTTTTATTATCTTTGCCAGCTGCGTTCGGTATTATCGCTTTATCAGAATCAATCATTCATGTAATATATGAGCGTGGAGCTTTTACTTATGCTGATACAATTAAAACTGCTGAAGCTATTTCCGGTTTTGCCCTTGGTTTACCAGCTTTTATACTTGCCAAAATTTTGATGCCTATATTTTATGCTAATAGTGATACGAAAACTCCTTTAAAAATAACATTATATTCTCTTACTGTGAATACTATATTAAATATCGTTCTGATGAAACCATTCGGTCATCTTGGTATCGCTCTTGGCTGCTCTATTACCGCTTGGTATAATGTTTGGTTGTTATATATATATACAAAGAAATATGGTCATTCTTTCATTGATTCAAAATTATACTCTTTTTGTGGCAAGATTTTATTCAGCTGCGTAATAATGGTACTAGTAATTTGGGTGATTAAGCACTATTGTTCTGAATATTATTATTCCGAATTATTATTAGTAAAAACTTTTATGCTTGCAGCCACAATTTTAGCTGGCGCGATAACGTTTTTTCTAATGGTTTATTATTTTAAACTTTATCCAAAATAATTTAACCTTAGTTCTATGTAAGACATAGGTTAAATTGCTTCGGTGTCATTCCTACGAAAGCGGGGGGGCTTTGCAAACGTGGATAACTATACAAGAATTATACTCAATCTACTAACTCGTTATATCGATATTTGAGGTTAATTTATTAATGATGAAAACTGAATCTAATTATCAAGATTTTTTGAAAACTATAGCCATAATAACCATGGTGATAGATCATTTAGGGTTATACTTTTTCCCTGAATATGAAATAATGCGGGTTATCGGTCGTATTAGTATGCCGATTTTCTGCTTTTTTGTTGGCTATAATTTTCATAAAAAACCAAAAATTAAAATCCTTGTAGTCGGGGTTCTACTACATATTCTTACTACCATATTATTTAAGCAGTTCACCACAACTAACATACTTATTACTATTTTTCTAGGTCAATGCTATCTTTATTGTTTTCAAAATAGCCTAAATAATTTTTTCTATAAGGGTTATTGTCACGTTGTCTTCCTTGGGGCTCTTTGGTTCTGCACTTGGTTTTTGGTTGATTATGGTACCATAGGTTTAGCTATCATGTTAC